>CAVVZH010000011.1:0-132876 GCA_963752795.1 uncultured Alphaproteobacteria bacterium
CGGTAGGCGAACTTTCTTCAGCAGTGGTATCCTCACTCGTTTTCGCCACGCAATTCGTCTAAAACATTTATTAATCCTGTAGTCGGTGATTGCGGGGTTACTCTGGTGTAGCTTCTTTAAAACGCTCCTTATTTCGATTGGCGATTGCAAGCCGGTCAGCAAAATATCTTCCCAGTTTGGCAACAATCGTCGTTTCCTTGCAGCATATAACCTGAGCTCATCGTAAAACCTGTTTGCTGCATAGTGCCTCAGCATCATGTAGGCTCGTCGCGTAGCAAGGTAATCGTCCTTGTTGGCGTAGCCACGCGGCACCGGCCAATGTGACGCGCCTTGGCTCATGGGGCGCTTATCGTTCATCGCGGTTCCAACCAAGTTCCCGACTTCAACGGGATCTACCGTCTCAAGGTGAAGCTGCTTCCGCACCACTTTCGGCAGGTTGGCTTTCAAAAGGTCCGTGACATGGCTTCCACCAAGCTTTGACCTGACCGCTGACGATCGAGCGATCGTCAGTTCCATGCGGGCCAGCATGTCGTTCGTCAACTTTCCGTCGGGCGCTTTCGCGAAGCGGCTATAGAATTTCAGCGCAACCGACGAACCACGGTTCTCGACATAAATAGTGGCTTGATCGGGATCGGGGGCTTTGAACTGCCGTTTCGCACCCTCTCGCGCTGCAAGCAGGTGTCCTCGTGTGGCTCTTGGCTTGGCAATAGTCTTGATCAACCGGGCCATGAGTTCCCTTAGCATGGCTATCTCGGTAGCAGCGCCGTCACACGCTACCTCCACCTTCGTGAAACTGTAACTTCCCAGCAGGCCCTCGTTCAATTCAAGCCATTCAAGGGCGGTTGACCCATTTACAGGGGTAAATTCCAGCCTTGAGCGGTAGCCTGTACTCCGCCATGGTGGTCTTTTCACTTGAAAATCATGAACCCATTTTTTGAAGCCAGCGTCTGTGAGCACCCGGCGCAACTCGTATGGGCTTGCTGACGACAGCAATCGAAGTCGGTCGTAGCTGACGAAAAATTCGCCGACACCCGGTATGGTCAAAGGCTGTGACATTGCCGGTCCCGCAAAGCCTTCGCGTGGCCGCTTCTCGCCTCAGGGACTTCTTCTCAGGCCGCTTCTTCCAGCCGCACCCGCAACCGCCCCTTCTTGGTCCTTGTTCTCCACAAGCGGGGTAATGGTCCTGCGGCAGGCGACGGCATATGGCGGGCGGCTTTTTTCTTTTCAATCATGGCCAGAATTTCTGGCTCAACCCACAATGTACGCCCGCCGATCCTGATCGGCCCCGGCAAGGTGTCAGATTTTACGTTGCGCCATATGGTTGCTACCGACACCCGTATCAATCCGGCCACTTCTTTGACGGTCAAAAGTTTCTCACCGTGCGTCATCGCCCTACTCCGAACAATTCGTGATTATGGCAATATATCTGGCACCGGCGTCGTGTTCTAACGATTTCTCAATAAATTTCTGTATGCTAGCAACATTAGACAGCAAGCATACAGAAATAAATTCACTGATAAGCCACGCCTATTTGCTTTGTTCCGTTCGGCCCTATAGCCTCACACGCGCACGGTGGTTTTTCCCAACGTGGCTCGTGACATGGCTGGCCCAGCGTTCCAGCAAATCACGCCTTTCATCCAAAAAGTCGGTGCGACGGTAGGCCCGCACAACGCTTGATCCCATCACGTGGCCAATCATCATTTCGGCCACCTCATGCCGTGCTTCGGTACTTTCCGCCAGCCAGTCCCGTAATGATGATCTGAAGCCATGCGGTCGGTAATCTAGTCCAGCGCGCTTCATGTGCTGGCTCATCGCCATGTCGCTAATGACGCCCTTATGGGGGTTGGCAAAAAGGTAGCCGTCACGTTCAAACTTTTGCGCCTTCTCAATCACGGTGAGCGCTTCCGCCGACAAGGGCACCCTGAATTCCGTGGTGGCGTCCGCCGTCCCTTCATGGCCTCAGCCGGTACGGTCCAAACGTCATCCTCTATCTGATCCTCGTGAATGAACCTGATAGGGGCTGATCTCACCCCGGTGAGTATGAGCAAGCGCAAGGCCAAATGCGTGATGTTGTCGTCTTTCAGCTTCGCGTAAAATGCCGGTATATGCGACCAAGGCATGGCGGGGATGTTTTTGGCCTTGTGCCGCTGCTTACCCAGCAAGGCCCTTGCCTTGTCCGTGGCCTGTAGGTCCACGTCCACTCCCAGCGCGGCGGCGTGCTTGAGACATATATTTAGCCGGTTTATTGCCTTGCGCGCCGTGTCGGCTTTGACATGCCAAATAGGCGCTAACACATCTCGTATATCGCGCTGGTCGATTTCACCGACCGGCACCTTTCCAAGCTTAGGCAGCACGTGCAGTTCCAGCGGCGAAAACCACCGCCCAGCCTTCCCGTCTCCCTTGAGTTCCGCTTTGCGCGATTCAAAGGCGTCCTTGGCTATGTCGGTCAAAAGGTGTGCGTCACGCGCGGCTTCCCGCTTCTCGCGGTTCCTCACCTTGATGGGGTCTCTTCCGGCCCGCTTTACCGCACGCCACTTCTCGGCCGTATCACGCGCTTCCTTGAGGCTGACTTCCCTGATCGAACCAAGGCCCATTTCCCGCACCCTGGCGTGCATGGTGTAACGCAAAAACCATTGGCCTCCGCCGCCATCGCGCTTGAGTAACCACAATCCACCTCCGTCGGCGTATTTCCCCGACGCTAAGTTCTTGACGGCAATGGCACTTAGCCTGTTGAGGGCGCGCATCGCATCCACCTTTCCGAAATTTCCCTATCCACCTATCATGAACCACCGCTAAATCCACCTTTCCATCTATGATAGGTTGCAATCTGTTGCGACGGTCTGAGACAAAGAATCCGCTAAACCTCTGCATTTGAACAAAGTTTGAGACAGCTTGCAACACGCTGAGGTGGCATGTAAATGCCGCCCCTGGGCACCATTTTTCAAGCATTTGCGAGCAGCAGTGCCTCAGGTGCGGATAATGCCTTGGGCAAGCAGCGCATCGATCTCTGGAGCGGAAAAATCGAAGTTGCTGAGGATTTCCGCCGAGTGCTGGCCCAATCGGGGCGCGAGCCGTCTGATATCCGGCTGGCTTCTGGACCAGGTCTGGGGGATGCCCATGTTGCGGATCAAGCCTTCTGTGGGATGCTCGGTCAATTTAAAAAAATCGATTGCCGCCATGTGCTCGTCTTCGATTAGGCCGTCGGGTGTGTTCAGGCGCATGGCCGGAATGTCGGTTTCCGCGAAAAAGGCAAGCCACTCGTCGGTGGTGCGGGTCAGAAGCGTTTCGGCGAGAAAGCCATACAGGAAGCTTATGTTTTGCGTGCGCCCGGCGATGGTTACATAACGGGCGTCGGAGGCCAGATCGTCCCTGCCGATACCGGCGAAGAAACGCCGCCAGTGCTTGTCGTTATAGACGAGCACTCCGATATGACCGTCCTTTGTGGGATATGGCTTGCGGTTGATGTCCAGCATGCGGACATAGCCGGTAGGCCCGAGCGGCGGCTCGAAGGTCCTGCCGTAGAGATGATCTCCCATGACGAATTCCGCCATGCTCTCGAACATCGGCACATCGATCGCCTGGCCTTCTCCCGTCCGTTCGCGGTAATAAAGCGCCATCCCGACCGCCGAAGCCCCCATTACGCCCACAGTCCGATCCGCGATCGCCATTGCAACGAAGGTGGGCTCGTCCATGCCGCGTGCCTGGAGAACTGGCATCCCGATCGCCGTCTGGATCAGATCGTCATAGGCAGGCCGATCGGCATAGGGACCGGCTTGCCCGTAGCCGAACGTGCCACAATAGATGATGCGCGGGTTGATGGCGGCAACTTGAGCGTATGAGATGCCCAGCCGCTCCATCGCCTTTGGCCGAAAACTGTAGAGGAGCACGTCCGCCTGCGCGAGAAGGCGACGCAGCAGATCTCCGCCCCCTGGCTTTTTGAGGTCAAGCGCCAGGCTGCGCTTGTTCCGGTTCAGATTCATGAAATAGGGCCCCATGCCCTCGCTGCGTGCCGGGCCGACACCACGCAACGTATCCCCCTCGGGAGGTTCGATCTTGCAGACATCCGCGCCCATGTCGCCGAGAATTTGAGACGCATAGGGTCCCATCACGTTCATCGTCATGTCGATGACGCGCACACCATCCAGCGGACCGCTCACATTTCCTCTCCCTGCTCGGCGCGCGGTGAAACGAGGCCCGAGCCCGCCAGTGTTTCAATTTCTGCCGGACTGAAACCGAGTTCTTCCAGAACCGCGGCGGTGTGCTCTCCCGTCGCCGGCGCGTTGGCGCGCAAAGCCCCGCCGCGCTCCCCGTCGACGTGGACCGGGAAGGGGATGTGCCGCTCGCCGGACATCTTCATCACCATGCGGCGATCCGATATCTGTGGGCTGCGGCTCGCCTCCGCCGGCGTGAGGCTCAGTTGCGCCGGCACGTCATGGCGCTCGAAGCGCGCCAGCCAGTCCGCCGCATCGCGCATGAGCATCACTTCTCCCATGCGCGCCGAGAGTGCATCGCCGATGGCGCGGCGCCGTGGCTCGGACGAATAGCGCTCGTCCTCGAGGTCAGGCGCGATGTCACGGGCGGCGGCGACGAAGTTGCGCCAGAACTGTTCCTCGACGATGCCGAGCGCGATATGCCGGCCATCGGCGGTCTCGAACAGGTCGTTGGTCGGCCAGAGATGCTCCTGCGATGCGTCATCAAGGTCCAGGCCATGCCTTATCGAGGCGAAGGACATGGCAGCCTCCGTGAGGCTCAGGTCGAGCACGCGGCCCTTTCCGTCGCGGCTTCGTTCGTGCAGGGCCGAGAGGATGGCGATGGCGGCGTAGGTTCCTCCCGCCAGATCGGCGACCGGGATCGCGGAACGCCGCGGCTTCTCGCCCCAATGGCCCGAAAGCGCCATGACCCCGGCCGCGCATAGATAATTGAGATCGTGTCCGGGGATCTGGCTCGACGGCCCGGTCTGCCCAAATCCCGACAATGAACAATAGATCAGTTTCGGGTTGTAGCCGCGCAGCACGGCCGGGCCGACGCCGAGACGCTCGACCACGCCTGGACGAAACCCCTCGATGGCGACATCCGCCCACAGAGCAAGTCTCTTCACGAGTTCGCCCGCATCCGGGTGCTTGAGGTCGAGCACCATGCTGCGCTTGTTACGGTTGGCCATGCGAAACAGCGAAGAGGGCATGCGGCGCGCGAAATCACCGGCCGGCGGCTCCACCTTCAGCACGTCCGCTCCCAGATCGGCCAGCGCCAGCGTCGTGAACGGGCCGGGGAGGAGAAGCGAGAAATCCAGCACGCGTATATCGCTGAGCGGCTGCCAGCCGGTGATCGCTTTCTCGGAAGCGGCCTGGGCAGGGGAATTCATCGGCACATCCATGTGAAATCCATTTCTCTATCCGACATAGCTTTCTAGCACGCGCGGATCGCGGGCAACGTCGGCTGCCGGTCCATCAAAGAGGATTTGCCCGGCAGCCATGACATAGGCGTGCTCGGCATGACGCAATACTTCTCGGGTATTCTGCTCGACCTGAAGGATCGTCAGGCCCTCGCCGTGCAGCGCCTGCAATTGCGCGAAGACCTGGGCGACCAGGATCGGCATCAGGCCCCAGGAAATCTCGTCGATAAGAAGCAGCCTTGGCCGCGCGACAAGGGCACGCCCGAGCGCCAGCATCTGCTGTTCGCCGCCCGAGAGGGTGGAGGCGGTCTGCGCTCGCCGTTCCGCCAGTCGCGGAAACAGCCCGAAGGCATGTTCGAGCCCACGGCGTGTCTCCTGCGGCGAGCAATTGTATCCGCCGACGCGAAGATTTTCCTCGACCGTCATCTCGCTGAAGAGCTGGCGGCCTTCGGGCACGAAGCCCAGCCCGGCTTTCTGGCGTTCCCATGCCGGCATCGTGCGAAGGTCGGCGCCATCGAGCGTGATGCGGCCCTTATGGCGCACCAGCCCCATGACCGCGCGCATCAACGAGGATTTGCCGGCTCCGTTGGAACCGACCAATGCGATCCAGCGGCCTTCGCCGACCTCGAGATCGACGCCCTCGACGGCGACCGCCTTTCCGTATTCCACCCGGAGATCCTCGACGACCAGCATCTATACGGCCTCCTCGCCAAGGTAGGCGCGGATGACTTGCGGATCGATCCTGATCTCGTCGGGCGTTCCGTTGGCGATCACCCGCCCGGCATCCATTACCATCGCCCGGTCGCAGACCGGCAGCGATTGGCGCACATTGTGGTCGACCATGATGATCGCCGTCCATGATTTGAGCGTCACGACGAAATCCAGCAGGTCCCCGGCTTCCCGTGCGCTAAGGCCGGCCAGTGGTTCATCCAGCAGCAGAAGTCTCGGCTCCAGCGCCAGCACGCGCGCGACTTCCAGGCGCTTCAGCATGCCGAGCGTGAGTTGCGAGGCGGGATCTCCCGCGCGACCCTCCAGTCCCACGCGCCGCAACAACTCGTAGCAGGCATCTTCATCATGCGCCTGCGTGGCGCCGTCGCGGGGAATGCCGGCAAGTACGTTTTCCAGTACCGTCAGGTCACGAAAGGGCCGCGTCACCTGAAAGGTTCTGCCGACACCCAGCCGGACGCGCTTCCACGCCGGAAGGCTGGTGACGTCCTGGCCGTCGAGCAGGATCGTCCCGGAATCGGGCCGCATTTCGCCGGCGATCAGATTGAAGAGCGTTGTCTTGCCCGCTCCATTCGGGCCGAAAAGGCCAAGCAGTTCGCCCGCGTCGACCGCGACGTCGGCTCCAGCGACGGCATGGACGCCGCCGAAAGACTTGCGCAGCCCATGGGCATCGAGCACCGCACTCATTGCGCGCGCTCCCCTGATTGATTGCCGGATCGGCCCCTGGCGCGTTGCCCACGAAGGCGCGACAGCGTGAAGGGCACCAGTCCGGACGGCATGAAAAGGATGATCGCAAGCAGCAGCGCACCGATGACCACGACATGCAGTCCCGGCGCGAATATCTGCAGCACTTCTCCCACGCCGACAAAGATGAGAGCGCCGGCGAACGGTCCGCTCGCGGTGGCCACGCCGCCAACGAGCGGTACGGCCAGCGCCGTCAGCGAGGTATCGAAGGAAAAGACTTCGTTGGGGTAGAGCGAGGCGGTGAAGAGACCGTGCGCCGCGCCGGCCAGACCGGCTACCGCGGCGCTGGCGCAAAACAGTCCAAGTTTCAGCCGTGATGACGCAATGCCGAGCGACAGGGCCGCGGTTTCGTCTCCCTTGATAGCGAGCAGCCTTATGCCCAGGCGCGAGGGGCGCAGCAACAGCATGATGATCGTTGCGATCGTCGCCAGGACGATCATCATCAGTTGCGGCAGCCAGATGGGCAATATGTCCTGCAAGGGGAGTCCGCCCGGGCCGCCGGTCGCCGGGATCTTGCGGACCAGGAGCAGGGTCAGGGCCTGGAAGAAGAGCGTCGCGAAGGTAAATGCGATGCCACGCAGCCGCAGGCTGGTCGCGCCGATGAAGAGCGATGCGAGCATCGCGGCGGCCCCGCCCACCGTCACGGCAAGCCAGATCGGCAAGCCGGCATTCATCGCCATCACCGTGGCGTAGGCGCCGATGCCCGCGAGCGCGCCATGCGCCAGCGAGACATAGCCCGTCATGCCCGACATCAGGTTCCATGCCTGTCCGAGCGCTACATAGTAGGCGACGTAATAGACGAGGGTCTGCATGTAGCGTGATGCGCCAAGCCAGGGCAGCGCCGCCGCGATGACGCCGATAAGGACCGGCGCGAGGAGCGCCGCCCCGATGAAGGTCGGGCGGATTTTCGCCGCCATGCTTACAACTCCATCGTCTGGCCGAGCAGCCCCTGCGGGCGTGCAAGCAATGTCAGGTAGAGAAGGGAATAGGTGATGATCTGCGCCCAGGAATTGTCAAGAAGGTAGCCGGCTATGCTTTGTACGAGACCGATCAGAAGCGCCGCGATGAGCGCGCCGGGTATGCTGCCCAGGCCGCCGACGACCACGACGACAAACCCCTGCAGCACCCATCCCTGGCCGAGCGTAGGGGTGGTCGTGCCGATCAGGCTTACGAGCGAACCGGCTACCGAAGCCAGCCCCACCGCGAGACTGAAGGCAACGCGTTCGGTCATGCGCGTGTTGATCCCGCAGCTTGCCGCCGCGTCGCGGTTCTGGGCCAGCGCACGCAGCGCCAGCCCGACGCGCGCCGAGCGCAAGAGCATGACCACCGCAGCCGCCAGACAGATGCAGACCACGAGCACGCTTGCGCTGCGCAATCCGACGGATACGCCCGCCAGGCTCACGGCGCCGTTCGGACCTTCCGAATAGCTGCGGAAATCACCGCCGAAGATGAACGAGAAGAGGCCAAGCCCAACGATGGAAAGCGAATAGGTGACCATCAGCGTGTCGAGAGCCGGCCTGTCGACGACGCGGCTGATCAACACGGCCTGGATCAGCCACCCAAGCGCGCCTCCCGCAAGGAACGCGGCCGGGATGCCGATGAACGGCGAAAGGCCCAGGCCGCCGGCGATAAGCCAGGTGATATAGGCGCCCAGAGTGATGAACTCGCCATGGGCGAAGTTGATTACGCGCATCACGCCGAAGATCAGCGCAAGCCCAAGGGCCACGAGACCGAGCAGCCCGCCGACAACGAGACCGTTGACGACGAGCTGGAGGGGGAGTGTGATATCCACCGATCGACTCCGTCAGCCTGGCAGAGTTACTTCCAGTCCGGCTTTGGCCACTCTGCCTTGTTGTCGGACTTGTCGCCGACCACCTTGGAGGTGCCGCCCTGCCATTGCGTCGACAGATAGCGGTAGCCCGTTTGCTGGCCCTTCTCGTTGACCTTGAAGTCGCCCATCACCGTCTTGATCGTGTTGGACGCGATATAGTCGCGGATGGCCTCCGGTTTGGCGCCCTTGGCCTTGATGGCGGCTTCCAGCGTCTGTCCGGCAGAGTAGGCGGCCGCCGAATGGTATGAGGGCAGGCGGTTGTATTTCTTCTTGTAGGAATCGACGAATTTTTTGTTGACCGGACTTCTCGACCGAGGCCTCCCATGCGGAGCGTCCGAATATGCCTTCCGCGTTGGCGCCCAGCGCATCTTTCGTCACGCCGTCGGCGGCCTGGATAAAATGGTAACCGGCGGGGTTGAAGCCGCGCTCGATCATCTGCCGCGTCAGCGCGATGCTGGGCTGGTAATAGCCGCCCATTGATACGGCATGCGCGCCGAAACTGACGATCTGCTCGATGATCGAGCGAAAATCCTGGCTGCCGGGAGCATATCCGAACGACTTGACCTCGAAGCCCATCTTCTCGGCAAACGGCGCGGCCCAGTCCTTGGCGGCGATCGAGAAAGGGTTCTGTTCGAAAATGATGGCGATCTTCTTGATGTCGCCACCCTGCGACTTGACGATCTTTATGAAGCCTTCATGGTCGTAATCCGAGGATGGAAATGCCTGGAAACTCCATTTGAGATTGCGGCGTGTCCAGATGCTGCTGTCGGACGCGATCGTTCCCAGCATCGGAATGTTCGAGCGCTCGACGACCACTGCCTCGGCGTCGGTGATCGGGCTCGAATAGGGCCCGAGGATCGCCACGACGCCGTTGCGGTCGATGAGGCGCTGCGCCAATACGCGGCCCGTGTCGGGATTGCTGGCATCGTCATAGATGGTCAGTTCGACTTTGCTGCCGTTAATGCCGCCGGCGGCGTTCGTCTCCTCCTCCCAGAGACGGTAACCTTCCTGCGTGTATTTGGCGGAATCCGAGAAGCGACCTGTCAGCGACAGGGAAGCGCCGAGCTGGATCGTATCGGCGGCTTGCGCGAAACGAACGCGACCGGCGACGGCCGCGCCGCCCAATGCAGCGGTCGCGCCAAGCAATTGACGTCTGGATATTGGTTTCATGGGTTGGTTTCCTCCTTGGTTTGGCTCTGTGGTATTAATTTCGACACAGTTCAGATCGCTGTCGGATCCGCTCCTCCGTTCGCCGCTTCAACGTCTCCCCAGCTTTTGCAATTGAGCCGACAACTCCTCCGCGTGCCGGCGCAATTCTTCTCCGATCGTGGTGTAGCCAACCCTGCGAAGCTGCTCGCTCACACCGACGATGACCAGGGCGTGCCGGCAATTTGTCGACGCGAAGACAGGGGCCGCGATCGTCGTTATGCCTGATATGTAGCGACCCTCGTCGACGGCGTAGCCCACCTGACGGGTCACTTCGACCTCCTGGCGCCATGCCTCGAGGGTCGGCGGGTTATCCCAGCGCAATTGCCTGAAGCGGCGGTCCACCTCCGCATCGGAATGATCGCCGAAGGCCGCCACGCAACGTCCCGTCGCGCTGATCAGCGTCGGAAAACGGCTGCCAATGTCGGTATGCAGCCGCAGGCCCTGCTCGTTGCGCGAGATGGCGACCACCACCATGTGCTTGAGCCCGCCGGCCTCGACCCCGATCGCCGTCGCGTTCCATTCGCGTGACATTTCGTCGAGCGCCGGCTGGGCCAGATCGCTGAAGCTTCTGCGTCGTAAGACCCCGCCCGCAATCGAAAGAATGCCGGCCGACAATTCGTAGCGTTTGGTCTCCGGGTCGAACGTGACGAGTTCCTCCGCCACCAGGACCCTGAGGATGTGAAGGCAGGTCGAGGGGATGAGGCCGAGCGCGCTGGCCACGGCATGGAGACCCATCGACTGCTCGCTCTTTCCCAAAAGGCGCAGGATCGCAACCACCCTCGACGCCGCCGGCACCGGCCGGGTGACGACTGTCCGCTGCTTGCCCGATGCGCCTTCCGCACCCTTCTTGCGTTGGTTGGGCCGGGCGACGGACGTGCTGGCGGAGGTACGTTGTCCATTCATAACGTTGTCTCTATACAATTCTTGCGACGTATTGACAATAATAATTTTCGATGGCGTTATTTGACGGCAACAACGAGGCTATACGCGCGACAGCTCATGACCAACCTTGCCGACATCACGCGCTACGATGAATCCCAGCGCCTGTTTTCCATGCAGGGTCTCTGGAGTCTTTTCGACGGCGACAAGGATCACCTCAACATCGCCCATGAATGCATCGACCGGTATGCCGGGTCGGGACGGACAGCCGTGCGCATCGCGCATGCGGACGGCCGCGATGAAGCGCTGGGCTTTGAACAGATCTCACGCCTTTCATCGCAGTTTGCCCATTGGTTGGAGGAGCGCGGCATCGGACGCGGCGACCGCGTGGCGATCATGCTCGAGCCTTCGCTGGCCTTTTATGTGGGGCTGTTCGGGACCATGAAGCGCGGCGCGATCGCGGTGCCGCTTTTCACGCTTTTCGGGCCCGAGGGGGTTCGGTTGCGCGTCGGGGACTGCCAGCCGAGACTGGTGCTGACCAACCCCGAAAAAGCGCCGGCGGCCGAAGGAATCGCCGGGGTGGATGTGGTCGTCGCCGATGATGCCTTCGTGGCCGGGCTCGATCGATTTCCCGCCGATTACGAACCGCGCACCAACGCCAACGACCTTGCTGTCTTCCAGTACACGTCGGGGACGACGCGCGAACTGCCGGCCGCGGTCAAGCACACCCATCGTTCCATCGTCGTCTTGATGATCGCGGCGCTATACGGCACCGGCATCCGGCCGGGAGACCGCTATTTCTGCCCGTCATCGCCGGCGTGGGGCCATGGTTTATGGCATGGCACCCTGGCTCCCCTTGCGCTGGGCGTCACGACAGGCGTCTACGCCGGCAGGTTCGACCCGGTGCGGTTTCTGCGCGCGCTTCAGGACTTCGAGGTCACCAATCTTTCGGCCGCATCGACCCATTACCGGATGATGAAGGCGTCGGGGCAGGCCAACGCGTTCAAGACGGTGATCGAGAAAATGTCCTATACCGGCGAGCCCATCGATACGGCGACGCTCCAGTTCGTCGACGAACGCTTCGGCGTGCCGGTCTGCAGCATGTACGGGACGACCGAGGTCGGCGTCATTCTCGTAAATTTTCCGGCGGCGGAAGATTTCCGCGTCAAGCCCGGTTCGCTCGGCAAGCCGCCTCCCGGCGTTCGCGTCGAGGTCCAGTCCGTCGACGGCAAGCCCTGCGCGGCCGACGAAATCGGCGAGATCAAGGTCTGGCGACGTGACGGTTGGTTCCCCACAAAGGATCTCGGGCGTGTGGACGGGGACGGTTATTTCTATCATGCGGGGCGCGCCGACGACGTCATAATTTCGGCCGGATGGACAATGAGCGCGGTCGAGATCGAGGACGTGCTCCTCAAGCATGAGAATGTGCGCGAAGCAGCCGTTATCGGTGTGCCCGACAAGGTCCGCGGCCTGGTCGTCAAGGCGTTCATCGTCAGCGATCGAGCCGGCAGCGACAAATTCGTCGAAGACCTCCAGAATTTTACCCGCCAGCGTCTCAGCCAGCACGAATATCCGCGCTTGGTCGCCTTCGTGCCGGAACTGCCGAAAACGCCGGCCGGCAAGGTCAACCGCAAGGCATTGCGCGAAAGAGAGGCCGCGCCGGCGGCGGATTAAAGCGGACCCTGGAGCCTCGGACCGGAAGGCGAGCCCGCCTCTCCGGTGACTCCGCTCCCCATTCGGGGTCCTGAAGCGCCATTTGCGCATCCGATAGGAAACGGAGGCGCGCCCGAAACAGCTACGTGAGAAGGAACCATCATGACGATCGCAGAAAGAAATTTTCCCAAGATCACTGACGAAACCCTTGATGATTTGCGCCGTCGCATGGGCAAGAAGATCGAGGATACGCTGGAGCCCTGGTGCCACGAGGCGACGCGGGACAACATTCGTCACTACGCGCATGGAATCGGCGACGACAATCCTCTCTGGTGCGATCCGGACGCGGCGGCCAGGAGTTCGCTTGGAGGACTTGTCGCGCTGCCGAGCTTTCTTTTTTCAACGAGCCGGATCATTTCCGGTTATGTCGGCGGGCTGGCGGGCGTCCACGCCATGTGGGCCGGCGCCGACTGGACCTGGCATCGCTGGGTGCGCCGAAACGAGGAGATCACGACCGAAGCCTGGCTCGCCGATCTGGTCGAACACCAGACCCATTTCGCCGGCCGCGCCTTCCAGCAGATCTACCATGTCAATTTCTTCGGCAAGGATGGCGATCTCGTCGCCGAGGCCGACAGCTGGTGTTTCCGGACCGATCGCGACATCGCGCGCGAGGAGGGCACCAAATACAAATCGCTGAAAAACAAGCCGCAGAAAGTCTATACGCGCGAGGAACTCGACCGCATCTATGACCTCTATGCGGAAGAGGAGATTCGCGGCCCCAACAAGCGCTATTTCGAAGATGTCCAGATCGGCGACAAGTTGCCGACCATGGCCAAGGGGCCAATGACGGTGACCGGCTTCATCGCTTTCGCGCAAGGATGGGGCGGCCTTTACATTCGCGCCAACAAGCTCAACTGGAAACAGATCAGCCGGCATCCGGGTCTTGGCATTCCCAACCGTTTTGGCATTCCCGATTGCCCCGAGCGGGTGCACTGGGAAGAGGAAATGGCGCATATGGTCGGCGCGCCCGGAGCCTATGATTACGGCCCGGAACGCTGCTCTTGGCTTACCCATCACATGACCAACTGGATGGGCGATGATGGCTTCCTGGTCAATGCGAAGAGCAAGATCCGGCGGCACAATCCGGAGGGCGACCTGCTCTTTATCAATGGGGTCGTCACCGACAAGCGGGTCGAGGGTTCAAGGCACCTCGTCAGCATCGACCAGGAAGCGCGCAACCAGGATGACGAAGTGTCCGTGCTCGGGTCCGCCATCGTCGATCTTCCCAGCCGCGCCTGATCGATAACCATCGCGGAAGGACCGCCAAAGCCGGTGCGATCAGTTGGGGCATCTCATGATCGTTCCCGTCATCGTTACCGCGCCGGTCGGTTGGGGGTACCCCTCTGATTGGCCGGACCCTAAAGCCAGGTGAAAAGTCAGGTTTGAGGCGTGGCGAACCCGCCGCGTCTCCAAGAAATACGGTGAAAATCGCCCGTCTTGAGGTTGCGGAACCTTCAGAGGGATCGGCCTTCCCTTGGTCCTGCTCCGGAAGCTGGACGATTTTCCCTCCTGCCACGCTGCAAACCCAACTGTCACATAGCCTGACGGATGGCGCCTGACGGCCAACAGGACGTGACGTCTGGCCGCTCCATTGAAATACTCCATCCACGCCATTGACATTGCGCCCGAACAAGAAAAATATTGACTATTGGTTCAATGTTCAAAATATTGCCCCGTGGGATATCGGTGGGAGGCCGTCATGAACCGGACCCCAAACACACCTGCCTCGCGGAGACGGGCAGGCGGCGGAACCGCGAATGCGGCGGTTTCGAAGTCGGAGGACACGCATGGCTGAGACAGTCAAGAAGATCGCCGTCGTTACGGGTGGCGCCAGCGGCATAGGCGCGGCGTGCTGCGAAGGCCTGGCCCAGGCCGGCTGGAAAATCGTCGTGGCGGATATTGCGGAAGAAAAGGGTCGCGTTGTCGCCGAGAAGGTCGGAGGCGCCTTTGTGCGGCTCGATGTAGGCGATGCGGCGGGTGTGGACGCGGTTGCCGAAAAGATTGAAACGGAAATCGGACCGGTCCACGCTGTCGTCAACAGCGCGGGCATTATCCAGCCGCCTGTCAGCCCGCAGGAATTGAGCCTCGATCTGTGGGACAAAATCGTCCACATCGACCAGCGTGGGACATACGTGACCTGCCTCGCTTTCGGACGGCGCATGGCCGCACGCGGAGATGGCGGCGCGATCGTCAACATCGCCTCGATCGCTGGACAGCGCTCCTTGCCGCTTCACTCCTATTCTCCCGCCAAGGCGGCGGTGATCGCCATGACCGGCTGCCTGTCGGCGGCCTGGGGCAAGGACGGCATTCGCGTCAATTCCGTCTCGCCGGGCTACACGGCCACGCCGGCCTTGCAGGTCGAAATCGACGCCGGACGCCGTGATGTGTCGACGCTTGCGGGGAATGCGGCTCTCAACCGCCTGGTAAAACCGTCCGAGATCGCCGACGCAGTGGCCTTCCTGCTCTCGCCGGCGGCCGCCGCCATAACCGGCATCGACCTTCCTGTCGATTGCGGATGGCTCGCCGGTTCGACATGGGCCACTTATGGGGGGCTGCCCTCGCCGAACCAGAGCCGGGCGTGATGGCTGCCCGCAAGGAATCGAAGCCCGACACCGCGACGTTGCTGCGTCTGCATGAGACGATGCTTCTCGTACGCGCCTGCGAAACGGCGCTCTCTCGACTGTTCGCCGATGGCGAGATACCGGGTTTCATCCATCTGTCCTTCGGCCAGGAAGCGGTTGCCGCCGGCGTCTGTTCGGCACTCGGCCGGCAGGATACGCTGGCCACCACCCATCGCGGCCATGGCCACGTGATCGCCCGCGGCATGGATCTTGAAAGTTTCTTCAAGGAGTTGATGGGACGCCGCGGCGGCATATGCGGCGGACGCTCGGGCTCCATGCATGTCGCCGACATGAGTCTCGGCGTGCTCGGCGCCAACGGCATTGTCGGCGCCGGCCTGCCGCTCGCCCTCGGCAGCGCTCTGGCCCACCAGACCCGGGGCAGCGGCGGCGTCGCGGTGGCGTTCTTTGGCGACGGCGCGATGGCGGAAGGCGTATTGCACGAAACGCTCAACATGGCCGCGCTTTGGCAATTGCCCATGGTCTTCCTGTGCGAAAACAATGGCTGGTCGGAATTTTCACCAACCGAGCGCCAGTTCAAGGGCTCGCTTGCGGGGCTTGGCGCCACTTTCGCAATCAGACACGACAAGGTCGACGGTAATGACGTGGAAGCAACCGCCAGAGCCGCCTCGCAATCGGTCGATCATGCGCGCAAGAACGGCCCTGCGATCCTCGAATGCATGACCGCGCGGGTGCGAGGCCATTTCGAAGGGGATGCGCAGAAATACCGTTCCATCGAGGAGATTTCGGCCCTGGACGAGAAAGATCCGTTGCAGCGATGCGCCGAAAGGCTCCTGAAAAGCGGCGTATCCGAGGACGAATTAAAATATCTGGGCGAGAAAGTGAATGCACGCGTGACTGCCGCGATCGACGCGGCAAAGGCCGATGCGCTGCCGGATTTCGATGTCGCCCTCGCCGACGTCTATACGTCCGCAAGAGCTAACCGTCATGGCTGAAAGCCGCTACGCGCGCGCCATCAACAAAGCGCTCGGCGACGCGCTCGAGGCCGACAATTCGGTCATCGTCATGGGCGAGGACATCGCCGAGGCCGGCGGTTCGTTCAAAGCCACCAGAGGTCTGCTTGACCGCTTCGGCCCGATGCGCGTGCGCGACACGCCCATCAGCGAAGCCGGTATTGTCGGCGCCGCTACCGGCGCCGCCCTGTCGGGGCTGAAGCCGGTCGTCGAAATCATGTTCATGGATTTCGTGACGCTGGCCATGGACGCGCTCGTCAATCAGGCCGCGAAATCGCGGTTCATGTTCGGCGGACAGGCCAGCGTGCCGATGGTGGTGCGTCTGCCGCATGGCGGCGGCCTCAATGCCGGCCCGCAGCATTCACAATGTCTGGAAGCGTGGTTCGCGCATGTGCCGGGCCTCAAGGTCGTCTGTCCGGCAACGGTGGAGGATGCCTATGCATTGTTGCGCGCCGCGATCGACGATCCAGATCCGGTCATCTTTGTGGAGAACAAGGCGCTTTACGGCATGGCCGGCGACCTGCCGGAGCATCCGGCGGCGGCCAATCTGGGCGAAGCGCGCGTGGCGCGACAGGGAAAAGACGTCACTCTCGTCACCTATGGCGCGGCGCTTTTCAATTGCCTCAAAGCGGCCGACGACCTTGCTGGCGACGATATTTCGGCCGAAATCATCGACCTGCGCACGCTTCAGCCGTGGGACAAGGCGACCGTTCTTCAATCCGTGGCAAGAACCAACCGCGCCGTGGTGGCGCATGAAGCGGTGCGCAGTTTCGGCATCGGCGCCGAGATCGCCGCTGTTATCGGCGAAGAAGGGTTCGACGATCTCGACGCGCCGGTCGGCCGCGTCGGCGCCCCCTTCATGCCTGTGCCTTTCGCACGCACGCTGGAGCAACGCTTCATTCCCGATGCCGCCAGGATCGCGGCGGCGGCCCGCAAGACTCTGGAATAAAGGATATTCGGCATGTCGAGCGATTTCGTCATCAGTCAGGTTGAGGACCATGTCGGTATCCTGACCATCAATCGCCCAAAAACGCTCAATGCGCTCGATGCGCCGACGTTGCTGGCGCTCGAATCCGGGCTTGCGGAGATGGAGGCCGACGCATCGGTTCATGTCATCGTCTTCACGGGCGCGGGCGAGCGGGCGTTCGTGGCCGGCGGTGACATTGCCGATCTCAATTCTCGGCAGGGTCTCGCTCACTACCTCGAATTCGCCGAAATCATCCATCGCGTCTTCCGTCGCGTGGAAACCTGTGACAAGCCGACCATCGCGGCCGTCAATGGCTGGGCGCTGGGCGGCGGCACCGAATTGCTGCTGTCGACCGACATTCGTATCCTCGCCGACCATGCCCAGCTCGGCGTGCCCGAAATCACGCTCGGGCTGTTTCCCGGCGCCGGCGGCAGCCAGCGCATGATGCGCCAGATTGCGCCGTGCAAGGCGCGCGAAATGATGTTTACGGGAGATCGCATTTCCGCCGAGGAGGCGCTGGCGCTGGGTCTCGTCAACAAGGTCGTTCCCGCCGATCAGCTCATGTCCGAAGCGATGACGATGGCCAACAAGATCGCCGACAAATCGCCTCTCGTTCTCAAACTTCTGAAGCGCGCCATGTCGAACGGCGCCGATATGCCCATGCCAGCGGCGCTCGCCCATGAGCAAGCGATGATCGGCCTGGTCCTGGATTCCCACGATGCCCATGAAGGCTGCGCCGCCTTCTTGGAAAAGCGCCCGGCCAAGTTCGAGGGACGCTGAACGATCATGCCGCTGGACCTCCTCATGCCGAAGCTCGGGCTCACCATGAGTGAGGGTATCCTGCTCGAGTGGAAGGCCGCGCCTGGCGACAGCGTGAAGAAAGGCCAGATCCTCTTCGTCGTGGAGACCGACAAGGCGGCGACCGATATCGAGGCGCAGGATGCGGGCGTGCTTGCCGAACAGTTGGTGGGCGAAGGCGAGACCGTCGCCGTGGGTGCGGTCGTCGGCCGGTTATCGGGTGGCGACGCGACACCAGCGAAGCCGGATCGGCATGAAGGAAAAGAGGCCGAGAAAATACCCAATCAGTCAAAAGCATCACAGGGGCTGAAGACACTAGCCGAGCAGCATCTCGCTAGCCGCCGATCGACCTCGTCGCGCATCCTGGCCACGCCGCTTGCCCGGCGCATTGCGAGGGAGACAGGGGTCGCGCTCGACAGGCTTGATGGGAGCGGGCCGCGCGGACGCATCAAGGCGGTCGATGTCAGGCGCGCCAAGGAATTTGGTGGCGGGATGCCGGCTGCGAGCGCGGGGCCGAGGCGTGTCAAACCCTCTCCCACGCAGGCGGCCATGGCGAAGCGTCTGGCGACCGTCAAACACGGCGTCCCGCATTTCTATCTAGCCTGCGAAGTCGAGATATCGGCGCTTCTGGAACTGCGCGAGACGCTCAACGCGGATGGCGGACAGGCGCGGCTTACCCTCAATCATTTCATTCTTGCATCCGTCGGCCGCGCGCTTCGCGACATGCCGGGCATAAATCGCGTCTGGGCGGACGATGCGTTCGCGAGCTTTGACGAGAGCGATGTCTCGATGGCGGTGGAAACCGACAAGGGATTGTTCGTGCCGGTGGTGCGTGGAGCGGGATCAAGTTCGATAGACGAGATCGCGGGGCAGGCCCGGGTGCTTGCACGGAAGGCCCACGCGGGTGAACTGAGTCTTGCGGAGATGGATGGCGGCGCCATCGCCGTTTCCAACGCCGGCATGCATGACGTGACCTGGCTGACGCCCATCATCAATCCCGGACAGTCGGCGATCATTGGGGTTGGCAGCGTTCGTGAAATCTTCCGCCCCGATAAGGAGGGGGCGCCGGCGTTGCGTCGTGAGATGGGGCTGGTGTTTTCCGGCGACCATCGCGTTCATACCGGCGTCGAGGGGCTCGCCTTTCTCAACAGCGTGAAGGGCTATCTTCAAAATCCGCTTCGGCTCCTGCGCCACGACCGAACTCTCGAGGATACGCGATAAATCTCGATCTTACCGACGAACAGAAAATGATGGTCGAGACGGCGCGTCGGGTCGGAGAGGAATACGGCCTCGAATACTGGCGCGAGAAAGACGCGAAAAAGGCTTTTCCCGCCGAGGCCTGGCGCGCGATCTGCGAGGCGGGCCTTTGCGGCGTTGCGTTGCCGGAAGAGTATGGCGGCTCGGGCCGCGGCATGTTGGACATGGCGCTCATCATCGAGGCGCTCGCGGCGTCGGGCGCGGGGTCGACGGTGGGCCAGCTCTTCATGTGCAATCCAATCTTTGGCGGTGTCGCCGTCAGCCGCTATGGCAGCGACGCGATGCGCAAGGAGTTGCTTCCCGGGCTGATCAGCGGCGAGACGCAGTTCTGCATGGCGCTGACGGAACCCAATGCGGGGTCAAACACGTTGGAAATGCGCGCTCACGCGGCGCCCGATGGCGATGGCTTCAGGTTGAACGGCCAGAAGATATGGATCACCAATGTGGAGGAGAGCGACAAAATTCTTGTGGTGGCGCGCACCGTCAAGTTCGAAGATGTCGAAAGACGCACTGACGGCATCACCATCTTCCTGATCGACACCGATCGCATGGGCGTCAGCCATTCCCGCATCGAGAAACTCGGCACCAACACGCTGCCGTCCTCTTCAATTTTCTTTGACGACGTGCGTATCGAGAAACATGAGATCATCGGCACGTTGCACAATGGATGGCGCGAACTCCTTGACATCCTGAACACCGAACGCATTACCACCACGGCGGGACTTGTGGGAACAATCGACCTGGCGCTGCGGCTTGCGGTCGACTACGCGCGTGACCGCAAGGTCTTTGGGCAAACGCCTATCGCGGCCTATCAGGGGCTTCAGTTTCCGCTGGCGCAGGCCTATTCCGAAATGGAATGCGCGCGGCTGATGAACCGTCACGCGGCCATGCTTTTCGATGCCGGGCAACCGTTCGGCACACAGTCCAACGTCGCCAAGCTGATCGCCGCGCAGGCCTGTTCCGCCGCGACGGAAAAAGCGATGCAGACCATGGGCGGGATGGGGTACGCCAAGGAATTCCATGTCGAGCGGCTATGGCGCGATTGCCGGCTGTTCCGCTTCGCCCCCGTTTCGGAAGAGATGATACTGAACTTCATCGCCGTCCATGAACTGGGCATGGTGCGTTCCTATTGAGAAAGCTTCGGCAAGGGAGGATGCTGTGGTCAATCTGAGCGCGTTCATTCACTTTCACGCCACGCGCGATCCCGAAAGGCTGGCGCTGGTCTATGATGGGCAGCGCATCAGTTACGCCGAGCTCGAAGAACGGATCGAACGGACCGCGCGGTTTCTCGCCTCGCGCGGCGTCGGTGCAGGCGATGTTGTCGCCCTCTTCATGAAAAACAGCGCCGCGTTTCTGGAAATCGTGTTTGCGGCAAGCTACCTCGGAGCGGTCTTCCTGCCGATCAACTTCCGCCTGTCGCGTGAGGAATGCGAATTCATAGTTGGCCATTCCGGCGCCAGGCTGGTGCTGGCGGACGAGGAGTTCGCCGACATCGTGGCGGCGCTGCCCGATACGGTCATCCTGAACGATGCCGCGCAGAGAGACATGCGGACCCTGGGCGGCGCTGACCTGCCCCCGGTGGACAGGGCGGCGCGCCAACCTGCCGATCTCTTCCGGCTCATGTACACCTCCGGCACGACCGACCGGCCTAAGGGCGTCATGCATTCCTATGAGAATTTCTACTGGAAGTGCATGGACCATGTCATGGCCCTGCAATTGTCGGCGAACGACACGATCCTCGTCGTTGGCCCGCTCTATCATGTCGGCGCCTTTGATTTGCCCGGCATGGCCGTTTGGTGGATGGGCGGCAGCATGGTGGTCCATCGGCAGTTCGACGAGGAAAAAGCGCTGGCCGCGATCGAGGCGGAGAAGGTCTCATGCGCTTGGTTCGCGCCGATGATGGTCGGTCGCATGCTGGCGCTTGAAGGGCACGAGAAATACGATCTTTCCTCGTTTCGCTGGTGCATCGCGGGCGGCGAGAAGACACCGGAAAACCGTATCCGCGAATTCACCGGCCTTTTCACCCGGGCGCGCTTCATCGACGGCTACGGTTTGACTGAATCCTGCTCCGGCGACACGCTGATGGAACCGGGAATGGAACTGGAAAAGATCGGCTCGACGGGGCGAGCGCTGGCGCATGTCGAAGTCACGATCCGCAATGAAGACGGGGCGGTCGTCCCGATGCGCGGAGAGGGCGAAATATGCCTGCGCGGTCCACGCATCACCAAAGGATACTGGAAGGACGAAGCCAAGACCGCCGCCAGTTTTCATGAAGACTGGTTCCGCACCGGCGATGTGGGCTATCTGGACGAAGACGGCTTTCTCTTCATCACCGACCGCAAGAAGGATATGATCATATCCGGCGGCGAGAACATCGCCTCGAGCGAGATCGAGCGGGTGATCTACGCCATGCCGGACGTCGCCGAATGCGCCGTGATCGGCCTGCCTGACGACAAATGGGGAGAGAGGCCGGCCGCCGTCGTGGTCGTCAAACCGGGCCGCGACCTGAGCGCGGAAGCCGTCGCCGACGAATGCCGCAAATATCTCGCACGCTTCAAGGTGCCCAAAGCGGTCTATTTTCGCGACAGCCTGCCGCGAAATCCTTCGGGCAAGGTTCTCAAACGCGTCCTTCGCGACGAGATGGCCCTTGCCGCCGACGCATGAACGAACGCTGGAGGAGCATGACATGACCCTGACCGAGCATCTTGGAAGTTTCGTCAGTTCGCTGAAAACCGAAACGCTTCCCGACAGGGTCGTCGAAAAGGCGCGCACCTGCCTTCTCAACGGCTACGGCATAGGACTTGGTTGTCACGACACGCCTTATGCACCCGTCGCGCGGCGGGCGGCCCTTGCGCTCGATGGCGAACGCCGAGACGGTGCAACCCTGTTCGTCGATGGCCGGAAGGTCCCGGTTTCCGGCGCCGCCGTCGCCAACGCCGCGCTTTTCCATGGGCGCGGACAGGAAGATACCTGCGGAGCGGCACATCTCGGCGCCATCCTGATTCCCATGCTGACGGCGCTTGTTGAGGCGCGTCGGCTGCCCTTGGACCGCCTTATCCCTTCGCTCGTGGCCGGTTACGAAGTCGGTGGACTGCTTGAGCAGGCCTATGCCGGGATCACCACGCCGAACGGTCTGCGCTCGTCGCCATTGTTTGGCACACTGGCGGCGGCCGCGGCCGCGGCGCGCTTGATGGCGCTTCCCCCGGAACGGGTAGCCGCGGCGATCGGCAACGCCGCCTCCTTTACCGGCGGCATTCTGCAAAGCTTTTCAGACGGCACCGACGAATGGCGCTATCAGGTCGGCGTCACCGCACGCACCGGGCTCATGGCGGCGGAACTGGCGGCCGCGGGTTCCGTCACCGCGCCGCGCGCCATCGAGGGACCAGCGGGATTCGTCAAGGCGTTTACGGGAAAGATCTGCGATGTCGAGGCGCTGGCGGCGAAATTGGGCAAGGCATGGTCGATCGATCGGGTTACCTTCAAGCCCTATCCCGTCTGCGCCTTCAACCAGACGCCGGTGATCGCTGCCCTGGAAATGCGCGAGAAGATCGCCGGCCGCGATGTGGCACGCGCGACAGTGCGCATGAACCCCTATGAAACCGGCTATGCCGGAATGGACTCCAAGGGACCGTTTCACACCATTTCCGGTACGCTGATGAGCATTCCGTTCTGCATCTCGCTGACGCTGCTGAAGGGCGACCCCACCATGGCGGCGATGACCACCTACGACGACCGTGGCGTCAACGACCTCGTCTCCCGGATCAATCTCGGTTCCGACGAAGGCATTGCCCGGCTTTGCTGCACGATCGAAGCCGATCTTGCCGACGGGTCGCGGGAGATCGTTGAAAAGAACGTCACGACGGAGGACTTCAACTTCGATCGCGCGACCGTGTCGGAGATGGTTAGGCGCATCGGTTCGGAACAGAATGTTCCTATGGAGGCGTATGATCTCTTGGAGAAATTCGTTTCCGACCTGCCCGATACCGATATAGATCTGGTTATCGGGGCATTCGCGTTGTGCCCTCGATCGGTGGAAAGCGAGGCCCCGCTTCGCACCGGGACGTGATGAGGCGGCACGACACCCGCTCCCGATTTGCCTGAACGATAAGACGCGGTAGATAGCGCTGTGAAGGGGAGGCGCGGATCTTTTCGATGAGGTCAGGCCCGCGTCGCACAAGTAGAAGGAGCGGCCTTTGGTGACGGTCAGACGCCGGCCACACGGAAAGAGACTGAACCGCGAGGAAAACGCCCAGGCCAAGTATGAGGCGTTGCTTCATGCCGCATCGGAGATCGTTGGCGAATATGGTTACGCCGACGCGACGATCTCGCGCATCACCACACGCGCCAATGTGGCTCAGGGGACTTTCTACAGCTATTTCGAAAACCGCCAGGATTTGTTCGACCAGTTGCTTCCGAAGATGGGTAAGGAAATGCTTACCTTCATCAAGGCGCGTACGCACGGTGTCGAAGATCCAACCGAACGAGAGCGCAAGGGCTTCATGGCGTTCTTCGACTTCATCGTGCAGAATCCAAACTTTCTGCGTGTGCTCAACGAAGCCGAGCAACTGGCGCCGAAGGGACACAAGGCGCATTTCGACATGGTCGTCGAGAACTATCTCGGCGGCATCGAACATGATCGCCAGAGAGGCGAATATCCAGGCTTCGAAGCGCGCGAAGTCGAAGTCGTCGTGTATATGCTGCTGGCCGCGCGCTCCTATCTCGCGCTGCGCTACGCGCACGAGAACGGTGAGATCAAACCGATCCCGGAATGGGTCACGGATGCATACATGAAATTCGTCAAATACGGGCTTCAGGGACAGAAGCGCGGAGGCGGGGAAGAGAGGCCTTCGACCGGGTCACCGGCGCGTTCAGAGTAAGGGAACGGCACTCAATGAACGATGCCCGCAAACCGCCGCCGCCGCTTTTGGCTTGCGGTCAATAGACCCCGTTGGCGACGCCCGTCAGAAATCCCGCGTCGACCGGTATATTGATGCCGGTCACGCCGCTGCTTAGCGGGCTGATCAGCCAGGCGGCAGCCTCGGCCACCTCCACCGGATCCACAAGTCGCCGCAGCGCGGCCGCCCGTTTCAACCGATCGGCGTCGAGCACGTGCCGATCGAAAGCCGCCTGCAGCGCTTCCGTCAGCGTAAATCCGGGCGAAACGGCGTTCACGCGCACATTTTTCGGCCCCCAGGAAGCCGCAAGCGTGCGCGTCAGGCTGATGACGCCCGCCTTGGCGGCCGAATAGGCATGTGTGGGGGCGCCGGTCATTCCGGCAACGGACGCTATGTTGACGATGGACCCGCGCCCGCGAGCCGCCATGCGTCCGCCGCCTTCGCGCGCGACGATGAACGTGCCGGTGAGATCGACGGCAAGTTCGCGATTCCAGTGCTCGAGGTCAATCTCTTCCGGCCGGCGCATCCGGCCCAGGATGCCGGCCGCATTAACGATGCCCTCGATCGGACCCATCTCAGACTCGATGGTTGAAAAAATGTCTGCAATGGCATCCGCGTCGCAAACGTCCGCTGGTTTCGGCCAGTATAATACACCGTCACGCCGGCTCAACTCATCCGCTTGTCGAATGTCCAGCGAGACAACCCGGTAGCCCTTGCCGGCAAGAATTTTTGCCGTCGCCGCGCCAATACCGCTCGCGCCGCCGGTGACGACAACGATGTCTCCTCCGATCCGTCCACTTTCCATGCCGCTGTCCCTCTTTCAATTGCCGACGGCGCTATCGGCGACCATTCACCCGGTCTGAGTGATGAACTTTCGGCCTCTTCGCCTTTGTGGTCTTAACGTCTGGAGCCTCGAAAGAGACCTTGATGTCGGCATACTCCCGGCCCGCTTGTACGAACCGATCAATTCAACGGTGAACTTCGGCAGGACATTCTGGCCCCCTTGTAAGGGTATATACAGATCTGGTCAGCTATCTCGGGATGGTATAATAAAAAGATATGCCTTTCAGATGCAAGACGGGCCTGAAACAGAGGAGGTCGGGATGGACGTGCGACAATTGCGCTACTTCTCGCAAGTAGTCGAGAGCGGCTCTTTTTCCGAGGCGGCCAGGAAGCTCCACATCGCTCAGCCCGCGCTCAGCCAACATGTGCGGCACATGGAAGACGAGCTTGGCGTCATGCTGCTCCACCGCAGCGCCCGGGGCATCGTGGCGACGGAAGCCGGCGATCGGCTGATGCGGCATGCCAGGCGCATCGTGGCGGAATTCGCGGGGCTCGCCGATAGCGTTCGGGGGGAGGCCGTGGCGCCAAACGGCGACGTGCGGGTCGGATTGCCAGGCACGGTGAGTGAACTGCTCTCGGCGCCTTTGATCGAGGCGGCAAGGGCGCGCTATCCCGATATCCGCATCCGCATTGTCGAGGCCATGAGCGGATACATACTCGACTGGCTCAAGCGCGGCGACGTTGACCTGGCCATGATCTATTCGACGTCAGACCCAAGCGGTCTGGCCGTTCATCTCGGGCTGTCGGAGGAGATATGCCTTTTTGCCAGCGCCTCGCGCGAGCAACCGGCCCGGTTGAACGTTCCCAGCATAAAATTGGCGGCGGCGGCGCGGTTGCCGCTCGTTGTTCCGGGACCGCAACATGGCTTGCGCGAGCTTATCGAGGATTGCGCGAAGTCGGCGCGCGCAACCATCCACCCGGCCATCGAAATCAACTCCTACAGCCAGATCAAGAAGTTGGTTGCACGCGGCCTTGGCTACGGCATCCTGCCGCGCATGGCCGTCGACAGCGAGGGGAGGGCCGGTGTCTTTCGCATCTGGCGACTTGAAAAGCCTGAAATCACACGCAAGGTATATCTTGCCTATTCGACGGAAAGACCTCTCCTCAGTGCGCCGCGCGCGGTCGGCCAACTCGCCTGGGATATACTGCGCCAATTGGTGCGCGACGGTGTCTGGACTGCGGATCTTTCAGACGAATCGCAGAATCCGGTCCTCTATGGATAATTGAAAAATACGCCTTGCTTATACCGCGCCCAAAATCCTTTCCGCGCAATTCGATATACCCGTCATCACTATATCCTATTTGACTTGCGCGAGAGACAGCGTGTTTTGTGACGCGGCAGAACACAGGCCGGGAGCAGACCGTGAGTGGCGCGCTTGAGGGAACGATTGTCGTCGCGCTGGAGCAGGCCGTGGCCGCGCCGCTGGCGACATCGCGTCTGGCCGATGCTGGCGCGCGGGTCATAAAGCTGGAACGAGAAGTCGGCGATTTCGCGCGCGGCTATGACGGTTACGTGCACGGTCAATCGACCTATTTCGTCTGGAACAATCGCGGCAAGGAATCGTGCTGTGTCGATTTGAAGAACGCCGGCGATCTGGCCCTGGTCGAAGCGATGCTCGAGCGCGCCGACGTTTTTGTGCAGAATTTGGCGCCCGGCGCCACCGAGCGTCTCGGCCTCGGAAGCGCCGACCTGCGCAGGCGCTTTCCGCGTCTGATCGTCTGCGATATCGGCGGCTTCGCACCAGGAACGCCGGACCATGGGCGCAAGGCCTATGATCTGCTTCTGCAAGCCGAGGCGGGGCTTTCGGGCGTCACGGGATCGGCCAATTCCGGTCCCAGCCGTGTCGGCATCTCCATCTGCGACATCTCCACGGGACAGGCCGCTTATGCCGCCATTCTGGAAGCCCTCATAAGACGCGAGCGAAGCGGAAAGGGCTCGCATCTGCAGGTGTCGCTTTTCGACACGATCGCCGAATACTCCAATGTTCCCTATTTAACGCGCCGCTACGGCGGCAAGGAGCCTGGGCGTCCTGGACTCGCCCACCCCTCCATCGCGCCCTATGGCGTGTTTCGAACTGCGGACGGAGACATATTGGTTTCCATACAGAACGAGCGGGAATGGACGGTGTTTTGCGACAAGGTGCTGGAAGACTCCGCTATGGCGGAGGATCCGCGCTTTTCCGGCAATACGCAGCGCGTCCGCAACCGGGAGGTGCTGGAAGAGCGCGTTCAGGCCGTTCTGGGACGCTATTCGACGCGGCAGTTGGGCGCTCTTCTCGACGCGTCGCACATTGCCTATGGCCGCGTCTCGACCATCGGCGACCTGGTCGACCATCGCAGTGCGACCACCGCAAGAGTTGAAACGCCAGCGGGCCCGATCGAACTCATGGCCCCGCCGGTCATCGTCGACGGCGCCCGAGCCTCCCTGGGGCCGGTTCCAGCGCTCGGCCAGCATAGCGCCGCCTTGCGCGAAGAGTTCGAGCCCACCGCGCGCGGCGCCAGCGAACGAATGCGGCCATGAGCCTGACTCGCGATCTGACACGGCTCATCCGGCGCAAGGAAGCGGGCGTGGACGATCTCGACCGCGCCGCGTTCTTTGTGCTCGACACATTCGCCTGTGCGCTCGGCGCGCGGGAAACGGAGCCCGCCCGTATCCTGCGCGCGGTCGCTTCGCCTGAAAAGGGAGACGTCGCGCGCCGCGCCTTCTATGTCGGCGGGCTTTCGCACATTCTGGAGATGGACGATCTGCATCGCGATTCGGTGACGCATCCCGGTACCGTTGTCATTCCCGCGGCTTGGGCTGTGGCGCATGAGCACGATCTGGGCGGGCGGGCCTTCCTGAAAGCCGTGCTGGCGGGCTACGAGGCATGCTGCCGGGTGGGCAAGGCCGTCGGCAAGCAACACTATCGCGTCTGGCACAACACATCGACCTGCGGCCCGTTTGGTTCGGCCATGGCAGCGGCCGATTTGCTTGGCCTCGACGAAGACCGGACGGTTTGGGCGCTAGGCAATGCCGGCACGCAGTCTTCGGGCCTGTGGGAGTTTCTGGCCTCGGGGTCAATGAGCAAGCATCTTCACACGGCGCGCGCGGCCGAGTCCGGCGTACTCTCCGCCCTGCTGGCGAAAGAGGGATTCACTGGACCCGAGCATATCCTTGAAGGCGAAAAGGGCTTTTTCGCTGGGCTTTGCCCCGATCCCTTGCCTGAGGCGGTGACGGCCGGGCCGAACCGGCCATGGGAATTGGTGAAGACATCGATCAAGCCGTGGCCCTGTTGCCGGCACACGCATCCCGCGATCGACGCGGCTCTGGAACTCCATGAAAAGCTTCGCGGCGCATCGGCGGAAAAGGTCCGTGTCGGGACCTATCGCGCCGCTCTCGACGTCTGCGATCGTCCCCTTCCCGAAGATCCTTACAGTGCCAAATTCTCTCTCCAGCATTGCGTTGCCATCGCATTGAAAGACGGCGAAGTCGTACAATCGAGTTTCGACGCAAATGCCCGCGAGCGCATCGCTGGAGAACGCGCGAAAGTCGATGTGGACGTCGACCCTGGCATCGATGCCGCCTATCCGAATGCATGGGGCGCCGAAATCACGGCCGAGACCGCTGCGGGACAACGGTTGAGTGCGGTTCGTCATGCCGCCAGGGGCGATCCCGAAAACCCGGTTGCCGCCGCCGACCTTTCGGCCAAGGCGCGCACGTTGCTGACCGATTCGGGAATGGCGGAGGGGCAGGCCGACGCCTTTATCGCCGCCGTTCTCGGTCTCACGGACGACCGTCCGGTTCGCTCCATCCCGCTCTTTCCTCGCGCCGGTGAGGGCGCCGCGGCCCAATTTGCAAGGAGCGCCTGAGTTCATGTTTCAAGCCGAAGACCATAGGGAAATCCGCGAAGCGGTGGGCAAATTGTGCGAGCGCTTTCCCGCCGAATACTGGCGCAAGCTCGACGCCGAACGCGCCTATCCCCGGGAGTTCGTGACAGCGCTGACGCAAGCCGGCTATCTCGCAACGCTGATCCCGGAAGACCATGGCGGGGCGGGACTGCAGCTTTCCGCAGCCGCCGCCGTACTGGAGGAAATTCAGCGCGCCGGCTGCAACGGAGCGGCCTGTCACGCGCAAATGTATGTCATGGGCACGGTGCTGAGGCACGGCAGCGACAAGCAGAAGAATCAATATCTGCCGAAAATAGCATCCGGAGAACTTCGGCTGCAGGCATTTGGCGTCACCGAACCGGGAAGCGGGACCGACACCACTGCCCTGCGCACGACCGCGAAACGCGAAGGCGACCATTACGTCGTCAACGGTCAGAAAATCTGGACAAGCCGGGCGGAGTATTCCGACCTGATGCTGCTTCTTGCGCGCACGACGCCGCGCGATCAGATCGCAAAGCGTACGGATGGTCTTTCGGTCTTCATCCTCGACATGCGCGATGCTGTGAAAGAGGGCATGACGATCAAGCCCATCCGTACGATGATGAACCATTCGACCACGGAGATATTTTTCGACAATGTGCGCGTGCCGGTCGAAAACCTCGTCGGCGAAGAGGGCAAGGGTTTTCGCTATATCCTGTCGGGCATGAACGCCGAACGAATCCTGATCGCGGCGGAATGCGTGGGTGACGCGAAATGGCTGATTGAAAAGGCATCGAAATACGCCGGAGAGCGTATTGTATTCGGCCGTCCGATCGGCGCCAATCAGGGCATCCAGTTTCCGATCGCACGCGCATACGCGAACATGCGAGCCGCCGAACTCATGGTCAAGGAGGCGATTCGGCTCTACGAGGCGGGTGCCAATTGCGGGGCCGAAGCCAATATGGCCAAGCTGCTGGCGGCCGACGCATCCAACGAGGCGGCCAATGCGTGCATCCAGACGCATGGCGGCTTCGGCTTTGCGGAAGAATACGACATCGAACGAAAGTTCCGTGAAACGCGCCTCTACCAGGTCGCGCCGATTTCGACGAACCTGATTCTTTCCTTTCTTGCCGAACATGCTCTGGGCATGCCGCGCTCCTATTGAACAACCCGCCGCTTGCACGCGTGTGATGGCGGCGCCGGAAAGGGAAACAGGGCGGCGCGGGCCATGATTGCTTGAATCTGAAACAGTACAGACGGAGGAAGAAAGAATGCGTTTGAAGGACAAGACAGCACTGGTCACCGGCGCGGCGTCGGGCTTTGGCGCGGGGATCGCTGAGACTTTCGCCCGCGAAGGCGCGAAAGTGGTCATCATGGATTTGAACGGGGACGGTGCGCAGAAGGTCGCCGCGGGGATCGGTTCCTCGGCGCGCGCCGTCCGCGGCGACGTCACCAAGGCGCCCGATATCCAGGCGGCGGTCGATGCCGCCGTGGACTTCGGCGGGCGCGTTGACATTGTCGTCAACAATGCCGGCTGGACGCATCGCAACAAGCCGATGATGGACGTCACCGAGGAAGAATACGACAAGATCTACGACATCAACGTGCGATCCATCTTCCACATGAGCCGGGCCGTCGTGCCGCTGATGCGCAAGCACGGCGGCGGCGTGATGATCAACATAGGGTCGACGGCGGGCATACGGCCACGGCCGGGGCTGACCTGGTACAACTCCACCAAGGGCGCGGTGAACCTCCTGTCGCGATCAATGGCGGTCGAACTCGCCCCCGACAAGATCCGCGTCAACTGCGTTGCGCCTGTCATGGGCGCCACCGGCCTTCTGGAAGCGTTCATGGGCGTGCCCGACACGCCGGAAAACCGCAAGAAGTTCATTGCCACCATTCCGCTTGGCAGGCTGTCGACACCCAAGGATATAGCCGATGCCTGCCTCTATTTGGCATCGGACGAGGCGGAGTTCATCACTGGCGTGGTGCTGGAAGTCGACGGCGGCCGAACGGTTTAACCGGATGTGAGCTTCCATCGGCTTGTCCATTCGGTCTAAGCCATGACAGGCAGCTTCGCCGCCGATATGCTGAACGGCCCGGCCGGATCAGCAAGCTGTTGATGCCAGTGTGGTCTTCGGATTTGAAATTCGTTTGCCGGCTTCGATCCATTGGCCGATGGATTTCAGATGCACCACACTGGATATTTACCCGCGACGAACGCTGTCTCGCCACACCAGCGGCGCTTCCAGGAGGCGGCTAACCGCAATGTCTTCCATGGCTTCGCCCATGGTCGCCAGATCGACGACCGCCGCGGCCAGTTCCTCGACGGGCGGCGAAAAGCTGGTCAGCCGATAGGACGACCAGCCGGCCTGCTCGATGTCGTCGAAGCCGATAATGCTGAGATCGTCGGGGATGGAGAGACCGAACTGGTGCCGCGCCACATCCATGAAGCCGCAGGCAATCAGGTCGGTGACGCAGAAGGCCGCGTCGGGCCGGTCGGCGCTTGAAAGCAATGCGCGTGCGCCGGCCTCGCCGGCTTCGTAGCTCGTCGGTCCGTTGCGCGCCACGGCCACTGACACGCCCGAACCGGTGGCGCATTCGACGAAGGCGTGCTCGCGCGCCGTCAGGCTGGGCGTGCCGGCCTCGGACGTGATCAGCGCCAGTCTCCGGCAGCCGGCATTGATGAAGGTATCGAAGGCGGTCCGCGCTGCGAGACGATTGTTGAGCGACAGATTGTAGGGCCCCGCCAGCCGGTCGTCGCGGTTGATGAGCACCAGCCGCTGACCATTGTCGAGGCAGGTGCGGATGATCGACTGCGCCGGCGTGCCCGAAAGTACGACGGTTGCATCGGCGCGATAGTTCAATGTCTGCCGAAGCGCATATTCGACATTCTCGAACGGACCGGTCGTATCGATCACCATCGCAACCTTGCCGGCCTCCTGAAGGTGACGGGCCAGCGTGCGGATCATGCGCGACATGTAGGGCGTGTCGCTGTCGGCCACGACCAGGCAGACGATGCCGGTCGATTTGCGCAAAAGCCCGCGCGCCAGATGGTTGACGTGGTAGCCAAGCTTTTCGGAGGCCTTCATCACGCGCTGCCGCGTCTCCTCCGAGACGCTGGCTCCCGGTGTGAAGGTACGCGATACGGCCGAGCGTGAAACGCCTGCCAGTTCCGCGACCTGTTTGGCGTTGGCGAAGGCTTTGCGGCTTTTAATGGAATCCATGATGCGTCGGTCGTTTCAGGTTCCTTATCTTGCACCGGCCCGGCACATCGAACAAGATCATCACGTCGCCGCTGACCGGCAATCGGAAAATTACCGCGAATTTGCCGCGCAATGCGGTCCCGGGCGATTGACAGGCATGGCAAAGTGCAGCAGTCTTGCACAGGTGTGCAATCGCAATTTCGGCGCCGCGCATGGGGATCGAAGTCAAAGAATCGTTGCAAACGGCCGTTAGGCTATCGTGACGAATTAGGGGAGGAGCACCGATTTCACGCGAGGCGACGACATGAATGCGTTTGCGGGAATGCGAACTGCCGCCGGGCGGCTCATGGAAGGCGGCGTCGAGCCCTTCCTCGAGGTTGACCGCGCCAGCGTCCGCTATGGAAGCACCAGCGTCCTCGATGAATTGAGCCTTTCAGTCGGCCGGGGGGAATTCGTCGCCCTGCTCGGCTCTTCCGGCTGCGGCAAGACCACACTTCTACGAACGATAGCCGGCTTCATGACGCCGAGTTCCGGCGCGATCCGTGTGGGCGGTCGCGATGTCACCCGCCAGCCGCCGGACAAGCGCGGCATGGCGCTGGTGTTCCAGTCCTATGCGCTTTGGCCCCACATGACGGTGGCGCGCAACATCGGCTACGGCCTCAAGCTCCGCGGCAAGCCGCGCGCCGAAATCGCCGCGCGTGTCGCCGAGATACAGACCCTGCTCGGCCTGGACGGACTGGGCGAGCGCAAGCCGGCTGCGCTGTCGGGCGGCCAGCGGCAGCGCGTGGCGCTCGGCCGGGCGCTGGCCATCAGCCCCGACATCCTGCTGCTCGACGAGCCGCTCTCCAACCTCGATGCGCGCATCCGCCTGACCGTCCGCCACGAGATCACGGCGCTGCAGAAGAGGCTCGGTATCACCGCCATCCACGTGACGCATGACCGCGAGGAGGCGATGGTCATGGCCGACCGCATCGTCATCCTGAACGCCGGGCGCATCGCGCAGATCGGCACCCCGCAACAGGTTTACAACCAGCCCTCATCCGCTTTCGTCGCGGCCTTCATGGGCGCGGAAAACGTCATTTCGCTGCTGGTCGAAGCTGGTGGCGAAAGGCTGAGGATCGCGGCGGGCGCCAACAACCGCGCCGCCAGCATTGCCGCCGAGGGGCGCAGCCTGGGTGGACGCGTCGTGGAAGCGCGCTTCCGGTCGGAAGCCGCCGAGCTTCATTCGGCGGAGGATTTTCCGCGTGACGCCGCGACGCAGGACGCGCTGGTGCTGGACGGGATCGTGACGCAGGCGAGTTATCCGGGCGGTGTCTGGCGGCACGTCGTCTCGATCGGCGACGCGGCGATTGTCGTGGACGCGTCACATGCCTTTGCTAGCGGGGAGGCCGTGTCGGTGAAAGTGCCGGCAAGCGCGCTGTTCCTCTTCGATGCAATCGATTGCAAAAAGGGTGAGGAGGAGCTTCGCTGATCCTTTTGCATCGTGACCTCAACGTCACGCAACACAGGAAAACTGGGAGAACACGATGAACAAGATTTGGTTTGGGGCGGCCGCCATCGCGGTCGTTATCGGCACGGCGCCGGCGACGGCCGCGGAACTTACCGTCATCACAGCCGGCGACCAGAACATGGTCGACTACGTCAACAATTATCTCGCCCCGCTTTTCGAAAAGCAGAATCCGGGCGACACGGTGCGCGCCGTGGGCACGGGGCCCGGAGACGCGGGCTCGCAGAAGATCATCGAGCGCCTGCAGGCGCAGAAGCAGGCCGGCAACGACAAATGGGACGTCGATGTCGCCGTCGTCCACGAGAAGGCCGCCGGCGAACTCGTCAAGGACGATCTCCTGAAGAAATACCGCTCCGACATCGATACCGGATCGATGGTCAGCCGGCAGAACGCCGATATGGCTCTCGGCACCGACGTGAAGGGTTACGTCATGCCGATGTTCAACAGCCAGACGGCGATCGCCTACAATCCGCAGCTCGTCGCCAATCCGCCCAAGAGCTACGAGGAACTCGCCAAATGGGCGAAGGAAAACCCCAAGCAGTTCGGCTATAATGGCATCAAGGGCGGCATGTCCGGTGTCGCCTTCGTCGTCGGTTGGGTCTATGCCAATGCCGGCGACGCCAAGACGCTGGAGCAGGGCCCCTACAAGGCGGACGAGAAGGCCGACTGGTCGAAATCGCTCGCCGCGCTCAAGGCCTTCAACCAGAACGTCACCTTCACGCCCGGCAACGCCGGCACCCTCGACATGCTGGCGCGCGGTGAAATCGCCATGGGTCCGGTCTGGGTCGACATGTTCTATTCCTGGCAGGCGAGCGGGCAGCTTCCGCCCGAGATGAAGCTGGTTCTGCCCTCCCCCGGCATGCCCGGGCAGCCCATGCACTACGTCATCCCGGCCAAGGCCGAACATGCCAAGCTTGCCGAGAAGTTCATCGCGCTCGCCACCAGCCCGGAAGTTCAGGCCAACGGCATCGTCAAGAAGTTCAACTGGTATCCCGGCATCGACGCCGACAAGGTGAAAGCCAAGCTCGACCCGGCGACGTGGAACAAGCTGTTCACCGACATTTCGCCGAAGGAACTCGGCGAATACGGCAAGCCGTTTCCGATCAAGCCCTATTTCGACGGCATCCTCGAAGCCTACGAAAAGCAGGTTGCCAACTGATTTTGGCTGACAAGTCCGGACTGCCCGGATCAATTCCGGGCAGTCCTTTTCCCGGATGATCCCCATGCGCCGCTCCCTCATCGGCCTCGCCCTCGTCGCTCCGGCGCTGGCCATCATCGTGCTTCTGTTCCTCGTGCCGCTCGTCGGCGCGGTGACGGGGGCGTTCCAGAGCGAGAAGGGGATAGGCCTCGCCAATTTCATCAAGACCTACCAGCTCTACAGCACCGACATCCTCTTCACGATCGTCATCGTGGCACTGTCGGCGGTGCTGACAGCCATCCTATCGATCGCGATCGCCGGCTATCTGACTCTAGGCGCCAGTCCGCTCGCCATCAGCATATTGCGCTGGCTCTACCGCTGGCCGCTGTTCATCCCCTTTATCGTCGTTGGCCAGATCCTGCGCACCTTCCTGGCCAAGAACGGGCTGATGAACAATTTGTTCGTCGCCAGCGGCCTCATAACGCCGCTGCACACGGTCGGATTTCTCGATTGGCGCGGCATCGTCATCGCCTTCGTCTGGAAGCAGACGCCGTTCGTCACCCTGCTTCTCGCCGGCGCGATGGCCTCCATCGACCACGCCACGATCGAGGCGGCGCGCAACCTCGGCGCTTCGCGCCTGCGCATCCTGATCGAGATCGTATTGCCGCAAGCCGCGTCCTCGCTGATGGTCGCGCTGACGCTTTCCGTCGTCACCATGATGTCGGTGCTGTCCGTGCCGCTGATGATCGCCTCGCAATCACCGACCATGATCACCGTCGACATGGCCTTCCGCATCAACGCCTATGGCGATTACGGCGTCGCCAATGCGCTGGGTCTCGTCTCGCTGGCGCTGACAGGAGCGGTCGCCTGGTTCTACCTGCGCCAGACCCTGCGCGAGAATGCTCGATGAGCGCGATCGCCGCCGCGCCCCGAACAAGCCGCTCCGCCGCCTGGCGCTGGATTCCGCGCGCGCTGCTGCTAGGGCTGCTGGCCTTCGCGATTTTCGGGCCGCTCGCCAATCTGCTTTTGTGGACGGTGACGGAAAAATGGTATTTTCCGCACGCCCTGCCGCTGCAATACGGTTTCTCCTATTGGGGTCGGGTCTTTTCGCCGCGCGGCGACGCCATGGGATCGCTGGGGACCAGCGCGCTGGTCGCCTGCCTGACGGTATTCCTGTCGCTGCTCCTCGCCATTCCTGCCGGCTACGCGCTGGCGCGCCTCAAGCTCCCCTTCCGCGGCCTGATCCTGTTGGCTCTGCTGGTCCCCAACGCCTTCCCCAACCTGCCGATCTACGTCAACATCGCCCGGCTGTTCTACCAGATCGGGCTCAACGGCACGATTTTAGGCGTCGTTCTGGTGCATACGACGCACGGACTGGTCTACGCCGTCTGGATCGCGACGGCGGCGTTCGGCGCGATCGAGCCGGAACTGGAAGAGGCGGCACGTTCTTCCGGCGCCAGCGCCTTCCGCGCCTTTTTCGATGTCATGCTGCCGCTCGCCGCGCCCGGCCTGATGGCCAGTGCGATCTTCGTGTTCCTGGAATCGCTCGATGAATTCACCGGCACCTATTTCGTCGGCGCGCCGGATGTCACGACGCTGCCGCTTTTGCTCTACACCTCAGCGGCCGGCGGCAACTACCAGATTGCCTCGATCACCGCGCTGATCCTGCTCATTCCCTCGATTGCCTTCATGTTCGTGGTCGAGCGCTTCCTGCGCGCCGACGTGCTGGCCAATATCGGGCGCTGATCGTGCCGCAGGATGTCCATTCCATCTGGCTGATGCCGGCCGCCGACGACGAGACGGAATTGTCGCGTTTGGTGGATGACCTTGCCGGGCGGTTCGGTTCGCCGCGCTTCCAGCCGCATCTCACCCTCGTCGAGGACATGATCCGCGGCGTCGGGGAATTGGCGCCATTGACCGAACGCGTCGTGGCGGGGATCGCTCCCTTTGCCGCGGCGATCGAGGAAATTGGCGCAAGCGATCTCTATTTCCGCTCCTTCTACACCCGCTTCGCGGCGTCCGGGCCGCTCCTTGAACTGAAAAAGCGGGCCATCGACATCATCGCGGCGGCTGATATCGCCGATTTCATGCCGCATATTTCACTCGCCTACGGCGTCGCCGAAACGCTTGAAAAGCGCTCCGCTCGGGTCGAAGTCGAGAATTTGCTCCTCCGCCAACCCATCGAATTCGACCGCCTCTGCGTGGTCGCGTCGGGCAAGGAGCGGCCGATCGCCGACTGGGCGATCCGGACATCGGCCACGCTTTCGGGCTGAATGCCCGTGCCAATCAATGGAAATCGGGCAAATCCACCTGCAATTGCCCCTAATTGACCTTCCGGTAAGGTCCCTAATGCTATTGCCGCCTTGACAAGCAAGCGCCGGGCCAGTTTTCTTTTCCGGCTGATAAATTCTGCGGGAGGCAATCCCGCGAGCGCGGGGGCGCGCGGACAAGGCGAAGATGGGGCTTTCTGCCAGGCTACAATTGCGGCAATCCCAGTCATTGGTGATGACGCCGCAACTCATGCAGTCGATCCGACTGTTGCAGCTTAGCCATGCCGATCTCGAACTCTTCATCGACGAGGAGATCGAGCGCAATCCGCTGATTGAACGAAGCGAAGCGCCAGAAGACATGCCGCCGGGCGACCCCGAGGCGCGCGGCGGCGACGGAAGCGAATTTGCCGCTGACGGAGAAGATGGCGAGCCGGAATGGAGCTCCGCTTCGATGTCCGACCGGCTCGACGCCTCGTTGGAAAACGTCTTTCCCGACGATCCCGGCACACGCGAGCAGATCGCGCCGGACCTCGCCGCGCAATGGAAATCGGCCGGCAATGGCGCCGGAGGTTCGGGCGCGGACGGGTTCGATTTCGAGCAGATTGCCGCCGCCCCGGTCACGATGCGCGATCATGTGCGCGAACAGATCGCCTTTTCCTTTGTCGACCCGATGCTTCGGGCCGTGGCTCTCGACCTTGCCGAAGCGCTCGACGAAAGTGGCTATATGCGCGCCGATCTTGCCGAGATTGAAGCGCGACTGGACATCGACGGGGACAAGGTCGCCGAGGCGCTGGCCATCTGCCAGACCTTCGACCCGCCCGGCATCTTTGCCCGCGATTTGTCGGAGTGCCTGGCCCTGCAGCTTCGCGCGCGAGACCGGCTTGATCCGGCCATGGCGGCCCTGCTTGCCAATCTTGAATTGCTTGCCCGGCGTGACTTTCAGGCGCTGACCCGCATCTGTGGCGTTGGCCAGGAGGATATCCTGGACATGCTGGCCGAAATCCGGGCGCTCGATCCCAAACCGGGGATGGCGTTTATCGGGGGCGCCGCTGATATTGTCGTCCCCGATATATTGGTGCGCGCGGCGCCGGACGGAAGCTGGCAGGTCGAACTCAATCCCGACACGCTGCCACGGCTGCTGGTGGACAACGCCTATTATGCAAGGGTGAATTCGGCAACCACGGACCGGGCGGAAAAGGATTTCCTGTCGGAATGCCTGCAAAGCGCCACTTGGCTGAAGCGAAGCCTCGATCAGCGGGCGAAGACGATTCTGAAGGTGGCGGTCGAGATCGTCCGCCAGCAGGATGCGTTTCTTGTCCACGGGGTGCGGCATCTGCGCCCGCTGAGCATGCGTATGGTGGCCGATGCGATCGCCATGCACGAATCCACCGTCAGCCGCGTAACCGCGAACAAATACATGCTGACGCCGCGCGGCGTCTTCGAGCTGCGCTATTTCTTCACCCCGGCCATCGCCGGTGCGGGAGATGCGGATGCGCATTCGTCCGAAGCGGTTCGCGACCGCATTCGCCGTTTCATCGAGGATGAAAAACCGGCGAATGTGCTCTCCGATGATTCCATTGTGGATAAGCTGCGTGAAAACGGTGTCGATATCGCCAGAAGGACGGTCGCGAAGTACCGAGAGGGCATGAATATTCCGTCCTCCGTGCAGCGCCGGCGCGAAAAGAAGGCGTTGGCCGGCATCGACTAGCGCCGGCCAGGGACCCGCCGGTTGGCTGCCCCTTGGTTGACATGGCCTGCCATTCCCACTAGTAGCCCGCCCGCAAGAGGTGGGGTTGTGCACCCGAAAGATGGAAACATCTTCGGACGGTACGTCATCCAGCGGATATTCCGGCTTCGAAGGCGACGCGGGGATGCGTTGCATGCCGGAATGTGCATGTTTTTGAGAAAAATCATGTTCAGAATCAAAAAGTTGAGATGCGTTCGGACGCGATGACGCCTATGCTGCCATGGACTTCGTATAACTCGGCCCCAATCTTGTGCGCACGGGCCACGGGTATAAGCTCGGGCCATCAGGGTCGAAACGAAAGGTCGGATCTCCAATGAACCTGCGCATATCAGGGAAACACATGGACATCGGCGATGCGTTCCGCACACGGATCGAGGGTCGCATCGGCGAAGCTGTCGACAAATATTTCGACGGCAACTATTCCGGCAGCGTCACGGTGGAGAAGTCGGGATCGCGCTTTTCGGCCGATTGCATGATCCATCTGGACAGCGGCATGGCTTTGCAGGCGGCGGGCGAGGCGCAGGAACCCAATTCCGCGTTCGACGCGGCCGCGGAGCGCATCGAAAAGCGGCTGAGGCGTTACAAGCGGCGGCTGAAGTCGCACAAGGTTACGGTGAACGACGTCGACTCGATGGAGGCGGCTTATCGCATCATGGCGCCGCTCGCGGATGACGAATCGGAGATACCCGACGATTACGCACCGGCGATCGTGGCGGAATCGACGGTTGCGTTGAGGGTGATGACAGTAGCGTCGGCGGTGATCGAACTGGATGCAAGGGACAATCCGGTCTTCGTTTTTCGCAATGCGGGCAGCAACCAGGTCAATATCGTCTACCGTCGCGCGGACGGAAATATCGGATGGATCGATCCATCCGTTGCTGTCGGCAACGGGTGAGCGCCTAGGTCTCGCACGTTGCGCGGGGTGCGCGGCGACAGACGGGGTCCAGACCAAAGGACACGAACAAAATGGATCTCAGTGATCTGATCGAGGTTCCGGCAATCCTGCCGGCCTTGAAGGCGAATTCGAAAAAGCAGCTCTTGCAGCTGCTCTCGGAAAAGGCTGCGCGCGTTACCGGATTGCCGGAACGCGAGGTCTTCGACACGATCTTGCAGCGTGAGCGGCTCGGCTCGACCGGCGTCGGCAATGGCATCGCCATTCCGCATGGCAAGATTGCGGGCGTGAAGCGCATTACCGGTGTATTCGCGCGTCTTGAACAGCCGGTCGATTTCGATGCGCTGGACGATCAGCCGGTCGACCTGATCTTTCTCCTGTTGGCGCCGGAAGGCGCTGGAGCCGATCATCTCAAAGCCCTGTCGCGTATCGCACGGGCTTTGCGCGACGGTGAAACAGTCGGCAAGATCCGGGGCACCGCAGACGCCGCCGCCATTCATGCCTTCCTGTCACAGGCGCCGGCTTCGCACGCGGCCTGAATGAACATTTTCAATTCCGAATAGCAAACAGGCGGCTCAATGGCCGCCTGTTTTCGTAAGCAATGGGATATTCGCCCGTCGACGCGTGGGTCAGTGGATGCTGACCGGCGTCAGATCATTCTCGAGCGCGCCCTGGAGCGCGCCGGCGCGTGCATCCGTCAGCAGGATCGGCTGGCCGTCGGCGGCGAAAAGCGCCCATAGCTTCGTGCCCGGCGTCAGGTCGGGAAGACCGGGGAAACGGCCCTTCAGCTCATCACTGCCGATCTCGCGCATATAGGCGACGACGCCCTCGCCGAGATGGGCGAGCTGGGATTCCGTAAAAGTGATTTTCTGCTCAAGTTCAGTCATTTCAGCCTCCTTCGGCAGGCCGTCCGTCCATGGACCGGGCTGCATAGAGCCACCGGTAAAGCTCAGTCTTTCACCGATATGTTTATTTTCTGTACCAGACGTTCGGGCTCCGGTCGGTCGAGATCGATCGACAGAAGGCCATTCTTCAGTTCAGCGCCCATGACCCGCATTCCGTCAGCGAGGACAAAGGCGCGAAAAAACTGGCGGGCGGCAATGCCGCGATGAAGATATTCGCGTTCGCACTCGTCTTCCTGCTTGCCACGGATGACGAGCTGGTTCTCTTCCGTGCTGACATCCAGATCGCTTTCCTTGAAGCCGGCCACGGCAAGCGTTATGCGCAATTTGACGGTATCGGAATTTTCGCCGCGCAGCCTTTCAATGTTGTAGGGCGGATAGCCATCACCCGACTTCGCCACGCGTTCCAGCGTTTTTTCCATCGAATCGAAGCCCAGCATGAGCGGGCTCGAGAAAGGCGTCATTCGCGTCATCTTCCTGTCCTCAAAGAGCGACGTGGAAATGGAAAAACCCTGTTGGCATTTTTCCGATTGTCGCTGATATGGTCCGCGCCGCGAACAAATTCAAGATGGCGACAAAGGGAGAAAAAGCATGGCCGGCGCACGCAAGATCATCATCGACACGGATCCCGGTCAGGACGACGCCGTCGCCATTCTCCTGGCGTTGGCAAGCCCCGAACTGGACGTGATCGGCATAACCGCCGTCGCCGGCAACGTGCCTTTGAGCCTGACCGAAAAAAACGCGCTCAAAATCTGCGAACTGGCGGGAAGGACCGATATCAAGGTCTATTCCGGCGCGATCCGGCCACTCATGCGGCCGCTGGTGACGGCCGAGCATGTCCATGGCAAGACCGGGCTCGACGGTCCCGATTTGCCAGAGCCGAAGATGAAGCTCCAGGACAAATACGCCGTTGATTTTCTTATCGAAACACTGATGGCCGAAGACAGCGGCACGGTCACGATCTGCCCGCTCGGACCGCTCACCAATATCGCCTTGGCGCTTGTCCGCGAGCCGCGCATCGCCGCGCGCATAAAGGAGATCGTACTGATGGGCGGCGGCTTCTTCGAGGGTGGCAACATCACGCCTGCGGCGGAGTTCAACATTCATGTCGACCCGCATGCCGCCGACATCGTCTTCCGTTCTGGCATACCCATTGTCATGATGCCGCTCGACGTCACCCACAAGGCATTGACGTCGACCGCCCGCGTCGCCGCGTTTCGCGCGCTGGGCAACCAGCCCGGCATGGCGGTGGCGGAGATGCTCGGCTTCTCCGAGCGCTTCGACAAGGAGAAATACTCGGGCGAGGGCGGCCCGCTGCACGATCCTTGCGTGATCGCCTATCTCATCCAGCCTGATCTGTTCAAGGGTCGCAACTGCAATGTCGAGATCGAGACCCGATCGGAACTGACCATGGGCATGACGGTAGTCGATTGGTGGGGCGTCACCGGCCGCGAGAAAAACGCACTGGTCATGCGGGACGTCGATCACGAAGCATTTTTCGCGCTGCTGGTCAGCAGAATCGGCCGATTGTGATCGCCGGCATCGACGGGATGGAAGCCTTTTCCTTGGCGGCTTATTGGTATAGGAAACAACCGTGGCGGATGAAGCGGAGGAGATTCAAGCGCCTCCCGTTCACGCTTTATCGGATTATTGAATGAAACTTTCGCACCTACTGTTGACGGCTGTCGCCGGCCTCATCGTTCTGATGCCTTTGGCCAGTTGCAGCGAGTCGCAGAGTTCAGCGAATCCGGCCGCCACGCCGGCGCCGGCGGTCAGCGTCGTTGCGGTCAAGCCTGAACCTCTTCCCATCGTCAACGATCTCCCCGGTCGTATTTCCCCGACCCGGATCGCCGAGGTTCGTCCCCGGGTGACCGGGATCGTCGTCAAGCGGGTGTTCGAACAGGGCAGTCTCGTCAAGGAAGGCGACGTTCTCTACAAGATCGATTCCGCCCAGTTTCAGGTTCAGGTCGAAAGCGCCAAAGCGACCCTGCAGCACGCGATCGCGGCACAAAATCTGGCGCGCCAGCAGGCGGATCGACAGGAGCAGCTTCGCAAGCGCAACATTGCGAGCGGCCAGGATCTGGACAGCGCCATGGCGCAACTGGCGCAATCCGACGCCGATGTCGCCTCTGCCCGTGCCGGTCTCGATGCGGCGAAGCTTAATCTGCAATATGCCGACGTGAAAGCGCCGATCACCGGCCGCATCGGTCGCGCCATGATTACGGAGGGCGCGCTGGTCAACGCCAACGGCACCGAGAATTTGGCGACGATCCAGCAACTCGATCCCGTCTATGCCGACTTCACCCAGCCATCCGCCGAGATGCGGCGGCTTCGCAAGGCGCTGAAATCGGGTCGCGTTGAAGAGCACCGCGGCCGGTCAGGCCAGCGTCAAATTGTTGTTCGACGACGGCACGGAATATCCGCATCCCGGGCGGCTTCTGTTTTCCGAGTCCACGGTGGACGAGACCACTGGCCAGATCACCATGCGCGCCGAATTTCCCAATCCGGATGGCGATTTGCTGCCGGGCATGTATGTGCGCGTCCTGATCGAACAGGGCGTGGAGCAGAACGCCCTGACGGTGCCCCTGCAGGCCGTCCAGCACGACAGCGGCGGCCAGTCGCAGCTCTACGTCGTCAACAAGGACAACGCTGTCGAGCTGCGCTCGGTAACCACCGGCCGAACGACGGGTCAACAAGTCGTGATCACCAACGGGTTGAAGAACGGCGAGCAGGTCGTCGTCGAGGGATTCCAGAAGATCCATCCCGGCGCCACCGTGAAGGCGGAAGAATGGAAGCCGGCGGCCGATAACGCCGTCTCCAGTACGCAGAACAAGGCCGACGCCGGTTAGATCATGCCCAGTTTTTTCATAGACAGGCCGATCTTTGCCTGGGTCGTCGCCATTTTCATCATGATCGCGGGGGCGATCTCGCTGCCCCTCCTGCCGATCTCGCAATATCCGAGCGTCGCGCCGCCGACGCTGACCGTCTATACCCACTACAATGGCGCGCCGCCCGAAGACATCTATGAGGGCGTGACGCAGCTCATCGAGCAGCAGCTCAACAGCGTGCCGAATTTGCTTTATTACGAATCGACCTCCGATTCATCCGGTCTGGCGCGCATTGTCGTCACCTTCATCCCGGGTACGAACCTCAACCAGGCCAGCGTTGACACCCAGAACGCGATCAACCGCGTGCAGGCGCGGCTGCCGAAGGCCGTGGCCCAGCAGGGCGTCCAGATTTCACAGTCGGGCAGCGGCTTCCTGATGTTCATCGGACTGAAATCGACGGACGGCAAGACCGACGCGGTCGGCCTCGGCGATTACCTCAACCGCAATGTCGTCGGCGAAATATCGCGTATTCCCGGCGTCGGGCAGGTACAGCTCTTCTCGCCCAATCGCGCTTTGCGCATCTGGATGGACCCGGACAAGATGCTGGGCCTGAACCTCTCGGTGAACGACGTCATCAACGCCATAAGCGCCCAGAACGCCGAGGTATCCGGCGGCCGTATCGGGGCCAAGCCCAATCCGGTGAACCAGCAGATTTCCGCGACGGTGCTGGTCAAGGGCCAGTTGACCTCGCCACAGGATTTCGGCGCGATCGTGCTGCGCGCCAATCCGGATGGCTCGACGGTGCGCCTGCGCGATGTCGCGCGCATAGAGATCGGCGCGGAAACCTATAATTTCTCCACGCGCATCGACGGCCAGCCTGCCGCCGGTATCGGCGTCCAGCTCTCGCCGACCGGCAACGCGCTCGCCACGTCCACGGCGGTGCGCGCCGAGATGAAGGATTTGGCGAAATTCTTTCCGCCCGGCTACCAGTATATCGTGCCCTACGACACCTCGCCCTTTGTGCGGGTCTCGATCAGGAAGGTGCTGGACACGCTGCTCGAGGCCATGGGCCTCGTCTTCGTCGTCATGTTCCTGTTCCTCCAAAGCGTCCGCTACACGGTCATCCCGGCGCTGGTCGTGCCGGTGGCGCTGCTCGGCGCCTGCGCCATCCTTCTGGCGACAGGTGCGTCCATCAATGTGCTCACCATGTTCGCCATGGTGCTGGCCATCGGCATCCTGGTCGATGACGCGATCGTGGTGGTGGAAAATGTCGAGCGCATCATGGCCACCGAAGGGTTGCCGCCCAAGGAGGCGACGCGCAAGGCGATGTCGCAGATCACGGGCGCCATCATCGGCATCTGGCTGGTTCTGACGGCCGTCTTCCTGCCGATGGCCTTCTTCCCCGGCGCCGTCGGCGTCATCTACCGCCAGTTCAGCGTCACCATGGTCGGCTCCATCATGTTCTCCGGCTTCATGGCGCTTTCGCTGACACCGGCGCTGTGCGCGAGCTTCCTGAAGCCCGTGCCGGAGGGCCATCACGAGAAGGGCGGCTTCTTCGGCTGGTTCAATCGCGGTTTTACGCGGACGACAACGGGCTACACATCGCTGGTTGGCTGGACCATCCGGCGCACCGGCCGCTTCATGGTGATCTATCTGGCGCTGCTCATCGGGCTCGGTTACCTGTTCGTTCGTCTGCCGTCATCCTTCCTGCCCAACGAGGATCAGGGCTTCGTCCTGGTCGACATGCAGACGCCGCCCGAATCCTCCGGCAACCGCACGCAAAGCGCGGTGGAAAAGGTCGAGGCCTTCTTCGCCAAGGAACCGGCGGTGGACCACCGGACGGTGATCGAGGGCTATAGCTTCGCCGGCGCCGGCGACAATGCGGCACTCGGCTTCATTACCTTCAAGGATTGGAGCGCACGCGGATTGAAGGATTCCGCCCAGGCTATCGCGGCGCGGGCGAATGCCGCTTTCTCGCAGTTCAAGGATGTCGTGGCTTTTGCGCTGTCGCCGCCGCCGATCTCCGGACTGGGAACGTCGAACGGCTTCACCTTTCGTCTCCAGGACCGTAGCGGACTTGGCCAGCAAGCACTTTCGGCAGCCGCCAGCCAACTCATCGCGGCGGCCAAAAAGAGCCCGGTCCTCACAGGGCTGCGCACCGAGGGGTTGCCCGATGCCGCCGAGATCAACCTGGTCATCGACCGGGAGAAGGCAAATGCGTTCGGAGTGGCCTTTGCCGATATCAATTCGGCGATTTCAGCCAATATCGGTTCCTCCTACATCAACGATTTCCCCAATACCGGACGGCTGCAACGGGTCATGATCCAGGCGGACGAGCACGAGCGCATGCAGCCGGCCGACCTTCTCAATCTCAATGTCCGCAATTCAAACGGCGGCATGGTGCCCTTTTCGGCTTTCGCCCATATCGAATGGAGCAAGGGGCCGTTGCAGGTCGTCGCCTATAATGGCTACCCGGCCGTGCGCATCAGCGGCAACGCGGCTCCGGGCTATTCCTCCGGGGCGGCCATCACGGAGATGGAGCGCCTCGCCGGCGAACTGCCGCCGGGATTCGGCTATGAGTGGACAGGGCAGTCGCTGCAGGAAATCCAGTCCGGCTCGCAGGCGCCGTTCCTTTTGGGCATCACGATCCTCTTCGTCTTCTTGCTCCTCGCCGCACTCTACGAAAGCTGGTCGATCCCGCTATCGGTCATCCTCGTCGTGCCGCTTGGCGTCGTCGGCGCTGTGCTGGCGGTGATGCTGCGCGGCATGTCGAACGATGTCTATTTCAAGGTCGGGCTGATCGCGATCATCGGCCTGTCGGCGAAGAATGCCATCCTCATCATCGAGTTCGCCAAGGATTTGCGGGAACGCGGCATGTCGACCTTTGACGCTACGGTCGAGGCCGCGCGCATCCGCTTCCGCCCGATCATCATGACATCGCTGGCTTTTTCGCTCGGCGTGACGCCGCTGGCGATCGCCGTCGGCGCCAGCGCCGCCAGCCAGAACGCCATCGGCACCGGCGTGCTTGGCGGTATGATCACCGCGACCGTCATCGCGGTACCGTTCGTGCCGGTGTTCTTCGTCTTCGTGCTGCGCCTTTTCGGAGGCCGCAAGGCGCTGGAAGCAAAGCCGGAGGAAGAGCCGAGCTTGCCGCTCGAGATGCCGGCGGAGTGACCTGCGGCCGTATCTTCAGCGGTAGATCAACGTCGGCAGCCACATGGTGATGAACGGAAAGAACGTCACCAGCATCAGCACGACGAAGAGCGGGATCAGGAACGGCGCGGTCGCCGATACGCAGCGCTCGAACGGAACTTTCGCCACCCGCGCCAGCACATAAAGCACCATGCCGACCGGCGGCGTCAAAAGCCCGATCATCAGGTTCAGGACCAGAATGACGCCGAAATGAACCGGGTCGATGCCGACCTTCACGGCGATCGGCAGAAGCACGGGAACCAGAATGGTGATCGCGGCGACCGTTTCCATGAAACAGCCGACGATCAGCAGGATCACATTGATGAGCAGGAGCACGATGATCCAATTGTGCGACACGCCGAGGATCATCCCGGCGAATGTTTCCGGCACGCGGTTCGAGGTCAGGATCCAGGCAAAAATGGATGCCGCGGCGACGATGAACAGCACGACGGATGTCGTCTCGATCGTATCGAAGGAGACGCGCAGCAACCGCCGCCAGGATAGCGTGCGATAGACGATGATCCCGAGAAACAAGGCCCAGGCGCAGGCCGCCACCGCCGCCTCCGTTGGGGTGAACGCGCCCGAAAGAATGCCGCCGACGATAATGACCGGGGTCAGCAGCGAGAGAAAGGCGCGTACGAAGGTTGAGCCGAGCGTTGAAAATCGGAAGGCCTGGTCGCGCGGGTAGTTTCGCCTGCGTGCGTAGAAGGCGACCATGACCATGAGCGCCAGCGCCATCAGGAGGCCCGGAAGGAAGCCGGCCGCGAAAAGCTGGCCGATGGAGGCGCCCGCGACCACGCCGTAGATCACCATGGGCAGCGAAGGCGGAATGATGGGGCCTATGGTCGAGGACGCGGCCGTGATGCCGACGGCGAAGTCGATATCGTATTTGGCGTCGCGCATCGCCTTGATCTCGATGGCGCCGAGTCCGCCGGCGTCCGCTACGGCGGCGCCCGACATGCCCGCGAAGATGACCGATGCGCCTATGTTGACGTGGCCGAGACCGCCGCGCATCCAGCCCACGATGGATTTGGCGAAATCGAATATCCGCTCGGTGATGCCTGCCGTGTTCATCAGATTACCGGCGAGGATGAAGAACGGAACCGCCAGCAAGGGGAAGGAATCGACGCCGTTGACCATGCGGTGAACGACCACCACGGTCGGAACATGCCCGTCGAGAAGCAGGAAAATGGCGGATGAACCGGCAAGCGCCACCGCGACGGGGATGCCGAGCGCGATCATGCCAAAGAGCAGAATGAAGAGAAGGGCGATGAGCATCGGAGCCGCCGGTCAGAGAGTGGGGCCGGTGACGGCGAATTTTTCCGGATCGATCAACCGGCTCGTGCCCGAGCGCAAATGGCGCACCAGGACGACAAGCGCGTAGATCGCCATGAAGGCGAAGCACACCGCGACGATCCAGTACAACGTCGATTTCGGAACGTTGATGGAGACCATTTTCTGGAAGGTCCGCTGCGCCATCTGCGTGCACAGCCAGGTCATCGCGGTGAAGAAGACCAGCATGACGATATCGACAAGGATCTGCAGGCCGTAGCGCAGCGGGCGCGGCAGCCAGCGGTAGAGCAATTCCACCGCGATATGGCTTTCGCGCCGCACCGCGCTGATGGCGCCGATGAAAGTCACGCCGATCAACAGGTAGCGGGCGATCTCCTCGGTCCAGCCGAGCGAATTGTTGAGGACGTAGCGAGTGAAAAATTGCAGGAAGACGACCACCGCGAGCGCCCAGAACACGATGATGACAGGCGCGTCGATCAGGCGGATGTCCGAGATGTCTTCATCTCCGTCCAACGCAGTGAGGAGCGCCGGCTTCACGCGAAACCTCGTCATGCGACATGCGGTAAATCTCCGGGTGGAAACGCAAGGGCGTGGCGTCCCTCGATCAGACGCCACGCCGTCAGGCGATGGCTCTTACTGGATGGCCTGCAGCTTGTCGTAGGTCGCCTTGTCCCAGGTAGCGTCGGGGCCGTTGTGAAGCTTCACCGTCGCGTCGCGGAAAGGCTTGCGGTCGACCTTGTTCACGATGACGCCCTGGTCCTTGAACCACTGGACGAGATCTTTTTCCTGCTGGATGATCTGCGTCGTGGCGCAATCAGAGGCGTCATCGAGAACGGTTTCGAGCGCGCCCTGGTCCTTCTTGTCCATCGCCGTCCATGCCGGTCCGCCCACGATCGTCAAGAGTCCGTCCGTGATATGGCCGGTCAGGTCGATATATTTCTGGACCTCATAGAACTTCTTCGCCTTGATCGTCGGCAGCGGGTTTTCCTGCGCGTCGACCGTCCCCTGCTGGAGGGCGAGATAGACCTCGGAAAAGGCGATGGGAGTCGGGTTCGCGCCGACGGCCTTGGGAAACATCTCGTAAAGCGGCGCATTTGGCACGCGGATCTTAAGGCCCTTCATGTCCTCGGGCTTGTTGATCGGCTTGTTCGAGGTCACGTGACGCTCGCCGTAATAGGTCAGTGAGGTGATATGGTTGCCCGTGGCGTCGTCATAGCCTTTCGACAATTCGTCGAAGAGCTCGGAATGGCGGAATTTGTCCCAATGGTCGAAATTGCGGAACATGTAGGGCGCGCCGCCGATGGCGATCGGCCCGTAGGCGCGGCCGGCGAAAAGCTGGCCGGTATAGATGATGTCGATCGTGCCGAGGCTCAGCCCCTCGTTGATATCGGTTTCCTTTCCGAGCGAGGAGGCAGGATAGACCTGGATCGAATAACGGTCGTCCGTCGCCTTCTTCAGCTTGTCGGACGCCGCGACGGCGCAGGTGTTGTACGGCTCTCCGGCCTCATAGACGTCGGCCCATTTGAGAACTTTGGTTTCGGCCAGCGCGGGGCCGGCCAGAAGCATTGCACCGACCGCGCCTGCTAGCGCGGTCTCTAAAGCATAACGAATCATTATAATCTCCTCCCGGTATGGTCCTGCTCAGTTCGCTGGCCCTGCCGATCACCGGCGCCGTCTTTTCCGGTGCGGCTCCCCCGCTATGCGATCCGGAAATTCTCGGCGGTCCACCCACAGCCAAGGCCAACGACTGAAGACAATGTCTCGAAAGTACACTAACATGTTAGCATGTCAAACCGTGAAGGGACGATGGATTCTGGGAGGATGACCGCTGCGAAAGCCGGGGTGCGCGGCGGCGCCACCGAGCGCGTGACAGAGGCCTTGCGTGAGGCGATCGTGACGCTCGAACTCCGCCCCGGCCAGGCAATAGACAAGGAAGGCCTGATGGAGCGTTTCGGCGTTTCGCGCTTCCCGATCGCCGAGGCGCTGAAGCGGCTGGGCGAGGAGAAACTGGTTGATGTGCGCCCGCAGAGCGGATCGAGCGTTTCGTTCATCCGGCTCGCCGATGCGCATGAAAATCTGTTCTTGCGCCGCGCGCTGGAAGCCGAGATGGTCGAGGCGTTGTGCCGCCGGGACAATGCCGCGCTGATCGCCGATCTCAGGCGCAATCTGCGCTATCAAAAGGCCGCGGTCGACGCGGAAGACCGCATCGGGTTCCACCCGCTCGACCTGGCGTTTCACGATCTCCTGATCGACGGGGTCCGCTACCCGCGCATTCGTATCATCGTCGAACACGCCCGGCTGGCGCTGGACAGGGTGCGGCGGCTGCTCGAAAGCCCGCGCCGCCATGCGTTGACCTATGAGGAGCATGTGGCGATCGTCGATGCCATCGAGGCGCGGGACGCCGTGCGCGCGCGCCGTGCGATGGTCGGCCACATCGATGCGGTGATGGCCGAGCTGCAGGATTTCCACGCCCGCAATCCAGAGGTGTTCTCCGGCTCCGGTTTGATGCCGGAACGTTGAATCGCCGCACGCCGCGCCCGACTATCAACGATAGTCGCGGTCCTCGAACGGGATTTCGGCGATACAGTTCAGCAGCGATGTCATCAGGCCGCTTTCGGCGCGGTTGAGGCGAGCGGCCGGGTTGCTGACCACATTGATGTCGATCGCCGGCGGCGAATCATAGGGGGGTAGCCGCCATAACAGGCCGGCCTCGACATCGGACTGCGCCACATGGATCGGCAACGGGCCGATGCCGAGCCCGGCAACGATCATTCGCCGCACCTCTTCCAGATTGGAGGACACGCCGACAACCCGCGCCTCCAGTTCCGCCTCGGCGCGGATAAGCGCTACGGGGCGCAGAGCATCGGTCATCCGGTCGGTGCGAAACGAAACCGACGTCTCGCCGCGCAGATCGGCCAGCGTCAATCCCTCCCGGCCGAACAGACGGTGCCCCGGCCCGCAAAAGAAACCGAAATATTCCCTGAACAGGCGTGCGTAATCGAGCTCCGGGTGCTTCTTGTGGACCAGGCAGACGCCGAAGCTCGCCTGCTTTTGCAGAACGCGCGTAATCACGTCGCGGCTTGTCATGATGTCGATCCCGAACGTTGCCGAAGGATGCGCGCGGTGAAAATCCGCCAACGCCCTGTCCAGGACCGGTGAAACGACATGGCTGGCCATCGCCAGCGAGATATGGCCGGTGATTTCCTCTCCCATGTCCCGAATGAGAATGCTCAACCGCGCCACGCTACCGAAAATCTCGACCGCTTCCTGGTAGAGGAGCCGACCGGCGGGAGTGATGCCGAACCGGCCCGGCGTCCGGTCGATCAGCCGCTTGTCCAGCCGTTGCTCAAGGCGGCGCAACGCGTTTGAGACGGTCGGCTGTTTCAGCCGCAGGCGATTGGCCGCGGCCGTGATCCCCTCTTCCTCGACGATCACCAGAAAGGTGCGCAGGAGGTTCCAGTCGAGTTCCCATGGCAGGCGCTGCAATCGCTCCGGCGCGCTGGCGAGAGGGGTGACGGTTGGCATCCCATTCTCCAAATCTATTGCTTCTATTTTCATTATGTATTTGGAGAATGATGTGAAAGCGAGTCACGTTACGCGTGAATCCAGATTTCCAGAAGGGGAGGAACGCCCGGTTCCATGGCACGGAATTCCGCCAATGCGCGGCCCTGGCTCCTGCTTTCTCCCGCGCTGACCACGATCGCGCTACTTCTGGTCATCCCGGTTCTGTTCATCCTCGTCTATTCGTTCTGGCTGAGGACGGCGAACGGTACCGACCAGTCCGGCTTCTACCTCGCCAACTGGCAAGATGTGCTGAGTGATCCGTTCTATCGCGACATCCTGTTCACGACGCTGCGAATAGCCGCGATCACGACCATCCTGTGCGCCGTGCTCGGTTATCTCCCGGCCTATTTCATCGCCATGTCGGAGAGCCGCTTCAAAACGCTGCTCCTGCTGCTCATCGTCCTGCCATTCTGGATCAGCTACATCATTCGCACGATGTCTTGGATCAACATCCTTGGCGTCAACGGCGCGCTGAACACGCTGCTCATCGATGTGGGGCTGATCAACAAACCGCTCAACCTTCTCTACAATGAGGGAAGCGTCATCATGGGCCTGGTGAATTTCCTGCTGCCCTTCATGGTGCTCAATGTCTATGTCAGCCTGGAAGCGATAGACCGCAATCTTCTCGACGCGTCCCGCTCGCTCGGGGCATCGGACCTGCAATCCTTCAGGGAGGTCACGCTGCCGCTTTCCGTGCCGGGGCTCGCCGCCGGGGCGCTGCTGTGTTTCGTGCTCTCGGCCGGCACCTATATCACGCCCGTCATCCTCGGCGGTCCGCGCAACGCGATGTTCGCCAACCTTGTCTACGACGCCATCATCACGCAGTTGAACTGGCCACTCGGCTCGGTTTTGTCGATCGTCCTGCTCATCGTGCTCGGCGCCATCGTCATGGTCTACAACCGGCTGGTCGGCATCGGCCAGGTCGCGAAGTCCTTCGGGTGAGGCGGCGATGAAAGGCTGGACCCTCATCAGGCTCTACACGATCCTCTTTTACCTGTTCATGTTCCTGCCGATCGGCGTGGTCGTCCTCCTGTCCTTCAATTCGAGCGAGTTCGGCGCCTTTCCCATGAGCGGGCTCAGCCTGCGCTGGTTCGTTCGGCTTTGGCAGGACGAGGCGATCGTGCGCGCCTTTCGCGTTTCCGTCCTGCTGGGCTCGCTGACGGCAGTCATATCCACGAGCTTCGGCGTCATGGCGGCGCTCGCCCTGGTGCGCTTCGATTTTCGCGGCAAGAGCGCGATCACGACGATGCTGATCGCGCCGATACTCATTCCCGAGGTGGTGCTGGCCGTGGCGCTGCTCCTGTTCCTGCAATGGCTTCACATGCCCAAGAGCTTTCCACTGCTGCTGTTTGGCCATGTGATCTTCACCCTGCCCTTCGTGCTTCTTGTCGTTCAGGCGCGTCTCGTCGGCATTCGGCGCGATTACGAGGAAGCGGCGATGAGCCTCGGCGCCGGGCCGATCCAGACCTTTTTCCAGATCACCTTTCCGCTTTTGATGCCCGCCATTTTTGCCGGCCTCCTCTTCGCCTTCACCATCTCTTTCGACGACATCACCGGCACGATGTTCTGGAAGCCGGGCGGCGTCGAGACGGTGCCGACGCAGATATTCGCCATGCTCAGGAACTCGATCTCGCCGCAGATCAACGCGCTGGGAACGGTCATGATCGTGCTGACCGTCGCCCTGCCACTGATCGGCATGGGCATCGCGCGCCGGATGGCCGCCAGCCGCGAATGAACGGAGGCGGTCTGAACAGAGTGAAACCCTGCCACTCGACATCGAACAGCAGGCCATCAACGAAAAATGGGAGACTAAAGATGGATGATACCAAACGCTATGAACGGCTTCTCGACCGCTACCAGGAGGGCGATATCGGCCGCCGCGCCTTTCTCGGGCTGATTGGCGCCTCGGCCGCGGCCTATGGCGTCATGGGAAGCCCGTTTACGCGTCACGCCTTTGCCGCCAAGCCGGACCAGGTCCGCTTCGACGGCTGGGGCGGCGTCGTTTCCGACGCCTTTCGCAAATACGCCTTCGACCCCTATACCAAACAAACCGGCATCAAGGTGGTGGACGGGACGTTCGGCGGGGCCGACGAATACATCGCGCGCGTCAAGGCGAGCCAGCCCGGTGAATTCAACCTGGCGCATCTGTCGGGCGTCTTCGACTATGTCCGCTACAAGAACATCGGCATGGCCTCCGAACTCAACGAAAAGAACATACCCAACCTTGCCAATGTCGTTCCCGCGCTGGTCAAGGTCCTGCGCGACATCAGCGGCGGCACCCTGTCGGCGGTGCCCTACGATTACGGCACCACCGGCCTCGCCTATAACCGCAAGCAGATTTCGGACGATGAGATCAAGGAGAAGGGCGCCAAGATTCTGCTCGACAAGAAATACAAGGGCAAGATCGGCGCTTATGACGACTGGAAGACCCGCCTCTGGTACGCCGCCCTTCAGACCGATCAGGACCCGAACAACATCAAGGACATGGACAAGGTATGGGACGCGGTGCGCACCAATCGCGACCTGCTGCTCAAATACTGGAATTCCGGCGCCGAGCTGATGAGTCTTCTCACCAATGGAGAGATCTACGTGACCGAGGGCTGGTCGGGCCGCATCAAGGCGCTGCAGGATCAGGGCCACGACATCGGTTACCACGACCCGAAGGGCGGCCTGGGTTGGCAGGAATGCATCTTCGTCATGAAGGGCAGCCCGATGGAGGCCTGCGAGGAGTTGGTGAACTTCATGCTCAGGCCGGAAGTGGCCATCGCGGTGGCGGAGGGACAGAAATATCCGCCATCCCTGAACCCGAAAAAAGTGGATCTACCCAAGGACGTCACCTCGCTTCCGGCGTTCGATCCGACCGGCACCCTTGACGATCTCAATTTCTACAATGCTTCCTACTGGAATGGCCACGAAGCGGAATGGTCGAAGAAATTCGGCCGCATCGAAAAAGGCTACTGAGCCGTGCGAAGCCGGGCGGCGCCGTTGCACCGCCCGGCATCATTCATTCCCGCCAATTTGGAGTTTGAGCCAGTGAGCAATGCCGGAAAGGCCGTCGAGTTGCGGGGCATCGTCAAGCAATTCGGATCGGTCACCGCGGTGCAGCGCATGGACCTCGACATCGAGGAGGGCAGCTTCGTCACCCTTCTCGGGCCGTCGGGCTGCGGCAAGACCACGACGCTTCGCATGATCGCCGGTCTCATCGAGCCGAGCGACGGCGATATCCGCATCAAGGGGCGCAGCGTCAACGCCATTCCCATCCACAAGCGCAATCTCGGCCTTGTCTTTCAGAACTACGCCCTGTTTCCGCACAAGACGATTTTCGACAATGTGGCCTTTGGCCTGAAATATCGTGGTGTCTCGAAAAGCGATATCGCCGAACGCGTGGCCCGCACGCTCGAACTCGTGCAACTGCCCGACGTCGGCGGCCGCCATCCGCGCGAGCTTTCCGGCGGCCAGCAGCAGCGCATCGCGCTCGCCCGCGCCATCGTCATCGAACCGGACGTGCTCTTGCTAGACGAGCCGCTATCGGCGCTCGACGCCAATCTGCGCGAGGACATGCGCGTCGAACTGAAGCGCATCCAGGCGAAGCTCGGGATCACGACGATCTTCGTCACCCACGACCAGTCGGAAGCGCTTGCCATGTCCGACACGATCGTGGTCATGAGCAAGGGACATGTCGAACAGGTCGGCGGTCCCGAGGAGGTCTACGTCAATCCGGCGTCGGCGTTCGTTGCGCGCTTTCTCGGCAATTCCAACCTGCTTCCGGCGACGATCACCGCACGTCGGGGCGACAGCGTATCGGTACGCATGGAAGGTGTCGGCGAACTTGCGGTACCGGCCGCGCGCAGCCGCGCCATGAAGGAAGGCGAGGCCGCCATGCTGGTTGTCCGCTCCGAACGGCTATATCTGCGCGAAGATGCGACCGATCTGGGCGACGACGCGATCGCCTTGCCCGGAGAAGTCACGGCCGTCGATTATCAGGGACAGGCGGCGCGCTACTTCGTTTCGGTGGCCGGTCACCAGATGCAAGCGCTCAATATGATCGAGCGGCATCCTTTCCGGCAGGGCGCACGCGTGCAAGCGGTCATTCGCGGCCGTGACTGTGCGCTGGTTCCGGCACAATAGCCGCCGACATGGACAAGCCCGCCAAGTCGTACCTGTTTTACCAGTCGCGCCAGAGAAGGCCGGTGTTGGGCGAGGCACGCGGCGTCTACATCTGGGATGTCGACGGCAAGCGATATCTCGACGGATCTTCCGGCGCCATGGTCGCCAATATCGGCCATTCCAACGAGCGCGTGCTCGCCGCGATGCGTCAGCAGATGGAAAAGGCGACCTTCGGATATCGCCTGCATTTCGAGAACGAGCCCGCCGAGGAACTGGCCCGGATGACCGCCGAAAGGATGCCGGCCGGCCTCGAGCGGGTCTTCTTCGTCTCGGGCGGATCGGAGGCGGTCGAAAGCGCCATCAAGCTGGCCCGGCAATACGCCGTCGCGACGGGTCAGCCAAGCCGATGGAAGGTGATCTCGCGCACGCCCTCCTATCACGGGTCGACGCTCGGCGCGCTGGCGCTGACCGGCATGTCGTCGATGACGGAGCCGTTCGCGCCGATGATGCGGGAAATGCCCAAAATCCCGGCGCCGACCTGTTATCTCGACCGCGACGACCTTGCTGAAGAGGAGCGCGGCCTGCGCTATGCCGAAATGCTGCGCGAGAAGATCGAGGAAGAAGGCCCCGAAACCGTTCTCGCCTTCATCATGGAGCCGGTTGGCGGGGCGTCCACCGGCGCACTGGTCGCGCCCGATTCCTACTATCGGCGCATCCGCGAAATCTGCGACGAATTCGGGATTCTGCTGATTTACGACGAGGTGATGACCGGCGCCGGACGAACCGGGAAATTTCTGGCGGCCGAACACTGGGATCAACACCCGATATCGTCGCGCTGTCCAAGGGCTTCGCCGCCGGCTATGCGCCGCTTGGCGCAATGGTGGCGCATGAAAGATTGGTCGAACCGGTGCTGGCCAAGGGCGGCTTCGTCCATGGCTACACCTATGCCGGCAATCCGCTGGCCTGCGCCGCCGGGCTGGCCGTCCTCAAGGAAATCGACCGCGGCCATCTGGTCGACAAGGCCGAGACGATGGGGGCGATGCTGAAGACGGGATTGACCGCGCTGATGGCGCGCTTTCCGTTCATCGGCGACGTGCGCGGCAAGGGGCTGCTGCTCGCCTTCGAACTCGTCTCCGACAGGCAGACCATGACGCCGCTGCCCAAGGAGATGGATGCCTATATCCACCTCGTCGAAGAGGCGTATTCGCGCGGGTTGATCATCTATTCGCGGCGCACCCGGGGCGGCGTCGAGGGGGACCATTTCATGGTTTGCCCGCCCCTCATCGTGACTCGGGCCAGATCAGCGAAATCATCGACATGCTGACGGCTAGTCTCGATGCCTTTGCCGAACGCTTCGGACTGCCGCGCGGAAATAGCTGACATGCCCGATCCGACATCTTCGGAGCGCCTGCTCGACCTCCATGATCGGGCTTCGATGCCCTCCGGGGAAGCACAATCGCTGAAACCAACGAAATGGAATAAGAAATGAAATTCGTCTTCCGTGACGACCAGCGCAAACACGACCCGAAGCACTTTCTTTCCTCGGGCGCGCCGCAACCCAACCCGGAGATTCCCGAACGGGTGGATCGGTTGCTTGCCGGCGCGCGAAAGGCGGGTCTTGAAGAGGCTGCGCCGGACGATCGCGGCCTGGCGCCGATCGCCGCCGTCCACACGCCGGAATATCTGCGTTTCCTCGAGACGATCTACGAACGCTGGCGGCGCATACCCGATGCCTCGGCCGAGGTGGTCGCCAATATCCACCCCGACCGGCGCGATTTGTCCTATCCCGCCTCCGCCGTCGGGCAGGCCGGTTATCATATGGCCGATACGGCGTGCCCCATCTCGGCTGAAACCTGGGGTTCGGCCTACTGGAGCGCGCAGACGGCGGCGCATGTGGCGCAATTGGTGGCCGATGGCGCGAACGCCGTCTATGGTCTCAGCCGTCCACCGGGCCACCACGCGTTCGCCGATCTCGCCGGCGGCTTCTGCTTCCTCAACAATACGGCCATCGCCGCCCAGACACTACGCGCCAGCCATGAGCGCGTGGCGATCCTCGACGTGGATTTGCATCACGGCAATGGAACGCAAGGCATTTTTTTTGCGCGCGCCGACGTGCTGACGGTTTCAATTCACGCCGATCCGGTGCGCTTCTATCCCTTCTTCTGGGGTCATGCCTCCGAGCGTGGCGAAGGCGCGGGCCTCGGCTACAATTTCAACCTGCCTCTGCCGCGCCGGTCCGGCGATGCGCCTTTTCTGGAAGCGCTCGACAGTGCGATCCTGCGCATAAAATCCTTCGCGCCCGGCGCGCTGGTCGTGGCGCTCGGGCTGGATCCGTTCGAGGGAGATCCATTTGGCGGATTATCCGTGTCCACCGATGGCTTTGCCCGCATCGGGGAACGCTGCGGCCGGATGGGATTGCCCACGGCGATCATTCAGGAGGGCGGTTATGTCTGCGACGCGCTCGGCGACAATCTCGCCGCCTTCCTCGGCGGATTTGGCGCGGCTGCCTGACTGGCGCTAAAGGCCGAGATAGGCCTGGCGCACGCGGTCGTCGGCGAGAAGTTCCTCGCCGCTTCCGGCGAGCGTTATCCTGCCGTTTTCAAGCACATAGGCATGTCGCGCCAGTTTCAGCGATACGGCGACGTTCTGCTCGACCAGCACGCAGGTGAGGCCCTCGCGGTTCAGATCGCGAATGGTCTGCAACACCTCATGCACCAGTGCGGGAGACAGGCCGAGAGACGGCTCGTCGAACATGATGAGTTCCGGATTGCCCATCAGGCAGCGGCCGATGGCGAGCATCTGCTGCTCGCCGCCCGACAAAGTGCCGGCTGCCTGCGCCTTGCGTTCGGCAAGGCGCGGGAACATGGCGTAGACCTTGTCCAGATTGCGTGCCTTGCCGGAGCGTGCACGCGGCAGCATCGCTCCCATTTCGAGATTTTCCTTCACCGTCATCGACGGGAAGATCTGGCGACCCTCGGCAACCTGGCCGATGCCCAGATCGCACACCTTGTAGGTCGGAAGGCCGGCGATTTCGGCGCCCTTGAAGAGGATATGTCCCCGTCTTGGCCGCTGCATGCCGGCAATGGTGCGGATGAGCGACGTTTTGCCCGCGCCATTCGCCCCGACGATGGCGACGATAGCACCCTCCTCGATCGACAGCGACACGCCGTCGAGCGCCTGGGCGTCGCCATAAAACATATCGATTCCGTCTATCTCGAGCATCAGGAAAGCTCCTCGGCGCCGAGATAGCAGGCGAGCACCTCGGGATCGCGCGTTACCTCCTGCGGCGTCCCTTCGGCGATCACCTTGCCGTAATTGAGCACGACGACATGGTGGGACAACGCCATCACCGCGCGCATGACATGTTCGATCAGCACGATCGTCAAACCGGTTTCGACGTTCAACTTACGAAAAATCGCCACCATCCGGTCGATCTCGGTCGGTCTCAACCCGGCCATCACCTCATCGAGAAGCAGCAATTTCGGCTTCGTCGCCAGTGCGCGGGCGACTTCCAGGCATTTGCGGTCGGGCAAAGTAATGCCGCTCGGCAGCGCGTTGCGCTTGTCGGCGAGACCGAGCAGGTCGAGTACCTCGACCGCATACCGGCGGGCGGTACCCACATCGCTGGTCCATGACAGCGCCCCGATGGCGACGTTCTCGGCGACCGTGAGATCGTTGAAGGGGCGCACGATCTGGAAGGTCCGGCCGACCCCGGCGCGGCATATCTGGTCCGGCCGCATGCCGACCAGTGAATGGCCATCGAGCAGGACATCGCCGCTGGTCGGCCTGAGCGCGCCGGCGATCATATTGAACGTTGTCGTCTTGCCGGCGCCGTTGGGTCCGATCAACGCATGAATGGCGCCCGGCGCCACCTCGAACGAGACATTGTCGACGGCGATCAGGCCGCTGAAGCGCTTGGTCAGTCCGGCGACCTTCAGCGCAGCCGATCGGGATGAAGGTTGCGCCGCGCTCATCGATCGCCGCCGTTTTCGCCACGGCCGTCGAGTTTGAGCACGGCGGCGAGCCATGGCCAGACGCCCGAGGGCCGAAAGAGCACGATGGCGATGACACACAAGCCCCAGAAGAACGTCTTGATGCCGTCGACGTGCAAGCCTCCGGTCAGGGCCGTCAGCACCTCGCCCAGGGGAGTGAGGATCAAGGCGCCAAGGATCGGGCCGAACAGCGTGCCGACGCCGCCGACAACCGCGCCGAGGATGAGTTCCACCGACCGACCGGTGGCGAAAGTCGATTCGGGAAACAGATTATTGTAGTAGAAGGCGTACCAGACACCACCGATGCCGGTAAGCGCCGAGGAGATGGCCACCGCGATCATCTTGTAGCGGAAGAGCGGCACGCCGGCTGCTTCCGCCGCTTCCTGGTCGTCGCGGATCGCCAGCCAGTAGAGGCCCAGCTTGGAGTTCAGCAAGAAACGGCAAAGAACCAGCGCCGCGCCGGTCAAAAACAGGATCACATAATAAAACATGGTCGGGGGGCCACGCAGGTTGGCCAGATCGATGCCGCTGGCGTTCTTGACCGGCAGGAACAGGCCGGCGGAGCCGCCGAGCCACGGCACATTGTCGACGATGATGCCGGTGAATTCCGCGAAGGCGATGGTCAAAAGGGCGAAATAGACGCCGCCGATCGAGAAGCGGAAACCGAGATAGCCGATGACGCATCCCATTAGCGTCGATAGCGCGATGGCCGCGAAGACGCTCGCCCACGGAGCGATGCCGAAATGAACGAGCAGCGCGGCGCTGGTATAGGCACCGATGCCGACGAACAGCGCGTGGCCGAGCGATAGCTGGCCTGCGAAGCCGAGCATCAGGTTCCATGCCTGCCCGACGAAGGCGAAATAGAGCGAGATGATCAATACGCTGAGCACATAGTCGCTGACGAAAGAGGGTGCGACGACCATGATGATGGCGAATACGGCCAAGAGTACAAGCGCGCGGGGCCGCAAACCCTCTGTCAGCCGACGCATCATCGCGCGACCTTGCCCATCAATCCCTGCGGTCTCAGAAGCAGCACAAGAATCAGGAGGGCGAAGGAGACCGCGCTTTTCAGCGACGGCTGCAGGAGAAGACCGGCCAGCGCCTCCGAGACGCCGATCAGAAGTCCGCCGAGCAGCGCGCCGGGCAGGCTTCCGAGGCCGCCGATGATGACGATGATGAAGGCGAGCAGCGTATAGGACGGCCCGAGATAGGGGTGCACGTCGATGAGGAGCACGAGAATGGCCCCGGCCGCCCCGAGACAGGCCGTGCCGATGCCGAAGGTCAGCGCGAAGAGTCGGCGAACGTTCAGGCCGACAACCAGCGCGCCCGTCGGATTGTCGCCGCAGGCGCGGATCGCCTTGCCGGTGTCGGTGTAGCGGAAGAAGGCGAAGAGGATGCCCGAGGCGATGAGCGCCGCGATCCCGGCATAGATCTTGACCTTGTCGACCAGCAGCGGGCCGATCGCGAAGGAATCATAGGCGTAGGAGACCTGCACGCCCTGGGCGTCGGGGCCGAAGATCATCAGGCACAGGCTGACCAGCACGACGGCTATCGCCGCCATCAGCAGGAACTGCATGTAGTCCGGCAGATGGACGACGCGGCGCACCACGAGATCCTGCAGCAGATAGCCGAGGACGAACAGCCCCGCCGCGACAATGGGGATGCAATAGAGCGGGTCGATGCCCAGATGCCGAAACAGCACCAGCGTCGCGAACATGCCGATCACCATGATCTCGCCATGCGCGAAATTGACAATGCGGATGACCCCGAAGATCACCGACAGGCCGAGCGCGCTCAGGCCATAGATCAGGCCGGTCAGCAGGCCGCTGACGGCGACATTGAGATAAAGATCAAGGGGCAAGAACAGATCCCGGCGGGTTCAGGATAAGATCCGCCCCGGCGTTTTCACCGGGGCGGGGTAACGGTGGTTCAGCGCTTGTCGTAAGGCGGGATCGGCCACACGGTCTTCGCGACCGAGGCCTCCTTGGGCGCCACGACCAGAAGTTCGCCACCGACATTCTGGATGGAAGCGTCGCCGACCTTGTCGTTCTGGCCCTTGGCGTTGAAGCTGATGCCGGCACCGATCGACACGTTGTCGGTGATGTTGGTGGAGCGCACGGCCTCCGTCAGCGCCTTGGCGTCGCCGGTTCCGGCGCGCTTGTAGGCGTCGGCCGCGATCAGCAGCGCCTCGAACGTATAGACGTGGTTGGTGTTCATGTTGACGTCCGGATAGGCCTTCTTCATGGCGGCCTTGAGCGTCTGGCTGAGCTTCTTCTTCGGATCGTACCAGGGAACGAAGGAGATCGGACCGTCGCTGTATTTGCCCAGCGTCTTGAAATACTGGTCCTCGTACCAGCCCGGCCCCATGCTCAGGATCGCATCCGGCGTCCAGCGCTGCTTGATCAGTTCGCGAGTGAAGAGGATGGCGTCGTTGAGCCGGCTCACCACGAGAAGCGCGTCGGCGCCCGTCGCCTTCGCCTTGGCGATCTCGACCGACAGATCGCGCGCCGCGCGGTCATAAGCGATGGTATCGGCTACCTTGTAGGGCATGTCGAACTTGGGCATGACCTTGCCGATGCCGCCCGCCATGGCGGTGCCGAACGTGTCATTGACATGCAGGAAGACGACCGATTTCGGCGCCGAGCCCACCGCTGCGAAAATCTCTTTCTGCTGCTTGAAGGCGTCCGTAAGGATGGTGATTGCGGTCGGGAAATTGCGGAAAACGTATTTGTAGCCCTGCTCGGTGATCTGCGGCGCCGCGGCGATGTTGATGACGAAGGGGACGCCCTTCTGCTCCGCGACCTGCGCGATCGCGGCGCTCTGGCCGGAATCGAAAGCGCCTACCAGAAGCTGTGCGCCGTCGCCGATCAGCTTTTCGGCCTGCGACCGGGCCGTCTGCTCATTGGATTCGGTATCGCCGTTCATGATCTTCAACTCGGGCAGGCCGAGATCCTTGAGGATCGGCGCGGCGACATCGACGCCGCGCTGGCAGTCCTGGCCAATGCCGGCCTGCACGCCGGAGCGCGGCAGAAGTACGCCGACCTTGAGCGGTCCGCCCGCCGCCCGCGCGATGGAAAAGGGCGATGCGCCTGCAACGATACCGGCCGCGCCGATGCCGGCGACCACCGTGCGGCGGCTGACGCCGTTTGCTGGTTTTGCGTTGGTCATTCAAATTCCTCCCTTTGAGACCGGCTATCGCCCGGCCTCCATTGATCGATTGCCTGTGCTGCGCGAGGCGGCAGCGACCTTGGCGGGCCCGTTGGAACGAGCCGCCATGAAGATCGCGGCATTCTTAATGGGTCGGATGGCAGCGTCAATCACGAGAGGCACGATCCGGCCCCTGCAAGGGACTAATTTTCGCCGAATCCGTAGAGCTTGGCGGGATTGTCGACCAGTATCTTGTGTCGGGCGGCGTCGGGCGCCCAATCGAGCAGTATATCGAGCAGCGTCGCGTCATTGGGATAATCGCTGCGCGGGACGCCGATATGCGGCCAGTTCGATCCCCAGATCACGCGTTCGGGCGCATGTGCGATAACCCGCTTGGCGATTGGTGCGACATCATCATAATCAGGGTCGCCGGTGTGGCTAGTCTCGTAGCATCCGGCGATCTTGAACCAGGCGTTGCCTCGATCGATAAGGCGCAGGATTTTGTCGACGCGCGGGTCTTCAGCCGGAACCGGCGGCATGAACTTGCCGATATGGTCGATGACATAGTCGGTCTCGATCGACTGCAGTGCGTCGGAATGCGTGTCGATCTCGCACCCATTGAACTGCACGATCAGATGCCAACCGACCGACCGCGCCAGTTTCTCGACCGGCTTCATGTCGGCGATTTTCACCGCGCCGCCCGGCAGGTTCATGATGCGGGCGCCGCGCACGCCGCGCTCGTCGAGCGCTTTGAGGCTCGTCAGATCCATGTCCGGCGAAACTACGATCACCGCGCGCGCCTTCTCCTTGCCGATCCGGTCCAGCGCGGCAAGCGTCGCGCCATTGTCGAACTGGTAGGCGTTCGGCTGGGTGACGACGACCCGATCGAGGCCAAGCCGCTTCTGCACGATCGCATAGTCGTCAATGCCTGCAAGTTCGGCGATGGCGGGACCGCCCGGCTGCGACGAATATCCGTCTAGGAAAAAATGCATATGGCAATCGGTGGCCCCCGGAGACGCCGTGAGTTTGGGCGCGGGACCATAGAGCGGTCTTGTATTTGCGGGAATGCCCGGCATTACTCGTCTTTCAGCGTGTACTGGACCAGTGCCTCGCGATTGATCGCGATGCCAAGGCCCGGCCCGTCGGGGATCGCAACCGTCCCGGCCTTGTGCTCGATGGGATGCATGAGCACGGCCTGGCGGAAGGGATTTGGCGTGCGGTCGAATTCGAGGATCGGTTCGACGGGGTCACGGCGCGGCGGATTGGGCGGCAGCGCCGCCATGAATTGCAGGCTGGCCGCCAAGGCTATGCCCGTGCCCCAGACATGCGGCACCAGCCGCACGCCCTGCATTGCCGCCATGTCGGCGACCCGGCGCATTTCGCTGAAACCGCCCGTGCCGCAGATATCTGGCTGCAGGATATCGACGGCGCGGGTTTCCAACGGTTGGCGCATGCCGTAGCGGCCGTGCCACGTTTCGCCGCCGGCGACCGGGATCGGCTGTCCGGCGCGCACGGCCCGATAGGCGTCGAGTTGCTCGGGAAGCACCGGTTCCTCGAACCAGTCGATACCGTAGCGCGCGGCGCGCTTGCCGAGTTCGATCGCCTCCAGCACGTCGTAGCCATGATTGGCGTCGATCATGAAGCGCGTCTTCGGGCCGATGGCATCGCGCACCGCCTCGATGACGCGCAGATCCTCCTCGACGTCGAAACCGATCTTTATCTTGACGGCATGAAATCCCTCGCTCGCGTACGCGCCGGTCTCCTTCGCCATCCCTGCCGCGCGGTCGCCGCGATCGCTGCGGAATCCGCCGGTGGCATAGGCGCGCACATGTTCGCGGAAACGGCCGCCGAGCAAGGTCGAGACGGGCGCACCGAAATGCTTTCCCTTGATATCCCAAAGCGCGATGTCGATGCCGGACAGCGCCGTGACCGTCAGGCCGCGCTGCCCCTGGTCGCGCAACTGATTGTAGAGTTCGATCCACAGCTTTTCGGTTTCCAGCGGATCGCGCCCGATGAGCGCGGCCGAGTAGGCTTTGACGACTGCCGCGTTCGGCAGTGCCGGGCCCAGGCACTCGCCCCAGCCCGAAAGACCATCCTCGCAGACGATTTCCACCAGGCAATGCTGGCGCCGGTCGAAGCGCATCGAGGCACTCTCGAAGGCGCGGTCGAGCTTATGGTCGAGGAGATAAGTCCTGACCGCCTCTATTCTCATGTCCGGTAGGGCCCGATCAGTTCGGCCATCATGTCCGTTTCCGCGGGCGTAAGATCTGTAAGCGGCGCACGTACCGGGCCAACGTCGAAACCCGCCAGCCGGACGCCGGCCTTGATCGCCGACACGGCGTAGCCCTTGCTCCGGTTGCGGATTTTCAGGAAGGGATAGAAGAAATCGCGCAGGATAGCGTCCGTCCGCTCATGCTTTCCGGCGCGCAGCGCCGTGTAGAATTCCTGAGCGAGTTTAGGCACGAAATTGAAGACCGCCGACGAGTAGGTGGTCACCCCTGCGCCGAGATAGGCGTCGGCGAAGAGTTCCGCCGTCGGCATGCCGCCGAGATAGGTGAGGCGGTCGCCGAGCGTCGCCGTGATCTGGCGGACCAGACCGATGTCACCCGAACCGTCCTTGAAACCGACGAGATTGGGACAGGCATCGCATAACCGCGCCAATGTCTCCGTCGTGACGATGGAATTGTCGCGGTTATAAACCATGACGCCGATGTGAACAGCGTGGCAGACCGACTTGATATGGGCGAAAAGCCCTTCCTGGTTGGCGCCGATGAGGTAATGCGGAAGGAGCAGGATGCCGTCGGCGCCCGCCGCTTCGGCCGCCTTGGCGATGGATGTCGCCATGCGCGTCCCGTAGCCGCAGCCCGCAACGATCGGCGTGCCCTTCGCCGCCGCCTTGGCGGCGCTTACAACAGCGGGGATTTCCTCTGGCGCCAACGAAAAGAACTCACCCGTGCCGCCGGCCGCGAAAAGCACGCTCGCCTTGAAGTCGGCCAGCCAGCCGACATGGTCGGCATAAACCTTCTCGTTGAAGGCCCCGTCAGCGCCGAACGGCGTTACGGGAAAGGAGAGCAGGCCGGCGCCCAGCGCGGCCTTCAGTTCTTCGGGTTCCATTACGCTTCACGGTCCTCGCTCGACGGGCAGCAATCCGCGGCGATCATAATTGCCATCATATCTCTGTCAATGGAGATATGATAAGTTAGTCAAATGCCCCGACGGATGAGCTTGCGATAGCGCTGGAGGCTGCCCTGAAGGTGCGTGCGCAGCCCTTCGCGCGCCGCTTCGGGATCACGCGCCGAAATCGCATCGGCAATGAGCCTGTGCTCGGCCTGGATCTGCTTGAGATAATCGCCGGGCGTCTCCTCCGCATTGCCCTCTTGCAGCGAGGCGCGAGGAATGGCGTTGCGGCCCATTACTTCGAGGAATTCTCGGAAGCGCGGATTGTTGGTGGCGTCGGCGATGGCGAGATGAAAGGCGAGATCGGCCGCCATGGTCGGCTGGCCGGCGCCGATTTGCGCTTCGATGTCGTCATAGCGCTCGCGGATGGCTTCTTCCTGCGCCGGGGAATGTCGTACGGCCGCAAGCGCGGCAGCCTCGATCTCGACCGCTGTCCTTAGTTCCAGGGCCTCGATCATCGAGGAAATGCGGGCGGTTTCAAAGGTCTGAAAGCCGTGGGCGGGAGAGGGCTGGTTTGTCAGGACGAAAATGCCGACGCCGTGGCGCGCCTCCACCAGTCCGTCGGCGCGCAAGGAGGCGACTGCCTCGCGGATTACCGTGCGGCTGACGTTGTAGCGCTCGGTCAGGCCCGCTTCGCTGGGTAGTTTGTCTCCCGGATGAATCTCGCCGCCCAGGATCAGGCCACGAAGGCTTTCGCTGACCATCCCCACGAGGTTCCGGCGTGCTGGCGCTTTCGGTTGCGTTCCCACACCAGCAGGCAATTCATGGTCGGCGTCGGCTCTGCTCACCTTGACTCTTCGGCTGTTGCCGCCTTCAGTTGGACTGTCGCGCCGGATGCCTGAAACCCCTTGCCGGCCCCGACGATAGAAAAGGCATTGACGGCGTGTCTGTCAATTGTATGATGACATCCATCTTGAGATAGTACAAGATAGATCGCGCTTTCGCGTTTCAGGGAGGAAAATCATGAAGATTGTAAGATCGCTTTTGCGCACGACCGCAATCGCAGCGGCCGTCCTGTGCGTCGCCGCGAGCTCTTCCGCCTTCGCCAAGAACTGGCGTGGCTGGAATGTGCATGCTCCGGGCTATCCGAACACCGTTGCCCTTGAGGATTTCGCCAAGGCGGTTGGCGACAAGACTGGCGGCGACCTGACGATGAAGGTCTATAACAACGCCACGCTCGGCGACCAGTCGGATGCCATCGAGCAGGTCAGGAACGGCGCGCTCGACTTCGCCAACTTCAATCTCGGGCCGATGGGCCCCATCGTGCCAATGACCAACGTCGTCTCGCTGCCTTTCCTTTTCTCGGGCGTCGAGCAGATGCACCATGTCATGGACGGACCTATCGGCCAGAAATTCTCGGACGCGATGGCCGCCAAGGGCCTTGTGGCATTGTCCTGGTTCGACTCCGGCTCGCGGAGCATCTTCAACAACGAGCATCCGATTAAGACGCCCGCCGATGTAAAGGGCATGAAGGTTCGGGTGATGAACAACCAACTCTACGTCGACATGATGGCGGCGCTCGGTGGCAACGCCACGCCATTGCCGATGGGAGAGGTCTACCAGTCGCTGAAGACCGGCGTGGTCGACGGCGCGGAGAACAATTATCCCACCTATGACGAATATAATCTCTATCAGGTCGCGAAATATTTCTCGACCACCAACCACCTCATCATTCCGGAATGCCTGTGCGTCTCCAAATCGAGCTGGGACAAGCTGGACGCCAAGACGCAAGGCATCGTGAAACAGGCCGCCGTCGATGCTGCGGTCGAGCAGCGCAAGCTATGGGCCGAAGCCTCCGAGAAATCGAAGGAAGCGGCGATCAAGGGCGGCGCCCAGGTCAACGTCATCACCGACCTGAAGCCCTTCCAGGATGCGATGAAGCCGGTTTACGAGAAATTCTTCAAGGACAACCCGGACCTGAAGGAAGTTGTCAGCGAAGTTCGCGCGACGAAATAGCCGCGCAAACTGGCCCGGCGCTCAAAGGCGACCGGGCCTTTTTCCCGGGGGAGAATTTTCCGTGACATCCGTTTCCGATCTGCCGGAGAACCCACCCCCGCCCAGGCTTTCCACGCCGGCCGCGCCGCGCGGGATCGTCGAGCGGATCCTCGATGGACTGGCGTGGCTGTGTCTGCTGATCGCCGGGCTGTCGCTGATCACCATCGTCGTGACCTTCGGCTGGCTGGTCTGGGGACGCTACGTGATGAACAACACACCAACCTGGGTGGAGCAGCTTTCGCTGCTCCTGATCTCCTACATCACCTTCTTTGGAGCCGCCGTCGGCGTACGCCGGGGCAGCCATTTGAATATCGACTTCGTGCGCGAGAGCTTCCCAACGGTGCCGCGCGAGATCGCGCGCTATCTTGCCGACATTCTGGTCATTATCTTTGGCATCTTGATGGCTGTGGAGGGCTACGGCCTCTTTACCGGAAATCTCGATCGCAATATTCCGATGATCGAGGTCCCCGAAGCCTGGCGCTTCCTGCCATTGGGGATCGCCGGCGTGTTGTTCGTGCTGTTTGCCGGATACGACCTGGTGGCGCGCATCAAACATCCGATACAGGCGAGGGGCTGACATATGGGGCTTGCCATCCTGTTCGGGCTGTTTGCGCTCGGTTTGATCATCGGCGCGCCCGTCGCCTTCTCGTTGGGAATTGCCGCTGTCGGAGCGTTCTGGTGGGAGGGCATCCCGCTTTTCGTCGCGTTCCAGCGCATCGTCTCCGGCGTCTCGGTATTGTCGCTTCTGGCCATTCCGTTTTTCATCTTTGCCGGCGAATTGATGCTTTATGGCGGCATCGCCAACAGGCTCGTCCGCTTTGCCGCCGCGGCGGTTGGAAACGTCCGGGGCGGACTGGGCGTGGTCGACGTGTTCTCCTCGATGCTTTTCGGAGGCATCTCCGGCTCGGCCGTGGCCGACACATCGGCGTTGGGCTCGATCCTGATGCCGGTGATGAAGGAAAAGGGCTACGACGCCGATTATGCGGTCAATGTCACCGTCACCTCCTCGGTCGCCGGGGTGGTGATCCCGCCCAGCCACAACATGATCATCTATGCGGTGGCGGCGGGCGGCGGCATCTCGGTCTCGAAACTTTTTATCGCCGGCGTCCTGCCCGGCATTCTGATGTGCCTGTGCCTTGCCGCCGCTGCCTATCTCGTGGCCGTTCGCCGGGGCTATCCCGCTGAGACCTTTCCGGGCTGGAAAGTCCTTCTCATCAGCTTCGCGGCTTCGATTCCTGGACTCCTGACCGCCGTGATCATCGTCGGCGGCACGCTGTCGGGCATCCTCACCGTGACGGAGTCCGGCGCGTTTGGCGCGATCTACGCGATCGTGATCACCGCTCTGGTCTATCGTGAACTGACTTGGGGCGCGTTCATGTCAGCGGTCGTCAACGCGGTTCGCACCACGGCGATGGTGATGATCCTCGTCGGTTGCGCCTCGGCCTTTGCCTACATGCTGGCGCTCTATCAGGTTCCCGACATGCTGGCTTCGGCGGTCACCTCGATCTCGAGCGATCCGCTTGTGATCCTCCTGATGATCAATCTCATCCTGCTGGTACTCGGCATGATCATGGACATGGCGCCGCTGATCTTGATCTGCACGCCGATATTCCTGCCGGTGGTCAAGGATATCGGCATGGACCCGGTCCAGTTCGGGATCATCATGATGATGAATCTGGGCCTCGGACTCTGTACCCCACCGGTCGGTGCGTGCCTTTTCGTCGGCTGCGCCATCGGCGGGGTCAAGATCGAGCAGGCGGTGCGCACCATATGGCCGTTCTATCTTGCCATGTTCGTGGCATTGATGCTGGTCACCTACTTCCCCGCCGTCTCGCTGACCCTGCCGCGGTTGCTGCAATAACCCATCCACATTATCGTTTTGCCGTATCCGCTCGGCGGGCGTCGCCTGGGAGAATTCGATCATGCTGAAAAAGCTCTTGATGACGGGGGCGGCCGGTGGTGTCGGCAAGGCTCTGCGGCCCTTGCTTAACCGACTGGCTAAGGAAGTCGTGCTTTCCGACATCACCGAGATCGGCGATCTGGCGCCGCATGAAACATTCAAGCGCTGCGATTTGGGCAACCGGGCGGAGGTGGATGCGCTCTTCGACGGCGTCGACGGGATCCTTCACCTCGGCGGCATCTCGCTGGAAAAGCCGTTCGATCAGATCCTCAACGGCAATATCGTTGGCGTCTACAATCTGTTCGAGGCCGCCCGCCACAATGGCCAGCCGCGCATCATTTTCGCCAGTTCCAACCATGTCACCGGCTTCTACACGCGCCATGAACGCGTCGATCCATCCATGCCGATGCGGCCGGATTCGCTTTACGGTGTGTCGAAGATGTTTGGCGAAGGCATGGCGAGCTTCTATTTTGACAAGTTCGGGCAGGAATGCCTGTCGCTCCGTATCGGCTGGTGCTTTCCCAAGCCGATCAATCCGCGCACCCAGGCGATATGGCTGGGGGTCGAGGACCTCTACGATCTGTGCGAGCGGGCCTTCACCGCGCCGCGCATCGGTCACACGATCGTCTACGGCGTGTCCGATAATGACGAGGTCTGGTGGGACAACAGCGGCGCCGCGTTCCTCGGCTGGAAACCGCGCCAGAGTTCGGCAAGATGGCGGGCGGATGTGCTGGAAAACATGAAGCCGGAGAAGCCGACCGATCCCGATGTTATCTACCAGGGCGGCCATTTCGCCACCTCGAAGCACCCCGCCGACGAATAGGGATCGCGGCGCTAAAGCGTGAAGCCCTCGCCGAGATAGAGCCGGCGCACATCGGCGTTGCCGACCACTTCCGAGGGCTCGCCATGGGTCAGCACCTTGCCGGCATGGATGATGTAGGCGCGATCGATAAGGCCGAGGGTCTCGCGAACATTGTGATCGGTGACCAGCACGCCGATGCCGCGGCTGGTGAGATGGCGGACAAGTTGCTGGATGTCGAACACCGCGATCGGGTCGATGCCGGCGAAGGGTTCGTCGAGCAGCATGAATTTCGGGCTCGAAGCGAGCGACCGGGCGATTTCGAGACGTCGCCTTTCACCGCCTGACAGCGAGATCGATGGCGCCTTGCGCAGATGGCCGATGTTGAATTCTTCCAACAGGGAATCGAGCCGACGCTCGCGTTCCTTGCGGCTTTTTTCCACGACTTCCAGAACGGCTCGAATATTGGACTCGACGGAAAGACCTCGAAAGATAGACGCTTCCTGTGGCAGATAACCGATGCCCAGTCGCGCACGCCTGTACATCGGCATCGAGGTCACGTCGTATCCGTCGATCGAGATCGTTCCCTTGTCGACGGGAACGAGCCCGGTCACCATGTAGAAACAGGTAGTCTTGCCCGCCCCGTTCGGTCCAAGAAGCCCCACAGCCTCGCCGGCCCTGACGCCGATCGAAACGCCGCTCACGACTTGCCTGCCCTTGTAGCTCTTGGTCAGGCCGCGCGCGATCAAGGTTCCCTTCAGCCGCTCGGGATCAATGCCGGCGGCCGCTTCGCCATCGTCGCTACCGGCGCGGGAAATCCTGGAGAGTACGGACAAGCTATTTGTCCGTCTTCTTTTGGGGGGTCAGCAAAACCTTGACGCGGCCCTTGTCCGCGCCGCTGGCGCATCCGTCGAGATTTGAAAGCCCCGTCTTCAAATTAGCGGTCAGCTTGCAACCTACCACGACATTGTCGCCCTGCGTGAGCACGACCTTGTCGCCCTCCAGAATCAGCAACTGGCTTTTCATGTTGAACGTTCCGTGGTCGCCGGTCGCGATCTGGTTGTCGGTCTTCACATAGACCTTGCCGTCAACATCGATGCTTTCGATGTTTCCCGACCCGCCGGTGACGGACGTCGAAGAGCCGTTGGCTGCTTTCACATAATGGACGATCATTCGCCCCGCCTTCAACAGGGTCGCGCCCTGGACGACGTTGACGTTGCCCGTAAAGTAAGCGGTATTGTCTTTCTGATGGACCTCGAGCTTGTCGCTTTCGATCTGTATTGGCTTGTCGCCTGAAAGCTTCATTCCGGCGAAATTCTGGCTGGAACTGCTTTTATCGCCCGCCTGTTTCGCCATGCTGGGGCCGGCGGAAATCACCAGCATCAGGTTCGCTGCGAAGATCGCACCGATGAATACCGCGCCTGGCGCCGTTAACCGGTCAATGATCGGCATCTGTGGCTCCACCTTTGGTTTCGGCCGGCGTTTTCTTCTGGGGGTTCATCGTAACCCGGACTTTCTTGTCGAAAACAAGAACCTTTCCCCGGTCTTCGATACTCATCGTATCGGCGCTGATATGCGAAGTCTGCAGCGTGATATCTACGGGATCGGACGTTTCCAAATTGCCCTTACCGATATTGACGAAGGCGGATTTCAAATTGGCGGTCATTCCGTCCGCGGTCGTGATGGTCATTGGTGAATTGATGTCGAGCGTGTTTTTATCCTTGTTGAACACGCCCCGCTTTGCCTCGACATTGGCCCAGTTCTTGTCGCTGAGCGGCAGCTTGGCCGTAATATCTTCAAGCTGGATGACACCGGTTTTATCCGCATCCTGTATGGCGCGGGCCGCCTTCATCGAATAAGGGCGGTTGTCCTTGGTAAAGCCGTCGAGTTTTGGATTGGCCATGGTCAACTTGCCATTGCTATAGCTGGAGCCGAGAATATCCACCGAGATCTCTCCCGGTGTCAGAAGGTAAGAATAGCCAGCGAAACCGACGATTATCAATACGGCAAGTGTTGGCAGAAGCAGCTTGAAAGCCCGGACGGCATATGAATGCCTCTTCGCCCGGCGAAACGCATCATCCACGGGCCGTCCCCCAGCCATCGCGGCTCTGGGAGAGAGGTCTGAATGCAATGCTGTCGTTTGAGCGTCTGCCGCCATCACTGGAATTCGAATCCGATCGAAACTTGCGTGTCGCCGCCGATGCGACGTAAATTGTATCGCTGAATGCTCCGAATAGGCAGCGCCGAAGCTGCTTGCGACACAAACTCTATCTGACTCACTCTGTCTAGCGCGGCCAAACGCCTTGTTCGAAAGCGCCTAAGCTGGTTCCACCCCAATATGGTCATTTTGCGGTGGAAAGCCAGCGCGGCCGCCTTCGTTATATAATGTATCTCTCCGCGCTTCGATAAGCGGTGGCGGCGGCCTGTCGCATGGAATAGAAATGTCGCTTCCGGTTCGAACGCGAGAAACAATGATATGGCTGCACGGGCCGACGATCTGATCGACCGCTATCGCATGAGGCGCAAGCTGACCTTTTGGCGCGTTACCGCGCTGGCCATCATAGCGGTCGCCGCCGTAACGGCTGGATTATGGCTCTATCGCGACGATTATGGCGGGCTGAACGTCGACCACATCGCCAAGGTGAAGATAACCGGAACGATTACCGAAGACGATGACTTGATTGGCCGGCTGGAGAAGATCCGAACATCGCCCTCCGTCAAGGGAGTGATACTGGAGATCAATTCTCCGGGTGGCACGACGGTCGGCGGCGAGGCGACGTTCGACGAGGTGCGGCGCGTTGCCGCTGAGAAGCCGGTCGTAGCGGAGGTCGGCGGCCTTGCCGCGTCTGCCGCGTACATGATTGCCGCGGCAAGCGATCACATCGTCGCCCGGAAAACCTCCATCGTTGGCTCGATCGGCGTCCTGGTCGAATTTCCAGACGTCACCGGGCTGATGGACAAGCTCGGCGTCAAATTGGAGGCCATCAAATCATCGCCTCTCAAGGCAGAGCCCTCGCCCTTCAATCCGACGACCGACGCCGAGCGCGCCATGGTTCAGAAACTCATTTCGGACAGCTACGACTGGTTTGTTGGCCTTGTGGCCGAGCGCCGCCCGCTTTCGCGCGACCAGGTGCTGGCGCTTGCGGATGGGTCGATCTTTACCGGCCGCCAGGCGCTGGCCAACAAGCTGATAGACGAGGTCGGCGGCGAGCGTCAGGCCGTGGCATGGCTCGCGACGAAAGGTGTCGATTCCGATTTGAAGGTGATCGAATGGAAGCCGAAGGCCTCGGGGCGCGGATTTTTGTTTTCGCGTGCCCTGGCGCGCCTGGTTGGACTTCCGCAAGGATCGGAAGCCCTTTTCGATCGGCTCGGCGCGGACCGTATCTTCCTTGACGGTCTTCTGTCCGTCTGGCACCCTTGACGGAATAGCTTGAGCCACTGAAAAGCAAGCAGAATTCGGCACCTGTCGAAATCTGACCAAGCGCGCCCCGGGGAAGCAGATCGATGATCAAATCCGAACTCGTGCAGACTATTGCCAATCGCAATCCACATCTGTTCCTGCGTGACGTGGAGAACATAGTGAACGCCATTTTCGAAGAGATTACGGGGGCGCTAGCCGATGGTAACCGTGTTGAATTGCGGGGCTTTGGCGCTTTTTCGGTAAAGAATCGTCCCGCGCGCACGGGCCGCAACCCCCGCACCGGTGAATCTGTCGAGGTTGAAGAAAAATGGGTTCCCTTTTTCAAGACCGGCAAGGAATTGCGTGAACGGTTGAACAGCGACTAGAATTGCAGGCGCTATCGTTTTCCGGCTGTCCGCCCGGTCGTCACGGGCGGTTGTTCCTGAGGACAAGGCCCCAAAACAAAGAATGTGAAGCGGCGACGGACATTCGGGACATGAGCTCGGTCTAAATTGGGCGCGCGCGGAACAATCGAGCGATGGATGATTAAGAGAATACTAACCATACTCATCATTGTTCCGGTAGCGATCGTGCTGATCGCGCTCGCGGTGGCAAACCGCGCCTTGGTGCCGTTTACGCTGAACCCCTTCAATCCCGGTGACTCCGGCCTCACATTGACGATGCCCTTCTTCGTCTATTTGTTTGCAGCGCTGTTGGTCGGCGTCCTTATCGGGAGCGCGGCAACGTGGCTCCGTCAGGGCCGTTATCGCCGGCTGGCGCGCCGTCATGCCCAGGAAGCACGTACTCTGCGCGACGATGCCGAGCGCTCCAAACCGCCCGTCCAGCACCGGGCGCTCTCCGAGCCGATCAACTAGCCGAAAACCCGAAGAGACTGTCATGCTGATGATCTCGGCCGACGATGTCGACCGCTGCCTGAATTTCCCCGATCTCGTCGCGGCGCTGCGCCAAGCCTTCTACTCGGGCGCGATCCAGCCGACGCGCCATCATCATCATATTGAGAAGCCGGATGGCGCGGCCTCGACGCTATTGCTGATGCCGGCGTGGACCGATTTCACGGCGGTGGGAACCTCCAGCGAGGGCCATATCGGCGTCAAGATCGTCACCGTATCGCCCGACAACAACGCGCTCGGCAAGCCGGCGGTGACGGGGCTCTATCTGCTGCTCGACGGCCGCACCGGCGAACCGAAGGCGCTGATCGACGGACAAAGGCTGACGCTCTGGCGCACCGCCGCCGCCTCCGCGCTGGCGGCAACCTACCTGGCGCGCGCCGACGCGTCGCGGCTGCTTGTCATCGGCGCCGGGGCCCTTTCCCCCTTCCTCGCCAGGGCGCACGCTTCCGTCCGCCCGATCCGCGAGATCCGCATCTGGAACCGTACGCCGGCCAACGCCGAGCGCGTCGCCAAGAGTCTTCGCGACGATGGATATGACGTGCGCGTGACCGACGATATTGAAACGTCCATCGGCTGGGCCGACATCGTTTCCTCCGCCACTATCTCCTCGACGCCCTTGGTAGAAGGACGTCTTCTGGAGCCCGGAACCCATCTGGATCTAGTCGGCGCGTTCACGCCGGATATGCGCGAAAGCGATGATGAGGCCGTGAGGCGGGCGTGCGTCTTCGTCGATACGCGCGCCGGCGCCATAAAAGAAGCCGGCGACATCGTGCAGCCGCTGGCAAGCGGCGCGCTCGCGCAAGCCGACATCCTTGCCGACCTCGCGGAACTGTCGCGCGGCGAAAAGCAGGGGCGTGGCGCCGACAACGAGATCACGCTTTTCAAGTCTGTTGGCGCGGCGCTGGAGGATCTGGCCGCCGGCAGGCTCCTCTTCGAACGCATGGTCTCGAACTGAACGGCGAAGAACCCTTGATGTGTCGACGGAACGGCTTCGGCAAAGTCAGCGTTGAACGGGTCTGATGGAGATGCGACGCGGACTGTATTTCTGGTCTTTGCTGAGCGCTGTATCCGCCGCGCTGAGCTTGGGTCCTTCCTTTGCCCATGTTTTGGAGGCGGGTCCGCGCATGATGATTTGGTCACCCGAATTGTGGCGTGAGGCAACGGTATTTAATGCCCAGTTCGAATGGTTTGCCATCATCGGCGCGCCGCTCGATGTCAGCGTGATTATCATCCTGGCAACCCTGACATTTCTCCTGCGCCATCAACGCCGTGCTTTTCGTCTGGCCTTGGGCGCGACCATTCTCTATGCTGCGGCTCTGGCCACATGGTTCGCCTGGGTCGCGCCGGCCAATTCGGTGCTGGCGACCTGGACCCGGGGACTGGTTCCCAATGCGTTTTTAGCGATCCGCGATCGCTGGGAGACGGGTCACATGGTGGTTGCCGCATTCAAATTCATCGGTTTCGTTGCTGTCATCTGCGCATTGATGTCGACGTCCGCGTCACCGGGGAACAGAGTTTGGCCTGCATCGCCTCCTCGATAGGCGCAAATCATGGGCGCTGATGGAAAGCAGCCCGAAGCGGAACATCCGCCCCAATTTTTATTGCCGGCCGTGCATACGAGTCGATCGAGTAAGGGTCTGATCGACGTCTCCTGCGCATTTGCCGACGCCACATCCTGCCGAAACGGGTGAAACCCGCCACCCGTGTCGAAACGATAGGGTTCGCCTTCGGCGATGGTCCCGATCGCGGTGAAGGATTGCGGCCCATCCCTCTCGCCATAGATCGTCGTTGGCGAATAATAGATGATGCGGTCACCCGGATTCATCCGTCGCAGGGGCGCGCCCTTGCCGTGTCCGAGCTGCATGAAGCCGCCCGTGCGCCCCCGCCGCACATGTTCGGCGGATGCGATGCCGATCCAGTTGGCGCCCATGCGGGCCTATTCCTTGCCTGGGCAGAAGATTCGCAACCGGTGGCCATCCGGATCGAGCGCCACGAATGTGTAGCCAAAATCCATTGGCCCGGGCTCCTGCACGATCTTGATGCTTTTGGCGCGCCAGGCCCGGTGGGTAGCATCAACCGCCGCCATGTTTTTTTCAGTAAAGGCAATCTCGCCGCCGCCGCCCGCCGCGGGCTCGACCGTATGAAGCGACCAGAGCCCGAGCATCAGTCCGTTTGGCAGGGCAAAGAGTACGAAGGCGGGGGACGCCTGGACCGGCTCCAGTTCCAGTAGAGCGCGGTAGAAGGCCGCACTTGCAGCGGCATCTTTTACATAGAGGATCATGAAATTGGGTGCTGGCATGTTGCTCTCCATTGCTTGCGATGGAGGGACTATTCATTCGGAGAGTGTCAGTTTCCGGCAGCAGCCATCAGCGCTCCCCTCGCAGATTTTGCGAGATACGCCAGTCGGCAAGAAGAATTCGGTGCCGTTTCGGTGTGCGTTCGCCCGTCGGCTTCAAAGATATGATTCTGTCGAGCCGGAAGTGACGGAAATCACCTCGCGCCTCGCACCAGGCCGCGAGCATTTCCGCGTTCTCGAAAAATCCCACGGCGATCGGCCAGACAAGACAATTCGTGACCTTGCCCGTCTTGTCGGAATAACCGAGAAGCAGCTTCTCTTCCCGCCGAATCGCATCGCGGATTGCCGTGAGGTGTTGGGGGCTCTCCCGATCCGCCCGGCCCAGCCATCAGCCCGCTGCTGGCTGCCGCATCCGCCATTTCGGGGGGCAGCACTGCCTCGATCTTGGCGAGCACATTCTCTGCTGCTCGCGCCAACGCCGCGTCTCCTCGCCGCATGACGAAGCGCAGGCCAAGTATAACGGCGTCGACCTCGTCACCGTCGAACATCAGCGGCGGCAGAAAAAAGCCGCCGCTGAGCACATATCCCAGTCCCGCTTCACCATCGATCGGGACGCCTTGATGCTGTAGGGTGGCGATGTCGCGATAAAGCGTCCGAATGCTGATGCCGAGTTCTTCCGCCAGTGATTGGCCGCTGACCGGGCGACGGTGGCGGCGCAGGACCTGCATCAGGTCAAGCAGGCGTTCAGAACGCGACATCAATTGCTTCCGGACATTCGGTTGTCCCGATACTGCTGGTTTCGTCCGGGTAAATCCACCCCGCGTTGCGGTCGCGCTGGGGCTATGGCAAAAGCAGCACGAACAGGCTGGAGAACGCTTGCGTTGAGACCCTCGCGAGACAGACGCGGCGATAATCGCTCCCAACAGGCCGGACATCCCGCTCCGCTCGCGGGCGCGCGCCAGGCCGATCCCGCCACGAAATCACGGCCGATCATGCGGCGGGAAGGCGCGCCGCCCCGCGAAAGCCTGCCGCTCATTCTTGAAGTGGAGCCGAACGAGGACTACGCGCTGCTCGATTCCGGCGGCGGCGAGAAGCTGGAACAATACGGCCCCTACCGCATCGTTCGCCCCGAGGGTCAGGCGATCTGGCAAAAAGTGCTCCCCCTGCGCGATTGGGAGAATGTAGACGCCGTTTTTACCGGCAACACCGACGAGGAGGGCATGGGACGCTGGCGTTTTCCCAAGACTCCGCTCGGCGAAACATGGCCCTTGCGCCACGACGGCATCGACTATCTCGGCCGCTTCACCTCCTTCCGCCATGTTGGCGTCTTTCCCGAACAGGCCTCGCATTGGGACCACATGGCCGGATTGATATCCGCCGCCGGTCGCCCGCTGAAGGTGCTGAACCTTTTCGGTTATACGGGTCTTGCCTCGCTGGTGGCGGCGCGCGCCGGCGCCGAAGTAACGCATGTCGACGCCTCGAAAAAGGCGATCGGCTGGGCGCGCGAGAACCAGCAACTGGCCCGGCTTTCGGACAGACCGGTACGCTGGATCTGCGAAGACGCCATGAAATTCGCTGAGCGCGAGGAGCGGCGCGGCAGCCGCTACGATATTATCCTGTTCGATCCGCCGGCCTATGGGCGCGGTCCGAAGGGCGAGGTCTGGCAGCTTTTCGACGACCTCCCGGCGCTGGCCGATCTCTGCCGTTCCATCCTTACGCCCAACCCGCTCGCGGTGGTGCTGACGGCCTATTCGATCCGCGCGTCCTTTTTCGCTATGCATGCCCTGATGCGCGACACGTTCGCGGGCATGGGCGGCGCGGTCGAGTCGGGCGAATTGATCATCCGCGAAAAATCGGCGGGCCGGGCGCTCTCGACCTCGCTCTTTTCGCGATGGGTATCAGCATGATCCCGCAAAGTGGAAGCCGGTTCGCGGGCAAGATCATGCGTGAGAGCAAGTCATGATCCCGCAAAGTGGAAGCCGGTTCGCGGGCAAGATCATGCGTGGGGAAAAATCCGCATGACCGAAGACGGACACAGGACGCCCCGCGTCGGCCAAGTCAAAGAGGTGACCAGCCTCTCCAACCCGCTGGTCAAGGACATCCGTGCCTTGGCGCAGAAGAAATTCCGCGATCAGCAAGGCGCATTCATGGCGGAAGGTCTGAAGCTGGTCATCGACGCGCTGGAGCAGGGCTGGTCGATCCGCTCGCTGGTCTTTTCCAAGGCCGGACTCGGCAATCCAACCGTCGAAAAGATTGCGGCGCGCACGGTGGCGTCGGGCGGAACGGTGCTTGAAGTCAACGAGAAGGTTCTCGGCGCCATCACCCGCCGCGACAATCCGCAGATGGTCGTCGGTGTTTTTGCGCAGCAAACCCGGTCGCTTTCGTCGATCAAGCCGGATGACGGCGATGTCTGGGTGGCGCTCGACCGGGTGCGCGATCCCGGTAACCTCGGCACGATCATCCGCACCATCGACGCGGTCGGCGCGAAAGGCGTCATTCTCGTCGGCGACTGCACCGACCCCTTTTCGCTCGAGACAGTGCGCGCCACGATGGGATCGGTTTTTTCCGTAGCCATTGCCAAATCCTCGCTTGAGGCCTTTCTTTCGTGGCGGAAAAGTTTTCCAGGCATGGTGGTCGGCACCCATCTCAAGGGCGCGGTCGACTATCGCTCGATGGATTTCAAGAGCAAGCCGGTGCTTCTCCTGATGGGCAACGAGCAGCAGGGTCTGCCGGATACGCTGGCCGACGCCTGCGATCGCCTGCTGCGCATTCCGCAGGCCGGCCGGGCCGATTCGCTCAATCTCGCGGTGGCAACAGGGATCATGCTCTTCGAGATACGCCGCGCCGCCCTATCGATCGACGTGGAACAGAGCGCATGAACTTGCGCACCATCCTCGCTTACGGCGCATTGGCGCTTGCCGCGGTCGCCGTCGATCAATGGGTGAAGCGGCTCGTGGAGAGCGGGCTCGCCTTCCAGCAAAAGCTCGAACTGATTCCCTTTCTTGCCCTTTACCGGACCCACAACAACGGCATCGCCTTTTCCATGTTGGCCGGCTTTGGTGATGTGGGCCTGATCGTCGTGGCGCTTGTCGTTATCGCCGTGGTTCTGGCGCTGGCGTCGCGTACCAGGCCGGGCCAGATATTTGCCCGCATCGGTTTCGCGCTCGTCATCGGCGGCGCGATCGGCAATTTGATCGACCGGGCCACGCTGGGCTACGTTATCGACTATATCCTTTTCCATACGCCGGTATGGTCTTTCGCGATCTTCAACCTTGCCGACGCCTTCATCACCATCGGCGCCGGTTTTGTCCTTTTTCAGGAATTCGTTGACTGGCGTCGTCACCGTTTGAAAAGCGAAACGTGAGCGCCGCCGCACCGTTGATCACGTTATAAGAAAAGTTCAAAAGAAGCACTGAACGGAGAAGCAGATGCCCGATACATTCAAGGCCATCCTCGTCTCGCGCGACGAGGAAAAGAAACAGTCGTTCTCCGTGTCCGAACTGTCGGATGCCGATCTGATGGAAGGCGATGTCACTGTCGCCGTCGAGGCCACCACGGTGAATTACAAGGATGGGCTGGCGATCACCGGCAAGGCGCCGGTCGTGCGCCGCTTTCCGCTGGTGCCCGGCATCGACTTTGCCGGCACCGTCATTGCGTCGGAAAATCCGGACTGGAAGGAAGGCGACCATGTCATCCTGAACGGTTGGGGCGTCGGCGAAACGCATTACGGCGCTTATGCCGGCCACGCCCGCGTCAAGGGCGACTGGCTGGTGCCGCTTCCAGACGAGATGTCGGCGCGCCAGGCGATGGCCGTCGGCACCGCCGGCTATACCGCGATGCTGTGTGTCATGGCTCTGGAGCGTCACGGCATCACGCCCGCGCGCGGTCCCGTCGTGGTCACCGGCGCGGCGGGCGGTGTCGGCTCGGTCGCGATCTCGCTTCTTTCCAAGCTTGGCTATCACGTCATCGCGTCGACCGGGCGCACCTCGGAGGAGGATTACCTGCGCGATCTGGGCGCCGCCGAAATCATCGCGCGGGACGAATTGTCCGGCCCGGGCAAGCCGCTGGGCAAGGAGCGCTGGGCCGGTGGTGTCGATGCCGTTGGCAGCCACACACTGGCCAATGTCCTCTCCATGACCTCCTACGGGGGCGCGGTCGCCGCCTGCGGTCTCGCACAGGGCATGGATTTGCCGGCCAGCGTCGCCCCCTTCATCCTGCGCGGGGTCTCCCTGCTCGGCATCGATTCGGTGATGGCGCCGAAATCGATGCGGCTGGAAGCCTGGCGGCGTATCGCGAAAGATCTGGATCACAAGAAACTGGCCGCGCTTTCCACCACGATTGGCTTCGACGGCATCATCCAGGCCGCGCACGACATCATCGACGGCAAGATTCGTGGCCGCATCGTCGTCGAAATGGCCTGAATTCGGCCTGTTGTTAAAATTGTAGTGAAGCCCAAAAAGCTTCCCTAATTCCTGGTCCGCTAATCTCGTCGTGCGATGGCGGATCATGATTTTCATTCCCGTGCTGCAATGGATGCCGGCGGCGACGATACGTCCTTGCCGGCGCGTCCAGCGCCTGCGCTCAAGCAAAGACCCGCGACCAACCATGTGTTCGCTACGCCGGGATATCTGCTTTATGCGATGACGGCGGGAGCGTTGGTGCTTGCCGGACTTGCCTATCTCTCCAACGCGCCGCGCTATATCAGTCTCGCCATTCTGTTCGTGGGCATCGCTTCCTTCCTGATTGGCTGGCGGACCCGCAAGGATTCGGCTCAACTCACTCGCATCATGGGCGACGAGGCGGCGAGCCGCGCCGAGATCGAGACCCTTGCCGACCGCATGTGGGAGTTGCAGGAGAGCGAAGAACGCTTTCGCGGGCTGATCGACGCGCTCGGCGATGTGGTGGTCCACCGCGACCGCGACGGGCGCATCGTCTATGCCAATCGCGTGCTTGCCGATCTTGTCGGCTGCCCGCAGAAAATGCTTTCCGGCAAGACTTTGTCCGAACTCGGCATCGAAATCGGCGTTGTGCCCGACGCCGCCTTCGCCGACGGAGAATGCCTGAGTTCCACGGATGTCGCCATCCGCTCGGATGGAGAGACCCGCTGGTTCTCCTGGATCGAGCTTTCCGTACGCGACAAGGCCAGCGATGCGGTGTCGCACCGCGCCATCGCCCGCGACATCACCGCGCGCAAGCGGGCGGAGAAGGCTTCGGTGGCGGCGCGTGAGCGTGCCGAATTCGCAAATCTCGCCAAGTCGCGCTTTCTGGCGACGGTCAGCCACGAGATTCGTACCCCCATGAACGGTATCATGGGCATGGCCAAGCTGCTCGCCGACACCCACCTCTCGCAGGAACAGCGCACCTACGTGGGCGCCGTCTCCACCTCGGCAAGCGCGTTGCTGGCGCTGATCGAGGATTTGCTCGATTTCTCCAAGATCGAAGCCGGCCGCTTCGACATCGAACTGCAATCGGTTTCGCCGCGCGAAATCGTCGAGAACGTCTCCGAACTCCTGGCCGCCAAGGCCTACGCCAAGGGAATCGGCCTGGGCTGCTACTGCGCGCCTGACGTACCGTCGGTCATTACCGCTGATCCCAACCGGTTGCGGCAGGTCTTGCTCAATCTGATCGGCAATGCTGTCAAGTTCACCGACGAGGGAGGCGTCCAAATCTCGGTCGACATAGTTGCGGCCGGAGGAACGCCGTCGCTCCGCTTTTCCGTTGCCGATACGGGCCCGGGAATGCGCAAGGCCGATCTGGAGCGTATTTTCCGCGAGTTCGAACAGGCCGACGGCACCTCGACGCGCAAACATGGCGGCGCCGGTCTCGGCCTGGCGATCTCCCGGCGCATTGTCGAGGCCATGAACGGCCGCATCAGCGTCGAGAGCGAGCCCGGCTCCGGAAGCCGGTTTCATGTCGATTTGCCCCTTGGCAGGCTGGCCGCCCTTGGCGCCGGGCCAAAGCTTCTCCAGGACCGGTGTATCGGCATCGTTTCCGCCAACAGCGTCGAACCTGAGCTCATCGCCAGGGCGGTGGAGGCCTATGGTGGCTCGGCGATCATCGCCGCCAGCGCTGGCGCGTTGGCCAGGCAGGCGCGCGCGCAAAAGTGCGAACTTGACACCATCCTCGTTGACACAGCGATGGAACAGGCCGACGGCGCTCTTTTGAAACGGTTGCGCCGCATGGTCGGGGGCACATTTGAGGCGATTACGTTGATCGCGCCATCCGACCGGGGCCGTCTCGCCGAATATCGCCAGAACGGCTACTCGACCTTCCTGGCGCGTCCGGTGCGTGGCGAGACGCTTTTGCGGGTCCTTCTGGCCGGCAAATCGGCGGATGCGGTGTTACAGTCGCCCGACGGGCCCGAGGCGCCGTCCGGCGGTGTGGCGCTGGCGAGCGGTGAGCGCCTGAACATCCTGATCGCCGAAGACAACGAGATAAACGCCATGCTGGCGCGCGCCGCCCTATCCAAGGCGGGCCATCATGTGCGGCTCGTCACCAACGGCCGCGCCGCCGTCGACGCGGTCACCCATTCGGCCGGCGGCAAACGATTCGACCTGGTGCTGATGGATTTGCACATGCCAGTCATGGATGGCCTCGATGCAATCGCGCTCATCCGCAAGCATGAGGAGGAGCACGGAACGCCACCGATCCCCATCATGGTGCTTTCCGCCGACAGCCAGGAGAAGACGCGGCATGCCGTCCTTGCCCACGGCGCCACTGGCTTCGTTTCCAAGCCCCTCGACCCGAAAGCCCTTGCTGAAGCCGTTGCCGAACAAGCCGTTGCATGAACGGTCGAAGTCCGGCATCCTTGCACGGTATGCGGTACGGCCACGAAACTGTCATTCTCCTGTTGCACGGTCCCGTTATCGACCGGCCCGACCGCGGCAAAAGGAGAATCATCCATGCAGGCAACGATGCTGGAGCGTGAAAATACTCCTGGATCCGGGCGTTTGATTCCCGCGACGGGACGCGACGACGTTCCATCAGGAGCGGTGCTTGGCCGCATTGGCCGGCTCGAGGTTCGTCTGGCGCGTGACGCCGGTGAGATCGCTGCGGCGCAGGAAGTGCGCTTCCGCGTCTTCTACGACGAACTCGGCGCCCGCCGTGACGCCCTGACGGCGCTGGAGCGCCGCGATTCGGACCGGTTCGATTCGGTCTGCGACCATTTGCTCGTGCTCGACACGGCGATTCGCGGACCCGCCCGGCAGCAGATCGTCGGCACCTATCGCATGCTGCGCCAGGAGAGCGCCATCGCCGCCGGCGGCTTTTATTCGGACGAGGAATTCCAGCTCGAAGCGCTTATCGCGCGTCATCCGGGCAAGCGCTTCCTCGAACTCGGACGCTCCTGCGTGCTGCCCGCCTACCGTTCCAAGCGCACCATCGAACTCCTCTGGCAGGGCCTCTACGCCTATGTCGGCTATTACGGCATCGACGTCATGACCGGTTGCGCCTCCTTCCATGGCGTGGTGCCGGCCGCGCATGCCGAGGCCTTGTCCTTCCTCGCCCAGAACTGCCGCGCCGACGATCTGTGGGACGTGCGCGCGGTGATCTCGCGCTATCACGCCATGGATTTGATGCCTGCCGAGGCCGTCAACACGCGCTCCGCGCTCGCTGCCATGCCGCCCTTGGTCAAGGGCTATCTGCGGCTCGGCGCGAAGATCGGCGATGGCTGCGTGATCGATCGCGACTTCGGCACGACCGACGTGTTCATCATCCTGCCGCTGGAAAGCGTCTCCGAACGCTACCTCAACTATTACGGCGCCGAGGCCGAACGCTTCAACGCCTAGAGGCATCGTCGCCGTCGAAGCGGCATTCACCGGGTTCGATCATCCTTCCCGATCCCTGAGCCGATTTTCTCTGGAGTGTGCTGCGCTTTATCTTCCCCACCAAGGGGGAGATAGAGGCGCAGCGCCAAGCCGTCGGCTATGGCCTCGGGCCCTGAGCTGCTTGGATCGACAAATAATTGTCGATTTATCGGGTCGTGGCTTCGCTCACCCCGACCGCGCCTCAAGCCCCCGCATTATACGCGGCGATGGCCGCCATATTGACGATGTCCGAGTCCTTTGAATTCAGTGAAACGATCTGCACCGGCTTGTTCAGGCCGACCAGCAGCGGGCCGATCACGGTGGAGCCGCCCAGTTCCTGCAGCATTTTCGTCGAGATCGAGGCCGAGTGGAATGCCGGCATGACCAGAACGTTGGCCGGGCCGGTTAGCCGGCAGAACGGATATTGCGCCATCATGCGCGGGTTGAGCGCCACGTCGGCGGCCATCTCTCCATCATATTCGAAATCGACGCGCCTTTTGTCCAAAAGCTTGACGGCTTCCTGGATGCGCTCGGAGCGTTCGCCGGGCGGGTGGCCGAAGGTCGAATAGGCGAGCATGGCCACGCGTGGCTCGTAGCCCATGCGCCGGGCGAAGCCGGCGGCCTCCTCGGCGATGTCGGCGATCTGCTCGGAATTCGGCATGTCGTGCACGGCCGTGTCAGCGACGATCACCGTGCGCCCCCGGCATAGCGCGATCGAGATGCCGATCACCCGATGCCCGGGCTTGGCGTCGATGACGCGGCGCACGTCTTCTAGCACGGTCGAATAATTGCGCGTCAGCCCCGAAACCATGGCGTCGGCGTCGCCCATGGCCACCATGCAGGCGGCGAAATGGTTGCGGTCATTATTGATCAGCCGCTGGCAGTCGCGGAAGAGATAGCCCTTGCGCTGCATGCGCTCGTAGAGATGGTCCGCATAGACGGCGTTCCGACGCGACAGCCTTGCGTTGATGATTTCGAGCCCCGGCCGGTCGAGATCGACGCCGGCATCGGCGGCGTTCTCGCGGATCACGTCGTCGCGGCCGACGAGAATGGCTGTGCCGAGCTTCTGGTTGGCGTAGGAGATGGCGGCGCGCATCACCTGCTCCTCCTCGCCCTCGGCGAAGACCACGCGTTTCGGCTGGCGGCGCACGCGGTCGTAGATACGCTGCAGGGTCGAGGCGATCGGGTCGCGGCGGGCAAACAGCGCTTGCGCGTATTTTTCCAGATTGACGATCGGCCGGCGCGCCACGCCAGAATCCATTGCCGCCTTGGCCACCGCCACCGGGATGGCGGAGATGAGACGCGGGTCGAACGGCACGGGAATGATATAGTTCGGCCCGTATTTCGGCCGCGCCCCCTGATAGGCGGCGGCAACATCGTCGGGCACATCGGCGCGGGCAAGATCAGCCAACGCCCGCGCGGCGGCGACCTTCATGTCCTCATTGATGGTCGTGGCGCGGACATCGAGCGCGCCACGGAAGATATAGGGGAAGCCGAGCACGTTGTTGACCTGGTTGGGATAGTCCGAGCGGCCGGTCGCCATGATCGCGTCGGTGCGGATGTCCGCCACTTCTTCCGGCGTGATTTCGGGATCGGGATTGGCCATGGCGAAGATGATCGGCTGCTTGGCCATGGATTCGACCATGGCGCGGGTCAGCGCGCCCTTCGCCGACAGGCCGAAGAAGATGTCGGCCCCGTCCATCGCTTCGGCCAGCGTGCGCCGGTCGGTCTTCGCCGCATGGCCGGATTTCCACTGGTTCATGCCTTCAGTGCGGCCCTGGTAGACGACGCCCTTGGTGTCGCACAGAAGGATGTTTTCCGGCGCGAACCCCATCGCCTTCAAAAGCTCGATGCAGGCGATGCCGGCCGATCCGGCGCCGTTGCAGACGAGTTTCGCGGTCTTCATGTCGCGGCCGGTCAGGTCGAGCGCGTTGATGAGACCGGCCACGGCGATGATCGCGGTGCCGTGCTGGTCGTCATGGAAGACGGGAATGTCGAGCAGTTCGCGCAGGCGCTGTTCGATGATGAAGCAGTCGGGCGCCTTGATATCCTCGAGATTGATGCCGCCGAAGGACGGACCGAGATAGCGCACGCAATTGACGAACTCGTCGACGTCTTCTGTGTCGACCTCCAGATCGATCGAATCGACATCCGCGAAACGCTTGAACAGCACCGCCTTGCCCTCCATCACCGGCTTGGAGGCCAGCGCTCCGAGATTGCCGAGGCCGAGGATCGCGGTGCCGTTGGTGATGACCGCGACCAGATTGCCGCGTGTGGTGTAGTCGAAGGCGCGGCTCGGGTCTTCGGCGATGGCGCGGACCGGCACGGCGACGCCAGGCGAATAGGCCAGCGACAGATCGCGCTGCGTCGCCATCGGCTTGGTCGGGTTGATTTCCAGTTTGCCCGGTCGGCCGGACGAGTGGAAGTCGAGTGCTTCCTGGTCGCTCACCGAGGGCCTGTTGCCGTGCGTTTTGCCTTTGTCGGTCTTGGCGTCCAACGTCGTCTCCCTGTCCTAGCCGCTCTTCTTTGTGGAGCAATCGGAATAAGGCTACACTTTACGGCTTCAAATCGCCAATCAGGAAAAGCTTCATCAGCAAAAAGGTCTTTCGTGTTGAATGACGGGACTTCCATCCGCGGCGCCATCGGCTTCGCCGGCGTGCCGGGCACGGACAGCGCTGGCGTCGCTGGCGGCGTAACGCCGATGCCCGCCGCGGCGGGTGCGACTCCCATGATGGAGCAATATATCGAGATCAAGTCGGCGAACCCCGATTCGCTGCTCTTCTACCGCATGGGCGATTTTTACGAGATGTTCTTCGACGACGCGGAAGTAGCGTCACGCGCGCTCGGCATCGCGCTGACCAAGCGCGGCAAGCATCAGGGTCTCGACATCCCGATGTGCGGCGTGCCGGTGCATGCGGCCGACGACTATCTGCAAAAGCTGATCGGGCTTGGCCACCGCATCGCTGTCTGCGAGCAGATGGAGGATCCGGCGGAAGCGAAGAAGCGCGGCTCCAAATCGGTCGTGCGCCGCGACGTCATCCGCCTCGTGACGCCGGGCACCATCACCGAGGAAAAGCTGCTCGCCCCGTCCGAGACGAATTATCTGATGGCGCTGGGGCGGGTGAAGGGTGACAGCACGGCTCTGGCGCTGGCCTGGATCGACATATCGACCGGCGCCTTCCGTGTCACCGAATCGGTGCCGGATCGCTTGCTGAGTGATATATTGCGCATCGATCCGCGCGAACTGATCGTCGCCGAGACGGTATTCCATGACGAGGCGATGCGGCCCGTCTTCGACATGCTGGGGCGCATCGTCAGCCCGCAGCCGCCGATCCTGTTCGATTCGGGCGGCGCGGCGGACCGCATCGGGCGCTTCTTCGGCATCGCCACGCTGGACGGGTTGGGACAGTTTTCGCGCGCCGAGCTTTCCGCCATCTCGGGCGTCATCGCCTATGTGGAGAAGACGCAGAAGGCGGAGCGCCCGCCGCTGACCCGCCCGGAGCACGAACAGGCCGGCGCTTCGCTCTTCATCGACGCGGCGACCCGCGCCAACCTCGAACTGACACGGACGCTGTCCGGCGAGCGCGACGGCAGCCTGCTGAAGGCCATCGACCGCACCGTCACCGGCACCGGCGCGCGGCTGCTGGCCGAAAGGCTGATGTCGCCGCTGACCGATCCGGCGGCGATCGGCGCAAGGCTCGATTCAGTCTCCTTTCTGCTCGGCGAGCCGGGCCTGACGGAAGCATTGCGCGCGGCGCTGAAAAGAGCGCCCGACATGCAGCGCGCGCTGTCGCGGCTGGCGCTGAACCGGGGTGGCCCGCGCGATCTCGGATCGTTGGCGTCGGGACTCGCGGCGGCGCGTGAGATCGCCGGGCTCATCGGCGGCGCGGAACTGCCGGCGGAGTTGCGTGCGGCGGGTGTTGCTCTCGGCGACCTGCCCGTTGATTTCGCCGAACATCTTGAAACGGCGCTGGCCGATGATCTGCCGTTGCTCAAGCGCGACGGCGGGCTGGTGCGCGCCGGCTATGATGGCGAACTCGACGAGATGCGGGCGCTGCGCGACCAGTCGCGCCGGGTGATCGCGGGGATGGAGCGCGATCTCGCCGATGAGACCGGCATCCGCTCGCTGAAGATCCGCCACAACAACGTGCTCGGCTACTACATCGAGGTGACCGCCAATCATCGCGAGATCATGACGGGGTCGGACGCGGTGCGGGCGCGCTTCATCCACCGCCAGACCATGGCCAGCGCCATGCGCTTCACCACGACCGAACTTGCCGATCTGGAGACGAAGATCGCCAATGCCGCCGATCGCGCGCTGCAGATCGAGCTTGCCGCGTTCGACCGGCTGGTCGGCGAGGCGGTCGGCCATGCCGCTGCGATCCGCGCCGGCGCCCAGGCGCTCGCGCTCTTCGACGTTTCGGCCGCTCTCGCTACATTGGCCGAGGCCGAAAATTATTGCCGTCCCCAGGTTGATGGACAGTCTCGCCTTCGCGATCGAGGGCGGCCGCCATCCGGTGGTCGAACAGGCGCTTGCGCCGCCAGGCGGCAGATCCCTTCGTCGCCAATGATTGCGACCTGTCGCCCGCCGATGGCGACGACGAAGGGCGCGATCTGGCTGCTGACCGGCCCGAACATGGGCGGCAAGTCGACCTTCCTGCGCCAGAACGCGCTCATCGCCATCCTCGCCCAGACGGGTTCCTTCGTGCCGGCGCAAAGCGCCGCTATCGGCGTGGTCGACCGGCTGTTTTCCCGCGTCGGCGCCTCCGACGATCTGGCGCGCGGGCGCTCGACCTTCATGGTCGAGATGGTCGAGACGGCGGCGATCCTCAATCAGGCCGGCGAACGCGCGCTGGTCATTCTCGACGAGATCGGCCGCGGCACGGCGACATTCGACGGCCTGTCGATCGCCTGGGCGGCGGTCGAGCATCTGCACGAGAAGAATCGCTGCCGCGCCATCTTCGCCACCCATTTCCACGAGATGACGGCGCTTGCCGGCAAGCTGCCGCGCCTCGACAACGTCACCATGCGCGTCAAGGAATGGGAAGGCGACGTCGTCTTCCTGCATGAGGTCGGCGCCGGGCGCGGCCGACCGCTCCTACGGCATCCAGGTGGCCCGGCTGGCCGGCCTGCCCGACGCCGTGGTGGAGCGGGCGCGGCGAGGTGCTGCAGCCAGCTCGAAGCCGGCGAGACCTCAGGCAAGGCGCGATCGGCTCGTCGACGACCTGCCGCTGTTTTCCGTCGCCGTGCGGAAGGAGCCGCCACCGCCGGCCAGATCTGACGCGCTTGCCGACGCGTTGGCGGCGCTCACCCCCGACGAGATGACGCCGCGCGAGGCGCTGGAGGCATTGTACCGGCTGAAAGGGATGGTGAGGTGATTCTCTGCCTCCACGTATTTACACGTCAAAAACGGGAATTCAACGTCCAGAGCAGGACGTGACCCCTGCGGCTCTATCTCACCAACAGGAGCTTTCGCAGCAAAGCTGTTGCCACATAATGGGTTATCGTCGGCCAGGCGCGACGGACAGACAGTTGCGGCTCGACCATCGCAGTCTCGCTTTTTGCAAATATATGCGAAATTGATCTTGCAATCAAAGATGGCGCCAGATGGCTTGCCGGGCAACATGCGCGGCCCGGCCTACTTACTGCCTGGCCACCGGACAGTCCGCCCCAGTTCCGCCCGCCGCGGGATAGCGATAGACGCGGATCGGCGAGTCTGGCGAAAGCGAACACTCCATGAGCCAGGAAGGCGGATGGCCTTCCAGCAGGGCGGCCGTCATCGGATAGGCCTTCTCAAGGCCGGTCAACGGATTGCCCCGCCAGGCACAGAGGGCGACATGCGTGGCGTGCGCCTGGTCGAGATAGAGGCGCGGGTTCGTCGTCGACGGATCGAAGAAGCGATAGACGCGCTCGATACCCTTCCACGCCCGGTGATGCGGCGTCGCCACGATCGTCGCGCGCGCCTGAGCTTCCCCGGCGAGTATCTGGATGCCGATATTGGGCGGCGCGAAGATGCTCGCGCCACGCGGCCAACGAAGCCGGGCAGCCGGGCCCATGCTGCAGGCTTCGGCAAATTCGGCGCCGCTCGCCGGAGCGCTTTGCGATTCGGCGCGAAAGACGGTGGACACTGCTATGGCGATAACGAGCAGGGCGACTGGAACGAGAAAGGCACGCCATGAGGGAGTCCGCGCCGGGATTATCTGGGACAATTCCACGCTCGCGAAGGATATATGGGGGCGCAATGTCGCAAACGCCGCCAGTAGGCCGGGACCGGCGAACAGATCGATATAGCGAAGGTAGCGGGAATAAAGGATCGATTCGGCGAGAATCACGAGGCCCAGAAGCGCGAATGCCGCAAGACCCCGATGGCCAAGGCGGTCGCGCCATGCAAGGGCGGTAAGCGCGCAGATACCGGTCATGTAGAGAGCGACGATGACCATGCCGGCGGAAAGTACGACCTCAGGCCGCTGCAGCAGGCTCCTCTCTTGAGGGATGCGGTCGAGCCAGTTGTCTTTCACATAGCGGCTCAATTCCCCGTATGGCCCCCCGAGGCACGTTGGAAACAGGAAGACCAGCGCAATCGCCGCCGCCGACGCAAGGACGCCAAGCAGGACAAGGCGCATAAGCCTGCTGCGTGGTCTCTCAGCCATGCCGCCCGCGAACGCGAAGGCGAGGCCAGCGGACGCCAATGCAACGAGATGCGGCGCCGAATAGACATCGCACCGAACCATTGCATATTGGCCCGGAGGAACAATCATGAAGAACAGTCCAAGGGCGCTGGCCGCGAGCCCCAGGCCGAAAGACGCCAGCCGTCGCCGGGACTCTTCTTCATCCAGGATGTAGGCGAGGGCATAAAGACCCATCAAAACCATGAAAAGAGCCGCGAATTCGACGCTGATCGCCAGTGTGACCGCCGTAATCACCCCCGCGCAAGCCGCGGCAAGAGCACGCCTGGACGCCAGCGTCAGCGCCAGCGCCACAAAAAAAAGCGTGATCTCCAGATTGTGGTAGTCGATCCGCCTGGGCTCGAATTCGAAGAGGGCCGGCAGCGTGAAAAGCAGGGACAGGGCGAAGAACACTCTCGGTCTCGCGCTGCCGAACGTTCCGACGATCCTGCGATAGGAATGAATCAGCGGGAAAAGCAGGATCAGCGGAACGGCGAATGCGGCGGCGGAAAGCGCGGCCTCGCGACCGACGAAGTAGGAAAGCGGCGCCGCGACCAACGCGTAGGGCAAATCGACCAGCCGCACCCAATGCGACACGAAGGCTTCGGGCTGGAGGATGCCGGGGATGACGCGGTCGAACCAATTCCCCGTCCGCAGGAAGTTTTTGATTTCGACCATCTTCAGGAGATCGTCGAGATCGTTTCGGGGCGAATAGCCGCCGAAATGGCAAAGCACCAGGAAGACCGATACGCATAACCATGAGCTGGCGACAGGAAAACGGGAAACTAGATGCCCGAATCCTCTCGGCGGCATGCTTCCTTCCTGCTCTGTCAACGCTGCCACTGCCGATAATCCCGCCTGCCCGTCATCTTTCCATTCGAACCTTGCAAAGGCGTAAATTCCGGCGATGCCTGGCATCCCGTGCGAAAGGTCCGGTCACGCAAGCGTGTGCGGGAATAGGCGCAATTGGGAAACTAAACATGCCACGCTGGCGTTAGCTTCCCCGACGCATGCCCAAGGCCCGCCTCGTCGATTGCATTGCGTCAAGCCATTAGTGTCGCCGCATCCTTTCCACCGCCGCAAAGAAGTTGGGAACCATTCATGCTCCAGAAAAATGAGACGGCTCCCTCCGCCGTTGGCGGCTTTGAGATGGCGGCCACACAACCCGTACGGCTGCGCGGCATCGGCACGGCGGTTCCGCCGCATATGTTGCCCCAGGATCTGGCGCGCGGCATGGCGGAAAGAATATTCGGCAGCCGCTACAAGGACTTCTCGCGGCTCTCCCGGACCTTCGAGACTTCGGGCGTCGAACGCCGCTATTCGGTCTGTCCGCCCGATTGGTTCTTCGAGGATCGTGGTTGGGTGGAACGTACGGAAGCCTATCTGAGCGGCGCGTCGAAGCTCTTTGCCGAGGCGGCGCGCAAGGCGCTCGCATCGGCGGGCATGGATGCTGCGGAAATCGATTGCATCGTCACCGTCTCGTCCACAGGCCTGGCGACGCCGACACTCGAGGCGAGGGTGCACGAAGAACTGGGCTTCCGCTCCAATGTCAAACGTGTGCCGGTTTTTGGTCTTGGCTGCGCCGGCGGGGTCAGCGGATTGTCGCTGGCGAGCCGTCTCGCCATCGCCGAACCGGGCGCGAACGTGCTCCTGGTTTGCGTCGAGACGTGCACGCTCTCCTTTCGCGCCGACAGGCTGCAAAAGGCCGATATCATCGCGGCCGTGCTTTTCGGCGACGGTGCCGCCGCTGCCATCGTCTCGGCGGGTGAAGGCGCCGGCGGGGCGATCGGCACGGGAGGCGAGCACACCTGGCCCGGAACCCTCGACATCATGGGCTGGACGGTCGATCCGACCGGTCTCGGCGTGGTTTTCGATCGCTCGATCCCGGCCTTCGTGAAGGCCAACCTGCGGGACGCCGCCGAGGGCCTGCTCGCTGAAATGGCCATCGATCCGGGCGAAGTCGATCGCTATGTCTGCCATCCTGGCGGGGCCAAAGTCGTCGAGGCCATCGAGGCGGCAATGTCGCTTGTCGATGGCAGTCTGGATGTCGAGCGGTCGATCCTGCGCGATTTCGGCAACATGTCCGCGCCGACCGTTCTCTTCGTCCTGGAGCGATATCTGGGCGGGAAGCCCAAAGGAACGATCATGCTCACGGCGCTCGGGCCGGGCTTCACGCTTTCCGCGCTTCCCATTCGTCTCGATGCCTGAAGGCGGGATCTTTCTTTGTGTGGTGGTGCTGCAAAGGCTGTTGGAGCTCGTGCTGGCGCGCCGCAACACCAAACGCCTTCTGGCGCGCGGCGCGGTGGAGCACGGCGCGGCACACTATCCGCTTATCGTCTTGTTGCACGCGGCATGGCTGGTCGGGCTTTTCGCGTTCGCCTGGAACGCGCCGGTCAGTTGGCCTTGGCTGGCGGGCTATATCGTTCTCCAGTTTTTCCGGGTCTGGATACTCGCCAGCCTTGGCGATCGGTGGACCACGCGCATCATCGTCCTCGACGAAGCGCCGGTTCGGCGCGGCCCGTATCGATTTATCAACCATCCCAATTATGTGCTCGTCGCGGCCGAGTTCATCGTGGTTTCGATGGTGGTGGGGCAACCGCTCATCGCTCTCGTCTTTTCGCTGCTCAACGCCGCCGTTCTTTGGGTCCGCATAAGGGCCGAAAACTCGGCGCTTGGCCGTGATTAAACCGACGGAGAGCGGGCTTCTTCGGGTTTCGAGGCCTTCGCGAAAGGCACGATCGCCAGCGCCAGCAGCGTGACGATGGCGACCATCCCCCATGCCTCGTTCATGGCATGCGTCAGCGAGGCCTTTTCCACGAATGGCTGTATGAGTGAAAGCGCCTGAGCATCGAGCGGTCCGCTGCCGCGCATGGCGAAGGCGGATGGAGGCAGCCCGATCGCGGCAGCGGTAGCGGCATCTCCCGCCTGCAGACGGGCGATGATTTCCGCGGAATGCACCGGTCCCCTGCCATAAATAACGGTATCGATCGCGGCGATGCCGATGGCGCCGCCGAGATTGCGCATCAGATTGAACAGGCCGCTTGCGTCGGGCACTTTTGCGTCCGGCAGATTGCCGAGCGCCAGCCGGGTCGGCGGCAGCAGGCAGAACATGATGGCCAGCGCCGCGAATGATCTGCGGCCAGAGCATGCCGGCGAAGTCGGTTTCGATGGTCTGGAAGGCGCTGAGACCGAGGCCGATGCCGAAAAGCAGGAACCCGAATCCGGTCAGCATCCTTGCGATCGACGCGTCTTTCCAGCGCCACCGCGACCGGGGCCGTCAACCAATTGCGCGAGCCCGGTGACCAGCATGATCTTCGCCGATCTGCGAGCGCGTCGTGGCCGCGCACGAAGGCGAGGAACACCGGCATCATGTAGACCGATCCGAATAGCCCCGCTCCAAGCACAAAACTCAAGATGCAGCCGATGGCGAAATTCGGCTCGGCGCAGCGTTTCGAGATCGACGATCGGCCGATGGCGCGTTGAGCGTGCGACAGACGAAGGATGCCGCCGAAAGCAGCGTGACGGCGAGCAGTGAAAGGACGACGCCCGAAAGCCAGCCGCGTTGCGGCGCCTCCTTCAGCGCTGATTTCGAGCGAGGCGAGCGCTACCGCCATGAGCAGCAGCGACACGACGTCGAGGCGTTTAAGCTCGTCCGGCGCGAGCGCGGCCCCTTGGCAGAAGCGGAAGTGCGAAGATCGCCGAGATGAACCCGGGAACCACATTGATGAGGAACAGCCAGTGCCAGGAATAGGTCTCGGTGATCCAGCCGCCGACGATCGGGACCGACCGTCGGCGCCAGCACGGCGATGACGCCGGCGATCGTCGTGGCGATGCCTTGCAGCCGGAACGGGAAGAGCAGGAACACGGCCGAGAATACCGCGGGGATCAACGTGCCGCCGGAAAAGCCCTGCACGATGCGCCATGCGATCAGCGTCGCGAAATCGGAACTTGCCGCGCAGCCGATGGACGCGACGGTGAACACCGCCACGGCAACGGCGAAAAGGCAGGCGCATGGAAAGCAGCCGGGTCAGGAAGCCGGTCAGCGGTATCGCGATGACCTCGGCGATCAGATAGGCGGTCTGCACCCAGCTCATCTGGTCGGGATCGATATGGAGCGCCGCCTGGATGGTCGGCAACGACGTGGCGACCACCTGGATATCGAGGATCGCCATGAACATGCCGACGCACATCATGGCGAAGCCGGCCCATATGCGCGCCGGGGCGGGCCGTTCTTCAGCGCGCGTCGCCATACCGGTCATCCTGAGCCACGCAATTGGAACATCATGCCGCCGCATCCCTCCCGGCCCGATGCCGCCTGCGAAGGATAGCGGCCCGGACGGGCGCCGCAAGGCCGGCCATGCGGCACGGTTTGCCATACCCAACCGCCCGCTTTCGCGCTATAGACCCCGCCCAAAGCAGGAAATGCCGAAGCGACTATGGCGAAAATCCCCCCGAAACTCGACGAATTGATAGACAGCGATGCCCTGCGCCGCGAACTGACCACGCTCACTGCCGCGGCCGGAGGCGACGGTTCGGCGCCGGAAATTCGCAACGCCGCGGTTGGCCTGCTCAAGGAGCGGCTGCTCGCCGGCCGCGACGTGGCGGAGAAAATGTTGATCGAGGATGGCGGCGGCACCGCCTGCGCCACCCGTCTGTCGCATCTGATGGACGAGCTCGTCCGCGCGCTCTACGACTTCGCCGCGACCCATGTCTACCGCTCCGATCAATCCGTCGGCCGCCGAGCGCATGGCAGTGGTGGCGGTGGGCGGCTACGGACGCGGCACGCTGGCGCCGGGATCGGACATCGACCTGCTTTTTCTGCTTCCCTACAAGCAGACCCCTTGGGGCGAGCAGATCGTCGAATACATGCTCTATGTGCTGTGGGACATGGGCCTGAAGGTCGGTCACGCCACCCGTAATATCGACGAATGCATCCGTCTATCGCGAACAGACGTGACCATCCGCACTGCGGTGCTGGAAGCGCGCTTCATCTGGGGAGCAGAAGCGCTTTTCGACGACCTCATTCGCCGTTTCGACGAGGAAGTGGTCAAGGATACCGGCCTGGAGTACATTCAGGCCAAGCTTGCCGAACGCGACGTGCGTCACCGCAAGGCTGGCGAATTGCGCTATCTGGTCGAGCCGAACGTGAAGGACGGCAAGGGCGGCCTGCGCGACCTGCATACGCTGTTCTGGATCGCCAAATACTATTATCGGGTCCGCACCGGCGAGGAACTCGTGGCAAAGGGCGTGTTCACGCGCCAGGAATATCTCAAGTTCCGCAAGGCCGACGATTTCCTTTGGGCCGTGCGCTGCCACATGCATTTTCTGACCGGCCGCGCCGAGGAAAGACTGCATTTCGACATCCAGCGCGATATCGCCGAACGGCTTGGCTATACCAGCCACCCGGGTCTCTCGGCGGTCGAGCGCTTCATGAAGCACTACTTTCTGGTCGCCAAGAACGTCGGCGATCTGACCCGCATCTTCTGCGCCGCGCTGGAGGAGGAGCAGGCCAAGAATGTTCCCGGCCTCAACCGCCTTTTCCTGACCTTCTCACGCCGCAAGCGCAAGATCGCCGGCACCAGCGATTTCATCGTCGACAATCACCGCATCAACATCGCCGACGACACGGTGTTCGAGCGCGATCCGGTCAATCTCATCCGCCTGTTCTGGCTGGCCGACCGGCACGGCTTCGAATTTCACCCCGATGCGCTGAAGCTGGTGACGCGATCGTTGCGCCTGATCACCCGGAATTTGCGCCGCGACCCGGAGGCCAACAGCCTGTTCATGGATGTGCTGACCTCGGAGCGTAATCCCGAACTCAACCTGTTGCGCATGAACGAGGCGGGCGTGCTGGGCAAGCTCATCCCCGATTTCGGCAAGATCGTCGCGATGATGCAGTTTTCCATGTACCACCACTACACTGTCGACGAACACCTCCTGCACTGCATCGGCGTGCTGTCGGAAATCGAGCATGGCGAGGCGGCAAAGCTGCATCCCCTGTCCACCGACCTCATGCCCGGTCTCAAGGCGCAGCGCGATGTGCTCTACGTCGCGCTGCTGTTCCACGACATCGCCAAGGGGCGGCCCGAGGACCATTCCATCGCCGGCGCCCGTATCGCCCGTCGCGTCTGCCCGCATATGGGCCTGTCGGCCGCCGACACCGAAACCGTCTCCTGGTTGATCCAGGAGCATCTGACCATGTCGATGACGGCGCAGACGCGCGACTTGAACGACCGCAAGACGATCGAGGATTTCGCCGCGATCGTGCAGTCGGTCGAACGGCTGAAACTTCTGCTTATCTTGACGGTCTGCGACATACGTGGGGTCGGGCCCGGCGTCTGGAACGGCTGGAAGGGGCAATTGCTGAGGACGCTCTATTACGAGACGGAGCTGCTGCTCACCGGCGGCTTCTCGGAAGTTCCCCGGGCCAAGCGCGCCGCCGCCGCGCGCGAGGAACTGGCCGCCGCGCTTTCCGATTGGCCGCAGGCCGAGCGGGAGCGGTATATCGGGCTTCACTACGATAATTATCTGCTCATCGTCGATCTGGAAAACCAGAGGCGGCATGCGGATTTTATTCGCGATGCCGATGCCGCCAACCGTCCGCTCGCCACGATGGTGAAGGTGCACGATCTCGAGGCGGTGACGCAGATCACGGTGCTGTCCCCCGATCATCCGCGCCTGCTTTCGGTGATCGCCGGGGCCTGCGCCGGCGCCGGGGCCAACATCGTCGATGCGCAGATATTCACTACCTCGGACGGGCGCGCCCTCGATTCGATCCTGATCTCGCGCGAATTCGACCGGGAGGAGGACGAGACCCGGCGGGCGATGCGTATCGGAAAATTGATCGAAGACGTACTCTCGGGTCGCACCTGGCTACCCGAAATGATTGAAAACCGGACCAGGCCTAGGCGCGGCGCAAAAGCCTTTAGCATCGACCCGCGCGCCGAAATCCGCAACGCGCTTTCCAACCGGTTTTCCGTTCTCGAGGTCGAGGGGCTCGACCGCACCGGCCTCCTGTCGGATATAACCGGCGCGATATCGGATTTGTCGCTCGACATCGCCTCCGCTCATATCACCACCTTCGGCGAAAAGATCATCGATACGTTCTATGTCACGGATCTGACCGGACAAAAGATCGACAATCCGGCGCGTCAGGATCGGATTCGCAAGGTGCTGCTCGATATCCTCGCCCAGAAGCCGGCGTCACGCGCATCCCGCTCGCGCGCCGCCGCCGAATGAAGCTTTCCGCATCCGCTCCAGATTCCGGATTTCGCCCTTGTCATCCATAAGCCTCGTCAAGAAGTTCATGACTGTCGGCAGTGCCACCCTGGCCAGCCGCGTGCTCGGCTTTTCCCGCGAGGCGTTGATGGCGGCGGTGCTCGGGGCCGGGCCGGTGGCCGATGCCTTCTATGCGGCGTTCCGCTTCCCCAATTTGTTCCGCAGGCTGTTTGCCGAGGGCGCTTTCAACGCCGCGTTCGTCCCGCTGTTCTCCAAGGAGATCGAGGCCAACGGACCCGATGGCGCGCGCCGCTTCTCCGAAGAAGTCTTCGGCGTTCTCTTCACCGTTCTTCTCGGCCTGACGATCCTGATGGAACTCGCCATGCCGATCCTCGTGCGCACAATCATCGCGCCGGGATTTTCCGGCGACAAGGTGGCGCTGACGAGCGCGCTCTCCTTCATCATGTTTCCCTATCTGATGTGCATGTCGCTGACCGCCATGATGAGCGGCATCCTCAACTCACTGCACAAATATTTCGCCGCCGCGATTGCGCCCGTCTTTCTCAATGTCATCCTCATCGGCGTGCTCGGCTATGCGCTCTATAAAGGCCTTGACGGCCGCACCGCCGGTTATCACATGGCCTGGGGCGTGCTGGTGGCGGGCGTGCTGCAACTTTTTATCGTGATGTTCGCCGTGCGAAGGGCCGGGATCGCCATTCGCTTGCGCTGGCCGCGCATGACGCCCGCGGTCTGGCGTCTGCTGGCCTTGGCCCTGCCCGCCGCCGTCACCGGCGGCATCACCCAGATCAATCTCGTCATCGGCCAGATGATCGCTTCGGGCAAGCCGGGCGCCATCTCCGTCCTGCAATATGCCGACCGCGTCTATCAGCTCCCGCTCGGCGTCGTCGGCATCGCCGTGGGCGTCGTGCTCCTGCCCGAACTGGCACGCGCGCTCAAGGCCGGCCACATGAAGGACGCGGCCAATCTGCAGAACCGCTCTGTCGAATTCGCGCTGTTCCTGACCCTGCCGGCGGCGGGCGCGCTGCTCGTCATGTCGAAGGACATCGTGCGCGTTCTTTATGAACGCGGCGCGTTCTCCGTCGATACCACGCATTCGGTCGCCGCCGCGCTCGCCATCTTCGGGCTCGGCCTGCCGGCCTTCGTCATGATCAAGGCGTTCACGCCCGGTTATTTCGCGCGCGAAGATACCAAAACGCCGATGCGCTTCGCCGGCGTCTCCGTCGCCGTCAACGTCACCCTGGCGCTGACGCTTTTCCCGATCATCGCCGAGGCCGGCATCGCCACGGCGGAAGCCACCGCCGGCTGGATCAACGCCACCTTGCTTCTGATCACGCTGGTCCGGCGCGGGCACTGGGCGCGCGACGAGGGGCTCATCCGGCGTTTGCCGCGCCTGCTGGTGGCGACCGTCGTGATGGCCGTCGCGCTGCATTTCGGCGTCCAGTTCATGGCGTCTTGGTTGACGCCGCAATCTCGGCTCCTTGTGCAGGCGTCCGCGCTCGCCATGCTGGTCGCGGGCGCGATGGTCATCTATTTCGGCGTCGCCTTCGCCATCGGCGGGGCGGATATCGGCATGCTCAAGCGCAATATCGAACGGGGCCGCGGCGAGCCCGCCGATTGAGAGCGGCCCGCCGGGACTATTCTGTCCTCACCGCCGCCGCCCAGGGCAAGGCCGGCGGGACGCGTTCGCCATGCATTGTGATCGCGACGATGCGTGCTGCGACCGATCCAATCTGGCTCAGAGAGACGGGCCGGCAATCTGCAATCGGAAGAAGGCAATGCGCGGTCTGGACATGGCGATTTGTCCGACGCCGTCCGCCACCCTATTGCCCTTGGCCGCCGCTTCCGTCATAAGCCCGCTTCGATTTTCGCCGCGCGCGAAACGGCCCTCCACAAGCCACGAGGAAATCTCAATGCCCGCCTTCAAGCCTCTCGTCTTTTCCGGGGTCCAGCCGACCGGCAACCTCCATCTCGGCAACTATCTCGGCGCTATCCGCAAATTCGTCACGCTCCAGGAGAGCTATGACTGCATTTATTGCGTGGTCGATCTGCACTCGCTGACCGCCCAGATGGTCTATCCCGACCTGGCCGACCAGACGCGCGCCATCACGGCCGCTTATCTGGCGGCGGGCATCGATCCGAAGAAGAATATCGTCTTCAACCAGTCGCGCGTGCGCCAGCATGCCGAGCTCGCCTGGATATTCAACTGCGTCGCGCGCATCGGCTGGATGAACCGGATGACGCAATTCAAGGACAAGGCTGGCAAGGATCGCGAGAACGCCTCGTTGGGCCTGCTCGCCTATCCGAGCCTGATGGCCGCCGATATCCTCGTCTACCGCGCCACGCATGTGCCGGTGGGCGACGACCAGAAGCAGCATCTGGAACTGACGCGTGACATCGCCCAGAAATTCAACAACGACTTTTCCGCGCGCATCGCCGAAATGGGCGTCGGCGTCGAAATGATGGTCGGGGAAGAGAAGGTCGACGGCTATTTCCCTTTGACGGAGCCGCTGATCGAGGGCGAGGCGACGCGCGTCATGAGCCTGCGCGACGGCTCCAAGAAGATGTCGAAATCGGATGCCTCCGATCTGTCGCGCATCAATCTGACGGATGACGCCGAAGCCATCGCCCGCAAGATCAGGAAGGCGAAGACCGATCCCGAACCATTGCCGTCGGAACTAGCGGGGCTCAAGAACCGGCCCGAAGCGCTGAATCTGGTCGGCATCTACGCCGCCCTCGCCGATACGACGAAGGACAAGGTCATCGCCGATTTCGGCGGCCAGCAATTCTCCGCCTTCAAGCCGGCGCTGGCCGAACTGGCGGTGGAAAAACTGGCGCCGATCGCCTCGGAAATGCGCCGTATCCTCAGCGATCGCGCCTATATCGACGGCGTTCTAAGGAATGGCGGGGAGCAGGCCGGCGTGTTGGCGGAGGCGAACATGAAGACGGTGCGGCGGATCATCGGGCTTCTCGATGACTGAACCTCGGTCACCATCGCCTTGCTTCGCTCGGGCACGGGTGGCAGACTGCGCCATCCCAAACAGCATCGAGGGGAACTGAATGGTTTCCAGACGCCTGAGCCACGAAGCCGGCCATCGCCGAAAATTCCTGGCGATCATCGACGAAACGCCCGAATGCGAGCGCGCCGTCGCCTATGCCGCGCACCGGGCTCAAGCCACCGGCGGCGGATTCGTGCTTCTCTTCGTCATCGAGGCGGGAGATTTCAAGCAATGGCTGGGCGTCGAGCAGATCATGCGCGAGGAGGCCACGGCGACAGCCAACGCCGCGCTCGACAAGGTTGCCGGCAAGGTACGCGAGAAACTCGGCATCGAGCCGGATCTCGTGGTGCGCGAAGGCACGGCGTCGGACGAGATCATCAAGCTCATCGAGGAAGACCAGGATATCGCGATCCTCGTCCTGGCCGCCGGATCGTCCAAGGAAGGGCCGGGCCCGCTGGTTTCTTCGATCGCCGGCAAGACCGCCGTCTTTCCCATTCCCGTGACGGTGGTTCCGCAAAACCTTTCCGACGAGGATATCGAAAGCCTCACCTGACCCTTTGCCTGGGGCCGACGCCGTCGCTTGTAGATTGCCGTGGCGAAGACTACGTTACGGTAACACGATATTATTTCAGAACGGATCGCAAGAATGTTCATCCAGACCGAGACCACGCCGAACCCGGCGACCTTGAAGTTCCTCCCCGGCGAGGTGGTGATGGCCGATGGAGCCGCCGATTTCCGCGATGCGGAAACCGCCGAAGCGGCTTCGCCGCTGGCCGGACGCCTGTTCGCCGTGCCGAATGTGAGTGGCGTGTTCTTCGGCTATGATTTCATCGCCGTCACGGTCGACGGGGCCGAGTGGCAGCATCTGAAGCCGGCGGTTCTGGGCGCCATCATGGAGCATTTCATGAGCGGCGAGCCGGTCATGACGGATCACGCCGGATCGCTTTCCAAACGGGCGGAAGCAGCGTCGGACGAAGAGTTTTACGACGAAGCCGATGAAGAGATCGTCCTGACGATCAAGGAACTGCTTGACACGCGCGTCCGTCCGGCCGTTGCGCAGGATGGCGGCGACATCACCTTTCGCGGCTTCGAGAAGGGCACGGTTTTCCTGCACATGCAGGGCGCCTGCTCGGGCTGTCCGTCCTCGACCGCGACGCTGAAGCACGGCATCCAGAATCTGCTCAGCCATTTCGTGCCGGAAGTTCAGCAGGTCGAACAGGTTTCCTGACCCGGCCGGGCTTTCACGCAGCCGGTATTCGTCCTTCGAAACAAAAAAAGAAACCGGGCTTTTGGGGGCCCGGTTTCTTTTTGGAGCGTCCGTGTTGCCTGGACGGTTCCCTACATAACGATAACCTTGGCGCCGACCTCGGCACGGTTATACAAATCGATAATGTCCTGGTTGATAAGCCGGATGCAGCCGGACGAAACGTTCTTGCCGATCGACCACCATTCCGGCGAACCGTGCAACCGGTAGCCCGTATCGCCGTGCTTGGTGAACAGATAGAGCGCGCGTGCGCCGAGCGGATTCATCAGGCCCGGATCCATGCCACCGCGATATTTGGCAAGTTCCGGCTGGCGCCCGATCATCGCGGAAGGCGGCGTCCAGGTCGGCCATTCGCGTTTCATCGCGATATGGGTCGTGCCCTTCCAGGAAAAGCCTTCGCGTCCGACGCCGATGCCGTAGCGCATCGCCCTGCCGTCGCCCATGATGAAATAGAGATGCTTGTCCCGCGTATCGACGATGATCGTACCCGGCTTTTCAGAGGTCTCGTACCTTACCTCTTGCCGCCGGTATTGGCTGGGAACCTTGTAGATCGGGATCGCGGGCAACTGGTAGCCGGCATCCGTGGTGGCGCCGTAATCATTCGTAAAAAGCGTTGTGGTGGTGCTCATGCAGCCGGAAAGGGCAAGCGCGAACGCCATCCCGACGAAGGCTATAATCACTCTAATTTTCATCTTGTCGCCCAATGATCCAAGCCGCAATTTCGCCGTCTTTGTAGGTGGCGTTGCATTCCCTTGCCAAGCACTTATCTCCCCTTACGGCCGCCGAAGCGGTATTAGTTCGGCGATTATTGTATTTAGGCCACAGATGTTCACGGGAACGTGAAGAGGAGAACCCGGATGAATGTGGGTCAAGCGGCGGAGCGGTCGGGACTGCCGGCCAAGACCATTCGCTATTACGAGGAAATCGGGCTGGTCCACCCGGCCCGCGCCGATAATGGCTATCGCGATTATTCGGCCGCCGACATTCACCGCCTCGCCTTTCTGCGGCGCGCCCGCGGCCTTGGCTTTTCGATCGCCGATTGCCGTCAGTTGATGGCGCTGTACGAGGATCGCGCCCGCGCCAGCCACGACGTGCGCGAGATCGCCTCAGCCCATGTAGCCGCCATCGGGGAAAAACTGCGCGAACTGGAATCCATGCGCGCCACCTTGCAGCATCTTATCCATGCCTGCCACGGCGACGACCGCCCGGATTGTCCGATTCTCGACGATATGGCCGGACGCAAGGCGGTTTCGCCGGCGACCGGGGCGCCTGTCGCATGATGCGCCCGTCGCAAGCGCTCGACCCGCACGTCGAGAAGGCGGGCCGCTGGTATCTATGGAAATCGGTCGTCTGGATCGGGGTTGTGGCGGCGGTGGCGGTTTTTGTGGCGATAAAGCGATAGCAATTACCCGCTATACATTCGCCATTTCTCATGGGTTCAAACCGTGAACAAATCATGCCATAGTATGCGGCATGCCGATTATCTCTCCGATTTCCGTCAACCCGCTGATCGATGGCCGCCAGTCCGAGCGCGCCATGGTCATTCGCCGCGGCGTGCAGCGCCTGCTTGTGCAGATGGGGGCGCATGTCCTGCCTGAACTGTCGCTCGCCTCGGGCCGGCGCGCCGATCTCGTCGCCATCACGCGCAAGGGCGACATCTGGATCATCGAAATCAAATCCTCCGTCGAGGATTTTCGCGTCGACCGGAAATGGCCCGGATACCGGCTCTATTCCGATCGCTTCTTCTTCGCCACGCACCCGGAGGTGCCGGCCAAGATATTCCCGCCCGAATGCGGCTTCATCGTCTCAGACGGCTATGGCGCCGAAATCTTGCGCGAGGCGTCGGAACATCGCCTGCCGGGCGCCACCCGCAAGGCCCTGATGCTGCGCATCGCGCGCGCCGGCGCGGCCCGGCTGACCGCCGCGGAGCTTGCCGGCGTCTCGATCCCCGTCCTTGACGGCGAAAGCGAATAGGTAAAACGTTCCATCCCGTCGCCCAAAGGAACCGGGCGAAGCGCCGCGCGTTAGAGGGGCGGATCGTTCGGCATGCTTGCCACGGTCGGCTCAGGGGAACATCCATGAACTGCTCCAATGGCCAGTGAAAGGCGCTCACCCGTAGAGGCGACGCCGGCCAAAGCCGCGCAAAAGAAGGCCGCGCCCGCGAAGGCCGTGGCCGATCCGGTAATGCCGAATGAATACGTGCTTCAGCCTGGGTGGCACGAGCCGAGCCGTTTGGTCCCCAGATTGCTCCTGGGCATCTTCCTGATGATGCTGATCAGCGCGCTTTATTTCGCCAAGGACTTCTTCATGCCGGTCGTGCTGGCGTTCCTGCTGACATTGACCCTGACGCCGATCGTCCGGTTCTTCCGTAAGCGCGGCGTGCCGTCGGCCATATCGGCGACGTTGCTGGTTCTGTCGTTCGGCATAGGCGTGGCGCTGATGGGATACATGATCAGTGGACCGGTGGTGGCGCTGTTCGACGATGCGCCGAGGATCGGCCGCGAACTGCATGAGCGTCTGGTCGACATCCGTGCGCCGCTCGACCGCATCATGAAGGCGTCCAAGCAGGTCGATGACGCTTCCAACGCCACGCAGGACAGCGGGTTGCAGAAGGTGGTCGTGGCGCAGCCCGGCATTATCAGCCGCGCCGCCAGCAACCTGGCCTCCGCCGGAGCATCAGCCGCCATCACGCTCATCCTGGCGCTTTTTCTGCTCTCGTCGGGCACGCTCTTCTATGAAAAGATCGTCCAGACCTTTCCCCTGATGAGCGACAAGAAGAAGGCGCTGCGCGTCGTCTACGATGTCGAGCGCGAGATATCGCGCTATTTGCTGACGATCTCGGTCATCAACAGCGGGCTGGGCGCCATCGTCGGGCTTGGCCTGTGGGGGCTCGGCATGCCGGATCCGCTGGTCTGGGGCGTTGCCGCGGCGCTTCTCAACTTTCTCCCCTATGTCGGCGCCATGGCCGGTATCGTGACGGTCGGCATCGTCGCGTTGGTGTCTTTCCAGACGATCGGCTACGCCATCCTGATGCCGCTGTTCTACTTTGCCTGCACGGTGATCGAGGGGCAGTTCATGACGCCGCTGATCGTTGGCCGGCGTCTCGAACTGAACTCGGTGTCGATCTTCATCGCGCTTGCCTTCTGGACCTGGCTGTGGGGCGCCATCGGCACGCTGATCGCCGTGCCGCTGCTCGTCGTGGTCAAGGTGTTTTGCGACAATTTCGAGGGCCTCTACGATTTCGGCAACTTCCTCTCCGCGCAGCACGTTGTCGACGACGATGAGGAATAGCGGTAGCGCTTATACCTGTAATTTGCCTCCTTCCAGGCGCTGTTCGAAATAGTCCGTGGCGGCCTTGACGAGGACCTGGACATCCTGTGTTCCATCCAACGTCACGCCGGCTTCGTCCGCTTCCAGCTTCTGCAGGGCGGCGAACTGGCTTCTCACCAGGCTGGCCGGCATGAAATGGCCCTTGCGACCGGAAACGCGCTCGCGCGCCGTCGCCTCATCGATCGCCAGATGCACGAAGACGATATCCGGGCAGTGCCGCCTCAGCCTGTCGCGATAGATGCGCTTGAGCGCCGAGCAGGCCGCGACGGCGCCGTCATCCTGTGCCGCCGCTTGCGCTACCGCCTCTCCGACCGCGTCGAGCCAGCCCGCGCGATGGGCGTCGTCGAGCGGGTGGCCGCTGGCCATCAGCGCGATATTTTCCGGCGGGTGCAATTTGTCGCCTTCGATGAAACGCGCGCCGATCGCACGCGCCAGCATCTTGCCGACATAGGTCTTGCCGCAGCCGCTGACGCCCATGACCACGGCCACCGGCTTTGCACTGTCTTTCCTGCCCGATTGGCGCATGGCGTCCTGACCCTAGACCGGCGGTTCGGCCCGCACGGAATAATCACAATTCTCCCAGTGGCCGGCTTCGTGCCAGAAGAACGTAAAGTCAACCACCGTCTCCGCCTTGCCGGCGTCAACCGGTAGATCCACCACATGGATGCCGAAGGCGTTTTCGGCCGTCTCGCTGTCCTGGATGGTGGTCCAGCCATCGGCGCTCCAATGCACGCTTGCCCGCGCCAGCACCTCGATGCGCAATTTCTTGCCTGCTGGCATGGAGCGAATCTTGTTGCAGAAGCGCCAGGACCGGAACGGCGCGGGACTTTTGCCCTCGATATAGCGCTTGCGGCCTTGCGGCGGCATGTCGAAAACCGCGCCGTCGCGCAGGGAACGCAGCAGTTTGATGTGCTCGGAATGCGCCCACACCAGCGGCATGGCGCTGCCTGCCGGGCCGCCGCGATAGAGCTCGCGTTTGGGCATGTCGGGGCCGTCCCAGGCCTGTTCGGGGATCAGTCCACCGGGGCCGGCCGAGCCTTCCAGCGCGGCAAGGAGCTTGAGCGCCGCCGGTTTGCGGCCCGCCGCCAGTTCGTAATGCGCCCGCTCCCCTGCCAGCAGCGGCCACGATCGTCCCACGCCGGTCCCGTCGAAAGGCGACCCATCCTCGTGCTCGCCATAGCCGTCGCCCGTATAGCGACGCCAGAGCGGCCCTTGCGGCAGATCCTGGCGCAGCGTCGCGTCGATCACCTTGACCGTTGCAACCATGCGCGGATCGTCCGCCGCCCGCAATCCGAACCGCACGAATGCGAGAGCGTCCGGGCTGACGATTTGCCAGGGCGCCCGTTGGGCATCGGCGGGGGGACGGTTCTTGATCGGCACGAACCCGTCCTTCGGCGACGCCGCGTCGGCGGTCGCAGGGGCGGCGACCCGGACATAGTAACCCTCCACGCCAAGCGTCGAGCAGATCTCCGTATCCGACACGTAAAGCCAGCGTTCGATCTGGTCGTTCCAGCAATCTGCCGTCTCTCGCGCGAAGCGCGCCGCATCCGCCTTTCCCGTTGCTTCCAGCAGATCCGCCGCCGCAAGCAGCGCGGCGATCTCCACCGCCAGCGTGAAGGGGGAGTAGCCGGCGTCTTCCTCCCAGCGGTCCTGCCCCGTCACCGGGCCATTGCGCAGGATGAATGATGTGGCGGACTCGATCATGCCCATGAAGGTTTCGAGCGCCGCCTGCGATAGATTGCCGTCGCGATAAAGCGCTTCGGCCAGCAGGATCGGGAATGCGGTCTCGTCCATCTGGACGCCGCCCCAATAGGCGGTCCCGTCGAGCCAGGCGTTCTGCGGCCAATGGCCGTCGGCCTCCTGGATGGTCCGGAGATAGGCGAGGATCTCAAGAGCGTCGTCCGGCGCGCCGGCGGCCAGGAAACCGCCTGCCGTTTCGGCCAGGTCGCGCGGCCACACCAGATGGTAGCCGCCGAGGTCCTCGTCGCCCTTGCTGAAGCCCCAGGGAATGGAAAGACTGGCCACCGCCGCGCCGGGAAAGCCGAGCGGCCGGTGCGCCGCCAGGACGGCGGTGCTGACGCGATAGGCGTTGATCCCCGACTTGCCCTTGCGGTCGAGTGGCAGCAGACCGCTTTGCCAGCCGCGCCAGCTTTTCACATAGGGTTCGGCCGCCGCGTCGAAACCGGCCATCAGGCTGGCCAGCGCGTTGTAGCCGGCTTCTTCCGGCGTCGGCCCGAAGGCGAGCGCCAGGAGCGCCTTGCCCTCATTGGCCGCCGAAAAGCCGATCTCCCCGGTCAACGCGACATTGCCCTCTTCGGCGCGCTGGTATTCGGGGTCGAGCCGGCCCGCCTCAGACAATTGTCGCCATCCATCCGACGTCCCGGCATAGCCCACGGAACGGCTTGGCCATGGCAGGCTGGATGCGAGCGCCAGCGACACGCCGCCGCTGCCGGAAGCAAACAGCATCGGCTTACCCTTGTACGCCCCGACCCAACCCGTGTTTCCCATGCCGGCATTGACCAGATGCGGCGCCAAGAGCGCATAGACGTGGTAGTCGCCCATCGATCCCTTGAGCGGCGTGAAAACTTGTTTCCTGCAGTACGGTCGGGCGCACGGGATCGACGACGATGCGCTTTTCGATGCGGTAGGTTCCCTCGAGAGCCGTATTGACGAGCCGGTAGGCGGGAACGCCGTCCTCGAACGGCTCGACCGAATGACTGGCATGGCGTTTCTCTTCCGAGAAAGCTCCGTCCTTTCCGACGACGATCAACCCCATGTCGCGGGTGCAGGCCTGGTCGACGCGCGGGTAATACACCTCGTTCAGGATGCCATGGCTGAGGGTGAACCAGACCCTGCAGCCGGGCGAAAGCGCGGTGCCGACACCGCTCTTGGCGCTCGAGGTCCAGCGTGCCGGAATGCCGGGCGCGCCGGGAGCCATGTATTGCGATGCGGCCATGAGATTTGTTCTCCTGTTCTCTCCCTATGTCATGACGCCGGCGCTTTTCAACTGGTCCACAAGACGCTGGACGATGGCGCGGCCCTTGTGGCCTGCGGATTTTGCGGTAAAGGAACGGCTTCCGCTCAAGGTCCATTCGAATGCACGCTTCCATTCCGCTTCTTGCCGGTCCTGTCTTTCTGGGCATCGACACGGGTGGCACCTATACCGACGCCGTGCTCTGGTCGGAAGCGGGCGTCCCCGGAGGCGGCATACTGGCCAAGGCTAAGGCGCTGACGACGCGACATGATCTGGCGGAAGGCATTTCCGGAGCGGTCGACGCGGTGCTGGGCATGGCGCGTATCGACCCGGCCGCAATCAAGCTCGTCTCCATGTCGACGACGCTCGCCACCAACGCGCTCGTCGAGGGGCAAGGCGGTCGCGCCGCGCTGGTCATGATTGGCTTCGGCGAGGCGGATCTGGCGCGCGACGGCCTCGGCGGCGCGCTCGGCTCCGATCCGGTGATCTTCTGCCCCGGTGGCCACGACGTGCACGGCAATGCCGCCCCGCTCGATTTGGGCGCGCTGGAGGCGGGCCTGCCGAAATTGGCGACGGAAGTGTCCGGTTTCGCGGTCGCCGCCTATTTCGCGGTGAGAAATCCCGCCCATGAGCTGGCCGCGCGCGATTTGATTCGCGAGCGCACCGGACTCCCGGTGACCGCCAGCCATGAACTCTCTTCCAAGCTCGGCGGGCCGCGCCGGGCGCTGACCACGCTGCTCAACGCGCGGCTGATCTCGATGATCGACCGGCTGGTCGCGGCGACGGAGGGCTTTCTGGCCGACAGGGGAATTGTGGCGCCGCTGATGGTGGTGCGCGGCGACGGTGCCCTGGTGACGGCCGCCTTTGCCCGCGCGCGGCCCATCGAGACCATGCTGTCGGGTCCGGCGGCAAGCCTCGTCGGCGCCCGCCACATGACCGGGCTCGACAATGCCATGGTCTCCGATATCGGCGGCACCACGACCGATGTGGCCGTGCTTGAACGGGGCCGGCCCCGGCTCGATCCGGAGGGCGCGACCGTCGGCGGGTATCGCACGATGGTCGAAGCGGTCGCCATGCGCACCTTCGGGCTGGGCGGCGATTCGGAAGTTTCGCTGGCCGAGGATGGACTGGCGGCGCGGATTTCGCTTGGCCCGCGCCGGCTGGTGCCGCTGGCGCTTTCGGGCATGAGCTGCGGCGAAACCGTGCGTGGGGAATTGGAGCGCCAGCTTCGCACGCCCAATGCCGGTCGTCTCGATGGCCGTTTCGCGGTTCGCACCGGCGTCCCCGAGCATCTCGCGGCCGGCCTGACGACGCCGGAGGAGAAGCTCTTCGCCGCCATCGCCGAGTTTCCCCGGCCGCTCGATCGCCTGCTGACGTCGACCGCGCAGAACGCCACCCTGAACCGGCTGGTGTCGCGCGGGCTCGTCCAAGTCTCGGGTTTCACGCCGTCGGATGCCGCCCATGTGCTCGGCCGCCAGTCGAACTGGGATGCCGATGCCGCGCGTCTGGGCGCGGAGCTTTTCGCCCGCCGCCGCGATGGCCGCGGGCAGCCCATCGCCGAGAGCGCGGAGGCACTCTGCAAACGGGTGCTCTCGGCGCTCACCCGCCGCTCGGCCGAAGTCATCCTGGAGACCGCGTTCGCCGAGGACGGCCTCGACGGCGCGGCGACCGTGGCGCACGCATTGGTGCAGCGCGCTGTCGACGAACATCACGGCATCGCCCGGCTTTCAGTCGCCCTCGACAGGCCGGTGATCGGCCTGGGCGCGTCCGCGCCGCTTCACTATGCTCGCCTGGCGCCCTTCATCGGCAATGAATGCATCGTGCCCGAAGACACCGACGTCGCCAACGCGCTCGGCGCGGTTGTCGGGCAAGTGCGTGTATCCGCCGAGGCGCGAATCAGCCAGCCAAAGGAAGGCCTGTTTCGCGTTGCCGCCGGCGAGAAGCTGAGCGATTTCGCCAACGAAGCGGAGGCGATGCGCTGGGCGGAAGTGGAAATCCGCCTGATCGCGGCCGCCCGCGCCGAAGCGGCCGGCGCCGATCACGCCGAAATAGAGATCGCCCGCGACATCAACGCCGCAACCGTCGAGGGACAGCGCAGCTTCGTCGAGGCAACCGTGACGGCGACGGCCTCCGGCCGTCCGCGGATCGCGGCGTAACGGACGCTGGTGTTGAACTTCGGACGAATTGACCCTCTCGCCACATCATGGTTGAAGCCATGTCCATGGACACGCCTTTGAACACCAGGAGAAACGACATGACGGAACGCGTCGGCATTGATGGTCTGCAAATTGCCCGCGCGCTGTACGATTTTGTGGCGGAAGAAGCCATTCCCGGCACCGGTGTCGAACCGGAGGCGTTCTGGTCGGCCTTCTCGGCAATCGTCGACGACCTCGCGCCAAGGAACCGGGCGCTTCTGGCCAAGCGCGACGCGTTTCAGGAGAAGATCGACGCCTGGCACCGCGAGCACGGCGCTCCGTCCGACCTCGATGAATACAAGGCGTTTCTCGCCGAAATCGGCTACCTCTTGCCGGAAGGACCGGATTTCGCCGTCGCCACGCAGAATGTCGATCCGGAAATCGCGGTCGTCGCCGGGCCGCAACTCGTCGTGCCGGTGACCAATGCGCGCTATGCGCTGAACGCGGCGAACGCGCGCTGGGGATCACTCTACGACGCGCTCTACGGCACCGATGCGATCCCCGAAGCGGATGGCGCGGAAAAGGGCAGGGGCTACAACCCGAAACGCGGCGACAAGGTGATCGCCTGGGCGCGCCAGTTCCTCGACGACGGCGCGCCGCTAAAGGACGCAAGCTGGAAGGATGCGGAGGGTATTTCCGTCGTCGACGGCGCGCTTCAGGTGAAGATGGCTTCCGGCGTCAAGGGACTGGCCGACGAAGGGCAATTCGCTGGCTATAGCGGCGACGGCTCGGCGCCCTCGGCGATCCTTCTGCGGCGCAACGGACTCCATATCGAGATCGTCGTCGACCGCGATCATCCGATCGGCAAGACCGACAAGGCCGGCATCGCCGATCTGGTCCTGGAATCGGCCATGACCACGATCCAGGATTGCGAGGATTCCGTCGCCGCCGTCGATGCCGAGGACAAGGTCGCCGTCTATCGCAACTGGCTCGGCCTGATGAAGGGCGATCTGGCAGAGGAGATCGCGAAGGGCGGCAAGACCTTTACCCGCCGCCTGAACCCCGACCGCGAATACAGCGCGCCGGACGGATCGAAACTTGTATTGCCAGGCCGCTCGCTGATGCTGGTCCGGAACGTCGGCCACCTGATGACCAACCCGGCTATCCTCGACCGCGATGGCAAGGAGGTCCCCGAAGGCATCATGGACGCCATGATGACGGCGCTGATCGCGCTGCATGACATCGGACGAAACGGCACGCGGAAAAATTCCCGCGCCGGCTCGATGTATATCGTCAAGCCCAAGATGCACGGACCCGAGGAGGTGGCGTTCGCCGTCGAGCTTTTCGATCGCGTGGAGAAGGCGCTCGGCATGGCGCCCGACACCATCAAGATGGGTATCATGGACGAGGAGCGCCGCACCACGGTCAACCTCAAGGAATGCATCCGCGCCGCCAGGGAGCGTGTCGTCTTTATCAATACCGGTTTCCTTGACCGCACCGGCGACGAGATTCACACCTCGATGGAGGCTGGACCGATGATCCGCAAGGGCGATATGAAGAAAGCCGCATGGATCAACGCCTATGAGGCGTGGAACGTCGATGTCGGGCTGGAATGCGGCCTGTCCGGCCATGCCCAGATCGGCAAGGGCATGTGGGCAATGCCCGATTTGATGGCGGCGATGCTGGAAGAGAAGATCGCGCATCCCAAGGCCGGCGCCAACACCGCCTGGGTACCCTCGCCGACTGCCGCCACGTTGCATGCCACGCACTACCACAAGGTCGACGTGCAGGAAGTCCAGGCCAAGTTGAAGAACCGCCAGCGCGCCAAACTCGACGATATCCTTTCCGTGCCGGTCGCCGTGCGCCCGAACTGGACGCCGGATGAGATCCAGAAGGAACTCGACAACAACGCCCAGGGCATTTTGGGCTATGTCGTGCGCTGGATCGAGGAAGGGATCGGCTGTTCCAAGGTGCCCGATATCAACGATGTCGGCCTGATGGAAGACCGCGCCACCTTGCGTATTTCCTCCCAGCATATCGCCAACTGGCTGCATCACGGCGTCTGCAGCGAGGATCAGGTCAGGGAGACGATGAAGCGCATGGCCGCCATCGTCGACCGCCAGAACGAAGGCGACCCGGACTACCAACCGATGGCGGCGGATTTCGACGGCTCCATCGCCTTCCAGGCTGCCTGCGACCTGGTCTTCAAGGGCCGCGTTCAGCCCAACGGCTATACCGAGCCGATCCTGCACGCGCGTCGTCTGGAGTTGAAGGGTGAGGAACGGTCCGCCTAGCGGACGAAAAGCCCCTGAATGGACTTTTTCGAGCGACGAACCCCCGGAGCGAAAGCGAAGGGCCGGGATGACAGGCACCGCGTCATGATTCTCCTCGCCATCGACACCGCCGCCAGCCTTTGCGCCGCCTGCGTCTATGACGATGGGGCGGGCAGGGAACTCGGCCGCTCGGTCCTCGACATCGGCAAGGGCCATGCCGAGCGTCTGATGGGAACCGTTGCCGAAGCGCTGGCGGCGGCGGGATTGGTGTATGCCGATCTCGACCGCATCGGCGTATCGGTCGGTCCGGGCTCCTTCACCGGCGTCCGCGTCGGCGTGGCCACGGCGCGTGGCCTGGCATTGGCGCTCAAGATTCCGGCGGCGGGCGTATCGACGCTCGAGGCCATCGCGGCGGAAGCCCGGGCACTTTTCCCCGGGCGGGCCGTGCTCGCAGCGATCGATGGCAGGCGAGGCGATCTTTATTGCGCCGTCCATGCGCCGGGAGGCGAACTGTTGTCCGCGCCGGCGGCAATTTCGGTTGAGCGCGCCGTCGAATTGGCGACCGCGCATGACGCCATGGTCACCGGCACTGCGGCCGATACGGTGCTGGCCCTGCTCGGTGAGAGCAAATTGGATAGCGGCCTGCGCCCCGCCACGGCGGATATCGCGACCTATGCGCGCCTTGCGGCCGCAAGATCCTTGTCGGAAAGCAAGCCCGCGCCGCTCTATCTGCGCGGCGCCGACGCCAAGCCGCAATCCGGCTTCGCTCTTTCCCGGACAGGCAAGTAATGCGCGCGCCCTTTATCCGGAGTAGGCGGGAATATGCCATAGAGAGGCTGTCCATCGAGGACAGCCCCGGGCTGGCGCGGATTCATCGCGAGGATTTTTCACGGCCGTGGGACGAAGACGATTTTTCCACGCTTCTCGATCAGGATATCGTCTTCGGCTACAAGGCGATCGAGGTCGGCAAGGCCAGATCGGGGCTGGCGGGCTTCGTCCTCGCGCGCAATGCGGATGGCGAGGCCGAGATCATCACCATCGCGGTCGCCCGCGCGCATCGACGGCGCGGTCTTGGCCGCCAGTTGATGGATGCGGTTTTGCGCGAGTTGCATGGCGCACGCGCCGAGGCGCTGTTTTTGGAGGTCGACGAGGGCAACGCCGCCGCCATCCGGCTCTACCGGCAACTCGGCTTCGCCGACGTCGGCAAACGCACCGCTTATTACCGTTCGGCGGCCGGTGAATCGAGCAACGCGCTTGTCATGCGCCGCGACCTTCGCTAGCGCTTGGCTGAAACGAGGGCTTTCTCCGGAAAATGATCGGCTGGATTCGCGTGATCGTCGGGCTGCCGTTGATCGTCCTCGCCACGGTCATGGTGGCGATCTTTCAGCCCATCGCCCTGAAGACGGGCCTGTTTCACGAAAAATACGTCCCAAGATACTGGCACCGCTTAGTGTTGAAGGTGCTGGGGATACGCCTGCGCGTCTACGGCGAAATGGCGCCGGTCCGGCCGCTGCTTCTGGCCTCCAACCACACATCCTGGGCCGACATCATGGCAATCGGCTCCGTGGCCGACATCCATTTCATCGCCAAGGCCGACATGATTCACTGGCCGATCATGGGCTGGCTCGTCACGTTGCAGCGAACCGTGTTCGTCGAGCGCCAGCGTCGCGGCCGATCCGGCAAGCAGGCCAACGAGATCGGCGAACGGCTGGCGGCCGGCGACCCGATGGTGCTTTTCGCCGAGGGAACGACGTCGGACGGCAACCTTCTCATGCCGTTCAACAGCACGCTGTTCGGAGCGGCCAAGATGGCGCTCGCCGCGGCGCCGGAAAGAAAGGTCTATATCCAGCCGGTGGCCATCGCCTATACGCGCCTTCACGGCATGCCCATGGGCCGCGGCAAGCGCGGCCATGTCGCCTGGATCGGCGACCAGGATCTCCTGCCCCATCTGGTCGACCTGCTGCGGCTGGGCGCCGTGGACGCGGAAATTCATTTCGGCGAACCGGTGACGTTTGATGCCGGCAGCAACCGCAAGGAGGCCGCGCGCATCGTGGAGGAGCGCGTTCGCGCCATGTTTGTCGATGCGCTCCATCATCCGGCGTCGTTGAAAGCCGCCCCGGCAAAAATCCTGTCTTCGGCCGAAGAAAAAGGCTAATAGCCGGTCATGGAACGCGATAATGCAATAGAGGCGCCCGATCGGACGGCCCGCGCGGCTGGCCGGAAGGTCTTCGTCAAGACCTATGGCTGCCAGATGAACGTCTACGATTCGCAGCGCATGACCGATGCGCTGGCCGCCGACGGCTATGCCGCCTCCGACACGATCGAGGATGCCGATCTGGTACTCCTCAACACCTGCCATATTCGCGAGAAGGCCGCCGAAAAGGTCTATTCGGAACTCGGCCGTCTGCGCGATCTCAAGGCCGAACGGAAGGCGTCAGGCAGGGAGATGCTGATCGGCGTCGCCGGCTGCGTCGCGCAGGCCGAGGGCAAGGAAATCCTCCGCCGCGCCAAGGCGGTCGATCTGGTCATCGGGCCGCAGACCTATCATCGCCTGCCGGATGCGTTGCGTCGCGTGCGCGGTGGCGAGAAGGTTATCGAGACGGAGTATGCGCTCGAGGACAAGTTCGAGCATTTGCCCGATGCGAAGCCGGCGATCATGCGCGGGCGCGGCGTTACGGCCTTTCTGACGGTGCAGGAAGGCTGCGACAAGTTCTGCTCCTTCTGTGTCGTGCCCTATACGCGCGGTTCGGAAGTTTCGCGGCCGGTCGCCCAGATCGTCGCGGAAGCAGAAAGCCTGGCGCGCGCCGGCGTGCGCGAACTCACGCTGCTCGGCCAGAACGTCAACGCCTGGCATGGCGAAGGTCCGGCCGAAGGGGGCCATCCGGGCGAATGGGGTCTTGGTCGGCTGCTTGCCCGGCTGGCCGAAATTCCCGGCATTGACCGGCTGCGCTACACCACCAGCCATCCACGCGACATGGACGACGAACTGATCGCCGCGCACCGCGATTTGCGTGAACTGATGCCCTATCTCCATCTGCCGGTCCAGTCGGGCTCGGACCGGATATTGAAGGCCATGAACCGCCGTCATACGGGCGACGACTACCGGCGGCTGATCGACCGCATCCGCAGCGTCCAGCCCGACATCGCCATGTCCGGCGACTTCATCGTTGGCTTCCCGGGCGAGACCGACGCGGATTTCGACGACACCCTGCGCATCGTCCGCGATATCGGCTATGCGCAGGCTTTCTCGTTCAAATACTCGCCGCGTCCGGGAACGCCGGGCGCCGATCTCGGGGCGCAGGTGCCCGAAGAGGTGAAGGATCGCCGCTTGCAGGAATTACAGGCGCTGCTTACCTCACAACAACAGGCGTTCACCGGCGGGCTGGTCGGCAGGACGATCAGCCTTTTGATCGAAAAGCCGGGACGTCAGGCCGGCCAGAGTGTCGGTCGTTCGCCTTGGTTGCAGCCGGTGATTGTTGATGAGGCGGCCGGCGAAATCGGTGACATAATCCAGGTGCGAATCACGCGCGCCAATGCAAACAGCCTGTTTGCCGACGCGGCTTGAGAAAAGGCTTTTGACACGATGAGGAGAGACGTTTGAGCGCCGCAACGGAACTGAAAAAACCCCAGGCCGGGGCTTCGGACAAGGCGCACATCGTTCTGACTTTCGACAACAACAAACTGGCCGGATCGCTTTATGGCCAGTTCGACGAAAACCTTGCCCGGGTCGAGCAGAAACTCGGCGTCGATATCCGATCCAAGGGCAACCAGCTCGCGATTGTCGGCGAGCAGACGGCGGCGGAGCAGGCGGGCCGCGCGCTCGATTATCTCTATGGGCTTTTGCAGAATGGCGCGGAACTGTCGCAATCGGATGTCGACGGGGCGGTGCGCATGGCGGTGGCGGCCGACGATCAGTTGACGTTGCCGACACTGGAGCGCAAGGGCAAGCTGGCGGCCGCCCAGATCGGCACCCGCAAGCGCACTATCTATGCCCGCTCGGCCAACCAGGACGCCTATATGCGCGCGCTGGAACGATCCGAAATGGTCTTCGGCGTCGGTCCCGCCGGCACGGGCAAGACCTATATCGCCGTCGCCTACGCGGCCATGCTGCTCGAGCGCGGCTTGGTCGAACGCATCGTGCTTTCGCGTCCGGCGGTCGAGGCCGGCGAGCGGCTGGGCTTCCTTCCCGGCGACATGAAGGAGAAGGTCGATCCCTATCTTCGGCCGCTCTACGACGCGCTCTACGACATGATGCCGGCAGACAAGGTCGAGCGCGCCCTCACCGCCGGTGTCATCGAGATCGCGCCGCTCGCCTTCATGCGTGGCCGCACATTGGCCAACGCGGCGGTGATCCTGGACGAGGCGCAGAACACCACGACCATGCAGATGAAGATGTTCCTGACCCGGCTGGGCGAAAAGGGACGCATGATCGTCACCGGCGACCCGAGCCAGGTCGATCTGCCGCCGCACACCAAATCCGGGCTTATCGAAGCGCTGCGCATATTGGACGGCGTGCCGGGTATCATCACCGTTCGCTTCAACGAAAAGGATGTCGTGCGCCATCCGTTGGTCGCCGAAATCGTCTCGGCCTACGATCGCGACGCGATTGGTGGCGGACGGACCGGCTGACGACGCACATGCTCCCGGATATTTCCCTGCCTCCGGCAGCGGGCGAAGAACAACTTCCGTTCGACATCGATATACTGGTCGAGGCGGGCGATTGGCTGGACGAAGGGGAACTGCACGTCCTCGTCCGCCAAACGCTCGGGGCGGCTCTCGCCGAACTGGAAATGGCAGTCGCCGGCCGCTCCGAAATCAGCTTCGTCTTTACCGATGACGCTCATATCCGCCTCCTCAACAGTGCGTGGCGCGACAAGGACAAGGCGACGAACGTGCTCTCCTTCCCGGCCATGCGAGCGGCCGCGGGCGCGGCCCTGCCGCCGGTGCTGGGCGACATCGTTCTCGCGGTCGAGACCGTCCGTCGCGAGGCGGAGATGGAGGACAAGCCGTTCGAACACCACATTTCCCATCTCGTGGCGCATGGCTTTTTGCATCTCCTGGGATATGATCATGAAAGCGATGCCGAAGCCAAGGAGATGGAAGCACTGGAACGCCTTGTATTGGCGAGACTTGCCATTCCCGATCCCTATGGATAAACGACGGCATCGATCTATCGGACCGAGATGAACGACAAAGAACATTCCGCTGCCGCCATCAGCGCGCCCGGCGAAGAAAGCGCTTCAACCGACCAGGCGGAAGGCCAAAGTACGGCTGAGCCTCGACCGCCTGAATCGCGGTCACCGGAGCGGCCGTCCCTGCTGGAACGATTGCGCAACCTGCTTCCCCACCGCAACGGGTCGAGCCTGCGCGAAGATTTGGCCGACGCATTGGCTGAAAGCGCCCCCGACGCCGCCGCTTTCTCGCCCGGCGAACGCGCCATGCTCAACAATATCTTGCGTCTGCGCGAGGTTCGCGTTGAGGATGTCATGGTGCCGCGCGCCGAAATCCAGGCGGTGGAGATGACCACGACGCTTGGCGATCTTCTCGTGGTCTTCGAGCAGTCCGGTCATTCGCGCATGCCGGTTTATGGCGAGACCCTCGATGACCCGCGCGGCATGGTCCATATACGGGACGCGGTGGCGCATATCACCAAGGCCGCCCGCCAGAAGAAGCCCCGCGGCCGCAAGGGCGCCGTCGCTTCGGTCATCCTCGACCTCGCCAATGTCGATCTGGGACGAACCATCGGCGAGCTCAACCTTCTGCGTCCCGTTCTTTTCGTCCCGCCTTCCATGCTGGCCTCCGATTTGATGGCCAAGATGCAGGCGGCGCATATCCAGATGGCGCTCGTCATCGACGAATATGGCGGCACCGATGGCCTGGCGTCGCTCGAGGACATTGTCGAGATGGTCGTCGGCGATATCGAAGACGAGCATGACGAGGACGAGCCGATGATCACCAGGACCGGTGATGGCGTTTTCGTCGTCGACGCCAAGGCGGAGATCGAGGAAGTAGCCGAAATGATCGGCGACGCCTTCAAACCTGGCGAGCACGGCGAATATGTCGACACGATTGGCGGTATGATTTTCAACACGCTTGGCCGCATTCCGGCGCGGGGCGAAGTGGTGCAGCCCATCCCCGGCTTCGAATTCCATGTGCTCGATGCCGACCCGCGGCGCGTCAAACGGGTCCGTATCGTGCAGACGCGCAGCGTCGGGGAACGGCGACGCCGTTCGGCGCGACCGGCTGAGCAGGAGCATCAGGCGTAGCTTTCGGCGCGACCCGGGTTCCTTGCGTCGGGTCAGGACATTCCCCGCGCTCCGTGCGCCCAACCTGAAACCATGAAAGGTTCTGGCCTCTGATTGCCATTTCAGACGCCATTTCCTTCACATTTATGCGTCCATGACCTAGACCTAGTCACGTGATTCGCGGCGGGTTGGGACGATGGAACGCCTTGCAGGCAAGGTCATTTTGCTCGGAGGCTGGCGCCGGTCGCTTGTCGCTTTCCTTGCGGGCGCCTTCGCCGTTCTCGCCCAGGCGCCGTTCGATTTCTTCGCCGCCTGCCTGGTTTCCTTCCCCATTCTCGTCTGGTTGCTCGACGGCGCCGCCGGCGAACCGGGCGCTGGCCTGCTGAAGCGGCTGGCGCCGGCCTTTTTTACAGGCTGGTGGTTTGGCCTCGGCTATTTCATCGCCGGCCTCTGGTGGATCGGCAACGCCGTCCTGGTCGATGGCGAGGGCTATGTCTGGGCCTTGCCGCTGGCGGTAATCGCCCTGCCGGCCATCCTCGCCATCTATTACGGATTGGCGGCCACGCTGGCGCGCCTGTTTTGGACCGACGACATCGGGCGCATCGCCGCGCTCGCCTTCGGCTTCGGCATCGCCGAATGGCTGCGCGCCATCCTGTTTACCGGGTTCCCGTGGAACGCCATAGGCTACGCGGCGATGCCCGTGCCGGTGCTCATGCAATCCGTCTCGACGGCGGGACTGTTCGGCATGAATGTACTGGCCGTTTTCGTCTTCGCCGCACCGGCGCTCCTCGCCGGGCGCAAGCACCGCTTCGTCGGGATAGGCTTGGCGGTCGTGCTGGTCTCCACGCATGTCGCCTATGGCTATTATTGCCTGGCCCGGCCCGCTGCTCCCGCCAAGCGGACATTAGCCGTCCGCATCGTCCAGCCATCGATCGACCAGGCGGAAAAATGGGACAGATCCGTCCGTGACCGCATCTTCAAGAATCTGGTCGACTTAACCCGTTCGCCTGTCGCCAAAGACGCTCAACCTCCCGCCCTGATCGTATGGCCGGAGACCGCAGTGCCCTTTCTTTTCACCGAGCGGCCCGACGCACTGGCAAAGCTTGGCGAAGCGCTGGACGACAAACAGCTGCTCCTCACGGGGGCTGTCCGCGCCGAAGGTGGTACAGGCGAAGATACCCGCTATTATAATTCCATACTCGCCATCGACGGTAAGGGGGAAATCGTCGATGCGGTGGACAAGCTGCATCTCGTTCCCTTTGGCGAGTATGTGCCCTTCGAAGGAATTTTGCGGAGCCTCGGGCTGGACCAGGTCATGGCGTTGCCAGCGCCGTTTTCGGCAGGCGCGGAACGACATCCGATCAAGCTTCCCAGCGGAGCCAAGGCGCTCCCATTCATCTGCTACGAGATCATCTTCCCGGGTGAAGGAGAAAAGGACGCCGGCAAGTCCGACCTGATCCTCAATGTGACCAACGATGCCTGGTTTGGCGATACGCCGGGACCCTACCAGCACTTTCGACAGTCGCAGGTGCGCGCTGTCGAACTGGGCCTGCCCCTGGTGCGGGCGGCCAACAACGGAATTTCCGCGGTCGTGGACGCCCACGGACGGATTCTGGACGCGCTGGCCATGAATGCGGTCGGCGTTCTTGACGTCGATCTTCCGCTTGCTCGGGCCCATAATCCGCGCGTTGGAAATCCGGCTATGAACGGTTTCCTCATCATGTTTCTTTTTGGCTTTGCCGGTTTGGCGATGAAAGTGAAAGCTGGACTACGTGTCAATTGACATAGGCTATATTAGAATTTCATAGTGTGACGCCCGTAGCCGGAACTGGGACAACGGCGGGGCCTGGCTGTTGGCCAGTAGCGTTCAGCGCATCGATAACAAATAAGACCCCGTGCGAAGCGGTGAGGAACGAATGATCGACAACAAGAAGAAGCCGAATCCGATAGATATTCATGTCGGAAGTCGGGTACGATTGCGCCGTAACATGCTGGGAATGAGCCAGGAAAAATTGGGCGAGAAGCTTGGCATTACATTTCAGCAGGTGCAGAAATACGAAAAAGGTACAAATCGCGTCGGCGCAAGCAGACTTCAGGCCATTGCTTCCATTCTGGAGGCTCCGGTTTCATTTTTCTTTGACGATGCACCTGGACAGAATTCCGGCCAGCCGCAGGGCCTCTCCGAAGACAGCCCGACATCTTATGTCGTCGATTTCATAAGCAGTGCGGAAGGGCTTCAGCTCAACCGCGCTTTCGTTCGAATCAACGACCCCAAGCTTCGCCGCAAGATCATCGACCTTGTCAGGACTATCGCATCGGACGACGAAGCATAAGGTGCCCCGGGGCTGCCGCGCGGCCCCGGACACACCACGTATATCGCTATATTTCATGCATTTGCGCACGATAAGGGCGAAACGCTGCTTGACGGATATCGTGCGTCCTCTTTAACAGGAGCACGCTTGAAAGCCGCGCTCCCAACGCGGCTCTGTTTTCCATAGGGGTTCACCCATGTCGCGTAGCGAATATTTTTTCACCAGCGAATCCGTGTCCGAAGGGCATCCCGACAAGGTTTGCGATCGCATCTCCGACGAGATCGTGGATCTCGTCTATCGCGAAGCAAAGAAGACCGGAATGGACCCTTGGGACGTGCGGGTCGCGTGTGAAACGCTCGCAACGACCAATCGTGTCATCATCGCCGGCGAAGTGCGTGTTCCCCCAACGCTGATGAAGAAGGACAAGCACGGCAAGGAAGTCATCAATCCGGCCAGGTTCAAGTCCGCGGCGCGCAAGGCCATCCGTGCCATCGGTTACGAACAGGAAGGCTTCCACTGGAAGACGGCGAAGATCGATGTGCTTCTGCATGGCCAGTCGGCCGACATCGCGCAAGGCGTGGACAAGGCGCCCGACAGCAACGCCGAAGGCGCGGGCGATCAGGGCATCATGTTCGGCTATGCCTGCCGCGAAACGCCGGACCTGATGCCGGCACCGATCTATTACAGCCACAAGATACTCGAGCGTCTGGCGCTTGCCCGCCACAATGATGAGGGCGAAGCCGGCAAGCTCGGCCCCGACGCCAAGAGCCAGGTCACGGTGCGCTACGACGAAAACGGCATGCCGGCGGAAGCGACGCAGATCGTGCTTTCGAGCCAGCATCTCGACCCCTCCTGGGACTCGGCGAAAGTGCGCAAGGTCGTCGAGCCCTATATCCGCGAGGCGTTGGGCGATCTGAAGATCGCCGCCGATTGCAAATGGTACGTCAACCCGACCGGGAAATTTGTCATCGGCGGACCGGACGGCGATGCCGGACTTACCGGCCGCAAGATCATCGTTGATACCTATGGCGGCGCGGCGCCGCATGGCGGCGGAGCTTTTTCGGGCAAGGACACCACGAAGGTCGACCGTTCGGCGGCCTATGCGGCGCGCTATCTTGCCAAGAACGTTGTTGCCGCTCGCCTTGCCGACCGCTGCACGATCCAGCTTTCCTACGCGATCGGCGTTGCGCAGCCACTCTCGGTGTATGTTGACCTGCATGGCACGGGAAAGGTGACCGAGGCGGCGGTGGAGACGGCGCTTCGCGAGGTCATGGACCTTTCACCCTCCGGCATTCGCCGGCATCTGGACCTGAACAAGCCGATCTATGCGAAGACGACCGCCTACGGGCATTTCGGGCGCAAGCCGGGTCGTGATGGGTCGTTTTCCTGGGAAAGGGCAGATCTAGTATCCGTCCTCAAGGATGCCCTCAGGCAGCCCGCCGCGGCCTGACCGTACGGGGGTGCCGGCGGACATGCGCCCGGCGCGCTCGACGGAGGCCTTCTTCGGCCGTCGCCACGGCAAATCGATGAGCGCGCTCCAGCGTGCCGCGCTCGAAACCCAACTGCCGCGCTGCCGCATAGACATTGACTCACCCGCGCCAAGCGATGTCGCGCGCCTGTTTGGGCCGGACGTCAGCGGTGTCCGGCTGGAAATCGGCTTTGGTGGGGGCGAACGCCTGCGCCATGAGGCGGCGCGTTCTCCAGGGACAGGCTTCATTGGCGTCGAGCCCTTCGTCAACGGCATGGCAAAGCTTCTGATTGGTCTCCAACAGGAACCGCTTGGCAATGTCAGGGTGTACGACGATGACGCGACGCGGCTTCTGGACTGGCTGCCGCTGGCGTCGCTGGCCGGCATCGACCTTCTCTACCCAGACCCGTGGCCGAAGAAAAAGCACTGGAAGCGGCGTTTCGTCAACGATGCCAATCTTGACCGGTTGGCGCGTGTCCTGAAGCCCGGCGCGGCATTTCGCTTCGCTTCCGACATTGACACCTATGTCGACTGGACGCTTCTTCATTGCCGCCGGCACCCGGCATTTGCATGGCGGGCGGAGACAGCGGCCGATTGGCGCGATCCCTATGAAGGCTGGCCCGGCACGCGCTACGAGGCCAAGGCGATGCGTGAAGGCAGGCAACCGGCCTATCTGACGTTCATGCGGATTTGATGTCGCGCCAGCGCGACAATGCGCTCCTCCGGGCTTGAAATGCGCGGCAGCCAGGCGTATATCGGATTCAAATTCTTGGTCGGTTTGACGAAGAGTGGGTCCACCCGGTCCCGCTCTTTTTTGTTTCCTCCGGCCGGTTGACGGAGATCGAATGACGCAAACGGCTGCAGATGACGACCGCATTGTCCGCGAGAGCGGCATTGATGCACGCATCGCGCTGATCGTCGCCCCCGTGCTCAGGGCAGACGGTTACCGTCTGGTCAGGGTCAGGCTTTCCGGACAAAACGGACTGACGCTACAAATCATGGCCGAGCGTGAGGACGGGACGATGACGGTTGAGGATTGCGAGGCGGTGAGCCGGTTGCTCTCTCCGGTTCTCGATGTCGAAGACCCGATCGAAAAGGCCTATCATCTTGAGGTTTCGTCGCCGGGCATCGACCGTCCGCTGGTGCGCAAGGCCGATTTTGCCGATGCCGTTGGCAATCTGGTCAAGATCGAGACGTCGCTTCCGGTTTTCGGGCGTAAAAGGTTTCGCGGCAAGATCGTCGCCAGTGACGACGCCTCGGTAACGGTCGAAACCGACAAGCCGGCGCATGGCGAAGACCTTTCGGCGACGGTGCCGTTCGAGGCGATCGCGGAGGCGCGGCTCATGTTGACGGAAGACCTGATCCGCGAAGCGCTGAGAAAAGACAAACGTGCCCGCGAGGGAATGGACGAGCAGGGTGGCGAAACCTCCTTGCTCGATGGACAGGACGACAACTAATGCACTCCGGCCGGTGCGGCCGATGCATGCCACGGGAGAATTGAAATGGCAGTTAGTGCGAACAGGCTCGAACTCCTTCAGATCGCCGATGCGGTCGCGCGCGAGAAGTCGATCGACAAGCAGATCGTCATCGATGCGATGGCGGACGCGATCCAGAAGGCCGCGCGCTCGCGCTACGGTCAGGAGACCAACATCCGCGCCGACATCAATCCCAATACCGGCGAGATGAAACTGCAACGCCTGATGGAAGTCGTCGAGCAGGTCGACGATTTCGGCCAGCAGATATCGCTCAAGGACGCGCGGACGCGCAATCCGGACGCCCAGCCCGGCGATTTCATCGCCGAACAGCTTCCGCCGATGGATTTCGGCCGCATCGCGGCGCAATCCGCCAAGCAGGTCATCGTGCAGAAAGTCCGCGAGGCCGAGCGCGATCGCCAGTATGACGAATACAAGGACCGCATCGGCGAAATCGTCAACGGCACGGTCAAGCGCGTCGAATACGGCAACGTCATCGTCGATCTGGGGCGCGGCGAGGCCATCGTCCGCCGCGACGAACTGATCCCGCGCGAGAATTTCAAATATGGCGACCGCGTGCGCGCCTACGTCTATGACGTGCGCCGCGAGCAGCGCGGGCCGCAGATCTTCCTGTCGCGCACCCACCCGCAATTCATGGCGAAGCTGTTCACCATGGAAGTGCCGGAAATCTACGACGGCATCATCGAGATCAAGTCTGTCGCCCGCGATCCGGGCTCGCGCGCCAAGATCGCCGTCATCTCGCGCGACAGTTCCATCGATCCCGTCGGCGCTTGCGTCGGCATGCGTGGCAGCCGTGTGCAGGCCGTGGTCGGGGAACTTCAGGGCGAGAAGATCGACATTATTCCCTGGTCGCAGGACGCCGCCTCCTTCATCGTCAATGCCTTGCAGCCGGCCGAAGTCGCCAAGGTCGTTCTCGACGAGGACGCCGAGCGCATCGAGGTCGTGGTGCCGGACGACCAGTTGTCGCTGGCCATCGGCCGCCGCGGCCAGAACGTACGCCTCGCCTCGCAGCTTACCGGCTGGGATATCGACATCCTGACCGAGGAAGAGGAATCGCAGCGTCGCCAGAAGGAATTCGTCGAACGGTCGAACCTCTTCATGGAGGCCCTCAACGTCGACGAGATGGTCGGCCAGGTTCTGGCTTCCGAAGGCTTCACCAGCGTCGAGGAAGTGGCCTATGTGGATCTAGACGAGATCGCGTCGATCGACGGCTTCGATGAGGAAACCGGCGGCGAAATTCAGACGCGCGCCCGCGAATATCTGGAGCGCATCGAGTCCGAGCATGACGCTCGCCGCAAGGAACTCGGCGTCGCCGACGAGCTGCGTGAAATTCCTGGCATGACCACGGCCATCATGGTGGCTTTGGGTGGAGACGGCGTCAAAACAATCGAGGATTTTGCCGGCTACGCGGTCGACGATCTTGTCGGTTGGAAGGAACGCAAGGATGGCGAGACGGTGAATTTCCCCGGCGTGCTTGCCGATTTCGGGATCTCACGCGCCGAGGCCGAGCAGATGGTGATCGCGGCCCGCCTCAAGGCCGGCTGGATCACCGAAGCGGATCTGGCCTCTGGCGATGAAGAGGCCGGCGCGGAAGCCGGCGAGGATGCCGCGCTGGCGAGCGCCTGAGTTATGCCGTCGCTGATCTGGAGCAATCGCGCAATTGAGACTGTTGGAACCCATGAACGAGCGCACATGCATCGTGACGCGCAAGGCGGGCGAGGCCGATGGCCTCATCCGCTTCGTCAGCGGGCCCGACGGAGCCATTGTTCCTGATCTGAAGAGAAACCTTCCGGGGCGCGGCTGCTGGGTCACGGCGGACCGCCTCCACGTTGATCGGGCGGCGGCGAAGAATTTGTTCGCCCGTTCGCTGAAGGCGCCGGTTACCGTTGCTGATAACCTTGGCTCGATGGTCGACGATCTGATGGCCAGGGCGGCCCTGGGGGCGATCGGTCTGGCCAGAAAAGCGGGAAGCATCGCGCTGGGCGCCGCCAAGGTTGAAGGCGCCGTTCGCAGCGGCACGGCCGCCCTGGTGTTGCACGCCGTGGAAGCCTCGGAAGACGGCGTTCGCAAGATTGCCAATGCCCGGCGGGCGACCGTGCATGCGGGCGGCCCCGACATCCCCGCATACAAACTCTTTTCGGAGGCCGAATTGGGTTTGGCATTGGGGGGGACAAATGTGATACATGCTGCCGTGCTCGCGGATGGCGCGGGTCGGTCGGTATTGAAGCGCGTGGTGGCGCTGGACCGGTTTCGGGGCGGTTCCCCGGATGAGGCGATAACAGTTGCGGCAGCGGCGGATGCGATCGGCTCCGCTGGCAATGCGGCCGCAGAGGATACGGAATGAGTGATATTAAATCGAGTGACGACAAGACCTTGAGCGTCAGCACGAAAAAGACGCTGACGCTGAAGCGGCCCGGCATGGAGCAAGGCACGGTGCGACAGAATTTTTCGCATGGCCGCACCAAGTCTGTCGTTGTCGAGACCAAGAAGCGCAAATTCTCCCTGCCGGGCGACAAGCCCGAGCCAGCGAATGTCGCCGCGCCCAAGCCACGCGCGCCGCAGCCCGCTCCCGCGCCTGAAAAGCCTTCGGCCCCAGCGCCTGTTTCAGCCGAACGTTCCGGTGTCGTGCTCAACGAATTGTCGAACGATGAGATGGAGGCCCGCCGCCGCGCCCTCGAGGACTCCAAGGTTCGCGAGGTGGATGAACGCCGCCGCGCCATAGAAGACGCCAAGCACCGCGCCGAGGAAGACGAACGCCGCCGCAAGGAGCGCGAGGAATCGGCGCGCCGCCAGGCGGATGAGGAAGCCCGGCTTCAGGCCGAAGCCGATGCGAGGCGTCACGCCGAAGAAGAAGCGCGCAAGCGCGCGCCGACGGATGCGGCGGGTGTCGCCGAGGAAGTCGAAGCGGAAGGCAAGGCGCGTGGCGTTCCTGTGCGTCGCGGGCCTGTCAGGCCCGAAATCGCGCGTCCGGCGAAGCCGAGCAAGGGCGAAGAGGATCGCCGCCGCGGCAAGCTTACGCTCAACGCGGCGCTTTCGGGGGACGAGGCGCGTAGCCGTTCGCTGTCTTCGATGCGCCGGCGACAGGAGAAGTTCAAGCGCGCGATGCATCAGGAACCGCGCGAGAAGATCGCTCGCGAGGTCGTGCTGCCCGAGACGATCACGATTCAGGAACTGGCCAGCCGCATGGCCGAGCGTGCTGTCGACGTGGTCAAATATTTCATGAAGGAAGGCCAGATCATGAAGCCGGGCGACGTCATCGACGCCGACACGGCGGAACTGGTTGCCGCCGAGTTTGGCCATACGGTCAAGCGGGTGCTGGAATCCGACATCGAGGAAGGGCTCTTCAACATCGAGGACCAACCGGAGCATTTGCGTTCGCGGCCACCGGTCGTCACCATCATGGGCCATGTCGATCACGGCAAGACCTCGCTGCTGGACGCGATCCGCAGCGCCAATGTGGTTTCGGGCGAGGCTGGCGGCATTACCCAGCATATCGGCGCTTATCAGGTCGAAAAGAACGGGCAGAAGATCACCTTTATCGACACGCCCGGCCACGCCGCGTTTACCGCCATGCGCGCCCGTGGCGCGCAGGCGACCGATATTGCTATCCTGGTGGTGGCGGCGGACGACAGCGTCATGCCGCAGACGATCAAATCCATCAGTCATGCCAAGGCTGCCGGGGTTCCGATCATCGTTGCCATCAACAAGATCGACAAGCCTGGCGCCGACGCGCAGAAGGTTCGTACGCAGCTTCTGCAGCACGAGGTGTTCGTCGAGTCGATGGGCGGCGAAGTGCTCGACGTGGAGGTCTCGGCGACCAAGGGAACCAACCTCGACAAACTGCTTGAGGCTATCCTGCTGCAGGCGGAACTCCTCGACCTCAAGGCCGACCCGGAACGCACCTCGGAAGGCGTCGTGATCGAAGCCAAGCTCGACAAGGGCCGTGGGCCGGTGGCGACCGTTCTGGTTCAGACCGGTACGCTGCTGCCTGGCGACATTCTGGTTGCCGGCAACGAGTGGGGCCGTGTTCGCGCGCTCATCGATGACCAGGGCAAGCAGCTTAAGGAAGCCCCGCCCTCCATGCCGGTGGAAGTCCTTGGCCTTCAGGGCACGCCGCAGGCCGGTGACCGTTTCGCGGTCGTCACTCACGAAGCCCGCGCCCGCGAGATCACCGAATACCGGCAACGTGTGGCGCGCGACAAGGCGGTTGCCCGCCAGTCCGGCCAGCGTGGTTCGCTGGAACAGATGATGTCGCAATTGCAGACTTCGGGCCTGAAGGAATTCCCCCTGGTCATCAAGGGCGACGTCCAGGGTTCGATCGAGGCGATCAACACGGCGCTCGACAAGCTTGGCACCGACGAGGTGCGTGCCCGCATCGTCCATTCGGGCGCCGGCGCGATCACCGAAAGCGATGTCTCGCTAGCGGAAACATCGGGCGCCGCCATCATCGGCTTCAACGTTCGCGCCAACAAGCAGGCTCGCGCGGCCGCCGAGCAGGCGGGCATCGAGATCCGTTATTACAACATCATCTACAATCTGGTGGATGACGTGAAGGCGGCAATGTCGGGCCTGCTCTCGCCGGAGCGGCGGGAAACCTTCCTCGGCAACGCGGAAATCCTCGAGGTCTTCAACATCACCAAGGTCGGCAAGGTCGCCGGCTGCCGTGTCACGGAAGGCAAGGTCGAGCGCGGCGCGGGCGTGCGTCTGATCCGCGACGATGTCGTCATCCACGAAGGCACCTTGAAGACGCTCAAGCGCTTCAAGGACGAAGTCGCGGAAGTGCCGGCCGGCCAGGAATGCGGCATGGCGTTCCAGAATTACGAGGATATCCGCCAGGGCGACGTCATCGAGTGTTATCGCGTCGAGATGATCACCCGCACGCTCTGACCGGACGCAAATATACGCCAACAACAAAAAAGGGCGGCGCCATTTGGCTCCGCCCTTTTTGATGTCTTTTACAATACCGGCTCTTTCTACACACCCAGATAGCGCTGCAAGAGTTCTGGCTGCGCCTTGATCTCGGCGGCCGGTCCCTCATGGGCGATATGGCCATTATTGATGATGTAGACGCGCTTTGCCAGCGCCAGGGTGGCGGCCAGATTTTGCTCGACCAGGACAATGGTCTGCCCCGATTGCGCAAGCTCGCGGCAGGCACGCACCAGATCCTGCACGATAACCGGAGCAAGCCCCTCGAACGGTTCGTCTAGCAGGATGATTTTCGGATCGCGCACCAGCGCGCGGGCGATCGCCAGCATCTGCTGCTCGCCGCCCGAAAGGTCGGTGCCGCGGCTTGCTGCGCCGCTCCTTCAGGCGCGGGAACATGTCGTAGATGCGCTCGAGCGGCCATTTGCTCTTTGCCGTCAGCCCGGCCAGGATGATGTTCTCTTCGACGTTGAGACTGCCGAAGATGCGGCGGTCCTCATGCACGAGTTGCATGCCCGCACGGGCGATCCGGTGAGCCTTCTTGCCCGCCAGTTCGTCGCCGTCCAGCTTGACGCTGCCGGTCTTCGGCGTCACCACGCCCATCAGGCTTTTAAGCGTCGTCGACTTGCCGGCTCCGTTTCGGCCAAGAAGCGCCACGACCTCGTTCTTCTCGACGCGCAGGCCTACGTCGAACAGGATGTGACTGTCGCCGTAATAGCTGTTCAATCCGCTGACTTCGAGAAACTCATGCCGCCTCTTCTCCATTGACGCCGCCGAGATAGGCTTCCTGGACTTTGGGATTGCTCTTTATCTCTTCGGGCGTGCCTTCGACGAGGACGCGGCCCTCCTGCAAAACCGTGACTTTCTCGACCAGTTCGAAAAGTGAATCCATGTCATGGTCGATGATGATCATCGTTCGGCCCTGCGCGATTGATTTCAACAGCGCCACCGTCTCGACGCGTTCTTGCGGGCTCATGCCGGCCAGCGGTTCGTCGAGCAGGAGCAGGCTCGGCGAGGTGGCGAGCGCCAGCCCGATCTCCAGCCGGCGCTTTTCGCCATAGGCGAGCTCGGACACTGGGGTATCCGGTCTCCGCGTCAGGTTGACGAGTTCCATCGTACGCTCGACCTGTTCGTTGAGGCCGGGAATGCTCCTGATGCTGCGGAACAGGTCGAGCCTGAACTTGCCGCGCAATTCGCCCAGCGCGGCGATCGTCAAATTCTGCCTGACCGTCAGCCGCTCAAAGAGTTGGTTGATCTGGTAGCTCTTGGTCAGGCCGAACTGGCACACGTCCGACACATTCTTGCCGGTTATATCCCGGCCTTCAAAAACGATCTTGCCAGACGTCGGAGGAACCTCGCAGGTCAGCATCTTGAAGAAGGTGCTCTTGCCAGCGCCGTTTGGTCCGATGATCCCGAGCATTTCGCCGTGGTTGACGGTGAAGTCGATGTCACTGTTGGCTAGAAGGCCGCCGTAGCGCTTGGTCAGCCCGGTAGCCTGCAAGATCGGCCCGGTAGCCCTGTCGGTTGACCGGTGCCGCGCCGGCATCGGCCCCGCCGAAACGGTCGGTGCGCCCGTCGAGATAGACGCCGGCAGGTCGATGTCGGCCGGGTCACGTTCGACCGCCTTCCCTCGGCCGCCTGCCACATTGAAAAGATCGACGATAGCTCCGACAATACCACGTCTCAGGAAGCAGACGAGGAGCACGAACACGACGCCGAGGACGAGTTTCCAGGTGGCGCCGAGGTGTAGGGTCGTCTGCAGGAAGTCGCTCAGGTAAAGCCACACCGCCGCGCCGACCAACGGGCCGAACAGCGTGCCGGCGCCGCCGATCGCGGTTTGCATGATTAGTTGCCCGGACGTGTCGAACATGAAGGCATCCGGCGGCATGAAACCCTGCATGAGACCGAGAAGACCGCCGGCGAAGCCGGCATAAACGGCGGCGATGACGAAAGCCGTAATCTTGTAGCTGTGAATGTTGTGCCCTAGCGCCTCCGCCCGCAACGGGTTGTCACGGATGGCCGAGAGGATCGCCCCGACCGGGGAACGCACGATGCGCAGCGCGATGACAAGACCGACGAAATACCAGAATGCCAGGAAGATATACATCGACCAGTTGGTGTCGAAATGGATGGTGGTGAAGCCGAGATATACGCTCGGCGTCGGCACACCCGGCAGCCCGTTCTCGCCGCCGGTGAAGTTCGAAAGCGGGTTGAACTCGACGAAAAAAAACACTTCGGCGATCGCCACCGTGATCATGGCGAAATAGATGCCGGTGCGCCTCAGCGCGATAAGGCCGACCAGATAGCCGACGATGCCCGCCACGATGGCCCCGATGAAAACGGAGGGTACCACATAGGGAAAGCCGACGACCGTCAGGAGATAGGCGGCGACCATGCCGCCCGTACCGTAGAAGGCGGATTGCCCAAAGGAGATGAGGCCGGTGTAACCGAACAGGATATCGAACCCAAGCCCGAACATACCCCATATGAGAATGCGGTTGATCGTGGTCGGAGTGAAGCCGAGATGCGGAAGAACGAACGGCGCGAAGATCAGCGCCAGCGCAGTCAGGACTTCGACCAGGAGGGGGCGTTGCTTCAACATCGCAGCGCCTATTCGCGACCCGCCGTCCCGAGCAGCCCGTGAGGGCGAAGCACGAGCACGAGCGTCATTGCCACGAAAAGCATGATGTAGGAATAGCCGGGGTTGAACATCGAGGTGATGCTGATGATCTCGCCGGCGATGAGTCCGCCGAGGATCGCTCCCGGGAACGATCCGACGCCGCCAATGACCATCCGAAA
>CAVVZH010000012.1:0-360733 GCA_963752795.1 uncultured Alphaproteobacteria bacterium
AGGACAACATCGAATCGACGGCGTCGGTCGATGTGTCGCTCGACCGCCTCGGCATTACGCTGCCGAAAATCGACCTGCGCCCGGCGGGCTCAGCATCCGCGACGAGATCGACATGCTGGGCCAGGAGATACGGCTCGACGAATACAAGCGCGCCGCCGCCGCCGCCTTCATCCGGGTCAATGGGCTCAACCGCATCGTCTATTCCGGCGGAAGCAAGCCCAGGCCTGGCATCATCACGGTCGGCAAGAGCTATCTCGACGTGCGTCAGGCGTTCGACGATATCGGCATCGACGAGCAGCGCGCCGGGGAACTCGGTATCCGGCTGTTCAAGATCGCCTGTCCATGGCCGCTCGACATGGAGCACATTGCGGAGTTCACGCGCGGGCTCGACACGGTGATCGTGGTCGAGGAAAACGCTCGCTGATCGAGGTGCAGTGCGCGAAAACCTCTACGGACCGCCATGCAGCCGGTCATCGTCGGCAAGAAGGACGAGCGCGGCGACTGGCTGTTTCCCGCCAATGGCTCGCTCGATCCCAACGAAGTCGCCATAGCCATCGGCGAGCGCGTGTTCAGCGTCATCGTCCTTCCGAGGAGATTTCCTCGTGCGTCGACCGGATGCGCCAATACCAGGCGATGCTGGCCGATACGACAGACGTGGCCAGCCGCATGCCCTATTTCTGCTCGGGCTGCCGCATAATTCATCGACCAAGGTGCCCGAAGGGTCGATCGCCGGCGCCGGCATCGGCTGCCATTTCATGTCCCTGTGGATGGACCGCTAGACTGTCGGCTTCACGGCCATGGGCGGGGAGGGCGCGCAATGGATCGGCCAGGCGCCGTTCTCTAAACGCGGGCATATCTTCCAGAGTTCGGGGACGGCACCTATAATCATTCAGGGCTTCTGGCCTTGCGCTTCGCGCTCGCCTCGGATGCGAACATTACCTACAAGATCCTCTATAATGACGCGGTCGCCATGACCGGTGGCCAGCCGCACGAGGGCGGCCTCAAGGTCGACGCCATCGCGCGCCAGGTGCGGGCCGAGGGTGTGGAGCGGGTCGCCGTGGTCACAGACGACCCCGAGAAATATGCCGGGCACGCCGAATTTCCGGCCGGCGCCACCATCCATCATCGTGACGATCTCGATATGGTTCAACGCGAACTGCGCGATGTGAAGGGCGTATCGGTTCTGCTCTACGACCAGACCTGCGCCGCCGAAAAGCGCCGCCGCCGCAAGCGCGGCACTTTTCCCGACCCGGACAAGCGCGTCATCATCAACGAACTGGTCTGCGAGGGCTGTGGCGATTGTGGCGTGGCGTCCAATTGCGTTTCCGTGCAGCCACTCGAAACCGAATTCGGGCGCAAGCGCCGCATCGACCAGTCGAGTTGCAACAAGGATTTTTCCTGCGTCAACGGTTTCTGCCCGTCTTTCGTGACGGTGCATGGCGCCAAGATTCGCAAGGCTGAAGGCGTAGCCGGGGGGACCGATCCGCTTTCAGGCGTGCCGGCTCCACAGCTCGCGCCGCTCGATGGCGGATGGTCCGGGATCGTCGACGGCATTGGTGGAACGGGGGTGGTCACGATCGGCGCCATTCTCGGCATGGCCGCCCATCTCGAGGACAAGGGCTGCGGAATGATCGACATGGCCGGGCTGGCGCAGAAGGGCGGCGCCGTGTTCAGCCACATCGCGTCTCCAGATCGCCCGCCGATATCCATGCGATCCGCGTGTCGGCCGGGAAGGCGGATCTGATCCTCGGATGCGACCTTGTCGTCTCCGGCGCGAAGAAGGTGCTTGCCGCCACGCGCGAGGGGCACACGATCTTTGTCGCCAACACCGCCGAGGTCATGCCGGGCGACTTTGCGCGCTCGACCGATTTCTCGCTGCCGACGGAACGTTTGAAAAAGGCTATCCGCGCCGCGGCGGGCGAAGAGAACGCGCATTTCTTCGACGCGACCCGTACGGCCACGGTTCTTTTCGGTAATTCGCTCGGCGCCAACATGTTCATGCTGGGCTTTGCTTATCAGCATGGCGGGCTACCGCTTTCGGCCGAAGCAGTGGAACGTGCGATAGAGTTGAATGGTCAGGCGATTTCGATGAATGTCGCGGCGTTCCGCTGGGGGCGGCGCGCCGCTCACGATCCGGAATTCGTCCGCCAACTGGTCGACGGCGCGCGCGGCCAATCGGCCAAGGACAAGGCTGGCGCAGACGCTTGATGATATTATCGAAAGGCGCGCCGACTTTCTGACGGCATATCAGAACAAGTCCTATGCCGAGCGTTATCGGGCGAAGGTCGCGGCAATCCGGTCCTCCGAGGACAAGGCCGTTACGGGTTCAACTGTGGTGGCGGAGGCCGCTGCCCGCAATTTGTTCAAGCTGATGGCGGTGAAGGACGAGTACGAGGTGGCGCGTCTCTACACGGATGGCTCGTTCAAGAAGCAGCTCGCCTCCGAGTTCCAGCAGTACGATCGGCTGGAATTCCATCTCGCGCCGCCGATCTTCAACAGGCGCGGAACAGACGGGCGCCCGCGGAAGTCGAATTTCGGTCCATGGATGATGAAGGCGTTCGGTGTTCTTGCCGCGCTGAAAGGTTTGAGAGGAACGCCGTTCGATCCGTTCGGATATTCCGGGGAGCGGCGCACGGAAAGGCGTCTGTTGGCCGAATACGAAGGCGACCTCGACCGCATTGCCGCCGATCTCTCGCCGGGACGGCTCGAGGCGGCCGTTGCTTTGGCCTCGGTTCCCTCGCTCATACGTGGCTTCGGTCATGTAAAGGCCGCGAACGCCACAAAGGCGGCCGGCGAACGCGAGCGTTGTCTCAGCTTTCTTGCCGAGGGAGGCAAAGAGCAGGCTCTGAAACCCGCTGCCTGACACTGGTGGCAGGCGGACGGCGATCCTGCTAACTGCCTCGTCATAAAGCTTTATTAAGTCCGATATGCGATTGCTCAGGCTTCGCGAAACGGATTTTAGCGGTGAAGAACGGCAAGAACGGCATCCCGGAAGACATCTACTGGGGGCTTCGTCCGGTCACTGTTTAATGACCCGGTCACGCTGCTCATTGGTGCGATTCCTGCATTGCCTTACCTGCGTACTGACGTTTTTCTCGTCGGGAAGGCCGATTTATCTGGCATTGGCGCTGGGTTTGTTGCTCGCCGGGATCTACCGGGCATACGGGGTTCGCAAAGGGCGGCTCGAAGGGGATTTCAGCAATCACCAATCGGCCCTGAAGTGGGAACGCTACTACTTCGTCGGAGGCACGATTCAGGCCCTTTTTATGGGCTTATTCGCGTTCACCGCCATCTATCTGGCGCCTGATTCCTTCGGGGAACTCGCCTCCATTACCGTTATAATGGGCTCGACCGTCAGCATTGTCGGACGCAACTACGGATCCAAGCGGATGGTGGCCGTGCAGGCCTATTCCGTCGTGGTTCCGATCGCCGTCGGCCTCATGCTGAAGGGAGACTACAAATACTTCATCGTCGGGCTTTATGTGATCCCGTTTATTTTTGTCATAGCCCGCATGGCGGGCCATGTCCGCAACGTCCTGTTCAACACCATTTCGCAGGAGAAAATAACCACGCGCATCGCGGAGCGTTTCGACCGGGCGCTGAATACAATGTCGCACGGTCTGATCATGCTCGATCCGGAGTGTCGAGTGATCGTAGCCAATTCCGAGGCCGCCCATCTTATGATGACAGCGTCACCGGAAAAGCTGCTCGGCCGATCCCTGAGAACCCTCATGTCCCGCGGCGTGGCCGCGGGATTGCTCAGCGCCAGGGATGCGCAGTTCGCGGAAACACAGCTTACCCGCGCCCTGCATGACGGGCGTGATCGCAAGCTGCTCCTGAGTTTCAAGAACGGGCGCCATTTCGAGTTCTCCACCCGCGAAGGCCGCGACGAACTTGGCGTCGTCACATTCGAGGACGTTACCGCCCGCGTCGAGGCCGAGGAACGTGTTCGCTTCATGGCGCGCTACGACAATCTGACCGGTCTTTCCAACCGCGCCTATTTCCACGAGCACGTCATGGAGATCATGGCCAGCGGCGGTCGGGACCGCCTCTGCGGGCTTGCGGTGTTCGACCTTGATGATTTCAAGAGCGTGAACGATACGCTCGGCCATCCCGTCGGCGACGGTTTGATCTACGCGGTCGCCGAGAGGCTGGGCTCCTTTGCTGGCGAGGACGTCATCATCAGCCGCTTCGGCGGCGACGAATTCATGGTCTTCTTCGACCATATCGAGGATGAAGCCGAGTTCACACGCAAGCTTGACGCGATTTTCGAAGGGCTCAAGGGAGAGGTCGATGTCGCGGGTCATTCGCTGCGCATCCAGTGTAGTGCCGGCGCTGTCTTGAACGCGGTCGGCGACACCGACATCGATGGGATGATCGTCAAGGCGGACCTCGCCCTCTACAAGGCCAAGGACCACGGCAAGAACGCTTGGCGGCTGTTCGAAGCGGCGATGGACGCGGCCTTCCGCAACAGGCAGATCATGAAGGCTGATCTGCGCAATGCGGTCGAGGCTCGTGATCTCCGGGTCGTCTATCAGCCGATCGTGGCGATGGACACGATGCGGATCGCGAGTTGCGAGGCGCTTTGCCGGTGGGATCATCCCCAACTCGGGCCGATCTCGCCTTCGGTCTTCATTCCGCTGGCCGAGGAGATGGGCATCATCTCCGAGATATCGACGTTCATGCTGAATTCGGCGTGTATGGAATGCGCCAAGTGGCCTGTTCCGATAACCGTCTGCATCAACCTGTCCGCCAAGGACTTTCGTGAACGAAGCATCGTCGACAAGGTCCGCAACACGCTCGCCGCGTCCGGACTTGCGCCGCACCGTCTGGAAGTCGAAGTAACCGAGACCGCGCTGCTCGACGACAAGTCGCTGACGCGGGAATATCTGGATGAGCTGAAGGCGCTAGGCGTTCGCATCGCGCTTGATGATTTTGGCACCGGCTATTCCAGCCTGAGTTACCTGCACACACTGCCGCTCGACAAGGTCAAGATCGACCGTAGCTTCCTGATGGACGTAACGCGCAGCGAGCGTTCGCTCGAGCTTCTGAAGGGTGTCGTGAACTTGTCTCGTCCGCTGGGACTCGAGGTGACGATCGAAGGCGTCGAGACCTTCGAGCAACTCAAGATACTGGCTTCCAGCGTAAAGCCCGATCTGGTTCAAGGATTCCTTTTCGGGTCGGCGCTCACCGGCTCCGGTATCGAAGCCATGTCCAGCGTGACATGGCCCTTCGCCAGTGAAATGCAGGCCGCTGCAAAGGCCGCCACGCGTTGATATTCCGCAGTCCTGGCTGACCAAACGTCATCCCCCGAACGGCTTGCCGCTGGGTGTGTTAAGGTTAATAATGCTTTAATAAAATACGGCCGTTTTTTTCTTCTTAATTGGCTGTGCTTCACGTATCGTTTGCGTAGGGGTGATGCGGTCATGTGGAATAGTCAGCATTCGGAAGCCGGTTCTCATCTGGCATCGGCGCCACTTTCGGCCTTCGCAAGGAATATCTTCAATCTCCTTGAACGTGTTGAATATCGTCTTTGCGAGCGCGGTGAGGATCTGGAAGCAGTTTACCGATTGCGGTACAAATGTTTCCACACGCACGGGTTGCTTGATCCATCGGAAGAGCAGACCCTGACCGATGCCATCGATGGCGCGCCGAATTGTTACATCTTCGGCGTCTTCATGGATGACCAGCTGGTCAGCACCGTCCGCATTCATCATCTCACCAAGGAAATGCCCCACGCGCCGACCATGTCGGTCTATGGGGACATCCTGGAGCCGCGCCTGGCGGCCGGCGAGACGTTCATCGACCCGAGCCGGCTGGCGGTCGACCCGGACATTTCGGCGTGGAACAGGGTGCTACCCCACATCACGTTGCGTCCCGCGGTCTTCGGCAACAGCTATTTCAAGTCGACCGGAACGATTTCGATGATCCGTGAGGAGCATTCGGGGTTCTATCGCCGGTTCTTCCGGTCCAAGCAGATGACGGCGCCGCGCATCTATCCTCCGTTTACAATGCCGATCTATTTCTATGAATCGCGGTCCGACTGGAATCTCCAGTGGATATACGACAATTTCCCATTCTTCTCGGCCACGCCGCTCGAACAGCGCATGCTGTTTGGCAGACCGCATGCCGGCGAATTCCCTCCGCTGACAATTCTGCCGAGCGCCAAATACGCCAGCCATGCTGCTTGACCCCCGCTCTTTCGCGATATTCGGACAAGGAATGCTGTATTTGTGGTAAGTCACCCGCATGCACGCGGGTATGTGGAACCGATCCAGGGAAGAGATTGCCGGGAAAGCCGCCTGGGCGGCTGAGCTTTCTCCTGATGAACTGGACCGCGCTCGTAAAGGCCTGACAGAACGGCGTTTTGCAAGCGGAGCCTACATCTGCCACAGGGGAGATCGGCTCGATTACTGGACCGGCGTAGGCGAGGGGCTCGTCAAGATCAGCGCCATATCGCAGAGCGGCAAGGCGATGACATTCGCCGGCATCGGAGCGGGAGGATGGTTCGGGGAAGGCTCCGTGCTCAAGGATGAGCCGCGGCAGTATGATCTGGTGGCGTTGCGAGACACGCGTCTCCTCATGATGAACCGGGCGACGTTCTTCTGGCTGTATGAGAACAGCACGGCGTTTAACCGCTTTCTGGTTCGCCAGCTCAACGAACGCATGGGCCAGTTCATCGCTACGATCGAGTACGACCGCATTCTTGACGCCAAGGCCCGTGTCGCGCGCAATTTGTCGTGGCTGTTCAATCCGGTGCTCTATCCGGATGCAGGCTCTTACATCGAGATAACGCAAGAAGAACTCGCACTGCTCGCCGGCGTTTCACGCGCGGTGGCAAACCGTAGCCTCGGTGAACTCGAAAGAGAGGGCCTGATCCATTGCGACCATGCCCAAATTCGCGTGTTCGATGTGGATGCGCTGAAACGGTATTAGGCTGTCGCGGCTGATCCGTCCGACTTCGCCACCCGGCATAACGGCACCACTATCACGCATCGACGCGACTTGTCTGTCAACCCTCATATTGCCGCAAGCATTGATATCAGGGATGCTGTGTTCTCGCACCGCTGACCCGGCATCGGCCTAAAGACGGGATTGCCGCTGGATCAATGCGGGCGATAGAGTGGTCCAACACCGCGAATGATGCGGGGCCCGGGAGGAGCATGGTGGCGGATTCGACGGCGGATGCCGGCCGAAATCTTGATACGTTCCCGCAATATCTGTTGCTGAACGCGACGCGTTTCGCTGGCAGCCCGGCCATGCGCTACAAGGATTATGGTATCTGGCAAAGCTGGAGCTGGGCCGAGCAACTTGCCGAAGTGCGCGCTTTTGCGCTCGGACTGGAGGAACTCGGCGTTTCGCATGGCGACAAGGTGGGTATCGTCGGTCCCAACCGGCCCCGTCTTTATTGGACATTTGCCGCCGTTCAATCGCTCGGCGCCATTCCTGTGCCCGTTTATGCCGACGCGGTGGCGGAGGAAATGGCCTTCGTTCTGGACCATGCGGGGGTCCGTTTCGCGGTCGTCGCCGATCAGGAACAGGTCGACAAGATCCGTTCGTTCGCCGCTCAAATCCCGGCGCTGAAGGACATCGTCTATGACGAGCCGCGCGGGCTCGCGGACTATGATCCCGCGGGCCTTCACGCCTTTTCCGCCGTCCAGTCCCATGGCGAGAGGCTGCAGGCTGCGGATGGCGATGCTGCCCGACGCTGGGAAGACAAAGTCCGCTCGGCAAGCGCGGACGACGTCTCCGTCATTCTCTACACGTCAGGCACGACGGGCCGCTCCAAGGGGGTGGTGATCAAGGCGGGCGCGGCGGTCGCGGCGGCGCTCGATACGGTGCGCTTCGATCATCTGACCGAGAAGGACAGCGTGCTCGCCTATCTTCCGCTCGCCTGGGTCGGCGACCACTATCTGAACTATGCGCAAAGCTATGTTTCGGGCTTCTGCATGTCCTGTCCTGAGAGCCAGGAAACCGTGCCACAGGATCTGCGCGAGATCGGGCCGACCTTCTATTTTGCGCCACCCCGAATCTTTGAGGGCCTGCTGACCAGCGTCACCATCCGCATGGAGGACGCCAGCCGACTGAAGCGGTGGCTATTCGGCTATTTCATCAATGTCGCGAAGAAGCACGGCGAAGCGCTGCTGGAGCGGCGGCCCGTGCCAATGTCGGGCCGCATCGCCTACGCGCTCGGCGATGTGCTGGTCTACGGCCCGCTGAAAAACGTGCTCGGCCTGTCGAAGCTGCGTGTCGCCTATACCGCCGGGGAGGCGATCGGCGAAGACCTCTTCTCCTTCTTCCGCTCGCTGGGCATCAATCTCAAGCAACTCTACGGCCAGACCGAGGCGTTCCTCTATGTGACGGCGCAGAAGGATGGCGAGGTGCGTTCGGACGCGGTAGGTCCCGCTGCCCCGAATGTCGATATCCGCATTGCCGACACCGGCGAAGTGCAATTCCGTTCGCCCGGCATGTTTGCCGGCTATTTCAAGGACGAGGAAAAGACCGCGGAAACGCTGACCGCCGACGGCTATGTGAAAACCGGCGATGCGGGGTTCTTCGACAAGGACGGTCAGCTCAAGATCATCGACCGTGCCAAGGATGTCGGCCGGCTCGAATCCGGTGCGCTGTTTGCTCCCAAATATGTCGAGAACACATTGAAATTTTTCCCGAACGTCAAGGAGGTGGTGGCGTTCGGCCATGGTCGCGACTACTGCGCCGCGTTCATCAACATCGATCTTCAGGCGGTTGGAAACTGGGCCGAGCGCAACAGCATCGCCTATGCGTCCTATCAGGAACTCGCCGGCCATCCCGAGGTGCTGAAGATCATCGCCGGTCATGTCGAGGAGGCCAATTTGAGGCTGTCGAACGAGCCGCTGATGGCTGGTTCGCAGATTTGCCGCTTCATCGTCCTGCACAAGGAACTGGACGCCGACGACGGCGAGTTGACGCGCACCCTGAAGGTGCGCCGGGGCTTCATCTCGGACAGGTATGGCGAGTTGATCGAAGCGCTCTACGACGGCTCGACTGAAAAATATGTCGAAACTGAAGTGGCCTACGAAGACGGCCGCAAGGGCCAGATACGCGCGACGTTGAAAATACTGGACGCAGTGGTCCATGGAGAGGCGACAACCGGCTGGAAGGAGGCAGCGGAGTGAATGAACGCGTGGATCCTGCCGCGATCGTTGGCGCTGGCGATGCGCTGGCCGATGGCGAAGTGCTGCTGGATATTCGCGACGTGTCGCTGTCCTTCGGCGGCGTCAAGGCGATCAGCCATATCTCCTTTGATGTACGCAAGGGCGAGATTCGCGCCATCATCGGTCCTAACGGCGCCGGCAAGACCTCGATGCTCAATGTCATCAACGGGTTCTACACCGCACAGGAAGGCGACATCATCTTTCGCGGCGTCAGGCGCGGCGCCATGAAGGCGCACGACGCCGTCGGGCAGGGCATTGCCCGCACCTTCCAGAACGTCGCCCTTTTCAAGGGCATGTCGACGCTCGACAACATCATGACCGGCCGCTCGGTGACGATGCGGCGCGGACTGTTCTGGCAGATGCTATGGCGCGGGCCGGCATTGGCCGAGGAAATCGAGCATCGGGAAAAAGTCGAGGAAATCATCGATTTTCTCGAAATACAGCACATCCGGCGCACGCCGGTCGGCAAGCTGCCCTATGGGCTGCAAAAGCGCGTCGAGCTTGGCCGGGCCCTGGCGATGGAGCCGACGCTCCTGCTTCTCGACGAACCGATGGCCGGCATGAACCTCGAGGAAAAGGAGGACATGAGCCGGTTCATTGTCGAGGTGAACCGGCAACGCGGGACGACGATCGCCCTCATCGAGCACGATATGGGTGTCGTGATGGACCTGTCCGACCGTGTCGTCGTGCTGGATTATGGAAAAAAGATCGCCGACGGCACACCGGACGAGGTGAAAATGAATAAGGATGTCATCGACGCCTATCTGGGCGTCGCACATTGATTCTCATGGAGAAACTGACATGCACGGAATAGCCCTGACCCCATTGTTTTCCCTCATCGCCGGCATTCTCATCCTGATCATGCCTCGCCTGCTCAACTATATCGTGGCGATCTATCTCATCATCATCGGCCTTCTCGGGCTTTTCCCGCATCTCGCCACGCAGATCGGCGGCTGACCTCGGAATGAAAGGCGGATGAGCGCGTCATGAACGTCCTCTACGAGATCGGGATCAAGCCGTTTGCCGACATGGCCTCGGCGCCGGATTTCCTGCTCCAGGTGCTCTGGGACGGTCTCGTATCCGGCGTTCTATACGCGCTCATCGCGCTCGGCTTCGTGCTGATCTTCAAATCGTCGCGCATCTTCAATTTCGCACAGGGTATCATGGTGGTGTTCGCCGCCCTGTCGCTCGTCGGCCTCTACCAGAGCGGGGTTCCGGCGCCCCTGGCGGTGCTGCTCACCCTGGTCATCATGCTCGTTCTGGCCATCACCATCGAACGCGTGGTGCTCAGGCCGCTGGTCAACCAGCCGGACATCATCCTGTTCATGGCGACGATCGGGATCACCTTCTTTCTCGTCGGCCTCGGCGAATTCGTCTTCGGCGGGGAGAACAAGGTGATGATCACCAAACAGCTCCATATTCCGACCGGCAGTTTCGAGTTCACGCCGTTTGGCGGCTATGTCTCGATCGACCAGACCGATCTGACGGCGGTCGTCGGCGCCATCGTGCTGGTCTCCGCCTTGCTCCTGTTCCTGAACAAATCGAAGATCGGCCGCGCCATTCGCGCGCTTGGCGACGACCATCAGGCGGCGATGTCGGTGGGCATATCGCTTTCGACGATCTGGGTCGTGGTTTGGTTCATCGCCGGCATTATCGCGCTGGCGACCGGCATTGTCTGGGGCGCCCGCGCCGGCGTCTCCTTCGCGCTGCAGGTCATCGCCTACAAGGCGCTGCCGGTATTGATGCTGGGCGGACTGGATTCCGTGCTTGGGGCGATCCTTGGGGGCCTCGCCATCGGCATCCTTGAAAAACTCTTTGAAATCTACTGGGGGCAGCCGCTGCTTGGCGGCAACACGGAAACCTGGTTCGCCTTCGTGCTGGCTCTGATCGTGTTGCTGTTCCGGCCGCAGGGCATGTTCGGCGAAAAGATAATCGAGCGGGTGTGAGTGGATGCTGTACCGGACCGCAGGGCAGTTCAAGACGAGCTACGAAGCCGACTATGCGCTGTTTCCGGTACGCCAGGATGCCGTGCTGCTCGGCTTTATCCTGTTGTTGGCCTGGGTGGTCTTTCCGCTGACAGCCGATGATTTCACCTTCCAGGCATTGCTCATTCCGGTGCTGATTTATTCGCTCGCAGCGCTCGGCCTCAATCTCCTGACCGGTTATGCCGGGCAATTGTCGCTCGGCACCGCGGCCTTCATGGGCGTCGGGGCCTATGCCTGCTACAAGATCACGACGATCTTTCCCGGGTTGAACGTGCTGGTAGCGATCGCCCTGTCGGGATTTTTCTCCGCAGCGATCGGCGTCTCTTTCGGCCTGCCGTCGCTGAGGATCAAGGGGTTCTATCTCGCCATCGCAACGCTTGCCGCGCAATTCTTTCTTGGCTGGCTCTTCGAGAAATGGGCCTGGCTTTACAATTACAACACGTCGGGCGCGATCCAGGTGCCCAATATCAAGATGTTCGGCATCTACGTGACCGGGCCGCAGGCGACGTCCCTCACCCAATATTATTTCGTACTGTTCGTCGTCTGCGTCGTCACGTGGCTCGCCATCAATATCACGCGCGGGCGTATCGGACGCATATGGAAGGCGGTGCGCGACATGGATATCGCGGCCGAACTCGTCGGCATCAATCTGATGAAGGCGAAGCTGTCGGCCTTCGCGGTGTCTTCCTACATCGTCGGAGTCGCGGGGGCGCTCTTCGTGTTTCTTTGGCGCGGGGCCGCCGAACCCTCCCTGTTCGACGTCCAGCTTTCGTTCCGAATCCTGTTCATCGCCATCATCGGCGGGCTGGGATCCGTGCTCGGCAACTATCTCGGCGCCATTCTGATTGTCGCCCTGCCGGTCATCATCGGAGTGATACCCAGGGCGCTCGGCCTCGATGTCGGCTCGGCCGTGCTTCAGCATATCAACACGATGACGATCGGCATGCTGATCATCGCGTTTCTGATTGCCGAACCGCTGGGAATGGCGAGGCTTTGGGGCATCATCCGGGAAAAGCTCATCATGTGGCCGTTCCCGCACTGAAAAGGACAGATTCCGGCCGGGGAACCGGCCGTACGACCGGGGTGGGTTCGCCCGATCCGTAACGGAGAAACGAACAAGTGGAGGAAAAAAATGAAAACATTGACGAAAGCAGCATGGCTGTCGGCGGCATTGACGCTGACAGCGGCGTTCGCCCTGCCGGCGTTTGCCGAAGATTTCATCTATCTGCCCAATCTGTCGTATCGCACCGGGCCGTTCGCCGCGACCGGCACGCCGCTGATGGATGGGCAGCGCGATTACATGAACATGCTCAACGCGCGTGACGGGGGAATCAACGGCGTCAAGCTCGGCTATGACGAATGCGAGACCGGGTATTCGACGGAAAAAGGCGTTGAATGCTACGAGAAGACCAAGGACAAGGCGATCGTGACGCAACCGTGGTCAACCGGCATCACCCTTCAGGTTCTGCCCAAGACCAATGTCGATAAAATACCGATCCTGGCGCCGGGTTACGGCTTCTCCCCGATGGCCGATGGAAAGGTCTTCCAATGGGCTTTCAATCCGCCGGCGACCTATTGGGACGGCGCTTCGATGATCCTGAACTCAATCGCCGGCGGTAATCTCGACAGCCTGAAAGGCAAGAAGATCGCCTATCTCTATCTCGACGCGCCCTACGGCAAGGAACCGATACCGCTGTTCCAGGATCTGGCGAGCCAAACATGGCTTCACGTTCACCGGCATCCCGGTCGGCGTCAAGGAAATGCAGAACCAGTCGTCGCAATGGCTGCAGATCCGTCGCGAAAAGCCCGACTACGTCATCATGTGGGGCTGGGGCGCCATGAATGCCGGTGCGGTTACGCAGGCCGTCAAGACGCATTTCCCGATGGATCATTTCTACGGCATCTGGTGGTCAGGCTATGACGGCGACATGGCCCAGGTGGGCGACGCCGGCAAGGGGTACAAATCCATCTCGTGGAGTGTGCCGAACTCGAACTCGCAGGTGATGCAGGACATCAAGAAATACGTTCTGGACACCAAGATGAGCACGCTTGCCGATGGCGAGTTCGACGGCGTCTTCTATCAGCGCGGCGTGATGATTTCGATGTTTCTCGCCGAGGGGATCAAGGTGGCGCAGGATCATTTCAACGCCAAGGTCATCAACGCCGATCAGCTTCGCTGGGGACTCGAGAATTTGAATTTCGACGAGGCTCGGTTGAAGGCATTGGGCGCGGACGGCATGGTCAGCACCTTCAAGACCTCGTGCGCGGATCATGCGGGTCACGCCGGGGCCTGGATGCTCGAATGGGACGGCAAGAAATTCGAGAAGTCGTCCGGTCTGCTGGAAGCCGACCAGAAGGTGATCGCGCCGCTGGAGCAGGCGGGAGCGAAGGAATATGCCGAGGCCAACAAGCCCTGGCCGATCAACGAAGACTGCAAGATGTAGATGGTCGGATCCCTTCCCACTCGAGGGGAGGGTGCCGAGTGAAACGAAACGGGTGGGGTTGAATTGATGTCGAGCTCTGTTGAACCGACCCCACCCGGCCAGTTTTCAACTGCCCGCCCTTCCCTGGAAGGGAAAGGGAAGCCGGATTTGACCTCGGAATCCATCCTCTCGGTCAACAATATCGAGGTGATCTACGACCGGGTCATCCTGGTGCTGAAGGGCGTCTCGCTTTCGGTACCCCGAGGCGGGATTACCGCGCTTCTCGGCGCCAATGGCGCCGGCAAGACAACGACACTGAAGGCGATCTCGAATCTTCTGCACGGGGAACGCGGCGAGGTCACCAAGGGCAACATCCAGTTCGAAGGCCGCCAAGTTCAGTCTGCTTCGCCCAACGAACTGGTGCGGCGCGGCTGCATCCAGGTGATGGAAGGGCGGCATTGCTTCGGCCATCTCTCGGTCGAGGACAATCTCATGACCGGCGCTTTCACGCGGCGCGACGGCAAGGCGGCGATCCGTGACGATCTCGACATGGTCTATGGCTATTTCCCGAGGCTGAAGGAGCGGCGCACCGGCCAGGCCGGTTATACATCCGGTGGCGAACAGCAGATGGTGGCGATCGGCAGGGCGCTGATGTCTCGGCCCCGGATGATCCTGCTGGACGAACCTTCCATGGGGCTGGCGCCGCAACTCGTCGAAGAGATTTTCGAGATCGTGAAGAAGCTCAACGAGGAGCAGGGCGTCTCTTTCCTGCTGGCCGAGCAGAACACGAATATCGCGCTGCGCTACGCCAAATACGGCTACATCCTCGAATCGGGCCGCATCGTACTCGATGGCGAGGCGCAGGCGCTGCGCGAGAACGAGGACGTCAAGGAATTCTATCTCGGCGTCGGCGGCGAGGGCCGCCGCTCGTTCAAGAACGTCAAGCATTACAAGCGCCGGAAACGCTGGCTATCTTAAAGAAAATTAACAAAATTCGCGCAGGAGTGCGGGGATTTCTTTCGCCGCGTCATAAGTGTTTCGGCAAAGCCGGGGCCATTCCCGCCATTGCCCTTCCTTCGCCTTTTCGCTATGTCGACTGGAACGGCATTCTTGAGGATTTGACGATGGCAGATCATTCGCCCGCGGGCCCGGTCGAATTAGGCGCGGAAATGGACTATCCCGAGCACGAGAAGACCTATAGCCGGTTTCTCATGTTGGCCAAATACGGCTCGCTGCATGTGGTAGCGCTGTTGATTGCGATGGCGTTCGCTTTCTTTGGTGGCGGCGGCCTGTTTTCGGGCTTCATCCTGTTCGTCCTCATCTCCGCGGTTGGCTATTATCTCTTGCGCTAACGAATCTCGGCTGCCGAGGCGTTTCCTGCAAGTCCCGCCGGGGAGGCAGATGTCGGAATCGGACCGCTAGGGGAGGAGTGCGTCGTTGGGGCAGACAGTTTTCATTGCTAAAGAGAGCGCGGCCGGTGAAGGACGCGTTGCCGGGACGCCGGATACGGTAAAGCGGATGGTCGCCCTTGGCCTCGATATCGTTGTCGAGACGGGAGCCGGCACCCTGTCGCGTATTCCAGACGCGGACTACAAGGCGGCAGGCGCATCGATCGGCAAGGCTTCGGATGCCGGCAAGGCGGATGTCGTGCTCAAGGTGCGGCGTCCGGGTGCGGGCGAACTGAAGACCTACAAGAAGGGCGCTATCGTTATCGCCACGATGGATCCCTATGGGCATGAAGCCAACGTTCAGGCCATGGCCAAGGCTGGGATCACCGCTTTCGCCATGGAATTCATGCCGCGCATCACCCGCGCGCAGTCGATGGACGTGCTGTCCTCACAGGCCAATCTTGCCGGTTACCAGGCCGTCATCGACGCGGCCGAGGAGTATGATCGCGCCCTGCCGATGATGATGACGGCGGCGGGCACGGTTTCCGCGGCCAAAGTGTTCGTCATGGGCGTCGGGGTCGCCGGACTGCAGGCCATCGCCACGGCGAAGCGCCTCGGCGCGGTGGTTACGGCGACCGATGTTCGACCTGCGGTGAAGGAGCAGGTCCAGTCGCTCGGCGCCAAGTTCCTGGCCGTCGAGGACGAGGAGTTCAAGGCGGCGGAGACGGCGGGCGGCTACGCCAAGGAAATGTCCAAGGAATACCAGGCCAAGCAGGCGGCGCTGACGGCGGACCATATCGCCAAGCAGGATATCGTCATCACCACGGCGCTGATCCCCGGTAGGCCGGCGCCACGTCTGGTATCGGCCGCGATGGTGAAATCCATGAAACCGGGTTCGGTGATTGTCGATCTTGCGGTCGAGCGCGGCGGCAATGTCGAGGGAGCGCTGGCCGGCAAGGTCGTAACGACCGCCAACGACGTAAAGATCGTGGGTCATCTCAACATGCCCGGCCGCATCGCGGCGACGGCTTCGCTGCTTTATGCGAAGAACCTCTACACCTTCCTTGAAACGATGATCGACAAGGATGCGAAGCAGATTGCGCTCAACCGCGAAGACGAACTGGTCAAGGCGACCATGCTGACCGACGGCGGCGCGATCGTGCATCCGAATTTCGTCGGCGCGGGCGGCGAGAAGGCGGCGGGCGCGGGCGATGCGGAACGGCCCGAGACGAAAAAGACGAGCGCAACCAGGGCGGCGGCTCCCGCTAAAACGCGCGCGAAAAAATCCCCGGCCAAGCCCAAGGGAGACGCATGATGGAAAAGACGGCTCTCGAACAAGCCCTCGACCAACTCGACAAGGCTACCGCTTCCATGCGTGCGGCACTCGAAACGAGCGCCAGCTACGCCCACCATACCGCCGATGCGGCGGGCGCCGCGGCCCATATCGCGACCGGCGGCGCGGTCGATCCGTTCGTGTTTCGGTTGGCGATCTTCGTGCTGGCGATCTTTGTCGGCTATTATGTCGTCTGGTCCGTAACGCCGGCGCTGCACACGCCGCTGATGTCGGTTACCAACGCCATCTCGTCCGTCATCGTGGTCGGCGCGCTGCTGGCGGTTGGCATTTCGGCATCCGGACTGGCGAGCGGCTTTGGCTTCGTCGCGCTGGTGCTTGCCTCCGTCAATATCTTCGGCGGCTTCCTCGTTACCCAGCGCATGCTTTCCATGTACAAGAAGAAAGAGAAGTGACCGATGTCCGTTAACGTCGCTTCCTTCCTCTATCTCGTCTCCGGCATCCTTTTCATCCTGGCGTTGCGGGGGCTTTCGCATCCGACGACCAGCCGGCAGGGCAATATTTACGGCATGGTCGGAATGGCGATCGCCATCTTGACGACGCTGGTGCTGGCGGCGCCTTCATGGGACCGTTTCGGCCTGATCGTGGTCGGCATCGCCATCGGCGGCGGCATCGGCGCCTTCACCGCGCGGCGTATCGCCATGACGGCGATGCCGCAGCTTGTCGCGGCCTTCCATTCGCTGGTCGGGCTGGCGGCAGTCATGGTCGCGGCGTCGGCCCTTTATGCGCCGAGCAGTTTCGGCATCGGCAGTGTCGGGGCTATCGACGCCCAGGCGCTGATCGAAATGTCGATTGGCGTGGCGATCGGTGCGGTCACGTTCACCGGCTCCATCATCGCCTTCCTGAAGCTTGACGGGCGCATGTCGGGCAAGCCGATCATGCTGCCGGCGCGGCATGTCATCAACATTGCGCTCGCCGTCGCCGTGATCGTGCTGATCGTGTTGCTGGTGACGACGCAGAGCCATGTGGCTTTCTGGCTGATCGTTCTCGCATCGCTGGCGCTTGGCGTACTCCTCATCATCCCGATTGGCGGCGCCGACATGCCGGTCGTGATTTCCATGCTGAATTCCTATTCCGGCTGGGCGGCGGCCGGCATCGGCTTCACGCTCGGCAATCTGGCGCTCATCATCACCGGCGCGCTGGTCGGTTCCTCTGGTGCGATCCTGTCCTACATCATGTGCAAGGGCATGAACCGCTCCTTCATCTCCGTCATTCTTGGCGGCTTCGGCGGCGAGACGGCTGCGGTCGCCGATGACGGTATCGAGCGGACGGTCAAGCAGGGTTCGGCCGACGACGCGGCGTTCCTCATGAAGAACGCGCAGAAGGTGATCATCGTGCCCGGCTATGGCATGGCGGTGGCGCAGGCGCAGCACGCGCTGCGCGAAATGGCCGACAAGCTGAAGGCGGAGGGGGTCGAGGTCAAATACGCCATCCATCCGGTGGCGGGCCGCATGCCCGGCCACATGAACGTCCTCCTGGCCGAGGCCAACGTTCCCTATGACGAGGTCTTCGAGCTGGAGGACATCAACTCCGAATTCGCCCAGGCCGACGTCGCCTACGTCATCGGCGCCAATGACGTGACCAACCCGGCGGCGCGCGACGACAAGAATTCGCCGATCTACGGCATGCCGATCCTCGAAGTCGACAAGGCGCGCACCTGCCTCTTCGTCAAACGCTCGCTCGGCTCCGGCTATGCCGGCATCGACAATACGCTGTTCTACAAGGACGGAACGATGATGCTTCTTGGCGACGCCAAGAAGATGACCGAGGAAATCGTCAAGGCGCTCGACGAATAGGACATTCCCGCAGGATCACGGACACTGCCCTTGGGGCGAGGGGTGAAATTGCCAGAACGAAAAAAGCCGGCCGCGTAGCACGCGAGCCGGCTTTGCTCGAAATCGTGGTGAAAGCTGCCGGTTGTCGGCTTACTGAGCGACGGCTTCCAGATGGAAGTTCGCCACGCCCGCAGCAACGTTCACGCCTGTCTGGGCCTGAACACTGAGGGGCTGAAGGGTAAAGGTGCGATCCGATCCACCGACCAGAACGTTGGCGCCTGCGCCGACCACAGCGGTCGCTTCGGCAGTTGCGCCCGTATAGTCGCCGGCCAGTGCGCCCGGCCCATAGCCGCTTTTCGTCGGGGCGAGCACCAGCCATTGCATGACCGATTTTCCCGTCACGCCGACGTCGAGGCCGAACTTGTTAACGCGGCCAACATAATCTTCCTTGGGAAGCTTCGGATCGGACGGCGTATAGGTGCAATTGAGCTTCTTGGACGATCCGACAATGAGGCCCACGCCGCCATGAATGATGCACTCAAGACGGCCTACTTCCTGGGCCTGGTCATTCGCCGCCAGAGCGGGAACGGCGCTTAACGTGAGGGCTGCTGCCGCCAAAACAAATTTGTTCATTGAAAATATCTCCTTGATGTTTCGTTCGGCCAATAAACTTGCGAACGCTCCATCGGTTCCAACCGCGCTTGCAAAAGAGCGATCGGATCGGCGATTTCAATGGGGAACAAAGCGGGCAAAAAGCGACACTGGGCGGGCGGTTCAGCTCGATCTTGTACGCGCCAGCCCGTCGACCGCCGGCTTGTAGTGCGGATCGATCTGTACCGCACGGGCGTAGGAAGACGACGCCCGTTTCTTGTCGCCGCGCTTCTCATAGACCAGCGCCTGGTTGGCCCAGCTCTCGGCGACACTATCGTCGAGCTTGATGGCCATATTGAAATCGGCGAAGGCGTTGTCGACGTCGCCGAGAGCCAGATAGGAAAGCCCACGCCCGTTATAGGGTTCAGGCGCGCGCGGAGAGAGCGAAATCGCCTTTGAAAAATCCTCGATGGCCTGAGCATGCTGGCCGCGTGCCTGATAGATAAGGCCGCGATCATGATAGGCGCGCCCATCGGTGGTTTCGAGCTCGATGGCCTTGTTGAAATCGGCAAGCGCCTGGTCCAGTTGTCCCGCGCGGCGATAAATGTCGCCGCGGCCGATATAGGCGGTGTCATAGTTCGGGTTGATTTGAATGGCCTGGGAATAGTCCGCGACCGACTTGGCGTCGTCGCCCGTGTAGTGCCAGATCAGGGCGCGATTGGCATAGGCCTGATAATAGCTCGGATTGAGCTTTATGGCCGTGTCGAAATCGTCGAGGGCGTCTTTATATTTGCCGGCTCGTCCATAGGCGGTGCCGCGCACGTTGTAGGATGCCGGATCACGCGGATTGCGGTTGATCACCGCCGTCAGCGATCCGATGTTTTCCGACGAGCCTTGCGCTGTGTCGATATTGGATAGCTGTTCGGCCGGGCCGGTTTGGCAAGCCGCCAGCGCCAGCATGGCAAAAAGGGCAAGGACGATACCGCCATTGCGTGACGCCTGATTGTGGCGGCGTGCGTATTCAGCCATGCGGATTGTTCCCTGCTTGCCGGACTGTTCCGGTGTGCCGATTTTCGAGATGCCCCATGTCCGGCACGCCCAAATCAAAAAGGCGGCGGCGATTTTCATCGCGCCACCCTGATATCGCCGGAAAGGGACGAAAAATAGGCGTTCAGCGCACCAGCGCCTTCGGGGCCGCAATGAGGCCCTCCCGTTGCGCCTGCTTGCGCGCCAGTTTACGGGCGCGGCGAACGGCTTCCGCCTTTTCGCGGACGCGCTTCTCGGAAGGCTTCTCATAATGCCCGCGCATCTTCATTTCTCGGAAAATGCCTTCGCGCTGCATCTTCTTCTTGAGCGCGCGAAGCGCCTGGTCAACATTGTTGTCGCGGACGAGTACCTGCACGTTCGATCCTGTCTTTCCCGGTTGAATCTTCCAGATGCCCATGGCGATGGGCCGTCGGAACGCTCGGTCATCGCGAATAGCGGCGGCTGATATCAGAATCAGGGGTAATTGTCGAGCGGAAAGCGCCGAGTTCCGGCGTTTTTCGCAATTTGCGCCTGGTTCCCCCTCAGTGTCATCTTCGGCTGTGGATTTTCAGGCTGGACGACGTCGGCCCGTCACGGGCTAACGCGACGGATATGCCCTTTCGGGCGTTGCGGAACCGGATAAAATCGCGTCCGGGGCGGCGTCTTCGGCGGGAGCGTCTGCCGGGGCGTCCGGATGACCGGGCGCCGTCTCGCATTGCAGATCCGGGAAGGCCAGAATCCGGCGGCCGTGAAAGTCCGTGCGCAGGACAAGCAGGTCATGCTCCTCGAAATATCCGAGAAGCCGTCGCGCGCGCCGTGGCGAATGGCTGCCGTAGATTCGCGCCAGCGCGGCGTCGGAAGGGCAGGGCGCGCCGGTAACCGCGGCTTGCGCCAAAACCAGAAAGACGCCTTGAAGATCGTCCGGCAGCTTCTGCGAAAGAGCGAGCGCCGCCGACCAGGCTTCGCCCTTGGCGGTGTCGGTGTCGACCCCGGCGCGGGCCACCGCCAATTGCCGGCGGAACGCTGGCAGCGCCAGCGGATCGCCCGGGACGCGGCGGATGCGGCAGCGAACGAGGAAGTCCTGGTAGAGCACCGCGTCGGTACGAAAGGCGGCATCGGTGTCTTCCAGTATGTCGCGCATGACGGAGGCGATGCCGGCTTCCCTCTCGGCTTCGTCGATAACAGCGAAGCTTGCCTGCGCCGGTTCTTCCTGGACGGGCTTCGAGCGTGACAGTTGGGCAATCAATTCGGCCGTCGGGATCGGCTGCGGTGGGGGGCGGCGAACAGGTGGGCGAATTTCCGCCGGGGCGGGCGCGAAGATCAGTTCGTGCGCATCCTCCAGGCTGTCAGGCAGGGGCGTCAGCTTCGGGCTGACCGAGCGCGCCGACGTTTCGACCGCGCCGATCGTGACCGGCAGGGGGCGGCGTGACAGGGCCGGTCCCAATGCCACGAAGCTGCCGCGCGCCAGATCGCGGAACATTTCGGCCTGGCGCCGGTCCATGCCGAGCAGATCGGCGGCGCGCGCCATGTCGATATCGAGGAAGGTGCGCCCCATGAGGAAATTCGACGCTTCGGCCGCCACATTCTTGGCCAGCTTGGCCAGGCGCTGGGTGGCGATGACCCCGGCAAGCCCGCGCTTTCGGCCGCGGCACATCAGATTGGTCATGGCGCCGAGGGAGAGCTTACGCGCCTCGTCCGATACTTCGCCCGCTACCGCCGGCGCGAAAAGCTGCGCCTCATCGACCACGACAAGAACCGGGTACCAATGGTCGCGCTCCGCATCGAACATGCCGCCCAGAAATGCGGCGGCGGCGCGCATCTGCTGCTCGACATCGAGCCCTTCGAGATCAAGCACGACGGAAACGCGGTGCTGGCGTATGCGGCCGGCAATCCGCGTCAGTTCCGATTCGGTGCGTTGGGCGTCGACCACGACATGTCCGAACCTGTCGGCCAGCGTGACAAAATCGCCTTCCGGATCGATGACGCATTGCTGGACCCAGGGCGCGCTCTGTTCGAGCAGGCGGCGCAACAGATGCGATTTGCCGGACCCCGAATTGCCCTGCACGAGCAATCGGGTAGCCAGCAACTCTTCCAGATCGAGGAGAGCGGGCTTCCCGGCGGAAGCCTTCCCCATTTCAATGTCCACTTTCATCGCATCACCTTGCCGGCACCGTCTATCATCCGGCCGGCCCTATGCGAACCGCCGGCAAGGCGTAACCCACAGGCGATGCCTTTCGCGGCAGAGGGGTTTTCGCAGCCGCTAAAACGGCAAACCCCGTCGCAAACAGCGCAAGGGTGGCCCGGCCTTTTGGGTAGTGCTACACGTCGCTTTGCACGGCAACCGAGGCGGAACGGACAGCGCATGCGGAAATACTCGATATTCGCGATCGCCCGAGAGGCCATGCGCGGGAACAAGGGATGGGAGGAGCAATGGTCTTCGCCCGAACCCAGGCCGGAATACGATGTCATTATCGTGGGGGCTGGCGGTCACGGGCTGGCGACGGCCTATTATCTCGCCAAGGAACACGGCATCACCAATGTCGCGGTGCTCGAAAAAGGATGGCTGGGCGGCGGCAATACCGGCCGCAACACGACCATCATCCGTTCCAACTATCTCTATGACGAATCGGCCGGCATCTATGACCACGCCCTGAAACTGTGGGACGGGCTGTCGCAGGATCTGAACTACAACGTCATGTACAGCCCGCGCGGCGTCATGATGCTGGCGCACAATGTGCACGACATCCAGGTCTTCAAGCGGCACATCCATGCCAACCGGCTGAACGGCGTCGACAATGAGTGGCTTACGCCGGAAGAAGCGAAGGAATTCTGTCCGCCGCTCAATATCTCGAAGGACGCGCGCTATCCGGTGATGGGTGCGGCCTTGCAAAGGCGGGGCGGCACGGCACGCCATGACGCTGTCGCCTGGGGCTATGCGCGCGGCGCTTCCGCCCGTGGCGTCCATATCATCCAGAATTGCGAGGTCACAGCGATACGGCGCGGGCCGAACGGCCATATTACCGGCGTCGAGACGACGAGGGGACCGATCGGCGCGAAGAAGATCGGCGTGGTCGCCGCCGGCCATTCGTCGGTGCTCATGAACATGGCCGACGTGCGCATGCCGCTCGAGAGCTACCCGCTGCAGGCGCTGGTCTCGGAGCCGGTGAAGCCGGTCTTTCCGTGCGTGGTCATGTCCAACACGGTGCACGCCTACATCTCGCAGTCCGACAAGGGCGAACTCGTCATCGGCGCTGGCACCGACCAGTACATCTCCTATTCGCAAACGGGGGGCCTGCACGTCATCCAGCACACGCTCGACGCCATCTGCGAGATGTTTCCGATGTTCTCGCGCATGAAGATGCTGCGTTCCTGGGGCGGTATCGTCGATGTGACGCCGGATCGCTCACCCATCCTCGCCAAGACGCCGGTGCCGGGCCTTTACGTCAATTGCGGCTGGGGGACGGGTGGTTTCAAGGCGACGCCCGGTTCGGGCCATGTCTTCGCCCACACCATCGCCAACGACAATCCACACCCGATCAACGCTCCCTTCACGCTGGAGCGCTTCAAGACCGGCAGGCTCATCGACGAAGCGGCCGCCGCCGCCGTGGCGCACTGAGAAGACACAATGCTTCTGATCCGTTGCCCCTATTGCGAGCAGGAACTTCCCGAGCTCGAATTCCGTAACGCCGGCGAAGCGCATGTCGTGCGCTCCAACGACATGACGATGGAAAGCGACGACGATTTCGAGAAATTCTTCTTCATCCGCACCAACCCCAAGGGCGTCATCTATGAGCGCTGGCGGCACATTCATGGCTGCGCTCGCTTTTTCAACGCGGTGCGCGACACGGTAACAGACCGGTTCCTGATGACCTACAAGGCCGGTGAACCGAAGCCGAAGCGCGTTCCGGGGGCCAGTAAATGAGCCGCATCGCAGGAGCCGGCAGGCTGGGCCTCGCCAAGTCGTTGCGTTTCAGCTTCGATGGCAAGGACTATGCCGGCGTCGAGGGCGACACGCTCACCTCGGCGCTGCTTGCCAACGGCGTTCATCTCGTCGGCCGTTCGTTCAAATATCATCGTCCGCGCGGCATTCTTTCGGCCGGCGCGGAGGAGCCGAACGCGCTCGTCGGCATCCATCGCGACGCGGCGCGCAAGACGCCCAACGTACGCGCCACCGTGCAGGAACTCTATGACGGATTGACCGCCGTCTCGCAAAACCGCTGGCCTTCGCTTTCCTTCGATGCCGGCTCGGCCAGCGATCTCGTTTCGCCGATGTTCTCGGCCGGTTTCTACTACAAGACCTTCATGTGGCCGAAGGCGGCGTGGAAATCGCTCTACGAGCCGAAGATCCGCGAAGCCGCGGGCCTCGGCGTTGCGCCGGACCAGCCCGATCCCGACCATTATTCGGCGCGTTACGCACATTGCGACGTGCTGGTGGTGGGCGCGGGCGCGGCAGGGCTTGCCGCGGCTCTCGCCGCCGCCGAAGCCGGCGTCCGGGTCATCCTGTGCGACGAGCAGGCCGATCTCGGTGGCGCGCTGCGTTTTGAAAAGGGCGCTATGATCGATGGCCAGCCCGGCTGGGACTGGGCCCAGGCGACGCTGGCCAGGCTGGCGGCCATGGACAATGTGCGCGTGCTCGGCCGGACGACCGCTTTCGGCTATTATGCGCAGAATTTCGTTGGCCTCGTCGAACGTGTCAGCGAGCATCTTGCCCGTCCCGATCCCAGCCTGCCGCGCGAACGCCTCTGGCAGGTCCGCGCCAAGCGCGTTGTCCTGGCGACCGGCGCCATCGAGCGCCACATGGTTTTCGCCGACAATGACCGTCCCGGCATCATGCTGGCATCGGCGGCCCGCACCTATCTCAATCATTACGGCGTCACCGTCGGCAGCAATGTCGGCGTGTTCACCGCGAACGATTTTGCCTATGCCGCAGCGATCGACCTGAAAAAGGCGGGCGTGAACATCGCCGCTCTCGTCGATCTCCGCGACAATCCGGGCGGCCCGTCGGTAGAAGAGGCGAGGGCGCTCGGCATCGAGGTCCATGCCGGACGGACGGTCTTGCGAGCGGGCGGGAAGCTGCGCGTATCGTCAATGGTGGTGCAAGCCAAGAATGGCGGGCCGGAGCGCGTCATTCCAGTCGACGCGATCCTGATGTCGGCGGGCTGGACGCCCTCGGTGCATCTGTTTTCGCAGTCTCGCGGCAAGGTCGCCTTCAACGAAAACACCAATCGCTTCGTCCCCGGCCAGTATGCGCAGGCGTGCGTTTCCGTCGGCGCGTGCAACGGCACCGACGGCCTCTCCGCGACGGTGTCCGAAGCCTTCACCGCCGGCCAGAAAGCGGCAAAGGATACCGGCGGCACGTCCGGCGGGCTGGCGAAGCTGAAAGCGGAGACTTCGGAAAGCTGGTCTCGCGGCATGGCGGGCGCGGCTCCGGGAGCCGGACCCGACAGCACAGCCAAGGCCTTCGTCGATTTCCAGAATGACGTCACCGCCAAGGACATCCGTCTCGCCGTGCGCGAGGGGATGCGCTCGATCGAGCATGTCAAGCGCTTCACCACCAATGGCATGGCGACCGACCAGGGCAAGACATCCAATCTGCACGGACTGGCAATCGCCGCCGAGGCGCTCGGCAAGCCGATGCCGGAAGTGGGGCTGACAACGTTCCGCGCGCCCTACACGCCGGTGACCTTCGGGGCCATCGTCAACCATTCGCGCGGCGCGCTGTTCGAGCCAACGCGCAAGACGCCGATGCACGATTGGGCGGTGTCCCAGGGCGCGGTGTTCGAGGATGTGGGACAGTGGAAGCGCGCCTGGTATTTCCCGCGCGGCGACGAAGACATGCATGCGGCGGTCAACCGGGAGTGCGTCACCGTGCGCAAGACCGCCGGCATCTTCGACGCCACCACGCTCGGCAAGATCGAGGTCGTCGGGCCCGATGCGGCGACCTTCATGGAGTTGCTCTACACCAATCCCTGGCAGAAGCTCGATCCTGGTCGTTGCCGCTATGGCATCATGCTCAGGGAAGATGGCTTCATCTATGATGACGGCGTCGTCGGGCGGCTGGCGCCGGACCGCTTCCATGTGACCACGACGACCGGCGGCGCGCCGCGCGTCATGAACCACATGGAAGACTATCTGCAGACTGAGTTTCCGCACCTGAAAGTGTGGCTGACTTCGACGACCGAGCAATGGGCGACGATCGCCGTGCAGGGGCCGAAATCGCGGGACATCATCGCGCCGCTGGTCGAGGACATCGATCTTTCCGAAGAGGCCTTCCCGCATATGTCGGTGCGCGAGGGCAGGATTTGCGGCGTTCCCACGCGGCTTTTCCGCATGTCGTTTTCCGGCGAGCGCGGTTTCGAGGTCAATGTGCCGTCGGATTACGGCCCGGCGGTGATGGAAGCGATCTGGAGCGAGGGCGAAAAGCACGGGGCCTGCATGTATGGCACCGAGACGATGCACGTCCTGCGCGCTGAAAAGGGATACATCATCGTCGGCCAGGATACGGACGGAACCGTGACCCCGAACGACGCCGGGCTCGACTGGGCGGTCGGCAAGAAGAAGACCGATTTCGTCGGCATCCGGGGGATGGTCCGCCCCGATCTTCTGTCAGCAGGCCGCAAGCAGTTGGTCGGCCTGAAGACGAAGGATCCGAAAATCGTGCTTGAGGAAGGCGCGCAGATCGTCGCCGATCCCAAGCAGGCGATCCCGATGACGATGATCGGCCATGTAAGTTCGTCCTACTGGTCGGAGAATTGCGAGCGCTCCATCGCGCTGGCGCTGGTCAAGGACGGCCGCGACAAGATGGGGGAAACGCTCTACGTGCCGATGCCCGACCGCACCATCGAGGTGGAGGTGACGGGGACGGTGTTCTTCGACGAAAAGGGAGGACGCCTCAATGGCTAGGGCCGCGACGAAATCATCGGCCGCGACAAAGCCCGCACGCGCACTCAAGTTGAACGGGCGCGAAAATCGTACCGATGCGGCGGCGGTCGTGCCCGGCGGACCCGCCCAGCGGATTTCTCTGCGCGCTTCGGCCGAATCCGTGGCTTCACTTTCGCGTGCCCTGGGCGTCAAGCTTCCCGACAAGCCGATGGGTTCGGCCTTCGCGAAATCAGGCGACTTTTCCGGCAAGGGCGGGCGCGCCGCTCTCTGGCTCGGCCCGGACGAGTGGCTTGTCATCGACACCGCTGGCAACGATCCCGCCGCGGATTGCGCCAAGGTGCGTGCCTTTCATTCGGCCGTCGACATTTCCCACCGCAATGTCGCGATCCTGGTCTCCGGGCCGGGCGCGGCGGATGTTCTCAGCGCGGGCTGTCCGCGCGATCTTTCGCTCGGCGCCTTTCCCGTTGGCGCGGCCTCGCGTACGGTGCTTGGCAAGATAGAGATCGTGCTCCTGCGAACGGCGGAAGACGCGTTCCGAGTGGAATGCTGGCGGTCCTTCGCGGACTATGCCTTCACTTTCCTGGCGGACGCCGCGCGGGACGCGGGAACCATCCCGCGATAGAGGGATTGTTCGCCACACACGCTGAGGAGCCAGATCATGGCAAACAAGCCGAACATGCCTGTCGAAAAGCCGAAGAAGGAATCGCCCGCGGTTCGCTCCTACGAAAAGGAGAAGCGCCGCAAGGAAAATGAGGAAGAGCTGGAGGAAGGTCTGGAAGACACCTTCCCTGCAAGCGATCCGGTTTCCGTCACCAGCCCAAGCAGTTCAGGCACGCCCGATCGGAAGAAATAATATCGAACCGCCGGGCCGATCTTGCGAGGGCGGCTCTTACGCGCCGCCACCGATCAGTTCGACGGCGAGGCCCGAGAGCAGTTTGACAGCGTCGCCGTAGGTCCGGGCCTTTTCCGGGTTGGACGCGTTGCCGTCGAGGGAACGCTTGTAGACGCCCTGGCAGATGGCGGCGAGACGGAAGAACGAAAAAGCCAGATAGAATGTCCAGTTGTCGATACGGGGAATTCCCCGCCGCTCGCAATAGCGCTCGACATACTGTTCTTCCGACGGCAATCCGATTGAAGCACGGTCAATCCCGCCAAGCCCCTTGAAGCCCGAACTGTTCGGCAACCTCCATTGCATGCATTGATAGGCAATATCGGCGAAGGGATGACCGAGCGTGGAAAGCTCCCAATCCAGCACCGCCAGTATCGCCGGTCGGTCAGGGGCGAAGATCATGTTGTCGAGCCGGTAATCGCCATGCACCAGCGAGACGATGCCGTCATCGGCGGGCAGATGCGTCTCCAGCCAGCCGATCAGCCTGTCCATATCCTCGACCGTACCGGTTTCGGAGGCGCGGTACTGGCTCGACCAGCGCGATAATTGACGCTCGAAATAAGAGCCCGGGCGACCGAAATCGGCGAGACCCGCCTTCTCGATGTCGACATCGTGTAACGCTGCGAGAGCGCTATTCATGGCGTCGTAGATCGCGGCACGTTCGTCGTTGCCGGAGAGTTCGGCAAGCGCCGGATCCCAAAAGATGCGCCCGTCGATGAATCCCATGACGAAGAACATTCGGCCGATGGGCGAATCTTCCGGTGCGAGAAACAGCGCGTTCGGTACAGGAACACGGCCGCCCTTCAGCGCCTTCATGACACGGAATTCGCGGTCGACCTGATGAGCCGACTTGAGAAGCTCGCCGGGGGGTTTGGCGCGCAGGACGTATTTGCCGCTGCGGGCATGCAGGAGAAAGGTCGGGTTGGACTGTCCGGATTTGAATTTCTCGATGGAATCGAGACCGGAAAAGCCGGGAACGTGTTCTTCCAGATACGGTCCGAGCACGGCCAGATCGAGTGCGTTCGGGTCGGTCACGCCGTCTCTTCCTTGCGTTCCAATACCGTCAAGGTGAGCCAGCGCGCCGTCAGCGCGGGTTTTTTCGAGCCTTCGATCTCAATGGTCACGTCATAGCTGAACTGTATCCAGCCGGAAGGCCGGACGTTGAGTTCGGCCAGCACGAAGCGGGCGCGCACGCGCGCGCCGGTCTTCACCGGCGCCTGGAAGCGGATGCTGTCGAAACCGTAATTGATGCCGATGCCGGCGCCTTCCAGCGGCGGGATCGTTTCGAAGGCAAAGGTGGAGAGCAGCGCCAGCGACAGGAAACCGTGTGCGATGGTGCCTCCAAAAGGCGTCTCGCGTGCCGCGCGCTCGGGATCGACGTGGATGAACTGATGATCGTCCGTCGCGTTGGCGAACTGGTCGATCATCTCCTGGGTGACGACCCGCCAGGGCGACACCCCGACTTCCGCGCCAACCGCTCCCTTTACGTCTTCCACGGTGACGGATCTCAGTTTCTCCTCCATGCGTCGCCGATCTATCTCGCATCCTTGAACAGGGACATGCCGTGGTTCACCGATTCGCCTCCGTCGATGGGCAGGATGGCCCCTGTAACGTATGAACCGGCCTTCGAGCAAAGATAGAGCGTGGCGCCGGCGATGTCACTTGGGCTGCCGATGCGTCCGAGCGGCACATGGCTGGCGACCTTGTCGGCCTTTTCATCCGTATCGGTTGCGAAGGCGGTCATGCGGCTCTGGAAGGGGCCGGGCGCGAAGGCGTTGACCGTGACACGGCGTCCGGCGAATTCGTTGGCCAGCGTTCGCGTCAGATGATGCACGGCCGCCTTCGACGCCGTATAGGAATAAGCGCCGTCCGCCATCGGCTGCGTCCCCATGACGGAACCCAGATTGATCACTCGGGCCGGGTCTTCGTCTTTCGCAGCCTTGAGCAGCAGCGGCATGAGGTCTCGCGTCAGCATGAAGAGACCGGTGACATTGACGTTGAGCACGCGCGCCCATGCCTTGTAGGGAAACGATTCGAACGGTTCGCCCCAGGAAAGGCCGGCATTGTTGATCAGGATGTCGAGGCTGTCAGTGCGTTTTTTTACCTCGTCGGCGAGTCCGGCCACCCCTTCCTCTGTCCCGACATCGCCGGCAAATCCCTCCGCCTTTCCCGATGCGCCCAGTGCGTTCAATTCATCGGCGACGCGCTTGCAGTCTTCGCCCTTGCGCGAGGCGATCATCACTTCCGCGCCGGCCTGAATGAGCGCGGTCGCGGCCATGCGGCCGATACCCGTCGCGGCGCCGGTGACCAGCGCCTTCTTTCCGGCGACCGAAAACAGTTCTTCCAGATACGACATCGTGCCTCCCTCGAGATTGATTCAAACCGGCTGTGAGAGCAGATTTCCACTGCTTTTTTGAATTTTCAGCACCGGTGGCGCAGGTAATGCTCCTACGGTGCAATGGCCAAAGCATAGGTACAGGCGGTGGCGCGCGTTGACAACATACCCGGTAGTATGTTCATCATTTTTGCATCCGGGAAAACAAACCGTCTGGCTTTTGAGGAACGACGGCTTGGCGGTTGAGCAGGGGGAGGAATTGCAAGCGTATGGCGCTCAGCGTCGGCGAATATACGGTCGATAATTCGCGCGCCGACATCCTGGCGGCGGCGGCCAACTGCTTCATGGAACGGGGTTACACGGCAACGTCGATCGACGATGTCGCGCGTAGTCTTGGCGCCACCAAGGGTCGCATCTACCATCACTACTCCTCCAAGGCCGATCTCTTCGCCGATGTGTTCCGCTCCGGCATGGAAATGAACTATCAGGCCATCAAGGCCGTGCGCGACATGCCCGTCAGGGCGGTCGAGCGCTGGCGGCACATGGCGCTCGTTCACACTATTCAGATGATCACGACAAGGCCGTTCCAGCGAGTGGTCTGGGAAGGCGTGGAGATGCATCTTCGCGGCGCCACGACACCGGAACAGCGCAATACTTTCGCCGCCCTGCTCGAATCGCGGTCGCGTTACAGCAATATTTTTCGTGATACGCTGGCGGAGGCGCGAGCCGACGGCGACATGACATTCGAGAATCTCGGCATCACCAACCAGCTTATTCTCATCACGCTCAATTCGCCCATATTCTGGTATTCGCCGCGCGCCGGAGAGACCGAGCGCGATGTCGAGGACATCGCCAAGCAAATCGTCGCCTTCGCCCTGCACGGGCTGGGCGTGGAGGAAGGAAATTCATGACGCTCGAAATGAACCTCGGCATGACGGAACGGCTGAAGCCCTTGCACGAGAAGGTCAGCGCGATGGTGCGCGAGGAAATCGCGCCGCTGGACGAGGAATTCCTGGCGGAGGTGGGCAAGGGTGGCGACCGCTGGACGTATACGAAGCGGCAAACGGAAATTCTGGAAGGGCTGAAGGCAAAGGCGCGCGAACGCCGCTTGTGGAATTTCTGGCTGACCGGCTCCGAGCTCGGCTACGGGCTCTCGACAGTAGAGTACGCCTATCTGGCGGAGGAGATGGGCAAGGCGCATTTGGGCGCCGAAACCTTCAATTGTTCCGCGCCGGACACCGGCAACATGGAGGTGCTTGAGCGGTACGGCAACGAAGAGCACAAGGAACGCTGGCTGAAGCCGTTGCTCGACGGCAAGATACGCTCCGCCTATCTGATGACCGAGCCGGACGTCGCCTCGTCCGACGCCACCAACATTGCCATGCGCTGCGAGCGCGAGGGCAATGAATTCGTGCTCAACGGCGAGAAATGGTGGTCCTCGGGGGCCGGCGATCCACGCTGCGAAATCTATATCGCGATGGTGAAGACGCCGAATGACGGGCCGAAACATCAACAGCATTCGATGATTTTGGTGCCGGCCAATACACCCGGTATCACCAAGCTGCGCGCGATGAAGGTCTATGGCGACGACGATGCGCCGCATGGACACCTTCACCTCAAATTCGAGAATGTCCGTGTGCCTGCTTCCAACCTGCTTCTTGGCCTGGGGCGTGGCTTCGAGATTTCACAGGGCCGGCTCGGGCCGGGACGCATCCATCATTGCATGCGGGCGATCGGCCAGTCGGAAAAGGCGCTCGAACTGATGTGCACGCGCTCGCTCCGGCGCGAGGCGTTCGGCCAGCCGCTGGCCAAGCTCGGCGCCAATTTCGACATCATCGCGGAGGCGCGCATGGAGATCGAGATGGCGCGTCTGCTCTGCCTCAAGGCGGCATGGATGATCGATCAGGGGGACCCGCGCGCCGCCGCCCCGTGGATCAGCCAGATCAAGGTGGTGGCGCCGCGCGTGGCGCTCAAGATCACCGACGAGGCGGTGCAGATGTATGGCGCGCAGGGGATCAGCCAGGATACGCCGTTGGCGCGTTCGTGGACGCATCTGCGGACCTTGCGGCTGGCCGATGGGCCGGACGCCGTGCATCGCCGGCAGGTGGCGCGCAACGAACTGAGAAAATACACGCAGCAGAAGATCTGAGACCGCAATGAAAGCGATTATAGCGCGCGATTACGGGCCGATCGAGGGTCTCGTATACGAGGATTGGCCGGAGCCGACGGCGGCGGGCGATACCGTGGTGATCGAGGCGGAGGCCATTGGCGTAAACTATCCGGACGGGCTGCTCGTTCAGGGCCTCTATCAGGCCAAGCCGCAGACGCCCTTTGTGCCCGGGATGGAAGTGGCGGGCAAAGTCGTGGCCGTCGGCGATGGGGTGAGGTCGGTGAAGGTCGGCGATCGCGTCGCCGCGCGAATGTCCGTGGGCGGCTATGCGGAAAAGGTCGGTGTGCCGCAGAACACCGTGATGAAGCTCCCCGACGGTATGGAAGCGGGCGACGCCTGCGCGCTTCTCTGTGGCTATGGTACGTCGCACTATGCCTTGAAGCAGCGCGGCCAGCTCAAATCCGGCGAAACGCTGTGCGTGCTCGGCGCGTCGGGCGCCACCGGCATCGCGGCGGTGCAGATTGGCAAGGTCATGGGCGCGCGCGTTATCGGCGTTGCGTCCAGCGATGAAAAACGCGCCATTGCCCGCGAAGCCGGCGCCGACGAGACGCTGGGGTATGACAATTTAAAAGACGCTTTGAAACAGGCTACTGGCGGCGAGGGCGTCGATGTCGCCTTCGATCCGGTCGGCGGCGACGCGTTCGACGCATTATCGCGTTCGATGGGCTGGGGCGGCCGGCTTCTGGTCATCGGTTTCGCCTCGGGCAGGATACCGCAACTGCCTGTCAACCTTACCCTCGTGAAGAGTTACAGCCTGGTCGGCGTTTTCTGGGGAGCTTTCACGCAGAAGGAGCCGGAAGAGTTCGCGGCCAACATGCGCGAGCTGGTCGGTTGGCACATGGCGGGCAAGGTCAAACCGCTCATAGAGGGCGTCTATCCCCTGGCCGACGCGGCCAAGGTGCTTCAGCGCATCCATTCGCGCGGCACGACGGGCAAGCTTATCCTGAAGCCCTGAAATCAAGAGGACTGGCGGAATCGAGGGGCGTCCTTATTCCGCCGGTTCCGGCCTTGGTCCCTCGTCCTGCAGGGGATGAGAGGCCGCTTCCTCCAACTCTCGGTGCAGCCGGGCCTCTTCCGCCACCTTCGGCTTGGTGAAGCGGGCAAGCAGGATATAGGCGACCGGCGTGAGATAAAGCGTCGAGACCGCCGCCAGGCCCAGCCCGCCAACAATGACCCAGCCAAGCGCGATGCGCGCCTCGGCGCCCGCACCCTTTGCCAGCACCAGCGGGACACCGCCCAAAATCGTACAGATCATGGTCATCATGACCGGGCGCAGCCGGATATTGGCGGCGTTCTCGATGGCCTGCCGGATATCGAGGCCGCGATCGCGCAACTGGTTGGCGAATTCGACGATCAGGATGCCGTTCTTGGCCATGACCCCGACGAGAAGCACAAGGCCGATCTGGCTGTAAACGTTGAGGCTGGTGCCGGTGAGGATCAGCGCGAAGACGGCACAGGCAAGGCCGAGCGGGACCGTTGCCATGATGATCAAGGCGTAGATGAAGCTTTCGAACTGTGCCGCCAGCACCAGAAGAATGATGACGATGGCGAATCCGAAGGTGGTGAACAAGCTTGAGTTGGATTCGCCGAGCGTGGCGGTCTCGGCGAGGGGAATGAGGCGTTGGCCGGGCTTGAGCAGTGGCGTGGCGATCGTCTGCGCCAGCACCCAGCTATCGCCAAGCGCGAAGTCGGAGCGCAGGCCCGAGGTGATGCCGACGGCGCGCATCTGCTGCTCCCGCTGCAATGCCGGGGGCACCGCGATTTCCTTCAGCGTGGCGATGGTCGACATGGGCACGTAACGGCCGTCGCTGGTCTTCAGGAAGATGTTTTCGAGATCGGTCGGATCGTTGACCGGATTGGTCGTGGAAACCAGCTTCACGTCGTAGCTGCGGTCCTCGATGAAGACCGATCCGATGAGGTTTCCATCGAGCATCGCCTGCATGGCTTCCGCGAGCCCGGTGATGTCGATGCCCAGATCCGAGGCGCGTCGGCGATCCACCTGAACGGCAAGCTGCGGCTGTGTGGCTTCATTGGTCAGGCGCGATTGCTGGAAGCGCGGGTCTTTCTCCATCGCCGCGACGACTTTGGCGGCGGTATCGTTCAATTCGGCGTAGTTGCTGCCGAGAATGGCAAATTGCAGCCCGTTGCCGGCGCCGCGAATGCCCAGGCTGTTGGGCTGGACGGGATAGGCCTGAACGCCGGGCACCTGTTTCACCAGTTTTCGCAACTCGGCGACGATCTGTTGCTGGGAGCGCGTGCGCTGTTCCCATGGCGCGAGCGTCAAGACCATGAAGCCCTGGTTGAACGTGCCGTGGCTGCCGGCGAGCGAAAAGGTGTTTTGCACCTCGCCGGAATGGATCATCGGCTGGATGAGTTTCTCGATCTCGCGCAGCCGCGTCGAGGTGAAATCGAGGCTGACCCCTTCCGGCGCGGAAATGCGCAGGATCGCCAGAGACCGGTCTTCGTTCGGCGTCAATTCCTGGCGGATTGTCGTGGAAAGCACGGCGGCCGTCGCGGCGAAGATCAGCGCTACCAGCACGACCACGAACGGCGCCGCCAGACAGGCGCGAAGCGTCCGCCGGTAGAAACCGGCCAGTGCGGAGCCGGTTCTGCCGATCAATCCCTTCCTGGTCTTTTCCAGATGTTCGGCGGCGTGCGCGCCCAGCATGCGCGAGGCGAGCATCGGGCATAGCGACAGCGCCACGACGCAGGACAGCACCACCGCCATGGCCAGCACGAAGCCGAACTCCCGGAAAAGCCCGCCGGTCTGTCCGGGCAGGAACGACAGGGGCACGAAGACCGCGACCAGCGTCGCCGTCGTGGCGATAACAGCGAAGAACACTTCCTGAGCCCCGAGCACGGCGGCGGCGCGGGGACCCATGCCTTCATTGCGCCGGCGCACAATGTTTTCCAGCACCACGATGGCGTCGTCGACGACTAGGCCCGTTGCGAGAACCAGAGCCAGCAGGGTGAGGATATTGACGGAAAAGCCGGCCATGTAGATGGCCGCGATCGTCCCGATCAGCGCGACGGGGAGGGTGAGAGCGGGAATGAGCGTGGCGCGCCAGTCGCGCAGGAATAGGTAAATCACCAGAAGCACCAGCGAGACGGAAAGGGCGAGCGCCACCTCGACTTCGTGCAAGGCTCCGCGGACGAAGACCGCGTCGTCGCTGGTCACCCGGATCTCGGACCCCTTGGGCAACGTCTTCTGGATGCGCGCCGCCGCCTCGCGGACGCCTCTGGAGATATCGAGCGTGTTGGATTGTGCCTGGCGGATGATGCCGATGCCGATGCCCGGCTTGCCATTGGCGCGAAGGGTCGTCTGGCCGATGTCCGGCCCAAGCGTAACGGTGGCGACATCGCCGAGGCGCGTCTCGCCGTTGATGATGATGTTTTCGAAATCCTTGGGTGTCGTCACGGGCGCGGTCGTGCGCACGATGAGCGCCTGAGTGTTGCTGTTGAGCGACCCGGCCGGCGCGTCGAAGGACATGGAGCCCAGCGCCGTGCGGATCGTTCCGACGGTCAGCCCGAGGCTGGCCAGTTTCGCCTGGTTGACGTCGATACGGAATATCTTGTCCCGGTCGCCATAGAGTTGCACGTCGGCAACGCCCGGCACGGAGGAGAGGGTGTCCGTGATCTGGTCCTCAGCCAGCACGGTCAGATCCTGCACGCTCATCGTGTCGGAGGTCAGCGCGAGGCGCAGGACAGGGTCTGAATTGGCGTCGGCCTTGATGATGCGGGAGGGGTCGGCCTCCACCGGCACGTCGTTTTGCACGCGTCCCATGGCGTCACGCATGTCGGCCGCGGCGGCGTCGAGGTTCACGCCGTCGTTGAATTCCACGACGATGCGGCTTCGGCCGAAGGAGGAAGTCGACGAGATCTGCTTGACGCCAGCGACGCGTGACACCGCGCCTTCGAGAAGCTTGGTCAACTCGCGGTCGATGGTCTCGGCGGCGGCGCCGTCATAGTCGGTGGCGATGGTGATGACGGGGCGATCGACGTCCGGCAATTCGCGGATTTCCACGCCGTAGAACGCCGCCAGCCCGGCGACCGCGATCAGCGTGTTGATGACGAAGGCCAGAACCGGGCGGCGTACGAAGAGCGCTGTCGATCCGGTCTCGGTTCTTGCGGTGGTGAGATCGGTCAAGCCACGGTCCTCAGGTTCCTTTGGCGGATGCGTCGGGAACCGGCGCCGCGCGGCTATCCGATCCATCCGAGCCCTGTTTCGCGATCAGTATGTCGGCGCCTTCGCGCACGGTCTGGATGCCCTCGGTAACGACATTGTCGCCGGCGACCAGCGGTCCATTGACCAGAACGCTGTCGGTGCTGCGGCGAATGATGGTGACAGGCGTCTGTTTGGCCTTGCCGTCGCGGATCGCCCACACGTAGGAGCCGTTGGTGCCCCATTGGATCGCCAGCGGATTGACGGAGGGATAGGTGTCGCCGGGAAAACGCATCTCGATGCGAAAGGCCATGCCGGCGCGCAGCGTGTCGGTCGGGTTGGTGATGCGGCCGCGCACGTGCAGCGTGCGGCTCTTTTCATCGATGCGGTTGTCCACGGCGCTGACTTCACCATGATAGACGTTTTCAGGATGGGCGATCGAGGTGGCGATCAGCGCATCGCCGACATCGATCATCGATGCGAATTTCTCCGGCGCCCAGAAATCCACCAGGATCTTCGATCGGTCTTCAATGGTGGCGACGACGGTTTCGGCGGTGACGTAATTGCCGACTGTCACCGGCAGGATTCCGACGATACCCGATATCGGGGCGACGATCGTGCGCCGCGTCAATTTTAGATCGGCGTCGCGCAGGGCAAGATCCGCGTTCTCCTTGGCGAGTTCCGCGTCCTTGACCTGCACGGCGGTCGCGGTGTTCGATTTTCTCAGCGCGCGCACGCGCTCCAGTTTCGCGGCGGCGTCGGCGACGGCTAGCTTGGCGCGGTCGTCGGCAATGCGTTCGGCCTGCGCGTCGAGTTCGGCTATCGTGGCTCCAGCCTTGATTGGGCTTCCCGATTTCGCCACCACATTCGTCAGGCGGCCCGACGAATAGGGCAAGACGGCCACCGAATTGTTGGCGCGCCCCGTTCCGATCGCCGAAAGCCTGTCATTGACCGTGCCCGTCGAAACCGTGTCGGTGAGAACGTTGGGCTGCACGCCGCCCCGATCCGGCCTGCCGGCCTGATCGGGGATTGCCTTTGCCGTCGCCACGGCCGGCACGTCGACGCCCCAGCGCGCAAGGATTTCGCCGGCCCGGGGGAAATACCGGACCCACGCCGCGAACGCGACGAGGATGACCACCAGCGAGATCAGAACCTGTTTCCAGATCGCCATTCATTTTCCGATATTGGGCCGGCACTCAGTCGGCACGGCGCGCTGTTTCGTACAGGCCGGAATTCAGTGGCCAATTCGGTGGCTTTGCGAAAAGCCACGGTCAAATCTTCATGACGGAGCAGCCCTTATCACGGACATGGGCGCTATCCACCCATAATAGCATCAATTTTCCGTATTGCAGCAAGTTTGCCCCGCGCGATCTCGCCTCGTTTCCGGCGCACGGGAAGCGAGCCTTTTGGTGGGGCGATTTTCTCGATGGGGGCAAAATCTACCGGCCGCGCAAATCTTCCATTTCGCGGATGCGCTTGGCGCTTTCGGCTTCGAGCCGCCGGGTCAGTTCCGAAATGAGCGTTTCCGCGACCACGAACAGCGCGGCGGAAGAATCCCAGGCCGATGGAACCGCCGTGCGACCGGCGACGACATGGCGCGCGAAGCGGGCGATGGGAGAGAGCCACTGGTCGGTAAAGAGGATGGTCTGGACGCCGCGCTGGTCGGCCTTCTCGGCGAACCGTATCAGGCTTTCCTGATAGCGGCGAATATCGAAGATCAGCAGCACGTCGCGCTTTCCCATGTCGATCAGCCGGTCGCGCCAATTGTTTTCCTGGCCAGTCAGATGAAGGACGTTCGGGCGTATGATGGTGAGGTGTGCCGCCATGTAGCGCGCCAGCGGGTCGGTAAACCGGCCTCCGACCAGCGTGATTTTCGCGCGCAAATTGGCGAGCAAGCCGACCATTTCTCCGATCTGGCGATCCGAAACGTGCCGAAACGTCTCGCGTATGTTCTCTATCGTGGCCGACACGATGGGCGAGATGTCCCCGTGCGGCGAGGCGGCGGGGACCGCCGAGCGGGTAAGGGGCGACTGCAGTTGCGCGGCCAGTTCTTCCTGCAGACGAATTTGGAATTCGGGATAATTCTGAAACCCGAGACGGGCGACGAAACGCAGGATGGTCGGCGCGCTGACCCCTGCCTTTTTGGCGAATTCCGCGACGGTGCGAAGGCCGATCAACGGATAGTTTGCGATCAGCATATGCGCGGCCCGTCGTTCGCCGGCGGGCATCGCCTCCATCCGGTCGGCGATCAGCTCTGCGATGCTGGCGGCCATGTTTCGAAACCCCTCCGCTGCTGGCTGATCCACTGAAAGCTTGTGCACCCGCGAATGGGCGTTTGACAAATTTGCCGAAGACGTATGAAATCATACACCAATGGGTACAGACTACTAATCCGTAATTTTTGTTACGGCATTTTGCAGGGTCGTCGCCATGGGGGCAATGCTTACCGACGCTGAAGAAGTCATTCCCGTCCGGGTCGGCAACCGGCAGGGCAATGGACCCTTCGTTATCCTTTGCGATCACGCGTCGAACCATATTCCAGCCGAATTCGGGACGCTCGGGCTGAACGCGGATGAACTGACGAGCCATATCGCCTGGGATCCGGGCGCTCTTGCGGTCGCGCGACTGATGGCGTCGTCGCTGGACGCGGCCCTCGTCGAATCGTGCATTTCGCGACTGGTCGTCGACTGCAATCGCCCGCCCGAGGCGCCGGACATGGTTCCGGAAATCAGCGAACTGACGCCGATACCCGGCAATCAGGGGCTGAGCGCAGCCGAACGGCAACGCCGTATCAGGCTTTCTCACGTTCCGTTTCACGCGGCCATCGAGTCCCTGGTCGAGGAACGACTGTCGGCGCGACGAGATATCTTTCTGGTCTCGATCCATTCCTTCACGCCAATCTACAAAGGCATCGAACGGCCGTGGCATATCGGGATCATTCATGACCAGGATATGCGTCTGGCCGAGCCGACGCTGGAGGCGCTTTCAGAAATTGGTGGCGGGATGATTGTCGGCGACAACCAGCCTTATTCCCCGGCGGATCGGGTCTATTACACGCTGGAGCGCCATGCGCGCTCGCGCGGACTGCCTTGCATGATGATTGAAATCCGCAACGACGAGATCGCGACGACAAGCGGTCAGCGACAATGGGCGGAACTGCTTTCGGAAATCCTTGCCGGAGAAGCGAGGGTCGGGGTCGGGACGATGGGAACGAGGATGGCGACCACTTAACGAGATTTACCGGGCTAAATCAGGGGAAAGGTGAATATCATGGCGGCGCGTGATTATACGGATACCGACAAGCACGAGGACGTGAAAGTTCTCCACTCGATGGGATATGCCCAGGAACTGGAGCGACGACTTTCGCGCTTCTCGAATTTCGCGGTTTCCTTTTCGATTATCTGCATCTTGTCGGGCGGCATCAATTCGCTGGCGCAGGCGACATCCGGGGCCGGCGGTATCGGCATTGGCATCGGCTGGCTGCTCGGCTGTTTCGTGTCCTTCGTCTTCGCCGTCGCCATGTCGCAGATCAGTTCAGCCTATCCGACCGCCGGCGGCCTTTACCACTGGGGCTCGATCCTCGGCAATCGCGGCACCGGCTGGGTGACGGCGTGGCTCAATCTGCTCGGCCTCATCACGGTGCTCGGCGCCATCAATGTCGGTACCTGGACTTTCTTCGCCGGCGCATTCGGGCCTTCGCTCGGCATCGAGAACACTCTGACCAACCAGACCATCTTTCTGATCATCATCACGGGCGGTCAGGCTCTCATCAACCATCTCGGCATCAGGCTGACCGCCAAGCTCACCGACTTCTCCGGATATCTTATCTTCTTCGGAGCAATCCTGATCGGCGTGGTCTGCCTGGCTTGCGCCGACAGCTGGGATTTCGGACGGCTGTTCACCTTCAAGAACTATTCGGGGGACGCCGGCGGCGGCGTCTGGCCACAGGTTTCCAATGCATGGGTATTCGCGCTCGGCCTGTTGCTGCCGATCTATACGATCACCGGCTACGACGCCTCCGCGCATACTTCCGAAGAAACCATGAAAGCTGCTCACTCCGTGCCGCGCGCCATGGTCATGTCGGTCGTCTGGTCGGCTCTGTTCGGCTATTTCTTCCTCGCCTCGTTCGTACTGATGATTCCGAATATGGATGAAGCAGCCAAGCAGGGCTGGAACGTTTTCTTCTGGGCGTTCGACAAGCAGGTGAATCCGGGCGTCAAGGAATTCGTCTATCTCGTCGTCTTCGTCGCGCAACTCCTGTGTGGCTTGGCCACTGTCACCTCTGCGTCGCGCATGATCTTCGCCTTTTCACGGGACGGCGGGCTTCCTGGTTCAGGGCCGCTTTCCAAGGTCAGCCCGACCTACCGTACGCCGGTTGCCGCGATCTGGACGGCAGCCGTGCTTTCGGTGCTGTTTGTCTGGGGATCGTCCATTGTGTCGGTCGCTGGCACCTCTGCCTATACGATCGTCGTTTCGTGCACGGTCATCTTCCTGTTCCTTTCCTTCATCGTGCCCATCACGCTTGGGTTGATGGTCTGGGGCACGCCGAAATGGGACAAGATGGGACCTTGGAACATGGGCAGGACCGTCTTTACACTGTTCGCGGTACTGTCAATTCTGGCGATGATCCTGATCTTCGTCATCGGCATCCAGCCGCCGAACGATTGGGCGCTTTATATAACCGTCGGCTTCTTCATCCTCACCGCGATCGTCTGGTTCGGCTTTGAAAGGCGACGTTTCCAGGGGCCGCCACTGGGCGAAATTATCGCGGCGCGCAAGGCGGCCATCGCGGCTGCGGAACAGGCCGTTGGCGAATCAAACTGACCCTCATCATGCCGTGGCCGGCGCTCGCCGGCCACGGCATGACTTTTCATGCATCGATCGGAGCTAGAGAGATAAATGGCCGGAAATCTGACATTCGATCAGTTGAAGAAGGCCGTGGCGGCCGACGACATCGACACGGTGCTCGCTTGCGTCGTCGACATGCAGGGGCGGCTGATCGGCAAACGCTTCCTGGCCAGATTTTTCGTCGAATCCGCCCATGACGAGACGCATGGCTGCAACTATCTGCTGGCCAACGACATCGATATGGAACCGGTCCCGGCTACAAGGCGGCGAGTTGGTCGAAGGGCTATGGCGACTTCGTCATGAAGCCCGATCTTGCCACGCTGAGGACCATTCCCTGGCTGGAAAAGACGGCGCTGGTGCTGTGCGACGTGCTCGATCATCATACCCATGAGGACCTGCCACATTCGCCGCGCGCTTTGCTCAAGCGCCAGGTGGCGCGGCTCGAGGAGCGCGATTACCTCGCCTATTTCGCTTCCGAACTGGAATTCTACTTGTTCGACGAAACCTATGAGAGCGCACGAGACAAACGCTGGCGCGAACTCGCAACGTCTTCTCCCTACATCCAAGACTACGTCATCCAGTTGACGACAAAGGAAGAGGCCGTGATGCGGGCGATCCGCAACGGCATCGAGGGTGCGGGCATTCCGGTCGAAAATTCCAAGGGCGAGTGGGGGCCGGGCCAGGAAGAAATCAATGTGCGCTACGCCGAGGCGCTGGAGATGGCGGACCGCCACGTCATCCTGAAGAATGGCTGCAAGGAGATCGCGGCCGGCTTCGGCAAGGCGCTGACTTTCATGGCCAAGTACAATTACGATCTGGCCGGCAATTCGAGCCACATCCACAATTCGCTGTGGAGCAGAGACGGCAAGACGCCGCTCTTCTACGACAAAAAGGCCGATTGGACGCTGAGCACGCTTGGCCAGCAATGGGCGGCCGGACAGCTCAAATACGCCAAGGAGTTCACCTGGTTCCTGGCGCCGTACGTCAATTCCTACAAGCGCTTCCAGGCCGGCACCTTCGCGCCGACCAAGATCATGTGGAGCGAGGACAACCGCACCGCCGGCTTCCGGCTCTGCGGCGAGGGCACCAAGGGCATCCGCATGGAATGCCGTATCGGCGGCGCCGATCTCAACCCGTATCTCGCCTTCGCATCCTTGATAGCGGCGGGTCTGGCCGGCATCGACGAGAAGCTCGAATTGCAGAAGCCTTTCGTCGGCGACGCCTATCAGGCGGGACGGTTGCCGGAAATTCCCAAGACCTTGCGCGATGCGACCGAGACGTTGGCCAAGTCGAAGATGCTGAAGGCGGCGTTCGGCGAGGAAGTCGTCGAACATTACGTTCATACGGCCCGCTGGGAACAGTTCGAGTACGACCGGCGGGTGACGGACTGGGAATTGCATCGGGGTTTCGAGCGATACTAATCAGATAATTTGCAGACGAGTGGACATGACAGAAACCGTAAAACTGAAATCACCCATTGACGGCTCGATCTACGCCGAGCGGCCGATCGCGACCGATGCCCAAATCAACGCGGCGGTCGAGAGGGCCCGAGCGGCGCAGGCCGACTGGGCGGGGACGCCAATCGCGAAACGTGGCAAATATGTATTGGCTGCGCTCGAAGCGCTGGTTTCCATGAACGACGAGATCGTGCCGGAATTGGCCTGGCAGATGGGCCGGCCGGTACGCTTCGGCGGCGAGAAGGGCGGCGTAGAAGAGCGGACGCGCTTCATGGTCGAGATCGCCGAGGCGGCGTTAAAACCGATTATGGCGTCCAATCCAAAGGAAGGATTCCGACGCTATGTGAAGCACGATCCGCTCGGGGTCGTGCTGGTCATCGCGCCTTGGAATTATCCCTATTTGACAGCGGTCAACACGATTGTGCCAGCGCTGATGGCGGGCAACGCCGTCATCCTGAAGCATGCCGCGCAGACGTTGCTCGTCGGCGAGCGCTTTCAAGCCGCCTTCGACAAGGCCGGCCTGCCTAAGGGCCTGTTCCAGAACATCGTGATGAACCACGGGCAGACGGAAAAACTGCTCGGTTCCGGCAAGATCGACCATGTCAACTTCACCGGTTCGGTCGCCGGCGGGCGCGCCATCGAGAAGGCGGCGGCCGGCACCTTCATGTCGCTCGGGCTGGAACTCGGCGGCAAGGACCCCGCCTATGTGCTGCCCGACGTGAAGATGGATCACGCCATCGCCAATGTCGTCGACGGGGCTTTCTTCAATTCCGGCCAGTGCTGTTGCGGCATCGAACGGGTCTATGTGCACGAAAAGGTCTACGATGAATTCGTCGAGGGGTTCATCGACCTGACGAAGCAATATGTCGTGGGCAACCCGCTCGACGCGGCGACGACGCTCGGGCCGATGGCGCAAAGCCGCTTCGCCGATCTTATCCGCGAGCAGAAGGCGGAGGCGCTGCGCAAGGGCGCGACGGCCAACATCAACATGAAGGTCGAAAACGATCGGGCAGGTTCGCCCTATCTGGCGCCGGAAGTGCTGACCGGCGTCGACCACCAGATGAGCGTCATGCGCGAGGAAAGCTTCGGGCCGATCGTCGGCATCATGAAGGTGCGCAACGATGAGGAAGCTATCGCGCTGATGAACGACAGTCCCTACGGGCTGACGGCTTCACTCTGGACCACCGACATCGACCATGCGGCGGCGCTGGGCGACCGCATCGAGACCGGTACGGTCTTCATGAACCGCTGCGACTATGTCGATCCGGCGCTGGTCTGGACCGGCGTCAAGGATACCGGCAAGGGCGGTGCGATGTCGGCCATCGGCTACGGCAATCTCACCCGGCCGAAATCCTTCCATTTACGTGAAGCCATCTAGGAGTTCGAAAGAGCATCGAATGAGCAAATATTTTTCCAAATGGAATTACCCCACCACCGTGCGCTTCGGGCCGGGCCGCATCAAGGAACTGCCGGAAGTGTTGATCGCCGCCGGCATCAAGCGGCCGCTCTTCGTCACCGATCCGGGGCTGGCGAAGTTGCCTGTTGTCGCAAAAACCCTGAAGCTGCTCGACGATGCGAAAGTGCCCCACGGCGTCTTCTCCGAGGTCAAGCCGAACCCCGTCGAGTCCAATTTGACCGCCGGCATTGCCGCCTACAAGAAGGGCAGGCATGACGGCGTCATCGCGTTCGGCGGCGGCTCTGCGCTTGATCTGGGCAAGCTGATCGCCTTCCAGGCGGGGCAAACGCGCCCGATCTGGGATTTCGAGGATGTCGGTGACTGGTGGACGCGCGCCAATTCCGATGCGATCGCGCCGATCATCGCCGTGCCGACGACGGCGGGCACCGGGTCGGAGGTCGGCCGCGCCGCCGTCATCACCAACGAGGCAACGCATACCAAGAAGGTCATCTTCCATCCGAAGATGCTGCCTGTGATCGTCATCGCCGATCCCGAACTGACCATGGGCATGCCGCCCTTCATCACTGCCGGCACCGGCATGGACGCTCTGGCGCATTGCTTGGAGGCCTATTGCGCCCCCGGCTATCACCCGATGGCGGACGGCATCGCCGTCGAAGGCATCCGGCTGGTGTTGGAGAATCTGCCGATCGCCTACGCCAACGGCAAGGACATCGCCGCCCGCGCCAACATGATGGCCGCCGCTGCCATGGGCGCCACCGCGTTCCAGAAGGGGCTCGGCGCCATCCATTCGCTTTCGCACCCGATCGGCGCGCTCTACGATACGCATCACGGCATGACCAACGCCGTGTTCATGCCCTATGTGCTCGCCTTCAACCGCGACGCGATCGAGGAACGGATCGTCCGGCTCGCCGCCTATTGCGGCATCAAGGGCGGGTATGACGGCTTCTTCAAGGTGGTGATGAAACTGCGTAAGGAATTGAAGACGCCACATGCGCTGCCCGGGCTGATCAAGGGGCTGGACATGGACAAAAAGCGCAAGGCGCTGATCGCGGACATGGCCATCGTCGATCCGACGGCGGGCGGCAACCCGGTCAAGCTGACCAGGAAGGCGGCACTTGGTTTGCTCGAGGCCGCGTTGTCGGGAGAGGTCTGATTTTTCCGGTTTTGTGGTGGAGGGAAAAGGGAGGGGACGAAAGGATTGTTAGCCGAGAAATTATTTAGGCCCGATTGCCGCAAGGATTGAAACGTAGTTAACTTTTAGGCGCCGGAAGCGCCCGGCATCGGTTCGCATTCATCTGGCTGTCATGTGGCAGCAGTACCGCGTCATAAGCGCCTCAGGCGCATGTTTAACGGAGAGACGACATGTTCAAATTTACGGGACGGATACTTGCCCTCACGGCGGCCGGGCTCCTGTCGAGTACGGCTTTTTCGTCGGCTGCCTCAATGGACGATCTGGTCGCCGCGGCGAAAAAGGAAGGCCAGCTTACGACGATCGCCCTGCCGCATGACTGGTGCGGATATGGCGACCTGATCGACGGCTTCAAGAAGAAATACGGCCTGACGGTCAACGAGCTCAATCCCGACGCCGGTTCGGGCGACGAGATCGAGGCGATCAAGGCCAACATGAACAACAAGGGGCCGCAGGCGCCGGACGTGATCGACGTTGGCCTCTCCTTCGGCCCCAAGGCCAAGGCGGACAAGCTGATCCAGCCCTACAAGGTGGCCAAGTGGGATGAAATCCCCGACAGCGCCAAGGATGCCGACGGCTATTGGTATGGCGACTATTATGGCGTCATGGCGTTCGAGATAAACAAGGATCTGGTCAAGAACAGCCCGGCCGACTGGTCGGATCTGCTGAAGTCCGACTATGCCAATGCCGTGGCGCTGGCAGGCGATCCGCGCACGGCGGCGCAGGCGATCATGGGTGTTTACGCGGCCGGCCTCTCCAAGGGCAGCAGCGGGGGCGAACAGATCGCAACCGACGGGCTCGATTTCTATGCCAAGCTCAACAAGGCCGGCAATTTCGTGCCGGTAACCGGCAAGTCCGCGACGCTCGCCCAGGGCGCCACTCCGATCATCGTGCGCTGGGATTATCTGGCGCTTGCCGATCGCGACAATCTCAAGGGCAATCCGCCGATGGACATCGTCGTACCGAAGACGGGCGTCGTCGCGGGCGTCTATATCCAGGCGATCAGCGCCTATGCGCCGCATCCGAACGCGGCGAAGCTCTGGATGGAGTATCTCTATTCGGATGAGGGCCAACAGGGCTGGCTGAAGGGCTATTGCCACCCGATCCGCTTCAACGCGATGAGCAAGGCCGGATCGATCCCGAAAGAGATGCTCGACAAGCTGCCGCCGGCCGAGAACTACGCCAAGGCCGTGTTCCCGACCCTCGATGACCAGGCGGCGGCGGCCAAGGTGATCGCGTCCAAGTGGGATTCGGTCGTCGGCGCCAGTGTCAAGTAATACCGACCTGGCAGACATTACCGCGCAGGCGGTCGATCCGGGGGAGCCCGGGTCGACCGCGTTGCGGCCCAACCGTATCGGCACGGTGCTCGCGGCCTTCAGTTCGGCCGGCATTCTGGGCGTAGCGCCGTTTCTTGTCTTTGCGCTGATCTTTCTCATCGTCCCGACGCTTGGCCTGATCAGCGGCGCCTTTTTCGATAAGGCGGGCAATCTTACGCTGCAAAATTTCGTCGACCTCACACAACCGACGATCGTCAGCGCCTACATGATCTCGATCAAGGTGTCGGCCGCTTCCGCCGTTCTCGGCGCGCTGGTCGGCCTGATCCTGGCGCTTGCCGTCGGCCGCGGGGGGCTCCCGTCATGGATACGTTCGACGGTGATGACCTTCTCCGGCGTCGCCTCGAATTTCGCGGGCATTCCGCTCGCCTTCGCCTTTCTCGCCACGCTCGGGCGGCTTGGCCTCGTCACGATCATCCTGCGTAGCTTTCTGGATTTCGACATCTACCGGGCCGGCTTCAACCTGCTGAGTTTCTGGGGCCTGACGATCACCTATCTCTATTTCCAGATTCCGCTGATGGTCCTGATCGTGATGCCGGCGATAGACGGCCTGCGCAACGAATGGCGCGAGGCGGCCGAGACGCTGGGGGCGAAGTCCTGGCAGTATTGGCGGTATATCGGCCTGCCGGTGCTGTGGCCGAGCATACTGGGCACGCTCGCTCTTCTCTTTGCCAATTCCTTCGGCGCCATCGCCACGGCCTACGGGCTGACCGGTTCGTCGCTCAACATCGTGCCGATCCTGCTTTACGCGCAAATCCGCGGCGACGTGCTGCATAACGCCAATCTCGGCGCGGCGCTGGCGCTCGGCATGATCGTGATCACCGGGCTGGCCAACGTGATCTATCTCGTTCTCAGGGCGCGCGCCGAAAGGTGGATGAAATGAGACGGTCGCGTTTCCTGCCCTGGCTCGGTTTTGCTATCGGCGCGGCCTACTTCCTGCTGCCCTTGATCGCTACCTTCGAATTCTCGCTGCGCGAGCGCCGCGACGCCTACAGCTTTCTTGCCTATGCCAATGTGCTCAACGATCCGAATTTTCGCGAGACCTTCGGCTATTCGCTTACCGTCGCGGTTGCGACCATCATTGTCGGCGTTATCCTGATCGTACCCGCGGCCTATTATGTGCGGCTTCGTCTGCCGGCGCTGAGGCCGGTTGTCGAGTTCATCACGCTCCTGCCGCTCATCGTGCCGCCGATCATCCTTGTCTTCGGCTATATCCGTACCTTCAACTCGTCGTCCTGGCTGCCGATGACAAACAGCATCACCGGCACGAACATTCTGCTTGACTTTCGGCTACGTGACGCTGTCGATGCCCTATATGTACCGGGCGGTGGATACCGGGTTGCGAGCCATCGACGTGCGCACGCTGACGGAAGCCGCTACCATTCTCGGCGCGCGGACCCCGACGATCCTCATGCGCGTGATCTTTCCGAATATCCTCATCTCGGTCTTGTCGGGCGCGTTTTTGAGCTTCGCGATCGTCATCGGCGAGTTCGTTATGGCGAGCCTGCTCAACCGGCCGGCCTTCGGCCCCTACATGCAGAATATCGGCGCCAACCGGGCCTATGAGCCGGCGGCGCTGGCCATCATCGCCTTTGCCATCACATGGGGCGCCATGGGGATGATCCAGTTGCTTGCCCGTTTCGCGCCGAAGACATCGACGAGCGCCGAATGATCGAAGGACATATTTCCAGATGAGTGACGCCTTCCTCAAGCTCGAAGGGCTCGGCAAGAGCTTCGGACCCAACAAGGTCGTCAAGGACGTCGACCTGGCGGTCGGGCGTGGAGAGTTTGTTTCGTTTCTCGGGCCGTCGGGCTGCGGCAAGACGACCATACTTCGGATGATCGCCGGATTCGAGACGCCAACGACCGGGAAGATCATCGTCGACGGGCGTGACGTCACCCGGCTGCATCCCAACCAGCGCAAGATCGGCATGGTATTCCAGGCCTACGCACTGTTCCCCAACATGAGCGTTGCCGGCAATATCGGCTTCGGCTTGAAGATAAGCGGCGTCAGCCGTGAAGACATCCGAAACCGTGTCGGCGAAATGCTGAAGCTGATCGGTCTGCCCGGATACGAGGAGCGTTTTCCCTATCAGCTTTCGGGCGGCCAGCAGCAGCGCATCGCGCTGGCTCGGGCGCTTGCCGCCCGTCCCTCCATGCTGCTTCTCGACGAGCCTCTGTCGGCGCTCGACGCAAAGATCCGCCTCTCGTTGCGCGCACAGATCCGCGAGATCCAGAAGGAACTGGGCATCACCACCATCTTCGTGACGCATGACCAGGAGGAAGCGCTGTCCATCTCCGACCGGATCATGGTGATGAATGCCGGCCGCGCCGACCAGATCGGCACGCCGTTCGAGGTCTATAATCGGCCCTCGACGCGTTTCGTGGCGCAATTCGTCGGTACGCTCAACGTGCTGAAAGGCACGGTGGCCGATCCGGAAAGAAGGACGGTGCGTATCAACGACACCGTCATCAACCTCGTGCACGACCTTGGCGCACGCAAGGCCGGCGACCCGGTGTCGCTCGCCGTTCGCCCGGAGGCGGTATCGCTCGGCCGTCACAGCGGCCGCGATTCGAGCCTGCACGGCTATATCGACGATGTCAGCTTCCTCGGATCGGTGATCCGGGTCCGCGTCGGTCTTGGCGATACGTCGCTGTCGCTCGACACGTTCAACAATCCCGGCTCGCCGCCGCCGGTCTCCGGTTCGCCGGCAGAGATCAGCTTTTCGGGGGATGATTTGCTCGTCTTGCAGGATTGAGCCTTCGACCTATAGCGGCAATCTGGTCGACAGCTTCACCTCCTTGAGGACAAGATTCGTGCGCACATGGGCGATGCCCGGCAGGCGAAACAGGAATTCGTCGAGGAAGGCGTTGTAGGCCTCCTTGTCGCGGCAGACGACGCGCAGATGGTAGTCGGCCTCGCCGGTGGTGGCGAGGCACTCGAGCACCTCGGGACGCGCCACTATGCGGCCGATGAAGGTAGCGACATGCGAGACGTCGTGGCGGGTCAGCGTGACATGGGCGATGGCGTGAAGGAAAGGCCGGCCTTTTCGGCATCCAGCATTGCCGGATATACCCGCGATCACCCCGGCATCCTCCAGCGCCCGGATGCGTCGCCAGCAGGCCGAGGCGGACATGCCGGCCTGATCCGCCAGTTCCTGATTGGAAAGTCGCGAATTCGCCTGCAGGAGACGAGAAGCTTGCGGTCGCCGTCGCTCAATTCCACAAGAATCTCTCCCGTTCGGTAAATCCTGCCATTATAGCGATATGAATTCGGTAAAATATACCGACGAGATGTCCATTCATGGTCATTTCGGAAAGGAATTCCATCATGGAGTTGATAGGGTGAAAGAGATTTAGCTCTTCTGGAGGCTACCCATGGGCAAAGGCAGCGTTGCCGCCGCCGACTCGAATACCGGCTTGAAGACCGCTATGTGAAAGAAGATGGCCGCGTGTTCATGACCGGCACGCAGGCGTTGGTGCGCGTCGTGCTCGACCAGGCGCGGCGAGACAAGGCCGCCGGGCTGAACACCGCGGGTTTCATCTCCGGCTATCGCGGCTCGCCGCTTGGTGGCGTCGACCTGGAGCTGTGGCGGGCGAAGAAGCTGGTTGCGGAAAACCGCATCGAGTTCCTGCCAGCGGTCAACGAGGATCTGGCCGCGACCGCCGTGCTCGGCTCGCAGCAGGTGGAGACCAATCCGGACAAGCAATTCGAAGGCGTCTTCGGCTTGTGGTACGGAAAGGGCCCGGGGCTGGATCGCGCCGGTGATGCGCTGAAGCACGGCAACGCCTATGGCTCCTCGCCGCATGGCGGCGTGCTGGTGGTTGCCGGGGACGACCATGGCTGCGTGTCGTCCTCCATGCCGCACCAGTCCGACGTCGCTTTCATGGCGTGGTTCATGCCGACGCTGAACCCGGCATCGTCGCCGAATATCTGGCGTTCGGCGAATATGGCTACGCGCTGTCGCGCTTTTCCGGCATGTGGGTCGGCTTCAAGGCGATTTCGGAGACGGTGGAATCGGCGGCGTCGATCGCGCTTTCACCGCCGCGCGTTTTCAAAGCGCCCCATTTCACGCCGCCGCCCGGCGGGCTGCATTATCGCTGGCCAGATTTGCCCGGGCCGCAGATCGAGGAACGCATGGAGGCGAAGAAGAACGCCGTCTACGCGTTCGCCGAGGCCAACCCGATCGATCGCCATGTCTACGAGATCGGCGAATCGGCGAGTTACGGCATCGTCACCACGGGCAAGGCGCACCTCGACCTGATGGAGGCGCTGCGGCTTCTGGGATTGGGGGAGGCGGAGTGCCGCAGGATCGGCATCGACATATACAAGGTCGGCATGGTCTGGCCGCTGGCGCGCCGCGATGCGCTCGACTTCGTCCGCGAGAAGCGCGAAGTGCTGGTCGTGGAGGAAAAGCGCGGCATCATCGAAAGCCAGTTCAAGGAATATTTCTACGATTATCCGGGCCACAAGCCGGAGCGCATGATCGGCAAATATGACGAGACCGGCGCGACGCTCGTGCCTTGGACGGGCGAGCTATCGCCGCGCCTGCTCGCCCCGATCGTGGCGAAAAGGCTCGACGCCATATTCCCCGGACTTGGACTGACGGAACGCGCGGCGGCGCTGGCGCGCTCGGCGGCGAATATCATCCAGGTCGCGGGCGCCACGCGCACTCCCTATTTCTGCTCTGGCTGTCCGCACAATTCCTCGACGAAAGTGCCCGAGGGATCGAAGGCGCTGGCCGGCATCGGCTGTCATTTCATGGCAAGCTGGATGGACCGGGAGACGAGTTCGCTGATCCAGATGGGCGGGGAGGGCGTCAACTGGGCGGCCTCGTCCAAATTCACCGGCAACGGGCATATCTTCCAGAATCTGGGGGAAGGGACCTATTACCATTCCGGCTCGATGGCGGTCCGGCAGGCGATCGCGGCCAAGGCCAACATCACCTACAAGATCCTTTATAACGACGCCGTCGCCATGACCGGCGGCCAGCCGGTCGACGGGCCGGTCAGCGTCGAGGCGATCGCCCATGCCGTGCGCGCCGAGGGCGTGAGACGCATCGCGCTCGTTTCCGACCAGCCGGAAAAGTTCGATCTTGCGAAGTTCCCTTCGGGCACGACGCTCGACCATCGCCACGATCTCGATCCGATCCAGCGCGAGTTGCGCGACGTGCCCGGCGTTTCGGTGCTCATCTACGAGCAGGCCTGCGCCACCGAAAAGCGCCGGCGGCGCAAGCGCGGCACGCTGGAAGATCCCGCGCGCTTCGCCGTTATCAACGAACTGGTCTGCGAGGGCTGCGGCGATTGCTCGGTGGAATCGAATTGCCTTTCGGTGGAGCCGAAGGAAACGGAATTCGGTCGCAAGCGTCAGATCAATCTTTCCTCCTGCAACAAGGATTTCTCCTGCCTCAACGGCTTCTGCCCGAGCTTCGTGACCGTGGAAGGCGCGAGGCGGCGCAAGAAGCAGGCGTTGGCGCAAGACTTCGCGGAACGGGCCAAGGCGCTGCGGCTGCCGGCATCGCAAGCGCTCGATACCCCCTACGATCTGCTGGTCACCGGCGTCGGCGGCACCGGCGTGGTGACGATCGGCGCTATTCTGACGATGGCGGCTCATCTGGAAGGCAAGGGCGCCTCGGTGCTCGACTTCACCGGTTTCGCGCAGAAATTCGGCCCGGTGCTGAGCTATATCCGCCTCGGCCAGACGCCCGCCACCATCCATCAGGTCCGCATCGACGAAGCGAGCGCCGACGCGTTGATCGGCTGCGACCTGGTGGTGTCGTCTTCGCCCAAGGCGTCCGCCGCCTATCGCCACGGAACGCGCGGCGTCATCAACACGGCCGAGATGCCGACCGGCGATCTGGTGCGCTTCCGCGATGCCGATCTGAAAGCGATGACCCGGCTCGACGCGATCCGCGACGTGCTCGGCGAAGACAATATCGATGCCGTGAACGCCAATGCGCTGGCCGAAAAGCTATTCGGCGACACGGTGTTTTCCAACATGCTTCTGCTTGGCTTCGCCTGGCAGAAAGGCCTGGCGCCGGTGTCGTTCGAGGCTTTAATGCGCGCCATCGAACTCAACGGCGTCGAGATCGAAAAGAATGTCGAAGCCTTCGCAGCCGGGCGGCTGGCGGCGGCGGGCGAGGTACTGACCCCGGACGCGGTCCCGGACAAACCGGCAAAGGAGACGCTGGACGAACTGATCGAGCGCCGCTTTGCCTTCCTGACCGATTACCAGAATGCGACATGGGCGGAACGCTATCGGCAACTGGTCGGCCGCGTGAGGGCTGCCGGTACGCCGCACGGTTCGGAGAAGGTGACCGACGCCGTTGCCCGCTCGCTGTTCAAGCTGATGTCCTACAAGGACGAGTACGAGGTCGCACGGCTGCACATGGAGACCGGCTTCGTCGAAAAGCTGAAGCAGGAATTCGAGGGCGACTTCAAGGTCAATTATCATCTGGCGCCGCCAATGTTTCCGCTCGGCACGGATGCGCGGGGCCGCCCGAACAAGAAGCAATTCGGCCAATGGATCCAGACGCCGTTCAGGCTTTTGGCGTGGCTGAAGTTCCTGCGCGGGACGGCGCTCGACCCTTTCGGCCACACCGTGGAACGGCGTAGCGAGCGCGACCTGATCGGCTGGTACGAAGACGTGCTCGAAACCCTGATCGCGTTGCTTCCCTCGCACGATATCGAAGCAATTGCCGCTATGGCCGCCGCGCCGATGGAAATCCGTGGATACGGGCCGTTGAAGGAACAGGCGATTGCCAAGGTAAAAGGGGAAGTGGCGAACCAGCTTGCCGCGTTGCAAAAAGAGGACAAGGCGCGTAATTCCGGGCGTATCGCCGTTCACGCTCAGGAAGTCTGATGTTCGAAAGTCTTACCGCCGCCCAGCCCGACAAGATATTGGCGCTCATCGGGCAATTCCGCGAGGATCCACGGCCTGGAAAAATCGATCTCGGCGTTGGCGTCTACAAGGACGCGAACGGCCACACGCCGGTGATGGCGGCGGTTCGGGAGGCCGAGAAGCGGCTTTACGCAACACAGAACACGAAAAGCTATGTCGGCATGGCCGGCGACCCGTTGTTCGATTCGTTGATGATCGGCCTCGTGTTCGGTTCGGATGCCGATAGCTCGCGCATCCGTGCGGCGCAGGCTCCCGGCGGCTCCGGCGCTCTGCGCATACTGGCGGAACTGATCGCGCGGTCGAAGCCCAACGCCACCGTATGGCTCTCCGACCCGACCTGGCCGAACCACGTGCCGCTCATTCGCGCGGCTGGGGTGACGACCAGGGACTACCCCTATTTCGATGCGGCGACGGGCATGGTCCGTTTCGACGCCATGATGGAAGCGCTTAAGAAGGCGAACCCGGGCGATATCGTGCTCCTGCATGGCTGCTGCCATAACCCGACGGGCGCCAATCTCGATCGCGGCCAGTGGGAAGCGGTCGCAGATTTGCTCGCTTCGCGCGGTCTTTTTCCTTTCGTCGACCTTGCCTATCAGGGTTTTGGCGATGGATTGGAGGAAGACGCCTATGGCGTCAGGCTGCTTGCCTCGCGCGTGCCGGAAATGGTGGTCGCTGCAAGCTGCTCGAAAAATTTCGCCGTTTATCGCGACCGCGTTGGAACGGCCTTCCTCATGGGCAAGAATGCAGCCGAAGCCGATATAGCGTTCAGCCAGTTGCTCGGCGTGGCGCGCGGCATGTATTCGATGCCGCCGGATCATGCCGCGGCCGCCATCCGTATCATCCTGCAGGACGAGAAATTGACGGCCGAATGGAAAGACGAGCTCGAATCGATGCGGCTGAGAATGGTGTCGTTGCGCGAACGGTTCGCGGATGCGCTCAGGCGCCAGTCGAACAGCGATCGGTTCGATTTCCTGGCGCGCCATCGCGGCATGTTCTCACGCATTGGCGCGACGCCCGAGCAGGTCGAGAAGCTGCGCAGCGACCATGGCGTCTATATGGTGGGCGACAGCCGCATCAACGTCGCCGGACTACCGGACAACGGGTTGGATGCGCTGGCGGCGGCGGTCGTTTCTGTGATGGGCGAGGGGTAGAGCGCCGCTGGCGTCAATAATCCTTCTCGTAGAACAGGCCAAGGCTGGAATCGACCGTTCCGAGCCCGCCCTTGGCCTTCAGATGCTTGGTGATGTCGAGATTGACCGTTCCCTTGGCGTCGCCCTGCGCCCCGGCCTCGACACCGAGATAGATATTGTCCTGAATATAACGGCCGGCGCGCACCGCCGTCTGGCCCTTGCTGTCGGTCACCACGTCGAGGTCGTCCAGCCCGGTCGCCTTGCGCAGATTGCCGAGCAGCGACGTGTTCGAGCCGCCGGCGAGTTCCGCAACCGCCGCCGCAAGCTGCGCGATCTGCAAGGGTGAGAGATCGCTGAGGCTGCGGTTGAAGATCAGCCGCGCCAGCACCTCGTCCTGTGGCAGTTGCGGTGTCGAGGAAAAGACGATTTTCGGGTCGGATGCGCGGCCGGTGACCGTAACGTACACGGTGATGTCCGTGCCCTCCGAGCTTGCGACGAAATTGATCATCGGGTCGAGATCGCCGACCAGCGTCACTTCGCCTTCGGTGAAGGTGATGCGCTGGCCGATGATGGAGAGGCGGCCGCGGATCATCTTGAATCCACCGACAGGACGGATATCGCTGACGGGGCCGGTGAGACGTACCCTGCCGCCCAGTTCGACATCGAGCCCGCGCCCCCGCACGAAGATGCGCCGCGGCGCATTCACTTTCACGTCGAGCTGGGCGATGCTCGGGCGGCTTCCCGGAACCGGGGTTCCGTCATTGGCCCTGGCGCGTTTCAGCGTCTCGGCGACCTTGGGTGGCGCGTTCAGATGCTTGACATGAAGCTCGTCAGCGCCGCCCCCCAGACTATCGGGCACGGTGATTTCGGCGCGCGCGATATCGACATTTCCCGATATAAGAGGATCGCTGGTCAAGGGGCCGGTTACGGCAATATTGCCGTTGACGGTTGCCACGACCATGTTGCCGTCGGCGTAACGCGCATTGTCCAGCACGATCTTGATGTTGGCGGGAAAATTCGCAGCCGCGTTGGTCGAGATCGTGCCCGACGCCTTGACAGTGCCTTTCTTGCCGAGCGATGCCGAGACGGAGCGCAGCGTGACGGTATCGCCATCGATCGACGCGTTGACGGCAATGTTTCCTAGCCGGACATTGGTTTCCGGGTCGATGAATTGGGCGCCGGAAGTTGAGAACGAGCCGCTGATCAGCGGCTTCTGGATGCTGCCCGAGACCTTTGCCTGAAGCGCCAGCGTGCCGGACGCCTGGGCGCCGCGATCCGCCAGCAGGCGGTCGGCGAGCGACAGCGGGGCCTTGCCCGAGAGGCTGATCGCGAGGCCCGCACCCGATAATGGCACCCGACCGCTGGCCGACAGCGTCAGTCCCTGCGGCGAACTGGCGGTGGCGGATGAAAGGATGACGGCCTTGCCGGCGTAGCGTCCCGATGCGCGGATTTCGAGCGAGGATATGCCGGCATTGGCAAGAGGCGCGGCCGAGACGTTTTGGCCATTGATGGTGAACCCGGCTTCCGGATCGGCCAGCGTCCCGCTGACTTTCGCCTGGCCGGAAATCGAACCACCGAGGTCCTGGCCCTTCGCCACCGCATTCAACGCGGCGAGGGGGAAGGCGTTGAGATCGACATTCAGGGCAATCTTGCCGTCCTGGCTTAGCGGAACCGCGCCTTTCGCCGTGGCGCGCAGGCCTTCGGGGCTGGTGACATTGGCGTCGAGGTTCAGCATCTGCCCGCTGGACGTACCCTTGGCGTCGACCGAGAGCGAGGACAGGCCCGCCTGCTTGAGCGCGGCCGCCGAAAGCGCGTCGCCCTTGAGGGCGAACGTGACGTTCGGATCGGCGCGGGTGCCGGAAATGTCGGCGGTTCCGTCGATCGTGCCGGCAAGCGCCAGATCGGGGCGGATGGCGTTGGCAATGGCCAGCGGCAGCGCCTTGATGGTGACGGCCATATCGAGCGTGTCGGCGATCTTGCCCTTGGCCTCGATGCGCCCACCGCCGGCGTCGACGGCAAAATTGTCGATGGTGAGATTCTGGCCCTGAACGAGGATGCTCGCCGGTTGGGCCAGCTTTACCGCCAGCTTGCCCTGGGTCAGATCGGTTTTGGTCAAGGACAGACGATAGCCGCCGTTTTCGGGCGCCAAAGCGCCGGCGACGGAAGCGTTCGCGCCATTCTTCAGCGCGGCGTTGGCGGTGAATTTCGTCGTTTCTCCGGTGCGATTGGCATGGGCCTCCACCGTGTCGATATCGATGCCCGCCGCCGAAACCGCACTCGCCTTGAACGAGCCATCGACGACCGGAACCTTGAACAGATCCTCGATCCCGGCTTTCAATTGAGCGTGGCCGACCTTGTTGGCCTTGACGACGAGACCGTCTAGCGTGGCCGCCACCTGCGCGTTCTGGTGCTCTCCGTCCACCGTAAGATCCACATTGGCATGCACCGCTCCTCGCGCCTCGACGAGGGCGAGGGCGGCGGCCGTCGATATATCGGTGGAGTCCAGCAAGAGTTTGCCTGTGAACAGGCCCGCCTTCGTCTGCGTCAGGTCACCGGCAAGACGGGTGGCGCCGGCGGAAAAGTCCAGGCCCTGCAAACGCTTTGCGCCATCGACGACGGCGATGTCGGTCGCCAGGTTGACGGGCGTGCCGTCGAGAGCGGCCTTGCCTTGAAGCTTGCCGGTAAGGTTTCCCTTCTGCAGCATGCCGTCGAAATCGACCGCCGCATCGGCCAGTTTCTTGCCGGCCAGCGTTCCATCCGGCACCTTGGCGTTGAAACTGAGGGCGATATTGCCGTTGTCGCCCTTGGCGCGGCCCGACGCCGTCAGTTTGCCGCTTGCCTGTTTCGACGCGAGCGCCAGATCGGCCAAGGTGAAGTCAAAGCCGAAATCGGCCTTTCCCGTGGCGAACTTGCCGTCCGCCGTCAGCGTCAACTGGTGGTTCTCGACGCGCAGCTTGTCCGCCGTCAGTCCGTCTTCGTTGCGGGCGACGCGTCCGGTGATCGCGGTGTCGCCGCCAAGCAGGCTGTCGACCGAGGGATTGTCGATGGTCAGGTCGGTCGCCTTGCCGTCGAGCGTCAGGTCGAAACCGCCGCTGAGCGGCTTCAACTGACCCTTGGCGTCGAGTTTCATGGACCCGGACACGTTACGGCCGGCGATGCCCGAGAAGGGCGTGATGCTCGACGCATCGACATCGATGTCGCCGTTGAAGATGTAATCGGCGATCTCGCCGGCGACCGACAGGCTAAGCCCGTTGCCCGAGAGCAGCGCCTTGGCGAGCTTGACCGGGGTGCCGGCCCGCCAGTCGCCCTCGATGTCGAGGTCGATTTCCTTGCCGAGCGCCTTGGCCACTTTGGGGTCTTTGGCGCTGATGCCCGCGGCCTTGCCCGTGGTGGAAAAACTGATGTGGCGCGAGGCGGGCTGGTCCATGTTCTCGGCGACACCGCCCAAGGCCAGGGTCACCGACTGGGCGGCGAAGGAATTGGTCGTCAGGCCGTCGACGTCGACCGAGCCCGTCCACTTTCCGCCGGGATCGTCGCCGAAAGCGATGGCCAGCTTGGCGCCGTCGACGGTGGTCGCGCCGCCGGGCACCGGCAACACGACCTTCTTGCCGCTGGAATCGGCGATTGCGGCATTGAGTTTCAGGCGGCGCAGAAAGCCGTCGGTGCTGGTCTCGAGGCTGCCGTCCAGATTGAGGGCGTTGCTCGTCAGTTTCAGCGTGTCGAGCGACAGGCCACCCGTATCCTTGACCACGCCATCGGCGACGAGATTGGTGTCGGCGCCGAAGAAATCCCGGAATTGCGGCGGTACGAGTTTGGCGATCGGGCCGCCGAGCTTGGCATTGAAGCCGTAGCCGCCATCGCGGCGGCGGATGCTTGTCGTGCCGGTAAGGACGCGTTGCTTGTCGGCGTCGAGCGTCAAGGCGAGATTGAGCGAATCGAGCGGACCGGAACCCTTCAGCGTCAAATCCACCGGAGGCTTGCCCTCGATGTTCAATACGTTGGCGATGACGCCGTTGGCCGGCTCGGCTAGTGAAAGGTCGAGGTCGAGCTTCTTGGTTTCATTGGCGTATTTGGCGGCCAGCTTGAACTCGCCACCCGGCCCGTCGAGTCGGTTGATGTCGAGAGCGGTGTCGAGGGAACCGTCGGCCAGCGCCAGTCGTCCCGAAAGCTTCAGTTCCGATCCGAGACCGAAGACATCCTGGCCGAACTTGATTTTGGCGACGCTTAATTTGTCGAGCTTGATGGAGACGGGCAACTCCGGCAATTGGAAGCTGCTCGATTCGGGCGCCGGCGCGCTCTTGTCTGGCAGCGGCTTGCGCAACATGTCGATTTCTTCAGCCGAGAGCTTGTTGACGCTGAGCCGGCCGAGCAGCAGCGCGGCGCGGTTCCAGTCGATCGAGGCGTTAACTATTTTTAGCCAGACGCCCTGTGTGTCGGCGATGGTGATCTGGCCGATCGTGGCGCTGGAGGATAAAACGCCGGAGATGCCGGAAATCTCGATCTTGCGGTTGGGCGTCGAGAGCTTCGATTCGACATATTGCAGGAAATACGATTTTTCCAACTCCGCCTTATCCTGGGCGAGCGCCGGAAGCGCATAGAGGAGCAAAGCGAGGGCGGCGAGTATCCGGGTCAAAACGCTTGTCCTAGACCAATGTAAAAGGCGACATTCGGATCGCCCGGACGCGGGTCGAGCGGTACGGCGATGTCGGCGCGCAAGGGACCGAGCCCGGTGAGATAACGCACGCCGACGCCGGCGCCGACGCGTATCTGTTCAGAGAAATCAGGCACGGAATCGGCGCCGACATAACCGGCGTCGACGAACCCGACCAGTCCGATCGTGTCGGTGATGCGGGTGCGCAGTTCCGCCGAAGCCTCGACTAGGGACCTGCCGCCGGTGACGATGCCCGACGGCTGGGTGACGCCGATGTTGCGATAGGCGTAGCCGCGCACCGATCCGCCGCCGCCGGCGAAGAACAGCTTGTCGGGGGCCGTCTCGGCAATGGAGGGGCCGATGATCGATCCGATCTTGAGGCGGCCGGCGAGCACGACGCGATTGTCCGCCCCGAAACCGTAATAGGTGCGGCCTTCCGCCGTCATCCGTACCGCCGGATTGCCATAGTTGAATTCGTAGAAGGGATGAATCTCGCCGTCGAGATAGTAGCCGCTCGTAGCGTCCGTCTTGTTGTCGCGTCCATCATAGGTGAGACCGCCCAACACGCCGGCATCAGCGAAATCGCGGGTGCCGAAATCGTCGTCGAAGCGCGATGGCCCGCCGGTGAGGAAGAGTTTTCCCGACAGTTCGTCGGTGAAAATCCGGTTGAAACCGACCGACGCGGTAATGGAGGTGCGGGTATAGATATCCAGCACTTCCCGGTCGCCGATCAGCGAGGCAACGAAATCGGTGTCGGGCGTGAAGACGCCCGGCCGGATGAAGGTCGCCCCGGCGCGGTAGGTGAAATCCGCGGGGTCCGTCGTGTTGCCGAAGCCGGCGACCTTGGCTTCCAGCCGCAGGCTCTCCGCATGGCCGAAAAGGTTGCGGTGCAGCCAGAAGGTCTGGAAGCCGGCTCCGTCCAGCGTCGAGTAGTCGGCGCCGACGCCGAAACGATGCAGCTTGCGCTCCTGCACGATGACGTTCATCGGCAGCAGGCCGCCGTCACCGATCGCGTCGGCTTCCTCGATGCGGGCCGACCGAAAGACGCCAAGCCGTGCAAAGCGCTTGTTGGCGCGCTCTACATCGTCGGGATCGAATTCCTGACCTTGCTGCAGTCCGGCCATCCAGGCGACAAAGCGTGGATCCATGCGATCGGTGCCCTTCACCGTGACGGGGCCATAATAGGCCTTGCGCCCCGGTTTGACTGTGATGGTCGCGTTGATGGTCTTCGTCTGGTGCGCGGCGACGACGCGCTGGTTGGCGATCTCCGCCTTGGCGTAGCCTTGCTGCCGCCAGGCTTCGGTCGCCAGCCTGTCCGATTTGAGGATCACGCCAGAACGCGCCAACTGGCCGGGCGCAAACCCTTCGTCGCGCGGCAACGGCACCTTGTCGTGACGATCGATCGGCGGCGGCGCCTGGTTGACGATTTGCGTATCGCCAAAGGCGAAGGGAGGGCCGGGATCGACCGAGACGCAAATCTTGACGGGTTCGGAAAGCTCGGCATCCGGCGCAAGACCCGCGACTTCCTTGCCGTCGGCCTGGATGCTGATCGAGCCGCCGTAGCGCCCTTCTCCATAGAGCGAGTCCAGCAGGCGCTTGTAGTCGCTGCGCGCCTTCGCCAGCAGACCCGACACACCGGAGGCCGGCTTGTCCTTGTCCTTCCACAGGCCGGAAGCGCCCTTCAATATTTTATCGAGGGACTTCTTGTCCGATTTGCCATCCATGTCGGTGGCCGAAGCGACCGAGAAATCGACCGAATACTTGACCGGCTCGCCGATCGTATCGTCGCTCTTCTTTTCCTGATTGGGACGTTCGAAAAATGTCTTGCCGAACAGCTTGAACGCATGAGCCGGCGACCACGCCGCCGAAAGGGCAAGGGCGAGGGCGAGAACCTGGCCGCTACGCCGGCGTCCCGAATGCGAAATGCCCAACCCTGCTCCTCAACGCAAACATGCCTCAAAACGCCTCGGCGCCGCGAAATTCGCCAAACGCCTGCACCATAGGCCGCCAGTCCTTCAAAGGCAAAATGCAAAGTTGAATGGCGATGGCAAATGAACTTTTGTTGCGGCTGGCCTTTTTGACGCCTTCGATGACCGGTTACCGGCTCGGCCGGCGACGCGTCAAGCCTTGAACGGCTTGCTCAGGAAGCGTGAGCCCGCGAAGCCGAAGCGCCATGGCGTTTCAACGCCGCGCGTAAGCCCGATGCGTCGTCCAACAAGGATGTCGTGGGCCTCGGTAGCGGCGAGGACGCGGAAGGGCGGTCGATCGAGCGGCCGGCCGTCGAACGCCTTGTCCACGCCAAGCGCCTGGCAGAGGCGTCCCGGGCCGCTACACAATTTGCGCACATCCTCCAGTCCTCGCCTGCCGCGCATCAATTCGAGGCCGCCCGTGGGTTCGATGGCGCGCAACAGCACGGCGCTGCCGGGCTGGCAGACAAGGTTGAGGCACCAGTGGATGCCATAGGAACGATAGACATAGGCGTGGCCGGACGGTCCGAACATGGCGCCATTGCGCGGGGTCGGTCCACGAAAGGCGTGAGACGCGGGATCGTCGCGGTCATAGGCTTCGACCTCGACGATTTTTCCACCCGCCTCGCCGACGAAGAGATACGCGCCGACCAATTCACGCGCCACCTGAACAACCGGCTGGTCGAAGAATTCTCGTCGGAGAGATTTGGCTGCAGGCATGGCCGCGCGCATAGACCGATAGTCGGGCGGCGGCAAGGAGCGTTCATGCAGGCCGCCGCTGTTACGGTGGGCAGGTTCCGGAGTCCTTGCCTTGGCTTCAACTGCCTGCCGTCTGTTCAAGCCACCGCAAAGCCAGCATTTCCGCAGGATCAAGACCCGCGCGTACCTTGCGGTAAGAGGCCTTGGCCGTCGCCAGCTCCGTTTCCAACCTGCCCGCAAGCCAGGACTCGACCACGCGGGGATGGATGTAGCATTTGCGGCAGACCGCGCGTGTATTGCCGAGCAGTTCGGCAACCCTGTCGACGGCGCTGTTGAGAACGCGGTTCGCGGCCGAGCGGCTTTCCGGCAAGGGCGTTTCAGCAAGGACGGCGATTGCCGCCAGCGTGCCGTTCCAGGTACGGAACATTTTGGACGTGAAATCGCTGCCGCTGATTTCGCGAATATAGGCGTTGATGTCATCGGAATGGATTTGGCGCCGCACGTCGTCCTCGTCGACATATTGGAAAAGGTGCTGACCCGGCAGTTCCTGGATGGAACGGACCACTCGCACCATGCGCTGGTCGGCGAGTTGCAGGTTCCATTCCTTGCCCGACTTGCCCCTGAACTTGAACCGCATCCGCGATCCGTTGATTTGCAGATGGCGGCTGCGCAGGGTGGTCAGTCCGAAGCTCTTGTTCTCACGCGCATAGGTGTGATTGCCTACCCGGATCATGGTGTTTTCCAGAAGCCAGACGACAGAAGCCGTAACACGCTCCTTGGGCAGGCCATGTCTGCGAAGATCGCGGTTGATGCGCTCGCGCATGGCGGGCAGGGTGCCGGCGAATTCGGCGAGGCGATCGAATTTGGCCTCATCGCGAAGGGCGATCCATCGCGCATGGTAACGGTACTGCTTGCGGCCGCGCGCATCGCGCCCGGTCGCCTGAAGGTGGCCATTCGATACCGGGCATATCCAGACATCGGAATAGGCCGGTGGGATGGCCAGTGCCCTAATGCGTTCGAGATGCCGGGCATCAGTAAGGCGCGTACCATCCACCTTGAAATAGGCAAAGCCCTTTCCGGATTTCCTGCGGCGCATGCCGGGCATTTCATCGGACATATATTTCAGCGACGCGTCGGCCGCCGACTGTTCCGCTGCATCGAAGGTTTCGTTTTTTTTGAGCACGCGCCGCACCACACGGGAGAAAAGCCTCACAACAATCGCTTTGTCGGGCGAAGGTTCCCGCCGAACGCCGAACGCCGACCGCCGACCGCCGGACTATCGGGCGGCATATCGCCGTGGTGATCAAGGTATTGATTTGAAGCAGGCGGCGAAGGTGCTAGTTCCCAAGGTTAGCAAGCGTCGCAAATGCGCAGGAGGAACTGCCGATGAACATCATCCCCGTGGGCACCCATGTCACGCGTCGCGGACCAGCCGAATGGTTTACCGGGACCGTGTGGCAGGATCCGATCATCGAAGCGCCGGCGCCGGCGCGGCTGCGGGCGGTGCGGGTGTCGTTCGAGCCTGGTGCGCGCACGGCGTGGCATACACACCCGCTTGGCCAGACGCTGCACGTTCTTTCCGGTATTGGGCGTGTCCAGTGCGAAGGCGGGCCGCTGCGTGCCATACGGCCTGGCGACACGGTCTGGATTCCGCCGGGCGAAAAGCATTGGCATGGCGCCGATCCGACCATAGGCATGGTGCATCTGGCCTTGCAGGAAGAGCAGGATAGCGCCCGGACAGAATGGCTTGAAAAGGTGACCGATGAAATATATTCCGCAATGCCGGTGACGGGCTGACCAAGGCCAGCAATTCGTCTCAGAAAAAGCGGGAGGATACGGCTTTGCGACTGGTGCAATTACGGGATGAAAAGGGCGGCCGCCTTGTCGCCGCGGCGACCGACGATACCGCGCATCGTGTTTCCGGCGTGGAGTTCGATCTACGATCTGGCCGGCCGGGCGCTCGATATGGGCGCGAACTCTCCGGCAGACGGTAGAAAAACTCGGCCTTGGCGCGCCTGTCGATATCGCTGGCGCGCTGGCAGAAGGCCGTGTCTTGGCGCCGATCGACCATCCCGATTCGGCCCATCTGGTCATGACGGGTACGGGGCTTACGCATCTTGGCTCGGCGGAAGGCCGCGACAAGATGCACAAGGCCGCAGCGTCGGCCGAAAAGCCGACCAATTCCATGCGCATGTTCCTGATGGGCGTGGAAGGCGGCAAGCCGGCGAAGGGCAAAGAAGGCGTCCAGCCGGAATGGTTCTACAAGGGTGACGGCGCGGCCCTGGTCGGCCCGGGCCAGCCGCTGGCCGCGCCCGCCTTCGCACTCGACGGTGGCGAGGAACCCGAGATCGCCGGCATCTACATCATCGGGAAGGATGGCGCGCCGCATCGGCTCGGCTTCGCGCTCGGCAATGAATTCTCCGACCATGTCACAGAGAGGCAGAACTATCTGTGGCTCGCCCATTCAAAGCTGCGCCAGGCGTCGCTCGGGCCGGAACTGCTGACCGGCGAATTGCCGGCGCAGGTAAACGGAACTTCTCGCATCCGCCGCGACGGCACGGTGATCTGGGAAAGGCCGTTTCTGTCGGGCGAGGAGAACATGTCCCACACGATCGCCAATCTGGAGCATCATCATTTCAAGTATGAACAGTTCCGCCGGCCGGGCGACATCCATGTGCATTTCTTCGGCACCGCGACGCTTTCCTTTTCGGATGGCGTGAAAACGCAAGCGGGCGATCTTTTCGAGATCGAAGCCGCGCCGTTCAGGTTCGCGCTTGTCAATCCGCTGGCCAGCGCCGCGCCGTCACAGGTATCCATGCGCATGCTGTAAGCGGGGATCGCGGCGGGACTGAAGCTCAGGATTTGTCGCTGTAAGCAAGTTCGCCCTCGATCCACACGTTGCGGATATCAAGCGTATCGGAAAGATGGACGATCGATGCGGGACGGCCCTTTTCGATGCGCCCCAGCCGGTGGTCCTGACCAACCGCCCGGGCCGGATAGAGCGAGGCCATGCGCAGCGCTTCCTCAAGATCCACGCCGATGTCGCGATGGATGAAGCGCACCGCCGAAATCATGTCGAGGTCGGCGCCGGCGAGGGTTCCGTCCTCGAGCGTCAACCGGCCGTCGGTGCGCCGGATGGTACGGCCATTGAGGGTGAATTCCTTCATATCCGTTCCGATCGTCGCCATGGCGTCGGTGACCAGGAAGATACGGCCCGGACCCCGCTTTGCTCTCAGCGCTATGCCGATCGCATGGCGGTCGACATGGATGCCGTCGGCGATCAGCCCCGCAAAGACCTCGCCTGAATCGAGCGCCGCGCCGACCATGCCTGGCTCCCGATGCTGAAGCTGGCTCATGGCGTTGAAGAGATGCGTCACCTGACTTGCGCCCGCCGCGATTGCCGCGCGGGCCATCTCGAAGCCGGCGTCCGAATGGCCGATGCTGACAACGATGCCGGCCCCGTTCAGGGCGGCGATCTGCTGGGGCGTAGCGGTTTCGGGGGCGACGGTCGTCATCAGCACCGGCAGGTCTGGGCGGGCGGCGGCAAGCCGCTCGACATCTTCCTGGTCCATCGGCCGGATGAGGGCGGCATCATGGGCTCCCTTGCGGCTTTGCGACAGATGCGGCCCTTCGAGATGCAGGCCAAGAAAGCCCGGGATTTTTTCCCAGGCCGCTTTTCTGCCGGCCTCGATGGCAGCGTTGGTGACGGCGGGCGTGTCGGTAATCAGCGTGGCCAGCAGGGCCACCGTGCCGAAGCGGGCATGGGCGGCGCAGATGCGGTGGATGGTTTCCGGCGAGGGCGCATCGTTCAGCATGACGCCGCCGCCGCCATTGACCTGCAAATCGACGAAACCCGGCGCCAGGAAGCCGCCTTGAAGATCAATGACGACCGCATCCGCCTGTAATTCGGTGGCATCGGCCATGCGTTCGACAAGCCCGTCGCGCACTAGAAGCGACCTGCCGCCGTGCCAATTCTCGCCATCGAAGATACGCGCGCCGGAGAGGGCGAGAAGAGAACTCATTGCGTCTCCGTGACCTTGCGCAGATGCGGCGGCCGGTCCGGGTCGAGGCCGCGCCGCCGGGCGAAATTCTCGATGAAGGCGTAGAAGGCGACGATGAGCGCCAGCGGATCAGTGAGCGTGTGGCCGGTGGAGGCGAAGGGCAGTCGCCGCGCCGTCGCAGTCTTGGCGATTGTCGCGAAGACCGAGGCTCCCCTGCCGGCAAGGGAATCGGCTGTCTCGGTCATGGATGGTTCCGCCGCGTCGCGCCCCACCAGCGCCAGGATGGGAAAGCCGCCGCCAACGATCGACACCGGCCCATGCATCACCTCCGCCGAACTGTAGGCCTCGGCGTGGACGGACGAGGTCTCCTTGAATTTCAGCGCCGCTTCGCCGGCGATCGCCAGCGACGGGCCACGGCCCAGGATGAACAGCGAATCGTCGTCCATCGAGCGCTTCGCAAAGCTCGGTCCAGTCGCAATTGCGCGCCGTCTCCATATGACCGGGCAGGGCGTTGAGGGCGTGGCGCAGATCGTCGTCCTCGATCCATTCGGCGAGCAGCGCCAGGCCGGCGACAACGGAATTCACGAAGGTTTTGGTCGCCGCGACACTGCGTTCGTCGCCGGCCAGAATGTCGATGACTTCGTCGCAGGCGGAAGCGAGGGGCGAGTTCGCCGTGTTGGTGATGCGCGAAGGTCAGGGCGCCGCCTTCACCCGCCGTCTCGGCCATGCGCGACGATGTCGGGGCTTTTGCCGGATTGCGAGATCGCAAGACATGCGGCGCCACCCAGTTTCAGGCGCGCGCCGAAGATCGAGGCGATGGACGGCCCGAGCGATGCGACCGGTATGCCGGCGGAAAGCTCGATGGCGTATTTCAGGAAGCTTGCCGCATGGTCGGAGGAGCCGCGCGCCACCGTCGCGACGAGGGACGGGTTTTTCGCGCGCAGCCGCGCTCCGGCCTCGGTCAACGCCGGGGCGGAACGGTCGAGGAAGTCGGGCGACGGCATCCGGAATCCCGGCGATCTCCTGCTGCATGAAAGTTGGCGTGTTCATCGTCTGCTCTTCACGATCCGTTGTCGCCAAGACGCAACTCGGCGACGAAATCATAGGCGTCGCCGCGATAGAGGGACCGGGTGAATTCAATGGCCTTGCCGGACGGCAGATAGGAAATGCGTTCGATGTTGAGGCTGGCCGCGCCGGCCGGTACGCCGAGAAGTTCGGCGTCGGCCTTTTCCAGCAACGCCGCCGAGAGGCGCTGGACGGCGCGCACCGGACGGTTGCCGCTCTTGTCCAGGCAGGCGTAGAGCGATGTTTCCACGATCGAGGGGTCGGGCAGCGACTTTTCCGACAGGGAGGCGCGCTCGATCGCCAGCGGTGTGCCGTTGGCGAGGCGGAGCCGGCTGACGCGGGCGACACGATTCGTGGACGACAGGCCCAGAAGCCATCATCTCCTCCGGCGAGGGCGGATAGAGCGCCGCGGTCGAGCCAGACCGATTCGCGACGTCATTCCGCGACGCGTCATGTCCTCGGTGAAGGAGGTGAGCGAGCGAGAGCGACTGCTCGCACGCGCTCGACGCGGGGCGCGACGAAGGTGCCGGAGCCGTGGCGCTGCACCAGCAGCCGCCTCGATGACGAGGTTCTGCACGGCCTTGCGGACCGTGACGCGGGAGATCGTCGGCCAGCTCGGCGATATCGCGCTCGGAGGGCAGGGCGTCGCCGGGTTGCAGCACGCCGTCGCGGATCGCCTCTTCGATGTTGTGCTTCAGCGACAGGTAGAGCGGTCCGTCCGGCGCTGGCGCCGCCATTAACGCTGCGAGAAAATGCTCTGGCGCAGATCATCCATGACGGCGCGCCTCTTCGGAAGCCGAACCGCTTCAGCGCCAGCGCCAACGCGCCGCTCGAACGCGTCGCCCAACGGCTTCGCGCATGCGGCCCGATAGCGCGAACGCGAGCCGGCCTTCGTAGCGTCGCGCCAGCCCGCCGAGCAGGCAAAGCCGATCGCCGTCAGGAGGCATCGAGCGCGGCCAGCGCCTCCTCGACATGCTGCGGACGGCGCCATCGACAAGCGCGCTGCGCGACAGGATCGCCGCGCTCGGCATAGTCGAAGACCATCGGCGCGAACGCGCCGAAATCGACCGGGCCTGGCCGTGTGGCAACTCGACCAGCGTCTGCGGGTCGTCCTCGAAGCGGCCGCAGCACCTCGCCCGTCAGCGCCGAGCCGGGATGGATGCCGTCATGCGCCAGCAGGGTTTCCTGGAGAAGCTCGCGCCCGACGCGGGCGCCGCTGCCGAGGTCGCCGACCATGAAGCCCCAGCCGCCGACGCTGCGGATGGCGCCGTGGCTGCGTGCGACGAAGGCGGAGCCGGTGCCGATGATCGCCACCGCGCCGTCATGCTCGCCCAGCGCGCCATTGAGGGCGATCAGCGCGTCGGTCTCGACGATGCTTTGCTGGAAAGGCAGGACGGCGCGAAGCCGCTCGCCATAGTCGCCTATATTGGCGCCGGCGAGGCCAAGCAGCGCGCTGGCCGATGACAATGTCTCGCTCGTCAGGCCGGCCTCATCGACAGGCCTGCGACGCGGCCTCAACGATATTGTCGCGGGCGCCATCGAGATCGGTCATGATGTTGGCGGCGCCGGCTTCGCCGCGGCCGAGCGGCACGCCCTCGCCGGTCAGCGACCAGAGCCCGGCATCTGGTGCCGCCGCCGTCGATCGCGATCAGAGTTCCACGCGCAGCCTGCCCTCCTTCGGGTATAATACCAATTAAATACCAATTTCCAAGCTTTCTTTTTGGTTTACGGCCAACTTACAATAAAATGTTGAAAATAAATCGTTATTTAAAAATCGACGAAAGGCCCGAAAGAAAAACGTTAACGATCACTGGACAAGTGGTATTTTTTTGGCATCATCATTGGCAGCGGGAGAAAATAGATGGCGCTTCGGCGTACCGAGGAATCGCACCGACAAGCCAAGGGGCTCGACATGCAGCCCGCGCTGGCTATTCTCGGGCCTCTGGCCGACGCGCAGATCGAAGCCGCGGCTGCCGTCAGGGAGGCGCTGCCCTCGCTGGCCGCCGCCGCCGAACTCGCCGCCGGTCGACTGCGCGAAAGGCGGCCGGCTGGTTTATGCGGCGGCGGGAAGCTCCGGCATGATGGCGATGGCCGACGCGCTGGAATTGCCGGGCACATTCGGCATCGCGCGGGAAAGCATCGTCATCCTTTTTGCCGGCGGCGCGGCAAGCTTGCAAGATCTGGCGGGTGGACCCGAAGACGACACGGACCTTGCCGCCAGCGATGTCGCTGCTGTCGGCATGACGCCGAACGATTGCATGATCGCGGTTTCGGCGAGCGGCTCGACACCCTATGCGGTCGCCGCGCTGAGGAAGGCGCGCGAACATGGCGCGCCGTCCATCGCCATGGCCAACAATACCGACGCGCCGCATCTTCACCGGGGCCGATGTCGCGATCCATTTGCCGACGCCGCCGGAAATCATCGCCGGCTCGACGCGAATGGGAGCGGGCACGGCGCAGAAGATCGCGCTCAACCTGTTTTCCACCTTGCTGGCCATCCGGCTCGGCCATGTGCATGATGGCTACATGGTCGGTCGTCCGGCCGGACAACGCCAAGCTCAAGGCGCCGCGCCGCTCGCATCGTTGCGGCGATCGCCGGCTGCGCCGACGATGAGGCCGAAAGGCTTCTGGAACAGACACAAGGATCGGTGAAGGCGGCGGTGCTGATGGCGGCGGGCGCAGCCGATGTGGCCACCGCCGGCAGACTTCTCGAACGCGCCGGGCGAAGGCTGCGGCCGGCGCTTTCGATGATCGAGGGGAGCAACAGCTCCGACAATACCGGCGTCTGAAACGCCGCAAACAGGGAGAATAACATGACCAAGACTTCAATCCGGCTGATGCTCATGGCTTCGAGCGTTCTTGCCTCGGCAGGCCTGGCCTATGCCGACAACGTGACGCTGACTATCGAAAGCTGGCGCAACGACGACTGCCGGTCTGGCAGGACAAGATCATCCCGGCCTTCGAGAAGACCAATCCCGACATCAAGGTGGTGTTCGCGCCGGCCGCGCCGACCGAATACAACGCCGCGCTCAATGCCAAGCTGGCCGCCGGCTCGGCCGGCGACCTCATCACCTGCCGGCCGTTCGACGCCTCGCTCGAACTCTACAAGAAGGGCTATCTTTCGCCGGTCGACGACCTGAAGGGCATGGACAATTTCTCCGATGTCGCCAAGGCGGCCTGGCAGACCGACGACGGCCAAGACTACGTTCTGCGTGCCGATGGCCTCGGTCATCCACGGCTTCATCTACAACAAGGACGCCTTCGAGCAACTCGGCATCACGCCGCCGAAGACCGAGGACGAGTTCTTCGCCGATCTCAAGAAGATCAAGGATGACGGCACCTATGTCCCGCTCGCCATGGGCACCAAGGACCAATGGGAAGCCGCGACCATGGGCTACGAGAATATCGGACCCGAACTACTGGAAGGGCGAGGAAGGCCGCAAGGCGCTGATCGCCGGCAAGGCAGAAGCTGACCGATCCGGAATGGGTCGAGCCGTTCAAGGAGCTGGCCAAGTGGGCGCCCTATATGGGCGACGGCTTCCAGGCCCAGGCCTATCCCGACAGCCAGAACCTGTTCACGCTCGGCCGCGCGGCGATCTATCCGGCCGGGTTCGTGGGAGATTTCGGTCTTCAACACGCAGGCGCGATTTCAAGATGGGCGCCTTTCCGCCGCCGGTGCCGAAGGAAGGCGATACTTGCTACATCTCCGACCAGCCAGACCATGCGCTCGGCATGAACGCCAAGACCGAAGCATCCGGAAGCGGCCAAGAAATTCCTGGAATGGGTGGCCTCCAAGGAGTTCGCCAAGATCTACGGCAATGCGCTGCCGGGCTTCTTCCCGCTGACCAATGAGAAGGTCGACCTCAAGGATCCGCTGGCCAAGGAGTTCCTGAGCTGGCGGAAGACCTGCAAGTCGACCATGCGCTTCACCTACCAGATCCTGTCGCGCGGCACGCCAAACCTCGAGAATGACACCTGGGACGGCCTCGGCCAACGTCATCAACGGCACCGAAACGCCGGAGGCCGCCGCCAAGAAGCTGCAGGAAGGCCTGGACAGCTGGTACAAGCCGGCGAAATAAGGCCGAGCGACAGGTTTTCGGCCCGGCGGGCCGCGTGGACCCGCTCGGGCGAAACATTTTGGGCGGCGAGAGCGGAGGACGGAATGACGGCTCGCGCGCAAGCAGGCACGCTGGCATATCGTGGTGTTTCTGGCGCCGGCGGTGCTCGTCTACACGGCCATGATGATCCTGCCGCTGTTCGCGCACGCTGCAGCTTTCGCTATTTCGCAGTGTCGACGGGAAGCAGGTCTTCGTCGGCCTCGCCAATTTCCATACGCTGTTCGGCGATCCGCACTGGTCGGCGATTTCTGGAACGCGCTTGAAGAACAACTTCTGGTTCTTCGTTATCCACATGCTGGTGCAGAACCCGATCGGCATCCTGCTGGCGGCGCTGCTTTCGAGCCCGACGCTGCGGTTCGCGGCCTTCTACCGCACGGCGATCTTCGTGCCGACCATCCTTTCCTTTGTCATCGTCGGCTTCGTCTGGAAGCTGATCCTGTCGCCGCTCTGGGGCGTAGCGCCGATCTGCTCGAGGTGTCGGGCTCAGGGGCCTGTTCGCATCCATGGCTCGGCTTGCCGGATACCGCGCTGACGACGGTGGCGCTGATCTCGGTCTGGCAGTTCGTCGGCATCCCGATGATGCTGATCTATGCCGCGCTGCTGACGATTCCCGACGAGGTGTTGGAGGCGGCCGAATGCGACGGCGTCACCGGCATGGCGCAGTTCTGGAAGATCAAGCTGCCGCTCATCCTGCCCTCGATCGGCATCATCTCGATCCTGACCTTCGTCGGCAATTTCAATGCCTTCGACCTGATCTATGTCGGCCAGGGCGCGCTTGGCCGGGCCCAACTTCTCGACCGACATCCTCGGCACGTTCCTCTACCGCACCTTCTTCGGCTTCCAGCTGCAGCTCGGCGAACCCGAACATGGGCGCGACGATCGCCTCGATGATGTTCTTCGATCATCCTGGCCGGCGTCTGCGTCTATCTGTTCGCCATCCAGACGCGGCTTCGCCGCTACCAGTTCTGAGGCGCGCGCATGAGCCAGGCCCGCACCTCTTTGCCCCGATCGGCCGCCGCGCATGCGGTCCTCATCGCTCTACACGGTCATCGCGCTTTTTCCGGTGCTGGTCATCGTCGTCAATTCGTTCAAGTCGCGCGGCGCCATCTTCCGTTCGCCGCTTTCCCTGCCGGGGCCGGGAACGTTCGATCTCATCGGCTATACGACGGTCATGTCGCAGGGCAATTTCCCGCTTTATTTCTGGAACAGCCTCGTCGTCACCGTCGTCGCGATTTTCTTCGTGCTGCTCTTCGGCGCCATGGCGGCCTTCGCGCTGGCGGAATACCGCTTTCGCGCCAATACGCTGACCGGGCTTTATCTGGCGCTCGGCATCATGATCCCGATCCGGCTGGGTACGGTCGCAATCCTGCAATTGATGGTGGCGAGCGGCCTGGTCAATACGCTGACGGCGCTGATTCTCGTCTACACGGCGCAGGGCATCCCGCTCGCCGTCTTCATCCTGTCGGAGTTCATGCAGCAGGTCTCGGAGGATCTGAAGAATGCCGGCCGGATCGACGGCTTGAGTGAATACCGCATCTTCTTCCGGCTGGTCCTGCCGCTGGTCCGCCCAGCCATGGCGACGGTCGCCGTCTTCACGATGATCCCGATCTGGAACGATCTGTGGTTTCCGCTGATCCTGGCGCCATCCGAAAGCACCAAGACGGTGACGCTCGGGGCGCAGCTTTTTCTCGGGCAGTTCGTCACCAACTGGAATGCGGTGCTGGCGGCGCTTTCGCTGGCCATCCTGCCGGTCCTGATCCTTTACCTCATCTTCTCGCGCCAGCTCATTCGCGGAATCACATCGGGAGCGGTGAAGTGAGCGGAACCGAAGAAAAACCCATCCGCGTGCTTGTCACCGGGCTTGGCAATATGGGCCGCAGCCACGCGCTCGCCTATCAACGGAACCCGGGCTTCGAGATCGTGGGACTGGTGAACCGCTCGACGATCGAACTTCCGGCGGAACTGAGTCATTACCGTATCTTGTCGGATTTTGCGGATGCCTTACGCGAGGTGAAGCCTGGCCTTTGCTCCATCAACACCTATTCGGACAGCCATGCCGACTACGCGGTCGCGGCGATGGAAGCCGGATGCGACGTCTTCGTCGAGAAGCCGTTGGCGACGACGGTAGGGGATGCCGAGCGCGTCGTCGCGGCGGCGAAGGCCAATGATCGCAAGCTCGTCATCGGCTACATATTGCGGCACCACCCATCCTGGATGCGCCTGATCGCCGAGGCGAGGGCGCTGGGCGGTCCCTATGTCTTCCGCATGAACCTTAACCAGCAATCGAGTGGCGCCACCTGGGCCACGCACAAGCAACTCATGCAGACAACGTCGCCAATCGTCGATTGCGGCGTGCACTATGTCGACGTGATGTGCCAGATCACTGACGCCAAGCCGGTTCAGGTGCGTGGCATGGGCCTTCGGCTGACCGGAGAAATCGATCCGGCCATGTATAATTACGGCCATCTGCAGGTGCTGTTCGCCGATGGTTCGGTCGGCTGGTACGAGGCGGCATGGGGGCCGATGATGTCGGAAACGGCCTTCTTCGTGAAAGATGTGATGTCGCCGAAAGGCAGCGTTTCGATCGTCATGGACGAGGGCGCGAAGTCGGACGACATCGATACGCACACCAGAGACATCGACCATCCGCCTGCATCGCGCGGAAATCGGCGCGGACGGCAAGTTCGCCAGACCGGACGAATTGCTGAAGATGGACGGAGAACCGGGACATCAGGAGCTATGCGAGCGCGAGCAGGCATTCGTGCTCAAGGCGATCCGCGAGGATCTGGACCTGTCGCGCCACATGGACGACGCCGTTCAGTCGCTGCGCATCTGCCTGGCCGCCGACGAGAGCGTGCGGACGCGGCCGCAGCGTCGAACTATGATCGGAGAATGAACGCTTGGGATCGCTGACGCTCGAAAATATCCGCAAGTCCTTCGGCAAGGTCGAGGTGCTGAAGGGCATCGACCTTGAGGTGATGGATGGCGAACTGGTGACGTTTGTCGGTCCTTCCGGTTGCGGCAAGTCCACGCTTCTAAGGGTCATCGCCGGGCTGGAGGATGCGACGGGCGGCAGCGTGCGGATCGACGGGCAGGAAGTGAGTGCGGTGCCGCCGGCCAAGCGCGGCATCGCCATGGTCTTCCAGTCCTACGCGCTCTATCCACATCTGAACGTCCGCGACAATATGGGGCTCGGCCTGAAACAGGCCGGCACACCCAAGAAGGAAATCGACGAACGGGTCCAGGTTGCTACGGGGTTGCTCTCGCTCGGCGACTATTTGCAGCGGCGGCCCTCCGAGCTTTCCGGCGGCCAGCGCCAGCGCGTCGCCATCGGTCGCGCCATCGTGCGCAAGCCGAAGCTTTTCCTGTTCGACGAGCCGCTCTCCAATCTCGATGCCGCACTGCGCGTTAATACGCGGCTGGAGATCGCCAGGCTGCATCGCGAACTGAAGGCGACGATGGTTTACGTAACCCACGATCAGGTGGAAGCCATGACGCTGGCCGACCGCATCGTGGTCCTCAACAAGGGCATGGTCGAACAGGTCGGCTCGCCGATGGAGCTCTATAACAAACCCGCCAATTTATTCGTCGCCGGCTTTATCGGTTCGCCGCAAATGAATTTCATCCCGGCGGAAAGGCTCGGCGAGGAGAGGGCGGCGACCATCGGCATTCGGCCGGAACACGTCTCCGTCGACCGGCAATCGGGAACCTGGAAAGGCGCCGTGCTTCACGCCGAGCATCTCGGCGCCGACACGATCCTCTATCTTAATACGGAGCAGGCCGGCTTCGTCACCGTGCGGCTTTTCGGCGAGCATCGTTTTGGCGCGGACGATGTGCTTTATGCAACGCCCGATCCGGCGCGCATATACCGGTTCGGCGTGGATGGCCGCGTGATCGCCTGAGTTGGCGCCCGGTCCGCAGCCTTATCGCGGCAGAACTGAACTCCCCATAAGGAACTCATCGACGGAGCGCGCCGCCTGGCGGCCTTCGCGAATGGCCCAGACCACGAGCGACTGGCCGCGCCGCACGTCGCCGGCGGCGAAAAGCTTGTCCACGCTCGTCCGGTAATCCGTCTCGTTGGCGACGACGTTGGCCGAGCCGCGCCTGTCGGTTTCCAATTTCAGTCCGTTGCCCAGTTCGGTTATGACGCCCTCGCTGAGGGCGCCAGCAAAGCCAATGGCGATGAAGGCTAGATCGGCCCGGACAAAGAACTCGGTACCGGCGATGGGTTTGCGGGCCTCGTCGACCTCGCAGCATTTTACGCCGGTGAGCACGCCATCCTCACCCACGAATTCAAGCGTCGCCACCTGGAATTCGCGTTCGACGCCTTCCGCCTGCGAAGAGGAGGTGCGCATCTTCGTCGCCCAATACGGCCAGACGGTGAGCTTGTCCTCGCGCTCGGGCGGCTGCGGACGGATATCCATCTGGGTCACCCGGACGGCGCCCTGGCGGAAGGCCGTACCGATGCAGTCGGAGGCCGTATCGCCGCCACCGACGACGACGACATGCTTGCCGGCGGCGAGAATGGGATCGGCGCGCCAGGCGACGGACTGGATGCTTTCGCCGGCGACGCGCCGGTTCTGCTGGACGAGATAGGGCATAGCGTCGTGGACGCCCTCCAGTTCGACGCCGGGAATGCCGGCCGGCCGCGGGGTTTCCGATCCGCCGCAATAGATCACCGCGTCGTACTCCGCCGACAGTTCCGCGACGCTCTTGTCCTTGCCGATGTTGACGCCACAGAAGAAGGTGACGCATTCGCCCTTCATCTGTTCGACGCGGCGGTCGATATAGTGCTTCTCGATCTTGAAGTCGGGAATGCCGTAACGCATCAGGCCACCGGGGCGGCTCTCGCGCTCATAGACGTGGACGTCGTGGCCGACGCGGCCGAGCTGCTGTGCGGCGGCCATGCCGGCCGGGCCGGAGCCGATGATGGCCACCTTCTTGCCGGTCTTTCTGGCGGCCGGCGACGGCTTTATCTGGCCGAGTTCGTAGGCCTTGTCAGCGATCGCCTGCTCGATCGTCTTGATGGCGACCGGGATGTCCTCGAGGTTCAGCGTGCAGGCTTCCTCGCAGGGCGCAGGGCAGATGCGGCCGGTCCATTCGGGGAAATTGTTGGTGGAATGCAGGTTGCGAATGGCGTTGTCCCAATCGCCAGCATAGACGAGATCGTTCCAGTCCGGAATCTGGTTGTGGACCGGGCACCCCGTCGGGCCATGGCAATAGGGCACGCCGCAATCCATGCAGCGAGCGGCCTGTTTCTCGACCTCCTTGTCCGACATCGGCAGGGAGAATTCCTTGAAATGCCGAATGCGGTCGGAAGCGGGCTGGTACTTCTGCACCTGCCTGTCGATCTCGAGAAAACCTGTAACCTTGCCCATGGTTTTTTCCCTGAAGTCCTGTGGCGGTTGTTGCCGCCGCACCCGTTAGCTTCATCCGGTTGCCGTAGCAACCGCGCCGCCTGGTGATGATATCGGCAGGACGTCACCAGCCGGCGACGTCCGAGGATTATTCTGCCGCGACGTTCATGCGGCTGCGCTCCATCTCGATAAGCGCGCGGCGGTATTCGACCGGCATGACCTTGCGGAATTTCGGCCGGTAGTCCGCCCAATTGTCGAGGATCGCCTTGGCACGTAGCGAACCGGTGTAGTGCAGATGGTTCGCTATCAACTGGTAAAGACGTTCCTCGTCATGGCTGGTCATGTCGCCGGAAACGTCGACGCGGCCTTTGTGGTCGATATCGCCGCCATGGTGGTGAAGTTTCTCGAGCATGTCGTCCTCTTCGGGAACCGGCTCGAGCTCGACCATGGCCATGTTGCAGCGGTCGGCGAAATCGCCTTCCTCATCGAGCACATAGGCGACGCCGCCCGACATGCCGGCGGCGAAGTTGCGGCCGGTCCTGCCGATGACAACGACGACACCGCCAGTCATGTATTCGCAGCCATGGTCGCCGACGCCTTCGACCACCGCCGCGGCGCCGGAATTGCGCACGGCGAAACGCTCGCCGGCAACTCCGCGAATATAGCAGTCGCCTTCGGTGGCGCCGTAAAGGACGGTATTGCCGACGATGATGGAGTCTTCGGCGACAATGCGGGCATTCTCCGCCGGGCGAATGACGATGCGTCCGCCCGACAGACCCTTGCCGACATAATCATTGCCGTCGCCGATCAGCTCGAACGAAATGCCATGCGCCAGGAACGCGCCGAAGGACTGGCCGGCCGTTCCGGTCAGCGTCACCGAGATCGTATCCTGCTTCAGCCCCTTCTGGCGGTAGCGCTTGGCCACTTCGCCCGACAGCATGGCGCCGGTCGATCGGTCGACGTTGCGGATATCGACGGCGATCTTGACAGGCTCCCTGGACTCCAGCGCCGGCTTCGCCAACTCAATCAGCTTGCGGTCGAGAACGTCATCGATCGGATGTTTCTGCGTGCGCGTGTGATGGATTTCTTCGCGCGGCGCTTCCGGCTTGTAGAAGACCTTGGAAAAATCGAGGCCCTTCGCCTTCCAATGCGCGATCATGTCTTCCTTGGCGAGCAGGTCGGACTGGCCGACAATGTCGTCGAGCTTGCGAAAGCCAAGGTCGGCCAGAAGCTGGCGCACCTCATCGGCGATGTAGAAGAAGAAGTTGATGACGTGCTCAGGCGTTCCCTTGAAGCGCTTGCGCAGCACCGGGTCCTGTGTCGCGACGCCGACGGGGCAGGTGTTCAGATGGCATTTGCGCATCATGATGCAGCCGGCCGAAATCAGCGGCGCGGTCGAGAAGCCGAACTCGTCGGCGCCGAGCATGGCGCCGATGACCACGTCACGGCCCGTACGCAATCCGCCATCGACCTGCAGCGCCACCCGGCTGCGCAACCGGTTGAGGACCAGTGTCTGGTGCGTCTCGGCCAGACCCATTTCCCAGGGCGAGCCGGCATGCTTGATCGACGTCAGCGGCGAAGCGCCGGTGCCGCCATCATAGCCCGAAATGGTGATGTGGTCGGCGCGCGCCTTGGCGACCCCGGCCGCCACGGTGCCGACGCCCACTTCCGAGACGAGCTTGACCGACACGTCGGCCTGCGGGTTGACGTTCTTCAAATCGTAGATCAGCTGCGCCAGATCCTCGATGGAATAGATGTCGTGGTGCGGCGGCGGCGAAATCAGGCCGACGCCAGGCGTCGAATGGCGCGTCTTGGCGATCGTCGCGTCGACCTTGTGGCCGGGCAACTGGCCGCCTTCGCCGGGCTTGGCGCCCTGCGCGACCTTGATCTGCATCATGTCGGAATTGACCAGATATTCCGCGGTGACGCCGAAGCGGCCGGAGGCAACCTGTTTGATGGCCGAGCGCTCGGGATTGGCCGAGCCGTCGAAGAGCGGCAGATAGCGGTCCGGTTCTTCGCCGCCTTCGCCGGTATTCGACTTGCCGCCAATGGCGTTCATGGCGCGCGCCAGCGTGGAATGCGCCTCGCGGCTGATCGAACCGAACGACATGGCGCCGGTCGAGAAGCGCTTGACGATTTCCGCCGCCGGCTCGACCTCATCAAGCGGAACGGGGATGCGGCCGGCATCTTGCGCCGACTTGATCCTGAACAGGCCGCGTATGGTCTGCGCCTTGGCGGTGTGGCTGTCGATCTGGCCGGAATATTCCTTGAAGGTCGACCATGATTTGGTGCGCACCGCATGCTGCAGGGTAGCCACGGCGTCCGGCGACCAGATATGCGCCTCGCCGCGCATCCGGTACATGTAGTCGCCGCCAACCTCGAGCGCGTTGAGAAGCACAGGATCGTTGCCGAACGCGTCGGTATGCCGGCTCACCGTCTCCGCCGCGATCTCCTTGAGTCCGACGCCCTCGATGGTCGTGGCGGTGCCGGTGAAATATTGCTGGACGAAATCGCTCTTCAGCCCGACCACGTCGAAAATCTGCGCGCCGCAATAGGATTGATAGGTCGAGATGCCCATCTTGGACATAACCTTGAGGATGCCCTTGCCGATGGACTTGATGTAGCGCGTGACGACTTCATGGGCGTCCACCTCGCTGGGGAACTCGCCTCGGCGATGCATTTCCGTCAGCGTGTCGAAGGCGAGATACGGGTTGATGGCCTCGGCGCCATAGCCGGCCAGACAGCAGAAATGGTGAACCTCGCGCGGTTCGGCGGATTCCACCACGAGACCGACGGAGGTGCGCAGCCCTTTGCGGATCAGATGATGATGCACCGCGGCGGTCGCCAGCAGCGCCGGGATCGGGATGCGATCCGGGCCGACCTGCCGGTCCGACAGGATGATGATGTTGTAGCCGCCGGCCACGGCCGCCTCGGCTCGGTCGCAAAGACGGTCGAGCGCACCGGGCAGGCCAGCCTCGCCCTCGGCGGCGGCATAGGTGACGTCGAGCGTCTTGGTATCGAAACGGTCCTCGGTATGGCCGATGGAACGGATCTTCTCCAGATCGCCATTGGTGAGGATCGGCTGGCGCACTTCCAGCCGCTTCTTCCTTGACGAGCCTACCAGATCGAAAATGTTCGGGCGCGGGCCGATGAAGGATACGAGGCTCATGACGAGTTCCTCGCGGATGGGATCGATCGGCGGGTTCGTCACCTGCGCGAAATTCTGCTTGAAATAGGTGTAGAGCAGCTTCGAGCGGTCGGACATGGCCGAGATCGGCGTGTCGGTTCCCATGGAGCCGACCGCCTCCTGGCCGGTGGTGGCCATGGGCGCCATCAAAAGTTTCAGATCCTCTTGCGTATAGCCGAAGGCCTGCTGGCGATCGAGCAGCGATACGTCCTTGCGCAGGGCGCGGGGTTCAACCGGCTTCTGGTCCTCGAGGATGAGCTGCGTGTTTGCCAGCCACGCCTTGTAGGGGTGGTTGGAGGCTATTTCCTTCTTGACCTCCTCGTCGGAGATGATCGTGCCCTTTTCGAGGTCGATGAGCAGCATCTTGCCTGGCTGCAGACGCCACTTCTTCACGATATGCTCTTCGGCAACCGGAAGCGCGCCGGCCTCCGACGCCATGATGACGCGGTCGTCGTCGGTAACGATGTAGCGGGCGGGACGCAGCCCGTTGCGATCCAGCGTCGCGCCGATCTGGCGGCCGTCGGTGAAAGCCACCGCCGCCGGTCCGTCCCAAGGCTCCATCAGGGCGGCGTGGTATTCGTAGAAGGCCTTGCGGTCCGCCGACATCTGCTTGTTGCCGGCCCAGGCCTCCGGGATCAGCATCATCATGGCGTGGGTCAGCGAATAGCCGCCCTGCCAGAGAAATTCGAGGGCGTTGTCGAAGCACGCCGTATCGGACTGGCCCTCGTAGGAGATCGGCCACAGCTTGGAGATGTCGTTGCCGAACAGTTCCGAATCGACGGATGCTTGGCGCGCCGCCATCCAGTTGACGTTGCCGCGCAGCGTGTTGATCTCGCCATTATGCGCGACCATCCGGTAGGGATGGGCGAGCTTCCAGGACGGAAAGGTGTTGGTTGAAAAGCGCTGATGCACGAGCACGAGCGCGGATTCGAACAGCGGGTCGGAAAGATCCTTGTAATAGGCGCCGACCTGAAAGGCGAGGAACATGCCCTTGTAGACAATGGTCCGCGCCGACATCGACACGCAATAGGCGCCGATATCCCGCTTGCCATGCTCTTCATAAATGCGGCCGGAGATGACCTTGCGCAGGATATAGAGCCGGCGCTCGTAATCCTCGTCGCTCGTAATGTCGTCCGGCCGACCAAAGAAGACCTGCTGGTGGAAGGGTTCCGAAGCGGCGATCTCGGGAGCCTTGGACAGCGATGCATTATCGACAGGCACATCGCGGAAGCCAAGCAGAGGAATTCCCTCCGCCTGCGCCGCTTCGCGGATCAGCGTCACGACATGGGCGCGCAATTCCGCATCCTGCGGCATGAACCAGTGACCGACGCCGTAATGGCCGGACCCCGGCAGGTCGATACCCTGCCTAGCCATTTCGGCGCGGAAGAAACGATCCGGAATCTGCACCAGAAGGCCCGCACCGTCTCCCATGAGCGGGTCGGCGCCAACCGCGCCTCGGTGGGTCAGGTTTTCGAGCATCCTGAGCCCGTCCTTGATGATCGCGTGCGACTTCACGCCCTTCATCTGGGCGATGAACCCGACGCCGCAGGCATCGTGCTCGTTGCGCGGATCGTAAAGGCCCTGGGCCAGCGGCGCCGAACCGGAAAGGCCGGCGGTTTTCGGGGCGCGCGCACTCGTCTGCACAGCCGCGCTTCCCGCGCTCGTTACAGATGGCGTCGTGTCCGTCATCGTCCTCTCCTCCATTTGGTGCGCTAGGCAATGGACCGTTCGAAGGCCCGCCACATTGCCAAGTTACAGGATAGCCGATCTGCCAGGCATGCCGAAAGCCGGGCGCGGCAAGTATATGCCCATTCGGCAATCAAGGCACAGCTATATAAGACAGTAGTGCTGTCCTATATTGATATGGCAGAAAAAAATCCGCGGTACAAGATGGAAATGCAAAAAACCTGGGCACGGCACGCAAGATAATTTCGCCAAAGGCCGCTCGCGGAGCCTCAACCTTCCCTTGGGCAACAATCAAGCGGTGGTGGCCCTTGCGGTCAGCGCCGCAAAGCAGACATTGTCGCGGCGACGCCTTCAACGATGGAATTCCTCACCATGCATTTCGCTTCTGATAATTGGGCCGGCGCCCATCCGCTCATATCTGAAAGCCTTGTCCGCCACGCGTCCGGGTTCGCCGCCGCCTATGGCGCGAGCGAGCTCGACAAGAGGGTTGAGGAGAAATTCAGCGACATATTCGAGCGGGACGTCGCCGTTTTTTTCGTCGGCACCGGTACGGCGGCCAATTCGCTGGCGCTAACGGCGGTCAGCCGGCCCGGCGGCGTGGCGTTCGCCCATCGCGAGGCGCATGTGATCGAGGATGAAGGCGGCGCACCGGAATATCTATCTGGTGGCACGCGGCTGTATCCTGTCGATGGCGACATGGGGCGCATCGATCTCGTGGAACTCGCCAGAAGTATCGGACATTTCGACCCGGCCTTCGTTCATTCGGGCCAGCCGGTCGCGGTTTCGATCACGCAGTCCACGGAGATCGGCACGGTTTACAGCCTGGCCCAGATCGACGCGATCGCGGAAATCTGCCGCTCCAATCAACTGCCGTTGCACATGGACGGCGCCCGTTTCGCCAACGCGCTGGTGGCGCTCGATGTCACGCCGGCCGAGATGACCTGGAAACGCGGCGTCGATATTGTCTCCTTCGGCGCCACCAAGAACGGTTGCTGGTGCGCCGAGGCGATCGTGGTCCTCGATCCATTGAAGGCGAAGGAGATGCCGTTCATTCGCAAGCGGGCGGCGCAACTCTTTTCAAAATCGCGCTTCATCGCGGCCCAATTCGACGCCTATCTCGACGATGATCTGTGGCTGGAGAACGCACGCCACTCAAATGCGATGGCCGCGCTTCTGGCGAAATGGATGGAGGCCTCCAACCGCATGCGGCTGGCCTGGCGGCCCGACGCCAACGAGGTTTTCGGCATCATGCCCAAAGCGATGATGGATGCGCTGCAATCGGATGGCGCGGCCTTCTATCCCTGGAAGGCTCCGCACGGTTTTTCGGGCAAGATCGGCGAAGAGGAGACGCTGTGCCGTTTCGTGACCAGTTTCGCGACGACGCGGGAAGAGGTCGACGCTTTCGGGTCCGCCATCGGGTGATTTGCCTGTTTCTCCCATGAGATCAATGGAGTGAAGATGATGCAGTACACAAAACTCGGCAGCACGGGCCTCGATGTTTCACGGCTGTGCCTCGGCTGCATGACGTTCGGCATGCCGGATCGCGGCAGCCATGAATGGACGCTCGATGAGGAAAAAAGCCGGCCGATCATCCGCAAGGCGGTCGACGCCGGTATCAATTTCTTCGACACGGCCAACGTCTATTCCGACGGAACCTCCGAGGAGATCGTCGGTCGCGCACTGAAGGAATTCACGCGGCGCGAGGAGGTGGTCATCGCCACCAAGGTGAACGGCCGCATGCACCAGGGGCCCAACAGCGCCGGGTTGAGCCGAAAGGCGATCCTGCAGGAGATCGACGCCAGCCTGAAGCGGCTCGGGGTGGATTATGTCGACCTCTACCAGATCCACCGGTTCGATCCGACCGTGCCGATCGAGGAGACGCTGGAAGCGCTCCACGATGTCGTGAAGGCCGGCAAGGCGCGCTACATCGGCGCTTCTTCCATGTATGCGTGGCAGTTCGCGACGATGCTGCATGTTGCGGAGGCCCACGGCTGGACGCGGTTCGCGACGATGCAGGATTACGTAAACCTGCTCTATCGGGAGGAGGAGCGCGAGATGCTGCCTCTATGCGCCGCCGAGGGGATCGGCGTCATTCCATGGAGTCCGCTGGCGCGCGGCAGGCTGACGCGCGACTGGGCCGAGGCGACGCATCGCACGGAAACCGACAAGTTCGGCGACACGCTCTACAAGCATACGGCGGACGCCGACCGCAAGGTGGTGGAGGCGGTGGCTTCGGTCGCGGCAGCGCGCGGCGTTCCACGCGCCCAGGTGGCGCTGGCGTGGGTGATGGCGAAACCGGAGATTTCAGCGCCGATCGTCGGCGCCTCGAAGCCGTCGCATCTGGATGACGCGGTCGCCGCGCTTGAACTGGAACTGTCCGAGGAAGAGATCACGGCGCTCGAAGCGCCCTATGTGCCGCATGCCGTGGTCGGCTTCTGATCGCGGAAGCACGCTGGCAAAAAAGCGGCGCCCCGGAGGACGCCGCCATTGTTCATACTGGCGAAGGCCGGCGAATTATGCTGCGGCCTTGGCCTCGATCTGTTTGCCCTGCTTCTGGGGTGCAGCCGAAATCGCGATCTTGCGCGGCTTCAACTCCTCCGGAATGTTGCGCTTCAGATCGATATGCAGGAGGCCGTTCTTGAGTTCCGCGCCGGTGACCTCGACATGGTCGGCAAGCTGGAAGCGGCGCTCGAAAGCGCGCGAGGCGATGCCGCGATAAAGGAACTCGGCGCTGTCGCTGTTCTCCTCATCGGCCTTCTCGCCCTTCACCGTCAGCACATTGCGGTGCGCCTCGATCGTGATCTCGCTGTCGGAGAACCCGGCCACCGCCATCGAAATGCGATAGGCGTCATCGCCCGTGCGCTCGATGTTGTAGGGCGGGTAGGTCTGCGCGCCTTCCGGCGTCGCAAGCGAGTCAAGCATCGTGAAGAGACGGTCGAAACCGACGGTCGAACGATAAAGCGGGGAAAAATCAACGTGACGCATAGTCTGTTCTCCTGTGAGCAACATGGGTTGTGCGTTTGGACGTGAACGGAAGCCCATATCGGCGCTCCCTCGACATCCAGCGGCCCCTTCTGGCGACCGCTTGATTCATTTGGGTTTGTGGAAATTCGATTTCAAGAGTTTTTTAGCTGTTCCGAAGGCGGAAATTCGCGGTCGTCAACATGAACGCGAAATGAACCGTTGCTTCGGACGGCGTTCAGCCAGCATCGCCTATGGTCGGTTCAACAATCGGACAAGCGGCCTTCTGGTCGCGACGATGCCGACCGGGTGCAACGTCCCTTCCGCCCGGTTCGTCAGGGGCCGGAAGCCGCTATAAAGGCGCTTCCGGCTTTCCTTTTTCCGGAAGGCGAGATCCCGCCATCCGAAATCCCTTTGCTTTTGGCGGCGGCGCTTTTATCACAGTGGCTCGCCCTTCTCCTCCCAAAACGCAGCGAACATGACGGACCTGCTTTTCGACAGCCCCGATAATCCGCTGCCCGAAGGAACGAGCGCCGGAACGTTCACGACGCGTGACGGCAAGCGCATCCGCTATGCGCTTTTCCCGGCGACCGGCCGTCCGATGAAGGGCACGATCATCCTGCTTCAGGGCCGCAACGAGTGCATCGAGAAATATTTCGAGACGGTCGGGGATCTCCAGAAGAGGGGATTCGGCGTCGCGACGTTCGATTGGCGCGGGCAGGGCGGTTCGCAACGCCTGCTCAGGAACCCAAAGCCCGGCCATGTGCGCCGCTTCCAGCATTATGTTGCCGATCTCGAACAATTCTTCGACGAGATCGTGCTGCCCGATTGCCGTGCGCCGTTTTTCATCTTGGCGCATTCGACCGGCGGATTGGTGGCGCTGATGGCGGCTCCCGCAATGATCAATCGTGTGCGCCGCATCGTGCTTTCAGCGCCGCTCCTTGCCTTCGTCGGCCTGCCTTTATCCATGCGATCCGTCCGCCGCCTGTCCGGCTGGCTGCGCATGGTGGGCGCCGGTTCCATGCGCATGGGTGGGCGGCGCGCCAACGAGTTGCCGCCTTTTGCCGGAAATGTGCTGACCAGCGACGCCACCCGCTTCAAGCGCAACGCCGGCATCTATGAACGTCACCCGGAACTGGCCCTTGGCGGGCCGACCGTTGCGTGGGTCAACGCCGCGTGCACGGCGGCATCTATGGTCACCGAGAGCGAGTTCCTGGCACGGATCCATGTACCCGTTCTCATGGTTGCGGCGGGCGCCGATGCCGTGGTCTCCACGCGCGCGATTGAGGATTGCGCGCGTCGCATGCGCTCAGGCTCGCTTCTCACGGTCGATGGCGCGCGCCACGAAATTCCACAGGAAGCGGATGTCTATCGCGAGCAATGGCTCGCCGCGGTCGAGGCGTTCATGCTGGGCGACGACAAACCCGAGGGCGACGAGCAACCCTGAAAATTAGCTGCCGCTGTGTCAGGACAGCAGGACTTCGCGCGCCGCCGCATGCAATTGTGGCGTTGCGGCGGCGATAATGTCGCCGCCGGCTTCCGCCGAGCCGCCATCCCAGGCGGTAATGACGCCGCCGGCCATCTCGATGATGGGGATCAGCGCGACGATGTCATAGGGTTGAAGCGCGGTTTCGACCACGAGATCGACATTGCCCGCGGCGAGCATGGCGTAGGCGTAGCAATCGGTGCCGTAGCGCGCCAGTCGGACGCGACGCTCAAGGTCGTCGTAGACTTCTCTCTGCCGGCCCGAAAAGAGCGCAGGGGTCGTCGTGCACATCGTGGCTTCAGCGAGATCGACGGTCTTGCGTGTCGAGAGCGCGCGCGGGCCCTCCGGGCCGTCATAGGAGGCGGCCGCCCCGGCGGCGAAAAAGAATTCGCCGGTAAAGGGCTGAGACATCATGCCGGCCACGGCGTCGCCTTTGTCGGTCAGGCCGACCAGCGTCCCCCAGAGTGGCAGACCGGAAATGAAGGAGCGCGTTCCGTCTATCGGATCGATGATCCAGCAATATCGGCTGGTTTCGTTTTCGCTGCCGTGCTCTTCGCCCAGAATGCCGTGGCCGGGATATTCCTCGCGGATCAGATGGCGGATCGCCTGCTCGGCTTCACGGTCGGCCTCGGTCACAGGGTCGAAACCGCCGGCGAGCTTGTTGGCGACGGCGCCCGCCTGGCGAAAGCGCGGCAGGGTTTCGTTGGCTGCCGCCTGAGCGAGACGATGCATGAAATCGGCGGTGACGATCATCCGTTAAGGGTCCTCGGGAAGAACTGCTTCGGGGCTGGCGGTTGCATACAGGACAGGTGGAAAAGTTCAAACGGCGCTTGACATTTGTGCAGCGCAACATAAACTGATCCTCGGACAGGGTTTCCCTGTCTATGCCCTCCTTGGGCGTTTCCTCCCTAGACTTCGACCGCGTCGCGCAAACGTCGCGGTCTTTTTTTGCGGTGCACTCATATCCCGCGAAGCTTCGTTCTGCCGGCGCGCCGGGAATTATTCCGCCGCCATGGGCAGCGGCTGGAAGAGGTGGGCGGGCATCTCCATCAACTCCGCCACAAGGCGCGTCAAATCGTTCGCAAGCTTCGGGAAGCCGGGCGATTTCTCGAATGTGCGCTCATCCATGTAGAGGCCGCGATTTACCTCCACCTGAAGCGAATGGAGGCCGCGCGCCGGCCGTCCATAATGCTCGGTGATGAAGCCGCCGGCATAGGGTTTGTTGTGCGCGACCGTATAGCCCATCGATACGAGAAGATTTAAAGCGCGCTCGGGCAAGGCCGCCGCCGCCGAGGTGCCGAAGCGGTCGCCGATGATGAAGTCGGGTCTTATGCCCGTTTCGCCGACGCGGATATTGGCCGGCATGGAGTGGCAGTCGATCAGAACGGCATGGCCGAAACGTACGTGCGTCGCGGCGAGCAGCCGCTTGAGCTGGTCGTGATAGGGCTTGTAGATGCCGTCGATGCGAGCGACCGCCTCGGCCAACGGCAATCGGCCGGAATAGATATCCTGGCCTTCGCCCACGATGCGCGGCACCGTGCCCAGACCGCCCGCGACACGCGGCGAACGGATGTTGCAGAATGCTGGTATCGGTTCCACGAACATACGCGGATCCAGTTCCCAGGGCTCACGGTTCACGTCGAGATAGGCGCGGGGAAAATTGGCTGCCAGCATCGGGGCGCCGAGCGCGGTGGCGCCGGCGAAGAGTTCATCGACGAAACTGTCTTCGGATCGGCGGATCGCGTTGCGGTCGAGCCGGGTCATGTCGAGGAAGCGCTGCGGATAATATCTGCCGCTGTGCGGCGAATTGAGAACGAACGGGAATCTCTGGCCGGGCGCGCCGCGCACCTCGAAAGCCTGATGGGAGGCGAAATCCCGCGCGGCCGTCATGAACGCGGACCGCCTGTGGAACGCACGTTTCTCATGGTTTCAACCGTGCCACCTGTCAATCGGAGTGTCCAGTGGTTCGATTTTGCATTTGAGCGTGAGCGAGGCGGATGCGGGACCCGAATGGCAAATTCGTTCCCCGGCATGTCTTTGCCGAATGGTCTCCGGACGCGCCTTGCGAAGCAAGCATTCACTTGATGTTTACCATCCCGTCTTCATATAAGGACGGTGACCGACGCGCCGCTTCAGGGTGGCCGTTTTTTAAGATTCGGACGGGATAGATGGTGAGAATTCTTCTTGCTGAAGACGACGACGACATGCGCCGTTTTCTGGTCAAGGCGCTGGAGCGGGCCGGCTACGACGTCAGTGATTTCGATAATGGGGCCAGCGCCTATGAGCGCCTTCGCGAGGAGCCGTTCTCCCTCCTCCTTACCGATATCGTGATGCCGGAAATGGATGGAATCGAACTGGCGCGCCGGGCGACGGAGATCGACCCGGATCTCAAGGTCATGTTTATCACTGGTTTCGCGGCGGTGGCGCTCAACCCGGATTCCAAGGCTCCCAAGGATGCGAAGGTCCTGTCGAAGCCATTCCACCTGCGCGACCTCGTCAACGAGGTCGAGAAGATGCTGCAGGCAGCCTGATCTGCCTTCTGGCGGGTGCCTCAAACCAGCAGTAAAGGCTGTCTTCCAGCGTTTTTCCATTCTGTGGGTTTAAGCTTTTCCAGCCTCCTAACCCCTATTGACGCCGGCGTCTCATCTGTGGTGTATGCGCGGCTCGGATGGGCGTGTAGCTCAGCGGGAGAGCACTACGTTGACATCGTAGGGGTCACAGGTTCAATCCCTGTCACGCCCACCATCCAAGACCCTGATTTTGTTGTGATAATGGATGGGTCACGAAGCACACAAAGACCCTTCAAATCGGCTGCTGGCACAACCTTGGCACAGCAGAGGGTCATATGGCTACCATTCGAAAGCGGGGAAACCGCTACCATGTCCAAGTAAGACGGAAAGGGTATCCGGCTCACACCAAATCCTTCCTTGATCTGGCAGACGCTAAGAAATGGGCACGGCTGAAAGAGACGGAAGCAGACAGACAGGAATTTCCGATTGATAGGAAAGCCCTCTCCGGAATTTCACTCTCCAGTTTGGTCGAGCGCTATCAAGAAGAGGTCGTTCCGAGCAAGAAGGGGGCCGAAATCGAGGCTATCATCCTGAACGCCTTCCTTCGCCACCCTATTTGCAAGAAGACATTGGCCGATCTATCAGCCTCCGATTTCACCAGCTATCGAGATGAACGGCTGAAGGTCCTGACGCCAAAATCGTAAGCGGTGTCCCGCCGGCACCTTTCGGATTGTGTGATGAACGGCGATGTTCGGAGCCGATGAGGGCTTCGACATATGACGATTTCAGAGTTTACGCTTAAGTCCAGGGAAGAAGAGCCGGTGCGCCGGCTGGAGATCTTCACTGGTTCGGGCCGGCGGCGCGAGTGGGCTCCGGAAGAGAAGGCGCGGATCGTGGCGGAAAGCTACGAGGTGGGCGAGACGGTTTGTGCGGTCGCCCGCCGCCATGCGCTGTCACCACAACAACTCTTCACTTGGCGACGGCTGGCACGTCGGAGCGCTGTCGAGAGGTCGGCACTGGAGGCACTGTTTGTGCCGGCCGTCGTCGATCCTCCTGCCACCAAGCCCGTCGAAGCCGAACCGAATTCCGAGAGGAAACGCTTGCCGCGTCCGCGGAAGAAGAAGGGTGCGCGTGATGCTGGCATGATCGAGCTCGAGATCGACGGCATCGCGATGCGCGTCGGCCGCGGCGCTGATGCGAAGACGGTGGCGGCCGTGATCCGCGCGCTGAAGGCGACCTCGTGATCGGGCCGACGGGAGCGGTCAGGGTCATGGTGGCGACGAAGCCGGTGGACTTCCGCAAAGGCGCTGAAGGGCTGGCCGCCTTGGTGCGCGAGACGATGGGGGCTGATCCGTTCAACGGCGCGGTCTACGTGTTCCGGGCCAAGCGCACCGATCGCATCAAGCTGGTCTTCTGGGATGGCACCGGCGTGTGCCTTTACGCGAAGCGACTGGAGGATGGCGAATTCCGCTGGCCGAAGATCGAGGACGGCGTGATCCGGCTGACGGCGGCACAATTGTCGGCGCTGCTCGAAGGGCTCGATTGGCGGCGTGTCCACGAGGTGTGCCGGACACGTATCCCGGTTCAGGCGGGATAGCCTGCGGCGAAGTGAATCAGCCCGCATTCCACTGTCGCCGGGAGACGGCCAATATGCTCTCGTCCTTGCATCATGGCGATCACGGCTGACCAGCTTCCCGACGATCCGGACGCGCTGAAGGCGATGGTTCTGGCGCGCGACGTCGAGAACGCCCGGCTGCGCCAGATAATCAAGGAATTGCAGCGATACCGCTTCGGCCGAAGGGCGGAGAGGCTGCCCGAAGACCAGCTCTTGCTCGGGATCGAGGACGTCCAACAGATCGAGGCGGCCGGCGAGGAAGCGGCTGAGCATGCCGACCCGGCCAAGCGCAAGGAACACACCGCGAGGCGTCGGACGAACCGCGGTCGTCTGCCTGCCCACCTGCCGCGCGTGGAGATGATCGTCGACATCGACGACCACGCCTGTCCATGCTGCCGCAACGGACTTCACCGGATCGGCGAGGATGTCAGCGAGCGTCTCGATATCGTGCCGGCGCGGCTGCGCGTGATCGTCTTGCGACGGCCCAAATACGCCTGCCGGGCCTGCGAGGACGTTGTCGTTCAGGCTCCAGCGCCGGCCCGGCTGATCGAAGGCGGCCTGCCAACGGAGGCGACAGTCGCCCAGGTGCTGGTCTCCAAATATGCCGATCATCTGCCGCTCTATCGACAGGCGCAGATCTATGCCCGGCAGGGCATCAGTCTCGACCGCTCGACGCTCGCCGACTGGGTCGGCCGTGCCGCCTGGCATCTGCGTCCCGTGCACGAGCGACTGCTGGAAAAGCTGAAAGCCTCGCCGAAGCTGTTTGCCGACGAGACCACCGCGCCGGTGCTCGATCCAGGCCGCGGCAGGACCAAGACCGGGCAACTCTGGGCCTATGCACGTGACGACCGGCCATGGCAGGGCGCCGATCCGCCGGGCGTCGCCTATGTCTACGCTCCCGATCGCAAGGCCGAGCGGCCGATCGCGCATCTTGATGGCTTCCATGGAATCCTGCAGGTCGACGGTTATGGTGGCTATCGCGTGCTCGCCGAAAAGAGCGACGTCACGCTCGCCTTCTGCTGGTCGCATGTCCGCCGCCGCTTCTACGAGCTCGCTGCCGCCGGTCCCGCGCCGATTGCAAGCGAGGCGCTGAGGACGATCGCCGAACTCTACCGGATCGAAGAGGAGACCCGCGGCCGACCCGCCGACGAGACGCCACGCCATACGCCAGGAAAGGAGCTGCCCGATCATCGCGGTATTCGAGCCATGGCTGCGCGAGAAGCTCGGCCTGATCAGCCAGAAAACGAAGCTCGCCGAGGCGATCCGCTATGCGCTCTCGCGCTGGGAAGGGCTGACCCGCTTCCTCGACGACGGCCGCATCGAGATCGACAGCAACACCGTCGAGCGCTCCATCCGCCCGATCGCGCTCAACCGCAAGAACGCACTCTTTGCCGGATCCGATGGCGGCGCCGAGCACTGGGCCGTCATCGCCTCGCTGATCGAAACCTGCAAGCTCAACGACGTCGAGCCGCTCGGCTACCTCACCGACGTCCTCACCAGGATCGTCAACGATCACCCCAACAGCCGGATCGAAGATCTTCTGCCCTGGGCCTACGTCGCAGGCCCCAGCCTCAAGGCCGTGGCCTGAGAACAGCGCTTACGAAGTATCCTCGACCTGGGGTAGATCAGGAGGCTGAACAGGCTTCCGACTCGGAATGCTTATAAAGGTCGGGCGGGATAGTTACCTTGAAAGCCCAATATACGCGATATTTCCTCGGCTCCCGATAGAGTCAGCGCGGCGATCCGGTCTTGCCGCACTGTAAGCCGCTGTGTCGGACCCGCAATAGACAATGAACAGGCGACCGTCCCGCTATCGTTGAAACATGGGCTTGCTACACCTGTAGTGCCTTCAATGAATCCACCTATGTCTGCAATGACAGCGCGTTCGCGGGCCGCAGGCAAAACCTTCTCAAGATCCTTTCGGTTCGAGGTATCGGAGGTGAACTGCGAAAAGACCTCGCTTGTAAGGTAAGCCTCCTGTTGAGCGATAGTTAAGAACGCCAAAATGGCTTTGCCCGAAGCTGTCGCATACAAGGGGCGGCGATTACCCGATCGCACTGTAAACCGCAATGGAGCGTCTGACTCGATAACTTCCAGGTAGATCACTTCCCTCCCTTCGGGGGAGAGAACACCTAGCATGATTGTCTCACCTGTTTCCTCCGCCAGCTTTTGCATTACTGGCTTTGCGCATTGCGGGAAGGATCGGGACTGGGATATTTTTGCGCCAAGCTTTAGCGCCTCATCGCCTAGGAAATATCGACCATCGATGCGACGTACATAACCTTCAGTTAAAAGTACCTTGAGTAGATTGAACGCGCTCGTTTTGGGCAATGCCAGGCTGCCTGCAAGCTGGGTCAACGTCCTACCGTCCGGCTTCGATGCAAGTTCCAGCAAGATGCTCATCACCGGAAGGGCGGTGCGGCTGCCTACGATATTTCGAACGCGATCGTTGGTCATGCACTGGCAATGCTCCCAATTGGATTGACCTGCACAATATCGCGAGGTGATCGCTTCACACCAGCAGTTCTTTCCGGATTGATGAGTTCGGCTACGCGTCTTTGTCGCCGACCGGCGCCGAACTCCTGTTCGAGATGCTCTCCCAGCGCTATGAGCGCGGCTCCACGATTGTCACCTCGAATTTGCCATTCGAGGACTAGACGTCGGTCCTGGGATCAGAGCGGCTCACCGGCGCGCGCTCCATCGCCCGACCCATCATGTCCTTATCCTGACCATGAATGGCGACAGCTATCGACCGATGCAATCCGCTGGGCGGTTGCGCCGCCATGACTGTCGCGGCGGAGCAAAACCAGGCCATCGCCGAAACGGGTGATCAGCCAAGAACCGCCTGATCCACTTCATCCCCGCCAATTCCCGACGGCCGCTCGCTCGCTACAGCGCCATTTGAAAGCGCGCGTCGCGAGCGGCCTCCGCCGCGCCCAGACGGGCCTACTTTTACTCTGGCCCAGTGGTCTGGATTCAGACCGCCGTTGACAAGGCCTTGGAATTCGCCACTCTTGGAATGGGTGGATGGTTCAAAAACAGGCGGCTTCTGGAGACCATCGGAATCATTCCGTCAGTTGAGGCCGAACAGCGCTGCTACGCCATGCTGGACGCCCAAGCCGTGGCAGCATAACTTAAGCCAAACAGCCTCCGGCAAACCCGGCGCGGTTAAGTTCCGGTTGGGCTAAAATCACTCAATCTTGTCTTGGACGCTGAGGTGCGCGAAGGATGCGCGATCTAACCGTCTGTGCTTCGCTCCCGTTGCACCAGGACGCTTATCAACGCGAGTACGCACGACCCAATCATCAACACGAATGAAACCGCGTTTAGCACAGGCGTCGATCCCACCTTGGCGACCCTGTCGTACATGGTAATCGTCAGTGGCGATTGGGATCCGACCAGCATCAGGGTGGTATTGAAGTTCTCGAAGGAGACAAGGAATCCCACAATGAACGCGCCAACGAGAGCCGGCATAAGGTAGGGCAGCGTGATCGTCCGCAGTGTTCGCATGCGGCCGGCTCCGAGGTTCAAGGCTGCCTCTTCAAAGGCGATGTCGAACTTCCTCAGCCGCGCCGCGATGACCAGCGAGGTGATCGTCGTCAGGAAGGAAAACTGGCCGAGCACCACGAGCGGTATGCCTGGGCGCAGCAGCGACCAATCCACGCCATACGCATTCTCCATGCCATTGGCGATGAAGCTCGCAAAGACGAGAAGGGCGATGCCGAGAATGACGCCGGGTATAACCAGCGGCACGATCATCACCATGTAGAAGAACTGCTTGCCGGGGAAGTTGTGGCGCTCGAAAAGGAACGCGTTGCAGGTGCCGACGGCGACAGAGAGAGCCGCGACCATGGTGGCGATCTCCACCGAGTACCAGACACTTTCGAGAAGTCGGCGATCGTGAAAGAAGCCGAGTTTCGGTTCGGTGTCGTTGAAGAACCAGTCCAGTGTCCAGCCCTGCCAGGGCAGGGACGGAAAAAAGCGAATCGTTGAAGGCGAAGAGCCCGGCGGCAACCAGCGGCGCAATGAGGTAGATGAAGAAAGACGACGATATAGAGGTGATAAAGCCGGCGCATCCAGGGCGACCGTGGAACGGCAACGTTCATCTTCAGCTCCGCGCCACGCTCGAGGGCGAGACTGGCCGGTCAGCCGGAGGCCGATCCAGACGACGGGCGGAGGTGAAGGCGAGCAGGAGCACGCCGAAGGTGGCGCCGGTCTCCCAATCGTATCTCGTAATGAACTCGTCGTAGATTTGCTGAGTGAACCACATGGAGTTCTTGCCACCAAGCATGACGGGCGTGAGATAACTGCCGGCGCAGAGCATGAAGACGATGATGCATCCGGCGACGATGCCGGGCATCGCATAAGGCACCACAATGCGTCGGAACACCGTAAAGCGGCTGCCGCCGAGATTGAAGCCCCGCTTCGATCAGGCTGTCGTCCATGCCGTCAAGCGTCGATACGATGGGCACGATCATGAACAGCACCACGGTGTAGACCAGGCCGACGATAACCGTGGCGTCATTGTAGAGAAGTTCGAGCGGGACCGTGAGTGATGCCGGTCGCCTGCAACACGGCCGAGACCACGCCGGTTTCCCGGAGCAGTATGATCCATCCGAACGCGCGGATCAGATCGCTGACCCAGAGCGGCACAAGGCAAAGAAGGAACAGTCCCGCGCGCAGGCGTTGGTGGGCTATCTTGGCGATGTAATAGGCGACCGGAAATCCGAGCAGAAGGGCCAGCCCGGTCACCAGAATCGACATGACCGCGGTTCTAAGCAGCGTGTGCCAATAGATCGGCTCGTGGAAGAAGTCGATGTAGTTGGCGAAGCTGATCGCGTAACTCTGCGGGTCGTCATGCAGGGAGATGGCGAGAATGCCGAGCTGCGGCAGGACGATCAGCAGCCCGATCCACAGGACGAATGGCGCGAACAGCAGCAAGAGCGCGAGACGCCGTGAATCGGCGGGTTTCATGGCCTTGCCTGCGCCGGGAAGCAAAGCGTGCGTGACGGCTGAAAGGTGAGCTCGACGGACATCCCCGGCCGCTTGGGTTCCGCGCCATCCATGTTCTGGCTGTCTACTTCGAGGAGTTCCCCGGACGCCACCCTCACCAGCAGCCGGCTGTTGGCGCCGTTGAAGAGCAGGCTGTCGACCGTTCCCGCGATCCGGTTGCCGATTTTCTCGCCGGCGCCGTGCCCGATCGACATCGCTTCGGGCCGAACGAATATGTCGACATCGTCGCCGCTCGCCAGTGTCGTGCCCGACACCCCGATGATTTCCCCGGTCGTCGTCTCGATGGCATATTGGTCGCCACGAGCGCCGGTGACCTTGCCCCGCCACCGGTTGCTGTCGCCGACGAAGCCGGCCACGAATGCGGTCGCGGGTCGATCGTAGAGTTCCTGCGGGGTTCCGATCTGTTCAAACTGCCCGGCGCTCATCACGGCCACATTGTCGGACATGACGAGGGCTTCGGACTGGTCGTGGGTAATGTAGAGGAACGTCGTGTTGAACTGGTGCTGCAGAAGCTTGAGTTCGATCTTCATGCGTTCGCGCAGCTTCAGATCGAGCGCACCGAGTGGTTCGTCGAGCAACAATACATCCGGCTCGAGCACCATGCAGCGAGCAATGGCGATGCGTTGACGCTGGCCTCCGGAAAGCTGGCTGACCTGCTTCTCCGCCACACTCGGCAGGCCGATCCGCTCAAGGACATCGGCCACCTTGGTGGCGATCTCCGCTTTCGAGGCGCCCCGGCATCTGAGGCCATAGGCGATATTCTCCCCCACATTCATCATCGGGAAGAGGGCCAGATGCTGGAACACCATCTTCACATTGCGCTTGTTGGGCGGCGTGCCAACGACGGATCGACCCTTGATGCTAATGTCGCCCGACGACGGCGTCTCGAAACCGGCGATCATGCGCATGAGGGTGGTCTTGCCGCACCCGGATGGGCCAAGGATGGAGAAGAATGATCCGGACGGCACGTCAAGCGATACGCCCGCAACCGCGGTGAGTGCGCCAAACCGCTTGGTGACGTCGTAACACTGCAGGTCGAACATGGCTTTCCCGCAAAGATCGGCAGCGCCCTTACGGGCGCCGCCATGACTGGTCAATTAGAGCTCGCCGCCTGGATTTTCTCAAGCGCCTTGCCTTCCAGCTTCTCCAGTCCTGGAGGGATATTGGCGAAGAATTTGAGGTTGGCGATATCTTCCGGCTTGAAGGCCGCCTCGACCGCCGCGCGCTTGTCCGCCGGCATCTTCGCAATACCGTCCTTCACCGCCATGACCGCGCCGCTTTGCGCCGACATCAGCGGAACGATGTCGGGCTGCATGACGAAATTGATCCATTTGTAGGCAGCGTCGTCCGCCTCGCCCTTGCGGGGCAAGGCGAAGGTATCGATCCATGCGAGCGCGCCGGTTGATGGCGGCACGAAGACGATGTTCTTGTTTTGGCTGTAGAGCTTGTAAGCCGTCGAATCCCACGTCTCGGACGCGACGATCTCACCCGATAGCATCAGCGCCGAAAGATCGTCGGCGGCCTTCCAGTACGTCTTCACGTTGGCCTTGCAGGCAATCAGCTTGTCGGTCACCTTGTCGAGGATGCCCTGATACTTTTCCAGGTCGCTATAGGCGGCGAAAGGATCGAGCCCCATCGAGAAAGCCATGCCAAGCAGGATCGTGCGGCGCAACCGCATCGAGGTCCGGCCCTTGTATGCCGGGTTGCAAAGGTCGGACCAGCCCTTGATATCGGGCGCCTTCGTCTTGTCCACCATCAGGCCGGAAGTGCCCCAATCCATCGGGACGGCATAGACTTTGCCATCCATGGTCGTGTTCGCCTTCACTCCGGCGAGGATCTTCGGATCCATCGCATCGGTGTCGATCTTCGACAGATCGAGTGGCTTGTAGATGTTGAATTCCTTCTGTGCCGCGAAGATGCGGTCGTGGCTCGGTTGCGCCAGATCGAAACCCGCCCCTCCGGTCGCCCGCAGCTTGGCAATGATCTCCTCATTGTTGGAGAATGTCACCGCGACCTTGATGTCGGGGTATTTGGCCTCGAACATATCGATCACCTTCTGCGGCGCGTAATTGCCCCAGGTCAGGAGCCGGAGCGTCGTCTCGGCATGCGCCGGCCCCGCCATCAATGCGGCGGCAAGCGCGCCCGTGACCAGATATCGAATTCGCCAACGTCTCATCTGCCATCCTCCTTCTGCGCCGTTCCGGCTTGTTTGGACCCTCGCCCTCGATTCTGATCCGGTCCGGGCCTGCTGTGGGCGCGCCGGTCGGGGCATTTCATCTAAAAATGCATTGGCCTGCCGAGATAGGTCCATTTTGCAGTGTCTGGGATGCCATTGCGACGCAGCGACACACCCGGTTGGCCCCATTAGGGAATTGACCGCGAGATCAGGCATTGCGCGTGTCGCGCCAGCGGTAATAGGCGACGGAAGCGGCGAGAAACCATGGACGGCCAGTGTAGAGCGGCCGAGTTGGAAAGCGCGTGCTGTCGAAGCCCGTCTCTCCTTCCGCGACGCCGAGAACCTTCTGACCCGTTCGCATGCCCAGATAGCTCGCCATGGAAACGCCCGAGCCGCAATAGCCCATGGCGTAGTGCATGCGGCCGGCTTGTCCGGTATGGGCGAGCGTATCGAATGTGTAGCCGACGAAGCCCATCCAGGAATGGCTCACCTTCGCCGTCGCCAGTTCAGGGAAGAGCCGGACGAGCTCGGCATGGAGGAGCGGGCCGCTTAGGCGCGGGTCGGTTTCGGCATGGCTGACCCGGCCGCCGAAGATGACACGGCGCCGATCCGGTGAAAGGCGATAGTAGTAGACCACCTTACGCGTGTCGGAGACGATCCGGTCGGTGGGAAACAGCCGGTCCACGAGATCCGAAGGCAACTCTTCGGTGGCGATGACATAGCTGCCGATCGGTATCACGCGCCGCCGCAACCATGGCGTGGCAGCGCCGGTATAGCCGTTCGTCGCCAACACCACGTCGCGGGCGATGACGGAGCCGCGCCCCGTCACCAGCCGAAAGCCTCCCGCTGTTTCTTCGATCCGGAGAACGGCGCAATTGGCGGCCAGTTCAACGCCCGCATCGAGCGTGCGCTGCAAAAGCCCCGAATGATAGCGGCCGGGATCAAGCGAAGCGTGACGGGGATAGACGACGCCGCCATGATAGGCATCCGTTCCCAGCAAGGAATGCTGGTGATCGCGCGGTACGATGTAGACGCCGGTCTCCAGGCCCGCCGGCTCGTCGCGGACGCCTTGGACGAGGCGCTGAAAGGCGGCCGTGTTGTGTGCGGCGTGAAAGCGTCCTACCACGCTGAAATCGCAGTCAATGCCCTCGTCCCGAATGAAATCGCCGATCCAGGCAAGCGCCCGCCGGCCATCCTCCAGAATCGCACGGGCTGTCGCCTCGCCATGACGGCTGGTGAGTTCAGACAGCCCCGGCTTTACGCTGGTGCTGATCTGGCCGCCATTGCGCGTACTGCATCCCCAGCCGGCATCCTGTGCATCGAAGACAAGCGTCGAGCGTCCGCCCCTTGCCGTCTGCAGTGCGGCGTGGAGACCAGTGTAGCCCGAGCCGATGACCGCGACGTCGACGCTGGCGGGCAGATCGCCGACAGGAAATCGAGGCCTCGGACTTTTGTCCCACCAATAGGGCGTCGTCTTGAAGTCGTCTGCGAAAATGCCGTTGCCCGCCATTTCCGCCTCATTCTCCGATGCGCGCTACGACGGTCTTGGTTTTGCAGTAGTTGCGCATCCCATCAAACCCCTTCTCACGGCCGAAGCCGGATTTCTTGTTGCCGCCGAAGGGCGCGTAGATACCGCCCGCGAAATATTCGTTGATGAAGACTTGTCCCGCATCGACATCGCGCGCCAGCCTGTACGCCGCGTCGATATCCTTCGTATAAATGGCCGCCACCAGGCCGAATTCGGTCCCGTTGGCGAGCGCCATCGCGTGCTCCTTGTCGTCTGCGATCTGAACCGACAGCACAGGACCGAAGATTTCCTCCTGCACGACAATGTCTGTTGGCGGGACAGCGTCGAGGATCGTCGGTTCGAAGAACCATCCCTCGCCGCCCGCGGGATCGCCACATGCGTTTCCGCCCATCGCAACCCTTATGCCCCGCGATTTCGCGCCGTCGACATAGGCGCCGATCCTGGCTAGATGTTGCGGCGAGTTGACTGGTCCGAGCGCCGGCCGCCGCAGCCCATGCCCCATCGACAGGCCCGCCGCACCGGCCACCAGCTTTTCGACCATTCGGTCGTGCACGGCGCGTTCCACGACAAGCCGGGAGCCTGCCGAGCAGATCTGTCCCGCATTCTCGAAAATGGCACCCATCACATCCTTTGCGGCAAAGTCGAGATCGGCATCGGCGAGCACGATGGCTGGCGACTTGCCGCCAAGCTCGAGAAGCACGCTGCTGACATTGGCGGCGGCCGCCCGCATGACCCCGATACCCGTCGCAACGGATCCGGTGAAGGTGATGTGGCGAACTTCCGGATGGGTGACCAGAGGCGCACCGGCGGCCGCGCCGGTCCCGGTCACGATATTGACGACCCCGTCCGGCAGCCCGGCTTCCTGGAGCAGCGCCGCCAGCATCAGCGCCGTCAGCGGCGTCTGCTCCGCCGGCTTGACCACCGCCGAGCAGCCCACGGCGAGCGCTGGCGCCAGGCTTCGCGCCAGGGTCGAAAAAGGATAATTCCAGGGCACAATATGAGCGGTTACCCCGACCGGCTCGTTGACGGTGTAGCCGACATAGTTGCGCCCGAGCGGCAGGCTCCTGCCTTCAAGCTTGTCCGCCGCGCCGGCATAATAATCGAAGCACCGGGCCGCCCCACCGACGTCGCCCTCGGCTTCCTGCAGCGGCTTGCCGACGTCGAGGCTCTCGGCTACCGCAAGGCGAGCGGCGTTCTTGCGGATCAGTTGGGCAACCCGCGCCAGCATCTCCCCGCGCGCCGCCGGTATCATGTTGCGCCATTCGCCCTTCATCGATTGCGAGGCGGCATGGACAGCCACGTCGATATCGTCGGCCCCACCCGCGGCAACCTGATGAAAGCGGCGCCCTCGCCCGGGATCGATGCATTCCATCCGATCTCCCGATACCGAAGCGTGCCATCCGCCATCGATGAAATGCCGGTCGGGCAATCCAGCGAGCGTACCGCTGGTGAAATATTCCTCGACCAGCCTGTCGACCGCCATGCCCATCACTCGACCTCACTCATCTGGTAGCGTGAACGGGCGAGCCATTCGCTCGATATTTCGACGCCCCAGCCGGGCTCGGCGCCGATGGTCACCTTACCGTCAAGGACGGCGTAGGGCGAGTTGCGAAACAGCCCCTCCTGCCAGGGATAATAGTCCGGGCCTTCGATCGAGAATTCGAGATAGTCGCCGGCATTGGGAATTGCCGCCAATACGTGCATCGTGAAAGCCGTCACCAGCGACAGGTTGGCGCTGTGCGGCGTCGTCGGCAACCCGGCGGCTTGCGCCATTCGCGCCACTTTCAGGGTCCGCGCGATGCCGCCAATATAGCAAACGTCCGGCTGGACGATGTCGACGGCGCGCATGTCGATCATCCGCCGCCAGATACGCAGGTCGGAATCCTGCTCGCCGCCGGCGACCGCGATATCGAGGGTCTCCGCTACTTCCCTGGTTTGCTCGAGTTCCCAATACGGGCACGGCTCTTCATAGTGGACGACGCCATTATCCTCCAGAATGCGCCCGACCTCGATGGCGCGCGGCGGCGAATAGCAACTGTTGGCGTCCGCCAGTAGCGTGACATCATCGCCAAGTGCCCTGCGCAGGGCCGGAATGATGGCCTCCGTTCGTCCCGGCCATTCGTCCTTGTCGCGCCCGACTTCCGCGCCGACCCGGAACTTGAAGGCGTCGAAGCCATATTCGTCGCGGAGACGTTTCAGCCGTTCGGCTTCGTCCTCGGGCGTGATGCCCCGCTTCATCGACGAGGCATAGGCGCGGACGGGACCCGGCTTGCCGCCGAGCAACGTGACGACCGGCACGCCGGCGGCTTTGCCCCGCAAATCCCACACGGCCGTGTCGAGGCCCGCCATCGCCCGGCGGAGATAGGATCCGGGGAATTTGTGCTCACGCTCCTCGATGAGATCGAGATGGTCATCGAGATCGCCGATCTCGCAACCCAAGGTCCATGGCGCGACCTGCCTGTGCAGGATTTGGCATGTGATGTCGGAATTGTAGTTGGAGACCTGACCCCATCCTTGCGCGCCCGTCTCGTCGGTGATGCGCACGAACCCGACATGGTGGTCGCAAAAAGATTTAATCCGCCGGATTTTCATAGTGTTTCCATCCCTGAATGGCAGCGGTCTTTCGCGGGGATCGTCAATACGCCTCCACTCTGTGCCCCTTCTTCGATGAGAATTGGCTGGCGGTTAAGTGCCACTTTGTCTAAATCGAGATACCATTATGGATCACATCGGTATGGCGTCAGACCCTCGACGAGATAGAAAATGGTGAAATATTCGGGTGGCGTGCTCCTGCCGACGCTGGAAATCGACCGCGACGCCGCCACGCCGATCGCTGTCCAGCTTACGAGCGCCCTGCGCGAGGCGATTTTTACCGGTGCGCTCGCGCCCGGCCAGCGCCTGCCGTCCAGCCGCACGCTGGCGCGTGATCAGAACGTATCACGCACGACAGCGGTGGCCGTGTTCGAGCAACTCACTGCGGAAGATCTGATCGTCTCGCACGTCGGCGCGGGCAGCTTCGTAAACGATGCCCTCGAGGGCAGCCGTCCCGCTCGCCCAGACAGGCATTCCGCACCGCCGGAAGCCGCTCGTCAGCCGGCGCGGCTCGCAAGGCTGGCGCAGGAAGCCTCTGGACAATATTTCACGCGCCTGGTGCATCCCACTAAATCCCGTGCCTTCGTCACCGGCACGCCGGCCTACGAGGCGTTTCCGGTGGCGCTTTGGGCGCGGCTGACGGCGCGTTGCTGGCGCGAGTCGCGAGGCCTCATGCTGGGCTATCCCGAACCCGGCGGCCTGATGGCGCTGAGGCGGGCGATATCGAGTCATCTTCGCGCCAACCGTGGCGTCATCTGCGAGCCGGAAGAAATATTCATTGTCAATGGCGCCCAGGAAGCATTCAACCGCATCGGCAACATCCTTCTCGACCCGGGTGACCGCGTATGGTTCGAGAATCCGGGAGCCATCGGCGCGCGCAACGGACTTCTCTCCTGCGGCGCCGAACTCGTTCCCGTACCCATCGACGGCGAGGGCATCGACGTCGTGGCCGGCCTGGAAAAGGCTGCCGGGTTCCGCCTCGCCTTCGTCACGCCCTCGCATCAGCACCCCACCGGCGTGACCATGAGCCTGGCGAGGCGATTCGAGCTGTTGCGGGCCGCCGAGCATGCCGGTGCCTGGATCGTGGAGGACGATTACGATGGCGAGTTCTTCTATTCGGGCCGCCCTCTGCCGACGCTGAAGAGCGTCGATACGACCGGGCGCGTGATCTATGTCGGTACGTTCAGCAAATCGTTGTTTCCGGCATTGCGCATCGGCTTCATCGTTGCGCCTCCCGCCCTCGCCGGAGTGTTCGACCGCATTGCGGGAGCGACGGTTCAGGGTGTGGCGACCAACCAGCAAAGCGTGCTCGCCAGCTTCATCGAGGAAGGCCATTTCGCGTCCCATATCCGGCGAATGCGCCGTCTCTACGCCGAACGCCAGGAAGTGCTTCTCGAATCGGCCGGATCCACACTGGCGGGGGCACTGGACGTCGAGCGCGCGGAAAGCGGCTTCCAGACGATAGGCCGTCTCGCCGAAGGCCTGAGCGAAGACGAGATCGCGCGCGAGGCCCTCGAGGAAGGGATCGTCGTCGCTCCGATTGGCCGGTTCTGTCTCGCGCCGATCGCCATGAAGGGGCTGGTACTCGGGTTCAGCGCCTGTCAGCCGCGCGAGATACGGTCAGGCATCGAAATCCTCGCAGGGATCTTCGACAGGCAACCTGGCCCGGAACGAAGCCCCCGGGTCTAACACGCGTCCTCGGTAACGAAGTCCGCGCCCCTCTCGCCGACCATGATCGAAGCGGCGTTGGTATTGCCCGAAACCACGCGCGGAAAGATCGAGGCGTCGATGACGCGGACGTTCTGGACCCCATGGACCTTCAATCTGGGGCTGACCACCGATTCCCGCTCGTTCGGACCCATGGCACATGTTCCGGAAAGGTGGAATACCGAACCGGAGCGCAGGCGGATGTCTTGCGCCATTTCGCTCCTTGTTCGCACCCTCTGCCCGGGTTGCAATTCCCGCTCGATAATCTCGGCCATCGACGCCTGCGAGGCAAGGCGGCGCAAGAAGATGGCGGCATCGACGAGTTCGTCGAGATCCTTGTCTTCGTCGAGATAGTTGGGTTGGATCGCGGGCGCGTCGAAGGGATTGGCTGATCGAATGCGTACATGGCCGCGGCTCTTCGGATGGCAGTTGGAGACGCCGAGGAGGAATCCGGGATAAGGGTCCGGGCGCATCAATCGCCGCTTGCCGGGAAGCGCCTTGGTATAGCTGAGGGGCGAGAAATAAAGCTGCATGTTGGGCCGATCCATCGTTGGATCCGTTCGGAAGAAGCCGCCTGCCTGATTGACGCTGAGCGCCAGCGGGCCGCCACGCGTCAACAGATAGGTCGCACCGACGAGAGCCTTGCCCCACCATGGTCCGAGTTGGTTGTTGAGGGTGGGCCGGCTTGCGCGATAGAGATAGTCAAAACCGAGATGATCCTGAAGGTTCTCGCCCACCTTGGGCAGGGCGTGGACCACCTCGATTCCATGTTTCTTCAGGAAATCCGGATCACCGATGCCCGAGAGCTGAAGGAGCTGCGGCGAGTTGACCGCGCCCGCCGCCAGGATGAGCTCCTTGCGGATACGGACAATGGAGGAAAATCCTTTGCTGCGGTATTCCACCGCGACCGCGCGCTTTCCGTCGAATATTATGCGCGTCGCCTGCGCGCCGGTCGCAATGTGCAGGTTGCCGCGCCGCTTGGCCGGGCCCAGATAGGCTGATGCTGTTGAAGCGCGCCATCCTTTCCGGGTCGTGATCTGGTACGCGCCCACTCCTTCCTGGCTGGCGCCATTGAAGTCGGGGTTCAGGGGCAAACCGGCAGCGACGCCGGCGGCAAGGAAATTGGCGCAGAGCGGGTGCACGCTGGCCGAAACGTCGCTGACGGCAAGAGGCCCTCCGGTTGCGCGCCACTCGTTTTCACCGGATATATTGTCTTCCATCCGCCTGAAGAATGGCAGCACGTCCCGGTAACCCCATCCGGGATTGCCGAGCGCTTCCCACTGGTCGAAATCCTGGCGTTGCCCGCGAATAAAAACCATCGCATTAATGGAGCTCGATCCGCCGAGCACCTTGCCGCGAGGGCAATAGACGCTGCGTTCGCCGAGGCCGGGAACCGGCTCGCTGAGATAGCGCCAGTTCAATTTCGGGTGATGGAAGGCCTTGCCGTAGCCGATGGGCATGCGCACCCAAGGGCTGAGATCGGCGCCGCCCGCCTCCAGTACGAGCACGCGCCTGGCCGGATCGACGCTCAGCCGATTGGCAACCACGCACCCGGCTGATCCGGCGCCTATGATCACGTAGTCGGCTTCTTCCATCGCGCCAGTGCGTCCTTGTTTGGAAACTGCGAAGGAAGCAGATTTAACCAACTGCAAGAATCGCCATTCTGGTCGAACGGCGATACCATTCTGTCGAGGAGAGCTGTATCGCGGGCTGCGGACGTCTAAATGGGGTCGGAAAGCCCAAATGGAGCAGGCGCGACAAAATCTTAATCAATTGGCAGCGCCCATCCCGGCGGACTTCTAGAGCGAACTGAATGCCAAGAGCCTCTTACATCCCGACGCATTTGTACCTGTGGCGACGTTATGTTGAAGGTGATCCACTGACAACATCGTCTGCTTGCTCAGCTATATCGTCCCGTTAGGATCATCGGCGAGCGATTTTTTTCTTCGCGCCAGTTGATGGCCTGTATTGCCGAGTCCACTTGATCATCATGTGAGGCATTGGGAAAGGCGAGGAGTTCATCGCGGAAATCCGCCGTCCAGGGCTCGGACTTGGGAAGAAGAACACGGCCGGCCTCGAAAACGGTCGTGGCCTGCAAGGCGCGCACCACCTTGTCCTTTTTGGGGTGGATAGGGATGGCATCAACGTTTTCTTCTTTGAGATCCTGAATGAGCGATATGCCGCCGCCGGCATATTCGATGAGAAGCGGCATCGGGACTCGACGCTGGCGCTCGACAATGAAGCGCTTGAGTTCTGGATAGAGCATTCTTTGACGCACGACGCCGGTCAGATAGTACTTATTGTCGTGGAACATCCAGGACGTGCCGACGGAAAAATCGGAGGTGCTGTTGGCTGTCATGCCGATATCCCAGCTCTCGAACTCGTCGTCATCAAATGGCAGTTCATGATCTTCGTAATATTTGAACCACGATGCTCGAAACACCGCGCCATCCTGCGGAACCGGGTCTTGCAAGTATTGCGCCGCGAAAGCCCCTGACGAGATTTCGGCTTTGGTTCGCTCAAGGACATCCAATGGCGCAAGTATGGGATCGAGCACCTCGCCTGGAAGGCGTTTGTGCACCTTTCCGCCGCCAAGAGCGATTTCCTCGGTGCTGTCGGCGATCGCCGGAAGCTTCAGGAGTTCCCAACCGTCGTTCTTGAGAACATGGGCGGTTAGATCATCGACATGGAGACGTTGCATGATGATGACGATTGCGCCGGTGCGCTGGTCGTCGAGCCTCGTGTAGATGGTATTGTCGAACCACTGGAGCGTGGACGTTCGTCGGGCTGCGGAATGGGCGTCATCAGGCTTCATGAGATCATCGACGATGACGATGTCGCCTCCGCGCCCGGTGAGGGTGCCATGGACGGAGGTTGCAATGCGATGTCCACGCCGGGTTGTTTTGAAATCGAGCGCCGCCTCTTGTTCCTTGCTGATCTCGGTGTCGGGGAACAGGTCCCGATACCATTGAAAGCGCATGAGGGTCCTGCAGCTGCGTGCAAAATCCTTGGCAAGATCGGCCGAATAGGAAACGCATACGATCCTTGCCGTCGGATCTTGGCCGAGGATAAAGGCGGGGAAGATGACGGATCCGAGCGTCGATTTCAGGCTACGCGGCGGCACGTTGATGATGAGGCGTCTTGTCTTACCGGTTCGGACCTTTTCCAAGGCATGGCTGATCGCGTCCAAATGCCACCCCCAGACCAATTCGCGCGCCGGATTGAGATCGCGAAACGCCCTTTCGGCAAAGCTGGCCATGTCGTTTCGAAGTGCGATCTGAAACAGGCGGGCTTCATTCATTTTGAACGGCCATCTTGCGAAGGAACTTGGTAAGGATCTCGCGGTCTTCCTCAGCGAGATTGCGCTTTTGGTTGTTGTCGTTTTCGCCCGGACCAAAGCACTGAAGATAGAGGTCTAGGAACTGTGCGGTGGCGCGATTGTCGCCTTTCATGGCGCGCTGCAGAAGGGCGCGTAACATCCATTCTAGACCGGTGATTTTGCGCTCGCCATCCTTGGTGCTGACTGTTGCGGTTTCGCGCGCAATGGATCGGATGATCCGGCGGATCGATTGGTCTTTTCGTGGCCGCCCTTTTGGGTTCGGGCTATGCCCCTTTTTGAACTGATGCGCTTTTGGCGGATGGCCGTAGCCGACCTTTTCGTCCTCGTTTTCGTCATCCATTTAAACGCTATCTCCTGTTCCGAGACGCTCTTCCCGTACGGCGGAAAGAGGTTTGCCTTCCGGCAGAAGGTTCGGCTCAATACCCGTGCGCTCCTGAAATCGACGCAACGTTACGTCGACGAATTTAGGCTCGATCTCGATCAGCGCGGCGCGGCGCTCGGTGAGATGCGCCGCCAATAGCGTGCTGCCGGCGCCGCCGAATGGATCAAGGATCAATCCGCCGGGCGTCGAGGCATCGCGAATGATGTCAGCCAGCATCGCAATCGGCTTGACGGTTGGATGATCGGCAAGATCCTGATTGCGGGTTGCGGAAAAGGAAGACGCGCCATCATAGTGCCAGACGTTGGTGCGGCTGCGTCCCAGGCGACCAAACTGGATATTGTTGACGTGACGCTTCTTGCCCTTCTTGAAGATGGCGCACATCTCGTGGCCACTTCTATAAAAGGACCCCATCCCGCCATTGCTCTTTACCCAAATGCAGACGTTGAGATGCTGGTCGAAGAGCTCGCGGCCGACATGGACAAGGTCGGCGATCATTCGCCAATCGGCGAAGGAGTATACAAGGGCTCCCTCGCTCATGTGGGAGCGTACGAGCGTGAATACCGATCTCTGGAAGTCGATAAATTCGGCGTCGGACATCTCGCCGCTGGCAGCCTGGAATTCTTTATGCTTGGCTTTCCCGTTCCCCGAGATGGCGCGCATTGGCCGATTGTAGGGCGGGTCCGTTGCCACCAACTCGGCGAGTTCACCGCCCAGCACTTGATCGAAGGACGCCGCGTCGCGGCTGTCGCCGCAATAGACCCGGGATGAGCCCAACCCCCAGAGGTCTCCTAACCGCGACAGGGGCCGCAAAGGGACCGGGGGAACAGAAGCTTCATCCTCCAGCCCAAAATCTCTCACCGGTGTGAGAACCTTATCCAGATCGATGCTTTCGTAACCGATCGCCTCGATCTCGAACTGGGCGTCTACAAGTTCCTGCAATTCCGTTTGCAACAGCTCGACATTCCAGCCGCCGTGCTCGGAGATGCGGTTGTCGGCGATCCGAAGTCCCTTCTTTTCGGCGTCGGTCAGGCCGTTCAGCCGGATGACGGGAACATCCTTGTGGCCGAGCTTCTTTACCGCCTCCAGCCGACCATGACCGGCAACTATATTGAGGTCTTCGTCAGCCAGGATCGGGCTGACCATGCCGAAGGTCTCCACGCTTGCAAGAAGATGTCGGTCGCGCCGGCGGGACGGCTTGCGTGGATTATTTGCGTAAGGCCGCAAATCGTCCACCGCCACCACTTCTATCGATAGAGGATGTGTCACCTTTGACATCCAGTGGACTTTCCCGCTTTTGCCCCCATTTGGGGTTTTATTCGGCCTTTGAAAAGGCGCCTCACGGGCGCCAACATTTGTAGAAGTCTTAATAAAGACTTTAGATATGGGTGTCAATCGTTTTTGGACCGCGGCGGATCGGCGCCTGCCGCTCCAGAAGCTCACGCAGGCGAGCAGAGAATTCGCTGAGTTCGATTATAAAGAGGCTGCGGGTCGAGCCCGAGAATTCATCGTCGAGATGTTTCTGCAAGGCTTCCCAGCCGAAGAGAATCTGAGGATCCTGCTCCGCCTCGGTGTAGAGGCCGGCTGTAATAGCGACGTCGCGCGGACGCTCCAAATTGTCGAGCGCCAGAAAGATGCGGGCATCCAATGCCTTTTTATCCTTGTTCCTTCCTGTCATGCGCGGGCGCAAAGCGCCGTCCATATCTGTTACATGCGTTGTGGAGCCCATCTTTTCGATTGTTTGTTCGAGCCTGGCGTAAATTTTAGCCAGCTCGGGCCGTATATGCCGCACCTTGTTTACCACCTCAGCTTGCTTGAATCCGAACCTGCTGCATTCGAGCCCGATGGCCAGGCAAAAAGCGTCGAAGGTTTCGTAGCGAACCTCAATGCCGCTTCCAGTGGGAAGGGTGGTGCAAAAGGCGCTTCTTTGCCCATTTGGTCCGCCATCGTTCTTTGCGGCAGCACGATCGATATCCAGTAGTCGCTTGATGTGATTGCGAAAGGTCTGGGGCGGAGGGGTGTCCTGACGTTTGAACGCGGTCTGCGGAGGCCCTGAAAAAATAGCGTAAAGGGCCCCCTGAACCTGACCCAGCTGATAGCTCATGAAATGATCCTCAATAGGGTTTCAATATAGTCGCCTAAGGGCCAAAGGTGAAGGGTATTTCTGGCTAGTTGACGAACGTCCATTTGACGCTGATCGCGAGAGCGACTTCCCTGTTGGCCAAAACAATTTCCCTGTTATGCAACGTAGGGAATTCGGTAACCAACCACCTGAAATGGCGAAGCTTTTCCTAAGCCAAGAGGCAGGAATAACCGGAAATCTGTCCGAAACTCCCTGTATTTGCTCCAAAACAGGGAATTTCCGATGAGAGACGGGTTCGCCTTGGACTGCCACCACCACCATCCTGAAGCCATTGAAAGTTCGCGCCGCCGTATAAGGCGATGGAAGCTTGTCCGTCAGTCCGCAAGGCCGCGGATCGGCAGGCCGCGCGACTGGATGCCTTTGATGCCGTCGATCAGAAGCTCGAGGTCGGGCCGACAGGATGCGGCGTTCGAGAGGCCGACAATTTGCAACAGGCCATCGGGTCTGACCACGAACACCGCCGGCTCGGCAAACGGGCGATCGGTCTCCTGTGGTCCGTTCGGATTTGAGATATAAACGCCGAGCGCCCGCATCCCATCGAGCGAGAGATCGTATCCGACCGGAAAGGTCCATCCGAATTCCTCGACGTCGGCGGACGCCCGCTCAAGGGGATCGGCCGAGACGGCCAAAACCTCTACCCCGAGAGCGGCAAGATCGGGCAACAATTTCTGCAATTTGCTCAGATAGGGCTTGCAGCGCGGACAATGCCGGCCACGATAGACGATGGCCAGGAGCCAGCCTGCACGTTTCTCGCCAAGGACGAATTCGCCGCCGCTGGCTAGCGGCAGGCGGATATTCGGCAGGGCCCGTCCGGGCTGCGGCCTGTTCTTCATGATACCCTCCATCGATCGCATTTCAGAGCCATAACGAGCGTTGGTGTCGGGGGCAAGAATGGCGTTGCGATGTAAGCAGCGAGCGCCGGGATTGATCGAATGTCCCAGCCAGGCGTCAGTCCCCAATGGTGTCGACGACCGCGATGGCGCCACCCAATAGGAGATTTGACTGAGGCGGTTCAGGGGAGTGTGGCGCCTGTCGTGGTTTGGGGCGGGGCTGTTCCTGCCGCTCCCTGCGTGCCTGCTTTCGGGGCTACGCCGTTGAACGGGGCCTTTTCGACCAAAGCTGAACGGGATATCTCGGGCCCGCCAAAATCATCGGCCCGTCCCGGCCTTGAGGCGGGCGCGATGCCTTCGATGGTCAATCGTTCCCCCGGCGTGCGGCCGGCATTGGGCTTGCCGACGATCTTCGATCCGAGCAATTCGGAGGCGCCGTCGATCGATGGATCGGCAAGAGAAATCGGTGAAGTGCGGTCGATCGACGGTTTCAACATGAAATCCGGGGCGCCGCCCGGCGCGCTTTCCACTCCCGATGCGCCGATATCCGGCGATACCGCGTTGCCCAGGATTTTGTTCAATGGCTTTTCGACATAGAACGCTACCTTGCTCTTGCCGGCGTTCGAGAGGCTTATCCCGTCGTCGGACCGCAATCGCACCGGCTGGCCGCTGATATCCGGACCGGTCATGGTGAAAGCGCCGTTTTCATCGACGAAGCCGTCCCATATATCGACGAAATCGCCATGGGCGCTTTCGACCACGCGCTGGTAAATGTCGTTGAACGCCAGCATGTCCGAAGACATGGATGAATATTTGAATGCGGGCTGGCCCACCCAGATCATAGGGATCCTGCGCTCCGTGACCGCCTTGGTCAGGGCTTCGACGCGTTTCACATACTCGCTCGTCCAGGCGTCCGATCTCGGTGGTTCGCGATTGCCGGCCAGGCTCATCGGCTGGCGGTCGTTGGAGCCGAGCATCACCACCACAACCGCGGGATGGGCGTCATCCATCAACGGGCCAATTTCCTTCGGCCAATCGTAAAAATCGTTGCGGACGAGCCCCGATGACCCCTTGGCGTCGTCGACGATCTTGACGCCGGGGGCCTGCGCATAGTCGTCGGCCAGCGCCTGCGCCAGGCCGTCCGCCATGAAATCGCCGATCACCATGACGACGCGGGCGTTTTCAAGCTTGTCCGCCGGCTCCGGTTCAGCCTGCGGTGGGTTCGGCTCGGCTTGGTCTGGCGCCGGGGAGCGTCGGCTACGGCGGACCACAGGCGCTCGCATTTCCCTTTGGAGTTGTTGCTGCTTCTGCCGGGCGCGCTCGAACATTCGCAGCACGTCGGCGTGGCTTCGGGGCGCCTCTTGCGCCTTCGCAGACGCAACCACGCCGATCCATCCGGCAATCAGGGCGATCGCCACCGGCAGCAGCAAGCGCAGGCAGAGCTCGAAAGTCGCGCTGGTTAAGCGTCCCGGCATGGGTCAATCGGTGGCTTTCGCGAAGTGTCCGTCGGTGGTCGCCATTGCCGCTAGCGGTTCCTCATGCTGGTCAGAACTTCCTTGCTCGGATGGCCATCCTGCGTCAGGCCAGCGCGTGCCTGGTAGGCCTTGATCGCCGCACGGGAACCGGAACCGATGCGGCCATCGATCTTTCCGTCGTAATAACCGTAGGAGGTGAGCCGCTTCTGCAATTCCTGGCGTTCCTCGAATGAGAGCTTTGTGAAGGGACGGTTCCAGTCCCGCACGAGGCCACCGTACCCGGCAATATCATCGGCCAGAAGGCCTACCGCAAGCGCATATTTGTCCGCATTGTTGTAGTGCTTCAGGACGTAGAAGTTCCTGGTCATCAGGAACACGGGTCCGTCTCTCCCGTCCAGAGCTTTCAGGACCGCCGCGTCGGAACCGCGCGGGAAATCCTTGCCATTGGCGCGCCTGACGCCGAGCGATGCCCATTTGTCCAACGACAGGGAGCCGGTGGGAAATTTGCGGCCGGCGGGCAAGGTAACCTCGTAGCCCCACGTCTTTCCCGTTTGCCAGCCATTGCGATGCAACAAATTGGCGGCGGTCGCCAGCGCATCGGGCACGGAGTCCCATATGTCGCGACGTCCGTCGCCATCCATGTCCACCGCATAGGCCTGATAGCTCGTGGGAATGAATTGCGTATGGCCCATGGCGCCCGCCCACGATCCCATGAAATGATCCGGATCGATGTCGTGATGTTGCAGGATCTTGAGCGCGGCGAGAAGCTGCGTACGGGCAAATCTGGCGCGGGAACGGTCGGCATAGGCAAGCGTCGCCAGCGAACGCACAACGTTGCGCATGACCTTGTCGTTCTTCAGCGTCTCGCCGTAATTGGTTTCCATCGACCAGATGGCGAGCAGGATATAGCGGTCGACACCGAAACGCGCCTCGATGCGGTCGAGCCAGGGCTTCCACTTGCGCGCCATCGCCTTGCCGTTGCCGATCGATTCGTCGTGCACACGGTTGTCGAAATAATCCCACATCGGATCGGTGAATTCCGGCTGGGCATGCGCCTTTTCGATCACTTCGGGGTCGGGCTCGTCGACATGACGGAAGGCGCGGTCATAGGTATTGGCCGAGATGCCGCTTTTCAGCGCCGTCGTGCGGAAGGCCGCGACCCACCGGTTGAAACCGGCGTCGGCTAAAGCGGGCGTCGCGGCGAAGAGGGTGACCAGCATGGCCGCGACGGCGAGGGTGGAACCAAGGCGTCTTGCGATCTGACGGACGGACATTGCTTCCTCCTTTCAGGATAGATTCGGGTTTCAGATTGAAGCGCGGTCCGGAAAACACCTGAATGTCGGCGTCGCCGGTCGCGCGTCCGAACTCCAATTATTCGCCCATGCCGGTTAGGATTTAGTTTACCATGGGATACGGGGCTCGGGTAATGTTGGCAACGAGGACCGGCGGAACGTTCATCGGGGTGGCAGCGTTGAGCATTCGTCAATCCCCGGGTAATTAGATGCGTCCATGCTATTGGATGCTTGGTTGCTTTCCCAAAATGGAATTGTTGCAGCATGAAAAAAATCCGCAAGGCAGTTTTCCCGGTAGCAGGTCTCGGCACGCGGTTTCTTCCCGCGACCAAGGCAATCCCGAAGGAGATGCTGACCGTCGTCGACAGGCCGGTGATTCAATACGTGGTGGACGAGGCGCGCGAGGCGGGGATTGAGCATTTCATCTTCGTGACCGGGCGCTCCAAATCCGCCATAGAGGACCATTTCGACATTCAGTTCGAGCTCTACGACACGCTGTCCCAGCGTGGAAAGACGGACGTCCTGGAGCGGCTCAAGGCGATACAGCCGGGACCCGGCCAGACGAGCTATACACGCCAGCAAGTTCCCCTGGGCCTTGGTCACGCTGTGTGGTGCGCGCGCGATATCGTCGGCGACGAGCCGTTCGCGCTGCTTCTTCCCGACATGATCACGTTGCCGGGGCAAGGGTGTCTCAAGCAAATGGTCGAATTGTACGAAAAGACTGGCGGCAGCGTGGTGGCCGTCGAGGAATGCGATCCCGACGAGACGCAAAAATACGGGGTCGTTAAGAAGGGGAAGGCGGCGCATGGAGGATTCGAGATCACCGGCATGGTGGAAAAGCCGAAACCTGCCGATGCTCCTTCAAACCTGTTTTTAAACGGCCGCTATATCCTGCAACCGGAAATCTTCTCGATTCTCGAGAATCAGGAGAAAGGCGCTGGCAATGAAATTCAGCTCACGGACGGAATGCTGAAGCTCGCGGGGCGCGGAGGCTTTTACGGTTTGCAATATATGGGCCGCACCTATGACACGGGTTCGCCGGAAGGCTTCGTGGAGGCCAATATCGCCTTCGCTCTATGGAATCCGGAGATGCGTGGGCGCATCGCCAGCCACATTGACTCGCTTTTCAGCGAGATGCATCCGGATGGGCGCCGCACGCTCGTCAGTTGAATCTTCGGCGCTGCCTGACGGAAAGAAGCGCCGTCTAACGCTGGAGCTTGACCCCCAGGAAGACACTTTCCGTCTTGTAATCGCGGCCGGGCAAATTGCTGGCAAGCTGTTCATGGCGAAGACGCCCTACCAGGCCAAAATACCGATTGAACCAATAGGTCATGCTCAATTCGGCATCCCAGTCGAAATCATGGCCGTTGCTGCCGGTATAGTCTCGATAGAAAGCGCCGACCGACGCCGTACCTGTCAGATTGGCCCGCATCTGCCGCTCGACCGAAAGACTGGCGAGATGAAGCAGCGAACCGCTTTCGCCGACCGTTGTCGTGCCTTCCACCGTGGTTGACGATTCCAAGGAAACGGTAGTGCCGCGCAGCGGCGACCAGCTCAGACTGGCGGCGAGCGAGGGCCCCGATATCGCGGCCAGCCGTGAATCGTCAGGGGATTCCTGGATGAATCCCGCCGAGACTTCCCCGCGAAGCTTGTCGCCGAAATCGAGCGCCACGCCGGCGCGCGCGCCAACACGGTCCGCCGAACGGCGGTAGCCGCTGGAATCGACCGAGAGGTCGTAATAGCGCCGGCCGATCTCGCCTTCGACAAAGGGGGTAATCGCCGGAGAAATCTCGTAACCGGCGCGCAAGATTGCCGATACCAGCGTCGAGTCGCGGTCATGCTGCGAGGCGGTGCCGCCGCCGACAAATTGGGCATCTCCGTAGGTCAGGCGCTCGACATTGCCGGTCAACCCCAGCCGCAGCTTGCCGACTTCCTTGTCCAGGCCAAGGCTGCCAGTGATCGATTTGGTAAGCGGCTCGCCGACCGTGCCGGTAAGGAAGACCGGCGAAGACGCCGTCTCGGGAACCAGACTGTAGCCGAACCTGCCCCGTGCGACGAAATCGCTTCCAAGATTGATGTCGATTTTCGCGTCGATGCCGGCCGACGGTTCCGAGAGTTTGGCCCCTGAAATCGATTTGCGAAACGTTCCGAAGGCATCGATGCTCGCCGTGTTTTCCGACCAGTCGGAGACCGCGTTCAGCCGCAGTGTGCTTTCGGAGAGAATAGCGCCTTTGCCGCCCGGGCTGGAATTGGCGTTCGACGTAGCCGTGATGCCGCTTTCCAGAGACGGGCGAAGGATGAAGCCGCCGGCCCGGAAGCCCAAGGCCGCGTAGGGATCGTCATCGGACGCGCGCTTCAGGCCTTCGATCGGCTTGGCGCGCTGATTTGTGCGCTCCGAGCTCTTGTTGCTCTCCTCGTCTTCCGCGTCGATCGGCTTTGCTGGAACCGTGCCGGTGATGTCGGCGTCCGCCGCATCGCCAATATCCTGTCCCGCCGCAGTGGTCCGTTTCGCGCTCGCGGACCGTTTGGCTGTACCCGCATTTGCGTCCGGATCGGTCCCGGTATCGCCAGATTGGTCCGCGGCGCCCGTGCTGCCTGTCCCATTCGCCTTGGCTGCCCCGGAAACATTCGCGGCGGCGAAGGGATCTTGTCCCGCGTCGTCGACATCGGACGCGTCCTGATCGGAGGAAGGCTGGTTTGATGCGTCGTTATTGGTTGTCGTTCGCAGGGTCAGCCCGATGGCATCCGGCTGGTAAGTACCCGTCGTATCGCTGTTTGCCGTGCCGGGTTTCGACGGATCGCCGGCCGAACCGATCCCGGCATCGGTTCCCGCAACGGCGCCGCCGATAAGAGGCTTTTCGGGCGTGTCCTGGGCGATATCGCCGCGCAGGGCTAATGTCTGCTGCGCCGTCGCCAACGCCGACCCTGCCAGCAAACCGGCGCACGCGACACCAAGCAGCGCCGACAGGCGCGCGCCGCGCGCGTTCGTTCGATTGGTCCCTCTGGTACGCGGCATCGTTCCTGGCAGACTGTTTCCGGGGGCGCACAAAACTTTACCGAACCGTAAATGCGGATGGTTAATGGAGCGTTGAGGGAGCCGGGTACAAAGCGCTGTAACGCCTCAATCGATGTTGGACAGCCGGGATCGAAGCGGGTAGATCAAGCCATGCACGGAAAAGCCATGCAAAAGATGGGTGACAAGCGCGCCGCCATTCTGTCCGCGATGAGAACGGTCAGCACCGAGCAGGCCGGTATCGCGGCGCTTGCGGCCGCGCTGGATAACGGACTTGCCGAACCCTTCGCCGAAGCGGTGGAGCGGGTTTCGGGCATCACGGGCCGGGTGATCGTCACGGGCGTCGGCAAGAGTGGCCATATCGGGTCCAAGCTCGCTGCGACGCTCGCCTCGACCGGCACGCCGGCGTTCTTCGTCCACCCAGCCGAAGCCAATCATGGCGATCTGGGCATGATCGCGCGCGACGACGCGATCATCGCGATGTCCTGGTCGGGCGAGAGCGTGGAACTCAACGGCATCGTCGCCTATTCGCGCCGCTTTTCTATCCCTCTCATCGGCATAACCTCGGGCGCTAAATCCGCGCTTGCCCGGGAGTCCGACGTGGTCCTGCTCCTGCCGCGCGCGCCGGAAGCCTGCCCGCATGGGTTGGCGCCGACCACCTCGACCCTCATGCAGCTTGTCGTCGGCGATGCTCTGGCGATCGCGCTTCTGGAAGCGCGGGGTTTCACCGCCGACCACTTCCACACCTTCCATCCCGGCGGTCGTCTCGGCGCCAGCCTGCTCAAGATCAGCGCCATCATGCATTCCGGCGATCGGCTGCCGCTCGTCAATGCGGGCACGGGAATGCGCCAAGCCATTCTTGAAATGTCACAAAAAGGTTTCGGCTGCGTCGGTATCGTCGGCGCGGACGGAAAGCTCGATGGGATCATCACGGATGGCGATCTCAGGCGCCATGTCGACGCCGACCTGCTTTCCATGACGGTCGATCAGGTCATGACGCGCGATCCCAAGACGATCGTTCCCGAAACATTAGCCGCGACCGCGCTACAGATCATCAACGCCTCGGCCATTACCGCATTGATGATCGCGGAAGAGGGCAAACCGGTCGGCATCGTGCATCTGCACGATCTCCTGCGCATTGGCACCGCCTGATCCTGGCCTTGCTTATATCGCTTCGACGACCAGTTCGGCGTTGACGACAGCGGTTATGCGGACCCGCGAGCCGGCGGGCATGTCAGGGCCGGAGACGCGCCAGGATGTGTCGCCGAGACGAATGCGGCCCTGGCCTTCGGAAATAGGCTCGATGAGGATAGCGGTCTGCCCGACAAGTTGTTCGCGACGGCGGTTGAGGAAGGGCCTGTCGGTGTCGCCCGCCGTTCGCGCCATGATCTGCTTTCCGATATAGGCGGAGATCAGCGACAAAGCGAGGAAGACAAGGACCTGGGCTTCCCAACTCCACGCCGCCATCCCCCAAAGCTGCAAGGACAATGCCCCGACGAGGATCGCGGCAATGCCGATCCACAACAGGAAGACGCCGGGCAGCAGAATTTCCAGCACCAGAAGCACGAATCCCAGCACCATCCAGTTCCAGGGACCGAGTTGGCCAAAAATCTGTTCGAGCATGGTGGTGTTCCTATGCCGCGCCGGTCAGGTAGAGCTCGAACCAGGGGTGGTGCGCGGCGGACGGCCCGGAACGCGCGGCGTGGTCGTGGGCACCTCGTTGCCGAATACCTCGCGGGCGATGGCGCCGATACCGCCGAGCGATCCGATCAGCGCCGACGCCTCCATCGGGAAGAGCACCACCTTGTTGTTGCTGGACGTGCCGATCTTGCCGAGCGCCTCGGTGTATTTCTGCGCGACGAAGTAGTTGATCGCCTGGACGTCGCCCTTGGAGATGGCTTCCGAAACCACCTGCGTTGCGCGCGCTTCGGCTTCGGCGGAACGTTCGCGTGCCTCGGCATCGCGGAACGCGGCTTCCTTGCGGCCCTCGGCTTCCAGCACCTGGGCCTGCTTGCGTCCTTCCGCCTCGAGGATTTGCGCGCGCTTCTCGCGCTCGGCCTTCATCTGCCGGCCCATCAACTCGACGAGGTCGCGCGGCGGGTTGATGTCCTTGATCTCGACGCGGGTCACCTTGATGCCCCAGGGATGCACGGCCTGATCGACGACGCGCAGCAGCCGCTCGTTGATGGCGTCGCGGTTGGAAAGCAATTCGTCCAGATCCATGGAGCCCATGACGGTGCGGATGTTGGTCATGGTCAGGTTGAGAATGGCGTTCTGCAGGCCGGAAACCTGATAGGCGGCCTGTGGGGCGTCGAGGATCTGATAGAAGGCCACGCCGTCGACCCCGACCGTGGCGTTATCGCGCGTGATGACCTCCTGGTTGGGAACGTCGAGCACCTGCTCCATCATGTTCATGCGCGCGCCGATGCGATCGATGAACGGCATGATGAGGTTCAGGCCCGGAGACAACGTCTTGGTGTAGCGGCCGAAACGTTCGACGGTGTAGCTGAAGCCCTGCGGCACGGTCTTGATGCCGGCGAACAGAAACAGGATGACGAGAACGACAAGAACGGGAATGACGATGTCGAAACCGGTAAAAGGCATGGCACTCCCCCAAGGTGAAGCCCTGCGCGTCGCCGCCAAGGCGTCAATTCACCATGAGATTTAAGTGCTTATTGCCGCTCTTACAATCGCGGGCCCGGGCTTATTCACTTGAACGCGAACAGGCCGGCGTCGCTGTCCTTGCCGCCCGCCAGCGTGGTTCGCATGATCTCGGCCGCGATCCGCGAAAAGGTAATGCCGTTTCCGCCATATCCCATGACAGCGTAAATATGGGGTCGGCGTGGCGCCTGGCCGATGACGGGAAGGCCCGTCTCGGTCGTTCCGAAAGAACCGGTCCAGCGGAATTCGGGGGTGGGATCGATCTGCGGGAGCAATTTCTTGAGCTTGGCAGAAATGCGATCCGTCTTCTCGGCGATCAGCGCATCCCGCGTATCCTCGTCGGCGAAGTCCTCGTCCTCGCCGCCGCAAATGACCCGGCCATCGGATGTGGCGCGCATGTAGAGATAGGGGTCGGAAGCCTCCCAGATGAACGGCTCGCCCGGCCATAAGGCGCTTTTCTGCGGCTTGGTGGCGATCGCCCAGGTCGAGATGACCCGATGCGAGGCAGGCGGAGCGATCGTCGCCAGTTCGTATCCGGTGGCCAGCACCACGGCGCCCGCGGTGATCGTCGGTCCCGCATCCGTGGCCACCACGACCTCGTCCTTTCCGCTCTCGAATCCCGTCGCTTCCACCGGCGCGTAGCAGCGGGCGCCGCGACTGATCGCCTGCAACAGCAGGCCCGCCGTGAGCTTGCGCGGATCGAGCGCGAGGTTGGCGTGGCTGATGATGGCGCCTTCGCGCTCGATGCCGAAGCGGCTGGAGAGTTCGCCCGGCGTCAGATAGGCAGCGTCGATGCCGGCCGCACGCCGCGCTTCGGCTTCTGCACGGAGTTCCCCCGGCCCGAGTTCGTTGCCGGCCAGGTAAAGCGAGCTTCGCTCGTGGAGGGAACAGGCGATCCCCAGTTCTTCGATGTGATGATGCAGATTGGAAACGGCCAGCCGCGAGCGGCGCCAGGCCTGTTCGGCCTTTTCCCTGCCGATCTTCCTCGACAGGACCGAAAGCGGCACGTCGATCTCGAATTGCACAAGCGCTGTCGTCGCGGCGGTCGAGCCCCGGATCGGGCCGCGACGGTCGATCAGGATGACGGAGTGTCCGGCGGACGCCAACGCCTCGGCAATCATCGCGCCACTGATGCCCATGCCGACAACCAGAACATCCGTCTTCACGTCGCGCGCCAATCGCTTGGTCGGCACGCGCGGCGCACGGTAGGCGGACCAGACAGGGCGGCCTGTCCGCAGGTCCAGTTCTCTTTTCATGATCGTTCCCTTCGGCGCTCTGCAACGTGCCGTGTGGGCGATCGTTCCAACAGGGAGCGAACAATCCGGAGCGAAAGAGACAGGGTGCGTCAGATCCAGCCGGAGATTTCGCGGCGGACGACGGCTTCGATCACCGACATGCCCTCGTCGCTGTCGTTCAGGCAGGGGATGTGGGTGAAGTTCTGGCCGCCCGCGTGATGAAAAACCTCGGCGGCTTCGATGGCGATTTCCTGCAGGGTCTCGAGGCAGTCGGCGACAAATCCGGGGTTGAAGACGGCGATCGATTTGACGCCTTCCTTGGCCAGTTTCTCGACGGTCTTGTCGGTGTAGGGTTGCAGCCATTCTTCCGGGCCGAAGCGCGACTGGAACGTCGTGATCAACCGCTTCTCGCTCCAGCCAAGACGCTCGCGCAGCAGCCGCGTCGTCTTCATGCAATGGCAGTGATAGGGGTCGCCGCGCTTGAAATAGCTTTGCGGGATACCGTGATACGACGCGATGACGATTTCCGGCTCGAAAGCGAGCGTGGCAAGATGCTTCTCGATCGACCTTGCCAGCGCATCGATATAGGCGGACTCGTCCTGATAGGGCGGCACGGTTCGAATGGCCGGCTGGAAGCGCAACTTCATCAGCGCCCCGAAGAATTTGTCGTTCACCGTTGCCGTGGTGGCGGCGGAGTATTGCGGATAGAGCGGGAACATGACGATCCTGTCGCAGCCGTCCGCAATCATCTTTTTCGTGACATCTTCGATCGACGGCACGCCGTAGCGCATCGCCCAATCGACGCGGATATTCTCGTGCGCCTTGAGGCTGTCGGCGAGTTTTTCGGACTGCGACCGGGTGATGGTGCGCAGCGGCGATTCGTTGCGCTCGCGGTTCCAGATCGTGTCGTAGAGCGCGCCGGACTTTTTCGGCCGCGTATTGAGCACGATGCCGTAGAGGATCGGATACCACAGCGCGCGCGGCCACTCGATGACGCGCTTGTCGGAGAGAAATTCCTTGAGATAACGCCGCATCGACACCTTGTCGGTGCCGTCGGGCGTGCCGAGATTGACGAGCAGCACGCCGACCTTGCCGATGCGCACGGCAGGATGCCCGTCGGGCAGGGGGCCAAGGGCTTTTGTCGTCGCGCCGATTTCGGGTGAAATGTTCAAACGGGTCTCCACTTATCGCAAGGTAGACGGCTCGTCCGCGAAAGCAATGCAGCGTCTGGCCGCATGCCTGCCCGATAAAGGCGGCGGAAATTGTCTCGACAAACAGCCGGTTTCTATTTTGGTGGTTGTGCGGCCGGTGTTTGGGCGGGCTCCGCCGGAGCGGGGGCGGCCTGCGACGGGCGGGCTTTTGCCAAATCAACGATCTTTGGCGTCACATCCTTTACGCGACCGTCGGTAAACGGCTTGTAGGGCCGATGCTTTTGCAGATAGCCGACCAGCGCTTCGTCCAGACCGGGACCATAGTCATAGGCGTTCCGTGCGTTGTCGCGAAGCAGCGCGTATCCATCGCCACCGGCACGCATGAAATTGTTCGATACCACGAGGTAGAGTTTGTCAGGATCGATCGGCTTCCACGCGTCTCCTTCCCTGACCTCCACGGATTTCACCCTGCCGGCATTCGGCGCGACGGATTTGTCGAAGGAATAGCGGAGGCCGGCGACTTGGGGAAACCGCCCGGCGCCTGTGCGGATCTGTGAAAGACCGTTTTCGAGGGAAGCGACGATGTCCTTGCCGGAAAGCTGGAAGGTCGCGAGCGTGTTCTGGAAAGGCAGCACGGCAATCACATCGCCCATGGTGATGGGGCCGGCATTGATGGAAGCGCGCAGGCCGCCGCCATTGGTGAGGGCGATCGTTACGCCCTGGTTGCGGACGCGATCGAGCATGGCGTCGGCGACAAGGTCGCCCATTGCGCACTCCTCGGCGCGGCAGGTTACCCGGCCTCCGTCGATGGCTGCGGTGGCGTCGGAGACTGTCTTCGACATTTCGTCCCTGATCGGGCCGGCCAGTTCCTTGACCCGCGCCGCGACCTCGGGATCCGGCTTGATCCTGGCATCAAGCGGGATCGGGTCGCCCTTCGCCCCGGTGACGATACCCTTGTCGTTGAAGGTGACGGCGACTTCGCCAAGCAGCTTGGAATAGGAGGCAGCCGTCACGACGGGCACCTTGTAGCCGACCGGATTTTCGACAAAAGTCGGATAGCGGCCGGCCGCCTTGCTGTCGGTGTTGGACAACAGCGTATGCGAGTGGCCGCCCACAACGACATCGACGCCGGGAATTTTGGCTATGACGGTCAGGTCGCGTTCGTACCCGACATGGGTCAAGGCGATGATCTTGTCGACACCCTCCTCTTTCAAGGATGCAACGGCGGCGGTGATCGCGGCCAGATCGTTGGCGATCAGGACATCGGGCCCCGGAGAGGAAATCACATCAGTATCGTTGGTGATGGCGCCGACGATGCCGATCTTCTGGCCGCCGACCGTCAGCACCACATAAGGCTTGATCCGGTCTCCGAGCCTCGACCCACGGCCGGCAAGGATATTCGCGCCGAGGACGGGAAACTTCACCTTGTCGAGAAAGTTGGCCAGTCCCGCCTCGCCAAGATCGAATTCGTGATTGCCGACGGTCATGGCGTCGACCTTGAACAGATTGGTGAACTCGGCCTCCACGTCGCCCTTGTAGGTGGTGAAAAAGAGCGAGCCCTGAAAATTGTCGCCGGCGTCTAGGAGGATGACGTTCTGGCCTTTCAGTTTCTGGCGTTCCTGGTCGATCGCGGTCTTCAGCCGGGCGGCGCCGCCGATGCACTCCCCCTTGGTCTTTTCCTCGGCCGAACAGGTCAATTCAAATTTATTGATCGGCTCGATACGGCTATGCCAATCGTTGAAATGCAATATATTCAATGTGTAATCTGCGAACGCACATGCAGAAGTTGAGAAAAAGGCCGTTGCGGAAAGCGCCGCCGCCAGCGCAATTCTTTTCATGGTTTCTTCTCCGTCCGTACTTTGCCGCAGCCTCGAAAGACATTGCAAAAGCGTGTTTTGCAGTCATTTTCCCATCGGCAATAGCCGGGCGCAAGCGTGCCTATTTCGAATAGTCGCGTTCGTCGGCAATGACCTTGCCGTCATTGGCGAGCGAGCCCGGTTCGGCGATGACCACGCCGCCGGAAAGCTTGGCCACCTCGCGCAAGGACGCCTCGACCGCCGCTTTGTCGGGCAGGCGGCCTTGCGCCGGCTCGACGTGCAGCGCCATGGCGTCCATGTCGCCCTCCCGGGTCACCACCAACCTGGCCTTGGCGATGTCGGGATGACGCTTGACGATCTCGGCGATCTGTTTGGGATCGACGAACATGCCCTTGACCTTGGTGCGCTGGTCGGCGCGGCCCATCCATCCCTTGATGCGCCGGTTGGTGCGTCCGCAAGGGGAGCGGCCGGGCAGGATGGCCGACAGATCGCCGGTGCCGAGCCGGACGAGCGGATAGACCGGGTTGAATGATGTCAGCACCAGTTCTCCAACTTCCCCGTCAGGGACCGGTTGGCCGGTGCCGGGCCGGACAATCTCGACGATGACATGCTCGTTGACGACCATTCCGGGATTGAGTTCGCCGTTCGGCGACATGGTCTCGTAAGCGATAATGCCGAATTCCGCCGTGGCGTAGCACTGCATGACCCTTACGCCGCGCGTCGCATATTCGGCGCGAAGCGAGGGAAACAGCGCGCCCGCCGACACCAGTCCGAGCCGGAAGCTGGAGAGATCCAGTTTCATCTCGGCTGCGCGATCAAGCATGATTTTGAGAAAGTCGGGCGTGCCGCAATAGACCGAGGGCTTGAGGATCGCCGCCGCTTCGAGCTGCATTTCGGTATTGCCGGTGCCGGCGGCGAACACGGTACAGCCGAGGGAACGCGCGCCACCGTCGAGCATGAAGCCGCCGGGCGTCATGTGATAGGCGAAGGCGTTGTGCACGGTATCTCCGCGCCGGATGCCGGCGGCGAAGAAGGCGCGCGCGGCATGGGCCGGATCCTCACCGCGACCGCCGGGTTCCCATATCGGTCCCGGCGAAAGGAAGATGCGGTTGCCGGCCAAATGGGCCGGGTTGACAAAGCCGCCGAAGGGCGGGTCGCCGGCCTGCATTTCCATCAATTCGGTTTTGCGCAGAACAGGCAGCGTGGCGAGCCCGGCTCGGCTGGTTACGGATGCGGGATCGACGCCCTCGAGCCAGCGTCTCAGGCCGGGTGCGCCGTCCATGGCCTTCGAAAGGAATGCGGGGAGCCGTCCGAACTGATCGGCTTCCCGCTCATCAGGGTCCCGGGTCTCAAGGTCGTCGAAGAATTCGCCCATACGCAGCCATCCCTCCCATCACGGCTTCCATCCGGGCCGCCATTCGGGGAGTTATGGCAATCGCTTCCTCTCGCCGCAAGCCGCGCGGGGCACCGGGTCAAATGGCGAAGCGCACCTGTCCGGCTACTAACTATGCCGGGTCAGGATGAACTGCGTTCCAGAAGCGAGGGTGCAATTCATCTGGTCCGGCGTGGCCAGCAAGCACGCGGCCGACGTCCGCTGCTTGCTCCTTGCCGAATAAAAATCGAGATCGATCGTGTTCTGATCGCGGAATTTATAGCTTCCCTCGGTCAGCGTCTCGCCGGTTTGGACGGAGCGCGATTGGAAATGGCCGCCGTAAAGCGAAGAAATCGCCACGCCGTCCGTCCCCATCCATTCGCCGTCGACAGGCGATTTCGCCACCTCTATCGGCGCCGATCGATCAGGCGCCGATTGGCAGCCGGCGATGGCTGCCACGATGACGATAGCCGCGGCTGACGCCGCGATGCGCGCATTGATCATCCCGAAATCCTCTCCTCGAAACGACTGGTCCCTCAATCGCCCGAAACAATGGTTAATGCAAGAGCCTCTCTTTGCCCGAGCCGGGAGTTCGAACGCGTCAGTGCACCAGAACGTTCCGGAATTGCCAGGGATCGCTTTTATCGATGTCCTCGTCGAACAGGCCAGGACGGCCTTCGAGGGGCGTCCAGTCGGTATAGTAGCCCTTTACCGGGCCGAGATAGGGGAGCTGGACCTCCATGCAGCGGCGGTAATCCATCTCGTCGGCTTCGACGATGCCGGCCTCGGGATTTTCGAGCGCCCAGACCATGCCGGCGAGCACGGCCGAGGTGACCTGCAGGCCGGTGGCGTTCTGGTAGGGCGCGAGCTTGCGCGTTTCTTCCAGAGAAAGCTGCGAGCCGTACCAATACGCGTTCTTGCCATGCCCGTAGAGAAGCACGCCGAGTTCATCGATGCCGTCGACCAGCTCTTTCTCGTCGAGAACGTGCTGCATCGGTTGCGCCTTGCCGGCCGCGCCGAACATTTCCTGCAGCGAAAGCACCGCGTCATTGGATGGGTGGTAGGCATAATGACAGGTCGGGCGGAAGGAGACCTTCCCCTTCTTGTCGCGCAGGGTGAAAAAATCCGCGATCGAGATGGCTTCGTTGTGGGTGACGAGGAAACCATATTGCGGGCCTGGCGTTGGGCACCAGCTTCTTACGCGGGTATTGGCGCCGGGCTGCTCCAGATAGATCGCCGCCTTAGAGCCGGCTTTTTGTTTCCGGGCATTTTTAGGCATCCATTTTTCATGCGTGCCCCAGCCGAGTTCCGCCGGCTGGAGGCCTTCCGACACGAAGCCTTCCACCGACCAGGTATTCCAGAAGACGTTCATCGGCTTCGGATTCTTGGTCCGTTGCGTATCGCGCTCGGCAATATGGATGCCCTTGACGCCGGCCTTCTTCATCAGCTTTGCCCAGCCGTGGCGGTCCTGTTCGGCCGGCTGCTCGAATTTCAGGCCGAGATCGCCGGCCAGGTTGACCAGCGCCTGTTTCACCATCCACGAGACCATGCCGGGATTGGCGCCGCAGCAGGAAACAGCCGTCGAACCGCCCGGGTTTTTCTTCTTCTCGGCGACGACGGTCTCGCGCAGCGCATAGTTCGTGCGCGATGCGTTGTCGCCCTTGTTATCGAAATAGAAGCCGGGCCAGGGTTCCACCACGGTATCGATATAAAGGACGCCCAGCTTGCGGCAGAGCTTCATCAGTTCAAGCGAGGATGTATCGACCGAAAGATTGACGCAAAACCCTCGCCCTTCGCCTTCGGTGAGCAGCGGCGTCAGCAGCTTCTTGTAGTTCTTCGTCGTCACCGCCTCCTGGCGGAAGGTGATGCCGCGTTCGTCGAGCAGTTTTTTATCGGTATCGCGCGGGTCGATGACGACCATGCGCGATTTGTCGAATTTGAAATGGCGTTCGAGAAGCGGCAAGGTTCCACGCCCGATCGAGCCGAAGCCGATCATCACCACGGGACCGGTAATCTCGCCGTAAATCGGCCATTTCGCCTTCGCCATGTCGGACAACTCCCTGAAAAACCGCGGGCATACCGCTTTCCCAAGGTTGCTAACCCGTATGTCCGTCACAATAAAGAGGGAACGCCCAACAAGCTTACCGGCTAACCGTCGGCAATCTCTTGAAGGGAAGCCACAAGACGGTCGCGATCGGCGGCCAGTCCCTTGTAATCGAGCTGGTCGCGATCGAGAGCGGCAAGCTGCGACGCGAACGACGCGGCGATGCTGCCGCGGTCCGGATGGGTGCGAAGCGCCGCCATTGGATCGATGTAGATTCGTATCGTGAAGAGGATGTCGCCCGAGACCGGTAGCTTGCGCAGCGTCTGTCGTTCGACACGTATGAACGCGCCGGCCGCCGCATCGAGGCCGGGAAAACGGAGAGGCGATTTTTCGGCGCGATCGGTTCGCTGCAATGCGGAGAACGGCTTGTAGAGATCGCGATCCGCCTGCAGCGACCAGTTCATTCTCACCACGCCTTGGCCCTGCAATTTGTCGAACATGCGCTCGATCAGGTCGGCGGCGCGGGTGCCGCGTCCGAATTGCGGAACCGGCGCATGCATGTCCTGCAAGGGCCGCCCGAATTTTTCGGCCAGCGACCAGGAGGATGGGAAACACAAGGACGCCGCGGAAAGCCGCCAGCCGGCTTCACCCTTGCGCATCAGCACCAGATCTTCCTGTACCAGACGCGCCGCGATCTTAAGAGGTGGCTCGCCGCAATCCGCGAGATCAACCTGCCGGCGCGAACCACCGATCTGCATCAGGTCGCCATCGCGGCGGTAACGTTCGGGAAATCTGGTTGGCAGGAAATCCGCCAGCAGCGACAGCACCTCGCGCTGCGCATCCTCGGTGTCCGGCTCCGCCGCGAACACAGCGTCGCCATGCAGCGTCTCCAGCCGGTCCTTCTCCGCCAGATAGGCTTCGAGGTGGCCGTCCACCTCGATCCATTCGGCCGGGTCGAGCGGCTTGAGGCCGATCGAAAACGGCTTCGAGGAGCCGTCATAGGGCGTGTGGACGGGCGATGCGATGGACATCAGGTCAATCGTCCATCGCCTCCAGTTCGTCGATCAGATGTTCGATGACGAGCAGGCCCTTCTTCCAGAAGGCGGGGTCCGACGCATCGAGCCCGAACGGCTTCAAAAGTTCGGTGTGATGCTTGGTGCCGCCTGCCTTGAGCATGGTGAAATACTTTTGCTGGAAGCCCTTTTCGGCGTTCTGGTAGACCGCATAGAGCGAATTCACCAGGCAATCGCCGAATGCGTAGGCATAGACATAGAAGGGCGAATGGATGAAGTGCGGGATATACGACCAGAAGGTCTCGTAGCCTTCACGCAGCTTGATGGCAGGGCCGAGGCTGCTGGCCTGCACATCCAGCCAGAATTCGCCGATCTGGTCGGCGGTCAGCTCTCCATTCTTGCGCTCGGCATGGACCTTGCGCTCGAATTCGTAGAAGGCGATCTGGCGCACGACCGTGTTGATCATATCCTCGACCTTCTGCGCCAGCATAGCTTTTCGTTCACGACGATCCGTCGTCCGGTCGAGCAACGAGCGGAAGGTCAGCATCTCTCCGAAAACCGAGGCCGTTTCGGCGAGCGTCAGCGGCGTCGACGCCATCAGCGCGCCCTGGTCTCCGGCCAAGACCTGATGCACGCCATGACCCAGCTCATGGGCCAGAGTCGATCACGTCGCGCGGCTTGCCCATATAATTCAAGAGAACGTAGGGGTGCGCTGAAGGCACGGTCGGGTGGGCAAAAGCGCCCGGCGCCTTGCCGGGGCGAACCGCCGCGTCGATCCAGTGGCGGTCAAAGAAGGTGCGCGCGATATCGGCCATCTCGGGCGCGAAACGGTGATAGGCGGACAGCACCGTGTTTTTGGCCTCGTCCCAGCCGATCGTCGCCTGAGGCGTCTGCGGCAGCGGGGCATTGCGATCCCAGGAATTCATCTGGTCCATGCCGAGCCATTTGGCCTTCATGGCATAGTAGCGATGCGACAGGCGCGGATAGGCGTCGCGCACGGCGCTGGCGAGCGCATCGACCACCTCGCGTTCGACGCGGTTGGCGAGGTGCCTGGAATCGGCGATATCCTTAAATCCGCGCCAGCGGTCCGATATCTCCTTGTCCTTGGCCAGCGTGTTGGTAATCAGCACGAAGGTCCGCAGATTTTTCTTGAACACGGAGGCAAGGGCTTCCGCCGCCTTGCGCCTCGTTTCAGGATCTGCGTCCTGGAGGAGATTGAGCGTCGGCTCGAGGGACAGTTCCTCTCCATCGATGGGAAAGCGCAACGTCGTCATCGTCTCGTCGAAGAGCCGGTTCCAGGCGCCGCGCGCGGTGATCGACTTTTCGTGGAAAAGCTGCTCGATGCGGTCTTCAAGCTGGTAGGGCTTGTCCATTCTGAGATCGAGCACCCACGGCCGGTAATGGGCAAAGGCCGGATCGGCCGCGAGTGCGCCTTCGACGGCGGCATCCTCGACATTGTTGAGCTCGAGTTCGAAAAAGATCAGATGCGCGCTCGCATCGGTCATTCTCTCCTGAATGTCGCCGTAGAGCTTGGCCCGCTTGGGGTCAGACGTGTCGCCCGCATAGATGAGGCTGGCATAGGAAACGATGCGGCCGATCAATTCCTCGATCGCCTCGTAGGCGCGCACGGCTTCGCCCAGATGACCATCGCCAAGCCGGGCGGCCTCGGCGGCAAGCGTCCCTTTCCAGCGCTGCTCGAACTTGATCGCGTCGCTCGCGGCGCGCTGGAGGTCCTGCTTCAGTTCGGGCGCATCCATAGAGGTGTAGAGGTCGCCGAGATCCCATTCGGGAAGATCACCAAGCCCCTCGGCCGGAGCGCTTCCGCGTTTGGCGGTTGCCGCGCGACAATCATGGGGCGGACCGTCATTTCGCAATCGCATCATCTTCCTTTCGCAGCTTTACCGAGTGGCGCGGCTTCGACTTAAAGAAATCGTTCACCGGCTTTTTTGAAGGCTTGTTTAGAACCCTGTGCCAGGATGATCCATACGTCATCCGGATCTTATCGGAAAATCACAAAGGCATCATGGCAGGTCCCATTCTCATCGTCGATGACGATCCGGTACAGCGTCGGCTTCTGCAAGCCGCGGTGACCAAGTTCGGACACGAAGCGATCCTGGCGGATGGCGGTGAAGCCGCGTTGAAGGCGCTGGAGGGAAGCCGCGGGCGGGACGTGGCGTTGGTCATCCTCGATCTCGTTATGCCCGATGTCGACGGGATCGAAGTGCTCAGGCGCATGCGCGATCGAGGCGTCTTCCTGCCCGTGATCGTGCAGACCGCGCAGGGAGGGATCGACACCGTCGTCGCAGCCATGCGCGGCGGCGCTTTCGATTTTGTCGTCAAGCCGGCTTCTCCGGAGCGGTTGCAGGCAGCGATTTCCAACGCGCTGAAGGTCGAGGCCCTGGGGGGCGAAGCCAAACGCGCCCGGCAGACGGGCGGTGGTACGCTCACCTTCAAGGATCTCATCACCGGAAGCTCCGCCATGGACCGGGTCTTGAGACTCGGGCAGAAAGCGGCTGCGTCCAATATCCCGATCCTCATCGAAGGCGAATCAGGCGTCGGCAAGGAATTGGTGGCGCGCGCCATCCAGGGGTCGGGAGATCGACGGTCGAAGCCATTCGTCACTGTCAATTGCGGCGCCATACCCGATAATCTTGTGGAAACCATCTTGTTCGGCCACGAGAAGGGCGCCTTCACCGGCGCCACCGAAAAACATACCGGCAAGTTCGTCGAGGCGCATTCCGGCACGCTGTTCCTCGACGAGATCGGCGATCTTCCGCTCGATGTTCAGGTCAAGCTTCTGCGCGCCGTGCAGGATGGCGAAGTCGACCCCGTAGGCGGCCGGACGCCGCTCAAGGTGGATATCAGGCTGATTTCGGCCACGCACCGCGACCTTCTGCAACGCGTGAGGGAAGGGGAGTTCCGCGAGGATCTTTTTTACCGGCTGAACGTCTTTCCGATTTTCGTGCCACCTCTGCGCGAAAGGCGGGAAGATATCGGCGGACTTGTCGACCATTTCCTCCGGCGGGTCGGCTCGTCCGGACCGCTGGCCGCCGTCACCGGAATTTCGCCGCAGGCGCTCGCCTTGCTCAGGGCCTATGACTGGCCAGGCAATATAAGGCAGCTTGAAAACGCCGTTTTCCGCGCCGTCGTGCTTTGCGAGACCGGCATATTGGGCGTGGACGAATTCCCGCAGATACGTGCGCAGGTCGACGGGATCGATCTTTCGGCGCATGAAATTGTTTTGGCCAGCGAGCCTGTTGCGCCGAAGGACGCGTCAGCCGAGATCGAGACTTCGGCGCACGTGGATGACGCTTCGGTCGAGAACCGGACCCATGCCCATTTTGGGATTCTTCGAGCGCTCGACGATCGCGGCAATGTCCGCTCGCTCGCCGATGTCGAACTCGAGATGATCCAACTCGCCATCAGCCATTATGGCGGCCAGATGAGCGAAGTGGCGCGACGGCTCGGCATCGGTCGGTCGACGCTCTACCGGAAGCTCAAGGAGTACGGCATCGATCCCGAAGACGGGCGCGCCACGAAAATGGCGTCCTGACCGCCATCGTCGGCATCTTGCCCGGGACATTAAATTTTTCTAAGGATTGTGTTTACCATGCTCCGGAGCCACAAGCTGCGGCCACCAAATAGCCATGGTGTGACCGCATTTGGTTCCGATAAGCGGGGATTAACCATTACTGGCGATAATTGGATCGGTTCCATGCGCCGAATGTCTGGGGACACCGGTTGCCTGCAAGGCCATCAAATTTGATCAGCACGCGTTTGCCTGTCGCTCGGAACTGGACGGTAGCCTCATTCATCTCGAATTGGATGACCGGACTGGTTGTGGCTTTTGCGCTGGTTATGTCTGCTATGGCCCCGGCCCGGGCGGAAACGCGCACCCTCAAGATCTACTATGTCCATACCGGTGAAAAGGCCGATATCGCCTTCAAACGCGACGGCCACTATCTGTCCAATGGTCTGCGGGAATTGAACCACATCCTGCGCGACTGGCGGCGCAACGAAGTGACCAAAATGGACCCGAGGCTGTTCGATCTCCTCTGGGCGGTTTATCAAAAAGCCGGATCGGACGCCTACATCAACGTGATCTGCGGTTATCGCGCGCCTGAGACCAATGCGATGTTACACAGGCGTACCCGCGGCGTGGCCAACAAGAGCCAGCACATGCTTGGCCGCGCCATGGATTTCTATATTCCGGGCGTTCCCCTCGCGAAACTTCGCGCGATCGGCCTCAAGATGCAGGTCGGAGGTGTCGGGTATTATCCGACGTCCGGCTCTCCGTTCGTGCACATGGATGTCGGCGGCGTGCGCCATTGGCCACGTATGAATCGCCAGCAACTCCTGGCGCTTTTCCCCAATGGCCGTACGCTTCACATTCCCTCGGACGGCAAGCCTCTACCGGAATACGAGCAGGCGCTCGCCGATTATCGCGCCCGTGGGGGCGAGCCGCCGAATGTCCAGATGGCCAGCGCCTCGGGCCGCAAGCACAAGGGTTTCTTCGCCTCGCTGTTTGGTGGCGGCGGAGCGGACGAGGAAGAAGACAACAGCGAGGCCGTTACCGTGGCCAGCGCCGAAGAGCAGCCCAGGGCAAAAAGGACATCGTCTCCGGCGGCGCTTCCCGGCGTAGAGAGTACAAGCGGCGCCGGGACATCCCTGGCCGCGCAGCCGGATATGCCGGCCACCGCGACGGCGCTCTTGCCGCAGCGGGCGCCGAGGCCGGAGATCGGGGTCGGCGGCGAACCGGCGTTGGAAGTAGCGATGAATATACCGCTGCCGACGCAAAGGCCCGACTACGGTCCGCCGCCTGAGCTTCGGGCGCGCGGGGAGACCGTGGTGGCCTCTTCCGTCGCATATGGAAACGAGAACGATGAAATCGCCAAGGTGCTGGCGCGCGAAAGCGCTCGTCTGAAGAACGCATCCGATGACGATACGAGCGGCGGCGGCAATGTCGCCCAGGCATTCGCGGGTCCGTTGCCAACCTCGCGGCCAGAGCAATTTCTGCGGACCGCCGCGGTTGCGACCCTGCCGCAACCGCGGCCCGAACTTCTGCCAGAACGGCGCGCGCTGCGCCCGATCACGGCGGTTTTCAAGGATTCGGGTAATTCGGCGAGAGGGGGCCGCCTGATCCGGGCAAGCGCCTCGCAACGGCTGGCGCTTCTGAAGCGAAGCGATGCAACCGATCCGATCATTGTGGTGTCTTCGGGAACCAGGACAACGGGCAAAGAAGGCCGGGCGATGCCATCCAACGTGCAGCCCAAGGCCAAGGCGACTGTTGTGCCGGTGCCGAAGGAGATCGCCCTGTGGGCGGTGCAATCCCGGTTGGCCACTCCGCGCGTGAAGACGAGCGATACGCCGATGATGGCGTATAATTACGTCCGCACGGAGCCTCGAATTGTTTATGCAGACGGGTTCCGGCATGACGATGCCGCCGAAGACCCCCACCATTTTACCGGCAAGGCGGTACGGTTTCTTGCAACGGCGCGGTTCGAAGCCGACTAGAGAACATTGCAGTCCGAAGTTTCCCGGACCTTATTTCGCCGCAAGTTGCGCTGCCTGACGCGCCAATGCCGTGATGCCTGCCCAATCTCCGGCCGCCAGCAACTCGTCTGGCGCAACCCACGATCCGCCGACACAGATGACGTTGGAAAGGCCGAGATAGTCCTTGGCATTCGCCAGTGACACGCCACCAGTCGGGCAAAAGCGGATGCCCGCGAGCGGCGATGCCAGTGATTTGAGGAAGGCGGCGCCGCCGGCCTGTTCGGCGGGAAAGAATTTCAGGACCGAATATCCTTCCTCCTTCAGGGCCATGATTTCGCTCGGCGTAATTCCGCCGGGAAGGAAGGGCACATCGCTGGTGCGCGCCGCGTCGAGCAGTTCCTGTGTCGTGCCGGGGCTGACGATAAAGCGGGCTCCGGCATCCACGGCCTGATCGAAATGGCGCGGCGTCAGGATCGTGCCCGCACCCACGATCGCCTCGGGTACTTCGGTGGAAACGAGACGGATCGCGTCGATCGCGTCGCCGGTGCGCAGCGTAATTTCGACCGCCGGGAGGCCGCCGGCGGCAAGCGCGCGCGCCAGCGGAACGGCATCGGCCAGGCGGTCGATCTTCAGGACGGGAATGACGGGCTGCCCTTCCAGAACCGGCAGCAGCTTATTGGTCTTCTGGGTCATCGTGGTTTCCGTTGCTGGCGCTCGGCTCAAGGCGTCGGGTGTCTATCAGAAGCATCGGTCGAAGTCCACGAGAGCCATAGGCCACCGGCGCTCAATCGCCACCGAAAAGACTGAGGACCCAGGCCCACAAGCGCCGCCATACCCCCATTGCGGAAGGACGTTCCATCATGGCCGCATCGAGCGCGGCAAAGGTTGCCGGTCCGGCAATGCCATCAATGCCAAGGCCTCGCGCGCGCTGGAATGCCTTCAAGGCCCGCTCTGTTCCCGCGCCAAAAATGCCGTCCGGGGCCGCACCGTAGCCAAGCGTTGTGAGCGTGGTCTGCAGATCGCGAACGGCCTCGCCGCGCATTCCGGTGTAAAGCAGGCTCGGGCCAGCCGCTTCTTTCCGTGGCGCGGGAGCGCCGGGCTCGTCGGCGGCGTCGCCCTTGTAGCGGCGGTAGGCCTCGGCAACTTTTCCGTCATAGTTGGACCGGGCATAGAGCGGCCCGTTATAACCGCGCGCAAACGCGGCCCAGTCTTTTGCGTTCAGCGCCGCGCCAAGACCGGCGTTCTGGATGAACCGCGCCATGATCTCGGCCTGTCCGCCAACGTCACGGCGGGCCAAATCCACCAGCGTCCCGACCGAGCTAAAGCCCAGCGATTGCCAATGCGCGCCCATCACCTGCCCGAGGCCCCAGGAAACCGATTTATAGGCCGCATCGGGGTCGATCGCGGCGGCGCGCCGCAGAAGCGCCCAGCGTCCGGGCTGGGTGGGAGGATTGGCGATGGCTCCGGCGGTCGGCGAAGACAGGCCCTGCGACCGGGCGAGCGCCTGGTTGGCCGGAGAAAGACGCTTGTCGAAATAATGTCCCTCGAAACGGATCAGCGGCTCGGGCTTGCCATCCACCTCAGCGTAGGGAACGCCGCCGCTTTCGATCTCGGCTACTGCGAGAAGCGCTTCGGGCTCGATGCCGATCCGCACGGCCGCGCTGGTGATTTCCGCCGTGACTTCGCTTGAAAACATTGGCTCGCTCATTCGTTTCGTCGGGCGTCATTGTGGCGCGGATCGACCAGGCGTGGATTGACGACGATGATTAGTTGGCTGCGCCATGCCGGGGACTTTCCGCGAGGCGTGGCGGGACAAGGATTTGCGGGCGGCCTTGAAAGCCGGAGATCGAGAAGTTAGTGGATTGCGCCATGAATTCATCCAGCAAGTCGACGTCCTTTCAGGTTGCGGCCTTTTATAAATTCACACGGCTTGGCGAGCTTGCGGAGCTTCGGACATCGCTGCTCGATCTTTGCCGCGAGAACGGTCTGAAGGGAACGATTTTGCTTGCGCCGGAAGGCGTGAATGGAACCGTTGCGGGCGTGGGGGGAAGTATCGCGGCCCTGCTTGGTTTTCTGGAGGGAATGTGCGGGCTGACGAAGGCGGAGATCAAGTTCAGCGAGGCGGGGGAAATGCCCTTCCATCGCATGAAGGTCCGCCTCAAGAAGGAAATCGTCACGATGGGCGTCGATGGCATCGACGCCGCGGCCAGCGCTGGAACCTATGTGGAACCGGCCGACTGGAATGCGCTGATCTCCGATCCCGGTACGATCGTGGTCGATACGCGCAACGGCTACGAAGTGGCGCTCGGCACTTTCGCCGGCGCCGTCGATCCCGAAACGCAAAACTTCAGCGATTTTCCGGATTGGGCGAAGCGGCATCGCGATGAGCTTTCGGGGCGCAAGGTCGCCATGTTCTGCACGGGCGGCATACGCTGCGAGAAAGCCACCGCCTATGTCCGGTCGCTCGGACTGGAAAATGTATTCCACCTGAAAGGCGGCGTCCTGAAATATCTGGAGGACGTGCCGGAAGCCGAAAGCCTGTGGCGCGGAGAATGTTTCGTCTTCGACGAGCGCGTCTCGGTCGTCCACGACCTCCGCGAAGGCGGGGCTGAACTCTGCCGCGCCTGCCGCCGGCCCTTGAGCGCGAAGGACAGGCAGTCGCCGGATTACCGGCCGGGCATTTCCTGCGCCTACTGTCGCGATGCGAGGAGCGAGGAGGATCGCGCCCGCTATCTGGAGCGGCAAAAGCAGGTCGAACTCGCTGAAAAGCGCGGCGCGGCGCCCCATATCGGCGGCTGATCATTCACCGGTCGGGCCGGACTCACGATGACCTTCTCTTTGCCACAAAAACGGTCCCGCGCCGTCATTGCAATGTCGTGAGGCGCACCTACCTGAATTTCGCGCACGCGGGCGGCGATGCGGCGATCTGGCAGGAGGCACGAATGCTCGAACCGAAGAAAATGCTCGACGATCTCTGGGAGGCAAGTGTGCCTGGCACAGATTCCACTGTCGCCGAGGCTGCCGGACAGGCGCGTGAACTGGCGCGTGAAAATCCCCTGGCAACGGCCGTGCTCGCCGCGCTTCTTCTCGGCACGGGCGGCGGTCGCGCTCTCGCGGGCGCGGTGTTGGAGATCGGGGGGTTGGCGGCGATCGCCGGGCTCGCCTATCAGGCCTACAAGAACTATCAGAGCGGTGACGCGCCGACGGAACTGCCCGGCGGTTTGGACAGCCTGCTTCCGCCGCCCGACGATACCGCCTTTCATCATTCGCGCTCGCCGCAAGGGGAGGGCAAATTCGCCATGACGTTGGTGCGGGCGATGATCGCCGCCGCGCAGGCCGATGGAACCGTCGACGATGCGGAACGGCTAGTCATCCGCGGCCGATTGCAGGAATCCGGCATCGATGAGGACGGCGGATCGATACTCGATCAGGAATTGCGCCACCCGGTGGACGTTGGAAAGCTCGTCGCGGCGGCGCGCACGGACGCGCAGAAGGTTGAACTCTACACGGCTTCTCGTCTTGCGATCGACGTGGATACGCCTGTCGAGCGCAGCTATCTGCAGGCATTGGCCGCGCGCCTGAAACTGCCCGACAATCTCGTTCGCCACGTCGAAGCGACGGTGGTGTCGTCCAAGGCGTGAGACGCGGGCCTATCCGACGCAGGTATATGCCTTGCCAAATCCTCTCGTGACCGCATAAAGTTGAAGGGTGCTTCCTCACCATGTGACGGGAGCGCCTCGCCGCCAGAGGCGCGCAAAGAAATCCTGGGCGGTTGTCGATGGCCGCCTCTGCGTTAAGGGTCGAGGCGATATCCGGGGCGCGGATGTCTCCATCATGCCCACCATCAACGGAAAACCGAAACACCGGTCGCCATGACCGTTGCGCTGCTTTCCGGCATGGTCGGCATGAAAGGATGACAATGTTCAGAATTCTTCTACTCGCCGGCGCCTTTATTGTGGCGCCGTTCATTTCGTCGGCGCAAGCCGCCGCTCAGTACACTGTCTTCGCCGCTGCCAGCATGAAGGATGCGCTAGACCAGGCGGCCAAGGATTTCGAGGCCGCCAACGGCACCAGGATCGTGCTTTCCTTTGCCTCGACATCGGTGCTGGCCAAGCAGGTCGAGGTCGGCGCGCCCGCCGACGCTTTCGTCTCCGCCGACGAGCAGTGGATGGATTATCTGACCCAGCACAAGCTGGTCAAAACGGAGACGATCCGCACCATCGCCCGCAATGATCTGGTGATCGCGGCGACGCCCGGCACCAAGCCGGTGACCGATGCGGAGGGGCTGCTCACCAAGGGAAAATTCGCCATGGGCGACCCCAAGGGCGTGCCCGCCGGCAAATACGGCAAGGCCGCGCTCGAATCGCTGAAGCTGTGGGACAAGGTCCAGACGAACGCCGTTTTCGGCGAGAATGTCCGGGTCGCGCTCGAATATGTGCGCAAGGGTGAGGTCGGCGCGGCAATCGTCTACGGGTCTGACCGGTTCGCCGCGCCTGAACTGGCGACGGCCTATACTTTTCCGGCCGACACCCACAAGCCGATCGTCTATCCGGCGGCCGAAACGGTCAACGGCAAGGACGGCGTGGTGAAATTCCTCGATTTCCTGTCGAGCGATGCCGGGCAGAAGAATTTCGCCGCCTTCGGTTTCGCTCCGGCAAAGAAATAAGGATCCGGATTTGAGCGACACTGAAATCGCGATCGTCGCCCTGTCGGCGAGAGTTGCGCTGACGGCGATCGCATTCGGCATCCTTCCGGCGTTCGCGGTCGCATGGCTGTTGGCGCGCGGCCGCTTGCGCGGCAAGAGCCTGCTGCAGGCCGTCATCACTTTGCCGCTGGTCTTGCCGCCGGTGGTTACAGGCTATGGCCTGCTGCTCTTGTTTGGCACGCATGGGCCGCTCGGCAGCGTGCTGGAAAGCGCCTTCGGCATTGTCTTTGCCTTCCGCTGGACCGGCGCAGCGCTGGCGGCGGCGGTCATGGCGTTCCCGCTCATGGTGCGGCCGATCCAGCTTTCCATCGAGGCCGCCGATGCCGGCCTGGAGGAAGCCGCGCGCACGCTGGGCGCCTCGCGGATCATGACGTTCCTCACCGTGCTTTTGCCGCTGTCGCTGCCGGGGCTCATTGCCGGCGCCATCCTCGGCTTTGCGCGGGCGATCGGCGAGTTCGGCGCCACGATCACCTTCGTCGCCAACATTCCCGGCCAGACCCAGACCATGTCGCTTGCCATCTATTCGCTTCTTCAAAGTCCGACGGGCGATGTCGACGCGCTGCGGCTGATCATCCTATCCGTCGTTCTGTCGTTGGTGGCGATTGTCGCGTCCGAATGGTTCGCACGCCGGCTCGCCAGGAGGCATGGCTGATGAGTGTGCTGGAGGTCTCGGTCGCCGGACAGGCCGGCGAATTCCGGCTGAAGGCCGATTTCGAGGCGGCGCCGGGAATAACCGCGCTTTTCGGGCATTCGGGTGCCGGCAAGACCACCATCCTGAAAATGATCTCCGGCATGACGCGACCATCGGCGGGCCGCATCGTCGCCGACGGCAAGGTGCTTTTCGATGCCGCGACGGGCGTCGACCTCGCGCCGCCACGTCGCCAGCTCGGCTTTGTCTTTCAGGACGGGCGGCTGTTTCCGCATCTCTCGGTGCGCCGAAACCTTACCTATGCGCGCTGGGCCGGCAAGCGCCGCGCGACGCGTCCCTTCGAGGAGGTCGTCGCCCTGCTTGGTCTTGAAAGCCATCTCGAGCGCTCGCCCGCCACGCTGTCAGGTGGCGAACGCCAGCGCGTCGCCATCGGCCGCGCGCTGCTTTCCGATCCGGCGATCCTGTTGATGGACGAGCCGCTCTCTTCGCTTGACCAGGCGCGGCGGCAGGACATCCTGCCCTATATCGAGGCGATCCGCGACGAGACGCTTATTCCGATCGTCTATGTCAGCCACGAGATCGACGAGGTCGCACGGCTGGCAGATACCGTTGTGCTCATGGAGCAGGGCAGTGTGCTGGCGGCCGGTCCAGCCACGGAAATCTTCGGCCGCCTCGATCTCGGCGACAAGCTTGGGCGGCAGGAAGCCGGCGCGCTGGTCGAAGGAATGGTGACGGCCATCGATCCGGCTTTCGGCGTCGCCGTCATCACCGTGGGAGATTCTCGTCTCGAACTGATCGGCGAGGGGTTCGTCTCCGGCGAGACCGTGCGGCTGCGGGTTCGCGCCCGCGACGTGGCAATCGCGCGCGAGCCACAGCCCGGTCTTTCGATCCGCAACCAGATTCCGTGCGTCATAGAGGAGATCGTTGGCGCCGATCCGGCCTTCATGGAAATCGCGCTCAAGCTCGGGAAGCAGAGGCTTAGAGCGCGCATTACGCGCAAATCGGTCGCGGAACTCGAACTTGCTCCTGGACAGAACGTGGTCGCACTTTTGAAGGCGGTTTCCGTGGAACGGCGTGTGATTGCGCGGCACCGCCGCGAGAAAGGCAAGGCTATCCCCGGAGCTTGAAACCAATGGATGCCGCGTTACGTTTCTAACTGGTCTTCGGAGTGCCCTCGCGCGTGAATCCCTTTCGTCTGCTGATCTTTGTCACGATGCTCGTCCTGTCGGGATGTTCAGGCGCCAGAATCGTCAATGCCCTGCAATCGGGGCGTGGCGTTTCGGTCGAGCACGCTATCGCCTACGGTGACCTGCCGCGCCAGAAATACGACCTTTACACGCCGGAGGGTGCGACCAGGGACACGCCGGTCGTCGTCTTCATCTATGGCGGGAGTTGGCAGAGCGGCAAGCGCGCCGAGTATCAGTTTGTCGGCGATGCGCTGGCGCGGCGCGGCTTCATCGTAGCGATTCCCGACTATCGTCTTTATTCCGAGGCGGTTTTTCCTGCATTCGTGGAAGACGCGGCCAAGGCTGTTGCGGCCGTCTCACGCAAGATGGCCCACCACCGGCTATTCATCATGGGTCACTCGGCCGGTGCGCATATCGCGGCACTGGTGGCGCTCGATCCTCATTATCTGAGGGCGGACGGCGTTTCGGTCTGTCGCCGGATCTCCGGTTTCATCGGGCTGGCCGGCCCGTATGATTTCCTGCCGCTTGACAAGGAGCGCTACCGGCGCATCTTCCCCGCCGCGACGCGGCAGGCGAGCCAACCGATCAATTTCGCCTCAGGCAAGCATCCGCCGTCATTGCTCATCGCCGGTTCCAGCGACATGATCGTCGATCCCAAGAACACCAAAAGGCTCGCCGCCGCGCTGAAACGCTCCGGCAACCGAGTGGAGACCTCGATCTATCCGCATATCGGCCATTTGTTGCTGGTCGGCTCGCTCGCCACGCCGCTCAGGCAGTTCGCGCCGACGCTTGGCCAGGTATCGGATTTTATCCGGGACGAGAGCGCTAAAACGCCTGCCTGCGGAGGGTGAACCAGGCTATCTTGTCCGGGGCAGGATGCGCTCGATAAGATTACGGTAGGCTGCATCAAGGTCCTCGGACAGGCCGGATTCATCCATGAAATTCATGCGGCCCGACAGCGCCAGATCGGCGATGCCGTGGACCATCGACCAGGCTGCGGCGACATCGAGCATCGCCGCCTTGTCCGACCAGGGGTCGCCGCCGCGAACCGCCCCTACTGCCTCCACCAGAGTGCTCAGCGCGCTGGATGCCAGCCGCTGCAATTCCGCATCGTCAAAGTCGGGGCGCCCTGAGGCGAACATCAGGCGGAAGAGGGCGGGTTCGGCGGTAGCGAAATCGATATAGCCGAGCCCGAGCGCGATCAGCTTTTCCCTATCATCGGCAGGCGCGCGGGCCCGGCGTGCCTCCATGGCTTTTATGAAGCGGCGGAAGCCGACGCCGGCCAGCGCCGTCAAAAGCGCGTCGGCATCGCGGAAATGGTGGGCGGGCGCGGCGTGCGAAACGCCCGCCCGCTTGGCGCAGCCGCGCAGCGTGAAGCCTTCGACGCCCTTCTCCTTCAGTTCCTGCTCGGCGGCGGCAAGCAGCGCTTCGCGCAGGCCCCCGTGATGATAAGCGGCTTTCGCCTGTTCAGTCTTGATCATCCGATATCACCCACCCGACCGTGTCCGCCATATTTCATCGTTTAGCCTCTATGCGGCACGATCTTGACGCTGTCAAATTTTATCTTGACGACGTAAAGATTGTCGTGCATCTTCGATATTGACAGTGTCTAGATAGCTGGAGAATCCGGATATGGATGCAGATCTGATTTTTCGCATGGCCAACATGGGCGCGCTCGCTGGATGGCTCGCTCTGCTCGCGAGTCCCTTCGCGCCAAGATTTGCGCAATTTTTTTCAGGGCTGGCGATCCCGCTGCTTTTCGCCGTCGCCTATAGTGGCCTCATCCTTGCCTTCTGGTCGGGCGGGCAGGGCGGCTTCGACAGTCTCGACCATGTCGCCCAGCTTTTCCAGAGCCGGCAATTGCTGCTGGCGGGCTGGATCCACTACCTCGCCTTCGATCTGTTCGTCGGCGCGTGGATCGTTCGCAGTGCTCGGGAGAGCGGCATTTCCTTCTGGGCGGCAATTCCGTGTCTTTCGCTGACCTTTCTCTTCGGTCCGGCCGGATATCTGCTGTTCAACGCGGCCAAGGCAGCCAAACTCGCCCCTACTCTTGAAGGAGTTTCAGCATGAATACGCTGGCGAAGCCTGTCCCTGACCGTTTTCGCGCCACGTCGCCTCACCGGCTCGACCCGGTCTGGTGGCTGGGGGAGATCAGCAGGCGCCAGCCGGTGCTTGCCGGCGCCGGCATCCTTGTCGGTTTGGCCATTGTCCCGATGGCTTTCTCCGCTGCAATCGATCCTCGCCTGTTCAACGGCATCGACGTCTGGATCAAGCCGATCAAGTTCGCGCTGGCGGTGCTGATCTATATGCTGACCGTCGCGTTCTTCACGGGCTGGATCAGCAAAGAACACCGAGAAGCGCGCTGGTTCAAGGCCGCCGTCTGGATCATTTCGGCAAGCGGTTTGCTGGAGATCGTCTATATTTCCTTCCAGGCTTCGCTCGACCAGGCGTCGCACTTCAACCACAGCGACGCGCTGCACGCCGCGCTCTATGCCGTGATGGGGACGGGAGCGACCCTGCTCGTGTCTTTTTCCGCCCTCGCCGGCGTGCTGATCCAGCGCAACCGTTCGCTCGACGTCGCGCCCGCCATCCGCGATTCCGTGATAATCGGGCTCATTCTCACTTTCGTGCTGACGCTGATCGTGGCGGGCACGCTGGGCGCATCAAGCAGTCACTGGATCGGCGGCGTCCATACCGACGCCGGGGGCATGGTCCTGACGGGATGGTCGCGCGATGGTGGCGACCTACGCGTCGCCCATCTGTTCGCCACGCACGCGATGCATTTCATCCCGCTATTCGGCGTCCTCTCCGCCTATGTCCTGGGCGCGGGCAATCGTCGGTCGGTCTGGCTGTTTTCAGTCGCCTATACCGGATTCGTGGGCTTCCTTTACTTGCAGGCGCTGGCCGGGCAACCATTTCTTGCGTTCATCAAATGATTCAAGGAACGCTGATTTCTTGTTCATTAACAGTTTGTTAATCAACCTATTTTATCCTGAACTTTAGTCGGATCCGCTTTCCTCCTCCCAAGACCGGTTCGGATCAGGGCGGCCTTATTGGCCGCCCTTTTTTAAGGTCGCCCCGATCACTCCGCGCCTTGCCCCTGTCATCGTCATCTGGCATCTGGTCCTTCACCCATCGAGGAGGAAATCATGTCGGACGCAAGGATTGCAATCGTCACGGGAGCCGGAACCGGTGTCGGCAAGGCGACCGCGACAACGCTGGTCGCCAATGGCTGGACGACGATATTCGTCGGCCGGCGGCGCGAACCTCTCGACGTTTCCGTGGTGGCGACGGGCAACCCAGAACGGGCGATTGCCATCGACTGCGACATTTCCCAGCCGCAGCAGGTCGATGCCTTGTTCGCGGAAGTGAAGCAGCGCTTCGGCCGGGTCGACCTGCTCTTCAACAATGCCGGCATGAGCTACAAATCGACCATGATCGACGAGATCCCTGTCGATGTCTGGAACGATGTCGTCGGCGTCAATCTCACCGGATCGTTCCTGTGCGCGCGCGCCGCTTTCGGCATGATGCGGCATCAATCGCCAATGGGCGGGCGCATCATCAACAACGGGTCGGTTTCCGCCTACACGCCACGGCCGGGCTCGGTCCCCTACACGGCGACGAAGCACGCCATTACCGGCCTGACCAAGACCCTGGCGCTCGACGGGCGGGCCTTCGACATCGCCTGCGGGCAGATCGACATCGGCAACGCGCTCACCGAAATGGCGGCGCCGATGACCAAGGGCGTGCCGCAGGCCAACGGCACCATCGCTCCGGAAGCGACGATGGACGTCCAGCAGGTCGCCGACGCGGTGTTGCACATGGCGAGCCTGCCGCTCGAGTCGAACGTTCTCTTCATGACCGTCATGGCGACCAAGATGCCGTATGTCGGCCGCGGGTGATCCTCCGCGAGATTTCGGGTAGCAATGCTTGTCGGTCGGAAATTATCTGACTAAAGTCAGATAATGGATAGGTCACAGGTCGAGCAGGTCCGCAGGTTCAACCGTCTCGTCACGCGACGTGTCGGCGCACTCGGGGACGACTACCTGTCGCGCGGACGGCCCCTCGGCGAGGCGCGATTGATCTTCGAGATTGGCGCTAGCGGGGCGATCGAGTTGCGAACCTTGCGCGGCAGGCTCGGCCTGGACTCGGGCTATATGAGCCGTTTGCTGCGGGTACTCGAAGCGCAGGACATTGTCGAAGTCAGGAAAAAGCCGGGAGACGGCCGAGCCCGCGAAATCGTGCTGACCGCCAAGGGCCGCAAGGAATTCGGCGCCTATGACGGCCGGTCGGACCGGTTCGCGCAATCCATGCTGGAGCCGCTTGACGAGGCCCGACGCCAGCGCCTTGTCGCGGCGATGGCGGAAGTCGAACATCTGATCCGGGCGGCGGCGGTCACCATCACGCTGGAATCGCCGAAGGCGGCGGACGGGCGCCGGTGCCTGCAGCAATATTTTACCGAGATCGCCAGCCGGTTCGATGGCGGTTTCGATGTGACGCAAGGCGATCCCGCCGGAAGCATGGATCTGATGCCGCCGTCCGGGTCGTTCCTCGTGGCGCGCATCGATGGCGAACCGGTCGGTTGCGGCGGCCTGAAGTCGCTGGATTTCGAGACCGGCGAAATCAAACGCCTCTGGACGGATGCATCGGCGAGGGGCTTGGGCGTCGCAGGCAGGATCATGGATCGGCTTGAGGCGATCGCGCGCGACGCCGGCCACAAGGCGCTACGGCTCGACACCAACAGGACGCTGGTGGAAGCCCGTGGCCTCTATGCAAAGTTGGGCTACCACGAGATCGAGCGATACAACGACAATCCTTATGCCGACCACTGGTTCGAGAAGCGGCTTTAGCGGCGTTTGGAAATATGGCCCGATCGGTCAGTTGGCCGTCGCTGCCTTGCCGTTCGAGAGAAACTCGCCCATCCGCTCGATGGCGCGCAAGATGTTTTCTTCCGAGTTCGCGTAGGAGAGGCGCAGATAGCCTTCGCCGAGCACGCCGAAATCTGGGCCGCCGATCAGCGCGACGCCGGTCTCGTCGAGAAGCGTCGCCGCCAGCTTCTTGGCTTTCCAGCCGGTGTCGGTGATATTGGGGAATGCATAGAACGCTCCCTTCGGCGTGATGCACGAGATGCCCGGCAGACCGTTTAACCCCTCAACCACGACGTGACGCCGGCGGTCGAAGGCGCGCATCATCTTGTCGACCTCGTCCTGCGGCCCATCGATAGCGGCGATGCCGGCGAACTGGCTCGGCGCGTTGACGCAGGACCAGCAGTTCACGGCAAGCTTGCGGACCTTGTCGTAAAGCCCATTCGGCCAGATCGACCAGCCCATGCGCCAGCCGGTCATGGCCCACGTCTTCGACCAGCCGTTGAGAACGATCAGCCGGTCGCGGATTTCCGGAAAGGCGAGCAGCGAGGTTGCCTTCTCGCCATCATAGGTCATGACGTCGTAGATCTCGTCCGACAGGATGGCGATATCGGGATACTCGCCAAGGCCTTTGACCAGCTTTTCGATTTCGGCGCGCGGCGTGACGCCGCCTGTCGGATTCGCCGGGGAATTCAGGATGATGAGTCTCGTCTTCGAAGTGATGAGCGAGAGCGTCTCTTCGGCGGAAAATGCGAAGCCGTTCTCCTCGCGAACCGGAATGGGAATGGGGGTAGCGCCAGTAAACTCGATCATCGAGCGATAGATCGGGAAGCCCGGGTCCGGATAAAGGATTTCGGCGCCCGGCTCGCCGAACATGACGATCGCGGCATACATGGTCGGCTTGCCGCCCGGCAGGATCATGATGTTTTCAGGCGAGACGTCCACGCCCGTCATCGACTGCGTGCGGCGGGCGACCGCCTCACGGCAGGCGAGCAGTCCCGTGGCCGGCGTATAGCCGTGATGGCCGTCGCGCAGCGCCTTGACCGCCGCTTCCACGATATGCGCGGGCGTACTGAAATCGGGCTGGCCAATGCCGAGATTGATGATATCACGGCCCTGCTCGGCGAGGGCGGTCGCCCGGGCAAGCACCGCGAACGCGTTTTCTTCGCCGATACGGTCAAAAGCGGGAACGGTGTGGAGCATTTTTGCGGCCAATCTGGTCCAGTTGCGTTGACGATGTTTTTGTGAACCTTCTCCTTGCTTGTCAAATGGAATGGATAAATGCCGGTCGACTTGAAGAATTTCGAACCCCGCCAACGGCCTGCGCGCGAAGCCCTCGAGGGGCGCTTCGTCCGGATCGAGCCGCTCGATGCGGCGCTCCACGGCGATGGGCTCTTCGAAGCGTCTTCGGTTGCGGACGCCGAAATACGCTTTCGCTGGTTGCCCGACACTCCGCCTGAAAGCCGGGCCGCCTTCCAGCCCTGGCTTGAGAAATCCGAAGCCAGCCTCGATCCGATCTTCTTCACGGTCATCGACAAGTCGTCAGGGAAAATTGCCGGTCGCCAGACCTTCATGCGCGTCGACGAAAAAAATGGTGTGGTCGAGATCGGCAACATCTATTGGGGGCCGCTTGTGTCGCGCACGCCCGCGACGACGGAAGCGCTTTACCTCTTTGCTCGCCAGGCCTTCGATAAACTCGGCTATCGCCGCTTCGAATGGAAATGCGACAATGATAACGCGCCATCGAAACGGGCGGCCGAACGTTTCGGCTTCGTATTTGAAGGAATTTTCCGCCAGCATCTCATCGTCAAGGGCAAGAATCGCGATACGGCATGGTATTCCATGCTCGATAGCGAATGGCCGGACAACCGGCGGGCGTTTGAAGCGTGGCTTGATCCTGCTAACTTCGATGGGGAAGGCCGGCAGATACGCAGGCTCGAAGAGATCCGCGCGAGCCAGGCCGGCTGAGAAACGACCATATGAGCCACGACCATTCGCATAAGGGGCACCCGCACAAGGGGCATTCGCACGGCGCTGATGACAGGCACACAGGCCATAGTCATGGGCTGGGCGGCATGCATGTCCATGGCGGCGGCGACAAGACCCGCGTTCTCATCGTCGCGGGCCTGACGCTCGCCTTCATGGCGGTCGAGATCGCCGGCGGCTTGCTGACCGGTTCGCTGGCGCTTCTCGCCGACGCCGGGCACATGCTGACCGATACGGTGTCCCTCGGACTTTCCTGGTACGCCTTCCATCTGGCCAGCCGCCCGGCAACGGCGCGGCTGACCTTTGGGTTCGACCGCGTGAAGACGCTGGTTGCCTATACCAACGGCCTCGGCATCTTCGTCATTGCCGGATGGATCGTCTACGAGGCTATCGAGCGGCTGATGGCGCCACCGCCGGTCCTCGGGGGACCGATGATGATCGTCGCCATAGGCGGGTTCCTCGTCAATATCGCCGGATTTCTTGTCTTGCGCGGCGGCGACCGCGAAAGCCTCAACATGCGCGGCGCGCTCCTGCATGTGCTGGGTGATCTGCTCGGCTCGGCGGCGGCCATCGTCGCGGCCATTATTATCCTGGCGACCGGCTGGATGCCGATCGATCCGATCCTTTCGGTGCTGGTCGCGGTGCTGATCTTCTCGACGGCCTGGTCGCTGATGAAGGATGCGGGTCACGTCCTGCTGGAGGGCACGCCCGACAGCGTCGACCGGAACGACATCTTGAGCGACATGACGGATCACTTCACCGGCGTGCGCGAAATCCACCACATGCATGTCTGGTCGCTCGACGGAAGCCGCAATATCGCAACGCTTCATGCCTGCCTGAAGCCGGGCACGGACGCGCATGAAACGATCGTCGCGATGAAGCGCAGGCTGGCGGAAAAACACGGCATCGAACATGCGACGATCGAAACCGAATTCGGCAATTGCACCGATCTTGCGGTGGCCAAGGGCAAGGATGGCCATGGCAAATACCTTCATTGAAAAGCGAGGCAACAGGAATGGCAGGCAGGCTCAAAGGTAAGATTGCGGTGGTCACGGCGGCCGGCCAGGGGATCGGGCGCGCGATCGCCGAGATGTTCGTCGCCGAGGGCGCAACCGTCTATGCGTCGGACGTCGATCGCTCCAAGCTCGAGGGCCTTGCCCGCGCCAAGAAGGGCAAGCTCGACGTGCTGTTCGACGCGCGCCGTCAATTCCTACGCCGCCAAGGTTGGCGAGATCGACATCCTGGTGAATGTCGCCGGCTTCGTTGCCCACGGTTCGGTTCTCGACTGCACCGAAAAGGATTGGGACTTTTCCTTCGATCTCAATGTGAAGTCGATGCACAGGATGATCCAGGCGTTCCTGCCGGGAATGCTTTCGCGGGCAAAGGCCGGGGGCAAGTCCAGTTCCATCGTAAATTTGTCGTCGGCTGCGTCTTCGCTGAAAGGCGCGCCGAACCGGTATGCGTACGGCGCGACGAAAGCGGCGGTGGTCGGCCTGACCAAGTCCGTGGCGGTGGATTTCGTCTCCCAGGGCATTCGCTGTAACGCGATCTGCCCCGGAACGGTTCGGTCTCCGTCCTGGGAAGAGCGCGTCGAGGAACTCGGCAAAGACATGGGCGGCAAGCAGAAGGCGCTCGACATGTTCGTCGGGCGCCAGCCGATGGGCCGGGTCGGTGAACCTTCGGAGATCGCGGCGCTGGCGCTCTATCTCGCTTCCGACGAATCGGCCTTCACCACCGGCATTGCCGTCCCGATCGACGGCGGCTGGATCATCTGATGGATCAGAGCAACCGCAATTCCGCGGTAGCCGCCGCCATTATCCTGATTATATTCGGTGGTGGCTGGTTCGTCATGCCGCCGCTCATGCTGGCGGTGGGCAAGTATTCGACCTTGGCCGCCGGCGCTATCGCCGTCGTTTTCGTGGCGGCTTTTTTTGTCGTTTTCTGGCTGCGCGCGCGCAGCCAGCGGAATAGAAACGGAGATTAGTCATGCGTATTTTGATCACCGGCGCGGCGGGAATGATCGGGCGGAAGTTGACCGCCCGGCTGGTCGCAGACGGACGCCTCGCGGGCCGCGCGATCACGGCGCTCGATCTGCATGACATCGTGCCGGCCGACGCGCCGGAAGTCGAAGGAGCGAGCGTCAAGGTATATACCGGCGATCTCGCCGAAGAAGGCATCGCGACGGATCTCGTGGCGTCAAAGCCGGATATCGTGTTCCACCTCGCCGGCGTCGTGTCGGGCGAGGCCGAATCGAATTTCGAGAAGGGCTACCGCGTCAATCTTGATGGCGCCCGCGCATTGTTCGACGCGATACGGCTTGCAGGCAACAAGCCGCGCGTGGTTTTCACGTCGTCGATCGCCGTGTTCGGAGCGCCTTTTCCCGAGATCATTCCGGACGAATTCCATCTGACGCCGCTGACCTCCTACGGAACGGAAAAGATGATGGGCGAGGCGCTGCTCGCCGATTATACGCGGCGCGGCTTCTTCGACGGCATCGGCATCCGCCTTCCGACCATCTGCGTCAGGCCGGGCAAACCCAACAAGGCCGCGTCGAGCTTCTTCTCCGGCATCATCCGCGAGCCGCTCGCCGGGCAGGAAGCCATCCTGCCGGTGCCAAGGACGGTGCTTCACACCCATGCGAGCCCGCGTTCGGCGGTGAATTTCCTCATCCATGCCGCCGAGATCGATGGCGATATGGTCGGCCCGCGCCGCAACCTCACCATGCCCGGCGTGGCGGTGACGGTTGGCGGCCAGATCGAAGCGCTTGCCCGCGTGGCGGGTGATAAGGTCGCGGCGCTCGATTCGCGAGAGAGCCCGACGCCGAAATCGGCGATCGTGCGGAACTGGCCGACCGAATTCGACGCCAAGCGCGCCCGCAATCTGGGAGTCGCCGGCGAAAGACAATTTCGACGACATCATCCGCGCTCATATCGAAGACGAACTGGGCGGAAAAATTCCGGGCTCAAAGTGATGGTGGGGTAGGCTTCCGCGCTCGGCACCCTGAGTTCTGTCGTCAATCCTCCGCCCGGCCTGTTTTCAAGCTTGATGTCGCCGCCGAACACCGCGCGCGATGGTGCGGGCAATGGTCAGGCCGAGTTCGATAGCCGCCCGTCTGCTTGTTGCGTGACGTTTCCACTCGCGTGAACGGGCGGAATACCTGCTCGAGATTCGGCCTCCGGAATTCCAGGCCCTTCGTCATTTATCGCGAGCACGATGTCGCCTTGGTCGCGCGACAAGGCAAGATGTGCCTTTTCGCCATAGGTCACGGCGTTGTCGATGAGATTGGTGATGCAGCGACGCAGGGCGATGGGGCGGCCGACGCAGATCAATCCGCGCGAACCGGCGCTGTCCTCTTCGAAGCTGACCTTGGGATAGGTGTCCGCGATTGAAACAACGAGCGACCAGAAATCGATGCGTTCCGGATTTTCCTCCCGCACCTCGTGGGTCGCGAAATCCACGACGGAGCGGGAAATGGCCTCGATGTCGCCAAGGTCGCCCATCAACGCGTTCCGTACCTTCGGGTCGTCAAGCAGTTCGAGCCGCAACTTGATCCGGGTCAGGGGTGTGCGCAGATCATGCGCGAGGGCGGCGGCCAATTGCTCGCGGTCCTCGACATATTGGCGCAGCCTTGCCTGCATCGTGTTCACCGCATGCGCCGCGGAGCGGTACTCCCGGCTTCCCTGTTCTCCCAGCGGCGGACTTTTCAGGTCCTCTCCGATGCGCTCCACTGCGGTTTCAAGCGTTCGGTAGGGCGCCGTCAGCCTGCGCAGCGCCCAGATCGACATGAGGATGACGATAGCCGCGACAGCACCGATCAGAGGCAGGTTCTCCGCGGTGAGAAGAGGCTTCACCAGCGTCAACGGCATGACAAATTTCAGCCATTGGCCGTCCTTGAACTCTATGGAGGCAGCCAGCTTGGCGCTTTGCGAGATATCGGTCGACAGCGCCAGAAACTCTCCTTCGAATTCGCCGATATCGCGGTCTCCCGCCGTCGTTTTCGCTTCCCGGCGGATCGGCTCCGCCGATTCGCGATGAATGCGCGCTTCCAGTACGTCGAATTTCGACAGACGGCTGACGATGACATCCTCGAGTTCGGCCAGATCGTCGTCGGAGGGGATGGAGGAGGCTATGGCGGGGTTCTCGGAGACTGTGACCATATTGGTCGGATTGGCGAGCCCCCTGGCGAGTTGCGCGCGGTTTTCAGGGCTCGCCGCGTACATCAGCTTGACCAACGAATAGGCCCGGTCGCTCAATCGGAAGAGCTCCAGCAGATTGTTGGAAGTGGCGCGTTCCGTGGCGATGATGGAGAGCGTCGCGACCTGTGTCACGAGCAACCCTGCAATGACGATCAGAAGCACCCATGCGGGCAGCGTCTGCGGAAACGGGCGCTTCATTCTACGCTGGTTTCAGGAACGAACTGATAGCCGCCGCCGCGCACGGTCAGGATCAGCTTGGGCGCGCGAGGGTCGTCTTCCATCTTGCGCCGCAGCCGGCTTATCAGGATGTCGATGCTGCGATCATAGCTTGCCGCGCCATCGCTGCCGGCGAGTTCCATCAACTGGTCGCGGCTTAAAACCCTTTGAGCGCTGCGCACCAGCGCCTGCAGCAGGTTGAATTCGGCGGTGGTCAGTTCCACTCGGACGTCGCCGGGAGCCACAAGCCGGCGGCGCGCGCAATCGAGCGTCCAACCCGCGAAGCGATAGATTTGCGGCTCGGAATGGTCCGTCGTCCCCGGCATCACGGGCCGGCGCAGGACGGCGCGCACCCGCGCCAGCAATTCGCGGGGGTCGAAGGGCTTGGGAACGTAATCGTCGGCGCCCATCTCGAGACCGACGACACGGTCGACGGTTTCGGTCACCGCGGTCAGCATGATAATGGGCATTTTCGAACGGGCGCGGATATCGCGGCAGATCTCCAGACCGCTGCGGCCGGGCAACATGACGTCGAGGATCACGAGATCGGCGGGCGAGCGGCGCATCACGGTCTGCATCTCCTCGCTATCGCGGGCGACCGAAACCCTCAGCCCATGCTTCTGGAAGAATTCGCGCAGGAGATCACGGGTTCCCCTGTCATCGTCGACGATCAGAATATGCGCGTCAGTTTTCACGCGGCAGCTTTCAAAGTGGGTCCGAAAGGGGGACGTGGTTGCAAGGATAGAATTGGACAAGGCTTCTGGCCAGAGTGGAAACGGCTTTCATCCGCCCAGACAACCTGCCAGTCGCCGCTACAAATCTCTGCAATGCGGAAAAATTGAGGAAACAAAGACGCCGCATAAGTCCACGGCTGCGCTTTAGCAGCCTATCTCAGGACAAGGAAATCGCCCAATGAAGAAATCCGTTCTCTCCGCCGTCGGCCTCGCTGTCGCGCTCGCCTTCTCCGCACCTGTCATTCTTTCCACCGATGCAGGCGCGGCCGAAATGAAAGTTGTCGTGAAGCACCACCATCATCATCACATGGTGAAGCACCACCACCACCACATGGTCAAGCATCATCACCACATGATGAAGCGCCATCATCATCACACGATGAAGCACCACCACCACACGATGATGAAAAAAAAGACGATGTAGTCGGGCTTCCCTGGACAGCGGTCCGGGGCTCGGATGCGAACTGTTCGGCCCGCATGGCGGGCTGAACGGTTTTTTTTGTGCCCGACGGTGGCGCGTTCGCCGTCGCAACAAAGCGCTACAAAATTCTGCAATAGGGAAAAACTGGCGAAACGAAAGGAGCCTACAGAGGCTCGCTGCCCAATGAAAGCTGCGAAGCTGGCCAACAGGTTCGGCCTCCAAGGATCCGATGCAACGGTTTTTGACGAAAATAACGATCCTGCTTGCGAGCATTGTTGTTTCAACAATGCTCGTGAGCGTGGCGGTCGCCAAGAACCCCATTACCCGGGTTGAGCGGTGTAACAGCCTGCAGCAGCAATTCGACCACGCCATTGTTGAACATGCCAGGGCAAAGCGGGCCGCCCAGGCAAGAGCGTTTCAGAAAAAGGCCGTGAAGTTCTGTGCCGGCAAATCGCAGGCGCAGGGTATCAGGGCCTATGCCAAGGCATTGAAGCTGCTCGGGGTAAAGCCGATCGATAAATGATCGGATGCTCTGTTTTGGTCCGCATGAAAAAGGAAGCCACAATCATGAACAAGACACTCCTCTCCGCACTGTCGCTGGCCGTCGCGCTGGCGTTTTCGGCTCCGGTCCTGACGGCCACGAGCGCTTCGGCGGCTACCGCTGCCGCCACGACGACGACCACGACACCGGCCGCAAAGCCGATGGCCAAGAAGCACAAGAAGCACATGGCCAAGAAGCACACGGCCAAGAAGCACATGGCCAGCAAGGCGCCGATGAAGAAGAAAGACGCCAAGAAGTCGTAATTTCCTACTGGGTGGGGGCACCCAGGCCGTCTTCGTTGCTTCGGCGGCGAAGACGGCTTTCTGTATTCCGCGCGGCCTCGGGGTCAGTCGGATTTCGCCGAAGGACGGTTGCTTGTGCCGGGCAGGGTGCCTTCCAGCTTGCAGATTATCCCGAGCATGATCTCGTCGGCGCCGCCGCCGATCGATGCGAGCCGCCCGTCGCGATAGGCGCGGCTGACGGGGTTGTCGTAGGTATAGCCCATGCCGCCCCAGTATTGGAGGCAGGCGTCGGCGACCTCGCGTGAGAGCCGCCCTGCCTTGAGCTTGGCCATGGAGGCCAGCCGCGTAACGTCCGCTCCGCCGACATATTGTTCCACCGCGCTCCAGGTCAGCGCGCTCAACGCCTCGATTTCGGTGCGCAATTCCGCCAGCCTGAAATGCACGACCTGATTGTCGAGGACAGGGGTGCCGAAGACCCGCCGGTCGCGCGTATAGTCGATCGTCGCGTCGATGAGCTTGTGCAGCATCTTGATCGCGTTCATGGCGATCCACAGGCGCTCTTCCTGAAATTGCAGCATCTGCTGGGTGAAGCCGGCACCCTCCTGGCCGACAAGATTTTGCAGCGGAACGCGGACCTCGTCGAAGAAGAGCTGGGCCGTGTCGGAAGCGTGCATGCCGATCTTGTGTATCTTCTGGCGCGAAACGCCTTTCGCGTCCATCGGCACGGCGATCATCGATTTGTTGCGGTGGGCGGGGCCCTCCGAGGTGTTGACGAGCAGGCAGCACCAATCCGACTTCATGCCGTTGGTGATCCACATCTTGGATCCGGATATGACGTAGTCGCCGCCGTCCTTTCGCGCCGAACTCTTCACCGCCGCGACATCCGATCCGCCTCCGGGTTCGGAAATGCCGACGCAGCCGACCGCGTCTCCCGCTATGGCCGGCGCCAGAAAATTGCGCTTGATGTGGTCGGAGCCGAAACGGTTCATGGCCGGCGTGCACATATCCGTCTGGACGCCGATCGCCATGGGAACCCCGCCGCAGTCAGCCGTTCCCAATTCCTCCGCCATCACCATGGAGAACGAGAAATCGAGGCCGAGCCCGCCATAGGCCGGATCGTATTTGATGCCGAGCAGGCCGAGATCGCCGAGTTTCTTGAAGACCTCATGGGAGGGGAATTGCTCCGCTTCCTCCCATTCGCCGATATTCGGATTGAGTTCGGTGGTCACGAATTTCGCGACCGTCCGGCGAAGTTCGTCATGCTCTGCGGTAAATTGCATTCGGACCGCGCCTCCCACGCGAACAGATCGTGGGCATCACGTTGACGTAAACGTCAACCTCTTGCCATTGGACTTTCCGGTAACGTAGGGTCTGATACGATTTAGACAAAACCGGTCGGGGATGACGATCGGCAGCAAGGAGAAAAGAATATGAGCATGGACGCGATCGCCGAAAAGATGCGCGCCAAAGTGGAAGGCTCAGGCTTCGACAAATCGGTGAAGTTCGATTGCGGCGCCGACGGCGTGGTGGTGATCGACGGCGCTTCCGTCTCGACCCAGGACGCGCCGGCCGATTGCACCATTGCCTTGTCGAAGGATGATCTGGAATCGATGATCGCCGGCGAACTCGACCCGACCTCGGCCTTCATGCAGGGGAAACTCAAGGTCGATGGCGACATGTCCGTCGCCATGGCGCTGAGCCAGGTGCTTTAACCCGCCTTGCCAAAAGTGGCCGCCGTTTTATGCGACGGCCACCAGTTCAGCCCGCTTAACCTTGCGCCCGGCTGGCCGGATCACGCCCGTTGCGCCATCGAGTGCGCCCGCGATGAGTTCCAATGCCAGCAGGCGATCCTTCTCGTAAGGACCTGGCATGGCGAGGCTGCCGGTCTTTTGGGCCGAAAAGCCGAAGCGCGCATAATAGGGCGCGTCGCCAACGAGAAGAATCGCTGCATGGCCGAGCCGCGCCGCTTCCTCGATGGCATGGCGCATCAAGGTCGAGCCGATGCCGGCGCTCTTCATGGTGGGGTCGACAGCAAGCGGACCGAGCAGCAGGGAGCGCCGCCCGTCGATGCCAGCAGAAATATCCCAAAGCCGAACAGTTCCGACGACCGCGCCGGAACCGTCGCGCGCGATGAGCGCCAGCCCTTCCGACGGCAGGCGGCCGCGGCGAAGTTTCTCTGACGATTTCCTGCGCCAGCGTGGCCCCATGGCGCGGTCGAGCAGCGCGTCGCGGGCCGGAATGTCAGCGGCGGTCTCGGCGGTGATGGCCAGGCTGCTGATGTCCCCCTCAAGAGGGAAGATCGTCCGGTCACCGGAAACAATGTCCGATTTCAAAAAATCCATTTCCGTGATCCTTCACGAGCGGAGATCTGTTCCACAAGCAAACCGGAGCGGGCAATTGTCTCGTCCGCGCCGGGTGATCCGACAGCTCTTGCGAGCCGTCAGATCACGTAGGATCGGAGCGGCTCGAAGCCGTTGAAGGCGACCGAGGCGTAGGTGGTCGTGTAGGCGCCAGTGCCCTCGATCAGCACCTCGTCGCCGATGGTCAGAGACAGGGGCAGCGGGTAGGGCGTCTTTTCGTACATCACGTCGGCCAAATCGCAGGTCGGACCGGCGAGCACGCAGGGTGCCTTTCGGTCATGGTCGCGGGCGGTGACGATCGGGTAGCGGATCGCTTCGTCCATCGTCTCGGCCAGTCCGCCGAACTTGCCGATGTCGAGGAAAACCCAGCGAACATCGTCCTCGTCGGACTTCTTCGAGATCAGCACGACTTCCGACTTGATGACGCCGGCATTGCCGACCATGCCGCGGCCCGGCTCGATGATGGTCTCGGGAATACGGTTGCCGAAATGCTTGCGCAGCGCCGAGAAGATCGCCTGGCCATAGGCCTGCGCCACCGGCACGTCCTTCAGATAGCGCGTCGGGAAACCGCCGCCCATGTTGACCATCTTGAGCACGATGCCTTCGTCGGCCAGCGTGGCGAAAACGCGCTTGGCGTCACCGAGCGCACGATCCCACGCGTCGAGATCGGTCTGCTGCGAGCCGACATGGAAGGATACGCCATGGGCATCAAGGCCGAGCATCTTCGCCTTGCGCAGCACGTCGACGGCCATCGCCGGCACGCAGCCGAACTTGCGCGACAGCGGCCATTCGGCGCCTTCGCCGTCGGTGAGCACGCGGCAGAAAACGCGGCTGCCGGGAGCGGCGCGGGCGATCTTCTCGACCTCCTCGACGCAATCGACGGCGAACAGGCGGATGCCAAGCTCATAGGCGCGCGCGACATCGCGCTCCTTCTTGATGGTGTTGCCGAAGGAGATGCGCGAAGCCGGCGCGCCGGCATCCATCGCCATCTCTATCTCGGCGACCGAGGCGGTATCGAAGGAGGAGCCGAGCGACGCCAGAAGGCGCAGGATCTCCGGCGCGGGATTGGCTTTCACCGCGTAGAAGATGCGCGAAATCCGGCAGCGCCTTTTCGAAGGCGTTGTAGTTTTCAGCGACGATTTCGAGATCGACGACCAGGCAAGGGCCATTGGGACGTCGGGTAGCGAGGAAATCCAGTACGCGCTGCGTAGCCATCGGTCTCTCCATTGCGCGGCCCTTGCGGAACCGCGTCGATCAAGCTGCGGGCTGCCGGGCCTTCGGCCTCGGATTCCCGCGGTGGACAAAGGGCGTATCCCGAATGCCATGGTCCGGCCGGTGGAGATTCCGGAACCATGATACACGTGAGACGCGGCGATGAGCGAACGCCTTGCGGCGATAGCTCGCTTTGTCTGCCTCAGCTTTGGATTGGATGACCGCTCCGCACTGCCGGCAATGAAGGTGTGCCTCTTCAGTAACCCCGGTCTATGGACGACCGGCAGAACACCAGAAAGGCCCGCACCGTCGTTGCTTCAAGATGTCCTCGATCTTGCGGTTGGCCGCGAGAGCGACTGGAGGGGTTAGTTCCAGGTACCTTGCCGAATTCCTCGCCATATCGAGGACCGGCGGACACCCACAGGCACGTGCGACTTTGGGCAAGCGCGATATAAGAAGAAAATCATGTCCAATCAATGAAAAAACCATGGCGGGTTGAAAAAAATACGATGCTGAACGATAGAGGCGGAACTGTATCGGGGAATTGAACGATGGTTTCGACGCGCGACCCACTCAATGCCTTCCTCGATTTGCCGGAAGTCCGCGTTTCCCATGGCGAATCCGGACTGCTATCGGGCCTGTCCCTGGGCGTTAAGGATATGTACGACGTCGCCGGTTACCGCACCGGTTTCGGCAATCCGGAGCGATACGAGGAGGCCAAACCTGCCACGGAGACCGCGCCGGCCGTGCAGGCGTTGCTTGATTCGGGCGCCGAATTTCTGGGCAAGACGCAGACCGACGAACTCACCTTTTCCCTTATGGGGGTCAATGCGCATTTCCCGTCTCCGGTAAATTCCGCCGCGCCCGAACGGGTCACGGGCGGATCGTCCTGCGGTTCCGTCGCTGCGGTTGCCGGCGGTCTCGCCGATATCGCTACCGGTTCCGATACGGGAGGCTCAATCCGGGGGCCTGCAAGTTTCTGCGGGTTGATCGGCCTGCGCACGACGCATGGCCGCATCTCGCTGGAAGGCGCAACGCCGCTCGCTCCCTCACTCGACAGTTTCGGTTGGTTCGCGAAGGACTTCGAGACCTATCGGAAGGTTGGGAAAGTCCTGCTGGGTGATGACGCCGCCCATCCGTGGACCGGCAAGCCGCGCACTTTCCGCATTGCGGCGCTCGATGCCCTCCTCATGGGCGATGCGGAGGACAGGGAATATGAGCGTATGGCGGGTATCGTCGCCGGTGTTCTTGGCCAGCCCCATGCCGCCAGGCTTTCGCACTCCATCGACGAGCTTTACTGGGCGTTCCGCAATATCCAGGGTTTCGAGGCATGGCGATGTCACGGCGAGTGGATTTCCGCCAGGGATCGAGGGTTGGGGCCAGGCGTCAAGGAGCGGTTCGAATATGGCGCGACCGTCGAGCAGGCGACCGTCGAAGCCGAAACGGCGCGGCGCGCGGCATTTCAAAAGGAACTCGAAGAGCTGCTCGGCGATGACGGCCTGTTGGTCCTTCCGACCGTCTCCGGCCCGGCGCCCCTGAAAGCCGCGTCTTTTGAAGACCAGCAGGCTTATCGGGAAAAGGCGCTTCGCCTGCTTTGCCTTTCGGGCCTTTCCGGTTTTCCGCAAATCTCCATTCCGCTTGGCCAGGTCGATGGCGCGCCCTTTGGCATTTCGCTTTTGGGGCCCAAGGACAGCGACAGGGCGTTGATCGGGCTGGCCGGCGAAGTCCTGCACGCCGCCGGGAAGGGCTGATCGCGATGGATACGCTAACGCGCATGCGCGCTTTCATCGCGGTGGTCGAGGCGGAAGGGTTTTCGGCGGCGGCGCGGAAGATAGGCCGCTCGAAGGCGCTGCTGTCCAAATATGTCCGCGAACTGGAGGATGAACTGGGGGCGCTGCTCCTGAACCGCACGACGCGGCAATTCTCGCTGACGGAGGCCGGCCATACCTATTTTCGCCGCGCCTCCGAGATCATCCGCGAGATCGACAGTTTGCAGGAGACGGTGCGCGATTCCTCCGGCGACGTGAAGGGACGCATCAAGCTGTCAGCGCCACGGACCTTTGCCGACGCTCAGATTGGCCAGTCACTGATCGACTTCGCCCGCGACTATCCCGAGATCGTGCTTGAAATTCATCTCGACGACCGGTTCGTCGATCTGGTCGAGGAAGGGTTCGACCTCGCCGTACGCATCACGAAGCTGGAGAATTCCTCGCTGATCGCGCGAAAGCTCGCGCCGTTTTCGGTGCGCCTGTGCGCCTCGCCGGAAGCCATCGAGAAATATGGCAGGCCCGAGCGTCCGCAGGACCTCTCCAGCCTGCCCTGCATCATCGACACGAACGGGCGCTGGCTCTCGAACTGGCCCTTCACGGGGGAGAATGGGGACACCGTCAGCGTCTCCGTATCGGGGCCGATCGAGGTCAACAGCCCGATCGCGGCGCGAGCGGCCGCCCTTTCCGGGCTGGGCTTCGCCATCATCCCCGATTTCATCGTCGCCGCCGAAATCGAAATGGGCCGCCTCGTGCCGGTTCTCGATGATTACCTTCGCACGGGCGGAGGCATTTTCGCGGTCTATCCGCACCGGCGCTATCTGCCAGCGAAAGTGCGCGTCTTCGTCGACTATCTCGTGCAATGGTTCAAGGCGCGCGAGTTGAAGATGCACGAAAAGTCGCAGTAAGGCGGAACGTCCCAATTTCGCCCCCTTTGTGGGGACCGTCGGACATTGCGATTCCGCCTGGCGGGGACATGCGAGCATTTAAAATCATCGGCGTTTGCTGGGGCGTTTCGTTTGCTCTCCTGGGCTTCGCCGCCTCCGCGTATGCGCATCCTCACGTCTTCGCGGACGCTCGGCTGGAGCTTGTGATCAATCCCGACGGGACCGTTAAAACCCTTCGCAACGTCTGGCGTTTCGATGATTTCTTTTCGAGCACCGTTCTTGTCCAGTTCGACACAAACAAGGATCTGAAGCTCGAGAAATCCGAACTCGAAGCGGTCTCCAATACGGTTTACAAATCACTCGCCTATTTTCACTACTTCCAGCTTGTGACCAAGGACGGCAAGGATGTTCCCATGCAGGTCCCCAGCCATCTGACCGCCGATTTCAAGGACAACCAACTTCTCGTTCTTTTCGAGGACCATCCAAAGAAGCCGCTGAAGCTGGAGGGAACGGTCGATTTCGGCGTCTATGATCCGAGCTTTTACACCGCGATCGACTTCAAGAAGGATTCGGATCTGCACGTCGAGGGATTGCCGAAGAATTGTACCAGCAAAGTCATTCGTCCCGATCCCGACAAGGCGATCGCGCAGAACCAGAAAACCTTGACCGACGCGTTCTTCAATGATCCGGCGGGCAACGATTTGAGCAAGATATTCGCGACGAAACTCGAACTGATATGCGCCAAGGAATAGGCCAATGAACGGAAACGTGATCCGTGCCGGCGTGCGTCTTGCCATCTGCCTCGCGGCCATAGCAGCGCTCGCGGGCAGCGTTCATGCGCAAAGTTCGCTCGGTATCGGCGCCGCCGAACCGTGGGTAGCGCCGACCGGGCCGTTCGCCGGTTTTTTGCAATGGGTGAACGAGCGGCAGCAATATTTCTATCATGCCCTGACCGACGCCATGCGCGGCATGCGTGGAAATCCCGCCGCGTTCTGGTTGCTGGCGGGCATTTCATTCGCCTACGGAATCTTCCATGCCGCCGGCCCGGGGCACGGCAAGGCCGTCATCTCCTCCTACATGGTCGCCAACGAAGTGGCGCTGCGCCGGGGCATCCTCCTGTCCTTCATATCGGCCATGCTGCAAGCAATCACCGCGATCGTCGTGATGTCGGCGATATTCCTGTTCCTGCGCGGCACGGCCATCACCATGACCAACGCGACCTGGACGCTGGAATTGTTCAGCTATGGTCTGGTGATGCTGTTCGGCGCCTGGCTGTTTTATAGCAAGGTCTCGCGACTCTGGTGGATGCGTCGGCGGGAGCCCGTCGCCGCCAGCCTGTCGGCGGCGCATGTGCATGACACTCATCACACGGGCCATGGCCATGGGTACGGCCATTCGCATTCACATGACGGCGCCCACGCGCATCACCACCACCATGGGCATTCCCATGCGCCCGGCGAAATGTGTGAAGAATGCGGCCACAGCCACGCGCCGGACCCGACCCTGATCGGCGGCGACCAATTCGACTGGCGCACCGCGTGGTCGGCGATCATGGCGGTGGGGTTAAGACCCTGCACCGGCGCGCTGATCGTGCTGACCTTCGCTTTCCTGAACGGCATGTGGGTCGCCGGGATCGCATCGGTTCTGGCCATGGCGGTGGGTACGGCCATTACCGTCTCGGCGTTGGCGACGACCGCCGTTCTTGCCAAGAACGTCGCCGTGCGGCTAGCCGGCGGCGGCGCGGTCAGCGGCGTCATCCAGTCGATTTTCGAGATCGGCGGCGCGCTGCTCGTCTTCCTGCTTGGCCTCACCTTGTTTGCTGCAAGCCTGCAGGGCGTGAGCCTTTCCCTTTAGACGGACGAGGCCCATCGCTGGGCTCAATGGGCGATCGTTGGCGGGGCCGAGGCGGCTTCCGGCTTGGGCTCCGATCCTGTGCGCCGTCTTATGGTGTTATCGCGGACTTCGCCCTTGGTCAGAAAATCGATCTGCTCGACCAGAACGTCATGCACGAGTTCCCTGCCGACGCGCTTGTTGACGGCGTCGCGTATCCCGTTGCGCAGTTTGTCGAGATCGAGCTTGGCATAGTCGGCGAAGTCGATCTGCGGGTTTCCGTAGAGATAAGTATAGACCTCGTCGACGAGGAGCGACTCTGCCGGTAGCGACAGCGTCTTGGTAACGCTCGGATCCACCGTGTAGACCAGGCGGGTAAGAAAATAGCCGTACACCGCGCTATCCTTCATCAACGGCACGGAGATGATGTCGGTCTTGACGTAATCGAGGCCGCCGAAAAAGGCGGGCTTCGGGGCGCTGTCCGTCTTCGGACCCGACATGGAAAATGAAAAGATCACGGCGCCGAGCGCAACGGCGAGAAGCCAGCAGGCCGCGATGACGAATTTGATCATATCCGGGTTCTTGTCTTCGCCACGGCCGTCTGGCAGGCGCTATTGGCCGCCCTCTCGTTCATGCCTGGCGCCCGCCGGTAAATTCTCTAGCGGTGTAGGTGCCGTCGGCATCGGAACGCTGGATGGCGTCGCGGATGAGCGCCGCGACTTCACTCACGGCGCCCAGATGGGCGAGGATCGCCTTTTCGTTGGCGGCCAGCTTGGCGCGCAGGCGAAGCAGGCCCTCGCGATGCTGCACGAGCATTTCGCTTTTCGATACGCCCTTCATCGCCTTGTTGAGCTCATAAAGGTAGCGGCTCTTGCGGGCGTTCGATGTCTTGATGTCGAAGTTGACATCGGTGCGGATCGCCGCGGTCTCCTGTTCGACCGCTTCCTCGATCCGTCCGATGATCGCCGACAGGGCGGCTGGATGGCCTGATAAAGAAGGTTCGGAAGCCGGGCCCGGACGAAGCGTTTGTGGGCTGTAAAGGGCGGTATCGGACATTTGGTCTCCTGACCGTCGGTCTCTAGATCTTCGTATCGGCGGGGGGACTTCCAGCGCCGATCGGGCTTGTCAATTTGCGCTGCATTTCCTGAACGAGAGCGACAGACAGCGTCTTCTTCAGATCGGCGTCGGCCTTGCGGGCGCCGTCGGACGCGCCGGTCAGCGGAACGTCGTGGTCGCCGGACTTGTGGTGTGCCTTGAGCAGGCGGTTGGCGATGCCGATGCCGCCACGGTCGGCGAGAACCGTGCCCAATTGCTGCGCGAGCTCCGATTTCCACATATCGCCGGCGAGACCCTTGCCGAATACGGCTTCGGTGTCCTTGGGCATCATGGATTTCATGAAGGTCTGAAGGACGACCGCTTCGAATTTCTTGTAGGTCTTGGATGCGGCGTCGGTCTTCCCCGCAATGTTGTCGGAGGCGAAGCGCGCGCCCGCCATGTTCTTTTGCCCGACTTCCGGAAACGTCGCCGCGACAGAGGCGACCGATTGCGAGCGCTTTTCCAGTTGCAGCTTCGCCGCGGCCATGCCAGCGGGATCGACGGCGCGGGCCACGTCCAGAACGATGTCGCTGGGGGGAGAAATTGCCAAGAAGCCGTGTCCTCTATGATGCGTTGCGCGAAACACCATGCCCGCACTAGCTTGCGGCAAGCTTACTTGCGTTGAGGCAGGGCGCGTTCAACGGCCTCCAGCGTCGCCCTGTCCTGGGCCTGGCGGTCCTCCTGGCGCCGGGCTTCCCGCCACGAGCGTTCGATCATGTTGGTGCGCACCGTCGCTGTCGCCACCAGGCCCGCCTCGGCGCTGGCGGCGGCCAGTTGCCGATCTTGCCGCTGTAACGCGCCATCGATGCGACGGGCATACAGGTCGGGAAAGAGGTCGGTCAGCGAGCCTGGAGCGTCGAACCGGGAAGCGAGGTCGGCGGCTTCGCGCCCGGCCTCCGCTGCCAGTGAGAGCGCCGTTGCGCGGCGCATCTCGTGAAGCGCCTTCAACTGTTCCTGCACATCGACGAGCTTGCGCAGCCTATCCTTGCGTGACGACATCTCACCTCCCGATGGTGACTGAAACGAGGTTGCCGGCGTAGAGGCTCAGAAAATTGCCGATGGCGAAATACATCATGATGAGACCGCCGGTGATAACGAAGGGCAGCGAGATGAAGTAGATCGGAATCTGCGGCGTGAGCTTGTTGATCAGCCCGGTCCCCAGATTGACGAGGATCGCATAGGCGACGAAGGGGCTTCCAAGCCTGAAGACGACGAAGAAGGATTCCGACATGGTGTCGGTCACATCGACAAGGGCCGACTGCGGATTGAAGACGACATCCGGTGGCGCGACGCGATAGGACGTGACCAGCGCCCTGATGATTTCCAGGTGGAAGTCGAGGACGAAGAGCATCAGCAGGGCGGCGAAGGAAATAAGGGCGCCGAGGGCGGCCTGGGGCTCGCCTTCCATTGCCATGCCGCCGCCGATGCCGCCAAATCCGATCATCATGGAAATCGCCGTGCCGATGAATTCCAGCGCCAGCAGATAGATGCGCGCCAAAACACCGATCAGCGCGCCGGTAAGAAGCTCGGACCCGATCGTCTTGAACAGGACATCGGGCGTGCTTTTCGCGAAGGGAAGGATGATGTCGGACAGGTGGATAAAAAGCGCAAGGCTCGCCGCCACCGCCACGAAAAGGCGGATCTGCATGGGGACGCGGGCGCTCGACAGGCCCGGCATAATCATGAAACAGGCGCCAACCCGGCAAAACGTCAGAAAGGCGGCCAGAATGATCTGGGACAGTGTCACTGTCACGCGATCGATCCGAGCACCCGGATCTCGACGCCCTTGGCGATCTCGACGTGACTGAGCACCGGCAATGTCGGAAACATTCGCTCGATGATCATGCGCACATAAGGCCGCGCGTCGGGCGCGGTGACCAGGACGAAGCGCTCGCCGGCGTCGACGTGGCCCCGAATGGCCTTTGATGCGTCCTGGCCGAATTCCTCGAGCAGGCGCGGATCAATGTCGAATTCGCGGATTTCGCCCTTGGCATCGCGCTTCAGGCTCTGATGGAAGGCCAGGTCCCAACGGTTGCCGAGACGCAGGACTTTCAGCACAGCGCCTTCGGTAAGGTCGCCGCATATCTGCTGCGCCATGCGAATGCGAACATGCTCGACGATCTGCTCGGTGCGGCGAACATGGGGTGCGATCTCGGCGATCGCCTCGATGATGAGGTGCAGATTGCGGATCGAGATGCGCTCCGCCAGAAGCAGCTTCAGCACCGCCTGTAGGCCGGGATAGGAGATGTGCGTGGTGCAGATTTCGTCGGCCAGCTTGCGGTATTCAGGGTCGAGCCGCTCGATCAGCGCTTTCATGTCCTTGTAGGATAGAAGCTGCGGCAGGTTGTTGCGCACGACTTCCGACAGATGGGTCAGAAGCACCGACATGTTGTCGGCAAAGGCGTAGTTTTCGCGCTTCAGATCCTCGGCGAACATTTCCGGCACGGAATAGGCGCGCATGCCGAAGGCCGGCTCGCGCACTTCCTCGCCCGGCATATCGGGCGCATCGCCGGTGCCCAGCAATACGAGTAGCTCGCCGACGCGAACCTCATGCTCCGCGACCACGGTGCCGTGCACCTTTATCTGATAGCTCTTTGCCGGGATGTTGAAGTCGTCGGTCAAGCGCACTTCGGGAACGACGAAGCCGTATTGCTGGGCGAATTTCTTCCGCATCTTCGACATGCGGAAGGCCAGTTCCTGGTGCGAGGCGAGCAATTTTGTCGACAATTGCTTGCCGATCAGCAATTCGATTTCCGCGGTTTTCAGAGACGACTTGATCGAGTTCTTTTCCTCGTCCTCCTTGACGACCTGCTGCTTTTTTTGAGCCGCTGCGGCGTCCGCCACGCGGCGGCTTTCGCGCATCGGTATGATGTAGCCGATCGAGGCCATCATTCCGCCGAGAAACAGGAAGGGCAGGGCCGGCAGGCCGGGCATGACCGCCAGCAGCGCCATCAGCGTCGCCGCGACGAAGAGCGCGCGCGGGTAGTTGCCCAACTGGGCGAAGATGGCCTGATCGGCCGAACCACGCGTGCCGCCCTTGGAAACAAGCAGGCCTGCCGCCAGGGACACGATAAGCGCCGGGATCTGTGACACCAATCCGTCGCCGACGGATAATTTGGTGAAGACATCGGCGGCCTGGCTGAGGTTCATGCCGTGGCGCGCATAGCCGATGGCGATGCCGCCAACGATGTTGATGGCGGTGATGAGTAGGCCGGCGATGGCGTCGCCACGGACGAATTTCGAGGCACCGTCCATCGAGCCGAAGAAGGCGCTTTCTTCTTCCAGTTCGCGCCGGCGGTGCTGCGCTTCCTTGTCTGTGATCATTCCGGCGGACAAATCCGCGTCGATCGACATCTGCTTGCCGGGAATGGCGTCGAGGGTAAAGCGCGCGCCGACCTCGGCGATACGGGTAGAACCCTTTGTAATAACGATGAAATTGACGACGATGAGGATGAGAAAAACGATCAGACCGATGACGAAATCGCCGGCCATGACGAGATGCGAGAAGCCGCCGATGACATAGCCGGCGGCGTTGGTCCCCTCATTGCCGTGCGACAGGATTACGCGTGTCGTGGCGATATTGAGCGACAGGCGCAGCATCGTCGCCACCAGCAACACCGTCGGAAAGGACGAGAAATCGAGCGGGCGCTGGATCCATAGCGCAACCATCAGGATGAGCACCGATACGGCGATGGAGAAAGCCAGCCCGACATCGATCAGAAAGGGCGGGATGGGAAGGAAGAGGATCGACAGGATGGTGATGATGCCGAGCGCGAACCCGACGTCGCGGCCGTGCTTCTTTATCTCGACTGTCGAACCGGTATCGGTAATGGCCATGCTTGTCGCCGCTTTGCCCGCAATGCGCCGGCAAATCGACCGACGGTCACAAGGCTAGCGCCCCAAGCTTGCGCGAGGGTGAGGCAGCGCTACCGAATTCGCCTGCGGAGAACCGTTTAAAAGCCGTTCTGGATGCGCTGGAAGACGACGTTGGAGAAGGACGAGATCTGGGCGCCGACAAACGGGCCCGTGACGGCGGTGACCAGCAGGATGGCGACGATCTTGGGGACGAAGGTCAGCGTGATTTCCTGCACCTGGGTCAAGGCCTGGATAAGCGCGATGCCCACCCCGACGACCATTGCGACCAGCACGGCGGGGCCGGAGGCAAGCAGCACCGTCCAGATCGCGTACTGTACAATATCAAGCGCGTCGGCTTCGTTCATCGCCAGTTCCCCGCGATTCCTGAACCCTATTGTATCACGACGCCGGTTTCGACCGTAACCTGGGCGCCCGTATCGAGCACGGCGACGATACCGTCCGAGGTCAGCTTCACCGATGACACCGTTCCCGACGTGTTGCCGTCCGACGAGGTGATGGAGTGGCCGATGACATTGCCGGCCTGCGCCAGCGCCGAGGTCTGCAGCAATTGATCGAGCTTCGAGTTGGTCTGCACCGACTGCTCGACTTGTGAGAAGGTCGCCAATTGCGCGACATATTCCGTCGAATCCATGGGCTTGGTCGGGTCCTGGTTTTTCATTTCCGCGACAAGAAGGTTCAGGAAGGAATTGTAGTCGACATTGGGCGTCGCCGCCTGGGCACCCGACGCGCTGGTTCCGGTCGTGCCGGTGCTTACTGGTGGGACTGTCATCAGGCGATCTCCCGCATTTCGGGTTGATAAGACGAAGCCTTTGCCGCGCCGAAATAGAGGATCTCGTCCTCAAGGCTGTAAAGACCTCGAATGGCTTTCAGTGCGTCATAGACGTGGCCCTCGGCGACCAGCTGGTCGATATGTTTCAGCGAGGAGAGGATATGTTCGTTGCGGAAGCTCTGCAGAAGCTGGGGCAGTGACTGGCGAAACATTTCGCGCGCCTGGCCAGCATTGCCGGGGTTCATCAGCATGATCTGTAAAACGAAGTAAAGCTGGCGCAGCGGCGTCGAAGCCTGCTCGGGCTGCATGACATGACTTTCGAGTAGGAATTGCGTGTCGTTCAGGAGCTCGATCGCCACCTTGCGGTCAGCCTTGATGACTGCGCCGTTGATGTAGATTTTCTCGTTCGCCTTGAGCGAAATTTTGAGGGTGTTCTTCATTGAATTCCATCGCGGATGATCTGCGAGACCTCGATGAGGCCCTCGAAATTCCGGGATTGGCCCTGGCGCACCGCTTCGCCTTCGCGCAGGAGCCACAGGCCGATGGAGATCAGATTGGCGCGCAGTTCCACCGGGAGCTCGTTTTCCGAACTTCCCAGATCCTCCATGAATGAGGTCCAGATACGGTTCATGAAGTGGATTGCCTCGACCGCCTCGGAGCCGGCACCGTCCTTTGCCGCGGTCAACAGGTCGATGGACCTGTTCAGAAGCTGACGCTCGCGATCTTTGGCGTCGGCGATCGAATCGGTCTGAATCTCGGCATACGAAAATTGGTACATGGGTCTTCCGTTCTGTTGCGCCTTGGTCGTGCGGCTCAGCTCAAATAATTGACGAGGCTGAGTTGTTGAATGCGTGCGGTGAGCGAATAGGACGTTTCGATCTGGTTGAGCAGCGAGGTGATCTTGGTGGATGCCTCGTACGGATCGACGCCTTCCAGGTCCTGAAGGTTGCGCTGAAACAGATCGATCTGTGAATTGATGCGGTCGCTGGCGCCGGAAACGCGATTCTGCGCAATTCCCAACTGCGCCTGCTGTGCGGCGGAAGCGGTCAGCGAGTCGGTCACCAAGCCGGAGGCGCGGTTGATGACGGCACTCTTGGCGCCGGCGCTTAGCGTACCCTGCATGAGATCGGAGACCATTGCCGCCGCCATCATGAATTTTTTGGTCCCGTCCGTATTGGCGCTGACGGAGGTATCCGTCGTTTCATTGAGCGAGATGCGGCTGACGATCGGCTGGTCCGTGGCGTTGGACCAGTTTGCCTGCCAGCCGGAGCCGAGAAATTGCGGTTCCACCTGTGTGTCGATGAAATCGTTCATCTGGTCCGCGGTGATGTTGCTGGCGGCGGGATCGGTCTGCGAGAAGCCGAAATAGGACTGGAAAGAGGCGTCGAGCGCGGCCTTTGCGGGCGATCCGGTAGCGTTGAAATCGCTGATCGGCTGCACGTCGGTATTGATGCCGGAGAATAGATATTCGCCGTTGACGCTTGTATTGAGGATTGAGGTCACGGAGCTCAACGCCGATTGCGCGGCCGATTGGGTGACGCTGGGATCGACACCCCCGGCCTTGCTCGCCGTGAGCGCGGAGAGAAATGTCTGGGTCAGGTCCGATATCTGTCCCAAGCCGTCCTGCGTGGCGCTCAGCCGTGTGGAGATGAGCGAATTGGAATCGACCAGGCCGTTCAGCCGGTCGACGTCGCGCGATAGCGACACCGCCTGACCGGTGCGCGACCCCAGCGTCACCCCCGGGTCCGCGAGCTGGCCGGTCGTAACCTCGGTCTGCGCAGTAGTGAGCTGCTGTTGCATGCTCATGATCTGATAGCGCATGGCGTCGGAGACGGCCTGCGAGGATATGAAGGTTGTCTTCATCTCAATTCACCGCATCCATCAGCGCCTGAAGCATGCTGTCCACCGTGTTGATCATGCGCGCCGACGCCTGATACGAATGCTCCAGATCGAGCAACGTCGACATTTCCTCATCGATATTGACGCCGGTGGAGTTGGAAAGCGCCTGCGTAGTGCGCGTCATGAGTGCGTTCTTGTTGTCGGCGGCGTCGGACGCGTCCTTTCGCCCCGCCTCGAACGAACTGACCGCGTTTGTCGAATAGGTCATCACACTGGTGTTGGAACCGGCGCCGGCCGAGGGATCGAAATTCACCGGCTGATCGAGGTTCTGCGAATATTGGATAAGCAGGTCGGAATAGGACGCGGCATTGGCGGTATTGGCCACATATCCCGCGCCGCCCGCGCCGCCGTCGCGCAGGACCGACGCGTTGCCGCCGACCGTCGAATCCATCGCAGGATTGACCTTGATGAGCCCGGCAAGGCCCGGAATCAAGGTACCGTCGGCGGGCATGGCCGGCGCGCCGGGCCAGGTGAATAGTCCCGGCGTATCGGGCAGGGTGGAGGTCCCGCTGGGATCGGTTTCCGCGAACGCGCCGATCAGCCCGCGCGCGATCTCGTCGAGCTGGCTCTGCATGGTTGTGGCGGTGTTGTCGCGCAATTGCACCATCGCCTGCAACTGCCCGGTGGCCGAGGTATTGCCGCCGCTGGCGGTGGAAAGCGGCACACCGTCGATCTTGATCGCATTGCCCGTCGTGCCCGCCGAATATCCGGCGGTCGGATCGAATGTCACGGCGCGCGGAACGGTTTCATAGAGCGTTGCCCCGTCCGTGGTCATCAGCACCATGTCGCCATTGCCACGATCGATGCTGGAAATCGATACATATTGCGAAATCTGCTTGAGCAATCCGTCGCGCTGGTCCTGTGCGTCGGTAACGTCCGTGCCGGCCTTCGTACCAGCCACGATCGCCCGATTGGCCTGATCGAAGCTGGTCAGCAGATTGTTGAGGTTCGAGACGGCGTCCGATATCTGTAAATCCATGTCGGTGCGAAACGACTGGATCGCGTCGGTGCCGTTGTTGAGCGTGCGCGCGACCTGACGCGCCGCCTCGACCGTGTTTTCGCCGAGGCTGGTGTTGGATGGTGTCGCCGAGTAGAGATTGAGCGCCTGCTGCAAATCCCCAAGCGAGGAGGCGGCCGAGTCGGCGTTGTCGACGCCGTTCACCGCCAGGTCGAGGTTGTTCATCCCGTCGAGAAGCGTGCTCTGTCCCTGATAGGAAGAAAGCGCCTTCAGATTGCTGCGAAAAAGGACGTCGTTCGTGGCGCGCTGGACGTTGACCACGCTGGCGCCCGGCGCATCGCTGACGATGACCGCCGAACGTCTCGCATAGTCGGCATTGCCTGAATTCGGAGATGTTCTGCGAAACAACGGTGGTCTGGCGCGTCGTGTTGAACAGCGCCGACTGAGCGATGTTGAGGGCGGTTGTCAGCGACATTCCAACTTCTCTCTGCTGACGCTTTTCGGGTTACCGTGCGAGGTTGATGAGCACGTCCATCAAATCCGAGCCGGTCTGAAACACCTTGGAATTAGCGGTATAGGTCCGCTGCGATTCAATCATGCTGGTCAGTTCCTGCGCGATATCGACGTTGGAGTTCTCAAGCGCTCCTGCCGTGATGGTTCCGAACTGCCCCTCGCCAGCGAAACCGATGTGGGGTTCACCCGACTCCGAAGTCGCCGTGAAAACGTTGCCGGGCAAGGTCTCGAGATTGTCCGGGCTTTGCACCTGGGCCAGCGGAATACGGTAGAGCGCGCGCAGCGATCCATCGTCGAATTTCGCCGAAAGGGTGCCGTCGTCGCTGATCTGGATTTCCTGGATGGCGCTCGGCGGGTTGCCGTTCACCGCGGCGTTATAAACGGTGTAGTCCGTGGCAAGCTGGCTGGATGAGGAAAGATCAAGGTCGAGCGAGCCGCCGTTCGGAACCGGGATGGTGATGTCTGTCGCGCTGCCGCCGGCGAACTGGCCGGTGGTGCCGTCGAAGGTCAGCGCTTCGGTCGCAAGCGGGCCGGATGAATAGGGGAAACCGGTGCCCGGCGTGGCGGCGGACTGATCGTAGACCGATACTTCCCAATTGTTGTCGCTGGTCTTGGTGAAATAGACGTCGAGCAGCTTCTGGGAGCCGACATCGTCATAGGTGACGATTGAAGATTTGGCGGTGTAGGTCGCGGTAGAGCCGTTGGCCGAGGGAAGGTCGGCCGCCGCGACCGCATCAGCGTCGAACGGCAAATTCGCGGCGAACTCACCCGTCGTGGACGGGGTAGCGGTGAGGCCGGTCTGGGCGATCGTGACGGGCTCGAGGCCGTCGAAACCGTTGGCCGTCGCCGACGGCGTGCCATTGGCGTAGCTGTAACCAAGAAGCTCGAAACCCGCCGCATTCACGAGATGGCCTTCGCCATCGGGAACGAACGATCCGGCGCGCGTCATGACAGGCGTACCGTTGGGACCCGCGACGACGAAAAAGCCCTGCCCGGAAACAGCAAGATCGGTCGAGGACGTGGTGTATTGCAACACACCGTCTTCGGATATGGACTGAACGGTGTGGGAGGCAACGCCGCCGGAATTATAATTTCCCGTCGAACCCGGGATGACCAACGTCGAAAATTCGGTCCCCGAGCGCTTGTAGCCGGTCGTCCCGGAGTTGGCGATGTTGTCGGCCGTGGTCGACAGCCGATTGGCTTGTGCGTTCATGCCGGAAACACCGGTGCGCATCATACCGTACAAACTCATGGCGTCGTCTCCTCGGTTCCCATGCCTGTGGTGAGGAGGTTAGCTCCGTTGACTTGCGCGAGGCTGTTGTGTCGCAAAGCCAGCCATCCAACAGCGTCAGGCGACCAGCCGATAACCGAGAAACCGCTTGGAATCGATTGGATCGAAGCCAAGCTTCTCTCGCAGCTTCTTGCGAAGCTTGCTGATGTGGCTTTCCACGACGTTTTCCTCGACCTCTTCGTCGAAGATGCCATAGATGGCGTTGAAGACCTGGGTCTTGGTGACCCGGCGTCCGCGGTTGCCTGCGAGAAATTCCAGGATACGGCGTTCGCGGCGCGGCAGCGGCAAGGGCTCGCCGGCGATCTCGGGATCGCGGCCGTCCATGAATATGCGCATGTCGCCGATTTCAGTGAAATTCGCCTCTTTCTGCACGCGCCGGCGAATGGCCGAGATTTGCGCCAGGATTTCACGGATGTGGACCGGCTTGCGGATGACGTCGTCGACGCCAGACTCGAACCACCGCAGCGTGTTCTCCAGGGAATGCTGTTCGCTCAGAGCGATGACCGGCGCACTTGTGCGGCCACGAATCATGCTGGGCGAGATAGCGCTCGGTTCGCATTCACCGATCAGGAAGGCGCGTACCGATTTCAGATCCTCATCCGCGGCGCTCGATACCCATTCGCCGAATTCACCTGAACCGAAGCCGGCGCTTGCGACGCCCTCGCGGTCAAAAAGCGAATGATATCCTTCTTTTACAAGCTCGCGCTCATCAACGATTACAATCATCGGCCCGCCTCCGAATCAGTCTGCCAGTTTGCCCGACGCAAGAGGTAGCCGCCGCCGGCGATGCCGGACAACCGTCATTTCTTGCGAGTCATTTTTCGGGAATCATCCGGCGACAAAGGGCCGTGCGACGCGACTCCCCCAAACCCACCGGGAACGCTAGCGGATGGTGATTAACGAGACGTTAACCATGTTCACGGTTTTGCGGGGGTGGCGTGAACAGCAATCAAGGGTTGCAAAATTGCCGCGCATTTGCCGTCCATTTGCCGAAGCCGGTGGCGACCATATTGGCAATGACGCGGCAGACGTAGACTTTCTGCGCGGGGTTGTTGTCGGGTCCGGCATGGTAGCGCGCGACGGCCATCGACCAGCTTATGTGCTGGCGTTTGAGATTGACGAGAAAGCGCGCCGCATAATCGACGTTGCGGCGCGGATCGAGCATGTCGGACACACTGGCGAAATGGCTGCCATGATAATGCTGGTTGATCTGCATGCAGCCCAAATCGATCAGTTTGGCTCCGTGGCTCTTTGCTTCGTCAAACAGGCTTAAGGCCTTGGCGCGGGACGCGGGAAATATCGGCTTGCCGTCGATGTTCATGGCGTAAGGCTGGAGACTGCCCTTCTTGCCTGTTTCCGTCAGCCCGACCGCATAGAGGATGCCAACCGGGACGCCATAGGCGGCCGATGCACGAAGGATTTCGGTTTCGCACGGATTGACGGCGGCCGTGGCGTTGACAACCGAGAGGCTAAATAAAAACGCCGCCGCGAGTCCTGCTTTCGCTGGCCGGCTGAACAGTGCCCACGCCCTGTTCGGATCCGTTTTCATATCCGTTCTCCGAATTGTGTTGCCGTCCGCCGGAATTGCGCTCGGAATGCCCCGACATCGAGAAAGGCGTATTGCCCTGTCCGCCAGCAAAGCCGCCGGCGGAAGCATCGCGATGCATGGCTTGGGCCTGCGCCTGTGCGTGGGGCTGCACCTGCCTCACGGTGATCTTGTCGACCTGGAAGCCAAGCGATTGCAGCGACTTCACGATGTCGCCGCTGTCGCTGGAGAGCCTCCGCTGGGCGTCCGATGTCTCGACTTCGACGTCGATGGAAAGCTGCTTGCCGACATATTTCAGATTGGCCGTCACCGCGCCGAGTTCGATCGGGCGCAATTGGATGCGCAAGGACTGGACCGGGACAGACCCCGCCGGCGCGCCGGGCATCGAAGCGGCAGCCGCCTGCGCCGCGTAACGTCCGAGGGCTCCGCCGCGCGCGATGGCGCCGGCGAACGAGGCGGCGCTGCCCGAGGCCGGCGTCATCTGCGCGGTGGGAAGAGGCATGTCGGATCGCGTATTGCCCGATGCCGTGGCTGCCTGGTTCGTGGCGCCTTGAAGCGATTTGCTCGCTGACTTCTGGTCGGCTCCAGCCTGGTCATCGGGCGTGTAGCCATCACCGGCTGAACCATCGCTTGTATCCGGCGAAACGACCATACCCGGGCCGGCGGGGCTTCCGGCCGCTGGCGTCGATGCTTGGGCCGGGGTGGGCTGCGTATCCGAACCATTTCGCAGGGCGGGTGCATTCGCCGCCATCGTTGGCGAAGCCGCCGCGATTTGAGGACCTGCCGGGCGGCTCACCACCGCGTCCTTGACTATCGGGTTGGCGGTTAACGCAGGCTCCGGCGTAGCGCCGGCTGTTTTCGGAGGGGCGGGCAGGGCTTGTGCCGAAGGAGCGGCTGCCTGCGAGAGTTTATCCAAATTGCCGCCCGATGCCGGCAAATCCACTGCGATCTGGTTTCCGTTCGTCGGTGCCTTGCCGTCGATGCCGAATATTGTGGCGGCGATATCGTTCGTGATGGTGCCGGTCTTGCCTGTGGCAGACGGAACAGGATTGACGCCGGCGGTTTCGGGCGCTGCCTTGCCTGCCGCTCCTTTCGGGTGAGGGGCGGGCTCGGTCGAATTGGCACCCTGCCACGATTGCGCCAGAACCAGCGCCCGCTCGGCTCGAACGTGCATGGGAAGCGCGCCGCCCTTGGCATCCACATCCTTTTCGTCGTCGTCCTTTTCGTCGTCGGCTTTATCGTCATCCTTGGCGCCGTGGCCATCCGATTCAGATTTGGCCTTGTCCACTTTCTGGTCCCGATCGGAGCCATGCATCGCCCCGGGATCGACGCGATGGCCGAGGTCAGCACCATCATTTTTATCGGCATCCGCATTCTTCGCCGATACGCCGGATTTCGCGTGCAGAGCATCGGAGAAATCTTGACCTCCGGCGCCTGTATGACGCGGCGAGGCGGACGGCATGGCGGGCGCTTGAAAATTCGCCCGGATCGCGATGGCGGTCATCAGTCGGTTTCCTTGAGCAATTCGTCGATGGCGGCAAGTTTCTTGCGCGTTTCACTGACGATTTTCTTGGACGCTTGAAGTTCGGTGGCATCGGGAGCGCTGAGCGGTATGGACTTGGCCTGCGAGGTGGAAGGCGCCGGTAGGGAGGCCGGTTCGGCGGGGCTGTCCGAAACCGGCTCGTGCTTGTCCGTTCCCTCCGATTGTGGCGTGGCGGTCACTTCGGCGGCGATGGCGGTAGCCGCGTCGAGCAGACGCTGGTCGCCTTCGGTCAGATGGCTTCTGTCGATGGCCTTCAGTTGCATGGCGACCGCGCCCACGGAACCGGACGCGACCGAGGCGATACTCGAATAAAGCAGGACGCGGGGATCGTTCGTCTTGGCGCGCGGATCGTTGCGCACATCCGCCATGCGCGAGGCGAAAGCGGTGAGATCCGTCAATCCGTCGATGGCGCTTTTTCGGGCCAGCCGTAAATAGATGAATTTGCGCCTGTCCGGACCCATTTCGTCGAGGGTCGAGGCCACGTCCTCCATGTCCATGGCATCATGCATGTCGACCACGCCGGCGACGAAAGTGTCCGCGAACTGGCTCGCATAGGGGGAATGGAGGAAGCGCCGCACATATTGCTCTGAATAATCGAGGAAGCGCGCCGGGTTCTTCATCTTCAGGGCGATCATGATCGAGCGGCGAAGGGCGGCCTCCTCGACCAGCGATCCCGGGCCAAGCAGGCGTGCCTCGTCAAAGAGCTTGAGGGCAGCGGATGAATTGCCGGCGGCGGCGACCGAGCCTTTTATGAGCGCGAGATAGGCGCCAAGCTCGGTGGGCTGGGTCAGCGGATCGACGTCGTGCAATGCCTTTTCAGCTTCGGCCGGGCGTCCTCGCACATATCCCAGGACGCCGGCGCCAAGTGCGGCCCGGGGCGGCTGAAGGGAAAGACCGGAGAGAACGGTTTCGATCGTCGTTGGGTTGCCGCCGCTTATGGCGTAGACGAGCAGGGCGTGGAAATTGCGATTGTCCTTGAAATCTTCTTTCGGCGTCGAGCGCAGCCTGGCGTCGATCATTTCCAGCAGCTTGCGCTGCATGGGAAGCGCCGCGTCGTCGCCACCGGCGATGCGGTCCTGCACCAGTTCGAGCGAGCGCACCATCTGGTAGGGTTCGAGCGCGAATTTGCCGGGCGTCGCGGCGGCGGCAATCACCGGCGCGGCGAGGAAAGCCGCTGCGGCAAGGATGCCCGCGCGCGCCCTCTTGCCCACTATTTTGTCTCCAGCAGGATGTCGATACGGCGGTTCGCGGCGGCGTACGGGTCGTCCTTCACCTTGAGCCTGCGGTCGGCGAAACCCGCAACCTCCATGACGCGCTTTTCATCGAGGCCGGCGCGCAGCAGCATGTAGTAGGCCGATTGCGCGCGCGCTGATGAAAGCCGCCAATTGTCGTAGGTATCGCTCTTGAACGGACGGGCATCGGTATGCCCGTCAATGCGAATGTTGCCCTTGTGCGCGCTCAGTATTTTGGAGATTTTTTCCATCGCCAGCACCGTCTCGCGCGTCGGAACGGCGGAACCGATTTCGAACATGCCGAAATTGAACTGATCGCTTACGGAAATGAGCACGCCTTTGTCTGTTTCGGTTACCGTCAGGCCTTTGAAGACCTTGTTATCGCCCCCGAAGCTGCCGGCGAGTTCCTTGCGGATATCGGCCGCGATCTCGTTTGTCTTGGCGCCCGGCTTTGCGACGGTCTCAGACTGCGGATTAGACAAGGCGGCATCGGTGCGGGCGCTGGCCGCGCCAGATCCAGCCATGGCATCCGCCTTGCCGGGCAAGGTCATTGCCGGTGTTGCCGGTTTGGAAGCTTTCTGTCCGGTCTTGGACAGATCGGTCTTGCTGGCGGACGCGGTCGCTTTCGTCTCGCTGGCCGAAGCCGCCTCGATTTTCGCCGCCTTGGCCGCCTTTTTATCCGCTTCGATTTCAGCCCTGGCCGCGGCGATCATTTCATCGGCGGCAAGTGGGCTGGAATTCTCCGCCCGCGCCGTCTGGTCGGCGGTGTTATCCCCTGAACCGGAGCGGGCCGTGGCGGCCGCGTCCTTCGTCATGTCCACCTGTTGCGACCAGAAATTGGGCGCGAAGGGGTCGCGATAGGTCTGGCCGCCCGACGCGCCTGTCGCCGGACCGGACTCCTGCGCTCCTCCATCCCCCTTGGTGCTGGTGTTCTGCAACGTGCCGGTTTCACCGGCGATTTCGGCAAGCACCGCATAAGGATTGGCGAACAGGTTCTTGTCGGAATGTTTCCTTGTCTTCGATTCGTCGATTGAATTCTTTTCCTGGGAAGGTCCGGTTTTGGCGTCCTGGACATCTGTCGGCCTGGGCGTTTCGTGACTTTCCTTTTGCGGCGCCGTGTCCGGATCGCCGGGCGTCTTGGCCGGATCGTCGATGCCCTTGCGTGCCGTATTGCGGTCGATGAGCTTTATTGGATTGAAGTAACTGGCGACGGCGGCTTTCGTCTGTTCGTTGGCGGCATTGATCAGCCACATGACCAGGAAAAAGCACATCATCGCCGTCATGAAGTCGGCGAAGGCGATCTTCCAGACGCCGCCGTGATGCGCTTCGTCCTCGTCATGGCCGCCCCGGCGGACAATGATGATTTCCTGGTGCAGCTCTCCGTCCGCGACGCTCATGACATCGCCTCATGCACGGTGGCCTGCCAGTCAGCCAGGCGGGTCGCGAGCAAACTGCCTTCCACGTCCACCGTCAGGTCGACGGCATCTGTTTCCCGATGGCGAAGGTGCTTCGCCTTTTCGCCCAATTTTTCGGCTAGCGCCGAAAACAGGGACATTGGTCCGGAAACGTGAATCGCGATGGCGTCCGCATCGCCGATGGCCTCGCCTATCGTGGCGGCCAGATCGTCGATGCTGCGTTTCATGATGTCTTCACCGATGATCGGTGCGAGGATGCGCGCGACGGCATCGGTGACACTCTTGTTGAGGCGCGTCTCTATCTCCGCAAGTCCGCTCTCGATGCGCGTCCCGATCTCTTGTCCGTGGCTGCGATTGATTTCCGCGATCTCCGCCGCGTGCCGCTCGCGTTCGGCGGCCAGCGCGGCGTCGTGTTCGCCAAGCAGGCGCGTCGTTACGGATTCTTCCGTGCGGAGGCGTTCCTCGGCGAGCAACGCGTCAATGTCGACGGGCTCCGCCGATTTCGAGACCGCGTTTTCGACGGGAGAGCGCCCGCCCTTGACGGAAGACGGGAAGGGTTGGCGACGCGGCGCAAAATCGGCCAGCATGTCGGCCAGCGCGTGGGCCGCCATCAGCTTGCCTCCTGATGCGCCCATTTACGCAATATATGAGCGGTTCGTTCCTCATTGAGATCAACCATCCGCGCCAGACGTTCCTGGGGCGCGGGTCGCAATTTCTGGCGCAACTCGTCGATCGCGTTAACCTGAGACGCGCCCGAGGAAGGACCGGCGCCGGCGATCTGCGGGTGATCTTCGGAAGCGGGAAGCGATTTGCGGACGTCGTCGAAACTCTGGGGCGACCCCGGCGCCGGTTTCATCAGCGCCGCCGTCATCGGCTTCAGGCCGAACCAGGTCACCAGAAAGGCGACGATTACAAAAGCTGCGGCATTGATGAGCGTGCCGGCATGGGCGCTGACACGTTCCATGATGCCAGGGCCAGCGGCAGGCGCGCCGTCGAGCCCGTCGACGAATTCCACCGCCGCTACGTCGATGTCGTCTCCGCGCTTCTTGTCGAAGCCGGTGGCCGAGGCCACGACCTTCTGGATCTCGGCGATGCGCGCGTTGATGGCGTCCGGCGTCGCGCCCTTGCCAAGGATATCGGCAAGGCGCTGGCGGTTGACGACAACGGCGATGGACAGTTTGGAAATGCTGTAGCCGTCGCTCTTGGTAGCGATCTTCTTGGAATTGATCTCGTAATTGGTGGTCTCTTCCTTGCGGTCGCGCTGCTCGGTCGATTTCGGGCCGTCGGTGGCGGCGGAAGGCTTGTCGCTCGGCAAATTCTGTTCCACAGAAGCTGGCGTCGATGCCTGCTGCTGGTTTGAATTGTCGTTGGTGCGGACTGTCTGCACGGAACGTTCGACCCGGGAATTGGGATCGAAGATCGTTTCCTCGATCTGCTTGGTATCCGTATCAACGACGGCCTTCACGCTGGCGCGGAAGTTTTCGGCTCCGAGATAAGGCGACAAGGCGCGGCTTATATTGCTCTCAATCTCGCTCTCGACGGTCTGCTCGACGCCGAAGGCACGGCTTGCCGTATTGTTGGCCGGGTCGTCGCCGGCGGCCAGAAGCGTGCCGTTGGTATCGAGAACGGTCACCTTGTCGGCGTTGAGGCCGGGCACAGCCGCCGCGACGAGGTAGCGAATCGACATGGCGCTCTTGACCGGGTCGATGCCGGATGTCCGGATCATCACGGATGCGGTCGGCTGCTGTTCCTCGCGGCGGAAATTGGCGCGCTCGGCCATGACGATGTGAACACGCGCCGACTTGATGCCGTTGATCGACTGGATCGTGCGGGCGATTTCGCCTTCCAGCGCGCGTACCCGCGTCACCTGCTGCATGAAGGAGGTGAGGCCGAGCGACCCGACATTGTCGAACAGTTCGTAGCCGGCGTTGGTGCTTGTCGGCAGACCCTTTTCGGCCAGAAGCATGCGCGCCTGGGCCGTCTTGCCGACGGGGACGAGGATCGACGTGCCTTTCGGAGCGACATCGAAGCTGATGCCGGCCTCGCCCAGCACGAGGCCGATCTGGTTTACGTCGGAGCGCTCGAGGCCGACATAAAGCGTCTCGTAGGCGGGACGGTTGAGATAGACGGAGGAGAGGCCGATCGCCGCCATGACGGTGACCGCGACGGCGGCGAGAATCGCCAGCCTTCGCGGTCCGAAACTGCGCAGATTGTCGACGACGTTCTGGAGTTGGTCTGGCACTGGCGCGATGCTCCCGAAGATAGGCTTGCCAGACCCTAGCTTCCGAAGCTTGTGCGAAAATGAAATCGGGCCGCGCTTGCGCGCGGCCCGACTGGTCCCGTCCCCCGGAAGGGATTATTAGCGGAAGAGCGACAGGATCGACTGCGAATTGGAGTTCGCGATCGAAAGCGCCTGGATGCCAAGCTGCTGCTGGGTCTGCAGGGCCTGGAGCTTGGTCGATTCCTGGCTCATGTCGGCATCGACAAGAGCGCCGACGCCGCTGTCTACCGCGTCCATCAGGTTCTTGACGAAGTCCTGCTGCATGTTGATACGGCCCTTGACCGAACCGAGGTTCGCGGCGGCCGTCGTCACCTTGCCCGTCATGCTTTCCACCGTGTTGGTATAGGCCGTCAACTGGGCGCTCGAAGCATTGGTGATGTCGATGTCCATGATGCCGCCGCCGGTGTCGGCGCCGGAAGCGCTGAGGTCGGCGAACATGCCGGACGCGCCCGTGATGGTGCCGGACGAGCCGTCGTCGGACGCGGCGTTGGTGATCGCGATGCTGGCGGTGCTGCCGGTCGTCGCGCCTGTGAAGACCAGTTTGCCTGCATCGGTCCCAGTGCCTTCGAGGCGCTGACGCCGGTGACGCCTGCTGTGCCCAGGGCATGAGTGACAACTTCGCAAGGTCCGAGGCGTTGTTGACCAAGCCGTCGGAGGTTCCGAGCGCCGCGCTGACCTCGGATTTGTCGAGCGTCACAGTGGTCGCCGTGCCGCCGTCGACGGCAATGTCGAAGCTGACACTGCTGCCCGACGTGCTGAGATCGAGGCCGCTGGCGAAGTTCGTGTCGAACGTCGAAGCGGAAGTCCCCGAAGCAGCCGTACCACCCTGCGAGGATGCCGGTGGCATTGGTGCTGGAATCGAACAGCGCACGTCTGCGGAGATGTCGACGTCGATCGTGCTGATCTGAGACCTGGTTGTCGGCCGATGCGGGTGAACGAGGACACGACTGGACTGCGTCGCCGTGTAGCTCGACGAGCTGGTATCGACGGAAAGCCAGTTGTTACCGGAGAAGCTGCGCCGAGTCGGCATAGGTCTTCAACTGCTGCTGCGATTCTGGAGATGTCCGACTGGATCTTCGACTTGTCGACGCCCGGCTGCTTGGCCGCAACCAGCTTCGTCTTGATGTCGTCGAGCACGTCATGGACGGCGTCCATCGCCGTATAGGCGACGTCTACCTGGCGGCGCCGAGGCCGAGCGCGTCCTGAACCGTCGAAAGCGCCTTGTTGTCGGAACGCATGGTGGTGGCGATCGACCAGTAGGCGGCGTTGTCGCTCGCCGTGGCGACCTATAGCCGGTGGAAATGCGGTTCTGGTCTGTCTCAGGCTCTTGTTGGTGGCTGGAGGGTCTTGAGCGCGGTCATCGCCGACGCGTTGGTCATGATGCTGGACATAGGTATGTCCGCCCCTTTCGAATGCCTGTGCATGGGACATACCGGGTCGGGCCGGTATGACGGAGCGGCATCATGCCCGATCGCCCGCATTGGAGCGACCCGCCATGGCAGAGAATGCCGTTATGACTGCGATTCCCTACCAAATCCGATAATGCGGTGGGCCGGCTCATGAAGAAAACGAGCGCACCAGGCTGCCGACAAGCAGGTTCCAGCCGTCGATCAGGACGAAGAACATGATCTTGAAGGGGAGCGACAGCACCGTCGGCGGCAGCATCATCATGCCCATCGACATGGTGATGGTGGCGACGACAAGGTCGATGACCAGGAAGGGCAGCACGATCAGGAAGCCGATCTCGAAGCCGCGCCTGATTTCGGAAATCATGAAAGCCGGCACGAGGATGCGCAGGTCGACCGCTGTCGCGGGAGACCACCGGCTCGCCGCGATCACGCGACAGGTCGGCGAAGAGATCGAAGTCCTTGTCGCCGGACGTTGTTCAGCATGAACACGCGGAACGGCTCCGAGATGCGCTGCAACGCCAGCTGCTCGGCTATCTGATGGTCGATCAGCGGCTTCAGGCCGTTGTTCCAGGCCTGGTCGAAGGTCGGCGCCATCACATAGAAGGTCATGAACAGCGCCAGGCTGATCAGGACGAGGTTGGCCGGCGTCGTCTGCAGGCCGATGCCGGAGCGCAGGATGCGAGAAGGCGATGATGAAGCGGGTGAAGCTCGTCACCATGATGAGCAGGCCCGGCGCGATCGAAAGGACCGTCAGAAGTCCGAAGAGCTGGACGATCGTACCGGCATTGGTGCCCGTCATCTGGCCGGCGAGCGCGCCCAGATCGACCTGCTGGGCGTAAGCTCCGGCCGCCGAAAGAAGCAACGCCGGCGGCGCGAGGCAAAGGGCGGTGAGGCGGTTCATTCGAAGATCAGCGTCTTTATGAGGATCTTCTTGACGCGGCCCTTGCTGCGGATGCTGGCGCGCTCCTCCAGGTCTTCCTTGAGATGCTGGAACCCGCTTGCGCCTTCCACCTGCGCCAGTTTGACGGTTCGCATGTAGGCGAGAAAGTCCTGGTGGATGTCCTCCGCGATGCCGGTATCGGGGGACCCGTCGAAGACGAGGGAGAGTTCCATGCGCAGCCAGACATCGCTTGGAGCGGCCAAATTCGTTGTGATGGCCTCGATCGGCACGATGTCCTGATCAGCACCGCCATTGGCGGCATTCGCCTCGCCGCCATGATCCTTGCCGGCCTTGCCGCCTTTGACATGCGCCTTGTCGACGCGCGTCGGTGTCTCCTTGTCGGACGCCGAGTGGGGCATGCGGGTTGAGTTCAGATAGCCCCCGGAAAACCAGCCCAAGCCAATCGCCGCGACCGTCATGACAAGCAGCACGGCGATCTGAACGACCAGCGAGGGGCCGCTCTTGGGGGAGGTGCTTCTTCTTCGACGACCGCCATCGTTTCTGTCGCCTAGAATGGCGAGTAGTGGTCGGCCAGTTGCTGGCCCCACGAAGGTTGCTGCACTTCGCTTATTCGCCCGCGGCCGCCATAGGAGATACGCGCCTCGGCGATGCGCTCGTAGGATATGGTGTTGCTGGCGCCGATGTCGGCGGGCCGCACGATGCCGGCTATGGTGAGAACACGCAGTTCGTCGTTGACGCGGACTTCCTGCTGGCCGCGAATGATGAGGTTGCCGTTCGACATCACCTGGGTGACGACCGCCGCCACCGACAATTTGATGTCTTCGGAGCGTGTCGTATGGCCCTGCCCGTCGAATGTGCTCTCCCCATTGGCGCTCAGATTGCCGGACCCGGAAGAGCCTTTTCCCGCCAGGTCGAACGCGCCGCTCAGGCCAATTGTGCGTTTGCCTGTACGGCTGGTGTCGTTTTCATTCTTCAGCTTGGCCTGATCGTTGATGGAGATCAGCACCGTCAGGATGTCTCCGACCGCTAGGGCGCGCGGATCAGTGAAGAGACGGCTCTGGCGGTCATCCCAAAGCGAGAATCGCTTGACGGCGGGCGAGGGCGCCTCGGGATAGGTGTTGGCATATTGCGTCTCGGTGCCAAGCCCCGCGCCGACCGGCGAGAGCTTTGGCGGAACGCCGATTTCGGGCGATGACATGCAGCCCGACAATGCGGCGCAGACGATGAGAAGGCTGGCCAGACGTTTCATGAGGGGTCCGTCTTGCGCGCCGCGCTTGTCATGATGCGGGTGAGCATGGCGGCGGCCTTCGCATCCATCTCGGTCAGGATGAGACTTGCCTGGCGCGGTTGCAGCTTCATGAGGATGGCGGCCGCCAGTTCAGGGGGCAGGTCGGTAAGCTGCGGAGCCGCGCCGTCCGGCTTCATCTTGGAATAGATCTCGACGACGCCGTCCGTCGCCTTGGCGATGAAATCGTCACGGCGCTTGAGCCAGGATTCGTAGTCGGCCCGCTTTTCCTCAAGCTGCTTGATGCGCTTGTCGATGTCGGCCTGCAGGGTTGTCAATTGTTGGCGCTGCAGCGCATAGCGCCGGTCGCGCGCGGCATCGGCGATGTTGGAGCAAAAGCGCTGGATCTCGTCGCCCGAAGATTTCGGGGCGGAGGCATCCGTGACGGGCTGCGCGGAAGCCGTGGCGATACCGGGGCAAAGGAAGAGCGCGGTGAGCACCGCCAACGCGGCGCCCTTGCCTGCATGTTTCGCAGTAAGTGAGATGTGGCGCATTGGCATCGCTATTGGACCACGAGTTCGGCTTGCAGGGCGCCGGCTGACTTGATGCCCTGCAGTATGGCGATGATGTCGTTCGGCTTGACGCCGATGCGGTTCAGGCCGGCGACCAGCGTCTGAAGATCGGGACCATCGAGTACGGCGACCTGGCCGCCCGGCTGCTTCGCTTCGATGTCGGTTCTGGGCTCGGTCGCGGTAACGCCCTTCGAAAAGGGCTCGGGCTGAACGACTTGCGGGGTTTCGCTCACACGTACTGTCAGTGTGCCGTGACTGATGGCGACGCGTGAAATCTTGACGTCCTGGCCAATCACGATGGTGCCGGTACGCTCGTCCACGACGACGCGAGCCGGCGATTCTGTCTCAACCGGCAGGTTTTCCAGCTCTGCGAAGAAGCGCGCCGCGGTGATATGAGCCGGTTTGCCGATGAGCACCGTGCGCGAATCCTGCTCCTGCGCCAGGCGTTTGCCGAAGCGTCGCGACGTATAGGCGTTGATGGCGTCCGCGACCCGGACGGCGGTGGAAAAATCCGGGTTGAGCAGTTGCAGCGTCAGTTTCGGCGTATCCCCGAACGGCACGCTGACTTGGCGCTCCACGATCGCGCCATTGGCGACGCGGCCCGCCGTTGGCACGCCCTGTGTGAGGGTTTCGGCTTGGCCTTGGGCGGCGAAGCCGGAAACGGAAACCGACCCTTGCGCGACGGCGTAGATCTTGCCGTCAGCGGCGCGCAGTGGTGTCATCACCAGGGTGCCGCCATTGAGCGAGGTCGCGTCGCCGAGGGAGGAAACGCTGACATCGATGCGCGCGCCCGACTGGACGAAGGGCGGCAGGTTCGAGGTGACGATCACGGCGGCCACGTTCTTGGCGCGCGCCTGGCCGCCTTGCGTGGCGATGCCGAGATTTTCCAGCATGGCGCGGATCGACTGCTCGGTGAAGGGCGAGTTTCTCAGGCTGTCGCCGCTGCCCTGCAGGCCGATGACGAGGCCGTATCCGATAAGCTGGTTGTCGCGGGCGCTTTGCAGCGTGGCGATGTCCTTGATGCGTGCGACGACGCCGGCATTGATGGACACGGGAAGAACCCTTGCCTGATCGTCAAAGCGCGCGGCGCGGCCCTTTCCCGCTGGCCTTGCGTAGCCGGCCGAATGGTCGAGGTCGGCGGCGCCGGCGGCGCAGACGGATGCCGCCAGGGCGAGCATGACGGACAGGGAAACCGCTCTCATCATGTCGCACCGACCCGAATGGTGCCGTTGGCCATGACGATGCCGGAAAATACGCTGCCGCTGTCCATGTTGCGGACCTTGATCACGTCACCGGTGGAGCCCGGCTCCAGCGTCACCGCCGTTGCCGAGATGGTCAGCCCGCCATTGACGTAGAAGACCTGGACGGCGGCGCCCTGCTCGACCGTGTAGGCGTCGTGCACGGCGGAAAGCGGTATGTAGTGCCCGGGCAAGAGGGTGCGGCGCGTGATCTTGCCGTCGATCTGCTCGACCGCGGTGGCGACGGTGGCCAGATCGCGGTTGTGGTTCATGACGGGAACGACCTGCAATGCGCCGGCCTGGATGGTTTGGCCCGGGTAGACGACTTGCCTTGTGACCACGGCCACGTCCTGAGCACGGGCAGGCACGGCAATCGATGCCAGCGCGAAGAGGCAGCCCGCCAGATGGAGACCCAGGTTTTTCCGGCGAAGTCGCACTTCCGTCAGCCCATGTTCTTCGACACGGTCTGCGCCATCTCGTCAGCCGCCTGGATGACCTTGGAGTTCATTTCATAGGCGCGCTGCGCCGAAATCATTTCCGTGATCTCCTTGACCGGATCGACGTTGGAGCTTTCCAGATAACCCTGTTCGACGGTGGCGAAGCCGACATCGCCGGGAACGCCGACGGTGGGCGGTCCGGATGCGTCGGTTTCCTGAAAGAGATTGCCGCCCAGCGGCGTCAGCCCGGCATCGTTGGCGAAGTTGGCAATCGTCAGCTGGCCAATGTTTTGCAGCGCCGTCTGTCCATCGATCTGGGCGAACACCTGACCGGTCTTATTGACGATCACGTCGGTCGCATTCGAGGGGATGCTGATGGCGGGGACGACCGGATTGCCGTCGAGGGTGACGAGCTGGCCGTTGGCATTGGTGTTGAAGGCTCCGTCGCGGGTGTAAAAGGTCTGGCCATCCGGGTTCTGCACCTGGAACCAGCCGCGCCCGGTCAGCGCCAGGTCGAATTTGTTGCCGGTGCTGGTCAGTTCGCCCTGGATGTGCAGGTTGCGGATGGCGGCCATCTTGACGCCCGAGGCCGAGATTGGCGCCTTCCGGCACGATGTTCTGATTGGCCTGGTTGGGAACGCCGGGCAGTCGTTCGGTCTGATAGAGAAGATCTGTGAATTCGGCTCGCGCCCGCTTGAAGCCGGTCGTGTTGATGTTGGCGATGTTGTTGGCGATGACCTCGAGATTGGTCTGCTGGGCGTTCATGCCGGTAGCGGCGATGGCGAGTGCTCTCACGGTCCGTTCTCCTCAGATCGACATGCGGGTGACATCGAGGTAGGCGCTGACGATCTTGTCGCGAATGGCGATGGCGGCGGACAGCGATTCCTGGGCGTTCATGACGGCGTCGACCACGTCGCGCGTATCGGCCTTGCCCTGGAGGGCCTGGATCGAAACCTGCTGCGCACGGTCGAGACTGCCGACGGTATTGGAGGCGGCATCGGAGAGCATGGAGGCGAACGAACCGCCCGAGCCTGTCGCGCCGGCTGTGGTAGTGGCGCTGGATCCGAGCGCGGGCGCCGTGCTGCCGGCGCTTCCGACGCTCCCAATGAGGCTAAGGGGGTTTATCATGATCAGTTCCGCATCAGGTCGATGGTCATGGAAATCAGGTCGCGCGCCTGCTTGATGACCTGCAGATTGGCCTCATAGCCGCGGTTGGCCTCGCGCATGTCGGCCATTTCGACGAGGACGTTGACGTTCGGCATCTTGACGTAACCCTTGTCGTCGGCGGCGGCGTTGCCGGGCTGGAATTCGACGGGAAAATCCGACCGGTCGCGCGAGATGTTCGTCACGTCCACCATCGAACGGCCGGTCGCCCGGTCCAGTTCGGCCGCGAAAGTGATGGTCTTGCGACGGTACGGGTCGCTTCCCGGCGTCTTGCCGGTCGATTGCGAATTGGCCAGGTTTTCCGAAACGACGCGTAGCCGCTCCGACTGGGCTGTCATGCCCGACGCGGCGACTTTCATGGCTGTGGCAAGCGGATCCATGAGCTCAGGCCTAGGTTTTCGTCGTCATGGTCATCATGTCGTGAAAGGCCTTGACGATCGCCGTATTCATTTCGAAGGAGCGGCGCACATCCGCGGCTTTCATCAACTCGCCTTCGAGCTGGACGCTGTTGTCGGACTCGGTGAGGTCGGACTTGGCGTCATCCTGCCGCAGAGCAACGGGATCGGCGCTTCCCACACCGCTTCCGAAATGACCCGGTTCGGTGGCCTTCATGGTGACCTGGGTATCATCGAGAACGGCCGAGAACGGCTTCACGTCAACCGCATGGTAGCCGGGTGTATTGACGTTGGCGATATTACCCGCGATCGCCGACTGGCGAACCGCGAGCCAGTGGGCCTGCTGCGCGGCGAGATCGAAAAGGTTGACAGGCTGCATTCCAGGAATCCTATGACCCCGAAAGGTCTAGCCCGTCAGTCTTGCGTGGACCTTGCGCGCCCTCACTTGCCCAGCGGGATCACATCATTGGCCGAGGTGACGAGCACCCATTTGCCCTGGCGTTGTTCGATCGCCGAGACGCGGCTGTTGTTGGGGAGAGGCGAGCCGACCTTGACCACCCAGATGCCGTCGGCGTCCTCGATCATGGCCCGCCCGTTGGCAACCTCGATCAAATTGAAATCCGGCGGCCTGGCCGTATCGCCGGGAAAGGGCTGGTCTGCACGCTTGGCGGCAGGCGGTTTCGCCGCCTCGGCGGGCACCGTTCCTGTCGGGAACATGTCGAGCGCGGCGGTCCTGCTGTCCGGCAGGTTCAGCGGCGCGCCGATGCGGGTGGGCTGATAAGCGGCGGCGGCCGAATGGGCGGCCTTCGGACGGCCGCTGAAATGGTATCCATCAACGCCGAACTTGTCGGGGTTCATGAAAATGTACCAGGGGAAGAGCGCGCAGACGAGGCCGAGGGCGACGCCGAGACCACCGATGACCATGTCGCCCGAGATGATCGGGGCCTTCGGCGGGCGTTCGGATGTCGCCGCGCGTTTGCCGAAGATGGGTGGTTTCCAGCTTGCGCGCTTGGGCGCGGCGGGCGGTGGCGGGTCGTATCGCGCATCGGGCAATTCGCCTTCGGGCGTTTTCAGATCGGCCAGCCGTTCAGCCATTGCCTTTCTCCTTGAGGTGGCGCGCCAGATCGCCGAATGGATCGCGCGAGGCCCGGTCGCCGGGCGACTGGCTCATTGCCTCGTAAATCTGTGGCGCCTGACGCACCGCCATGTCGAGCTCGGCATCGGCGCCGGGCTGATAGGCGCCGAGAAGGCGAATATCGCGGGTATCCTCGAAACGGGCGATCATCGCGCGCAGCTTCATGACCAGCGCTTTTTGCTCGGCGCTCCACGCTTTGTTGGCCAGCCGCGAGATCGACGATAGCGGATTGACGGGCGGATACCGTCCCTGCTCGGCGATTGAGCGGTCGAGCACGACATGGCCATCCAGGATGCCGCGCACGCTATCGGCGACCGGATCATTATGATCGTCGCCATCCACCAGCACCGACAGGATCGCGGTGATCGATCCCGCGCCTTCGACGCCGGGGCCAGCGCGTTCGAGAAGCTTGGGCAGGTCGGTGAACACCGAAGCCGGATAGCCGCGCGCCACGGGAGGCTCGCCCGTGCCAATCGCCACCTCGCGCAAGGCATGCGCGAAGCGGGTGATGGAATCGAGTATGAGCAGAACCTTGTGGCCGCTGGCGCGAAAATGCTCGGCGATGCGCATCGCCGCGCCGGGAGCCCGCTTGCGCATCATGGCGCTTTCGTCGCTTGTCGCGACCACGGCGACCGTCTTGGCCATGCTGCGAGGTCCAATCGTGTCCTCGAGAAATTCGCGCACTTCGCGGCCGCGTTCCCCGACCAGCGCTACCACCACCGTATCGAAAGCGTCGGCGGCGGCCAGCATCGCCAACAAGGTCGATTTTCCGACGCCGGAGCCGGCGAAGACGCCAAGCCGCTGGCCGAAGCAAAGCGGGGTAAAAATGTCGATGACCCGCACGCCGGTGACAAAGGGCGTGCCGACGCGTTGGCGGCCGAGGGCGGAAGGCCTGGCAAGATCGGGCGAAGCGCCGGCTTCACCCGGGACAAGCGGCCCCTTTCCATCAATCGTTCGCCCGAGCGCATCGACGACGCGGCCACACCAGGCCGGTGCGGGAACGATATCGAACGGACCGCGATTGAAGACCGTGTCTCCGACGCCGGCATCGGCGGCGACGTCGAACGGCGCCACCAGCACATCCCTCTCGTCGATCTGCACGATTTCGCCGGACTTTTTGCCGGCGCGCGAGCGCAACTCGACGACATCCCCCAGCCTGGCGCTTCCCGACAGGCCGCGCACGCGATAGTGGGTTGGCGAGATTTCGGTGACCTTGCCACCCCTGGCGACAAGCGGCCGGCTTTCGGTAAAATGATGAAGTTCGCGCTCGAGCGCCGCCAACGCGTTCACCACGGTCGGTTCGCCTTGCGCACTGGGTAGAGGAATTACGTCGCCGCGGCTCATCTCCTGGAGGCTCTAGCTGGAGCCGAGCGTCTTGATGGCATCGTCAAGGGTCGATTCGGAATCGCGTATGAGGGTGGCGGCGTCCTCGAATGTCCGCTGCACGGTGATCAGCTTGGACATTTCCAGCATCGGGTTGACGTTGGATTCCTCGACAAATCCCTGTTCCACGCCAATCTCGGGATGATCGACGACAGGCGTAGGGGGGCCGTTTGGTATGACGCCCGAATTGCCGTAGCGCTGGACATTCGGTCCGGGCTTGAACGTGTAGAGCCCGATGGCGCCAACCAACTTGCCGTCCTGCCGCAGCGTCCCGTCCTTGCCGGCCACGGGGGGGCCTTCGTTTGGGTTGAGCTGCAACGGCGCGCCGCCCGCGTCGAGCACGGCGTAGCCTTCATGGGTGACCAGTTGGCCGTTGCTGTTCATCGTGAAGCGGCCGTCGCGGGTCATGACGGTGCCGGCGGGCGTATTGATGCCGAACCATGCGTCACCCTGTACGGCAAAGTCGAACGGATCGTCCGTCTTGCTCAACGCGCCGCCCTGGGTCGACAGGAAATTGGCCCCGGAAGAAGCGAAATCGACCGACTTGTCGCCGGTGCCGGAGACCAGATCCTGGAATTTCACCCCGGTTGCGCGAAAGCCGACCGTGTTGGCGTTGGCGACATTGTCGGCGATCGTATCGAGGCGCTTTTGCAGCGCCATCTGTGCCGACAGGGAAACATAAAGTCCGGTCTGCATCGCCATGGCCTAGACCTTCAACTGCTGGATGCTGAGAAGCAGATCGGTGGATATGCCCTGCGTCGTCGGCTGGCTGAAAAGGACGCTGAGAGGGGATTGCTGCTGCGCGGCACCCGGATTGGCTACATCGTAGAGGCTGGTAAAGCGCTTCAGGAAATCGCCGAGCTTCGCCGGATCCTGGAAATCGGTGATGTCGAGTTTTTTCTGGATAATGGAGACCTGTTTATCGATGTCGAGAGCAGCCATGGAATCAGGCAGTTGCAGCGCGGTGCGCACCACTTGTGACAAAGCCTTGTCGGCGAGGATGTCATAGTAGGAGGTGATGCTCGACGCTTTGCGCTGGAAATAGAGAGCCAGTTCCACGCCCTGGTCCTGCGCACCGGCATTGTCCTCCATGGTCTGGCGAACATATTTGTCGACCGTACCCTGTTCGGGCTCGCTGTAGGTGGTGGCATCCTCGCCATGATTGGCGAAATCGAAGGCGGATGCGAAGGCGGCGTAATTCTTGTTGGTCTGCTTGTTGGCGAGGCTGTCTGGATCGGAAACGCCTCCCTCCAGGATCTCGCGCATGAAGTTCTTGTCGCCGAGCTTGGCGTCAAGGCCGAAAGCCTTCATCGCGTAGGTGTATGTCTTGTCGTCGGCGAGGAAATCGTCGATCGATTTCACGTTGACGATATCTTTCGTATAATCGTCGGTCTGCTGTTGCAGGATGGGGTTATCGGCGCTGACGCCCGCCTGTACCGCGGCAAGCGTGTAGCGGTCGGTGACGCCCTTTTGCGCGGCCGCGTAGGTGGTCGCGCCCTGGCCGTCGGCCTCGAAATTGAAGGCGGTGGCGAAGGCCTTGTAGCGCGGATCGGTCAACTGGTTGGCAAAGCTGTTGGAGTCCGAAACGCCCTCCGTCAGCACCTTGGTCATGAACGCCTTGGCATAGGACATGTCGCTGAGCCCGTAGGCCTTCATGGCGTAGTTGAAGAGCCGCGTGTTGTTGACAAAATCGTCGACCGTCTTCACGCTTCCGATATTGGCGAGAAAATAATCGGATTCCCGCTTCACGGACGGGTCGGCCGCGGCCTGCTGAGTCGACAGGGCGATGTCGCGATTGATTGCCTGATAGGCTACGTAGGTGCTGGTCAAAGCGGAGCTCTCGCTTCTGGATTGCTCCTGACGGTACGCGGCGTTGCTTGCGCGAAACTGAACCGCCCCGTGCCCTTACCGCTTCAAGCCTCACACAAGGCACGATCTGTATCCCGGTTGAAGAGGCCGAAGATCGGGAAGGTTCGCCGTGGGCATACTTATTGGAATCGTGGTGACGGTCGGTTGTGTACTTGGCGGCTTCATGGCGCTCGGCGGCCACGTCAACGTCTTGGTGCAGCCCTATGAATTCGTCATCATCGTGGGCGCCGCGCTCGGAACTTTCCTGGTCGCCAACCCCTTCTCGACCGTCAAGGACGCCGGCAAAGCCTGCCTTGAAGCGTTCAAGGGGGCCGTTCCAAAAGAGCAGCATTATCTGGAGGCGCTGGGCGTCCTGCACTCGCTGATGCGCGAGTTGAAGACCAAGACCCGCAACGAGGTCGAGGCGCATATCGACAATCCGAATGAATTCGGCGATCTTTCAGACCTACCCGCTGGTTCTCAAGAACCACGACCTCATGCACTTCATCTGCGACTATTGCCGGCTCATCATCATCGGCAATGCCCGGTCGTTCGAGATCGAGTCGCTGATGGACGAGGAAATCCACACCATCCGCCATGACAAGCTGAAATCCTTCCACGCCATGGTCGCGGTTGCCGACGGCCTGCCGGCGCTTGGCATCTGCGCGGCAGTGCTGGGCGTGGTCAAGGCGATGGGCGCGCTCGACCAGTCTCCCGAAGTGCTTGGCGAATTGATCGGTTCGGCGTTGGTCGGCACCTTCGCCGGCATATTTCTCTCTTACGCCGTGGTCGGTCCGATCGCCGCCAAGATCAAGATCGTGCGCGAAAAGAACAACCGCCTCTTTGTCGTGGTCAAGCAGACATTGCTCGCCTACATGAACGGCTCGCTGCCCCAGGTCGCGCTCGAATTCGGCCGCAAGACGATTTCCGCGCATGACCGTCCCTCTATCGATTCGGTCGAGCAGAGCACGCTCAATCTCGGTGGCGGCGAAGCCAAGAAGGCGGCTTAGCGTCATGGGCTCTCGTCCAAGGGGTCACATCTGAGCATGGCGGAACTGGCGAACCCAGCCGAGATGCAGGCGCTGATCGTCGAGAAGCTGGTCGGTGCGACCGGCGAGACCGACCGTGTCACCGGTGCATCGCGATCGCTTGCGATCCGCGCTGTTCCGCTGATTGCCAAGAGCATCAATGAAGGCCTGGCCTCTCCGGTCGACTTTCTGCTCAAATCCGCCGAAATCGGCCGCATCGCCGACATCCGTCCCGCGCCGGGCGGGCACCATGCCATGACGATCGCGCCTTCCGCGGTCTCGGCCGACGCCCTGCTCCTCATCCTCGACGCCGACGCCATCGCCGTATTGATCAGCGCCTTGTTCGGGGCGGACGAAGATATGCCGGCTGCACCTATCGACCGCGATTTGTCACCGACGGAACTCGAGGTCGTCGACATGATTTTTCATCACGTCGCGGTGGCGGTCAACGGCACGGGCGCGCGTTCGCTTGACATCCGCTTTCCCGTCCCGCGGGCGATCACCGGCGATGAACTGCAAAAGCAATTGCTGCGCGACGGGCCAGCGGCGAAACTTGTATTCGAGATATCGACGCCGCTCAGCCGGGGCACCCTCGAACTCTATATGCCGCACCGGGTGCTGCTTTCGCATCGGAGCGAAGGCCCGGGCGCGGCGGACAAGGCGACGGCGGCGGCATGGGGCGCGCATTTCGGCGAAGAAATCATGCGCTCGATGGTGACGCTCAACGCGGCCATTCCCATGGCGTCGATGACGTTGGGCGAACTTGCGGGACTGAAAGCGGGCCAGATTATCGAAATGCCCGAAACGGCACAGGCTGAAACACGGCTTTCGGCGAAGGACAAGACATTGTTCGTTTGCGAATTCGGCAAGCTCGGGGGAAACTACACGGTACGTGTGCGCCATCCCTATGACGCCGGCCAGAATTTCATCGACGGGCTTTTCCCCGGCTGAAGCGCCTTGAACGGAAACAGGAAATATGAGCGAACCCGAAATCAAGCCGGAACCGAAATCCCCGTCCGAGCCCCTGGCCCAACCGCCAGAGGCGGATATCCAGGAGGAACAGCTCAATCAGGCGATCGAGGATCTGCGCGGCGCGTTGCATGAAGAGCCGGCCTCCGCAGGTTCGGACAAAGCCGCGAGCCTGAGGAACAACGCCATCATCATGAACATCCCCGTGGATGTCCAGATCATGCTGGGCAGCGCGGAAATGCCGGTTTCGGAGCTGATGGCGCTGCAAAAAGGCTCTACCGTCGCGCTCGACCGGAGGATCGGCGAGCCCGTCGACGTCGTGGTCAACGGGCAGAAGATCGCCCGGGGCGAAATCACCGTGCTCGAAAGCGATCCCTCGCGTTTCGGCGTGAAGCTCACCGAAATCATCACCAGCGGCAAGGCTCCTCGCTGAACCGCCGAAACCGTTGCCCAAGGAAGCCGATCCTCCGATGAGCCAGACGCTGAACCTGACCCGTCCCCAGAAAGCAGCGGCCATGCTGGTCGCAATGGGAAAACCAGCGGCCGGCCGGCTGCTGAAATTCTTCAAGCAGGAGGAATTGAAGGCGCTGATCGATGGCGCGCGCATGCTGCGCACCATCCCGCAAAGCGATCTGGAACGAATTGTCGGTGAATTCGAGGCGGAATTCGCCGAGGGCGTCGGCTTGCTCGATTCGGCGGACACGATGGATACGATCCTCAACGAATCCTTCTCGCCCGAGGAGATGAGCGCCATCCTGAACCCGGTGACGAACAAGCCTGTCGCCGAAAAGCTGCCGCCGCCGGTATGGCCGTCGGTCGAGAAGCTGGAACCGGAGCGGGTAGGATCGTTCCTTGCCGGCGAGCATCCGCAGACCGCGGCGCTCGTGCTATGCAACATGTCGCCGCAATCGGCGGCCAACGCCCTCATGACATTGGCCAAGCCGATGCGCGGCGAGGTCGTCAAGCGCATGCTCGCCATGAGCAGCGTGCCCGACAGGGCCAAGAGGATCGTCGAGGACCAGATACGCACGCGGATGCTGTCAGAAACATCCGCGAAGGATAATTCAGCGGGTCAGATCCGCGTCGCCGGCGTGCTCAACGAACTCGACAAGGAGGATCTTGAGGAGGTCATCGGCGAAATGCAGGCGGCCGGAACCGGCGATCTGGACGCCATCCGCGCGCGCCTGTTCAACTTCGACGATATCGTCCAACTCTCCCAGAAATCGCGCGTCGCGCTTTTCGACGGGCTGTCCACGGATGTCGTGACCCTGGCGTTGCGCGGCTGCGAACAGGCGCTGGCCGAGGCCGTACTGTCGGCGCTTGGTCCGCGTTCGCGGCGCATGATCGAATCCGAACTGAGCATGGCGGCGGACAATGTCGCGTTCGCCGACGTCGCGAAGGCGCGCAAGACCATCGCTTCGACGGCGATCCGTCTCGCGGGCGAAGGTGCGGTTCAATTGCCTGGCAACGAAGAAGACGTGCAGGCGGCGGCCTGATCGCGGCGCGAGACGGATAATCGATGGCCGACGATTCCGACAAGGAAAGCAAAACCGAGGAACCCTCGGAAAAGAAGATCCGCGATACCATCGAGAAGGGCAATTTGCCGTCCTCAAAGGAGGCGCCGATTCTTGCCTCGATGGTGGCGATCCTGGTGTTCACGATGTTCATCGCGCAAAACAGCGCGGTCGATCTCGGCATGTTCCTTTCAGGCTTTTTCGATCGTCCGGAAGAGTGGCAATTGAACTCCGCGCAAGATGTGGTCGCGCTCTACAAGATCGTTCTGGTCGAGATAGCGAAGTCCGTTGGCGCGGTGCTGATCCTGCTCATGGCGGCCGGTATCGCCGCCTCTGTGCTGCAGAACATGCCGCGTCTCGCCCTTGACCGTATCCAGCCCAAGGCATCGCGCATTTCTCTCAGCGAAGGCTGGAAAAGGCTGTTTGGCGTTCAAGGCCTCGTCGAGTTCCTCAAATCGTTGGGCAAGCTTGGCTTTACGGCCATATTCGTCGTGTTGGCGCTGGCGGGCATAAAGCAGCAATTGCTTTCGGGCATGATTACCCAACCCCCCGAGTTCGCCATCATCATCCGGCAGATCGCGACCCATATCCTGGTCGCTATCACGCTGGTCATGACGCTTATCGCGGGGGCGGATCTGTTCTGGTCGCGCTACAAGTGGCACAGCGACCTCAGAATGACCAAGCAGGAAGTCAAGGACGAGTACAAGCAGACCGACGGCGACCCGATCATCAAGGGCCGCATGCGCTCGCTGGCGCGCGACCGCGCCCGCAAACGCATGATCCAGTCGGTGCCCAAAGCGACGCTGATCATCGCGAACCCGACCCATTTCTCCATCGCGCTACGCTATGTGCGCGAAGAGAACGCCGCACCCATGGTCGTCGCCAAAGGGCAGGACCTGCTGGCTCTCAAGATCCGGGAGATCGCGGCGGAGAACAACATTCCCGTTTTCGAGGACGTGGCGCTCGCTCGCTCCATGTACAAACAAGTTTCGGTCGATAGCATGATACCGCCGCAATTCTACCAGGCGGTCGCCGAACTGGTCCGCATCGTCTACGGCAACAAGGCGCCGCCAGCGTCAGGCAAGCCTGTTCATTGATTAAGGTCCGTCGAGTATCCGCACACGAGGCTGCGTAATGGATAGACAACCGCATTCGGAGTCCCGGGAAATCATTGTCGCCAAGGCGATCGAGAACGTCGTCAGCGAATTGCGCATGGTCGACGTCGCCGACTACGTCGCCTACATCAAGCTCGAACGCTTCGCCAACATCTCCGATCTGGTCGCGTCGGCGGCCGAACTCTACTTCATGCCCGGCACGCTGAAACTCGGACATGGCGGGGAAGCGCATGTCTGCTGGGCGACGCCGCCGAAAATCGTGCTCGACATGGAGCTTCGGCCTCGCGGTGCGACGATCTATTTCACGCTTGCCATGTGTGACCAGCACGCCGAGATCGACGTCAACTACGTCTCCTTCGACGAACCGACCGTCGACCCGATGGAAAACACGAGTTTTCTGGAGGCCGCCATTTCGGATGCAAGGATCAAGAAGACCCTTGCCGCGGGCTATCTCGAATAAGCGTTGTCCGAGCCGTTTGGCTCGACCCTATTCGATCAAGCCGGCCCGCAAGGCCTTGGCCACCGCGTGCATGCGGCCGTTTGCGTTGAGCTTTTGCGCGACGCTGGCGAGATACTGATTGGCGGTGTGGACCGACAGGCGGAGTTTCTCGGCGATTTCTTCGCTGGTGCGTCCGTCAGCGGCACATTTCAGGCATTCAAGTTCGCGACGGGAGACCGCCGGAAGGGCCCTTCTGGCGGCGTTAGGTTGCCTAACGACCGTTTTGAAGAGCCTGAAGCACCGGGCGTGGATGTCGGCCAGGGTCCGGTCCGAAATCGTCAGGCGGTCGCCGAGGAATGCGACGGCTCCGCTTTGATTGCTCTCGGCCGTAACTGGAAACGCCATACCGGTCGTTTCGGCGAATGGAATGGTAAGACGGCTTGCCCAGCGCAATTCATTCAAAAGGGGCGCGGCATCCGTGCGGCCTGCCCACCAGACGGGTTTGCTCGAATGGCCGCAATGGCGGACAATTTCGTCCACCGCGTTGTCAGGCGGGAGGGCAAAGCCCGACTGGATCGAGGGCGCCAGGCGCTTGCCGCGCGCGGCGCGCGTTATGACGAATACGGCAAAGCCGGTGGAGGCCAGATCCCGCGCCATGGCCTCTAAGCCGGTTTTCGGCTCGCATCGGTTTGCCTTGTTGCCTTCCCACGGCGAGGGCAGGGGGGCGTCGGCGGGGCCGGTTGCAAGCGTCATGTCTCGGTCGAGCTCTTGGAAGTTCACAGGATGCCGCCGCGGATGGCGTTGGCTACGGCTTTGGCGCGATTGCTGGCGGAAAGCTTGCGGATCGCGTGCGCGATATAGCGGTTCGTGGTGTTGTGGGAGACGCCAAGAATAAGCGCCACCTCGTCCGTCGTCTTGCCTTCCGCGACCCAGAACAGGCATTCGCGCTCGCGCTCGGAAAGCGGGTCGGTAAAAGCCGTCTCGGTCCGGCTTCCAGCCAATTCCGATAGCAGGTAGGAGCATCGGAATTGCGCCGCGGAGACCAGATCGCGCCGGATTCTGCCAGCCTGCGCCGCCGTAAACAGGGCGAGACCGTTTCGCGCCCCGGCGTTGAGGCGCAGGCAATAGATTTCGCCATGACCGTGCCGGGCCATCGCGGCGGCAAGATCCCGCGAAAGTGCTTGCACGGGTTTGGCTTGTTCGGGCGCGTCCAGGGGGCGGGGTGCGTCGCCCAATTGCGTGGCCGAGGTCGCCTTGGCCAGAAGAGCGATGTTTTCGAGACCCACCATGTCGATGGCGTCATAGACCCAGTTCGAAGCAAGGATTCGCGCTGCGGGGCCATCCCGACCGTGCGCGACATCGAGGATCATGTAATGCTCCGCCGCGATGCCGAGGCATATCTGCATCAGGGATAGCGAGAAATCGCGGCGCGAGGCGATATTTTTCGGCGGTTGCTCGCGGTCTTTCATGTAAGCGACTGCAGTCATTGCCCGATATTTCACTGGCGCGGCCCGTCACGATCCGCCTTTCGGCGAGATCACGATACGCACGCGATCAGGATGCCGCAGACGCATGGGATTGCTCCCCGCCAGCGGATCAAATGAACTCTCTTTGACGCTTACTGTCGCCCCGAAATCGGCCCGCCCAACCCCGGCGCCGAATCGCCCTTCAATCATAGGAATCCGGAAAGTCCAGGTCAACACAAACCCGTGATCGCGAGAAGAATTATGGACTGCCCCTAGCCCGGTAGACAGGCCCCGCCTATCCTTTGAGCATAGGAGGCAGCTTGTGAGTACCCAGAGATTTACCCCAGAATTCAAGGACGAGGCCGTCAGGCAGGTGGTTGAACGCGGCTATCGCGTTCCGGATGTCGCTGCACGGTTGGGCGTGTCGGCCCATAGCCTGTATAAATGGGTCAAGGCAGTATCACCCGACCGATCCGAGCAGCAGTCGCAGGAGCTGATCGAGGTCAAGAGCGAGGTTCTTCGCCTGCGCTCTCAGCTGCGGCGCTTGGAGGAGGAGCGGGATCTACTAAAAAAAGCCGCGCGGTACTTTGCCAGGGAACCCGAGTGAAGTACCGCTTCATGAACGAACATCGCCGTGATCACGCCATCACGCTGATGTGCCGGGTCTTGCGGGTGGCTCGCGCCGGTTTTTACGCATGGCTGCACGAGCCGGTGAGCGATCACGCCAAGGAAGATGCCCGCCTTCTCGGTCTCATCCAACATTCCTACAGTGCAAGCCATGGCGTTTACGGTGCACGTCGCATCTTCGGCGACCTGCGAGAAGTTGGCGAAATCTGTGGGCTCCACCGTGTCGAACGCATCATGCAAGAGAACGGCGTCAAGCCAGTGCGCGGCTACAAAAAGCCTCGAACCATTGCTGGCCGCCCCTCAATCATTGCTCCGAACCGACTGCAGCGCGCCTTCACCGTTGATGCTCCCAACAAGGTCTGGGTGACGGACATCACTTATGTCAGGACCTGGCAGGGCTGGCTCTATCTGGCGGTCGTCGTCGACCTGTTCGCGCGCAAAGTTGTTGGCTGGTCGATGAAGCCCAGTCTTTCCAGGGAGCTGGCTATGGATGCGTTGCTAATGGCAGTCTGGCGCAGAACGCCTGCGGACAGCGTCCTCGTTCACTCAGATCAAGGTAGTCAATATGGCAGCGACGACTTCAAGCGCTTTTGCCAAGCCAACAATCTCGAACCCAGCATGAGCCGACGTGCAAACTGCTGGGACAATGCCGTCGCCGAGTCATTCTTCTCCAGCTTGAAGAAGGAGCGCATTCAAAAACGCATCTACAAAACCCGCGACCTCGCCCGCGCCGACATCTTCGACTATATCGAGGTCTTCTACAACCGAACCCGCCGCCATAGCCATATTGGCGGCGTCAGTCCCGAGGCGTTCGAAACCGCCGCGGCGTGAGGCTGGGAAATGTCTGCCAAACCGGGGGCAGTCCATTAATGTATCGCGCGGAGGCGATGGACAAATTTCGCCGCGAGATGCAGGCTCCCTTTCCCAACCCGCCCGGAGAGGTACGCATGGGACGCGCATGGCCTGAAATTCCCTATGCTCCCTGGCGGGAGACTTGCTCGGCGCTGCATCTTTATGTGCAGATCGTTGGAAAATACAGGCTCTCGCACACACCCTGGGTCAACCACTCCTGGCACGCGACGCTCTATCCGTGCGCGCGCGGCCTGACCACATCGCTTGTGCCGGATGGATCGGGCATCGAATTGATTTTCGATTTCATCGATCACCGGATGAGAGGATCGTCCACGGACGGACGCAGCGGCGATTTTCCGCTCGGGCCGATGTCGGTTTCCGCTTTCGAGGCAAATCTTCGCGATCTCGTTCTCTCGCTTGGCGGAACACCCAAATGGAACGGCCGGCCAAGTGAAATTCCGAACGGCATTCCGTTCTCTGAAGACAGGGCGGAGCGGCCCTATGACAGGGATGCGGTAAACCGCTTCTTCGGCGCCTTGACGCTAACGGCGGGCGTATTCAAGACCTTCCGCACGTCGTTCCTCGGCAAGGTCAGCCCGGTGCACCTCTTTTGGGGAAGCTTCGATCTCGCGGTGACGCGGTTCTCCGGCCGTCGCGCACCGCTTCACCCCGGCGGGGTTCCGGCGCTGCCGGATCCCGTGACACAGGAAGCCTATAGCGACGAGGTGTCCTCCGCCGGGTTCTGGCCGGGCGGCGGCGGTGTCGATTTTCCCGCCTATTATTCCTATGCCTATCCGTCACCCGAAGGCTTCGCCGACGCGAAGGCCGCGCCTGAGGCGGGCTATTTCGACAAGACGCTCGGCGAATTCCTGCTGCCCTACGACGCGGTTCGCAAGGCGGACGACCCGGAAGCGGCGCTCATGGCCTTTCTGCAAAGCACCTATCGCGCCGCCGCCGATCTCGGGAAATGGGATGCCGACGCGCTCGAATGTGCGGTCGGCCAGCCCGGCCGGCCACGGATCGTAAGACCGCCACCCGCCCGTTGAACCCGAACGGGCGGCATTCCTGGACTAACGCGTCCGCTTTCCCTTACCGCGGTTCCAGCCGCTGGACAGCGCGGCCAACACGGCAGCGCCCAGCGCCGCCTTCAGCACGCTGCCCGTCAGAAAGGGCGCAACGCCGTGCATGAAGGCTGGCTTCAGGCCGATCATCGTCGCCAGCCACGCCGCGCCAAGAGCCAGGCAGAGACCATTGCCCAGAAGCATGGAGACGAAAGCCCGCAAAGGCCGCTGGCCGTTCCAGCCATGCTGGGTCAGCCATCCCGTCAGCGCGGCGGCGAACGGGAAGGCCAGGAGGTAGCCGCCCGTTGGGCCCATGAAATGGGCGAGACCGATCGTGCCGGATGCGAGAACGGGCAGGCCTGCCGCGCCTTCCGCGAGCCAGGCGAGGACGGTGACCGCGCCAAGCCGCCAGCCGAACAGCGCGCCGACAAGCGTCACCGCGAAGGTCTGCATGGTGATCGGGACCGGAATCATCGGCACCTCGACATGCGACGACAAGGCAAGAAACAGCGTTCCCAGGAACACCGCCGATGCCTTGCGCGCGGCCGATTGGTGGCGGAGCCAATCGGGAGTAAGTAAGGGCCTGGCGGTTGCCGCTGACGCTTGATCGAACATGGACTTCTCCTGGGTAAGACAGACGGTAGATAATTTCGACTCAACGAGCGGTAGCTTAGGTCATGGCCGTTCCGGGATGACAAGTCGCGGCCGGTCCTACCAGCCATGCTTGTTCCGCATGTCGGCCATGACCGCTTCCTTCTGTTCGTGAATGGACGCGCCGGCCCGGACGTGGCAAAATCCATATATGCATTCACAACAGCGCCTTTGCCGCGAGGTCTGCCTCCGATGAGCGACGCCGACATCAAACCTCGCGTCAAGGTCAAGCCGAAGGTCGAACGGCCGAAGCTGCACAAGGTCATTCTCGTCAACGACGATTATACGCCGCGCGAATTCGTGGTTACGGTGCTCAAGGGCGAATTCCGCATGACCGAGGACGAAGCGCACAAGGTCATGATCACCGCGCATCGGCGCGGCGTCTGCGTGGTCGCGGTCTATACGAAAGACGTCGCCGAGACCAAGGCGACCCGCGCCACCGACGCCGGCCGCGCCAAGGGCTACCCGCTGCAGTTCACGACCGAACCGGAGGAGTAGCAGCCGGTCAGGCCGCCCCTTCCGCAAACCGTTGCCGATAATGCTCCAGCACCTCCGGGTTGCGCAGGTTCACCGGCAGGCCACCTTCAAGCACGCGGATCACTTCGGACACGGCGCCAATTCCCATCCGCTCCATGCTCTCTTCGCTGATGCCGGCCATGTGCGGGGTGACGATGACATTGTCGAAGCCGAAATAGGGATGGTCGGGCTCGGGCGGCGTGTCGAAGACGTCGAGCGCCGCGCCGCCGATGCGGCCTTCGCTCAGAGCCGCCAGCAGGGCGGCGTCGTCGATGATGGCGCCGCGCGCGACATTGATGAGGATCGCGTCCGGCCCCATGCGACCGATGCGATCGGCGTTTATCATGCCGCGCGTTTCCGGCGTCAGCGGGCAGCAAATGGCGATGATGTCGCTTTCGGCCATCAACTCCTCCAGCGTCCGGTAGCCGACCTCGTGGGGCATGTTCTGCAGGCTGCGGCTGGTGGCGATGACGTTCAGGCCGAAGCCGGCCATGGCGATCGAAGCGGCGGTGCGACCGATGTTGCCCATGCCGATGATGCCGAGCGTCCTGCCGGCTAGTTCGTTGCCCTGGACGGTGAGGACGCGACCGGCGAGCCAGCCCTTGTCGCGCAGATCGCGGTCGATCGGGCGGAAACGGCGCAACAGCGCGATAGCAGCGAAAAATATGTATTCGGCAACGGTGCGGGCATTGGCGCCGGGCACGTTGGAGACGAGGACGCCGGCCTTGTTCGCCGCTTCCATCGGCACCATGTCCAGCCCGGCGCCATGGCGCGAGGCAAGTCTGAGAAGCGGCGCTCCTGTAAATATCGCCGGCGGCACCGGAACCCGAATGACGAGGGCCGAGGCATCGCGGGATTCCTGGACGAAGATGTGCGGATCGAGCCGCGTGGCAACGCGGAGCGTCGCGACCCCGTCAAGCATGGCCGTCGCCTTTGGGTGCAGCGTGTGGGTGGAATAGACGATGGGAAGCGAAGGCATGAAGTACCCGGTTTGCGAGAGAGATATATCGATGGCTTGAACTGACGGGATTGGAGAATCTCGGCCGGTTCGTCCCTGAGGATGCATATCATAACGGGCGTGGGGTAGGGCTTGGCAGTTATCGTGACATGCTGGAAAACGACGGGTTCAATTAGCGGACCTGAAATTCCCCATCGACGATTGGCAGCGGATCCGCCCTGGATCACCGCGCGTCTCACTTTCGACGGCACGCCGGAGGCCGTACTTTGCCTGGAACATGTCTTACACATTCAAGGATGGCAGGATCGCGGATGGCCACTGGTTCATCGACGAGGCGATGCTGAATCACAAATCCAGCAACCGGTTAGGCGGCAATTGGCGCTTTGCGCAAGCCCGCCGGAGTGTTGGCGTGAGAACGCCCCGGCGGACCCTTGAGCGATATGGTCTGCCTATGCGCCTTCGGCGGCGGGCATGCCGGCGATATAGCCGACCTGGGCCGCGTAGCGGTCGCTGTAGTTGGCGTCGATCAGCGGCTCGAGAACATCCTTGACCTTGTCGTGCAGCCCTTTCTCCCAATCGCCGGGATGCTGGAAGTTCGACATGATGTAGGTCCAGCCGTTCACGTTGTCGACCGATTGCAGACCCGTCGATTCGGCCCCCGACGGGGTGGAGAGGACGCGCTCGCAGGTCTTGTCGTCGACATTGTAGGCCCACAGGAAGTTGTTGACGTGCATGCCGCTATCCTCGCCCACGAACAGGGTGCGCATGTCCTCGGAATATTTGATGTTATCCGGGTTCGCAACCTTGTCGGCATTGGCGAGGTTGCCGAGATCGTCGGGCTGGGCGAGGTCCTCACCGGTGAGGCCGGGGACGCCGGCCATGTGGACCGGAACCCATTCGCTGTCGATCACCGCGCCGGTGTCGTCCTTGGCTCCGCCTGCAAGGTCGAGAGCATAGACCGATCCGGCCTTGGGGCCTTCGACCTTGATATCGGTCGAGCCGTCGGTCATCGTCTTGTAGATATAGCTCATCGCGACATAGGCCTTCCTGTCAGCCGCGTTGACGGTGGTGCCTTCCCACTTCGTAAAGGCCAGTGTCGCGCCCTTGAGAGCGGCGAAGCGGTGGGTTTCGAGGAAGGCCGCGGCCTGCTCCATGCCCGGCTTGAGCTTCACCCATTGGTCTTGCCCGAATAGGGGATCCTCGGTGAAGCTCGCATCGTTCGGGTCCTTGGTCACGCGGTCCATGATGTCGGTCGCCTTGAGCTTCTTGGCCATGTCCTCGACCTCGGCGCTGGTGGCGTGACCGAGATGAATCCAGGTCAGGTCCGCCGCACCCGGACCTTTGCCGTCGGTCTGGTTCCACTTTCCGGCGTAGAGGTTGCCCGACGACAGGTCCTCGGGCTTGTCGGCGACGAAGATGAAGGCGCCGCCATTGGTGAAGTCGTCGCCCATCAGCACCGTGCGGCTGTCGGGGCAAACCTGCACGAGTTCGTGGCTGATGCGGCCGAGACAGAAGTGCTTGGTCACGGTGCCAGTGCCGTCGGCGCTGACCTTGACCTCGGGGATGTGGTTGTAAAGGTAGGGATTGGCCTTGGCCGGATCCTTGGCCGCCTCGGGGTCCGAGTACAAATTGGCGATATAGGCCTTGAACTTTTCGTCCTCTTCCCACGCAAAAGCGTTGGTCGGGTATTCCTCGGACGACAAATGGGTGTTCCAGGGCGAACGCGAGGCGCCGCACGTGATCCACAGGCCGTAGGAGGCGGCGGTGTCGACGTTGTCATAGCGCACCAGCTTTAGATGACCGGTGTCCGGGTCCTGGTCAAACGTCATCACCGCGATTGGCGACGGAAGGCGGCCATACATGTCTTCCTTCGCCAGATTGCGGCTGGTGTATTCGAACTGGACCACGGCGAAGACCGGGTTGCCCGAGACGCCCAGCGCCGCCTTGTCGCGCCGTCGATCGGCTGCAACAGGGTCATGCCGTCGGGGCAGTCCGAAAACATGTGGCGCGACTGGCCAGATTCCGAACTGTCCATGATCGGCTTGCCGTGGATGTCGTAGTAGCCGCCGGCGACGACCATTTCGCCGTCCCTGGACGGCACCTTGTCGCCGGTCTTGAAGAAGGCCTGATAGGACAGGTCCGAGAGCTTGCCCGTCTGATCGGCTCCATCGAAGCGAAGTTTGGATGTGACGGTCACGCGCGCCATGGCGTCGGGGTCGGAAAGCTGGGGCGCGGGCATGCCCTGGAACCGGATTGTGCCCGGCACGCCGGCTGCATGCGCCGATGTGAGCACTCCGCCCAAATAGGCCGTGCGCGCGATGGGCAGCGCGATCGCCGCCCCGCCCAGCATCTTGACAACGGATCGACGGGAAAGGGTTGTGTTCTCGTTCATGGGGCGGCACCTCTGCTTGATCTGCGAGGACCATCGCGAGCACGCGTTACAGGCGTATGACGCTTTTCCGGGAATTCGAGCGAACCGCCACCTATGCCCGGGACAGGATTTACGTGGCTCGACCGCTGCATGCGCGCGACCAGAACGGGGCCGGCGTAAACGGTCGAACCGTCGCCGGCCGGTCGATACAGTCAGCGTGGAGAAACCCGGAGGTTCAGGCCACTGCCTCGCGATTTCCTTTCAGATCGATCACCTTGCCGAGCGCGCTGGTCGCCAGTTCGTCGGCCAGTTCCGCCCGTTGCGTGGCCGATAGCGGCGTCAGCGGCGGCATGGTGCGGGCCCATTCATCGCGCCCGGTCAATATGGCGAGCGCCGCCTTGACCGATGCGACGAGCGGGAAGCGGGCGACAATGGCGCGGATGTCGACGGCGTGGTCGAGCGCCTCGCTTTTCGCTTCCTCGTCCGTGCCGCTCCAGGCCATCTGCGCATAGGGGCCGGTGATGTTGGCAGTGGCGGAAATGCAGCCGGCGAAACCGAGTTCTTCGGCTCGGCCGAGGGAGGCCTCGGCGCTCGGGAAGACGGCGAAGCCCGGCAGATCGCGCGCGAGGCCCGCGGAATAGTCGAGGTCGCCCGAGCTGTCCTTCAGGCCGAGCACCTGTTCGGGGTGGGCTGTGCGCAACCGCGCCACGATCTCCGGCGTATAGGGCACGCCGGAATTGGCGGGGAAGTGATAGAGATAAAGGTTCAGGCCGTCCGCGCCGACCTTGCCGATCAGCGCCTCGACATAGGAGACGACGCCATCGGCATCGAGGCCCTTGTAGTAGAAGGGCGGCAGCAGTAGCGCTCCGGCAAAGCCGAGCGATTTCGCTTCCGCTGTCAACCGGCAGGAATCGTCAAGCGCCGCCGCGCCGGTGCCGACCATGAACCGGCTAAGCGGCAGGCCTGACTGGGCGACCGCGCGCATGGCTTCCAGTCGCTGCCCGGCGGAAAAGGAAGTCGCCTCGCCGGTCGTGCCCAGGAGGTTGATGCCATTGCAGCCGCCATCGCCGAGCAGCCAGCGGCAATGCTCGACAAGGTGATCGAGGTCGATCGAGAAATCCTCGCGGACGGGTGTGGCTGCGGCGGCGATTACGCCGGAAAGGGTGGGCATCTGTATGTTCTCCAATTGACACAGGCCGTGATCCGTCTCGCCCCCTCTGTCCTGCCGGACAAAGGGGCAACGAAGGGCAGTTGTTTCTTATCTGCTTGGCCCCCTGATCCTTACGGCAGAGTGTAGGCCGTCTTGACCGTCGTGTAGAACTCGGCGGCGTAGCGGCCTTGCTCGCGCGGGCCGTAGGAAGAACCTTTGCGGCCGCCGAAGGGCACGTGGTAATCGACGCCGGCGGTCGGCAGATTGACCATGACCATGCCCGCCTCGGCGTTGCGCTTGAAATGCGAAGCGTGCTTCAGGCTGGTCGTGCAGATTCCCGACGACAGGCCGAAGATCGTGTCGTTGGCCAGGGCAAGGGCCTCGTCGTAATCCTTGGCGCGCTGGACGCTGGCGACGGGCCCGAAGATTTCCTCGCGGTTGATGCGCATGTCGGGCGCGGTGTCGGTGAAAAGCGCCGGCTGCAGGAAGAACCCGGCATTGGCGCGGTTGAGCCGCTCGCCGCCCCATGCCAGCGTCGCCCCTTCCTTCTTGCCGATGTCGATGTAGGAGATGTCCTGGTCGAGCTGCGACTGGTCAACCACGGGGCCGATATGGGTACCATCCTTGGCGGCGTCGTCCACCACCAGGCCCTTCAGCCGCTCGGTGAGGGCTGCGACGAACTTGTCATGGATGCCATCGGTGACAACGAGGCGCGAAGACGCCGTGCAGCGCTGTCCGGTGGAGAAGAAAGCGCCGTTGGCGGCAACCTCGACGGCCGTCTTCATGTCGGCGTCATCGAGGATCACCAGCGGGTTCTTGCCGCCCATCTCGAGCTGGAATTTGCGCATGTGCTCGACGCAGGCGGCCGCGACCTTCTTGCCGGTCGCCACCGAGCCGGTAAAGGTGATGGCGTCGATGTTGGGCGAGTTCAGCATCGTGTCGCCAACGACCGAGCCGCGGCCCATGACGAGGTTGAAGACGCCTTCCGGCACGCCGGCGCGGATGATGATGTCCGACAGCGCCCAGGCCGAACCGGGCACGAGGTCGGCCGGCTTGAAGACGACGCAATTGCCATAAGCCAGCGCCGGCGCGATCTTCCAGGCGGGGATGGCGATGGGGAAATTCCACGGCGTGATGATGCCGATAACGCCAACGGGCTCACGGGTGATCTCGACCTCGATGCCGGGGCGCGTGGAAGCGATCTTCTCGCCGGCCAGGCGCAATACTTCACCGGCAAAGAAATCGAAAATCTGCGCGGCGCGCATGACCTCGCCTGTGGCCTCGCCCAGCACCTTGCCTTCTTCGCGCGCCAGAAGAAGCCCAAGCTCGTCCTTGCGCGCCATGATCTCGTCGGAGACCTTCTTCAGGATATCGTGACGCTGCTGGATGCCCGAGCGCGACCAGCCCGGGAACGCCTTGCGCGCTGCCTGGATCGCGGTCTGCGCGTGTTCGCGTGACCCGCGCGCATAGAGGCCCACCACTTCTCCGGTGTTGGAGGGGTTGATGTTTTCGGCTTCTTCCGCTCCAGCCAGCCATTCGCCGGCGATGAAATTCTTATGAATCGTCATGTGGTGTCAGTTCCTTTTCTCGGCTTTTGACTTCGGGATGGTCCTTATCTGAACGATATAGGGCCGAAGCGCCACCCGGCGCACCCCATGCGGTGATATCGGGGCCGAAAAATTCCGAATTGATGTTGAGAAATTTCTGCTCGTGCGGCGGCAACTCGTCTTCCGAAAAGATCGCATCGACCGGGCAGATTGACAGGCACAGCCCGCACGAGATGCACTCCTCGGGCTGGATGTACATCATCCGGCCGCCTTCATAGATGCATTCGACCGGACAGACGTCCTGGCAGGCGCCATCCTTTACGTCGATGCAGGTGGAAGCGATGACGTAGACCATCACTGCGCTCCAAATCGGATAGGAATGTGCCAGTCATCCTTTCCGGACGCGGGATCCTTTCCAAAAAGTCTGCAACTTCTTGGGGTCATGTGTTAGCGCCCTGTCCATTTCGGCGCGCGCTTTTCCTGGAAGGCCTTGACGCCCTCGTTCTGGTCTTCCGATTGGAGCGCCTCAACGAGTTCCGGCAATCGCAGCATCTGCGCCTGCCTGGCGCTGAGGCCTTCGCCGGCGCGGACCATCGCCTTGACGGCGCGGACGGAAAGCGGGGCGCAGGCGAGGATGTCGGCGAGCCAGCGATCGACCGCCTCGTCGAGCGAATCCGCCGGGACAACCTCATTGGCCAGGCCAAGGAGAAACGCCTCCTCGGCGCCTATGCGGCGCCCCGTCACCAGCATGCCCATGGCGTGGACATGGGGAATGCGGCGGGCGAGCAGCGCGATGCCGCCGTCCAGCGCCAGCCGGCCGACGCGCGGCTCGGGCAGGCCGAAGGTCGCCTTCTCCGATGCGACGACAATATCGCAGCCGAGCACCATTTCCATGCCGCCGCCGAGCGCGTGGCCGTTGACGCGGGCGATGACGGGAACGTTGAGCGTATCGCGAAGCGCGATGCCGCCGAAGCCGCCGGGGCGGGCAGCGGCCCAGTATTCAAGGCCGCTCATGCCGGAGCCGCCCTTCATGTCGGCCCCGGTGCAAAAAGCCCGGTCTCCAGCGCCGGTCAACACCACGGCGCGAACGTCCCGGTCGGCTTCGATCGCTTCCCATATGCGCATCAGTTCGCGCTCGGTCTCCAGATCGACCGCGTTCATCCGTTCCGGGCGATCGATGGTGACGCGCGCGACGTGCTTCTCGACGGAAAAAAGAACGCTCATGCGGCTTCGCCGCGGCGTTCGCCGGCAAGCGCGCCGGCTTCGATCAACTGGTCGATCTGCTCCGACGAATAGCCGGCTTCCTCCAGAATGGCGCGGCCGTCGCCGCCAAGGTCCGGCGGGGCATGGCGAACCGCGAAGGCTGTTTCGTCCATGGTGAGCGGCGAGCCCAGCACCGGAATGCCGCCATCGAGTTCGAGGATGGTGCCGTTCACCTTGGTCTGGCCATGATCGAGCGCTTCGGGCAGGGTAAGCACCGGGGCGCAAAGCAGATCCTGTTCCTCGAGCTTCGCCAGCCAGTATTCAGTCGTATTGGAACCGAAACGCTCCCGGAACAATGTATGTAGTTCCTGCTTGTGTTCCACCTTGTCGGCGAAGCTTGAGAAGCGGGCTTCCTGCGACAGGTCGGGCAGGTCGAGCGCCTTGCAGATATCCTGCAGCGGGTTGGTCTTGAACGCGCCGACCAGGACGACAGCGCCATCCGTCGTTTCGAAGACGCCGGTCAGCGGGAAGGCGCCCCAGTTCAGATCCGTCTTGCGCTGCATCCACATCGCCGCTTCCTGGATTTGCATGGCGAGCATGCTCTCGAAAAGCGACACCGACACCGCCTGGCCGCGACCGGTCTTGCCGCGCTGCAACAGCGCCAGCAGGATCGCCTGCACCAGATGCATGCCGGCCGAATAGTCGGCCAGCGCGGTCGGGTAGATGGAAAGCGGGGCATCCTTGTCGGCGCGGCGGTTCATGACGCCCGACAAAGCCTGGGCGAGAATGTCCTGACCGCCCTTGTGGGAAAGCGGACCCACCGCGCCGAATCCCGACCCGAAGGCCGAGATGATACGCGGGTTAATCTGCGACAGCTTGTCGTGGCCGAAGCCCATTCGCTCCATGACGCCGGCGCGGAAATTGTTGACCACCACGTCGGCGTTCTTCACCAACTCGTAGACGATCGCCTTGGCGTCGTCCTTGCGCATGTCAAGCGCGATCGAACGCTTGTTGCGGTTGAGGCTGCGGAAGACAGGGTTGTTCAAGCCGTCCGGGTCGTCGGCGATGGACCAGCGCGACAGGTCGCCGGAGCCCGGTCGCTCGATCTTGATGACGTCTGCGCCATAGTCGGCCAGCACCTGGGTGCAGCAGGGACCGAGCATCACCTGGGTGAAGTCGATGATCCTGATGCCGGAAAGGGGTTGGGTATCCTGCACTTTCTGCTCTCCGCTCATTCCGCCGCCGCCATCTGGAGTGACGCGTTCGCCGCCGGTCGGTCTCCCGGATCGGCGCCCTGGACACGAAGGATATCCTGCACCTTGCGCACATCGACCTTGTCGACCGTGACGCCGGATTGCAACGCCAGCGCGGCCGCGACGCCGGTGGCCTCGCCCATCGCCATGCATGGCGGGATCTCGCGCGAGATGCGTTGCGCCGCAGCGGTCGAAGAATAGTGGCGGCCGGCGACGAGAAGCTGCGATACACCCTTGGGCAGCAGCGAACGGTAGGGATAGTAATAATCGCGGCCTCGCGCCACGCTGTCTGAAAAATGCCTGCGCGAGGTGACGTCTTCCTTGGTCAGCACGTATTCGCCTTCCAGCACACGCGATTGGCGTACGCCGATCTGCGGTGCGACATCGACAACGAAGGCGTTCTTGAAGCCGGGGAATTTTGCGCGGATGAACGACACGAGTTCGGCAATGCGTTCGCGGCCCTTGAAGTCGGCGCGGGTCAGATCCTCGACCGAGAGGCCATCGAAGCCGGCCATATGCGGGCAGTTGCACCAGACGATGCCGGGCAGGGGGGTCTTCAGCCACCAGCGTTCCCACGAACCGCCCATGATGCGCTTGGCTTCGCGGTCGAGCGCGGCGAAGGCCTCCGGCTCCTCATATTCGAAGCGTTCGGCTTCCTCGGTGTCGACGCCGCCGAGACGGAAGACGGTGGTGACGATGAACGATCCTTGCGTATGCGGCGATCCGGCGGCGGCCGCGACGTCGAGGTCGCCGGTCGCGTCGATCACGACCTTGCCGAGCAAGGCCTGCCGGCCGCTCTTGGTCTCGCAGATGACGCCCTTGATCACGCCATCCTCGACGATCGGCCTGGAGAACCAGGAGTGCAGGCGCAGCGTCACGCCGGATTCGGCCACCATGTCATTGGAGGCCCGCTTGAAACCATCCGGATCGAAGGCCGACGCATAGCAGACCGGTTGCGGCTTCTGATGAGAATGGAAATTGTAGACGCCCCAGCGCGCCCATTTCTGGAATTTGGCGTTGTCCGAGATCCAGTCGCTTTCTGGCGGCGTGACGCAAAGGCCCATCTTGGTCATGCGGTCGATGATTTCGCTGCACAGTCCGCGCACGGTGACTTCCGGGCCGTCGCACATGTCGTCGAGCACCAACACCATGCCGCCGGAGGCGAGGCCGCCGAGATAGGCGTAACGTTCAAGCAGCGTTACGGACATTCCGTTGCGCGCCGCCGCCACTGCCGCCGAAATTCCGGCGGGACCGCCGCCGACAACGACGACGTCGGTGCTGGCGACGACGGGAACCTGGCCTTCCGGCTCTGTTACATAGTCAGGATTTGTCATTGGATGACCTCCGGTAAAGGGTGTGGGAAGGGTTCAGATCGCCTCGGAGACGTTCCATTTGAGACTCGCCTGCTCGGCCCAGGAAATGACCGCGAAGAAAAAGGCGGAGAAGGCGGAGCCGACGACGATGGTGGCGTAGAGCAGCGGCGAGTTGAAATTGTAGGTCGCCTGGATGATCAGCGCGCCGATTCCGGTGGTGGCGCCGATCCATTCGCCGACGATCGCGCCGATGACGGATGTGGCGGCCGCGATCTTCAGCGCCGAGAAGAGGTAGGGAAGCGAGTTCTTGAACCTCAGCTTGAAGAAGATCTCCGTCGGCGACGCCGACAGGATGCGCATCAGTTCCATGTGCTGCGGGTTCACGTTGCGCAGTCCGCGCGTCATGTTGACCAGCGTCGGGAAGAAGCAGATGAGCGCGGCAATGGCGATCTTGGCCTCCATGCCGTTGCCGAGCAGGAGAACGAGAATCGGCGCGTAGGCCATGACGGGGATTGTGTGCACCATCACCGCCACCGGGAAGAACGCCTCCTCGGCGGTGCGCTGGTAGACGAAACAGGTGGCGATCAGCACCGCCGCCAGATTGCCGATGGCGAAACCCGAAAGTGCCTCGACCGCGGTCGGCCACAGATTGGCCATGAGCAGCCAGAACTTGTCGACGAACATGACCGCCACGGCGCTTGGCGCCGGCGCCAGATAGGGCTTGATCTGGAAGACATGCACGGAGACTTCCCACAGGATGAGCAGGGAAGCCGTCGCGATCAGCGGCAGAAGGCGCTTGCGCCAGGCAAGATAACGGCGGGTTTGTTCAAAACGGGCCTGGGCGTCGTCGTCGGTGGCGAACGCGTCTTCGACGGGAACGGCGTGAATGGCTGAAGCGGACATCAGCAAGCCTCCAGAACTTTGCGCAGATGCGCGGCCAGTTCAATGAATTCCAGGCTCTCGCGCTGTTCGATACGGCGCGGGTTGGGCAGGGTGACGGGAACCACTTCGCGGACCCGGCCGGGGCGTGCGGCAAGCAGGAGGACTTCCTGGCCGAGAAAGGCGGCTTCATAAATCGAGTGGGTGACGAAGAGGATGGTCGTGCCGGTATCTTCCCAAAGCCTGAGAAGCTCCTCGTTCAACCGGTCGCGGGTGATTTCGTCGAGCGCGCCGAACGGTTCGTCCATCAAAAGGAGCTTCGGGTCATTGACCAGCGCCCGGGCGATCGAGACGCGCTGGCGCATGCCGCCCGACAGTTCGTGCGGCAGCGCGTTCTCCCATCCGGAGAGGCCGACAAGTTTCAACAAATCATGCGGGCTGCGCCGGCCGGGACGCGCGCTTTTTCCGCCGACCTGCAGGGGAAGAGAGACGTTTTCCAGGGCGGTGCGCCATGGCAGCAGCGCCGCATCCTGGAAGACGAAGCCGATATCGCGGCGGGCGCGGGCGGCGGAAGCTTCGCCGCCCAGCACCCTGACGCTGCCGGATGTCGGCGCGATCAAATCCGACACCACCCGGAGAAGGGTGGACTTGCCGCAACCGGAGGGCCCAAGCAGAGTCAGGAAGCCGCCTTCCGGCACGAAAAGGTCGATATTCTCGAGCGCGGTCACGGTGCCGCGCTCGGTGGTGAAGCGCACGGAGACGCGCGACAGTTCGACGGCCGCCGCCACTGCGGACGAGTCCGATTGCGACCGTTCCAGAATGGCGGCTTCCATCGTCGCTTCTCCTCAACCGATTTTCGGACGCGCGTCTTTGGTCATGTCGAGGATGGCGGTTGACTTCGACATTTTCCAGTTTCGGCGTGCCGGCGGTGAACTGGCCGAGAGCCGCATAGGTATCGATCTGGTCCTGCCAGACTTTTGGATCGAAGCTGGCCCACCCTTCCGTCTTGGTGCGGTCGGTGAATTCGTAGCTCAGCATGATGGGCGCGGCTACCAACTCGTCCGCCTTGACCAGATTGGGGTATTCCTTGACCAGAAGATCGACGGCCTTCTCGGGATTCGACTTGGTATAGGCCCAGCCCTTGCCGGCGGCGCGCAGGAAGCCGGCGAGCATCTCGCTCTTGTTCTTGATCGTGTCGGAATTTGCGTAGTAGGGAAGGCCGTATAGCTGGATACCCTCGTCCCACAGCTTCATCGAAACATGGTCGTCGCCGAGCGGCTTCAGCGCCGTCGTGTTCGTCTCCCAACCCGTGATGGCGTCTACCTGGCCGCTAAGCAGGGGCGTCATGTCCGAGCCCACGATCACCTTTTCGACCTTGTCTTCGGGGATGTTGTGCTTCTTGAGCAATGCCGAAAGCAGGATCTGACCGGTCGCCTGCACGCCGATCTTCTTGCCGATCATGTCTTGCGGTGTCTTGACGGGGTTCTTGGCAAGCGAGAAGAAGGCGTAGGGGTGCTGTTGTGCGCCAACGGCGAAACATGTGACCGGAATGCCCTGCGAGGACGCCAGCATGAGCGACGGGCTCGAAGAGACCTGGCCGATCTCGTAGCGGCCCGAAGCGACGATCGCGACACCATCGATGTTCGGTCCACCGGCCTGGATGGCAAAATCGATCTTTTCTTCCTCGAAATAGCCCATTCGCTTGGCGACGACTTCGCCGATCTGGTTGCCGCCGGTGATCCAGCCAAGCTGCATGTTGACCGTCTGCGTTCCGGAGGCGGCGAAGCCCCGGCTTGATATGAGAGTCGGCATGGCGAGTGCCCCGGCCAACCCTGCGCCGGCCTTCAATACGCCGCGCCGCGAAAATCCTGTCATCTGGAAGTCTCCCGTTCATCGTTGCGGAGCATGCGATGCCCCGGTTCCACCATTGCCGCCAATGGCCCCACCGACCTGCTTCGAGCGCCGATATTTCGACGCCGCAGTTTTCTGTTCGAGGCAATGGGACATTAGGAGTAGCGAGGTGCGCTAAGGAAGCATAAAGATTCGATCAAGGTGCTGCCGAAATGGCATCGCTATCGCAGGAGGATACCTTCATGCATGCCGCCGTGCTCCGCTATATCGACCAGGTCGCCCGAATGGGCTCGATCCGGAGAGCCGCCGGCGTGCTCAACGTGGCGTCGTCCGCCGTCAACCGGCAGATCCTCAAACTCGAAGCCGACATCGGCACACCGCTCTTCGAGCGCATCGGCAACGGGGTGCGCCCGACGGCGGCAGGCGAGTATGTGATCCGACACGCACGCGAGACCCTGGCCAGGTGGCAAAGCACCTGCCTCGAGATCTCCGCCCTTTCCGGCGACATTCATGGCGAGGTCAGGATCGTCACCATTCCTTCGCCGATCGTCCGGCTGCTGCCGCGCGCGGTGGAAACGACGTCCCGCCAGCATCCGCATATTTCCTACCGCGTCATCGATGCCAGCCCGAACGAGCATGCCGAGGAGATGCGGGCCGGCCGGGCCGACATCGCCGTGCTCTTCATCGACCGGCGCTATCGCGGCTATCATGTGGCGGCGCGTATCCGCATGCGGCTCGGCGCCATCATGCGGCCCGACCATCCATTGGCGCGGCGCAAGGAATTGACCTTGACGGAATGCGCCGACTACTCGGTAGTCATGCTCAACGATCCATGGATTCTAAACGCCACGGCGGAGGCCGAATTCACCCATAGCGGCGCGCAGTTCAAGGCTTCCGTTGTCACCAATTCGCTGGCCATGACCAAGCAGAGCATTCGCGGCGGCCTCGGCATCGGCTTCTTCACGCCAACCGGATTTGTCGACGAACTCAAGGCCGGGGAACTCGTGCATGTCCCGCTGGCCGAGCCGGAACTGTCGGCGAGCGAGATCGGTCTCCTGATTCACCGGGACCGGCAATCCTATCCCGCGGTTCGGGCACTCGGCGCCCATCTTGTGGCGGAGTTCGCCAGTCTCGAGGAGGATATCGGCGCGTTGACGCCGACGATATGAGGAGCCGGGCAACGAATTTTCTGGAATGTGGCACAATATCGACCATCCAGCCGTTGTGAGTGGAGAGACAAGCGGAGGGCGATCGATGCAGTATCAGGAAAGCAGGGCCGCCGAGCAGGGAAGAGGCCGCGACGCGCACTGGCCGTCGGCCATCCCATGGAAGGGGTGGAAGGATATTCTCTGGCGGGTCTGGCGCGAAATCGGCGAGGACCGGATAAGCCTCGTCGCCGCCGGCGTCACGTTTTACCTCCTGCTGGCGCTGTTTCCGGCGCTTGCGGCGTTTGTCTCGCTCTACGGCTTCGTTGCCGATCCCGCCAGCATTGCCGATCATATTTCCTACCTCGCGGGCTTCCTGCCTTCGGGAGGCGTCAACATCATCAGCGATCAGCTTCATGCCCTCGTGTCGCAGGACAAGAGCGCCTTGAGCTTCAGCTTCATCATTGGTTTCCTCGCCGCCTTCTGGAGCGCGAACAACGGTATCAAGGCGCTCTTCGAGGCCATGAACATCGCATATGAGGAGACGGAAAAACGCGGCTTCATCCGGCTCAACCTTCTGAGCATCGCGTTTACCTTCGCCGCGATGCTCGTCGGCATCCTCCTGATCGTGTCGGTAGGCGTCATTCCGGCCATTCTCGCTTTCCTGCATCTCGGCGAGGCGGAAAACTATCTCCTTCTTCTCTTGCGTTGGCCGATAATGCTGGTGGCTATCGCCGCCGCCATATCGCTTGTCTACCGCTATGGCCCGAGCCGCGAGAGCGCCAAATGGGGGTGGATCGGCTGGGGCGGCGCGATCGCCACGATCGCATGGCTCGTGGCGTCGTTCGGCTTCTCCTACTACCTTGAGCATTTCGCCAATTACAACGCCATGTACGGCTCGCTGGGCGCGGTCATCGGCTTTATGGTGTGGACCTGGATTTCGGTGCTGATCCTCCTCGTCGGCGCCGAGTTCAATGCCGAGATCGAGCATCAGACCGCCCGCGACACCACGACAGGCGATCCGTTGCCGATGGGCGAAAGAGGCGCGGTGGTCGCCGATACGCTTGGCGTGTCGAGCGAGGAGCGCTTGCCGATCTAGGCCGAAATCGGGCCGGCGCACGGGATTCGGGGCCTGAGCGTAAAAATTGTCCGGTCGGTTTCACGCTTCTTTCAGCGCATGATTGCATAATGATAGCGGGTCAATCGTGCGGGGAACCGAGGATGGCGGACTTTCTCACTCGTGCGGAACGAAGCTTTCAACTCGTGCAGGCGAGCTGGAATGTCTTGCGGTCCGACCGTGAATTGCTGGTGCTGCCAGCGGTTTCAGGTTTGGTTACAGCCATGCTGGCCGGCGGCTTCGTGGCCCTCGCCATGGGCACCGGCACTGTCGAGGCGATCGGCGAAGGCCAAGGCGTCCCGGCGCCGGGGCCGCTCTATGCCGGGATCTTCCTCTGGTACATCGTGCAGTATTTCGTCGTCTACTTCTTCAATACGGCGCTGGTCGCGGCGGCCTTGGCGCGGTTGAACGGTGGCGATCCGACGCTCCAGGAGGCGCTTTCGCTCGCTGCCAGCCGCAGCGGCCAGATTTTCGGTTATGCCGTCATCTCGGCCACGGTCGGGGTTCTGCTGAATGCCCTGGCCGAGCGGCTGGGCCTCATCGGCCGCTTGATCGAGGCCGTGATTGGCGTTGCGTGGACGGCAGCTACTTTCCTCGTCGTGCCCGTCCTTGTGGTCGAAGGAGTTCGGCCCGGTCGCCGCGGTGCGGCGCAGCGCCTTGCTCCTGCGCCGCAGTTGGGGCGAAAACCTGATCGGCAATGGCGGTATCTCGCTGGCCATGGGCTTTGCCGTCATCCCGATCTGCGTCATCGGGTTTGGTGGCGGCAGCTGGGCGCTCCAGCACGGGCAGGAGGCATTCGCGATCGCCCTTTATGCCTTCAGCGTTATCGGAATTCTGGCGACCCTTTTGGTGGGGTCGGCGCTTTCGGCAGTCTATACGGCTTCGCTCTATTGCTACGCGGCGCTCGACGAACCGCCGGCAGGCTTCGACCAGGCCCTCATCCGTGAGGCTTTCGTCGACCGCAAAAGATCAAGCAATTTGTGAACGATTGACCGCCCCGGCTGTTCAGGCCGCGGCGTCCTTGGGCTTGATGTTTTCTAACGCAGTCAGGAAGCTATCCAGCCAGGCGCGCGCATCCTGTTTGCGGATGCGGGCGAGCAGAGCCTTCTGCCGCTCCTGGCGTTCTTGCAGTGGCATCTGCAGGGCGCGAAACAGGTTCTCCGCCATGTCGTCGACATCGTAGGGATTGACGATCAGGGCTTCCGCCAGTTCTTCCGCCGCGCCGGCGAATTGCGATAGCACCAGCACGCCGGGATCGTCCTCGCTCTGCGCGGCAATGAATTCCTTGGCGACGAGGTTCATACCGTCGCGCAATGGCGTGACGAAGCCGACCTGGCTCGCCCGGAAGAGCGCGGCGAGTTTTTCGCGCGCCACATTGCGCTGGATGTAGCGGATGGGCGTCCAATTGAAGTCGGCGAACTGCCCGTTGATGCTGCCCGAAAGGCCGGCCAGTTCCTCCTTGATGTCGGCGTAGGACTGTACCTCTTCGCGCGACGAGGGCGCGACCTGCAGCAACGTGACCTTTTTTTGCATTTCTGGATGAAGCTCCAGCAAGCGTCCGAAAGCCTTGAACCGGTCCGGCAATCCCTTCGAATAATCGAGCCGGTCGACCCCGATGATCTGCTTGCGGCCGAGGACCTTGCGGCGCATTTCATCGATGGTGACTTCCTCGGAAACCTTGCTGGCCAGGGTCGCGAAATAGTCGACGTCGATGCCGATCGGGAATGCGCCGGCGCGGAAGACGCGTGGACCGGCCTTGAACAATTCGTCGTCGACGGCTTCGGCCCCGACATGGTCCTCGATATAGCGGCGGAAATTGCTGAGATCTCCCCGCGTCTGGAATCCGATCAAATCGTATTCGAAAAGCGATTGCACGAGCCAGGCATGATCGGACGAGGCCGCAATCAAATCGGCTGGCGGGAAAGGGATGTGCAGAAAAAACCCAATGCGCTGGCGGCAGCCGCGTTTGCGCAATTCCGCGGCAAGCGGGATCAAATGATAGTCGTGGACCCAGATGATATCGTCGGGCTGTAGAAACGGGACGATCATTTCCGCGAATTTTTCGTTGACTTGGCGATAGCCTTCGAAAAACGATTGCTGGAAATCCACCAGGTCGAGCCGGTAATGAAATAACGGCCAAAGAACGCTGTTGGCATAGCCAATGTAATAGGCGGCGTATTCGTCCGGCGTCAGGTCGATCGCGATCTGCGTGACCTTGCCGATCCTGTCGACCTTGGGCTCGCCGGGCTCTTTCCGCTTCTTGCCGCTCCAGCCGAACCAGACGCCGCCGCGCTCACGCACCGCATCGGCAAGCCCCACCGCCAGTCCACCCGTCTGCGTCGTCTTGCGCAGGTCGGCCACACGGTTTGAAATCACCACCAACCTGCTCATTCCGCCTGCCCCCGGAACCTTTTGCAATCCAGATCAGTCACCGGCAACGCCGCTCCTTTCCATTTTCGCGAACCGCCCGGCAATTTCCGAAAGCCAGTCGCGGAATTCATCGATATCTTTGGCACGGTATGCCGCAGCAGTCGGTCCCGATCCGACCTTGACCGATATACCGTCCAGTCCCGGCATCATGACAAAGACATCCTCGTCCGTCGCATCGTCTCCGGCGAAAAAGGGCTGGCGTCCGCGAAAGGCGTCTTCTTCCATGAAGGCGTCGATGGCGTCCGCTTTTGTCGCCCTCCCGGCCTTGAACTCGATTACCATCTTTCCGCGCAGGATTTGCAACCCTTCTTGTTCATTAGCGATGGTCCGCGTGACCTCCAGACAGCGCGCCTCCAGTTCGGGCCGCCGGCGAAAATGCAGGGCGAGCGAGCCCGGCTTTTCCTCCACAAGCAGGCCGGGATGAACACGCACCAGAGCCTGCAGCCGCTCGCGCGCCGCCGCCAGCGCCTGCTCATCCACGGCGATGTGGAATATCTCGCCATCGGCGCCGCGCCTTTCCAACCCGTGCACGCCCGCCACGGGCAATTTCAGCGGGGCCAGCATCCGGTCGATGTCGGCCATCGCCCGGCCTGAAATGACGGCAACGGCGGCCTGTGTGCTTTGTGCAAGCGCCGCCAGCGAACGCCGCTCGCGCTCGGGCAGGAAAACGGCCGAAGGGTCGTCATTGAAATCCGCCAGCGTTCCATCGAAATCGAGGAAGAAAGCTGTGCGGTCCGGCCTCAGCAAGGCGAGGTCGAGGGTAGCGATGGGCCGGGGCGTTTTTGCCATGCTGTCTCCATTGTCGAAACCTGCCCGTGATGTAGGGCGGAATCAACAGGGGCGGAGGGGGAATGGCGGATTCTTTGCAGCGAACCGGAGACAGCCCCGGGGTCTGCTGTCGTTCTGCTGGCATGCCGCGCTTGCGCCGCCTTCCTTTCTGTGGCCATTTTGCTGGTCAAGGAAACGCTGTTCGGGCGCCGGCGCAAAGATGCCGGGTTCGGACCGGAGAGGAGAAGGCAAAACATGCTGAAAGGCATCGATCCCATTCTTAACGCTGATATTCTTTATGCCTTGCGGTCGATGGGGCATGGTGACGATCTGATTATCGCAGACGCCAATTTCCCGTCCGACGCGGTGGCCCGGCAGACTGGCTTCGGACGCCTGCTTCGCATGGATTGCGCATCCGCTGGCCGGGCGGCGCGCGCCATTCTTTCGGTCCTGCCGCTCGATTCCTTCGTCGAGCATCCGGCGCTTCGAATGGAGATTGTCGACAAGCCGGACGACGTTCCGCCCGTGCAGGCCGAGGTTCAGGAGGCCATTGACGCGGCTGAAGGAAAGTCGCTGCCGATGGGATCGGTCGAGCGGTTCGCCTTCTACGATCTGGCGAAAAAATCCTATTGCGTCATCCAGACCGGAGAGCGCCGCTTCTATGGCTGTTTCGTCTTCAAGAAGGGCGTGATCGCGCCCGAGGGCAAATAAGGCCAATGCCGGAAAAAGGCGTCGCCATTCTCGGCATCTTCGTGGCCGATCTCGCCTTTCGCGCCGGCCGCATGCCGGGCATCGGCGAGACGATTGCGGGTTCCGGTTTCAAGCTCGGCCCCGGTGGCAAGGGGTCCAACCAGGCGGTGGCCGCCGCGCGCGCCGGCGCCGCCGTGACCTTCATCTCGCGCATCGGCAAGGATGATTTCGGGCATATCGCCCTTTCGACATGGCAGGCCGAGGGCATCGAGGCACGGGTGACCGAAACTTCGGACCAGCCGACCGGCGCCGCCTTCATCTATGTCAACGAAAAGAATGGCGAAAACGCCATCATCGTGGTCCCCGGCGCGGCGGCGGAAATCGGACCGGCCGATGTAGAGGCCGCCGCCGATGCGATCCGCGCGGCCGCCGTCTTCGTCACGCAACTCGAGCAGCCGGTCGACGCGGCGCTGCGTGGCCTGCAGATCGCCCGGAAGGCCGGCGTGACGACGATCTTCAATCCGGCTCCGGCCGAACCCGTCGATGACGAAATCTATCCACTGTGCGATTACGTGACGCCAAACGAGCATGAGGCGGCGCTGCTGACGGGCGTGGCCGTACGCTCCATCGAGGAAGCGCGCCGCGCCGGCGATGTGTTCCTGGAGAAAGGCGCGGGCGCTGCCCTGATCACGCTCGGCGAGAAGGGCGCGCTTCTGCACAGGAAGGGCCAGTCCATCATCGTGCCGGCGTTCGAGGCTGGGGCAGTTGTCGAGACCGCCGGTGCGGGAGATGCGTTCAATGGCGGTTTCGCCGCGGCGCTTGCCCGTGGCCTGTCACCGGAGGAGGCGGTTCGTTTCGGCTGCGCGACGGCTGGCATATCGGTGACCCGGCCGGGAACTGCGCCGTCCATGCCTGTTCTCGTTGAAATAGAAGCGTTGCTGGAAAAAAGACGAAGTTCGTGACCGTAAGTGATCCAGCCGTGCAGCCGATCTTGTTGACTTCCATCGGCAATGCTCCCTACGATCTACCCTCTATCGTCTGTCGGGATCATCCAAGGAGGTGGATATTCCGGCACCGGTCGCCATGTCGTTCGGACCATGGCTCGGGCACATCCAAATTGATCGAAGCCAGCGCCGAAAAGGGGCGTCATCGTCAAACCTAGAAGCAAAACCGAAATTCAGGGAGGATCTAAAGTGAAGCTGAACGTCTACAATCAGATCATGGCGGCCCAGGCGAGCCGCCGCAGCCTGCTCAAGGGCGCGGCCAGTGTTGGCGCGATGGGCGCGCTGAGCGCGGCGGGCCTTGGAGGGTTCGTGTCCGGCGCCTACGCCCAGAAGAACGACATGTCCGACGAGGAAAAGGCGCTGCGCAAGCAGATCCTCCAGATTCCCGGAGTCGGAAAGGGATCGCCGACCGACGCCGACTATCGCAAGGTTGGCGAGCTCTGTCTCGGGCCGACGAAAGCGATGGTGAAGGAGGGTGAGTTCAAAGGCGTCGAACTCACCTTCATGGGCCTCAACAACCAGAATACGCACGACTTTCTGTTTCGCGGTTTTCTGCATTCGTGGGAGGAGTATACGGGCGCCAAGATCAAGTGGATCGACCTTGCCCAGGCCGATTACAATGCCCGTTTGCAGCAAGCCATCTCGACCGGCACGATCGACTGGGATGTGCTGGAGATGGGCGCGCCGTTCGAGGGCGACGTGTGCGGCCGCGGGCTGACATCGGAAATGCCGGACTGGGTCCGCAAGGCGATCGATCTCGACGACTACGTGAACTATCTGAAGCCGCCGGTCGGCACATGGGACGGCAAGCTCTATCGCGTCTCGATCGATGGCGACACGCATAATTTCAACTACCGCACCGACTATTTTTCCGATCCGGACCTGGCGAAGGCCTGGAAGGCAGCCGGGAACGATACCGAATGGGGCGTGCCGAAAACCTGGCAGCAGGTTCAGGCGGTGACCAAGTTCCTCAAGGGCAAGCAGATCGGCGGCCAGGACGCCTATGGCTATCTGGACGCGCCCAAGCCCTGGGGTGGATTCGGTTTCTATTTCCTGGCCAGCCGCGCCACCGCCTATGCCAAATATCCGGGCGAAGCGGCCTGGCTGTTCGATGCGGACACGATGAAGCCCCGGGTCAACAATCCGGCTTTCGTGCGCGCTATCCAGGACGTTATCGACGCCCTGCCGTCCGAGCCGCCAAACCAGATCAACGCCGACCCGAACGAGACCGGGTTCGCGGAATTCCTCGGCGGCACCGGCTCGATGGTCGTGTGGTGGGGCGATGTGGGCGCGGCGGCCAAGACAAGCGATACTTCGGTGGTCGGAGATACGTGCGGGTTCTCGATCCTGCCGGGCTCCGACGATGTCTACAATGCCAAGACGGGCAAGTGGGAAAAGCTCGACAGCGGACCGAACTTCGCCCCCAACCTCGCCTATCTCGGCTGGGGCATGTACGTCATGAAGAAGGTCGACAGCGACGAGAAAAAGCACAAGGCTGCATGGAGCGCTGCGGCGCATCTCGGCGGTCGGGATATCGCTCTTTGGATGTCGGCCTATCCGTCCGGCTTCCAATGCTATCGCAATAGCCAGCACGACATCGACGAATGGGTCGATGCCGGCTACGACAAGACCTTCATCACCGACTACCTCAACTCGCAGTTCAATTCCTACAACCATCCGAACGGTGCAATCGAGCCACGCATTCCCGGCATCTTCCAGTATTACAGTCTTGCCGAGGATGAACTGGCGAAGATTTTCGCCGGGCAGGAAAAGGCGCAGGAAGGGGCGGACAAGATTGCCGCCGCCTGGGAAAAGCTTACCGATCAGCTTGGCCGCGAAAAGCAGATCAAGCTGTACAAGGCGGCGCTCGGTATGTAGCGCCGACAATCGGTTGAACCTTCGCGCCCGGCGGCTTCGCTGCCGGGCGCGTTTTTCGCGGATCGCCGTTTCTGGCCGGCGCTTCGGCTGACACCAACAACAACACGCGGTCGGAATGGCAAAACTAGCGCCCACGGCGCCTTCTCATCAGGCCGAATTCGACGTTCCCCATCCGGTTGGATCGCGGAGCCGCATTCTGTTGGGCAAAGGGCTGATATGGGCGGCGTCGATCCTTCTTGCCGCCGTCATCCTCATCCAGGCCCTTTACGCCGGCGAGGTCATCGCCTTCGGCTTCGACAATTGGCGACCGGTTCTCTACGCCTATGCCTTGTGGGGCGTCGCTCTGGGCGTTGGCCAGGTGATGGTGCGCGGAGAGGCGGGAATGAAGGCGCTGTTCGTGCTGCCGGCGGCGCTGTTCACCGTGGCCGCGGCTGTCTTCCCGACGCTGTTCGGTTTCTACATCGCCTCGCTGGACTGGAACTTGGCCGCTTCCGGAGGTCCGCATTTTAACGATTTCGACAATTTCGTCCAGATGTTCCACGACCCGTATTACTGGAACGCGCTCGCCAACATGGTCTTCTACGTGGCGATGGTGCTGCTCGAATATGCGATCGCCTTCGGCTTGGCGCTGTTGCTCAACGCCGAGATCAGGGCGCGCAAATTCTTTCGCGTCGCCTTCCTCATTCCCTTCATGCTCAGCCCCGTCGCCGTGAGCTGGATGATCGGCAAATCGCTGATGGAATACCGTTTCGGGCCGCTTGCCCGCTTTGCCCGAGATCTCGGCTGGCACACGCCGGCCTTCTTCGCCCACCCATGGACGGCCCGCTTGACCATCGAGGCGATGGATGCCTGGATGTGGATTCCGTTCATGGTGATCCTGCTTCTGGCCGGTTTGCAGGCGATGTCGAAGGAGGTGCTGGAGGCGGCCAAGGTAGACGGCGCCAACGGATGGCAGGCTTTCTGGAAAGTGATCTTCCCGCTGATGCTGCCCGTCAGCATCACGACGCTTCTGATCCGCATCATCTTCAAGCTGAAGCTGGCGGACATCGTCATCAACGTGACGGGCGGCGGGCCGGGCGGGGCGACGGACACCGTTTCGAGCTTCATCTACCGGGTCTACCGCGACCGCTCCAATGTCGGCTACGGCACGGCCTTGGCGATGTTCTACCTGATCCTGATCATCCTGTTCCTGGTGGCGATGCTGCGCGCCGCCAAGCGATTCACGCGCAACGTCACATGAGCCCGGCGAGGAAGCCCCGATGGCCATAGCCGCCGAACCACTCGCCGGGAACGACGGCGGGCAGACATCAAAGATCGTGCTGATGCGGGTGCTGGTCTATGGCGCGCTCATCGCATGGACGATCGTCTGCCTGTTTCCGATATACTGGACTCTGACGACCTCGTTCAAGTCGGCGATCGATGTCACGCGCGGGCATCTCGTACCGTGGTATGACTACATCCCGAACTGGAAGGGATGGCGGTCGATCGGACTGTCGCCCGATACGATCTTCGAAATCTCGACGCCGCGCCACGAGTTCATCGCCCGTTTCATCAACAGCGTGTTTGTTTCCATCGGTTCGTCGCTGCTGGCGCTGGTCCTCGGTTCGTGCGCCGCCTACGGACTCAGCCGTTACCGGTACAGTTTCGGGCCGATGAAGAATGACGACATCCTGTTCTTCTTCATCTCGCAGCTTATCCTGCCGCCGGTGGTGCTCGCGCTGCCGTTCCTCGTTCTGTACAAGGAGCTTGCGCTTCTCGACACGCGCATCGGCCTGATCTTCATCTACACGCTGACGGTGCTGCCGATCGTCGTGTGGATCATGCGCGACCAGTTCAACACCATCCCCATCGAACTCGACGAAGCGGCGCAGGTCGACGGCCTGTCGGTCTGGGGCGTGTTCTTGCGGATCATCCTGCCGATCGCATTGCCGGGCATGGTGGCAGCGTTCATCCTGTCGCTGGTGCTCACCTGGAACGAGTATTTCTTCGCCGCCCTGCTGTCGGCCTCCGAAGCGGGAACGCTGCCGGTGATGGTGGCCAGCCAGACGGGATCGCAAGGCATCAACTGGTGGTCGATGGCCGCACTTTCGGCAGCCGCCATCGCGCCGCTGGTAATCATCGGCATCTTCCTGGAACGCTATATCGTCAAGGGCTTGTCGACGGGCGCTGTGAAATAGATTCAAGCGCCGCATCGACATCATTCCATGTTGGTGTGGTTGGCGCGCATTGCCTCCGGCGTGACCTTGAGCCGGTCGCGCAATTTGAGGGTCATCACCTCCAACAGCACGAACATGGCGCCCTCGAACAGCGAGCCCATCGGCAGGACGGAGCGAGGTTCCGGTTGCCGATCGTCGGCCATGGTCTGCGCCGGGATAAGCAGCACATGGTCGGCGATTGGCGCGATGCGGCCGTCAGCCTGCGCCGTCAGCAGCAATATTTTGGCACCCGCCTGCTTCGCCACTTCGGCGAGCGCCATCGCCGTCGAAAGATAGCCCGGCCCGGCGCTGACGATGAAGAGATCATTTCGGCCGAGCGGCGGCATGGTCATGTCGCCGACGACCGAGACCTGCCGGCCAAGATGGAACAGGCGCATGGCGAAGCCGCGCAATTGCAGGCCTTCGCGCCCGCAGCCATAGGTCCCGATCCGGCGGGCATCGGCGATCATCGCGCAGGCGCGATCGACCGAAGCGTCATTGATCCCACCCATGACGCCTTCCAGATCGGCAAGGGCTTGACGGTAGAGATCGGCCATTGGCGGCTTTCCTTGAGGGGATGTAACGGCGCGCTGCCGGGCTCTTTTTTTAGCGAATGGAAAGCCAGTTCTCGCGCAATTCGGCGGCGGTGGCCAGGGTCTTGCCGGCAGGGCGGATGATGTTTGCCGCCGCCTCGACCAGCGCCGCGTTGGATGCGGCGGTTGTGCCATCCGGCAGCAAGAGATTGTTCTCTAAGCCAACGCGTACATGGCCGCCGAGCAACGCGGCGGTGGCGACGCACGCGGCCTCCTCGCGGCCGAAGGCGCAGACCATCCAGTGGCCGTAGCTGCGGGTCTCGGGGGAGAGAAACGGCAGGAGATCGGACGGCTGCGATTGCTGATTTTTCGTGTAGCGGCCGAGCACGTAGAGCACGGGCACGTCGTCCCAAGGCAGCATGCCTCTCGCCTGCAGATCGGCGAGGCGGCGCTTGTCATCGGCATCGTAGAGGATGATCTGCGGCATGATGCGTTCGCGCCAGATCCATTGCAGGAATGAGGCGAATTCTTTCTCCGCAGCTTCATCCGGCACGAATTCTCGCAAGGCGAGAGACACGGCTTCCGGCCGCGTTTCGCGAACCACCCGCATCTGCTCGGCGGGCTGGTAGATTCCGAGCGCCTCGCTGGTGATCTGCAGCACCAGCCGGTCGCCGACGGCTTCCCTGATGGCGGATATCGTTTCGCGATAGGCGTCGGCATCGAGCAGATGCCCGCCATTGGCTTCGCGGACATGAAGATGGATCATCGCCGCTCCGGCTTCCAGGCATTCGGCCGCGGTCCGCGCCAGTTCGTCGGGCGTTATCGGCAATGACGGGTGATCGGCTCGGGTCTTGCGGCCGCCATTCGGGGCCACGGCGAGGGCGGTGCTACGCGTATTGTCATTCATGCCGAGTGCCTGTCTGTCATTAGGGTGATGATCGAAACGATGGGTGCGAACGGTTCCTGGAGAGTCGGATCGCCGAACACGCCGATCCCGCGCCGAGGAAATCTCGGCCTTTTTTAATCGGATGTCAGCGGCTTTCGCAGTCGCCGGTTTCCTCATCACGCCTTTCGCCAGGCATGGGGCCCGATGGCGGCATAGGCTATTTTGTATCCCGGATCGAGAGACCCGAGGGCATGGAGTCGCTTTCGGATCGCGGGATGATGGTCTATTGCTCGGCCCATGCCAAACCCAACTCCCATATTCGACGGCCATAACGACGTCCTCTTGCGGCTCATGCACAAGGGCGAGCACGAGGCCGGCGCCAAGGCTTTCCTCGAAGGCAGCGAGAGGGGACATCTCGATCTGCCGCGCGCCCGGGAAGGGGGCTTTTCAGGCGGCCTCTTCGCCGTCTTCTGCCCGCCCATCGAGCGCAGCGCCGGCGTTGCCGAATTGATGCGCGAAAGTCGCTATGACATCCCCCTGCCGGCGGGCCTTTCGCCAACGGACGCGCAGCAGGCCGCCATCGCCATGATCGCCGGTCTGTTCCGCATCGAGCGGGGCTCGAAAGGCGCCGTCCGGGTCTGCCGCAGCGTTTCCGATATCGAAAAGGCGGGGGAGGCGGGCGGGCTGGCGGCGGTTTTGCATATCGAAGGCGCCGAGCCGATCGACGCCGATTTCCGTATGCTCGACATTCTCTACCAAGCCGGCCTGCGGTCGATCGGCCCGGTGTGGGGCCGTTCCAATATCTTCGGCCACGGCGTGCCGTTCCGCTTTCCAAGTTCACCCGACACCGGCCCCGGCCTCACCGATGCCGGCAAGGCGCTGGTGAAGGTCTGCAACGAGTTGAAGATCCTCATCGACCTTTCCCATCTCAACGAGAAGGGATTTTGGGACGTGGCGAAGCTCAGCGACGCGCCTCTGGTCGCCAGCCATTCCAACGCCCACGCCGTCTCGCCGCATGCGCGCAATCTGACCGATGACCAACTCGCCGCGATCCGCGACAGCGACGGTCTGGTCGGCGTCAACTATGCGACGAGCTTCTTGCGCGACGATGGCCGCATGATCGCCGACACGCCGATCGAAACGATTGTCCGCCATGCCGATCATCTGATCGACAAGCTTGGAGTGGACCGCGTCGGCCTCGGCTCGGATTTCGACGGGGCGGTGATTCCGGCCGAAATGGGCAACGTCTCTGGCCTGCCCAAACTGGTCGAGGCGTTTCGCGCTGCGGGATACGACGCGGAAACCATCGCCAAGATATGCCATGACAATTGGCTGCGGGTGCTGAGGCGGACCTGGGGCGGGTAGGCGCCGGTTCCCTCAGAGGCAAGGGATACCAGTGCGCCCCTTGACCTTCCAGTTACTGGAATGACTATTTCCCGCGTGAACTGGAACAAGGCCCTATGAACGAGCACGCTCACCATCGTCATGGCGCGAATAATGCGGCGCAAACGGCAGTCACGCGCGATCCCGTGTGCGGCATGACGGTCGATCCCAACGCGGGAAAGCCGTCCGCCGAGCATGGCGGACAGACCTACCATTTCTGCTGCACTGGCTGCCGCGACAAATTCGTGAAAAATCCGGACGCCTATCTGGTGGCGACGGACCCCGTCTGCGGCATGAAGGTGAACCGGGCCACGGCAAAACATTTTGTGCGGCACGAGGGCACCGGCCAATATTTCTGCTCGGCGGGCTGCAAAGCGAAATTCGAAGCCGATCCCGAGAAATATCTCGGCGAGCGGCCGGCGGCGGAACCGATGCCCGAGGGCACGAAATATACGTGCCCGATGCATCCCGAAATCGTTCAAATCGGCCCGGGAACCTGCCCGAAATGCGGCATGGCGCTTGAGCCGATGGGCGTGCCGACCGGCGACGAAGGCCCCAACCCCGAACTCATCGATTTCACGCGGCGTTTCTGGATCAGCGCGGGGCTCGCCGCACCGCTGTTTATCCTCGCCATGGGGCCAATGGTTGGCCTGCCGTTCCGCGACTGGATCGGCGAGCGCGTGTCGGTCTGGATCGAATTGCTGCTGGCGACGCCGGTGGTGCTGTGGGCGGCGATTCCGTTTTTCGTGCGCGGCTGGCAGTCCATCGTCCACCGCAGTCCCAATATGTGGACGCTGATCTCGATAGGCGTTGGCGCAGCCTATCTCTACAGCCTCGTTGCAACGCTGTTTCCCGGCAATTTCCCGGCCTCGTTTCGGGGGGAGAGCGGAACCGTGCCCGTGTATTTTGAGGCCTCCGCGGTCATCGTTGCGCTGATCTTTCTGGGGCAGGTGCTCGAACTTCGGGCGCGCGAGCGCACCGGCTCGGCGATCCGTGCCCTGCTCGATCTTGCGCCGAAGACGGCCAGGCTGATCGCCGAAGACGGGGACGAAAGCGACGTGCCGCTGGAGGATGTGAAGGAAGGCGACCGGCTGCGCATCCGTCCGGGCGAAAGCGTGCCGGTCGACGGCGTTGTCCTCGAGGGCCGTTCGTCGGTCGATGAATTGATGATTTCTGGCGAGCCGTTGCCGGTCGAAAAGACGGAAGGTGATGGGTTGACCGGAGGGACGCTGAACCGCAACGGGTCGCTGGTCATGCGCGCTGAAAAGATCGGCGCAGACACCATGCTGTCGCACATCGTCGAGATGGTCGCCAAGGCGCAGCGCAGTCGCGCGCCGATACAGGGGCTCGCCGACCGGGTCGCGGCGTGGTTTGTGCCGGCGGTGGTGGCGGTCGCCCTTCTGGCGTTTGCGGGCTGGGCGCTTTTCGGACCGCCGCCGAGCTTGATCCACGCCATTGTCGCCGCCGTGTCGGTGCTGATCATCGCCTGTCCCTGTGCGCTGGGGCTGGCGACGCCGATGGCGATCATGACCGCGACCGGACGTGGCGCGCAGGCTGGCGTTTTGATCCGTGACGCCGAGGCGCTGGAGCGTTTCGCCAAGGTGGATACGCTGATCGTCGATAAGACCGGCACACTGACTGAGGGCAGGCCGAAGCTGACGGATGTCGTTGCCGGCGAAAGCTTTGGGGAAGACGAGGTTTTGGGAATCGCCGCCGCCCTCGAGAAGGCGTCGGAACATCCGCTGGCCGAGGCGATTCTTGCAGGTGCCAAGGCGCGCGGCTTGGAAATCGCCGAGGCATCGGATTTCGATGCGGTCACTGGCAAGGGCGTCAAGGGGGCCGTTTCGGGGCGCCAGGTCGCGCTCGGCAACAAGGCAATGATGAAGGATGCCGGCGTCGATATCTCAAATTTGGCAGCGAAGGCCGACGGGCTTGCCGGCGAAGGCAAGACGGCAATGTTCGTCGCTGTCGATGGCAAGTTGGCGGGCCTGATCGCCGTGGCTGACCCGATCAAGGCGAGCACGGCAGAAGCCATTCGCGCGCTACATGAGACGGGCCTGACGATCATCATGGCGACGGGCGACAATGAGCGCACGGCGAAGGCGGTGGCGCGAAAACTCGGCATCGATGACATACGCGCCGGCATCCTGCCCGAGGGAAAGAAGGAACTGGTCGACGAGTTGCGGGCCAAGGGCGCGACAATCGCCATGGCCGGTGACGGGGTCAACGACGCGCCGGCGCTCGCCGCCGCCGATGTCGGCATCGCCATGGGGACGGGTGCGGATGTCGCGATGGAAAGCGCCGGCATCACGCTGGTCAAGGGCGATCTGGGCGGCATCGTTCGTGCGCGTGTGCTGGCGCGAGCGACGATTCGCAACATCAAGCAGAATCTGCTCTTCGCCTTCGGCTATAATGTGCTTGGCGTACCGATCGCGGCGGGCGTGCTCTATCCGGTCTTCGGAACCTTGCTGTCACCGATGATCGCTGCGGCGGCGATGAGCCTGTCCTCGGTCTCGGTTATCGGCAATGCACTACGGCTGAGGGCGCTGAAGCTTTGAGGGGAAGGTCGTGCGTCCTTCGAGGCTCGCTGCGCTCGCACCTCAGGATGAGGGAGTTGGTGCTTCAAAGCCGGCACTTTGAAATTCTGGGACGATGATTCAACGGCTGGCGGCAAGCCGTTGTTCCGGAATCGCTTTACCTCGTGGTGGCTCAGCGCGGCAGTTCCGTGATGCCGCCATGCGCGGCCGACCAGGCGATCGGCGCTTTCAGGAAGCTTTCGACCTCGGCAAGCGTCTTCTCGTCGAAGCGCTTCTCCTTCTTGCAGACATTGAGCACGTCCCACCAGGTGGCGAGATAGTGCAGGCGCATGCCCGCCGCCTGAAGCTTTGCCGGCGTGTCGGGGAAGATGTCGTAGTAGAAGACCGCGAAAGTGTCGCTGACCTTGGCGCCGGCATTGCCGATGGCTTCGGCGAATTTCAGCTTGCTGCCGCCGTCGGTGGTCAGATCCTCGACCAGAAGGACGCGCGCGCCTTCGGCGAGATTGCCTTCGATCTGGGCGTTGCGGCCAAAGCCCTTGGGCTTCTTGCGCACATAGAGCATCGGCAGACCCATCTTGTCCGACAGCCATGCCGCGAAGGGGATGCCTGCCGTCTCGCCGCCGGCCACCGCGTCGAACTGCTCGAAGCCCGCTGTGCGAAAGATGATCGAGGCGGCGAAATCCATCAGCGCGGAACGGATGCGCGGATAGGAAATCAGCTTGCGGCAGTCGATATAGACGGGGCTCGCGAGGCCGGAAGTGAAGGTATAGGGCTCGTCGGCGCGGAAGTGCACCGCCTCGATCTCCAGGAGCATTTTCGCCACGGTTTCGGCAATGACCGCGCGATCGGGAAAGGTGTTGGAGAACATAGTTTTCGCCCCGCTCGTTGAACGGCTTTCGCTATCAACTTTGGCGGCCGCTAGCCAGCCTGCATTTCCACATTCCAGTGGATGGGGAACATCGGGTCGAAAACCGTCAACGCGCCATCATCGGTTTCCACCGACTGGGGGACAGGGACCGGCTGGTCATGCCGTCTAAGCGTGATGCGCCGTTCGTTCGCGGGCAGGCGGTAGAAGGCGGGGCCGTTGAGCGAGGTGAAGGCTTCCAGTCTGTCGAGCGCGTTCTCCTCCTCAAACACATGGGCGAGGCAGCCCATGGTGTTGGGCGCGGTGAAAATACCGGCGCAGCCGCAGGCGCATTCCTTGAGCAGATCGACATGCGGCGCGGAATCGGTACCGAGGAAGAAGCGCTGGTCGCCGGAGGTGGCTGCCGCGCGTAACGCCAAACGGTGTTCTTCGCGCTTGGCGACGGGCAGGCAGTAGTAATGCGGGCGAATGCCTCCCGCGAGGATGGCGTTGCGGTTGATGATGAGATGGTGCGTGGTGATGGTCGCGCCGAGATTGTCGCCGCCGGAGCGGGCGTAGTCGACGCCCTGCCTGGTCGTGATGTGTTCCATGACGATGCGGAGTTCGGGTACGCGCCGGCGCAACGGGTCGAGGACGCGGTCGATGAACACCGCCTCGCGGTCGAAAATGTCGATGGCGGGATCGGTGACCTCGCCATGCATGCAAAGCGGCATGCCGATCGCCGCCATGCGCTCCAGCACCGGATAGACTTTGGCGATGTCGCGCACGCCGCTTTGCGAATTCGTGGTGGCGCCCGCCGGGTAAAGTTTCACGGCAGTCACCTCACCCGAGCGGAAGCCGGCTTCGACGTCGTCTGGGTCAGTCGTCTCAGTCAGATAAAGCGTCATTAAGGGCGTGAAATCATCGGCTTGCGGCAACGCCCCGACAATCCGATTCCGGTAGGCGCGGGCATCGGCGGTCGTGACGACCGGCGGCGCCAGGTTCGGCATGATGATGGCGCGGGCGAAATGCGCCGAACTCAGGGGAAGGACGGCGCGGAGGACGGCCCCGTCGCGCAGGTGCAAATGCCAGTCGTCCGGTTGCCGAATGGTGATTTCGTTCAATCTGGAGTCCTCGATAGAATGTGGCCGGGAAGCAGGCCGCCCGCGCGCCTACCGTTTCGAGCAACGGGCCTCAAGCGTCAAGGGGCGATTGGCGGTTGCCCTTACCTGTCGGACCGATCTATGCTGGCCTCGGGCCGACGTTTCCAGGAATGTGTAAAAGTCTGGGGTGGGGCGTCATGGGTGTTTTGTTTGTCAAAAAATGCGGGGAAATTCCCGCGGTCTTCAAGGTCTCGGCTGCCGTCAATATCTAATTGCCGCCATGCGTTTGCTCGACAAATGGCGGCGCTGGCTGATCCTGCTCCCGTTGATGGCGGGAGCAGGCCTTCCGTCTTTTGCGCGGGCCGGGGCCTGGATGCAGCCGAAGGGGCATGGCCAGGACATCCTTACCAGCACGTTCACGACAAGCGGCATGGGTTTCGACGCCAATGGCAGGGCGATCGGTATTCCGCGCTACAACAAGTTCGAACTGGACGCGCTCACGGAATACGGCCTGACGGACAACGTCACAGTCATTCTTCAGCCGCAGCTTCGTTCGGTTTCGATTGCGCCGCCAACCGATGCGGCCCACACCGGAGCCGGCTATACCGATCTTGGCGCCCGGGTGCGCCTATGGTCAGACGATCATTCGGTGGCTTCCGCCCAAACGCTCCTTCGCATCCCCGGTAGTTTCGACAAGAACGATCCCGCCGAAATCGGCAGCACGGATACGCAAGTCGATGTGCGCGGCCTTTATGGACATTCCTTCAAAATCGGCGTCTGGCAGGCGTTTCTCGACGCCGAGCTGGCCTACCGTTACCGCAGCGGCGATCCGTCGAACGAGATCCGGGCGGATCTGACTATCTGCGTCCGGCCGAAGCCCGACCTGCTCTTCATGGCGCAGTCGTTCAATACTTTTTCCCAGGGCGCTGCACAGGGCGTTTTCTCGCAGGGACGCGAGCACAAGCTCGCGCTCAGCGTCGTGTGGGACGTCAGCAAGAACTGGTCACTGCAGGTCGGCGGCATCGGCACGGTCGGCGGTGCAAACACGCTGCGCGAGCGGGGCGGCTTAGTCGCGATCTGGAAGCGGTTCTGAAAGACCGCTCTCCAAGACCGATCCAAGCTGGACTCAGTATGTCGCCCGGCCGCCGGAAAGATCGAAGGTGAAGCCGGTGGTGAAGGAGCATTCGGGCGATACGATGAATTCGATCATCGCGGCGGCCTCTTCGAGTTCACCCGTGCGTTTCATGGGAATGCGGTCGGTCATGTATTTGACCTGCTGCTCGGGCATGGCGGCGACCATGTCGGTGCGGATTACGGCGGGCGCCAGCGCATTGATGGTGATGCCGGTCTCGGCATAGTCCTTGCCGGCGCTTTTCACCATGCCGATCAGCCCGGCCTTGGTGGCCGAATAGGCAAGCATCCCGGCGTTGCCGTCCTTGCCGGCGATGGAGGCGAGATGCAGGATGCGCCCCTTGCCGGCGGGGAGCATGGCCTTGACGGCCGCGCGCGTCAGAAGCATCGCGGCATAGAGATTGATCCGGTAGACGCGGTCGAAATCCTCGATGTCGACCTCGTGGGTGGGGATGCCGGTCTTGCCCGTGATGCCGGCGCAGTTGACCAGCACGTCCAGGGTTCCGACCTCCGCTGCGATGCGCGCGAAGGCTTTTTCGACTTCCTCGGGACGCGAAATATCGGCGGCGATGGCCAGCGCCTTCCCGTCATCGCCGATGCCGGCCATGGATTTTTGCAGCATGTCGGCTTCCCGGTCGATGCCGACGATCCGGTCGCCCTTCGCCGCCAGCCGCTTGGCCACCGCCAGCCCGATGCCGCGCGCGGCGCCCACGACTACCGCGATCCTGCCTTCACTCATGCTTCTTCCTCCCGAATAGGTCCTGGATGTGATTTCAGATGACGACGCCGCTTGCAAGGATGCAGAAGCGAAACGATCTCACGCGACCACAACCAGTTCACAGGTCACGCAGACCGGGTTTTCCCCACGGATCAGCTTGCCACGATAAATCGTGCCATCGATGGCGACGATCGCGATATCCAGCCGCACGCGTGGCCCATCCGGCGTTTCTTCAAGACGGCCCGCCTCGATGAAGAATTCCGAGGCAAAGGAATCCATCGGCGGGCCATACTCGAAGCGCGCGCCATTCAGACTGCCGATGCCGTGGATGGCGGCCTGCCTTATTCCGGCATCGGCGCAGATCGCCTCCAGCGCATGGGAGATGTCCTGATTGGGCCGCAGGGTGATCGCGAGGGCCGATCCTGCCGTCTCGACGGGCTTGGCTGCGGGCTCGGCCGCGAACAGGCGGAAATTCGTCTCCGGGTCCTGGCGCGATTCAAAGGCTGCACCACGCAGCCCCGTTCCGCGAACCCGGATCGGTTCGGCTGCAACGCAATCCGGCGGCAGCATGTGGCCGAGAGCGACCTCGGTTTTGCCAATCCGCCAAAGACCGTGACAATGCGTGAAACTCGCCCCATCCCGGCGACCGACGATCGCACAGGCCTGCTCGATCGTCGCGCCGTCCTCCGGTGCGAAGGTTTCTGAATACCATGCCGCATGGCTCCCATCCGGCGATTCCGCCGGAAGCACATAGCGAAACGGGTCGAGGCGTCCGCCGTTGATCTCGACGCAGGCGCTATCGCAGCCGGCCGCCGCCACGCCACGCCCAAGGCCGGCTTCCATGGATTCTCCGGCCTCGATGGTGAAATCGAGGGCAAGCGGCTCGGCGCGCGCGACCGAATGCCGTTGTGGCGAAACGGGTCCGGGATGGAGGATCGGAGGGCGGGACATCATGCGGGGCATCACCATGTCATCTCAGCCCTGCGGTTCCGTCTCGAGCATTCCGCTCTTCTCAAGCGCTTCGCGAACGAGCTTCTTGGTGATCTTGCCGTAGGCGGATTTGGGCATCTCGTCGAAGAAGAAGAAGCGCTTCGGCATCTTGTAGCGCGACACCTTGCCATCAAGAAAGGCGGCGATTTCCGCTTCGGCGATGCTGGCTCCCTCTGCCCGTACGCAGACCGCGATTCCGACCTCCCCCCAGGCAGGGTCGGGAATGCCCAGGACCGCCACTTCGGAGATGGCCGGGTGGGCGAGGATTTTCTCCTCGATCTCGCGCGGATAGATGTTGGAGCCGCCGGATATGTACATGTCGGAGGCGCGGCCGGTGATGTAGAGATACCCTTGCTCATCAAGGTGGCCGAGATCGCCGGTGCGGAACCATCCGTCGCGGAAGGCCTTGGCGTTGGCCTCGGGATTATCGTAGTAGCCGGCGAATACGGCCGGCCCGGTGACGCAGATTTCCCCACTGGAATTGGCGGGGAGCGACGCGCCGCTGTCATCCTGGATGGAAATCTCCATGCCCGTGCGCTCATACCCACATGTGCCGATGCGCGCGCCGGGTCCGTCTTCCAGTTCGTGTTCGTGGGGCGGAAGCACGGTGATGTTGCCCGTCACTTCGCCGAGGCCGAAATATTGCACCATGACATTGCCGAGCTTTTGCAGGGCCTTCTTCTGGTCCTCCCTGTACATGGGCGCGCCGGCGTAGATCATGTACCGCAGCGACGAATGATCGACCTCGTCAACCGCTGGATATTCGACAAGGCGTTTGACGATCGTTGGCACGGTGAAGAGATTGGAGACCCTGAGTTCCTGAACCAGCGCCCATAACTGGCCGGCGTCGAAGCGTTCCGAGGGGGCCAGGACGGTCGTCGCCCCGGCGGCCACCTGGGTAAGCTGATGCACGCCGGCCCCATGCGACAGCGGCGCGACGACCAGCGACACATCGTCAGCGGTGGTTCCGGGCATCAGGTCGCAAAGATGGTTTGCCACCACGAAGGACATCTGTCCGTGGGTGAGTACGGCCGCCTTGGGCCGGCCCGTCGTGCCCGACGTAAAGAAGAACCAGCAGGGATCGTCGCGATCGACGGAAACGTCGGGCACAGGTTTTCCCCGGTGTGCCGCGACCGTTGCGTCATAGTCCTCGCCAAACGCGGCTTCGCCAATGGCCAGCACGAAGGATGGCGGGGTCGCCGAGGCGGCGCAGGCGGCCGCGTGGTCGGGGAAATCCGCATGACAAATCATGCCCTTGGCGCCGCTTGCTTCTCCTAGATAGGCGACTTCGGAAGGCGTCTGCCGGTAGTTCGCCGGAACCCATACCGCGCCGATGCGGAAGCAGGCGAACATCGATTCGAACATCTGGTTGCAGTTGGGCGACTGAATGAGGATACGATCGCCCTTCTTCACTCCAAAATGGTCGCGCAGGGCGGCGGCCATGGCGCTGACCCGTTCATCGAACTCGCGCCAGCTCCACGTCCTGTCCCTCCAGACAAGGGCGGGGCGGTCTGCGAGCCGGCGCGCCGAGCGCGTCAGAAAGTGGGCAAGGTTGGATACTTTGGTGGATTGCGGCAGTACCTTGGTCATCTGGCGGCTTTCTTTTCTTCCACGGCAGCCGATGCCGCCATCTCCCGGGCCTCGCCGGGTTCCGATCTGTTGCCTCGCGGCGCGAACATGCGATCCAGCCGATGCGTCAGGCGGGTTGCTTCGTCCTTGAGAAGCCCGGCCAGGCTTTCCCGCCGATCCGGCCCCATTCGGCTGTCGATCGCGGCGATGCTGAGTGCGCCGGCGGCGCGACCGTCCGGGTAGCGCAGCACAATTCCGATCGCCCAGGAGTTTGGCAGAACGAGCCCAGGATTGACCGAATATCCGCGCAGGCGCGTCTGGTCGACCTGCTCGCGGATGACGTCCGGCGTATAGTGCGGGAAGCGTTCGGCGACGACGGTCTCGTTCTCCGCGACGATCTGGTCGATCTCGTCATCGGGCAAATCCGCCAGCAGCGCCATCGCTCCCGCCCCGATGCCGAGCGGATGATGGTTGCCCGCCTGCAGGATATGGGTGCGGATCGGGAAACGTCCTTCCTCGCGCTGCAGGCAGACCGAATAGGATTGGCGGCGAACGGAGAAAAAGATGGTGTCTTCACTGGCGCTGGCCAGCCGTCTCATGCTTTCGGCGGCGAGTTCCAGAATGTTGTGGCGTCCCGCGGCGAGAGCGCCCAGCAGGAAAGCTTCCTCGCCCAGATGATATCGCCGGGTCACCGCGTCCTGCTCGACGAGCGCGGCCCGCATCAACGCCAGCAACAGCCGCCTGGCCGTCGGCTTGTTCAGTCCGCTTTCTTCAAGGATTTCCGAAAGGCGTATCCCCGATTGAGCATGCCGGCGAATGATCGCCAGAAGACCGAGTGCTCGGTCGACGCTCTGGGAACCGGTGATCTCTACGCTCATTTCCATCCTGAAGAATACGGCCATCTACACTATGTGGACCGCATGAAATCGGCTCTAATGTCATAATCTCGATATTAGAACGCTCGATACGCTAGGCAAGCAAATTTATTCCGATATCCTGCGTCTCACTATCGTATCCATGGTCCATATGGTGAGAGACCAAAAACGGAAAGGCCGAACAATGCCGGGGCGAATAAAAGACAAGGTCGTGCTTGTGATCGGCGGAGGGTCGCCGATCGAGGGTTTGAACAACGGCAAGGCCGCGGCGCTTCTCTACGCCCGGGAGGGCGGCATCGTCGTGGCTGCCGACAGAGACGTGGAGGCGGCCGAAAGGACGCGCGCGGAGATCGCCGGAGAGGGCTACGAGGCCATGGCGGTGCAAGCCGATGTCACGGACAGTGACAGCCTCGCCCGCGCCGTCGCCGCCGCAACCGAGCGTTTTGGCCGCATCGACGTCTTGCACAACAATGTCGGGGTCGCCGAGACCGGCGGTCCGGTCGAGACAAGCGTGGAGGACTGGACGCGCCTCATCACCATCAACCAGACGGGGGTTTTCCTGGCCTGCAAGCATGTCCTGCCGGTCATGGCGGCGCAGCAATCTGGTGCCATCGTCACTATTTCGTCGGCCGCGGCGCTGCGATGGATCGGCTTTCCCTACGCGGCCTATACGGCGTCGAAGGCCGCGGTGATGGCCCTGACGCAGAATATCGCCCTGCAATATGCGCCGCAGGGCATACGGGCCAATTGCGTGCTTCCCGGACTGATGGACACTCCGATGATCCGCGACTCGCTGACGGCAAGCTACGGGGCGGACATCGACACAATGATCGAGAAGCGCAACGCGCAAAGCCCGACAGGAAAGATGGGCAACGCCTGGGATACCGCCTACGCGGCTCTCTTCCTGGCATCCGACGAAGCGCGTTATGTCAACGGAACGCACATCATCGTCGATGGCGGCCTGACGGCGCGTTGCGCGTGAGTCGCGCCGGGCGGGCCTTTCAGACCCGGAGGCCCGCATTGATGAAGCCTCCGTCGACCGCCAGGATCTGCCCGGTCACATAATTCGCCTTCGCAGACAGAAGGAACGCCACCATCTCGGCTACTTCGTCCGGCGTCCCATAGCGCTGGAGCGGAACGCGTTCGCGCCATTGGCGGCGCACGTCGGGCGTATGCACGGCCATGGCCAGGGGCGTGTCGATGGGACCGGGCGCCACGGCGTTGACGCGGATTCCATGGCCTCCGAGTTCCGTGGCCATGACTTGCGTCATGACGTTGACCCCGCCCTTCGACGCGCCGTAGGCAACCCGGCCCCGGTTGCCGCAGAGGCCGGAAACCGAGGATATGTTGACGATGCTTCCGGCGCGCTTGCCCTCGATGCAGCGGCGGGCCACGGCGCCCGCAATGTTGAAGGAGCCGATGAGATTGACCTCGAGAATGCGGCGGAAGTCGGCGGCGCTGGTCTCCACCGCCAGCCGGTCGAGACCGATACCCGCCGAGTTTACGGCTCCCGTGATCGGCATTTCCTTGTCGAGCCGCTTGATCGCCGCTTCGACGGCCTCTTCATCGGCGACATCGCAGGCGACCGCGTGATCGGTTGACAGGCCGAGTTCGACGCATGCCTTGTCCAGAGCATCCGCGTGCAAATCCAGGAGCCGGACGAGCCAACCTTCCGCTTTAAGCAGCCTGGCGACGGACAGGCCGATACCGGATGCGCCGCCGGTGATCACGACCGTCTCTTTGTGGTTCGGATCCGCCATGTCCTTCAATCCCCGATGCTAGAGAAATCCGATGGAGAACCACGGAACGGCGGCGATAATGATGACGCCGACCAGGAGCGCCAGCAGATAGCCGATGATCGGCCGCATCCCTTCATCGGGACTGACGCGGCCGATGGCGCAGGCCGTGTAATAGCCGACCCCGAAAGGCGGGGCGAAAAGCCCGATGCCCATCGCCAGGATGACGACGATCGCATAGTGGATCTCGTTGATGCCAACGAGGCGGGCGATCGGGAAAAGAAGCGGCCCGAACAGCACGATCGCCGGAATGCCTTCCAGCACGCTGCCCAGGACAACGAAAACGACGATGGACATCGCCATGAAACTGGCCGCACCGCCCGGCAGGGTCGACATGAAACCGGCAAGTTCACCGGAAAACCCGGATTGGGTCAGCGCCCAGGCCATGGCGGTCGCCGCGCCGATGATGAAAAGGATGGCGCCCGAGAGCGAGGCGGTGCCCAACAGCATCGGCATCAGCCTGCGCACATCGAACTTTCGATAGACGATGAGGCCGACGAGGATCGAATAGACGATCCCGATGGTCGATACTTCGGTGGCCGTCGCGATGCCCTCGACCACGGCCGCCCGGATGACGAAGGGAAGCACGAGTGCGGGGAGGGCAATGATGAAGGTGCGGGCAATTTCCCTGCCGCCGGCCCGGCGGACGCCCGACATGTCCTCGTTGCGCGTGCGCCACCAGGCGACGCCGGCGAGAGCAAGGGCCAGCACCAGCGCCGGGAGCAGGCCGCCGGTAAACAGCGCGGCGATCGAGACGCCGGTAACCGATCCGATGGTGATCAGCACCAGGCTCGGCGGTATCGTCTCCGACATGGCGCCGGAAGCCGACAGGATAGCGATGAGTTCGCCGGGCTTGGCGCCGCGCGCCTTCATCTCGGGAAACAGCACCGGCGCAACCGCGGCCATGTCCGCGGCCTTTGCTCCCGAAATGCCCGAAACCAGAAAGATCGCGCCAAGCAGGACGTAATTGAGGCCGCCGCGCACATGGCCGACCAGAGCCGCCAGGAAGGCGACCATGGCCCGGGCCATGCCCGTCATCTCGATCAAATAGCCGAGCAGGACGAAGAGCGGGACTGCGAGCAGGATCAGATGCGACATGCCTTCGTCCATGCGGCTCACGACGATCGACATCGGCACGCGGGTGGTAAGCGACAGGTAGGCGAATGTCGCAAGGCCGAAGGAGAAGGCGATCGGAACGCCGGCAAAGATCGCCGCCGCCAAAAGGACCACGAAGAACAGGAGCAGATTAAGATTGCCGAGCTGGTCGAATACCGGCTTCAGCAGATAAAGCGCCGCCGCGATCGCCAGTGTGATCAATACGGCGCCCGCCACCAGCCGCAAATTGCCGAACTGGGTGAGACGCGTGATGGCGATCAGAATCATTAGCGCGGAACATACCGGCAGCGCGGCGGCGCGCCAGGCGTTCGATATGCCGAGGGCCGGGGTGGTGATGAAGGCTTCCCCGGAGGCAAAGTGATAGGCCGGCATGAGAATGAGAAGAAGAAATGCGGCGGCGGCGACCGTTGCAACGGCTTCGGCAAAGGCCTGGCCGCGGGGCGACGCCATCATCACCAGCGCCGTCATGCGCATGTGCTCGCCGCGGCGTAGCGCGATGCAGGCGCCCAACAGGCCGAGCCAGAGGAAACAGAGCGAAGCGAGTTCGTCCGACCATACCAGCGGACTGTTGAAGACATATCGGGAAAGCACGCCGGCAAAGAGCACGACGACCTCCGCCACGACCAGAATGGCGGCCGGAACCTCTATGAGAAGGCCGATGCCCCTGTCCAGCAATCTCGACCATGCGGGAGCCGAGCCTGTTTCCGGCTCGACCCCCTGAGCAGGAGATTGCTCCACCGTGTCAGGCCAGCTTGCCGACGGCTTTTTCCAGAAGGTCCCACGGCTCCTTGCCGTATTTGTCGCGCCAGGTCGAATAGAACCCGGCGGAGCGCAGCTTCTCGCGGAACGGTCCGGCATCGGGACTGTTGATCACCATGCCTTCCGACTTCAGCTTGCCGGCCAGCGAGGAATTGAGCTCGGCCGTGTCCTTGCGCTCCTCGACGGCGGCGGCATTGAGGTGCTTGGCGGCGATCGCGCGGATATCCTCCGGCAACGCCTTCCACATGTCCTGGTTGGCGAGGAACCAGAAGCCATCCCACATATGGTTGGTGAGGGAGCAGTATTTCTGCACCTCGTAGAGCTTTGCCGTCTGGATGATCGCCAGCGGATTTTCCTGACCCTCGACGACCTTGGTCTGCAGCGAGGTATAGACTTCGGCGAAATTGATGCTTGTCGGGGAAGCGCCGAACGCCTCGAACATCGATGTCCAGAGCGGGCTCACCGGCACGCGGATCTTGAAGCCCTCGAAATCCTTCGGCGACGTGATCGGCTTGGTGCTCGATGTCGTCTGGCGGAACCCGTTGTCCCAGATCTTCTCCATGGCGACGAGCCCGGACTTCGCGATCTCCCCGCGCACATAGGCGCCGAGGTCTCCGTCCATCGCCTTCCAGACGGTGTCGTAATCAGGGAAGGCGAAACCGATGCCATTGATGGAGGCAACCGGAACGAGCGTGGACAAGATCAGGCCCGAAAGGGTGAAGAACTCGACGGCGCCCGACCGCAACTGGCTGAGCACGTCGGTATCGGAGCCAAGCTGGTTGTTCGGGAATATCTGGATCTTTAACTGCCCGTTGGTTTCCTTGGCGATGGCGTCCGCCGCCGCCTTGGCGCGTATGTTCATGGGGTGCGCCACAGGCAAATTGTTGGCGTATTTGTACCTGAAATCGGCGGCCTTGGCGTTCCTGATCGCCGGCATCGCCAGCGCTGCGGCGGTCGTTCCAAGAAAGGTTCTGCGCGTCAATATTGCCATTGGTTCCTCCCAATTCGGCTTCATCTAAAACTGTACCAACATCTCTCAATTGAGTGAACCTTCCAATTTAAGGTCCATATTGTGGATAGAAGTTGATCTTGCTGGCCGTTTATTTTTCATACAACCCGCGCAGAGCACAAGTCAAATTCCGATATCCGTCCTAATCTCCGGCTTTTGCAGGCCAAGCGCTGTTCACATTGTGGACCTTGACCTATTGCCGGTGCGGGCGATGCCGTTCATTTCGCGGCTATTGCCGGAAGTCGCCGCGAACGGCCAGGTCGTGAAGCAGGTCCGGATCGCACAAGCACTCCCGGAAAGCTTCGCGGGAATATCGGATGACATTCAAGATATCGACGCCGCCGTGCCGACTTTAGTGGCTGCCAAACGTGCCGGCGTATCGTTCCCGCAGGATGTTCTTTTGCACCTTGCCCATGGTATTGCGCGGCAATTCGTCGATCGTGAAGATGCGCTTGGGTTGCTTGAAGCGGGCGATCTTGTCCTTCAAGGCGTCGGTCAGCGCCTGTTCATCGATGACCGCGCCCTTCGCCGGGACGATCGCCGCCACGACGCCCTCGCCAAAGTCGGGATGGGGAATGCCGATGACGGCTGATTCCAGGACACCTTCCTGTTCGTCGAGGATGAGTTCGATTTCCTTGGGATAGATGTTGTAGCCGCCCGAGATGATCAGATCCTTGGCGCGGCCGACGATCTGGATATAGCCGTCTGCGTCTTCCAGCGCCACGTCGCCGGTGATGAAGAAGCCGTCGTCCCGGAATTCCTCCTTCGTTTTTTCGGGCATCCGCCAATAGCCCTTGAAGACGTTCGGTCCGCGCACCTCGATGATGCCGATCTCATTCTTGCCAAGCGTGCCGCCATTATCCGGATCGACGATCCTAAGCTCGACGTCTGGCAAGGGAAAGCCGACCGTTCCGGCGCGCCGCTCGCCCTCATAGGGGTTCGACGTGCTCATGTTCGTTTCCGTCATGCCATAGCGCTCGAGGATGCGGTGTCCGGTGCGCTCCTCGAAGGCGACATGGGTCTCGGCGAGCAGGGGCGCGCTGCCGGAGGTGAAGAGCCGCATGTGCCGGGCGAGTTCCTTCGTAAAGCGCGGATCGTCGAGGAGCCGCGTATAGAAGGTGGGCACGCCCATCATCGATGTGGCTCGCGGCAGGTTTGCGATGACATCGTCGATCTGGAAGCCGGGCAGGAAGATCATCGCGCCGCCGGCCAGAAGGAGAGTGTTGCAGGCAACGAAAAGGCCGTGCGTGTGAAAGATCGGCAGAGCGTGAAGGAGGATATCCTCGTCGGTGAAACGCCATGCTTCCACGAGCGAGCGGGCGTTCGACAGGAGATTGTCGTGGGTCAGCATCGCGCCCTTTGAACGGCCTGTCGTGCCGGACGTGTAGAGAAAGGCCGCCAGATCGTCGGGTCCGCGCTCCGCGGTCTCGAATTGCGTCTCGCACGTTGCCGCCTCGACCATCAGCGTGCCGGCGCCGTCGGCGTTCAGCGTCAGCAGATGCGCCTCGGCCTTGTCGGCGACCGGAGCGAGCGCCTGACGGCTGCTCTCGTCGCAAACCAGCAGGCCAGGCCCGGCATTGTCGACGAAATAAGCGATTTCGGCGGGCGTATAGGCCGTGTTGAGCGGCAGGAAGATCGCGCCTGCCTGTATGCAGGCGGCATAAAGCGCCAGCGCCTCGGGGCTCTTGGCGATCTGGACGGCGACCCTGTCGCCCGGTTTGATCGCGTGGTTGCGCAGGGCATGGGCCATGCGCGCGGCCCGATCGAGAAAAGTCTGGTAGCTGAGGACCGAACCGTCCTTCAGGTGGAGGAATGGTCTGGCGCTGCCCCGGTGCGGCGCGAACAAGGCGTCGTAGAGCGCGTTAGGCATTCTCTTTTCTCCGTGCGGTGCGGCGGGCGCGATCGGGCGCAAGCAGCGACCGGATCGCCCGCGTCGTGATGATTTCGCGGTCATGGGCGTAGGCTTCGTGGTTCGCCTCGACAGCCCCAAGGTCATAGCGATAGTTGACCATGACGCCGCGCGCCTCCTCGATGCCCTTTTCGGACAAATCGGCGAGCGGATGGATACCTTCGAGGCTGGCGCCGTTGCCAAGATGGAAGCGGGCCACCGGATCGAGCGGCTGGCCGTCGGGACGCTTGGCGCGCAGCAAATATTCGGCGGCAAGCCGCCTCAAATCCTCGGAGATCGGCTCGAGATCGCCCGCCGTAGTGGCGGCGAGAGCCTTTTCGATCGCGCTCTCGGCCGGCGTTTCATCCGTCACAGCGGCCATTTCATCGCGCAGCCAAGGCACGAAACCCGGGATCGGGGAAAGCGTCACGAAGGTCTTCAGATTGGGCAGCGAACTCGAGAGGTCCGTGGCGACCTGCTTGATGAGGAAGTTGCCGAAGGAGATGCCAGCGAGTCCGCGCTGGCAATTGGAGATCGAGTAGAAGACGGCCGTCGTCGCGGTATCGTCGTCGATCATTTCGCGCTCTTCCGACAGCAGCGACCGGATCGAACCGGGAACTTTCTGGGTCAGCGCCACTTCGACGAAGATGAGGGGTTCGTCGGGCATCGCCGGGTGAAAAAAGGCGAAGCAACGCCGGTCGGCAGGCTGCAGCCTCCGCCGCAGATCGTCCCAATCGTTGATGGCGTGCACCGCTTCATAGGCGATGATCTTTTCCAGGATGTTGGCCGGCGTCGTCCAGTCGATGCGGCGCAGAACCAGAAAGCCGCGATTGAACCACGACATGAACAGGTGCTGGAAGTCGAGATCCGTGCGCCGGAAGGCGGGGTTCTCCCGCAGCAGGCCGAGAAGGTTCGCCCGCATCTTCACGAGCCTGCCGGTTCCGCCGGTCATCCGATTGAGCCGACGCAGGATTTCCTGGCGCGGCGGCTCGGCTTCGTCGAGCAGATGGGCGAGCGCGGTGGTATCCCGGGAGGCGCTGTATTGGCTCGCCGCATTGGCGATGGCGTCCGTGTCGACATCGTACTCTTCGGTCAGGAGCCGGAAAAAGCCGGCTTTCTTCTGGTCGTCGTCGGCTTCGTAGCGGTTGAGGATCGCCGCTGCGATGCGCGTTCCGGAAGCCTCGCCGCGCTCGGAGAGGAGGGCGGCGCACAATTCCTCCATCGAGCGTTTGTCCTCACCGGCCGCATAGGAGGTTCCGCGCTCGAAGATGGTGGCGAGTAGATCCTGAAGGAAGCTTGTTCTGCTCATGATCCGGGTCCCATGAGAAAGGTCGGAAGCCAGGTGGCGATCTGGGGGAAGACGCACAGGATAATGATTTCAAGCATCATGCAACCGACGAAAGGCAGCGTACCCCAGATGACGCGCGCCAGTGGCACGTCGGGAACGATGGAATTGACGATGTAGATGTTCAGTCCGACCGGGGGATGGATCAGACCGATTTCCATGTTGATGGTAATGATGACGCCGAACCAGACGGGATCGAAGCCCGCCGCCGTGATGATCGGGAGCAGGATCGGCGCTGTCATCAGAATTACCGCCGCCGGCGGGATGAAAAAGCCGCAGACCAGCAGGAAGACGTTGATCATCGCCATCAATACCCAACGGTTGACGTCCATGTCGGCGATGCCCTGGGCAAGCGTCTGGGTCAGGTAGAGCGATGTCAGCATGTAGCCGAACAGGACGGCGCCCGCGATGATCATCAAGATCATCACGGATTCGCGTGTCGTGTCGCGCAGGATCTGCCACCAGGCCTCGGGCCGCCACATGCGGTAGATGGTGATCGCCAGCACAACGCAGAGTGCGGCGCCGACGCCGGCCGCTTCCGAAGGGGTGGCGACGCCGCCATACAGCACGTACATCACGCCCGCCACGATCAGCAGGAACGGCGCGATCTTCGGCACCGATTCGAATTTTTCCCTCCAGGAATAACGAAAATCCGCATCGTAGGCGCGGAAGCCCTTCTTCCAGAGATAGAAGACGGTCCAGAGGATGAACAGGCTGGTCAGCATCAGCCCAGGCAGGACGCCCGCCAGAAAAAGCCGGCCGATCGAGGTTTCCGTCGCGATGCCGTAGAGGATGAAGGTGATCGATGGCGGGATCAGGATGCCGAGCGTTCCGCCGGCACAGATCGAGCCGGTGGCGATGCCGTCGGGATAGCCGCGCCGGCGCATCTCGGGAATGCCCATGCGGCCGATTGCGGCGCAGGTGGCGGGCGAGGAGCCGGTGAGGGCGGCAAACAATGCGCAGGCGCCGAGATTGGAGATCACGAGGCCGCCGGGCACGCGGTAAAGCCAGCGGTCGAGGGCCTCGTAGAGATCGCGCCCAGCCGGCGATGACCCCACGGCGGCTCCCATCATGACGAACATGGGAATCGAGACCAGCGTGAAGTCGTTGAGCCCGCCATAAAAGGTATCGGCGACGACGCTGAGCGAGTCGACGCCCTGGAAAATCACCATAAAGACAAGAGACACCGCGCCGAGGCCGAACGCGACCGGCATGCCCGAGAGAAGCACGAGCAGGGTGACGACAAGCACCATGGCGCCTTCGGTCGCGGGGCTCATGCCGTCGCTCCCAGCGGCTCGACAGGCTTGATGCCGAAGGGCGGTTCCCGGCCCGTCACCAGGCAAGCGAGGTCGGCGATATATTGCAGCGTCAGTGTGGCAAAGCCGAACGGCAGCGCCGCGTAGGGGATCCACAGGCGGACGCGCCACATCGTGTCCGATGCGTAATTGTTGGCCCATGCGTCATGCCAGAAGCGGAAACCGAGCCAGGTCATGACAAGCGAGAAGGCCAGCGAGACGATCACGGAAAACAGGGCAAGCCGGAAGCGCGCCGCGCCGCCAAGGTGCAGCGGCAGGACATCGACGTTGACGTGGCCGCGCGACAAAAGCACGTAGGGACTGCCGATGAAGGTGGCTGCAACAAGACTGTAGGTGGTGAAATCGGTTTGCCAGATCGTCGTCGAACCGAGCACGAAACGGACGAAGACCATCTGGCAAACCACAACGACCGCTACCGAAATCAGCGCCGCGGCGGCGATGCCGCAGCCGAACGAGATCATTCTGACGAGGCGGATGAATCCGTCCATCTTTCCGGGCCTCTTGTCCTGAAATCAAACCGGAGCGGCCAGGGAAACCGGCCGCTCCGAAAGCCGCTATTTGACGGCGAGCGCCTCGTCGATCAGCTTCTGGCCATCGGGGACCTCGGCGGCGAACTGCTTGTAGGAACTCTCCTTGGCGACCGCCAGCCAGGCCTTGTAGTCGTCGGGAGTCATGGTCACGACCTTCACGCCATGATCCTTGTAGGCCTTGACCATCTTGGCATCCATTTTTTCCGCCTCACCGGCGAAATAGGCCTGCGCTTTCTTGGACGCCGCCAGGATCGCATCCTGCTGCTTCTTGTTCAGATGATCGAAGCTCTTCTTCGACATAAGGACCGGCTCGTACATGAACCAGAGCGCGTTATCACCGGGCGCGGTGATGCATTTGACCTGCTCATAGAGGCGGAAGGAGGTGAAGCTTGCCGTCGAGGTATCGGTCCCGTCGGCGACGCCGGTCTGCAGGGCGTTGTAGACCTCGTTGCTGGGGATCGAGACGATCGATGCGCCGGCCTGTTGCCACATTGCCGCGAAGGTCGGACCCGCCGAACGCACCTTCTGACCCTTGATGTCATCGGGCTTGAGAATGCAGTCCTTCTTCGAGGCGACCGCGCCGGCGAGCCAGGCATCGGCGAGAACCATGACGCCGTGCTTTTCAATATCCGCCTTGATGTCCTTCATAAACGGCGAATTGTTGAGGCGCTTGGCGCGCTCGTGATTGCGCACCAGCCCGGGCATGAGGGTGGCGCCGAACTCGCGGACACGTCCGCTGGCATAGTCGAGCGGCACGGATGCGATATCGAGTTGCCCCTTGGTCAGCGCGCTCCACTGGTCTTTCGGCTTGAAAAGGGATGCGCCGGGATAGACCTGGATGGTCAAATCCACGTTCGCCGCCTTGGCGTCGCGGGCGATCATCTGGACCATTTCGTCGCGCGGGTCGCCCTTGCCGCCCGGAAACTGGTGCGAAGCCTTGAGCGTCACCGCGCCGGCATTGCCCGATGCGGCGAGGGAAAGGCCGACGGCGGCGGCCATGCATACGAGATTGAATTTCATCATTTCCTCCCTGCAGACGAAGCGCTGCATAAACTGTTGGACATTCCTCCAAACCCGGCAAAGTTTAGAGGTCATGTTCGCGATGTCAACAATCTTGTATACAAGAACTCGTCTTGTTGAATGCAGATAACCATCCTATCGTGGGCCATGAGTGAAAGAAGCGCCGACCGCATTCGCGAGGAACTCGAACAAGCCATTGTGGCAGGGCAGTTCGCCGACGGCGAGCGGCTGGACGAGGTCACGCTTTCGGTCCGCTTTGCGGTCTCGCGCACGCCGGTGCGCGAGGCGTTGCACGGGCTTGCCGCGTCCGGACTGGTGGAGACCATTCCCCGGCGCGGCGTTTTCGTGCGCTATCCGAGTTTCGTGAAGCTTGTCGAGATGTTCGACGTGATGGCGGAACTGGAAGCCATGTGCGGACGCCTTGCCGCGCGCCGGATTACCGATGAGGAACTGGAGACGCTGGCCGGCGCCGTGGAGGCGTGCGAGCGCTCGCTCACGCAGGGCGATTCCGATGAGTATTACCGCGAGAACGAACGCTTCCATCATATTCTCTATCGCGCCAGCGGCAATTCCTTCCTCGCGGGGGAGGCATCGAAGCTGCACAAGCGGCTGCAGCCTTTTCGGCGTCTGCAATTGCGCGTCAGGGGGCGCATGCGCCAGTCGATGCAGGAGCATCGGGACGTTCACGAGGCGATTTGCAACGGCGACAGCGAAAAGGCGGCAGACACGCTGCGGAACCACATTTCCATCCAGGGTGAAAAATTCAACGATCTGATGGCGAGCCTCGCCAAGCAACCGCTCATGCACAAGGTAGCGGCGTCCTGAAGGGCCGCACCGGCGGCGGCAAGGTTGACATCCTCGGATTGCGTTTTAGCCTGCCCGCGAGTTCGCAAGGTAAAATCCCAAAATGACCAAACGATACACGGCACGCGAGATGCTGGAGCGCCTTGTCGCGTTTCCGACGGTTTCACGCGACACCAACATTCCGCTTGTCGCGTTTGTCCGCGATTATCTGGAGGGGCTGGGCATCGATGTGCATGTCGTCGCCAGTGAAGACGGCGCCAAGGCCAATCTCTACGCACAGATCGGGCCTTCCGTGGAAGGCGGCGTCGTGCTTTCGGGGCATACCGACGTCGTTCCCGTCGACGGCCAGGACTGGACCAGCGATCCCTTCACACTGACCGAGCGAAACGGCCGTCTTTACGGCCGCGGAAGCTGCGACATGAAGGGGTTTGACGCGATCGTGTTGTCGATGGTTCCCGAGATGCTGGAGGCCGATCTGAAGCGGCCCATTCAGATCGCGCTTTCCTACGATGAGGAACTCGGTTTCCTCGGCGTCCCCTCGATGATCGCCGAGATGCGAAGGACATTGCCGCTGGCGCAATCGGTCATCGTTGGCGAACCGACGATGATGCAGGTCGTCACGCGGCACAAGGGAGGCATCGGCACGCGGACCCATGTGCACGGGTTTCCCGTTCACTCGAGCCTGATCCACACCGGCGTGTCGGCCGTGATGCAGGCCGCCAAGCTCGTCGACTGGTACAGCGAGCAACTCGAAGAGAGCCGGAAAAAGACACCGTCGAGCGACGCAACCGCCTTCGAGCCGCCCTACACCACCTTTCATGTCGGCACGATAGAAGGCGGCACGGCCAACAACATCACCGCGGAGAACTGCGTCTTCAGTACGGAGATCCGTTTCGTGCCCGGCGAGAGCGGCGACGAATGGCTGGCGCGCTACAGGGAAAAGGTCGCCGAGGTCGAAGCCGGCATGAAAGCGATCCGCCCGGAAACGTCGATCGACGTCCATATTCGCGTCAGCGCGCCCGGATGCGCGAAGGAAGGGCCGGAGGACGCCCATGCCGAGACATTGGCCCGGGCCCTGACCGGGGACAATGGCGAGCACGCCGTTTCCTACGGCACCGAGGCAGGCCTTTTCCAGCAGAGCGGCTATTCGGTCTGTGTCTGCGGTCCCGGCTCGATCGAACAGGCGCACAAGGCCGACGAGTTCATCGACATCTCCCAACTCGAAGCCGGCGAGCAATTCGTCAGGCGGCTGATCGATCGTCTCTCGTCTTGATCCTGAGGCAAAAAAGTGCCTCGGGCCAACCCGGTTTGCAAAGCTATTTTAGCGAAATCGCAATTGTTGGGCCGGACTCGGTTGACATGCCGAGCGCCTTGAGCTTGGTTTTGGCGACAAAGGTTTCAGATGTGCAAGCAACATAAGCCATGCAAAGGCGCTTTCGCATCTGGACCATGGGAGCAATGCCGGTCGATGCAGAAATACCTTCGCCTTTCCGGATATTTTCCACTGTGAACGGGGAATCGTTTGCGTGGGATTCTCGGTCGGCGCGTCATTCGGCTGGGGCAAATTCATTGCACCTGCACCTCCAACGAATATGGTGGTCGATCATCATGCCGTGGTGACGCGAGGCCCGTTCTTGCGCACGGCTTGGAAGAATTCGGGCTGTTCAAGCCCGGCCACTAAATGAAAAATTCAAAATGGGAGCACTAACGATGAAAAAACTGATGACGGCTGGCGCGATCGCGCTTGCCATGATGGCGTCTCCGGCGGTCGCCAAGACTTTTCACTTCGCCTTCCAGGGCGATGTGCAGTCGCTTGATCCGATGGGCCTCGACGAGACCTTCACGCTTGGCTTTTCCAACAATTTCTATGAAGGCCTTGTCCACTACAACAAGGATCTGAAGCTGGAACCGGCCCTCGCGACGTCGTGGAAGAACATTTCCCCCAAGGTCTGGCGCTTCAAGCTGCGCCAGGGCGTCAAATTCCATAATGGCGATACGATGACAGCGCAGGATGTCATCTTTTCCTGGAAGCGCTCGCTGACGCCGGGTTCCGATCTCAAGGGCTTCGGTTCGCAAATCTCCGACATCAAGATCATAGACCCGGAAACGATCGACCTGATCACGCCCGTGCCCAATCCGATCCTGCCGGGCGAACTGACGTGGCTCTTCATCATGGACCAGAAATGGGCCGAGGCGAACAACGCGACCGAGGCGACCAGCCCGCAAGCGGCCACCTCCGATTCCACCTATGCGACGAAGCATGAAAACGGCACCGGACCATTCGTGCTGGTCAGCCGTCAGGCCGACGTCAAGACCGTGATGAAACGCTTTGACGGATACTGGGACAAGGACCTCGCCACGAATGTAACCGACGTCATCTTCACCCCGATCAGCGAGGATTCGACACGCGTCGCGGCGCTGATTTCCGGCGATGTCGATCTTGCCTACCCGATCCCGGTGCAGGACTGGCCCCGCCTCAAATCGGCAAAAGGCGTCAAGGCGCTGACGGGCGCCGAGGCCCGGACGATCTTCCTCGGCATGGATCAGTTCCGTGACGAATTGCTCTACTCCAACATCAAGGGCAAGAACCCGCTGAAGGACATCCATGTGCGCGAGGCGATGGCGCATGCGATCGACATCGAGGCGATCGACAAGAAGATCATGCGCGGAGCCGCAACGCCGACCGGACTGATGATCGCGCCTCAAATCAACGGTTTCGACAAGGCGCTGAACACGCCCTACAAATACGATCCGGAAATGTCGAAGAAGTTGCTCAAGGACGCCGGTTATCCCGATGGCTTCGAGCTCGGCATGGATTGTCCGAACAATCGCTATGTCAATGACGAGCAGATTTGCCAGGCGATCGTCGGATTCCTCGCGCGGGTTGGTATCAGGGTCGATCTCAACGCTCAGCCGAAGTCCAAGTTCTTCGCCAAGATCGCTACCCAGAACGGCAACAAGACGTCGTTCTACCTTCTTGGGTGGACGCCTTCGACGATCGACGCCTACAACATGCTCTACAATCTCGTGCAGACCATGGATGAAAAGACCGGCGCCGGCCAGATCAATTACGGCCATTATTCGAACCCGAAAATCGACGCCCTCGACGCGAAGATCGTTTCGGAGACGGATACCAAGAAGCGCGACGACATGATCCACGATGCGATGAAATTGCTGAAGGACGACTATGGCTACCTGCCACTGCACCAGCAGCCCTTGTCCTGGGGTGTGCGTGACGGTGTCTCGGTCGTGCAACGTGCCGACAATGTTCTCGACATACGCAATGTCATGATCAATACCGGCGGCAATTGATCGATCATGGCGCGCGCTGATCGGCGCGCGCCATTTTCCCGCTAGCTTCGGGCGGGTGGTTCTATTCCGAGATTTGTATCCTTCTTGGGGGTGCTCATGTCGGAAGCAGAGAAACCAATGGCAAGCCACTGAATCTAGTGGAATTTCTGAATTCGACATTTGAGCGAGAGCGTAGCGGATGCGAGACTCAAATATCGAATTCGTTCCACTAGCCGGAAACTCCATGCCGATCGGCGGGGTCTAATGCTGTTTTTTGTCCTGAAACGGCTCGTTCAATCGATTCTCGTGATGCTGGTCGTCGCGCTGATCGCTTTCAGCCTGTTTCGCTATGTCGGCGATCCCATCAGCAATATGGTTGGCCCGGACACCTCGCTTGCCGAACGCGTGAAGTTGAAGGAGCAACTGGGCCTCAACGATCCCATCTTCGTCCAGTACGCCCGCTTCATCGGCAAAGCCGTCCAGGGCGACTTCGGCATCTCGTACCGGCTTCGCGAACCGGTCAGCCATCTGATCGCCGAACGCTTTCCCGCAACGTTCGAACTGTCGATGGTGTCGGCCCTCCTTGCCTTGCTGATCGGCATACCAATGGGCGTCTATACCGCGCTCAACCGAAAAGGGATGATTTCGCGCGGTTTCATGACCTTGTCGCTTGTCGGCATTTCACTGCCGACATTCCTGATCGGTATTTTGCTGATCCTGATTTTTGGCGTCGTGCTGCGCTGGTTGCCGACATTCGGGCGCGGAGACGTCGTGCAACTGGGCTGGTGGTCGACCGGCTTCCTGACCAAAAGCGGCTTGCAATCCCTGATCATGCCCGCGATCACCCTGGCCATCTTCCAGATGACGCTGATCGTCCGGCTGGTCCGGGCTGAAATGCTCGAGGTCCTGCGCAGCGATTACGTAAAGTTCGCGCGCGCCCGCGGCCTGAGTTCCCGGACCATCCATTTCTCGATCGCCCTGAAGAACACGCTTGTTCCGGTCATGACCATCATCGGCCTGCAGGTAGGCTCGATCATCGCCTTCGCGATCATCACCGAAAGCGTGTTCCAGTGGCCCGGCATGGGGCTGCTCTTCGTCCAGGCGATCGAGAATGTCGATATCCCGGTGATGGCGGCCTATCTGCTGCTGATCGGCTTCATCTTCGTGGTCATCAACCTGATCGTCGACATTCTCTATTTCGTCGTCGATCCCCGCTTGCGAGTGCAAAACTGATGAGCGAAGTGGAAGCCGAAACCAAGGCCGAGACGATCGGCTGGCGCGCGCGCGTCGCCGACAGCGATTTGTGGTATTCCTTCACGCATTCGCCACTGGCGATGATCTCGGCGGCGTTCACGGTGATTTTCCTGTTGGCGGCTTTGCTGGCGAATTTCGTCGCGCCACACAATCCATTCGACCTTTCCCAGGTCAATCTGATGGATTCTCTCTTGCCGCCCGCCTGGCAATCCGGCGGCAGCGCGAGCTATCTGCTTGGAACCGACGATCAGGGGCGCGACGTTTTTTCGACGATCCTCTTTGGCGCGCGCATTTCGTTTCTGGTCGGGTTCCTGTCGGTCATCTTCGCCGCGATCATCGGCATCACGGTCGGCCTCGTCGCCGGCTATGTTGGCGGTATGCTCGATACCATCCTCATGCGCATCGCCGACGTGCAGCTTTCCTTTCCGGCCATCCTGATCGCGCTTCTCATCGATGGGGTGATGCGCGGCCTGCTGCCGCGCGGAGATTACGACCGGATCGCCGTCTATGTGCTTGTGCTTTCGATCGGCCTTTCCTTCTGGGTGCAGTACGCGCGCACGGTGCGGTCGTCGGTGATGATCGAGCGAACCAAGGAATATGTGCAGGCCGGCCAGGTGATCGGCCTGCCGGGCTACACGATCCTGTTCCGCCACATCCTGCCGAACGTCATCGGGCCGGTGCTGGTCATCGCCACGATCCAGCTCGCGCTGGCCGTCATCACCGAGGCGACCCTATCCTTTCTCGGCGTTGGCGTGCCGCCGACCTCGCCGTCGCTTGGCACGCTGATCCGGGTCGGCAACGACTATCTGTTTTCCGGCGAATGGTGGATCACGATCTTCCCCGGAGCCGCCCTCGTGCTTGTCGTGCTGGCCGTCAATCTCCTCGGCGACTGGCTGCGCGACGCACTCAACCCACGGCTGCGCTGATGACCGAGGCACCGATTAACGTTGTCCTCGACATTCACGGCCTGATCGTGGAATTCGCGTCCCGGCGCGGCGACGTGATCGCCGCGAAAGACGTCGACCTCAAGCTTCACGCGGGCGAAATCCTTGGCGTTGTCGGTGAATCGGGCGCAGGAAAATCGACGATCGGCAACGCCGCCATGGGGCTTCTGGAACCTCCAGGACGCGTCGCCGGCGGCACCGTGACGCTTGAAGGGCAGCGCATCGACACGCTGGGCGGCGAAAAGATGCGGCGCCTGCGCGGGCGCAAGATCGCGATGATCTTCCAGGACCCGCTGACCTCGCTCGACCCGCTGCGCTCGGTCTCCGAGCAGTTGACGACGACCATGCTGACCCATCTCGATATCAGCGAGAAGGAAGCGCGTTCGCGCGCCATCGGATATCTGGAAAAAGTCGGCATTCCCGATCCGCAACATCGCATCGACCATTTTCCGCACCAGTTTTCCGGCGGAATGCGGCAACGCGTGGTCATCGCGCTGGCGCTGTGCGCCGAGCCCGACGTCATCATCGCCGACGAGCCGACGACGGCGCTGGACGTCTCGATCCAGGCGCAGATCCTGACGCTCCTGCGCTCGTTGGTCAAAGATACCGGCGTCGGCATGCTGATCATCACCCATGACATGGGCGTTATCGCCGAGGTCACCGACCGCGTCGCCGTGATGTATCATGGCGAGGTCGTCGAGACCGGCGAAACGGCCCAGATTCTCGGCGCGCCGGTCCATGCCTATACGAAGAGCCTGATTTCTGCGGTGCCGCCATCGGACCAGAAGATCGATCGTTTTCCGCTCGTCAATTACATCGAAGCGGCCGGTCCGCGCGCCGCGCTCGACCTCAAGACCCACTGGCTCGGCCAGCGGCGCGATTATGGCGCGCTGGACGGGCCGCTGCTCGAGATGGACGACGTTTCCATGGTCTTCCGGATCGGCGGCATGCTCGGCGGCGGACGGCAGGAGGTTCGCGCGGTGGACGAGGCCTCTTTTTCCATCCGCGAAGGCGAGACCTTCGGCCTCGTCGGCGAATCAGGTTCGGGCAAATCGACGATCGCGCGGCTTATCACCGGCATCTACCGGCCGACATCGGGCCGGATCCTCTTTGCAGGCGCCGATCTGGCGGCGATCCACAGCCGGCGCGAACTCAACCGCCATCGCCGGCAGATGCAGATGATCTTCCAGGATCCCTATTCCTCGGTCAATCCGCGCATGAAGGTGCGCAACATCGTCGCCGAGCCGATCCGGTTCCACAAGCTTGCCTCGTCTCGCTCCGAAGTCCGGCGCATCGTCGACGATCTGCTCGACCATGTCGGGCTCGGGGCCAAGGCCGCCAATCGATTTCCGCACGAGTTTTCCGGCGGTCAGCGGCAGCGCATCTCGATCGCCCGGGCGCTGGCGACCCGCCCGCGCTTTCTCATCTGCGACGAACCGACATCGGCGCTCGACGTATCGATCCAGGCGCAGATCCTCAATCTTCTCAAGGATTTGCAGGACGAACTTGGCCTGACCATGCTGTTCATCAGCCATGACCTCCCGGTCATTCGCCAGATGTGCGACCGGGTCGCGGTCATGCGCGGCGGCAAGATCGTCGAGACGGCCGAGACCGAGATGCTGTTCGAGTATCCGAAAGACGCCTACACGAAGCACCTTTTGAAGCTGATGCCGACGATCTCGAAGCGGGTCGATCCCTGAACAAGGGATGGAAGCTTGAATCCGTGTTGACCTGACGCCGAGCGACCATCACTGGCGGGCTTATCAAATATTGGAAGTTATTGGCGATTGCTGGTTGAGTAACGATCCGATGATCGCGCTTAAAGAAATGGCTGTTGAAATATGTATTCACGCATTGCGTGGGGTCGCACTTTTTTCAGATAAGAACCCCACGCAATGTTACAGGAGGCCTCTAGTAATTTATTGATGCATGCACTTCTTCATGAACGCTTTCCGTTCGGATTTCTTATGCTGCATTTTGGCATCATTGCATTTTGCCCTTTGCGCGTCTTTCCCGGCCATTATGGTGACGTGGTTCTTTCCGGCCGAGAAAGCAACCGGTTGAAGTGACAATGTAAATGCTACCAAGGCAGATGCCCCGATGACCCGGACGACAATCGATTTCATGGATGTCTCCCTATCTATATTGACCACTACCGGTAAATCTTACGAAATGACGCTTGCGCGAATAGAGGCTGGACCAACGACCAATTGGTCCAGATCCAAGCGGGATCATGTCGGAAGGCGGCACGGATATGGGTCAATCTCCCGATTGTCGTTTCTTTCGAGGCAACGGTCGCATCTCATTTCATTGCGACTATAATTATGAGGTCCATGAGCGAAATATCCGAAGGTCCCGCTCGCGAGCGGTGATGCTGTCAATTGCGTTCCCGTCAAACAAAAGGAGCTACCCAACATGTCCCCCACTGTTCGCCATCCGAAAACGCTCATCGATGTCACCCCGGAAGAAATCGATCGCGAATTGCGAGAGCTTGAGGATCAGGCAAGAAATGCAAACGCCGAAACCCAAATCAGGATCGGCCGGGAAATCGAAGAACTGCGGAAGGCCAAGGAAGATTTGGCGTAGGAGCAGCCTGATCAGTCGATCGTTGGATTTCTGGCGGGGCAGGACATGCATTAGGAAATGACATCGGACGTTCACCTTGGGGCCCGCCCCCCCCGAGATAGCCTTAAGGCCCGCGGCCTCGAGTTCCTTGTATGAGGGATGCGACCAGCGAAGGTGCAATCGAGCGAAAATCCATGTCGGTGGAAAAGCCGCTCTCAAAGCCGGGGTAGGAGCGCCGAAGAATAGTAATGTCACCGGAAGCTTGGTCCATTTTGCCCCGCCGGGCGAGCGTCGCGATCATCAAGAGTCGGCCCAGATAGCTCTTCGGAGTGTCGACGTCCTGGAGTCGCCTCAAAGCTTCGAAATAGTTTCCCTGCCGGTACGCATCGAAGGCCAGAATTTCACCGGAGAATTGTCTGTCGCCTATACGATTTGCCTGGGAGATGAGTGAAAGCCCCTCATCGTACTGTCCGGTCAAGAACAGGATGGCGCCGAGATCGGCGTCGATGCGCGCATCGAAGGGGTTCAACGCGTTGGCCCTGCGGCCGGAAAGAATGGCGGCGTCGGGCCGGCCATCATAGTAACGCGCAAGCATCTGGGCGTACAAACCTGTCGGCGAATTCGGCTGAAGGGCGACAGCTCTGTCCGCATGCGCCAATGCCTCGGCCGGCAATTCGTTTGAAGTGTCCAGCATCAGCGGTGCGATGCGCTCAGTTATAATCTGAGTTGCAGCAGTTCAGCGCTTTTCATCGGCACTCGGCCCGAGCAGGTGGATTGATCCCGGCCCGATCAACTGACCCTTGCGCCGGGCCCTTTTCGTCGATCGACACCATCGGCAAGATGTTGGCGGAACCGGCTCAGATCCAGCGCATGTTGAAGTGGTTGGTGGTGAACCACTCACGGTGGAAACGCGCCGCAAAATAGCCCGCTCTCGTGACCACCTGCGTTCCGAGGACCTTCTTCTGGTCCTTAACCTGCAGCGTATCCGGGGCGACCTTGCGCGTGCACACGACCTTATGTCGCAGGCCCTGTGCCCAGGTGATCTCACCGTGGTATGCGGCGATTTTTACTTTCCCGTAGCCTTCCCCAATCAGTGCTGCTAGCAGCATGCCGCCGAAGCACGCCTTGGTCTTGTCGTTGGACCCAGGAACCCGTTTGCGGTCCGCCGCCGTGCACATGTAGAGCTTGATAATCAGCTGCAGGCTCTTATCGACCTGACCCCAATGGTTGTAAGGTGCTTGCTTTCCAGCGATCGCCTTGGCGAGCCAGTTGCAGTCCACCTCGTAGCCGGTGCCGTTCGCCGCCGTCCCGGACATCGTGGTCGGGTCGCCGCCGTCGCAGTGACCTGCGATGAGCAGCTCATCTCCTCTCTGATACTGGCCCCAATGGTGATCATCTGGCAGTCCGGACGGTCGGCCGCGTAATCCTCGCATTGCCCTTGGTGTTGCGCATCGAGTCAAGGGTTCCACAGCCAACTCGTCGGCATTCGTTCTCTCCTATCGGCAGTTGCGGCTGATCATTGGACATGAGGCAAGCCGCCGCAACATCGCGCGGCAGGCGCGGGGGGGCAACCATGTCGCGTCGAGCAGCCGCGCATCAGTGGAAACCGTTGGAAACCAAGGAAAGCCAGTTGCAACATGCCGCGACATGATTTCAGGCGCGATGCGCGACCAAATCATTGAAAATGATTGGTAGCGGAGGAGGGATTTGAACCCCCGACACAAGGATTATGATTCCTCTGCTCTAACCAACTGAGCTACTCCGCCCCGTAGCCGATATGCCGGTTCCGGCAGCTTTCGCGACGGACGGGCGACCCTCGGCGAGGACGGGCGGATATAAGGTCGGCGCACCAACCCTGTCAAGCACGCGGCCAGCCTTCCATCTGCTTCTCCTCGGCTCGCGCAACCCTGCGCCCAATGCGGCTGCTGCGGCGCAATCGTGGCGGAAAGGCGTGAATGCCGGGGGCAGTGGGGTTGAGTTCGGTCGGCCACGCGAATATGTGTCTGGCCATCTATTGTCGGGTATTTTGTTCATGAAGCCGCGCATCGCCGTTCTTGGTTGCGGATATTGGGGTTCCAACCATATCCGCACGCTCAAATCGCTTGGCGCATTGCATGCCGTATCCGACGCCAATCGGGCGCGAGCTGAGGGTTTCGCCAGCGAACAGGACTGCCTGGCCGTCGATCCAGACGAGATCTACGGCCGTGACGATATCGACGCCATCGTCATGGCGTTGCCGCCGCAGTTTCATGCCGAGTGCGCCATCAAGACCGTCACCCACGGCAAGGACGTTCTGGTCGAAAAGCCGATCGCGCTGACGGTGGCGGACGCCGAGCGCGCTGTGAAGGCGGCGCGCGACGCCAAGCGCGTCTTCATGGTCGGCCACGTGCTGCGCTTTCACCCGGCCTTCGAGCAGTTGAAGAAGCTGATCGACGACGGTGAACTGGGGCAGGTGAAATACATTCATTCGCACCGGCTTGGACTGGGAAAATTCCATACCGAAAACGATGCGCTGTGGGATCTGGCGCCGCACGATCTGTCGATGATCCTGGCCATCACGGGCGCCGCGCCGCTTGAAATCCGCGGAGAGGGGGCGGCGCTTCTCGATCATTTGAGCGATTTCGCCCATCTTCACATGCGCTTTCCCAATGATCTGCGCAGCCATCTCTTCACCTCGCGCCTCAATCCCTATCGCGAGCGGCGGCTGACCGTCGTCGGCACGCGCGCCATGGCGGTGTTCGACGATGTCGAGCCCTGGGAGCGCAAGCTCGCCGTCTACCGCCACGCAGTCTGGCAGGACAGCGGACAATGGGCTTTCACCGCCAACGAGCCGTCCTACGTGCCCGTGCAGGAAGGGATGCCGCTGACCCGCGAACTGGAGCATTTCATCCATTGCGTGGAAACGCGCGAAAAGCCGCGCACCGATGGCGAGGAAGCTATCCTCGTGCTGAAAATCCTGACCGCCGGCTCGGTGTCGCACGATACGCGATCCGTGCCCGTCCGGAATGTCTCGCTGGGATAAACTCCGGGGATAGCATTGCCGGTCGATTGGCCACTGGCCGCCGGAAAAGAGCCTTCAGTGCGATCCAGCATGCGCGGCGTGCGCGCCAAGCCGCGAAAGCATTGCTTCGGCTTCGGCGCCGCGACTGGCGCGTTCGATGAAGCCGCCGCCGAGCACGCGTGCATCGTCGCTGTCGTCGGAATAGAGAACGCAGGCCTGGCCCGGGGCCACACCGGATTCGCCATCGGCCAGTTCGACCTCGACCATGCCGTTCGAATACGTCAGCACGGCGGGGCGCGGCGGCCGCGTCGAGCGCACCTTGGCGAAGAGTTCGACGCCCTCGGCCGGAATGTCGGCGATCGCGCCGTCGGCCAGCCAGTTGACCTGGCGCAGCAGGAGCCGATGCGTTTCCAGCGCCTCGCGCGGGCCGACGATGACGCGCGAGCGTTCGGCGTCGAGATGGACGACGTAAAGCGGTTCGCCGGCGGAAACGCCGATGCCGCGCCGCTGGCCGACCGTATAGCGCAAGATGCCTTCGTGGCGGCCGAGCACGCGGCCATCGATATGAACGATGTCGCCCGGCGATGCGGCGCTCGGCCTGAGCTTGGCGATGATGTCGGAATATTTGCCCTGCGGCACGAAACAGATGTCCTGGCTGTCCTGCTTGGCGGCGACGGCCAGTCCCATCTCCTCCGCGATCCGGCGAACCTCCGGCTTGGGCAAGCCGCCCAGGGGAAAGCGCAGATAATCGATCTGGGCCTGGGTGGTGGCGAAAAGGAAGTAGCTCTGGTCGCGGTCGGCGTCGACCGGGCGGTAGAGCGCGCGGTGATCCCCATTGGCGGCCGAACGGATATAGTGGCCCGTGGCCAGCGCGTCGGCGCCGAGGTCGCGCGCGGTTTCCAGCAGATCGGCGAATTTGACGGTCTGGTTGCAGGACACGCACGGGATTGGCGTTTCACCCGAGACATAGCTTTCGGCGAACGGGTCGATCACCGCCTTGCGGAACCGCTCTTCGTAATTGAGCACGTAATGGGGAAAGCCGAGCGTTTCCGCGACACGGCGGGCGTCGTCAATGTCCTGGCCTGCGCAGCAGGAGCCGGCGCGATGCGTAGCGGCGCCATGATCGTAAAGCTGCAGCGTGACGCCGACGACGTCATAGCCCTCCCTCTTCATGAGGCCCGCGACGACGGAGGAATCCACGCCACCCGACATGGCAACGACGACGCGCGTGTCTTCGGGACGTCCCGGCAGATCGAGGCTGTTCATGTTCGCGTGCTTCCACGGCTCTTGAAAGGAAGGCTTCATGCCAATCACGGCAATATAGGTCAAGCCGATCCGATGCGCCACATGGGTGGCCGGGCTGCCCTCGAAGTGGCGAATCCGTCGAGCCAAAGCGATGCTTCAAATACATCTCAAGAAGCTAACGTTCGATTCACTATCCTTACCGGAGCCTTACCGTTTGTTTAGGTAAATTTTAAAGCTGCGGCGTTAGGGTGAGGAGCGATTGGGTCTTTGATTTTTGTAGAGAGTACGATGACCGATCTTATTAGACCGCGAGTCAAATATGTCATAGGGCCTGACGGCAGCCCACTTACCATTGCCGACCTGCCACCGACCAACACCCGCCGATGGGTAATCCGGCGCAAGGCGGAAGTTGTCGCCGCCGTGCGCGGAGGCCTCCTCAGCCTCGAGGAGGCGTGTCAGAGATACAAGCTTACCACGGAGGAATTCCTCTCCTGGCAGGCGTCGATCGATGAATACGGTCTGGCCGGCTTGCGGACAACGCGCATCCAGCAATATCGGCACTGACGGCAGGTCTAAAACAGGCAGCCGGGAATAGCAAAAAGGTCTACCGCTTGAAGCGGCAGACCTTTTTGCTGTAGTCGAGCTATCCTGCCGACTGCCTATTCCCCACTGCCGATCCGTATCAGCCGGTCATGGCATGGTTGCCGTCGGCTTCGCGGGATTTGGCGTCGCGCGTTTCCAGCATTTCGGCCTTCGACAATTCCAACTCGACCTCGGCAAGGGCGGTTTCGGCGGCGGTTTTCTGTTCGGCGAGATCGGCTTGCGAGTTTTTCAGATTGTCGCGCCGCTGGCGCGCCGCCTTCGCGAAGGTGGGATAGGCGAAATGAGAGACGTCCGTGATGCCGGCCTTCTTCTCTTCCGCCGCGATCTGAAGCTCCAATTCGCCAGCCATGCGTTCGAATTCGGCGATCATCATGTCGAGTTGCAGGAGTTGCCGCCGCTTCTCGTTCACCTGAAACTGCTTCAGCCGGACGAGGTTTTCACGTGATTTCATGTCTTGATACTCCTGAAACGCGGTACGCTTTGGGCCAACTGGCCTCTGCAAATTCTCCACGAACGGTCTTTCGGCGCGAAATTTCCACCCGAAGGAAACAAAATCCTAAGTTTTTGCGCCGATGGTAACCATTCGTTTACGGGCATTGTTAATCATACGCGTTAGGACTTAAGGGCCGGTAAAAATTCTCGATGAACCGACAAATCCCCACAAGTCGAGTTAGCTGAATCACTTAGCGTGATTTGATGAAGCACGACTTTAACGGGTTTTCGCCGTGATTCTTCAAAGGATTCAATTGAGTGTCTGCGAGTACTGAAAAGCCAGTTAGCGCTTGCCAAGCGGAATTATATTTTGTTAACCATTCGATGGCAGCCTGCGATTCACGTGTTGACTGCTGCGGTTTCGGATTGTGCGAACCCGGCCGGCGGCGGAAAAGGGGACCTACATGCGCGTTCTGCTGATTGAAGACGACAGTGCGACCGCACAAAGCATCGAATTGATGCTGAAATCGGAGAGCTTCAACGTCTATACGACCGATCTTGGGGAAGAGGGCGTCGATCTCGGCAAGCTCTACGACTACGACATCATCATGCTCGATCTCAATCTTCCGGACATGTCCGGTTACGAAGTGTTGAGAACGTTGCGCCTGTCCAAGGTCAAGACGCCGATCCTCATCCTTTCAGGGATGGCCGGCATCGAGGACAAGGTGCGGGGCCTGGGCTTCGGGGCCGACGATTATATGACCAAGCCGTTCCACAAGGACGAATTGGTGGCGCGTATCCACGCCATCGTCCGCCGCTCGAAGGGTCATGCCCAGTCGGTCATCACGACCGGAGATCTTATCGTCAATCTCGACGCCAAGACGGTCGAGGTCGGCGGGCAGCGGGTGCATCTGACCGGCAAGGAATACCAGATGCTGGAGCTGCTTTCGCTACGCAAGGGCACCACGCTGACCAAGGAAATGTTCCTCAACCATCTTTATGGCGGCATGGACGAGCCGGAGCTGAAGATCATCGACGTCTTCATCTGCAAGCTGCGCAAGAAGCTCGACGCGGCGTCGGGCGGGCAGAACTACATCGAGACGGTGTGGGGCCGTGGCTACGTGCTGCGCGAGCCCGAGGAAGTACGCGAAAGCGCCTGAAGGCGGCAATCGGGAGCAGTCAGTCGGCAGTCGGGTTCGTACCGAGCCTGGCGGCCGCGTACCGTGCTCCTTTTCGACTGCCTGCTGCCGACTGCCCGCTACCTTTTCAGGCCGCCATTTCGAATTCGCGGAACCGCTCGAGCAATTGCGGGCGATTGAACGGCTTCAGCAGATATCCGCTGGCCCCGGCGCGCTTGGCGCGCATGATGGCGCCGACGTCGATCTCGGTAATGCAAACGACAACGCGCGGCTTGATGTCACTGTCGTAAGACAGGACTTCCCGAATGAAATCGGCGGCCGGCATGTCGGGAAGCGTCGTGTCTACGACAATCAGGTCAGGCATTTCTGCCGAACAGAGCCCGAGCGCTTCCATGCCGCTCGAGGCTTCCACGACCAGGAGGTCGCTGCTGCTAAGGATACGTTTCGCGACTTTCCTGACGACACTCGAATCGTCGATAATCATGCAGCGCTTCATCTTCCATCCCCTGGCTTTCGAGCTTGCCGGCAAGGCTACCGGACAAGCACGGACGCACCATAATGCGTAACGGTTAAAAAACCGGGGACTGAAGGCGGTTAAATTTTAGGCAAGACCGAGCCACCCATGGCTCACGCCGCTGTCAGCGTGATCTCTTCGGCCGACGCGTGAATCTCGATGGTCATGCCGGTCTCGCGGGCCAGAAGCAGCGTGTAATAGGGCTGGACGGCGTGCGCGTCTATGGCCTCCTCCGGCTTGTGACCGGAATGCATTTCAAGGAATTTCGGCGGCACGCGCACCATCGGTCCACCGGCGACGAGAATGAATTTCGGCTGGGTCTCCGGGGTTTCGATCGTCACCGAAAGCCTGCCACCGCGGGGAATGGCGCCGTTGGCGACCAGAATGAGATTCAACAGAAGCTTGACCTTGTTCTTAGGCAAATAGGCGCGCGGACCCGTCCAGGTGAATTCGGGCTTCTCGTTGTTCATCAAACCGGTGGCGACCGATTGCGCATCGCCAGTATCGATCTGCATGCCAGCCGACCCGGCTGCTCCAAACGCTATGCGGGCGAATTGCAGGCGCGCGGACGCGTTGCGGGCGCTGATGCGAATGAGGTTCATGGCGTCTTCATCGGCGCCGCCTTCATCAAGCAATTCCAGGCCGTTATTGATCGCCCCCACGGGCGAAATGATATCGTGACAGACCCGGCTGCACAAAAGCGCCGCCAGTTCCGGGGCCGTCAGCGTGAACAATTCCGTCATTGCTGAAATCTCTCCAATCGTCGTCAATTAACGTCACGGTTCCCAAACGAATCACGCACGCCGCCCTGGCGCCACTTATAACTTCTGGCCAAAGCGCGCGCATGCCGCCACGTCGAATTGCCGTTTTTTTTGATTTTAATCGCCAAATAGGCCCTTCCGCCGCCATGATCATGTGCGAACTTAATAGTTGAAAAAGAATTACGGCATAGTTTGCGTATGTCCGGAGCCGCCGTCCAAGAGCTGCCCGGAAAACGAGGCTTCGACAAAGGGCTCCCATAGGGAGACCGAAACCATGAACTGCCTTTCGTCCGAACGGATGCGTATCCGTTTCATCGCTATTTTTGCCGCGTGCCTCGCGGTCTTCGCGCTCGCTGCGCCGGCCGCGCGGGCAGATACGGGATACACGGCGCAGGAGATCGTCGATTCGGGAAACAAGTTCTTCGGATCGACCTCCGGTGGCCTGGCCACCGTTGTCGAGAAGCTGTTCTCGTCCTACGGGCTCCCCAATGGGTATGTGCTGGGCGAGGAAGGCTCCGGCGCGATTATCGGCGGGCTGACCTACGGGGAAGGCACGCTGTATACGAAGAACGCCGGAGACCATAAGGTTTTCTGGCAGGGACCGTCGATCGGCTGGGACTTCGGTGGCGAAGGCTCGCGGCTGATGGTGCTGGTCTACAATCTTGATCAGGTGAACAGCCTCTACAAGCGCTATGCCGGCGTCGCGGGATCGGCCTATGTCGTGGCTGGATTGGGCTTCAACGTCCTGAAGAACGACAACGTTCTCCTGGTGCCCGTGCGCACCGGCGTCGGCGCCCGTCTTGGCATCAACCTTGGCTATTTGAAGCTGACCCAGAGGCCGACCTGGAATCCTTTCTGATAATGGCTCCGAGGGTCTCGGCCTGACTGAGACGGATTGGATTGCCTCTGGATTAGCCATGCACCGTCATGGCAACATGTTCCATGCTGGAACTCTCCGGCATGGCGGACGGGCGACTTCAGGTGATCCAATCCATTCTGTTCTTCGGCTTTGGTTTTCTTTGCGCGATGTTTCTCGCGCTGATGATCGCGCCCTCTATCTGGCGGCGCGCGGTCAGGCTGACACGGCGGCGAATCGAGGCCACGGTGCCTTTGTCGCTGAACGAGATACAGGCGGAGAAGGACGCGCTGCGCGCCGAATTCGCCATGTCGACGCGCCGCCTCGAGATGAGCGTCAAGAAACTGCAGGGAAAGACGGCGGCGCAGACGGTCGAGATCAACCGCGCCCACGAGGAACTGAAGCGGATCACCGAAGAGCGGGACAAGGCGAATACCGAAATCGCCGGCCTGGAAGGCAGGATCGGCGAACTGGACGCCACCCTGCAACAACGCTCCGGGGAAATGGAAACGCTGTCTGCCGCGCTTGCCGCCGCCCGCGAGGATAGCGCGGGCAAGCAGGCGGAGATTGACCGGCTCCAGCGGGAAACCAACGATTTCAGCATGGAGGTTAGTAACCGTCAGATTGAGCTCGTCGCTCGAGAAACGGAAATCGCCAAGCTGGCCGGCGATGTCGGGTTGCTCAAGGAACAGCGCAAGGAAAGCGAGCAAAAGCTGCGCGAGCTCGGCCTCGACAACAAGTCGGGGCGGGAAGCACTCAAGGCCGAGCGCGCCCGCTCGGCGGAATTCGAGAGGCGGCTGGAGCGCGCGGCGGCGACGCTGGCCGATCGGGAAGAGGCGCTCGACCAGCGCGAAAGGGAACTGACGCGGTTGCGCGAGCGGCTCAAGAAGGGAAAGGATCAGGAGGGCGCGCCGGCACAGGAAGGCCGGCCGGCTATCGAGGCGCAGATGGATGCTGGCGAGGCGCAGTCGAACGAAAACGTCCAATCTTCGGCGCCGATCGATGCCGAACGCGAAAGCGCGCTCGCCAGGCTTTCGGACGAACGCAAGCGTCTGGAAGAGCGGCTGACGACGCTGACGCGCGAAAACAAGAGGCTGCGCACCAGTTCCCTGCCGCAGCCAACCGGCAAGGCCGGGAAAGTGGTCGTGTCCGGGCGCGGTACCGACAAGGGAGCTTCTGGCGGGGGCGCTTCCGGCGATGCCGAACTGCGCGAACAGATCAGCGCCCTGGCGGCCGAGATGATCGCATTGACGGCCACGCTCGAGGGGAAGGGATCGCCGATCGTCAAGATGCTCGGCGAGGCGGGGCCGGACGATGCCGATGGGGCGTCGCCCAGCCTGGCGGACCGGGTGCGGGCGCTGCGCCAGGCGGCCGCCAAGGGATAACAATTACTGCTGCAGCACCGCCTTGATGTCGACGAGGTTGGCGCGGACCCGAAGGATGTAAAATCCCATCGTCGCCAGATGGGTCGGCATGATCCAGCCGTCCTCGGCGCCATTGGAAATGATGAAGGGCTGGATCTTCAGGGCCGAGCGTATCTGGCCCTCCATATTGTCCCATAGACTGTCCAGGTGCTTTTCCTTCAGCACATCTTCGAAATCGGCCTGCGCGGCCGTCAGCAGCCCGTAATAGCCGTAGAGCTGGCCATAGGCGAACCAGAAGCGGTCATCCGCCCGGGTGTCGAACCAGCCGCTATTATAGTTTTCGGAGCGGTCTTTCAGGATCGCCGAGGTCGAGCCGATATCGTTGGCGATGCGGTCGACATACTGGATCAGATTGTCGGCGCGGGCGTCGAAGGTCGTCTTGCAGGCAGCCAGCCGATCGTTGAAGGAACGCAATTTCTTGATGGCCGTACGGTAGTAGCTTGGCGTCGGCGATTTCGGACCCGGAGGGTTGAGGCCGACATACCAGGTGTACTCGTCGAACTGCAGCGCGCCGCGCGCGGCCTGCAGATCGGCATCGACCTGCGAGGTGCCGCGCACGCGACCGAGCGTATCGACCAGTTCGACGGCGGTGCGCCGCACCGCCTGGTTCACGCCGCGCTGGAAGGAGGCCTTGTTGTCGAAGAACGGCGTCGCATCCCAGTCGAGCCCGAAAAAGCCCAGCTTGTAGAGAATCATCGAGGAGATCCACTGGTTCTGGTTGACGTTGAAATCGGTCAGGTCGGCCGTGACGTCGGCAATGGCGGATCGCGCGCAGGTTTTCTGGTTGGCCGCCGCGCCCTGAACGGTGGTTTCCTCGCCGGCGGAGAATTTGCGGTCTTTCAGATTGTACTGGTTGGCGTAGTCGGGATTGAAGTTCGTCCAGCGCTGCGTCTGCCAGAAGAAATTGGCGTAGAGGCCGACCAGAACCAGAATGCACAGCCCCACGACCGCGCGCACGATCCAGCCGCGGCGCGTGTACCAGCGGCCGGCGATCACGAACGGCCAGCACAGCCAGGCGATGAACATGCCGATGGCGCGGCCGATCCATTGGAATATCCGGGTAAAGAATTCGACGATCGGATTTAGCAAGAAGATCACTCCAACGCTTGCGGCCCATGTCAAGACGGAGCGAGGAAAACCCGGCCCACGTTCCAGATATGTGCTTTTCCGCCGGTGTACAACAAAGGTCCTGATCCCGGCTGTCCCGGGCGATCCTTGTCGACGCGCGTTTGCCGCTTGGCACCCGCGTGGCGTCGTGTCCGGTCAGGTTTTTCTTCGCGGCTGCCTCGCAGGCGATGTCGCTACCGGACCAGCCGCCGCCGCGCTGGTCCGCCCATTCCGCTTGAAAGCGCCGCTAAATGGTGTTTGGTTGCAGACGAAAGCCAAGGAAGCCGGCCGCCAAGGGGCGCGAGCCGGTTCAATGAATGGGAGACTATCATGCCGGTAACGAAATCACTCGTCCTGGCGCTGGCGCTCGCCGCCGGCGTTTCCACAAGCCTGTCGGCGGGCGCCGCCTATGCCGGCGATTCTGCCAGTTGCCAGGCAGTCCGTTTCGCCGATGTCGGCTGGACCGACATCCAGGCGACGACGGCGACGACATCGGTCATTCTCGACGCCATCGGCTACAAGCCCGACACGCAGGTCCTGTCTGTGCCGGTGACCTACCAGTCGCTGAAAAACAAGGACATCGACGTGTTCCTCGGCAACTGGATGCCGTCGATGGCGGAGAATGTCGCTCCCTTCGTGAAGGACAAGTCCGTCGAGTCGATCTCGACCAATCTGACGGGCGCCGGCTACGGCCTGGTCGTGCCCGATTATGTCTCGGATGCCGGGGTCAAAAGCCTGACGGATATCGGCAAATACAAGGACAAGTTCGACGGCAAGATCTACGGCATCGAGCCCGGCAATGACGGCAACCGCATCGTGCTCGGCATGATCAAGGACCCCAAGGACAATCTCAAGGGCTTCGAACTGGTGGAATCGTCGGAGGCCGGGATGCTGTCGCAGGCCGAAAAGGCCATGCGCAACAAGGACTGGATCGTCTTCCTCGGCTGGACGCCACATCCGGTGATGGGCGAGATGAAGATTACCTATCTGACCGGCATGGGCGATTCCGGCTTCGGCGCGGCGACGGTGCACACCAACGTCCGCGCCGGCTATCTCGACGAATGTCCGAATGTCGGCAAGTTCATCAAGCAGCTCAAATTCAACCTGTCCATGGAAAACAAGATGATGGATGGCATCCTCAAGGGCGGCGACGCCGAGAAGGTCGCCACCGACTGGTTGAAGGCCAATCCCGACGCCGCCGATGCCTGGCTGGACGGTGTCACCACCTTCGACGGCAAGGACGCCAAGGCGGCGCTGAAAGCCAAGCTGGGAAGCTGAGCGCTTCATCTTCGCAAGATGGAGTGGGGCAATCGCCCAGACGGTTGACCCCCCACTCCGATCTGCTTCGCAAACCACCTCTTCCCCGCTCGACGGGGTAGAGGAAAAGCCGGCCGAACAGAGGGGTTCAAGGGGAAAAGAGGGGAACAGATGGATCCGGTTTCACAGCTTATAGCCGACTGGAAAATTCCGATCGGACCGTGGGGCAAGGATTTCTTCGACTTCCTGACAACCAATTTCTCGTGGTTCTTCGATCGGCTTTCGGACGGCCTCAAGGCCATTCTGGAAGCCGTCATCGACCTGATGCTGTGGGTGCCGCCCATCGTTCTGGTGCTCCTGATCGCCGCGCTCGCCTGGTATCTGCAACGATCGCTGAGGCTGGCCATCGCGGTGGTGGTCGGCCTTCTGTTCATCATCAACCAGGGGCTCTGGAAGGAGACGGTGGAGACGCTGGTGCTGGTGGTCTCGGCGACCGCGGCTTCCATGGCCATCGGCGTGCCGATCGGCATCTGGGCGGCGCACAATCCGCGCGTCTACCGCGTGCTGCATCCGCTTCTCGACCTGATGCAGACTATGCCGACCTTCGTCTATCTCATTCCGGTGCTTATTCTTTTCGGCCTCGGTATCGCGCCGGGCCTCATCGTCACCGTGATTTTCGCCATGCCGTCGCCGATCAGGCTGACCTATCTCGGCATCGTCTCGGTCCCGACGCCGATGCTCGAGGCGGGCCGAGCCTTCGGCGCCACCAGGCGCCAGCTTCTGTGGAAGGTCGAACTGCCCTCGGCGCTGCCGACCATCATGGCGGGGCTCACCCAATGCATCATGCTGTCGCTTTCCATGGTTGTCATCGCGGCGCTGATCGGCGCCAACGGTCTCGGCAAGCCGGTTGTGCGGGCGCTGAATTCGGTCAACATCCCGCTCGGCGTCGAGGCGGGGCTGGCCATTGTCGTGCTCGCCATCATTCTTGACCGCATCTGCCGGATCGGCGGGGAAACCACCAAATGAGCACCGCCGTCGACTTCCAGAACGTCGATATCGTCTTCGGCAACGAACAGCGCATTGCGCTCGAAATGATCGACCGGGGCGCCTCGCGCGACCAGATTCTCGCCGAAACCGGAACCGTGCTCGGTTGCGCCGGGGCCAATCTCACCGTCGAAACCGGCGAGATCTCGGTGCTGATGGGCCTGTCGGGGTCCGGCAAGTCGACGCTGCTGCGCGCCGTCAATCTGCTCAACGTGCCGGCTCGCGGCAGCGTTCGGGTCAAGGACGGCGAACGCATGGTCGATGTCGTCAAATGCGACGCCGCCACCCTGCGCCACATCCGCCAGACCCAGGTCGCCATGGTCTTCCAGCAATTCGCCCTTCTGCCCTGGCGCACCGTCGAGCAGAATGTCGGGCTTGGGCTCGAACTCGCGGGCGTGCCGGAAGCCGAGCGCAAGGAGCGCGTCGGCAAGCAACTGGCGCTGGTCGGTCTCGACCAATGGGCGAAGAAATACGGCCACGAGCTATCCGGCGGCATGCAGCAGCGTGTCGGCCTGGCGCGCGCCTTCGCCACGGAGGCGCCGATCCTTCTGATGGACGAGCCGTTTTCGGCGCTCGACCCGCTCATCCGCACCAAACTGCAGGACGAATTGCTGCAATTGCAGGAGCGCCTGCACAAGACGATCATCTTCGTCAGCCACGATCTCGAAGAGGCGCTGAAGATCGGCACCCACATCTCGATCATGGAGGGCGGACATATCGTCCAGACCGGCACGCCGGAAGATATCGTCCTGCGTCCGGCCAACGAGTACGTCGAGGAGTTTATCGCCAACGTCAATCCGCTGTCTGTGCTGACGGCGTGGAACGTCATGCGTGACTATCGCGACCTGGATAAGGCCGGCGAGGGCTGGGTATGGCTCGACCGGCGCAACACCACGCGCTTCAAGATCGACGCCAACGGTCTTGTCATCGGCGCGGAGCGCGACGGAAAGCCGGCCGACTGGGTTTCCTGTGACGACATCGAGAAATTGCCGCCCGATGCGCCGCAGGTTTTCTGGGCGCGGCCGGGCACTTCGCTTCGCACCGTGATGCGCGCCATGCATGAAAGCCAAACGGCGCCGGTGGCGCTGTTCGACGATCAGTCGCGCTTCGTCGGCTCGATCGGGGTGAGGGACGTGCTCAGCGCGATCGTGCGAGGTGGGGACGCTCCGAAGGCCGCTCCGTAACAACGCGCCTGTTGACTGTGTAACCATAACTGATATGGTTACATTTATGGCAGCCAACAGTCTTTTCGCCGGAGCGGTCCAGATCGCGTGTTTCCTCGCCTACAAGCGTGGTGAGCACGCAACGGCGGAAGGCGCGGCGCGTAGCCTCAATACGAACCCGGTCGTCGCGCGGCGATTGCTGAAGGCGATGGAACGCGCGGGGCTTGTCAGCATCCGCCAGGGGCGAAATGGCGGGGTCGCGCTTGATCGGCGTCCCGAGGACATCTCTCTCGCCGATATTCATTCAGCCGTTCAGGATGAGGGCCTGTTCTCTTTGCGCGAGCGGGGCAATCCGTGTTGCCCCGTCAACCGCGCGATGCCGGAATTATTGGAACCCGTCTTCAAGGATGCCGACGCGGCGGTGACGAATTCGCTGGCTCGAACCCGGCTGTCGAGCTTGCTCGAAAAGATAGAGTGATCTGTCGTAGAAAATATAACGAAATCGGATACGTATTATTTTTGGAGAATGGGGCGATGCCGAAGGACGGTACCAATTCGCGGGAAGGGGAGGTTGCATTGCGGCCGAAACGGTCCACCGCCTCTCCAAACCAGGTTCTGGCGATCGTCTGCGTCGGCATCTGCCTCGCCAATCTCGACCTGTTCATCGTCAATGTCGCCCTGCCCAATATCGCCCGGGATTTCAGGGACGCCTCGCTCGACGACATGTCGTGGATATTGAACGGATATGCCATCGCCTACGCGGCGTTGCTGGTATTCTTCGGCCGTTTGGCCGAGCGCCATCGCCGCGACTCCAGCTTCCTGCTCGGCGTCGGTCTCTTTACCGTAGCGTCGGCGGCGTGCGCGGCGGCCAACGGCATCGAGACGCTGGTTGTCTTCCGCATCGTTCAGGCGGCGGGGGCGGCGCTGATGACGCCGACGTCTCTCGGGCTTCTGCTTGCGTCGTTCCCGCCGGAGGAGCGCGGCGGCGCGGTCCGCACCTGGACGGCCATCGGCGGCCTTGCCGCGGCGCTGGGGCCCTTGATCGGCGGCGTGCTTCTTACCTTGAGCTGGCGCTGGATCTTTCTCGTGAACGTCCCCATCGGTTTGCTCGCCCTTGGGATAGGATGGCTACGGCTGCCCGAAGTTCCCGGTCACGCCGCGCCGCGCCCGGATCCCGTCGCGGCGTTGCTGGTGACGGCCGGCATCGCCGCGCTGGTCTTTGCCATCGTCAAGGTCAACGCCTGGGGGTGGAACTCGCCCGGTATTGTCTGGAGTGTCGCGCTGTCCGTCATGTTTCTGGGGCTGTTCGCATGGCAGTGCCTGCGGTCGCGCAATCCCTTCATCGATCCGGGACTGTTCAGGATACGACCCTTTACCGGCGCAAGCCTTGTGATGGCGCCGTATTCCGTCGCCTTTGGGGCCATGCTTCTTTCGGTCGCCCTGTGGCTGCAATCGGCATGGAACTGGTCGCCGCTCGAAACCGGCCTCGCCATAGCGCCGGGGCCGTTGATGGTTCCCATCACCGCGCTTTTCTTCGCCCGCCGGCTGATCGCGCGTTTTGGCGCCGCCGCGGTGGTCACGGCGGGCATCGTCCTGTTTGCCGGCGGATTGATCTGCTGGGCGGCCTTTATCGGCCTCCAGCCGAATATGGCGCTGGTGATGACCGGCATGGTGATGACCGGGATCGGCGTCGGTCTCACCTTTCCGACATTGATGGGGGTCGGCACGTCGGCTTTGCCGGCCTCTTCCTTCGCCACGGGTTCCGGCGTCATCAACATGATCCGGCAGGCTGCGCTCGCCATCGGTGTCGCGATTTTCGTGGCAATCGTCGGATCGCCGGCTTCGCCCGCTGAACGCCTGGCGGCGTTCGAACGTGGTTGGTGGGTGATCGCCGCCATTACGGCGTTGGGCTTCATTCCCACTTTCCTGTTCATACGCGCACGCCGCACGCCGCTGGAAATCGCGCCCGCAAGCGCCGGGTAGTCGAGGCCCGGGGACGTCTGGCCGTCCTCGCCAGGGCGGTCTGCGAAACGCGTGGTTAACGTTTTCATATCAAAAAGGAACTCTGCGGTGGCGGTTCGCGCCATGAATTTTAAGAAGCGTGGATCGGCGAAAGTGGTCAACGGCGTACTGCTTCTCCTCGAAGGGCTGCTCTATTTCGGCGCCATGGCGGCGATGTTCCGTCTCCGCAAGCAGATCGGCATCGGCGTGTTCCTGTGCGCGCTGGGCGTCATGCACTTCCTCGAAACCTATCTGGCGAGCGTCTTTTACATTGGCCTTCCGATCGGCCTCCTGTCGCCCGGCTCCACCGTGCTTTTTTCCGGCAAACTGGTGATGCTCCTCCTGCTTTACATCAAGGAGGACGCCGCGACGGTAAGGCAGCCGATATACGGCCTGCTTTTCGGCAACGCCCTGATGATCGGGCTGGTGCTGCTTCTGCGGCTTCACGATATCGCGCCGCTGCCCGGCGGACAGCTTCCCGATATCGGCTTCATCGACCAGATGGGCTGGCTGATGGTCTGGGGCACGACGTTGCTCTTCATCGACGCCATTTTCATCATCCTGCTTTACGAAAAACTCGGCAAGCTGTTCGGGCGCTCACTTCTGCCTCGCGTAACGCTCAGCGTATGCTGCGTCCTCACCTTCGACCAAGCGGGGTTCTTCACGGCGCTGCATTTCGTCACCGGCGCGCCGATCTCGGTCTTCTTCGGCGGCTGGGCCGCCAAGATGGGCGCAGCCATCCTCTATAGCGTGATGCTGGTGGGCTATCTGCGCTGGTTCGAAACCCGGCCGATTTTCTCGCTGCGCGGCCTGACCGATATTTTCGACACGTTGACCTATCGCGAAAAATACGAGGCGCTGGTCGAGCACGCTGGCCGCGACAGCCTGACCGGACTTTTGCACCGGGGCCGTTTCGAGGTGCTTGGCGCGCAGGCCATCGCCGCCAGCCTCGACGGCGGCAAGCCGTTCTCGCTGCTGGTCATCGACGTCGATCATTTCAAGTCCATCAACGATCTTTACGGGCATTCCGAGGGCGATCGCGTGCTGAAAGCGATAGCGCAAGTCATCGCGGGGGTCGTGAGCGAAGAAGACCGGGCGTTCCGCATCGGCGGCGAGGAATTCGCTGTCTTGTGTCCGTTTCCGCATCCGGTCGCGCGTCTGCTGGGGGAGAACATTCGCCAGTCGATCGGGGCATCGAGCGCCCTGGACGGCACGAGCCTTTCGGTCAGCATCGGCGTGGCGACGCTCGCCGGCGGCATTTCCAGTCTGCCGGAGCTTTTTGCCGTCGCCGACAGACGACTATACGCGGCCAAGACTGGCGGACGAAACCGGGTCGCGGGCGATAGCTCTGAAGGTATGCCGCCGTCGCCGCCGGTTCGCGGTGTCGAGGGAAAGACCGCCTGAGAGGTGTTGCCCTTAAAATCGCACGGGCCCGCGCTTGCCTTCCTGGCGGCCCGCCCGCTACGATTATCGAACGTCATCGTCATCTGCCCATAGGCTACCGGAGGAAACATGAACCCGTCAGGTCACAGCGCGATCGTCACGGGCGGCGGCTCGGGGCTGGGAGAAGCGACCGCCCGAGCGCTTGCCGCTTTGGGCGCCAAAATTGCGATTTGCGACGTGCAGATGGACAAGGCCGAAAAGGTCGCGGCGGATATCGGCGGCATAGCGGTGAAATGCGACGTGTCGAGCGCCGAGAGCGGCGAAAAGGCCTTGGCGGAGGTTTCGGAAAAAATCGGCGCGGCGCGCATCCTCGTCAATTGCGCCGGTATCGCCATCGCCATGAAAACGGTGAGCAAGGACGGCCCGCATCCGCTCGACCTCTATCGCAAGGTGCTTGAGGTAAACCTTATCGGCAGCTTCAATATGATCCGTCTGTTCGCGGCGCGGGCGCAGGATCTCGAGCCGCTGGAGGGGGGAGAGCGTGGTGTGATCGTCAATACGGCTTCGGTTGCCGCCTATGACGGCCAGGTCGGCCAGGTCGCCTATTCGTCGTCCAAGGGCGGCATTGTCGCCATGACCTTGCCGATTGCGCGCGATCTTTCGCGCTCGGGCATTCGCGTGTGCACGATCGCCCCGGGCATCTTCCGTACGCCGATGATGGCGGGCTTGCCGGAAGAAGCGCAGCAATCGCTCGGCCAGCAGGTGCCTTTCCCGCCGCGACTCGGCGAACCCAGGGAATATGCCGCGCTCGCCTGCCATATCGTCGAGAACCAGATGCTGAACGGCGAGACGATCCGTCTCGATGGCGCCATCCGCATGGCGCCACGCTAGAAACGGATGAGGGTGGAGCCAGATGACCCCCCAAAGCCCGGGCCACTCGCCGGCACGACGGTGCTTGAAATGGCGGGGATCGGACCGGTGCCGCTTGCCGGGCTGCTGCTGTCGGAAATGGGCGCGCGGGTGGTGCGGATCGAGCGGCCGGGCGCAACGAAAGTCATTCCGGTGCCCGCCGAGTTCGATCTCGATCTGCATGGCCGTGAAATCCTCACCGTCGATCTCAAGCAACCGGCGGGCAGAGCCCTCCTTCTGCAGTTGATCGAAAAGAGCGATATTCTGGTCGAAGGCTTCCGGCCCGGTGTGATGGAAAAGCTTGGCATTGGTCCGGAGGACGCGCTGTCGCGCAATCCCGGCCTCATTTATGGCCGTATGACCGGCTTCGGACAGGAAGGCCCGCTTGCCGCGCGCGCCGGACACGATCTGACCTATCTGGCCTATTCAGGCGTGCTGCACGCAATCGGGCCGAAGGATGGGCGGCCGGTGCCGCCGCTCAATCTGGTCGCGGATTACGGGGGCGGTTCGATGTTCCTGGTTACCGGCGTGCTGGCCGCGCTGCTTGAACGCTCGCGTTCCGGCAAGGGGCAAATCGTCGACGCGGCCATGCTGGACGGCGCGTCGATGCTCGCCTCGCGTTTCTTCGCCTCGCTCGCCGGTGGGCTGTGGCAGGACCGGCGCGGCTCCAATTTGCTCGATTCCGGCGCGCCGTTTTACGACACCTATGAAACCCTGGACGGAAAGCATGTCGCCGTTGCGTGCCTCGAGCCGCAATTCTTTGCCGAATTCGCACGGCTTTTGCCGCTGGAGCAGCGTTTCGCGCAGGCCCAGCATAACCATGCGCTTTGGGACGAGATGCGAAGTGTGATTGCGGCGCGTCTGAAGCAGAAGACGCGAGACGAATGGACGGCATTGTTCGAGGCGACGGATGCCTGCGTCGCGCCGGTGCTGTCGCTGGGCGAGGCGCCAGCACACCCCCATGCCAAGGCACGGAAATCCCATGTCGCCGCCGGGCCGCTTTCCCGTCCCGGCCCCGCGCCGCGCTTTTCGCGCACCTCAACGCGCGTTTCCGCCTTGATGGAAAAGTCAGCGGCGGCCACACTCGAGCGGTTCGGCCTGGACGCCGTCGATGCGCGCAAGCTTGCCGATGACGGTATTGTCGGCTGACGAAAGCAGCTTCTCGAAATTCGCCGAGGAAACTAACAGGTGGCCGAAAAAGCGAATGTCATTCGGGAAACCGACGACGAGGCCATCCGGCTGGCGAAGACGCTGCTGCGGACCGCGCGTTACGGGGCGCTGGCCGCGCTCGACCCGCAAAGCGGCGCGCCGCTCGCAAGCCGCGTGGCCGTCGCGACCGAAGTCAGCGGGGAGCCTGTCGTTCTCGTTTCGGCGCTGTCGGAACATACCTACGCCATTGTCGCCGATCCACGTTGTTCGCTGCTTGTCGGCGAACCGGGCCGTGGCGATCCGCTCGCCCATCCGCGCCTGTCGCTGACATGTAGCGCGCAGAGGCTGGAGCGTGGCGCGCCGGAGGCTTCGGAGGCGCGGCGGCGTTATCTCAACCGCCATCCCAAGGCCGAACTGTATGTGGATTTCGCTGATTTCGCCTTCTTCCGGCTTCGCATCGTCAAGGCAAGCCTGAATGGCGGTTTCGGCAAGGCCTATCGGCTTGATCGCGGCGATATCGTACTTGCAGGCCCGGCTGTCGACCAGATCGCCGCCGGGGAGCAATCAGAGATCGAACACATGAATGCTGATCATGGGGAAGGCTTGGCACTCCAGGCAAGGAGTATCTCGGGAGCGTCCAGGAGCAAATGGCGTTTGACGGCTATCGATCCGGAAGGAATCGATCTGGCATCCGGCGATATGGTAAAACGGCTTTTCTTTCCGACCGCGATCCGCGACCTCGGTGATTTACGCGCGACGCTTGCGAATCTTGCGCTTTCCGATCATGGACTGGGGTAGCCGCAACGCAGAGTCAAATGCCGATTGTCATGCTACCGATAGTTTTACCTTGAAAAGCCTTGCTGTCGGCCAATATCATTGAAAAGTGATTCTGCGAAAAGTGAGGATTGGAAAACTAAAGCTTGCCGTTTTTGGGGGCAATTCGACCTCAAAGCTATACCTTCATTAGGAATATCTAATGGTTTCTGGAGTGCTCTTGCAAAGAGCTGACGAAGCCGCGCGGCTTCTGTCGGTAATTGGCAACGGAAAGCGATTGGCAATCCTTTGTCTTCTCGTTAACGGAGAAATGTCGGTAGGGACGATTGCCGAAAAGGTGGAGTTGAGCCAGTCGGCGCTCTCCCAGCATCTTGCCAAATTGCGCGGGGAAGACCTTGTCGCTACGCGGCGCCATCGGCAGACGATCTTCTATTCCTGCAAGTCGGATGGGGTAAGAAAAATCTTGGCCACGCTTGACGGGATATTTGATGAGAGCGACGATTCGCAGGCTTGATTGCTCGCCTTGTGCAACGTCCCTCGACAGTAGAATAGTCCGCAGCCGTGCGGCATCTCCGACAAAAGAAATTCGATGGCTATTGATCCCATTCATATCGGGGACCCGCAGGATCCGCGCATCGCCATCTATCGCGACATTCGCGAGCGCGACCTTGTCGGCCGCGAGGGGCTTTTCATCGCGGAAGGAAAGGTGGTGCTCAACGTGCTGTTTGCGGCGCGCCGGTTCGAGGTGCTTTCCGTGCTGCTTCTCGATCGCCGGCTGCCAGGCATGGCCGTCACTCTGGCTGCCGCTCCTGAAGGTTTGCCGGTCTATGTCGCCGGACAGGAGGTCATTGACCGCATCGCGGGCTACCATCTGCATCGCGGCGTGTTGGCTGTGGGTCGGCGTCGAGACGCGCAAACGGTCGAGGCGCTGCTTGCCGCGCTACCGCGGCAGGCGCTCGCTTTGGCGCTGGTCGGCATATCGAACCATGACAATGTCGGCGCGATCTTTCGCAATGCGGCGGCATTCGGGGTGGACGTTGTTTTCCTCGACGAGACGTCATGCGATCCACTCTACCGCAAGGCAATCCGCGTATCGGTCGGGGCGGCGCTGAAGGTGCCATTCGCGCGTTGCGGGGCGGCTGAAACGATGTTGGCGACGCTGGATGCCGCGGGCTGCGATGTGCTGGCTTTGTCGCCGCGCGGTGACAGGGATATCGCCGATGTACAGAGGTCCTCTCGCACGGCGCTGGTTCTCGGGACCGAAGGCGATGGGTTGCCGGAGACTTTGCTTTCGCGATTGAAGACCGTGCGGATCGGGATGGCGGCCGATTTCGACAGCCTCAACGTCGCAGCGGCCTCGGCTGTCGCCCTCCATCATCTGTGGAGACAGGCGCGGACGGAATAGCTGCCCCATCCTGTCGCAATCGGCGCATTGAGCGGCTGTTTTGAGATGGCGGTTTTTTGCTACGTGGCATTTCTATGCGTGGCGGCGAACGGTCGAATACAAGGCCGGCAAGGGAGCGGACAATTTTTCTTCTCAGGAATAATAGTTGCATTTTGGTTGACCGGGCAGGCGCCGCGCCGCTAGACTGGATCCATGCTTCCCTTGTGTCTGATCGATCGATAATCTCATCCCGTCTTTGGTGGGCCAGTCCACTTGCTCCACTGTCAATCTGAAGGAAAGCCCACATGGCCGACGTCAAGTCCGACATCGAAATCGCACGCGCCGCGAAGAAAAAGCCGATCATGGAAATCGGCGCGAAGCTCGGGATAGACGCGGAGCAACTGGTGCCCTACGGCCACGACAAGGCGAAAGTTTCGGCGGCCTACATCAAGTCGGTGCAGGGCAACAAGGAGGGCAAGCTGATCCTGGTGACGGCGATCAACCCGACGCCGGCGGGCGAGGGCAAGACGACCACGACGGTGGGTCTTGGCGACGGGCTGAACCGCATCGGCAAGAAGGCGATGATCTGCATTCGCGAAGCCTCGCTCGGGCCGAATTTCGGCATGAAGGGCGGCGCGGCCGGGGGCGGTTACGCGCAGGTCGTTCCCATGGACGACATGAACCTGCACTTCACCGGCGACTTCCACGCCATCACCTCGGCGCACAATCTTCTGTCGGCGCTGATCGACAATCACATCTACTGGGGCAACGAACTCGGAATCGATACGCGCCGCGTTACCTGGCGGCGGGTCATGGACATGAATGACCGGGCGCTACGCCAGATCAATGTATCGCTGGGTGGCGTCGCCAACGGTTTTCCGCGCGAGGCCGGTTTCGACATCACGGTGGCCTCGGAAGTGATGGCGATCCTGTGCCTGGCCCGCGATCTCAAGGATCTGGAAAAGCGACTCGGTGACATCATCGTGGCCTATCGCCGCGACAAGAGCCCTGTGTTTGCCCGCGACATCAAGGCGCCCGGCGCCATGGCGGTTCTACTCAAGGATGCCTTGCAGCCGAATCTGGTGCAGACACTGGAGAACAACCCCGCCTTCGTGCATGGCGGCCCGTTCGCCAATATCGCGCATGGATGCAATTCGGTGATGGCCACATCGACGGCTCTCAAGCTTGCCGATTATGTGGTGACGGAAGCCGGCTTCGGCGCGGATCTGGGCGCGGAAAAATTCTTCAACATCAAATGCCGCAAGGCCGGCCTCAAGCCGGCGGCAACCGTTGTGGTGGCCACCGTGCGCGCCATGAAGATGAATGGCGGCGTGAAGAAGGAGGATCTCGGCAAGGAGAATGTCGAGGCGGTCAAGAAGGGCGCGCCCAACCTCGGTCGCCATATCGAGAACGTCAAGCAATTCGGCGTGCCGGTCGTGGTGGCGATCAACCATTTCGGCGCCGACACCGATGCGGAGATCCAGGCTCTCAAGGATTATGTGGCGGGGCAGGGCGCCGAAGCGATCCTGTGCAAGCATTGGGCCAAAGGCTCGGCGGGCATCGAGGATTTGGCGAAAAAGGTCGTCGAGCTTGCCGACAGCGGCTCGGCTCAATTCTCGCCGCTTTACCCTGACGACATGCCACTCTTCGACAAGATCAACACGATCGTCAAGCGGATCTATCGCGGCTCGGAGGCCATCGCCGACAAGAGTGTCCGCGCCCAACTCCATGCCTGGGAAGAACAAGGCTACGGCAATCTGCCCGTCTGCATGGCCAAGACGCAGTATTCCTTCTCGACCGACCCCAATCTACGTGGCGCGCCGACCGGCCATGTCGTGCCGGTGCGCGAGGTCAGGCTCTCGGCGGGCGCCGGCTTCGTCGTCGCCATCTGCGGCGATGTCATGACCATGCCGGGCCTGCCGTCCAAACCTTCCTCCGAGAAGATATTCCTCAATGACAATGGTGAGATCGAAGGCCTGAGTTGATCATCAATCGCAGCCCGGCGAAGCATCAATTCCAGTGTTTCGCCGAGCGACGGACAGATGGCCTCTCGCAGATCCAGATCCTGGCCTTGACCGTGACCGATTCGCTTTTCGGAGGCGGGGTGGCATTTTTGCGACGAAAGGTGTACTAAACCCGCGAAAGATTGAAGAAAAACTGCAATTTGGGCATGCCATCGCCACAATTTTTTGGAATGATGTAAATTCAACACGGTTTGGGGCGAGTGATTCTTCGCGTGCCTCCATTCCAGCAGGAGTTGGGCGCGACATTCGCCGGAAAGTTTGTTCGCCGGATTTGCGATGGTGCTGAGTTGGAGTACGAAATTTGAGAGGCAGTCAGGAACTTAAATCCCCCGATACCGCGGGCGGTATGCGTTTCTTGCAGCGTAACGGCTTGCCCGGCAGTGGAGCGGCTTCCGACGATGATACCGGATCATCGCAACTCCTGAGTTTTCCTCAAAGCCAAGCAGCCCGTCCTTCGATCCAGCCGGTAGATGAGACGGCGCCAAGAGCTTATCCCACGCTTGCCGCCAATGACGTTGCTCCACCTGCGCGAGGCGGGCGGTACAATTGGGATAAACGGTCCGCGGCTCAACCGGCGCTGGAACGGCCCGGGCGCTCGCCGCTTCGGCGGTGGCTGCTTTCCGCGGCCGCCTTGATTGTCGTTGCGGGCGTGGCCGTCGGCGGGTTTCTGGTTATGGGGCATTTTGCAGACCAGAAGTCCATAACAACCGCGCAGGCCGTGACACCGGTGAAGGCTGACGCCACCCATGCGCCGTCCAAGATCGCCGCCGCGACGCAACCCAGGTCGGTGAAACACGAGCAGGCCGCCGAGACCGCCCCGAAAGCCGCAGCCACACTCGCTGTTCCCGCAATTCCGGTGAAGACCTTCGCCGTGGCGGGCGGTGGCTCTGCCAATCAGGCGAACGTTCACGTTCCCGCGCCCGACAACGCCCGCTGGGGCGAATTGGCTGATGCTGGTCCGAAGGTGGACGATCCGAAAAGCGCCCCTGTTCCATCCACCGCGCCGAAGGAAGCCACGCCGAAAGAGCTTGCGTATGCGTCGCCGGCCCCGTCAGCCGATACATCGATAGAAAAGGAAGTGGCTGCGCCGCGACTGGTCGATAAATCGGTGACCGCTTCGCTCCCGAAGGCGCAGGAGCCTAAGGAAATTGCGCCAAAGGAGGCCGCCCCTCCCGGGGTCGATAAGTCCTATTTGCCCGGAGCGGGAGAGGCCTCGGCGGCTGAAGAACCAGTATCCGGCCATCGTGAAATGGTGAGAACGGCTGTTAAGATGCATGCCGGACCGGAGAACGGCTCTCGGGCGATAGGCGTTGTTCCCGCCAAGACGGCGGTCGAAGTGCTGAGCTGCAGTGCTTGGTGCAAAATCTCTTACAACGGCAAGCAAGGTTGGGTTTATAAGAGCTTCGTGGGTCATGTGACGAGTGCCGCGAAGCCGGCGGCAAGCGCTGCGAAGGCGGATGCAACGGCCGTCGCCTCCAGTGCTACGCCACAGGCCACGGCGGCTCCGGCAGCGGGGCTTCCCACCGCTCCTGCCGGCTCACCGACCGCGGCAGAGGCGCTCTCCCAAATGCGTCGCTGATATTTACAAGAGTTCTCCGGGCGCTCCAGATAGTCGGCCGGCATGAGCAATCGATGCCGGCCCACCCAATCCAGTAGGCCTTTTAGGGCATCAATTGCCCGCCATTCACCTCGATGATCTGGCCGGTGATATAGCCGCTCATCAGGTCGGATGACAGGAACAGATAAGCGCCGACGCAATCTTCCGCGACGCCGGCCCGACCTTGCGGAATGCCAGCCAACATTGTCTTCATCTGTTCCGGCGTGGAATAGCGCTCATGGAACGGCGTCGCGATCAGGCCGGGCGCGACCGCGTTGACCCTGATGCCGTAGCCGATCAGTTCCTTCGCCAGTCCGCGCGTGAAATTCGACACGAACGCCTTTGACGAGCCGTAGAGACCCGCCCCGCCGCCGGCGCCATTGCGTGCGGCGACGGAAGAGGTGTTGACGATGAAGCCGCCCTTCTTCTTCAGCCACGGCATGGCAATGCGGGACGCCGTGACCACAGAGCGGGCGTTCAGATTCATCACCGCATCGTACTGCTCGTCGGTCATGTCGGCATAATCGACGCGGCCGAGCATCCCGCCGGCATTGTTGACGAGACCGTCGAGACGTCCGAAATGGCTCGCCGTCTCTTCGACGACACGCTCGACGTCGGCGGAGACGCCGAAATCACCGCGCACCAGAAAGACCTCGCCGCCATCCTCGCGGATCTTCTTTGCCAATGCTTCGGCGGCTTCGCTGCTGGAATTGTAATGCAGGCCGACTTGGCATTTCTGCCGCGCATAGGCCGCAGCCAAGGCGGCGCCGATGCCGGTTGATGCGCCCGTGACGAGAACAGCCTTGCCGGCAAGATCGGGAATGGTAAGTGTGGACATTTCGTGGTCTCCTCAATTCACATGGCGCAACTCCTACAGGGCGAGGACCCTTGCAGGCAAGGCTCCATCCTGTCGGGGCGAGGGGAAGAAATTGCCGGTTGCCTTGCCTCGCATTCGCCGGTATGGAGATTTTCATGACCGCGCTTTCGATCAAGACCGTTTGGTGGTGGGCCTCCTGACAGCGGCCCTTCGATGCGCATGCGCGTGAAAATTCTGATGGCCGCAACGGAAAAGTCCGGGCGGCCATTTTGTTTTGGATTTCCCGGGTCCGTTCAAAACTCTGGATGGGAATGCTCGAAATGACGATCGAAGTTCTGGATAACGGCGCCGAGCGCTACGTCACCGCCGGTGGCATCGCAGTGACGCGGCAACGGCACGGCACGGCCTATGAAGGTGCGATAGAACGCTTCATCGATGCGCTGGATTCACGGCGCGGCGCGGTGTTTTCATCAAACTATGAATATCCGGGGCGCTACACGCGCTGGGATACGGCCATCATCGATCCGCCGCTGGTGGTCAGCGCCAAAGGCCGGGCGATGCAGATCGAGGCGCTAAACAGCCGTGGGCGGGTGATGTTGCCGGCTATCGCGCAGGTGCTCGAAACGCTCGACGACGTGACCATCGCGGAGCGCGGCGATGCGGCGGTGAAATTCGACGTGTCCCAGCCGGGTCGCGTCTTCACCGAGGAAGAGCGGTCTCGCGCGCCGACGATCTTCACCGTCCTGCGCGCGCTCGTCGCCCTGTTCCGATCGCCCGAAGACGCCAATCTCGGTTTCTATGGGGCCTTCGGCTACGATCTGGCTTTCCAGTTCGATCCGGTGGACTACAAATTGGAGCGGCCGGACGATCAGCGCGATGTCGTCCTCTACCTGCCGGACGAGATCCTCGTCGTCGATCACTACTCCGCCGCCGCATGGCTCGACCGCTATGATTATTCAGGTGATGGCTGGACCACGGAGGGGCTTCCGCGCGAGGCCGTCGCAGACCCTTTCCAGCCATCGGACCGTATTCCACCGCGTTCCGATCACGAGCCGGGCGAATATGCGAAGCTTGTCGAGAAGGCCAAGGAAAGCTTCCTGCGCGGTGATCTTTTCGAAGTCGTTCCCGGGCAAAAATTCCAGGAGCGTTGCGAGGGATCGCCGTCGGAAATCGCGCGCCGGCTGAAGGCCATCAATCCGTCGCCCTATTCGTTCTTCATCAATCTGGGCAACCGCGAATATCTGATCGGTGCGTCGCCGGAGATGTTCGTGCGCGTCAATGGCCGCCGGGTCGAGACATGCCCGATTTCCGGCACCATCAAGCGCGGCGACGACGCGATCGCGGATTCGGAACAGATACTGAAGCTTCTGAATTCCAAGAAGGACGAATCCGAACTGACGATGTGCTCGGACGTCGACCGCAACGACAAGAGCCGGGTGTGCGAGCCCGGATCGGTGCGTGTCATCGGGCGGCGCCAGATCGAGATGTATTCGCGCCTGATCCACACGGTCGACCATATCGAGGGCCGGCTGCGTGAGGATATGGATGCCTTCGATGCGTTCCTGTCCCATGCCTGGGCCGTAACCGTCACCGGGGCGCCTAAATTGTGGGCCATGCGTTTCATCGAAAACCATGAAAAGAGCCCGCGCGCCTGGTATGGCGGCGCCATCGGCATGGTGCATTTCAACGGCGATCTGAACACCGGGCTTACCCTGAGGACGATCCGCATCAAGGATGGAATTGCCGAGGTCAGGGCAGGGGCGACGCTGCTTTACGATTCGGTGCCGGAGGACGAGGAAGCCGAGACCGAACTCAAGGCGTCCGCCATGCTTGCCGCCATTCGCGACGCGCGAGCCGGCAATATGGCAAGCGTGGAGCGTGGCGTTTCGCATGTTGGGGCAGGGGTCAAGGTGCTGCTCGTGGACCACGAGGATTCCTTCGTTCACACGCTCGCCAATTATTTTCGGCAGACCGGCGCCGAGGTGACGACGGTGCGCAGCCCCGTGGCCGAGGATATGTTCGACCGCATCCAGCCGGACCTTGTCGTCCTGTCGCCGGGACCGGGCCTGCCATCCGATTTCGATTGCAAGACGACAATCCAGAATGCGCGCAAGCGTGACCTGCCGATCTTCGGCGTTTGCCTCGGTCTGCAGGCGCTGACCGAGGCCTATGGCGGGGAACTGAGACAATTGCGTTTGCCCGCCCATGGAAAGCCTTCCCGCATCCGCGTCCACAAGCAGGGAATGATCTTCTCTGGCTTGCCCGGCGAGGTCACCGTCGGGCGCTATCATTCGATTTTCGCGGACCCCGCGCGGCTGCCCGACGATTTTGTCGTGACGGCGGAAACGGAGGATGGCATCGTCATGGCGTTCGAGCACAAATATGAGCCGATCGCGGCGGTGCAGTTCCATCCTGAATCGATCATGACCTTGGGCCAGAACGCCGGCATGCGCATCATCGAAAACATCGTGGCGCATCTGCCGCGGCGCGCCAAGGAAAAGGCGGCGTGAAGACGCTTCGCAAATCCCTCCCCGTTGAAGGAAGAGATTAGCGTCATGTCGTCCAAGCGTCGCATCGCCGCGCTTGCCGCATGGTCGATCCCTGTGGCTTTGCTGGTGCTGGCCCTCAAGGTGGTCGCCTGGTGGATTACCGGTTCCGTGGCGCTTTATTCGGACGCCCTGGAATCGGTTGTGAACGTGATTGCAGCCGCCATCGCGCTTTGGGCCATCAGGGTCAGCCACCTCCCTGCAGACGAGAACCATCCGTTCGGCCATCACAAGGCTGAATATCTTTCGGCGGTCGTCGAAGGCGCGATGATCATCGTGGCGGCGTTGCTGATTTTTCGCGCCGCCTTTTTCCATCTGGAGGCTCCGGCGCTTGTCGAGCGACCATGGTCGGGCCTGGCGGTCAACGCCGTCTCCTCGGTGATAAACGCCGCCTGGGCGCTGATTCTCATGCGCGCGGGCAAGGCCGACAAATCACCTGCCCTGGAGGCTGACGGACGGCATATTCTGACGGATGTGTGGACGTCAGTAGGGGTCATCGCCGGATTGATCGCGGCCATCTGGACCGGCTGGGCGGTACTTGATCCGCTGCTGGCCATCGCCGTGGCCATCAACATCCTCTATCAGGGCTGGCGGGTGGTGGGTTCGTCGGTGCAGGGACTGATGGATATCGGCGTCGATCCCGAGCAGTCCATGCGCATACGCGATATCATCTCGGCGCACGCGAGCGGCGCGCTGGAGGTTCACGATCTCAAGACCCGGATCGCGGGCAGAGCCACGTTCATCGAGTTTCATCTGGTCGTCGATGCGGCGATGAGCGTCGGCGACAGCCATGTCATCTGCGACCGTATCGAAGAGGCGCTGAAAGCCGAGATACCGAGCGTGCGCGTGGTGATCCATGTCGAGCCCGACGACGAAGCGAAATTGCCTCCCGGGACAATGGCGGTGCCCTTCGCGTAGAGGCCCTCGCGTGGGTCTCCCGTGGATCCATATGCTTCGGGCTGCCTGCCGTCTTCAGTGACCCTGTTCAGGGTTCTCTCGTCCATAACGGGACAGGCTGACGATCGCGGCCAGCGTTGCGAAGCCTGCCCCGACAAACAGCGCGGTTATGGCGCCGTTGATGCCGAAACGTTCCAGCAGCAGAGCGACGAGCGCCGCGCCGATGGTCTGACCGGTCAATCTGGCTGTGCTGAGCATGCCGCTTGCCGCGCCGCTGCGCGCGCGGGGCGCCGAGAGGATCATCGTGCGGTTGTTGGGTGATTGGAACAGACCGAAGCCGATGCCGCACAATGTCATGCGCCAGGTGATGTCGATGACGGAGGGATGGGCGGGCAGAAGGGCCAGGAGCAGGAGCCCCAAAGCCAGTAGAATAAGGCCGCCGCCACCCAGAAGTGCGGGAGAATAACGGTTGGACAATTTGCCTGAAATCGGCGCCATCACCGCGACGGCGAGCGGCCATGGGGCGATCAGGAGGCCGACTTCCGCTGGCGGGAACCCGAAGATCGTCTGGAAACTGAAGGGAAGCGATACAAAGGCCAGGATCTGGGCCGCGAAAGAGGCGATCGACGTGCCGATCGACAGTGCGAAGACCGGGATCTTCAACAGGTCGAGCGGCAGCATGGGTTCCCGCACCCGCAATTCGCGGCGGACAAGGAGGATTGAAGCGATTACGCATCCGGCGGCCTGGACGCCGATCAGCATGGGGGACAGGCCGTGGCCAATGCTGTCGATCGTCGTCACGACGAGGCCCAGCGACGCTGCGCTCAGTATCGCGCTTTTGAAATCGAAACCGCGGTCAGCAAGATCGCTATCGGGGAGACTTCGCCATCCCATTGCTACGGAGATGATGCCAAGCGGCAGATTGATGACGAACAGCCACGGCCAGCTCAAAACCGACAGCATCGCCCCGGCAAGCGTTGGCCCCACCGTTGAACTGGCACCGACAACGAGGGCGTTCAGGCCGATGGCGGTGCCGAGATTCTCCTTGGGAACGATATAACGCAGCAAAGCCGCGTTGACGCTCATGAGGCCGGCCGCACCGACACCCTGAATGACGCGTGAAATGGTCAGCGCGCCGAGCGAGCCGGAAAGTGCGCAAGCGAAGGATGCCAGGGTAAAGAGCGAAACGCCGGCGATATAGACACGCTTGTAGCCGTAAATCTCGCCGAGGGAGGCGAATGGAAGCAGCGTGATCACGATCGCCAACTGGTAACCGTTGACGATCCAGATGGAGACGGACGGGCTGGCATTAAAGTCGGCGGCTATGGTCGGCAGAGCCACATTGGCGATGGTCCCATCGAGCACGGCGAGCGTGATGCCGACGATGATCGTCGCCCATGCCCAATAGCGCCGCGGCGCCTCCAAGCCGTCCGTGGGTATTTTCGGTGCTGGTTTCAACTGTCTTGGATCGTTTCTTGTCGGGCTTTCGCTCGGATGCCGAGCATGACGATGGATAAGCGCGCCAGCAAAAGCATAAAGCGGCCAATGCCGGATAGACGCTGAACGATAAAATATCTATGCCACCTTGGTCCGGCAACCAGGGTGGACCGGTACTTCGCAAACAATCGAAGCGCCGCGTCCATGGGAGCCGCCTCATTGAAATGTCCAGCCCTGTGCTCCACACTTTGGCAGGTGAGAATCCCGCCAGATGTCTGAAACTTCCGAAGGAACCGAGCCCGAGCGCCTTGCCCACTGGCCGGCGCCCCAGCAATGGGGCGTCATTTTTGCGGTGTCGGCGATCGTCGGTGTGGCGCTGTTTTTCGTTGGCATCCCGGCGGCGCTCTTTCTGGGGCCGCTGGCCGGCGGCATCTCGGCGGGAGTCAATAACGCGATCGTAAGGGTGCCGATCGTTCCCTATAGAGCCGCGCAAGGTGTGGTCGGCGTCCTTATCGCGAGTGCGCTGACGCGTGAAATCCTCGTTACCTTTTGGGCCGACTGGCCCTTGTTCGTGTCAATCGTCCTGACGGTTCTCGCCGCGTCCAGCCTGTTGGGCTATTTGATCAGCCGTTGGCACGTTTTACCCGGGACGACTGCCGTCTGGGGCTCCTCGCCGGGGGGCGCCACCGCCATGGTGCTGATGGCCGAGGCATTTGGTGCGGATGCTCGGCTCGTTGCTTTCATGCAGTATTTGCGGGTCATCTTCGTGGCGGTGACGGCAGCGATCGTGGCGCGTTTCTTCGTCGACATGTCGGATGCCTCTGCGCCGGTCATGGTCTGGTTTCCGGCAATCGACCAGATTGGATTTGCCGAAACCGTCGCACTCGTGGCTTTGGGCGTTCCGCTCGGCGTTTTCCTGAAAATTCCCGCAGGCGCGATGCTGGTCCCGATGCTCATCGGGACGGTCCTGCATTTGCTGGGCATCGCCAGTTTCCAAATGCCCGAATGGTTGCTTGTAGTGAGCTATGCGCTGATCGGCTGGTCGATCGGGCTTGGATTTACGCGCAAGCTGGTGATGCACGCGGCACGCGCGCTACCGCAGGTGATCGCCTCGATCGTCACGTTGATCATCTTCTGCTGCGGGCTGGCCTTAATTCTCAGCCATGTCCTTGGACTTGACTTGCTGTCGGCCTATCTGGCCACCAGTCCAGGCGGCATGGATTCCATCGCGATCATCGCATCGGCCAGCGGCAAGGTCGATCTGCCGCTGGTCATGGCGCTGCAGATGGTACGCTTCTTCTTCGTACTGCTTCTTGGGCCGCCGATCGCTCGCACGATAGCGCGATGGATCAAATGACGGCGTTCCGATCCTAAGCGCCGCGCGCGGCCGAAGCTATCCGAGTGGATGCATGCGACATGTCCGGCACGACCACCATGCGCGTAATCCTGCCGCGCTTGAAGGCTTTCAGGAAGCGCTGATAATCCTTGAAGACGACGCAGCCATTCGACTGGGCCAATCCGCCGCGCAGCATGTAGGTGTGAGCCAGAAGGCCATCGCGGCCATATTTTTTCTTGCCATCCACCGGCAGCAACCGGATCGCCTCGACGCCGTGGAAACGGCGTTCGCGCAGCACAAGGTTATAAGTGTTGGGTGGTGTCGGTCCGCGGCCTTTTTCATCGGCGTAACGGGGTTTGTCGACCATGTGCCCAAGCCCTGAATGGGCCTCCAGCCGCTCGCCATTCGGCATATAGACCGTTGCGGCCTTGATGTCGTAGACGGCAACGCCGCTGGGCGGAGTGGGCACACTCGACTTGTGATGGAAAAGTCCGCCGAGGCCCGTCATCGGGCCCCCTTCATCAGAATCGTCCGGCGCCGCATAGGCCAGCATTCCTCTGGTGGTGCGCGTGGATTGCGGGACGGCGGTCCGTGGAGCGGGGGCGACGGCGATACGCGCGGGCGGTGCAACCGGAGCCGGCTTTGCCGGGGGCATGACCGCGTCCCAATCCGGTCTGCGAGTAGGCAACGGAACGCTTTGGGGGACGCTGTCCGCGAAAGGATCATTGGTTTGGGAAGCGATGATGTCGGACGAGTCTTCCGAGGCGGGCGCGGCGGCTCTCAAAGGCGGCGCGCTGGGAAGCGGGATTCCAGTTTCTCCCGTCAGCGCCGATTTGACAACCGCAAGCGCGAGCCGCGAAGGTTCTTCATTTTCCTTGGCCGCCGATCCGAAACGCTCTGCCGCCGGCGCATTTCTTTCGAGCGCGGATACGGCCTCCGCAACGGTTCTCGCAAAGCGAGCATCGTCCGGTTGAGCAGAAGCGAGAGCAACCGATTTCGATGGCGCGGCTGTCGGCTTTGACTGGGTGAAGGCGGCGGCCCGTTCATCAGACAGCGCCTCTGCGTTGGCAAAAGCCAGGCGGGATGATTTTACCGTTGCCGCCGCGGCCAGGCGGGAGCGAACGAACGTCAACCCTCGGCGATTAGCCAGCGGGGTGGTGTCGGAGTTTGCTTCTCCGAAGCGCTCCTTCACAGGAAAGGAACCGGAGGATGGTGTGGCTTCCAACTCTCCTGCCTGCGCCGTCAGGCGCATCGCCTTGTCCTGTTGAACGGTAGTTTGGGAAATTTGCTTTTCCCGGGGAACCGATTTGATCGGCTCGCGTTGCACATTCAAGCTTGCGTATTTCTCATGGTGGGTTTTGGTTTCCAGCGGCTGTTCCCACCACTGGCTTTGCGCAGTGCTTGGCCGGGCCGAGTGCAGCAGGGCAACCGCACCGGAGCCTAAAGCTCCTTCGGGAATAAGCCCCGGATCGGCAGAGATCGAGTTCTGAACGTTGTGGATAGTCCCGATCGCGGTCAGGGACCAGCCCGCAATCAATACTCCGACCGCGAGGATCGCTGCTCCCGAAACTATCTTGTTGAGCCCAATCGAGGGCAAACGAAATGCGTCCCTCGAAGGTCCGTCCCAGAATGTGTCGTTTGCTAACGCCATGCCAACCAATCGTCTTTTACTCTTTACACGTCCACTCTTCACAGGCCGGCCATGAGTCCTTGCCGCCAGCGCTGACTTGATCGCTGACGGAAATGGCCGAGCGCCCATGCGCCCGCCGTTCATGGCCGAGTCATCTAAAATTATGGACAAACTAGGTTAACCAATCCCTTTGCTGGTCGCCAGTTTTCTCAATTTCCGTGGAATTCCCTCTCACGGTCCCTCAAATGGGGTAATTCGTCGTCCCGTCCGAAGCAAGTCCAAGCGCCGAAAGTCGTTGGCCAGCTCCAGATAAAGTAAACAACCGAAGCCTTTAGGCCATTTCCATATCAACCACATCAGTAAGGAAAGGCCGGGACAACCCCATGCGATTCAATACATCTATCAGTACGTAATATTCCGTGTCTGATTGCGGCGGCCTGCGCTGCCGAATTTGATGCAACTGGTTGCTCTGGAACGGTTTCACCAGCGCGAGAGCTGCTCACCAATATTCCGACACGGCCACAGCGCCGAACGCTTCAGCCAGGCGGCGGCGCGTGCCCGGAGTCGTGAGTTCAGGAAGAGCGTCGAGCGCGAAAAATCCCGATTCCGCTATCTCCCGGTCCGGCCGTTTGGTGCTGGTCTGGCAAAAGTCATCGATCATGAAAACGGCGACGTGATCGCGCGGACTTGCATGGCGGTTGAAGTGAAACGACAGGAGGCGAGGCGGGGACAGCAGTTCGATGTTGCCTTCCTCGTCCAGTTCTCGCGTCAGCGCCTGCACCGCCGTTTCGCCCTTTTCGACGCCGCCGCCGGGTAAATGCCAGCCGGGCACGTAAGTGTGACGGATCAGAAAGACTCGCCCGCCGTTACTGTCATGGACGATGGCGCGCACGCCGAGCGTCATCGGCCTAGCGAGGAGAAAGTAGCAATGAAAAAGTCTCGCCCTCCAGCCCGGCCAGCCTTTTTGCCGAAAGGGGTCAGCGCTCATGAGGGCCGGCAAACGGCAAAACGCTGGCATGTCGTCCATGCACGGCGTAAAGATTTGTGATGTTCCGGCTTGCGCATCTCTCCGACGTCCATCTTGGCCCCTTGCCCGATGTAGGCTACCGCGCCCTCGCATCCAAGCGCATCACCGGTTACGTCAACTGGCAGCGAAACCGCCGTCGCCATATGCGGGATTCCATTCTCGACGCCATCGTAGCCGACATGAAGGCGGCCGGTCCCGATCATGTGGCGATTACCGGCGATCTGGTGAATCTGGCGATGGACCGCGAGATCGAGATGGCGAGGGCGTGGCTTGAGCTCATGGGCTCGCCGCACGACGTTTCCGTCATTCCGGGAAACCACGACGCCTATGTGCCGGGGGCCCTGGACAAGGCGTGCCGCGCCTGGAGCCCCTGGATGATCGGCGACGGCCAGCCGCAGATGAAAGATTTCCGCCGCCATTTCCCATATAAGCGCGTGCGCGACGACATCGCCATCATTGGCGCTTCGTCGGCGCGGGCAAGCGCGCCTTTCATGGCGACGGGCTATTTCCGCGCGGCTCAGGCGGCGAGGCTCGGTTCGCTGCTCGAGCAGGCGGGCCGCAAAGGTCTTTTCCGCGTGGTCATGATCCATCATCCGCCCGTGCGAGGCTCCGCAGCGGCGCACAAGCGCCTCTTCGGCATATCCCTGTTTCAGCGCACGGTTCGGGAGCACGGCGCCGAGCTTGTCCTGCATGGCCATACGCATGAGCCGACCCTGCATCATATTCCGGGGCCGGATCATGAAATTCCGGTTGTCGGCGTGGCGGCGGCAGGCGAAGCCTTCGGCTCGCGGCGGCCGTTGGCGCAGTACAATCTGATCGACATCGAGCGCGCCGGAAAAGACTGGTCGGTTCACCTCACGCGACGCGGGGTTACCGGACCGACCTCCACCGTCGGTGAAATTTCGTCGCAATTTCTCTCTCCGCACGGGCGCGAGAAGGTTTTGCTGCGCGCCTGAACGCGATCAGAAATGGATCCCGAGCGCCGGCAGCCGGTCCCACAGAAGCGCGACGCCAAAGGCCAGACCCACCAGAACGCCCGCGACCACCAGGAACAGTCCGTGCAGGAAGGCACGCCAGCCGCGACGGGGGCGGGCGGCACTGCCGGGTTTTGCCAACGCCGCCAATCGCGCTACCGGTTCGACCGTGCCCTCGACCAAGCGCTGGCGCTCGACCATGCGTTCGGCGATGTAGCGGGTCACCTGGTCGGCGACCGGCTTGATGTCGGTGGATTCCGCCAGCACCGTACGCCCTAGCCTTGTATCGGCCAGGAAACGGTAGGTTCGCCGGTCGCGTCCGAGCGCTACATGGCTGATCGCGTCGATCCAGAGCCGTGGCTGTATTCCGGATGAGATGGCGAAGTCGAACCAGTCATTGTCAGCCGGAACGCCGGCGAAGACCGGCTGCAATTCCTGGGCCAGCAATTCCAGCCGCATGCGGCCGGCCTCGCGCATCTCCACGACCACGTCGTTGCGGTCGGCGGCGGCGTTCTTTACCTCGCGGATAGCGTCGGAAAGCTTTCGCCCCTGATCGATCGGTGTGACGTTGGCTTCTGCATCGGCCATTGGAGCAAACTCCGCAACGGGTTGTTAACGCTTCATTAACATAGCCCGAAAGTGTTTGCATCATGTTCACGGTCCCTTCTCCCCAATATCGGGCAGAAGGGACCGGTTCCGTCAGGCCGATCTGGAGAGGATGCGATTTGCCGCCGACACCACCGCCTCAAGCGAAGCCCCGACGATATTGGTATTGATCCCGGCGCCGAAAATGCGGCCGCCCGGGTGCTCGATATCCATATAGGAAATCGCCGCCGCGTTGGAACCGCGCTGCATGGAATGTTCCGAATAGTCGATGACCGAAAGCTCGACGCCGATATGGCGCGACAGCGCATCCACGAAACCGTCGATCGGTCCGGTACCGTTGCCCGTGATCGTCACTTCCTCGCCGCCATCAAGGATCGTCGCCTCGACGATGCGCCGCCCCTTTATTTCGGTGTCGGGGAAGGTGCGGTGGTCGACGAATTTTAGACGCGCGCCCGGTTGGTCGACATAGGTTTCCAGAAAGCGCTCGTAGATGCGTTTCGAGGGAACCTCCTTGCCTTCCTCGTCGGTGATCGCCTGGATGTCCTCGCGGAACTCGACCTGCAGGCCGCGCGGCAGGTTCAGGCCATAGTCCGCCTGCAGGATATAGGCGATGCCGCCCTTGCCGGATTGCGAGTTGATGCGGATGATCGCCTCGTAACTGCGACCGACATCCTTCGGGTCGATGGGGAGATAAGGCACTTCCCAGATCGCGCTGTTGGCCTTTTGCGCCGCCTTCATGCCCTTGTTGATGGCGTCCTGATGCGAGCCGGAAAAGGCCGTATAGACCAGTTCGCCGACATAGGGGTGACGCTCGGGAATCATCAACTGGTTGGAGTATTCGTAGACGTCCTTCATGCGCTGGATGTCCGAGCAATCCAGTTCCGGATCCACCCCTTGCGTGAACATGTTGAGCGCCAGCGTGACGATATCGACATTGCCGGTGCGTTCGCCATTGCCGAAGAGCGTTCCCTCGACGCGGTCGGCGCCGGCCATCAGCGCCAGTTCCGTTGCCGCAACGCCGGTGCCTCGATCGTTGTGGGGGTGCAGCGAGACAATGAGATTCTCGCGATTATCCAGATTGCGGCACATCCATTCGATGCGGTCGGCATAGATGTTGGGCGTCGACATCTCGACGGTGGAGGGCAAATTGATGATCAGTTTGTTGTCCGGCGTCGGCCTGACGATTTCGGTGACCGCGTTGCAGATTTCGAGCGCCACTTCGAGCTCGGTGCCGGTGAAGCTTTCCGGTGAGTACTCGAACCGGTAACCGCCACCCGCCTTCGCCGCCATCTCGGTGATCATTTTCGCGGCGTCGGTTGCGATCGCCTTGATGCCGGCGACGTCTTTCTCGAATACAACGCGCCGCTGCAACTCGCTGGTCGAATTATAGAAATGCACGATGGGCCGTCTCGCTCCCTTGAGCGATTCGAAGGTGCGCTGGATGAGCTCCGGCCGGCACTGCACCAGCACCTGGAGGGACACGTCCTCTGGCGTTCCGCCTTCCTCGATCGCCCAGCGGGCAAAATCGAAATCGGTCTGCGAGGCGGACGGGAAGCCGATCTCGATCTCCTTGAAGCCCATGTCGAGCAGGAGCCGGAACATGCGCGCCTTGCGGTCGTGGCCCATTGGATCGACGAGCGCCTGGTTGCCGTCGCGCAGATCGACGGAGCACCAGATCGGCGCTTTCTCGATGCTCCTGGATGGCCATGTGCGATCGGTGAGGCCGACAGCGGGGTAGGGCTGGTATTTACGGGCCGCGCCCGGCATGCCCTTGGCGGCGGCGATGTTTTCGTGCTGGTTCATCTTCTTCCTCCGGCGCGCCGGGTTCCTGCCCGTAGCGTCGCCTTATCACTGGTCTGGATCGGAAATGTGAAGGAGCGTCGGCGTCGTATCGACCGCCGGGTGCTCCTGTTCACCGAGCCCGGCGGTCGCCGATAAGGCCGAGAAGAAGCAGCGTGGAGGAGAGCGCGCGCACCGTCGCCGTCGCGAAAGCGGCGGACGGGGAGACAGGCATGTGGCGGCGCAAGTTCATGCGCTTTCTTTACTCAAGGCCGGCATCCGGCGCAAGAAAAAACGCAAGACATGCCCCGGACGCTGCTGGCAAAACGATTCATCGATACCGGCGAAGCTACTGAAATTGCGTGCATTTCTTCCTTGCGCCGGCATTTTTTTCTCAGGCCGCCTTCTTGAAACGATCGCGGTCGTGTTGCGCTTCGTAGTCCAGTTCGGGGCCCTTGGGCACGATGCGCGTCGGGTTCACCGTCGGATGGCTTTCGTAATAATGATGCTTGATGTGGAACAGATCCACCGTCTCCGCGACGCCGGGGGTCTGGTAGAGGTCGCGCAGGTAATTCGAAAGGTTCGGGTAGTCGGCGATGCGGTGGAGATTGCACTTGAAGTGGCCGACATAGACGGGATCGAAACGCACCAGCGTCGTGAACAGCCGCCAATCCGCTTCGGTCAGGCGTTCGCCGACGAGATAGCGGTGGCGTGACAGCCGCTCTTCGACGGTCTCCAGTGCGGCGAACAATTGCTCGAACGCTTCCTCATAGGCGTCCTGGCTGGTGGCGAAGCCGGCGCGATAGACGCCATTGTTGATCGCCGGATAGACGAGCGCGTTGATGTCGTCGATTTCCTTGCGCAAGTCGACCGGGTAGAAATCCAGCGAGGCGTCGCCCCATTCGTCGAAGGCCGAATTCAGCATGCGGATGATCTCCGAGGATTCGTTGGAGACGATGGTTTTCTCCTGCTTGTCCCAGAGCACCGGCACGGTCACTCGTCCCGAGTAATTCGGCTCCGCGAGGGTGTAGATCTGATGCAGATAGTCCAGGCCATAGAGCGTGTCGCCGGTGGCGCCGTGCCCGGTCTTGAAGGTCCAGCCGTTCTCGCCCATGAAATAATCAACGACAGAGACCGAGATGACGTCCTCGAGCTTTTTCAGGGCGCGGAAAATCAGCGTGCGATGCGCCCACGGACAGGCAAGCGAGACATAGAGATGATAGCGGCCAGGCTCGGCCTTGAAGCCGCGTGTGCGCCCCGGCGCCGGCGCGCCATCCGCCGTGACGAAATCGCGCCATGGCGCTTCCGATCGCTCGAAGCGCCCGCCTGTCGATTTCGTATCGTACCATTTGTCTTTCCAGACGCCGTCGACCAGCATTCCCATGATGCGTATCCTTTCCGCTTTACCCGGATTTAGGCCGATGCCGCCAAAAGCCCAACCCTCGCGCGCTGAACAGTTCGTCTACGCGGGCTTGCGGCGTCCATTCCATGAAATCGCGATTGCGCGGCGCGGCAAAATCGTCTAGCGGAATTTATCCGGAGGAAGTGCCTTGGCCACCATCCATTTCGAGCGACGACGAGCCCGCGCCTGATCCGCGCCTACCCGCCTTGCCACGCGAGCGCTCCCGACCATTCGTCTCGAACCGGAATTCAGCGACCATGAAGCTTACGGACTTTGCCTATTTGCCGGAACAGCCGGCCCACGACCCGCAAATCACAGAGATCAACGAAGAGGCCTTTGGCCCGGGCCGCTATGCGCGCGCAGCCTACCGCATTCGCGAAGGCGGCCCGCACGAGCGCGCGCTGTCCTTCGTTGCGCTCGATGGCGATACGGTCATCGCGTCGGTGCGCCTGACCCGCGTCGCGGCGGGAAAGGGCAGGGCGCTGCTGCTCGGGCCGCTGGCGGTACGGCCGCAATGGAAAAATATCGGTATCGGACGCCATCTCGTTGCGCTGGCGCTGGAGGCGGCGGGAAAGGCCAAGGCCGGCGTTGTGCTTCTGGTTGGCGACGAACCCTATTACGGGCCACTCGGCTTCAAAAGGGTGCCTCGTGGACAGGTCTCCATGCCGAGCCCCGTCGATCTCAATCGCGTTCTCGCCTTCGAGCTCAAACCGGGCGCCGTGGCGGCGCTTACCGGAATGGTCGACCACGAGGACCGGTCGCGGGCAACGGGGTAGGCCTTGTCCCTCCATTGAGACGGACGGTCGGCCGTCCTACCGGCCTTCGCGGTACCACATCGCGCCCATCGTAAGCAGCAACAGGGAAAGACCGAGGAAGCCGCCGAACAGCGGAACGCGGTCGACGGCCTTCAAGACGCTGTCGTCGGTGGTCTTCAGCCCGATCCAGTCGCGTCCGGAGGCGTCGCCGGCGCTTCTGACCGGAACGATGCCGGGCAGGTGAATTGCGCCGGATGCATCGGCCAGGCGCCTGACGCTGCCGCCGGTCGCTTCGGCGAAGGGGGCGATCTTTTCGGTGGTGGAGACCGGATCGGCGAATTCCGGCGCGTTGACCGGCCCGACATGGGCGAGCGCCGTCAGATCGCCATTGCCAATCTGATAGAGGCCGATCTCGTTGGTGTCGACGGTGCCGGTGAAGACTCCGGGTTCGGATTTGGACAGCTTGACGGTGAGCGTCTTGCCCGTCGGCGTGATGACGCGCGCATCGCCCGGATCGTCGCTCATGGTCTGGCGGCGTATGTCGAGGGTCATGCCGGCGCCTTGGGCCGTGAGACGCTCTTCCTCCAGTTCCGGTTCCTTCATTAACCAGTGGGCAAGGCGGCGGTAGAGCGCGACGTCGGGGCCGCCGCCCTCATAGCCCCGCGACCACAGCCATCCCTGATCGGAGAGCAGCATGCCGACGCGGCCCTTGCCCTTGCGGTTCAGGATCAGAAGCGGCCGGTTGTCGGGGCCCTTCATGACCACTTCGCCCTGCGGCCGGTCGACGCCGATATCGCGGAACCAGCGGCCCCAATGCGGCGGCTCGGATCCCGATCCTTCGAGGCCACGGGTAACGGGATGGCGTTTGCCGGTCTCCGTCAGTCGGGGATAAAAGGCCTTTTCGATGACATCGCCGGTCGGCAGCGCCGGCAGCGCCGAAATCAGCGGCGTCCTGGCGATGGAGTTCTCGCCGGCATATTCGGGCCCGGCGGCGATCAGCAGGGCGCCGCCATTTTCGACATATTCGGAGATATAGTCGTAATAGAGCACCGGCAGTACGTCGCGGTGCTGGTAGCGGTCGAAAATGATCAGGTCGAAATCGTTGATCTTCTCAACGAACAATTCGCGCGTCGGGAAGGCGATCAGCGACAATTCATTGATGGGCGTGCCGTCCTGTTTTTCCGGCGGGCGCAAAATGGTAAAGTGGACGAGATCGACCGAGGCGTCGGATTTCAGGAGGTTGCGCCAGGTGCGTTCGCCGGCATGCGGTTCGCCGGACACCAGAAGGACACGCAAATTCTCGCGGATTCCATCGACGAGCGCGATGGTATGGTTGTTGGTTTTGGAGATCTCGCCCGCAACAGGGTCCACCGACAGTTCAACGATGTTGCGGCCGGCGTTCGGAACCTTGATCGACAAGGGCGTGTCCTCGCCGATCCTCGCCTGGTCGAAGGAAACCGGCTCGCCATTCACCGAAACGCGGACGTTGACCTCGCCGGTTCCCCGGGCGGTGTCGGTGACGCGGTAGGTCAGGGGAAGCTCCTTGCCGACGATGCCGAAGCGCGGCGCGTGCTCGAAATAGATACGCCGGTCGCGCTCATCCGGCTTGCCGGTGATCAACGCATGAAGAGGGGCGGGGAACGATCCCGCCTTGGCGGGGACATCGTGGACCTGGCCGTCCGTAATCATGATGGCGCCGCCGATGCGCGAGGGCGGCACGTCGCGGAAGACGCCGTCGAGGGCGGCGAACAGTTTCGTCTCGGCGCGCTCGTCGGCCTTCGGAGAGCGCCCGGCATCGACCACGCGCACGTCGAACTGCTTGAAGCGGGCCAGCCGCGCCTTCAGTTCCTCGACGGCTTCATCGGTCATTTTGGCGCGGTCGCCGATGTCCTGGCTCTGGCTCTTGTCAACGATGAGCGCGACGACGCTTTTCAAGGGATCGCGTAACTCGTCGAGCAGCACCGGGTTCAAAAGGGCGAGCGCCAGCGCGACGAAGGCCAGCCCGCGCAGCCAGGCGCCGCGCTGGCGCAGAACAAGGCCAATCGCGGCTAGAATGAAAAGCGGGACCAGAACAGCGGCGATCCACGGCCAGGAAATCAGTGGTTCGAAGCTGACGGACCAATTCATTGCCCGAGCCTTTCAAGCAGGACGGGCACATGCACCTGGTCGGATTTGTAGTTGCCGGTCAGCATGTACATCATGATGTTGACGCCGGCGCGGTAGGCGTAGACGCGCTGCATGGGATCGTCGGGCACGGTGGGCAGCAGCGGCTCGCCATTGGCGTCGATCGCCCAGGCGCCGGCGAAATCATTGCCGGTGATGAGAATGGGCGAAACCCCGTCGCCCGTGCGCACCGGACGGTCGGCGCGGCTCCTGGCTTCGGCCGAAGCTTCCACCCAGAGCGGCCCGCCATCGAAACGGCCGGGAAATTCCGGCAGGATATAGAAGGATTTGGTGAGCACGTGATCCGGCGGCACCGGCTCCAGCGGCGGTACGTTCAGATTGGAAAGGATATCGCGCAGCCTTTCGGTGGCGGGGCTGACGGAGCCGCCGTCGAGGCCGTTGGTGAACTGGTCGCGCGTGTCGAATAGCACCGTGCCGCCCTGTTTCATGTAGGCGTCGACGCGGGCGATGGCGTCTTCCGAAGGCATCGGCGCGGAAGCGTCGATCGGCCAGTAGATCAGCGGATAGAAGGACAGTTCGTCCTTGGCGATATTGACGCCCGCCGGTTCGCCGGGTTCGAGCGCCGTCTTTTCGATGAGGAATCGCGACAGCCCGAGGATGCCGGCGCGGCTGATGTCGTCGATGGCGCTGTCGCCGGTGATGACATAGGCGATGCGGGTCTTGGCGACGGCGTCGATCGCCGCCTGGTCGCCGGGCTTGCTGTCGTCGGCAAGGGCGTGGCCGGCGAACCCGGCGAGCAGGGAGCCCGCGATCACCAGCGCCGCCAGCGATGCGGACACCGGGACCGCTCCGCGCTTGCGAGCGCGACGGGTGAAAAGACCGCCCATCAAGAGCACCGCCAGCGTGTCGAGCGCCATCAGCAAAAGCGCGGCTGCCAGGAACGCGCCCTTCAGCGCATGGGTCTGGTCGAGCGCATAGGCGATCTGCGTGGTGGGGATGTCGGTTCGAGGCCTTTTCAGCGGCTCCAGAACCGTATCGGCGGCAAGCAGATTATGCGCGACCACGCCATCTTCGCCACCATAGAGGCCGGGCGGGTTTTCGACCGTGACAGGCGCTGAGCCATTGCCTCCGATCAACGGCCGGGCATCCGGGGGCGGGGGCGCCAGCATGCCGTCCGCCGCGATCATGCGGTACGGCGCCAGCGCGGCCTTGGCCGTATCGCCGACGGACGCGATTTGTCCCTGGTTGCGCGAGAGTTGGGCGATGCGGCGAAGCATCTCGACAAAACTGCCGGAGATCGGAAGGTTCGACCATGTCGCCTCCGGCGTCACATGAAAAAGAACCAGCGTTCCCTTGCCGCGTTTCGCGCCGGTGACCAGCGGCGTTCCGTCGGCCAGGCTGGCCCAGGTTCGGTCGACGAGATCGGGTGTCGGTTCGGCGAGAACCTGGCGGTTGACGGTTACGTCCTGCGGCGCGGCCAAATCGGAAAACGGCCCGATCGCCGGAAATTTCGCTACCGGCTGCGGCTTGGTCCAGGAAAGCGCGCCGCCAAGAGAGCGCTCGCCGAGACGGAGGCGAACGGGGAGGAGTTCCTCGTCGTTCGTGGTCGCCGCGGCCAGCCTCGGCCCGGCGAAGCGAACGAGCGTGCCGCCCCTGTCCAGCCAATCGATGAGCGCCCGGCGGGCGGTCGGCGGCAAGGTGCCGATATCGGCCATGATGATCATCGCCGGCTTTTGCTCGATCAATTCCGGTATGGCCTTGGCCAGATCCTGGTCTTTCGGCTCGATCAGATCAGCGAAGGGGCGAAGCGCGCGGCTGATGTAGTAGAGGGGCGAGAGAAGCGGCTGGGCTTCCTCGTTGGCGTCGGCCTGCGAGATAAGACCGACGCGGCGGCGCTTGGAACTGTCGTCCAGCACGCGTACGGCGCCGGCCTGCCGCTGGCCGTCGATGGCGATGGAGGCAAAGTCGTTGCGCAACTCGAAGGGGACGGGAACTTTTCCGGTCGCCGTGGTCTTGCCGGCGGGAAAGTTCAGCGTCGCGTCGGCGATGCGGCGGCCCTTGGTGTCGAAGGCGCCCACGGTGACCTGGCGCGTCGCCGCGTCGGTCGGGGCCCGAACGGCGGTGATGGCGAAGGAATCGGGCTGGTTGTCCGCCCCGGTCAATCCGAGCGCCGACAAGCGGTCGGGCGCGGCCCATATCACGCCGCTTTCCTTTTCGCCGAGTATCGCCTTGAAGGCGGCATCGTCGCCCTTGGTGGCCAGCCCGTCGGAAAGGATTGCCAACCGCGCGCCGGGAAAACGCTGGAGCGCCTCGGCGACGCGGCCATAAACGGAAGCGCGGTCGACGGGAACGGGGCGCGGCCTGGCGGCGCGCAGCCTGTCACTCGCCGCCTTGGCGTCGAACGGTCCGATCTCGACATTGGGTTTCTCGGCCGTGAAGGCGAGGATGACCGGTTCGTTCTTGTCGCCGGCGTCGGCGATCAGGCGTCCGGCCGTGGCGACGCGCTTGGCCCAATCGGGCGCCGAGGCCCAGCCATTGTCGACCACGACCGCCAGCGCGCTCGCCTTGGAAGGCAGCGCCTCACGCGGATTGAAGACCGGTTCGGCCAGGGCGAGGATCACCAGCGCCGCCATCAGCAGGCGCAGAAGGGTCAGCCACCACGGGCTGCGCTGCGGCGTTTCCTCTCGCTTCAGCACGCGCGCCAGGATGCGCAACGGCGGAAAAAGCTCGTCCTGCGGCTTCGGCGGCGTCAATCGCAGGAGCCACCAGATCGCCGGCAGAGCCGCCAGTCCCAGAAGCACCAGCGGCGACCCGAAGGAAAGCGCCAGCCAAGTCATGCGTGCGCCCGCCCGGCGAGGCCGGCATCCGTCGTCAGCGCCAGATGAACGCGTACCAGCGCATCCGAAGCGGGCCTGTCGGTGTGGTTGACGGTGTAGCTCCAGCCAAGCCGCGTCGCCCAGCGCGACAGTTCCTCGCGGCGGGCCGTGTAAAGCCTCGCATAATCCTCGCGCAACATTTCGGCGCGGCCGGCGGTGAGCTTTTCGCCGGATTCGGGATCGCGGAACTCCGTCCTTCCCGAATAGGGAAAGCTCTCCTCGGCGGGGTCAGTGATCTCGACGAGATGGGCGCGCGCGCCCCGGCGGGCGAGACCGTCGAGCCAGGCTAGCGTCTCTTCGACGGGATCGAGAAAATCGCTGACCAGCACGATGTCGGAGAAACGCCTGACGCCGCTGAAATCAGGCCGCGCGGGACGTTTCGACGGGTGGGCGAGATGCGAGGCCAGCCTTTCGGCGCCGTTTCGCGCGGTGAACGGATCGGTGAGGCCGGGCCAGGCGATGCGCTCGCCGCTGCGCGACAGGAGTTCGGCCAGCGCCAGGGTCAGCACCAGCGCGCGCGATTCCTTGGAAACCCGGGCATTGGCGGATTTATACAGCATCGAAGCGGAGGTGTCGGCCCACAGCCAGACGGTGTGCGCGGCCTCCCACTCGCGGTCGCGGATATAGGTATGGTCGTCGCGCGCCGAACGGCGCCAGTCGATGCGGGACATGGCGTCGCCCTCGACGTAAGGACGAAACTGCCAGAAATTCTCGCCGATGCCGCGTCTGCGGCGCCCGTGCCAGCCGGCGATCACCGTGTTGACGACGCGGTGCGCCTCAACCAGAAGATCGGGCGCCAGCGCGGCGCGGGAACGACCGCGGGCAAGGGCGTCGCTGGTGAGGACAGGTGCGGTTGCCTCGCCGATGCGCGCCATCACACCTCTTTCGCCAGCCGCGCCACCACGTCTCGCACGTTCATGCCTTCGGCGCGCGCCGCGAAGGTCAACGCCATGCGGTGCTGCAAGACGGGCTCGGCGAGGGCGCGGACATCGTCGATCGAAGGCGCGAGGCGCCCGTCGTAAAGGGCGCGGGCGCGGGCGCACAGCGTCAAGGCCTGGCTGGCGCGAGGACCGGGGCCCCATGCGACGTGCTTGTCGGTATCTGCGTTGCCCTGACCGGGACGGGCCGAGCGCACGAGATCGAGGATCGCCTCGACGACGCTTTCGGGCACCGGCATGCGGCGGACAAGCGTTTGAATTTCCTTCAAACGTTCCGGGGAGAGCACATTTTCCGCCCGGGCTTCGTCGATACCCGTGGTTTCCAGCAGGATGCGCCGTTCCGCCTCCAGTTCCGGATAGAGAATGTCGATCTGCATGAGAAAGCGGTCGAGCTGCGCCTCGGGCAGCGGGTAGGTGCCTTCCTGCTCGAGCGGGTTTTGCGTGGCCAGCACGTGGAACGGCGAGGGCAGATCGTAGCGGGCGCCGGCGACCGTGACGTGGTATTCCTGCATGGCCTGCAGCAGGGCGGACTGTGTGCGCGGCGAAGCGCGGTTGATCTCGTCGGCCATCAGCAATTGCGCGAAGATCGGCCCCTGTATGAAACGGAACGAGCGTGTTCCCGACGAAGCTTGTTCCATCACTTCCGAGCCAAGAATATCGGATGGCATCAGGTCGGGCGTGAACTGGATGCGGCGGGCATCGAGGCCAAGCACGATGCCGAGCGTCTCGACAAGCTTGGTCTTGGCAAGGCCGGGCACGCCGACAAGCAAGGCATGGCCGCCGGCAAACAGCGCCACCAGTGCCCGTTCGACGACGCTCGCCTGGCCGAAGATGACCTTGCCGACGCCGTCGCGGACCCTTGAAATGTCGTCGAGGGCGCGTTCGGCTTCGGCCACCATCGCTTTTTCATCGAGCGGTTTGTCGGGGGTAAGGATGCTCATGCCGCTTTTTCCCTCGTTCGGCGTGTCGTCGCCGGACCTTGGGGTGATTCGCCCCTTTCACGACCGGTCAAGTGAACTTAAATCAAGCCGCATGGCTGACAAGCGGGACAACAGTGACTATTTCGTGACGATGCCAGATCACCAGCAGCAATCGAACGGGACGCTCGCGGAGATGCGCGATACGGGCGGTCTCGAAGCACTCATATCGCGCGCCGCGCGCGCCGGCAAAGGCGCGCCCCCTGTGGAGCGCTGGAATCCACCCTTTTGCGGCGATCTTGACATGGAGATCAAGGCCGACGGAACCTGGTTCTACATGGGCACCCCGATCGGACGCGCCCCGCTCGTGCAACTGTTCTCCAGTGTCCTGAGAAAGGACGAGGACGGCAGGACCTATCTTGTCACGCCGGTGGAAAAGGCCGGCATCCGCGTCGTCGACGCGCCCTTCGTCGCCGTCGAGATGAATGTGTCGGGTCAAGGGGATGCGCAAATCATCACTTTCCGCACCAATGTCGGCGACGTGGTCGAGGCAGGGCCGGACCATGCGCTGCGTTTCGTCGATGAAGACGATACCGACGGGCTGAAGCCCTACCTGCATGTGCGTGGCCGGCTGGAAGCGCTGGTCGGGCGGCCGGTGATGTACGAACTCGTCAATATCGGCGAAGAGATCGAGGTCGAAGGCCGCCTGATGTTTTCCGTGCGCTCGAAGGGCGTCGTCTTTCCCATCATGCCGGTCGAAACATTGCGGAAGCTGAGCGCGTGAGCATGGATACGACCGCGATAAAGCCCTATTCGGCAGCGGATTTTCGCCGTCGCGCGGCGCGCCGCAACCGGGCTGAAGAAAGCGACGATTATGGCGATCACGGCCTCAATCCCGGCCTGCGCCATCTGATCGTGCGCGAGGGGTTGCGCGATGCCGCGGTCCTGATTCCGGTGGTGGACCATGAGGATGCCGCCACGGTCATCCTGACCAAGCGCACCGAGAAGCTGCGCAACCATTCCGGCCAGATCGCCTTTCCCGGAGGGAGTATCGATGCGACGGACGCCTCGCCCGAAGATGCCGCCCTGCGCGAAACCGAGGAGGAGATCGGCCTCGACCGGGGCTTCATCGATGTCGTCGGGCGGCTGCCCGACTATGTCTCGGGCAGCGGTTTTCGGGTCGCGCCGGTTTTGGGCGTGGTGAAGCCCGGTTTTGCGCTGACGCTGAACGACGACGAGGTCGACGATGTATTCGAGGTGCCGCTCGGCTTCATCATGAATGAAGCCAACCACAATCATGAAAGCCGCGAGTGGCAGGGCAAGACGCGCTTCTTCTACACGATGCCCTATGGCGACCGCTATATCTGGGGACTGACGGCGGGCATCATCCGCATGCTTTACGACCGGCTCTACGCATGAGCGAGGCGAAAGAAGCGCCGACCCTTGGCGGGCGGGCGGAGTGGCTGGCCGATACGAAGCTTCAGCGCCTGCTTGGCGCATTGGCGGAAGGCGGCGAGGAAGCGCGTGTCGTCGGCGGCGCCATCCGCAATTCGCTGCTCGGCCAGGCCGTCTCCGACATCGATATCGCCACGACGACGCTGCCCGACGAAACCGTGCGGCGCGCCGCCGCGATGGGTTTCAAGACCGTACCGACCGGCATCGACCATGGCACGGTAAAGGTGATCGCCGGCGGCAAGGCCTATGAGGTTACGACACTGCGCGCCGATATCGAGACCGACGGCCGCCACGCCAGTGTCAGGTTCGGGCGCGATTGGCGCGCCGATGCGGAGCGCCGCGACTTCACCATCAACGCGCTTTACGCCGATGCGAATGGGACGATCCTTGATCCAATCGGCGGGCTGGCCGATATTGAAAACCGGACCCTGCGCTTCATCGGCGATCCCGAAGCGCGTATCCGCGAGGACTATCTGCGCATCCTGCGCTTCTTCCGCTTCTTTGCCTGGTACGGGTATGGACGGCCCGAGGCCGAGGGATTGAAGGCCTGCGCCAGGCTGAAAGGTGGCCTTTCCCATCTGTCGGCGGAGCGTATCTGGTCGGAACTCAAAAAGCTGCTGTCGGCGCCGGATCCGTCACGGGCGCTGTTGTGGATGCGCCAGGCGGGCGTGCTGACGGCAGTGCTGCCGGAAAGCGAAAAATGGGGCATCGACTCCATTCATCCTCTTGTGAAGGCCGAGACCGATCTGGGCTGGCCGCCGGACCCGCTGCTCAGGCTGGAGGCGATCGTGCAGCCGGACGCGGCGCGCATGAAGGCGCTCGGCAAACGACTAAAGCTCGCAAAATCGGAGACGGAGAGGCTGGTGCAATGGGCGCTTGCGGAGCCGGTCAAACCGACGACGACCGAAACGGCCTTTGCCAAGACGCTCTATCGGGGCAATGTCGTCGCCACGAAAGACCGGATTCGGCTCGCCTGGGCATCTGCCCGCGCCAAGGCTGTGGAGGACGACAAGGCGCTCGTCGAGGCAGGCGGATATTCCCGGCTGGCAGGGTTTCTCGATGGCTGGGAAAAACCTGTGTTTCCGATGGCGGGCAGCGATCTCAAGGCGCTGGGCGCTGTCGAGGGCAAAGCACTCGGAGACCTGATCGCCGCGCTCGAAGCCGAATGGGTCAATTCGGGATTTACGCTGACGCGCGACGCGCTATTGGCGCGCGCCGTGGAAAAGCTTGAAAATCAAGGCCGTTAGGCGGGATAGCGGACAATCCGATTCCGCGCGCCGATTGTGTGCGTCAGGCCGCGTCGCGGACCTTTTCGATGCGCGAACGAATCGCTTCAATCATGGTCTCGCGAATCGTCGTCTCGCCATGGGTCTCGCGCATATGTTCGACAGCGCGGCGCATCACTTCCGCTTCGTCATCCGCCCTTGTGTGCCAGTCACAGCCGGGAACGAGCGAACCGCAATGAAATTCCTTCATGGGATATCCTCCTTTTCCTCGGATCAAGGACAGGAGGATAACACGGATTGTGGCGGTTTGGTTGCCGCTTCGATCACAAAATGTCGGCTGGCCGCGTTATCGCGCCAGCCGGACATTCGTCAGCGATTGGCCGATGCCCGAAAACGCCGCCGCGAGAGCCGCCGAGTCTGTGGCATCGTAATAATGCTGGGCATCCGTCGCGCAGTTTTGGAGAAGCGTCTTTGCCTCTGCCTCCTTGGCCTTGTCGTCGGGCGTGTCGGCCGCATTGGAAACGATGAACGCCACCGAAAAGATCTCGATCTTCTGCTTTTTGGCGTAGGCGCACAGGGCCGCCGCGTTGGCATTGGATTGCTGCCGCTCCGCGTCCTGCTTGTTGGAGTCGAACCCGATATGGCGGCCATCCGATGAACGGAACTGCAGTGTGTTGAAGCCGTCCGTCATCAGCACCATCACCTTGCGCGGCTTGAGATTCTGAGGATCGTAGGCAAGACCTTCCGAAAAAGGCGCCGTGGGCGACAATTGGTTGACGCCCCACATGACCCCGGCGGGGATATAGGTCGATGGCTTGTAGCTGCCGATGTTGATGATGAGACCGTCGATGGCGTTGAGCAACGCGTTCTTGCTGTCGGTCAGCGGGATGATCGGGCTCAGGCATTTCTGCGATGTGTCGAGATAGCCCGGGTAGCGCAGGCTCGGCTCGCCATCAGTCGAGAACAGGATCCATTCCGGCGGAGCGCGAGCCGACACAGCCGAACCAATGATAGTTGGTGACGTAATCGTTGCTGCAACTCTTGTAGGGCGTGACCGGGATGTCGGCGGCGTATTGCGTGCAGCCGCCGCCGCATTCATATGTCGTAATCACCCCGTCGGTGTTGCTGGTGCAGGTCTTTTGCGGCGCATATGCCAGGCAGGCGCCGCGTTTGCTGGTGATCGTCGTGCACGATCCCTGATGCGCAACCGAATAGTCGGCCGGAACTTTCAGCCATGACGCGCCCTTGTTGCCGGTTCCGACATTCACGTAATCGGCGTATGGGACGAGACCGACCTTGATCGGCGCATCCGGGTTCTTGAACACCTCGTTCACCAGATCGGTCGCGGCTTTCTTGAGGGCGGCGATCTTGGTCGTGCTGCTGTCGGCCATCTCCGACATCGACCAGGTATTGTCGAGCACAAGGCTTACCTCGACGCTGCCCGAGACGCCACGGATCGCCAGCGACGAGGCCTTGACGTCGAGCGTATTGATGTCGGCGAGACCCATGAAGGTTGTCTTCAGCGTCCCTTCGAGCGTGAGATCGACCTTTTCCGTATCCCCCTTCAGGCTCGCGACATGGACGTCGTCTACCTCGCGAGCCGAGAAATTGCCGGCGATGAAATCGTTGCCGACTTTGCGCATCGCGCCTTCGTCGGGCGAGTGCGAGGCGGCCATGGCGAGCGATGCGCCATCGGCCAATTGCTGCAAATGGCTCCCGGCGCGCACGTAGCGCGCATAGTCGACGCCGAAACCGACGGCCAACATGAGAGGTATGGCGCTGAGCGCCATGATCACGGCATAGGCGCCACGGCGATCGTTTAGAAAGGCCTTTATCATCAACTGCTTCCCTGCATGTGCCCGCTTTTTGGGCATTTTTGACGCAGGAAGCGCCGTGACGTTTACTATTTCGTTTAACCACGGCGAAAGCGCGCCTGGAGCAGCCGAAAATCGATGCGGTGGTGAATTATTTCTGAACCGGCAAAGCCGATCTCCAGCGAAGCGTCGACGCGAGTTTTACGGCCATCTCACTTCCGGCGGCAGGCTGGAAAGAATGGAATCGACATTGCCGCCGGTCTTCAGTCCGAAGATGGTGCCGCGATCGTAGAGCAGGTTGAATTCGACATAGCGGCCACGGCGGATCAATTGCTCGTCGCGGTCGGCATCGGTCCAGTTCTGGAGGAAGTTGCCGCGCACGATATGTGGATAGATGATGAGGAAGGCGCGGCCGACATCCTGCGTGAAGGCGAAATCGGCGTCCCAGCCGCCCTTTTCGTCGGGTGTTTTCAGCCAGTCGTAGAATATTCCGCCAATGCCACGCGCCTCGTTGCGGTGGGGCAGGAAGAAATATTCGTCGCACCATTTCCGGAGTTTCGGGTAATCGACGATATTTCGGTGCCGGTCGCAGACGAACTGCATTGCCTTGTGAAAGGCGATGGCGTCCGGGTCATCCTCCTTGCGCCGGCGCTCCAGCATCGGCGTCAGATCGGCGCCGCCGCCGAACCACTGCCGCGAGGTCACGACCATGCGCGTGTTCATGTGCACGGTCGGAACGTTGGGGTTCCATGGATGTGCGATCAGCGAAATGCCCGATGCCCAGAAGCGCGGGTCTTCCTCGCCGCCGGGCATCTGCTTGCGGAATTCCGGCGAGAACTCGCCATGCACGGTCGAGGTGTGGACGCCGACTTTCTCGAAGACGCGGCCGTGCATGGTCGACATGATGCCGCCGCCGCCGCTGCCTTCCTCGCGCAGCCATTGATGGCGTTCGAAGCGGCCCGTTGCCCAAGACGACTGCGGGCCCGTGGCCTCGTCCTCCAATTTTTCCAGGCTTGCGCAGATGCGGTCGCGCAACTCGCGAAACCATGCTTCCGCCGCCGCCTTCTTTTCGTCGATGGCGTCGGGCAGGCCGGGCGGAAGATCGTGACGCTCCATTCGTGCTCCGTTCGCGGCGCGCCCTGCCGCCAAACTCTGTCTTTTGAACTCGTCTTTTTCCTCAGCGACACCTAAACTTTATTGATCGCTGGTCAAGGAGTTCCCGTCGTGCGCACGCCGGCAAGACCGCCGCTTGACAGTTTGAAGATGAGATTGCGCCAACAGCGCGCCGCCGAGGCGGTCAAGCCGCGCGACGGGTTTTTGCGCGAAACCTTCCTGCTGCCCCGCCCGGAAGCGCGCGCCAAGGCGCGGGAATGGCTCGATCGTTGGCCGAAGCAAGCCTACTGGACGGAAATCGAGAGTTGGCGCGAACAGCCGGGCGATGTGATCGAGTTCACCATCCGGCGCTTGCCGACGGCAGACTGACCCTACTGGGCCGCTTGCCGCATCGCTTCGCCGGCCGCCATGGCGGCTGACAGCGCCAAATTCAGGGATCGACCGCCGCCGGGCATGGGAATGACAAGACGCGCATCGGCGGCTTCATGGACGTGTTCCGGGGCGCCCGCCAACTCGCGCCCGAAAAGCAGGATGTCGCGTGGCTGGAAGGCGAAATCCGTGTAGGGCAGGGCGCCCTTGGTGGTGAACAGGATCAGCCGCCGTCCTTCTCCCTTGCGCCAGTCCTCGAAAGCCTCCCAATCGACATGGCGTGTCAGCGCCGCCATCTCGAGATAATCCATGCCGGCCCGCTTCAGCGCCCGATCCGACATGTCGAAGCCGGCCGGTTCGATGATGTCGACGCCAATCCCGAGGCACGCGGCCATCCGCAGTATGGCGCCGGTGTTGCCGGCGATGTCGGGCTGGTAGAGCGCGATATGAAAATCGTTTGCCATCGGCTTCTTTTATCAACGACCGGCTCGTTGCCGAACGGCAACACTTGTCGGCGAGCGCGTTTTCCGCCGCATCGGGTGACTGGTCAATTCGGGCAGGCGCGGATATAAGCCAGCATGAAAATCGGTGGCGCTGCCATTACGTGCAGGCGGATCGCCGCGGAGTCAACTCGAACCGAACGGAGGCAGGAATGGACGTGACCATGTTCCCATCGACTTTCTGCCTGCGCGCATGGCTGGCAGCCTGACGGCGGTTTTCGTTTCGACACCCTTCTGACAATCGGTTTCATCGTCGCGAATCCCGCCGGAGTTTCCCTCTCGGTTAGTTTGGATTCGTATCATGCCCGTTTTCTTTCCCAAGAAGCCTTCCGCCTCGCCTGAATGGCCTTCGCCTGAGCCGATTGCAGAACTTCGTCTCGTGGCGTTCATGGTTGAGCCGTGCCGCACGGGAAATCGCCCGTGGAATTCCCATATTCTCGAAGTTCCTCATAGGTTGTGATGATGTTTCGCTGGTTCGAACAACGACTTGATCCCTTTCCGGAGGCCGAACCCGTCGAGCCGCCGCGTACGCTTTTGGCATTCTGCTGGTTCTACACGCGTCCCGCGTGGCCCTTCGTGCTTCTGGCGGCGATCTGCATGGCGCTGATCGCCATCATGGAAGTGTGGATGTTCGGCTTTCTCGGCCACATCGTGGACTGGCTTTCGGCGCAGAACCGCGAAACCTTCCTGCAGACCGAAAAGTGGAAGCTCGCCGGCATGGCGTTCGTCGTCGCCATCGCCCTGCCGGCATTGGTGACGGTATCGTCGCTGACCACCTACCAGACGCTGTTCGGCAATTATCCGATGCGTATCCGCTGGCAGGTGCATCGCTATCTGCTGAAACAATCCATGGTCTTCTATCAGGACGAGTTCGCCGGCCGCATCGCCACCAAGCTGATGCAAACGGCGCTGGCGGTGCGCGAAACCGTCGTCAAATTCGTCGAGGTTATGAACTATGTCTTCGTCTATTTTCTCGGCGTGCTTGTCATCGTGGGATCGGCCGACTGGCGGCTGGCCGCGCCCCTGGCCGTCTGGGTATGCGGATATATTCTGGTACTGCGCTATTTCATTCCACGTCTGGGCAAGGTGGCGGAGGCGCAGGCGGACGCCCGTTCGCTGATGACCGGACGCATCGTGGACAGCTACACCAATATCCAGACCGTCAAGCTCTTCTCTCATGCGCGGCGCGAAGCAGATTACGCGCGTCAGGGCATGCGCGAGTTCATGGTGACCGCCTATGGGCAGGCGCGGCTCATCACGGCGCTCTACACCGTCGTTTACGGCATGAATTCGGCCTTGCTGCTGAGCGTCGGCGCGCTGTCGATCTGGCTATGGCTAGGCGAGGCGGTGACGATAGGCTCGGTCGCCGTCGTCATCGGCCTAGTGCTCAGGCTGTGGGGCATGTCGCAGTGGATCATGTGGGAAGTGTCGGGCCTGTTCGAGAACATCGGCACCGTTCAGGACGGCATCGGTTCGATCTCGCTGCCACGACTGGTCGAGGACCAGGCGGGAGCACCCGATATCGCCGTCGCGCGCGGCGAGATTTCATACGAGCACGTTCATTTCCACTACGGCAAGGGAAAGGGCGTCATCAGCGATCTCAGCCTTACGGTGAGGGCCGGCGAGAAAGTCGGACTGGTCGGACGCTCGGGCGCCGGCAAGTCGACGCTCGTCAATCTGCTCATGCGCTTCTACGATCTGGAGGGCGGTCGCATCCTCATCGACGGACAGGACATCGCCGCCGTCGCGCAGGATTCGCTGCGCGCCAATATCGGCATGGTCACGCAGGACACGTCGCTTCTGCACCGCTCCGTGCGCGAGAACATCCTCTACGGCCGTCCCGATGCCGGCGAGGCCAGCATGATAGAAGCGGCAAGGCGCGCGGAGGTGCACGGGTTCATCGATGCGATGGCCGATCCTCAGGGCCGCCGCGGATACGACGCGCATGTCGGCGAGCGCGGGGTCAAGCTGTCGGGCGGCCAGAGGCAACGAATCGCCATTGCGCGTGTGATGTTGAAAGACGCACCTATATTGATTCTCGACGAAGCCACCTCGGCGCTGGATTCGGAAGTCGAGGCGGCGATCCAGGAGAATCTTTACAAGCTCATGCAGGGCAAGACCGTCATCGCCATCGCGCACCGCCTTTCGACGATCGCGGCAATGGATCGCCTGATCGTCATGGACGAGGGCCGCATTGTCGAGGAAGGCAGCCATGACGAGTTGATCACCAGAGGCGGCCTTTACGCGCGCCTGTGGGCGCGCCAGTCGGGCGGCTTCATCGATCCCGGACAAGCGGAGGCGGCGGAGTGAAGTTCAACAGTTGGATCTACGGACTTTTCGAGGACTGGCTGGTTCCCTTCCGGGAGCCGCCAGGCCTGCAGCCGCCCTTCGGATTGTGCGCTTTCATCTGGCACTATGTCCGCCAGGCCAGGGGACCCTTCCTGCTGATGCTTGTGGTCGGCGGCCTGTCGCCGCTAATCGACGCGGGACTGTTTTATTTTGTCGGCCGCATCGTCGACATCCTGGATTCGATGGGCGGGCAGCGAAGCTGGGCGGCGTTGACCGCGCGTTTCGGCCCCGAACTCCTCTTCATGCTGCTGACGGTCCTGGTGGCGAGGACGCTGGTCCTGTTCATCGCGGCGCTGGTCGACGAGCAGACCATCGCGCCGGGCTTCTACAATCTCGTGCGCTGGCAGGTGCATCGCTACGTCTCGCGCCAGTCTTACGACTTCTTCCAGAACGATCTCGCCGGCAGCGTCGGCTCGAAGGTGTGGCAGAGCGGCCAGGCGACGGGCGACCTCCTGGAGAGCGCCATCGCGGTGCTCTGGTTCATGCTGATCTATACGGTGACGACGCTTGCCATGATGATCAATCTCGATTGGCGGCTAGCGGGACTGGTGGTGTTGTGGATTGCCGGGTTCGGCCTGCTCGCCTGGTGGTTCCTTCCGCGGATCAGGGAGCAGTCGGAGGCGGCGGCGGAGCAGGGCGCGGTCGCCAATGGGCGGATCGTCGACGGCTACGCCAATATCGAGACGCTCAAGCTCTTTTCACGTGATGCCAACGATCGTGGCGTGCACATGGGTTTCGACGCCTACCTTGCCATCTACCAGAGCTTCACGCGCACGCTTACCGCGGTGCGTGGCTCGCTCAACCTGCTTTCCGGGGTGATGATCGCGGCGATTGCCTGGATGTGCGTCGAATTATGGGTCGATCAGGCGATCAGCGTCGGCGCGGTCGCCTTCACGCTCGGTCTGGTGCTGCGGCTCAATGCGTTGCTCAGCCGCCTGATGACCCAGCTCAACAGCATGCTGCGGACGCTGGGAATTCTTGAAAACGCCAAAGCGCTGGTGGCGCGGCCGCTCGGCCTCCTCGACAGGCCGGACGCCAGCGAACTGGTGGTGTCTGACGGCGAGATCAGGATCGAGAAGGCCGTCTTCGACTATGACGGGACAAACGTCATCGAGGGTCTCGATCTCACCATCAAACCCGGCGAGAGGATCGGCCTGATCGGCGCGTCGGGATCCGGCAAGACCACCCTGGTCAACCTCATTCTCCGGCTCTACGACGTCAAGGGCGGCGGCATTCTCATCGACGGTCAGAACGTCGCGGCCGTGACCCAGGATTCGCTGCGGGCCCAGATCGGCGTCGTCACCCAGAACACCGAACTCTTCCACCGGTCGCTGCGCGCCAACATCAAGATCGCGAAAGCCGACGCGACGGAGGAGGAGATGATCGCCGCCGCCGAGCGGGCGGAAGCCGACGGCTTTATCCGGAAGCTTCGCGACAAGAAAGGACGCGCCGGCTACGACGCGCATGTCGGTGAGCGCGGGGCGACCCTTTCCGGCGGCCAGCGTCAGCGCATCGCGATCGCCCGCGTGTTCCTCAAGGACGCGCCCATCGTCATTCTCGACGAGGCGACGTCGGCACTCGATTCCGAAGTCGAGGCCGTGATCCAGGGCAATCTCGACGCCCTGATGCACGGCAAGACCGTGATCGCGGTGGCTCACCGCCTCTCCACGATCGCCCATCTCGACCGTCTCGTGGTGCTTGCCGGGGGCAGGATCGTCGAAGACGGCACCCATGACGAGTTGCTGGCGCTCGATGGCCTATATGCGCGGCTGTGGAAGCGCCAGTCGGGCGGCTTCCTGTTCCACGACAGCCGGAAAAAAGCCAAGGAGGAGGCCGCCGAATGACCCGGCCCCCCTTGCGCGAAAGGCTGTGGCGGAAGGCCGAAGGGGTCATCGATCCGTTCGGCGACACCGATCGGGATGTGCTGCCCAGGGACGGATGGCGCTTCATTCTCTATTTCGCCCGGCAGGCGAAAGGCCCATTCGCGTTGCTGCTGGTCATCGGCGGATTGGCGGGGATCGTCGATGCCTCGCTCTATTGGGCGGTCGGGTGGCTGATCGACCTTCTCGATTCATCAAGCCCGAAGACGCTGATCGCCGATCACTGGCCCGAATTGGCGGGGCTGCTTGTGCTTGTTCTCTTCGTGCGCGCCGCGGTCATGATCGCCAATGCGGTGGTCGAGCAGCAGGTGATCGTGCCGCACTTTTACCAGAAGGTGCGCTGGCAATCCTTCCGGCGGGTCATCGAGCAGCCCTACGATTTCTACCAGAACGATTTCGCCGGGCGCATCGCCACGAAAATCATGCAGGCGGGCGAATCGACGGGCGATTTCATCATTTCCTCGCTGCAGACGCTGTGGAGCTTCGCCACCTTCCTCGTGCTGGCGACGTCGATCCTGGCCGCGCTCGACCCGCTGATGGTGGTGGTCATCGCCATATGGCTGATGAGCTATCTGGCGGTGGCGCGGGTTCTCCTGCCGCCGCTGCGCGCCGCGGGCCGGCGCACGGCCGACGGCCGCTCCGTGCTCAATGGGCGCATGGTGGATGCTTTCACCAACATTCTCGCCGTGAAGCTTTTCGACAGCGGGCGGCGCGAACATGCGTTCGTGCGCGAGGGGATGGACAATTTTCTCACCGCGATCATCGACCTGACGCGCTCGATCACCAGCGTGCGCGCCGCCGTCGCGATCCTGAACGGCATCATGATGAGCGTTATCATGGTTCTCGCGGTGCATCGCTGGATGCAGGGTGACGCCACGACGGGCGCCATCGCGGCGGCGACCGGTCTCGTTTTCCGTCTCAACACGATGTCCGGCTATATGATGTTCAACATCAATGGGTTGATCCGGAATTTTGCCACGGTGCAGGATGCGACCGGCGTGATTTCGGTGGAGCCAACGATCCGCGACGCCGATGACGCGCTCGATATTCCGCGCGCGACGGGCGATCTGCGCTTCGACAATGTGTCCTTCCACTACGGCAAGGGCGGCGGCATCATCGATGGACTGAGCTTCCATATCCGTCCCGGCGAGCGGGTGGCGATCGTCGGGCCGTCGGGCGCGGGCAAGACGACGATCGTCAATCTGGCGCTGCGCATCTTCGACATCGAGGCGGGGCGCATCCTGCTTGACGGCGACGATATCCGCAAACTGACACAGGCGTCGCTGCGTGCGCAATTCGGCGTCGTCAGCCAGGAACCGCTGCTCATGCACCGCTCGATCCGCGACAACATCGCCTACGGCAAACCCGGCGCCACGGAAGCCGAGATCGTGCGGGCGGCGAAGCGCGCCTCGGCGCACGATTTCATCCTCGGCGTCACCGATCCCAGAGGCAGGAAGGGCTACGACGCCCATGTCGGCGAGCGCGGCGTCAAGCTTTCAGGCGGTCAGCGCCAGCGCATCGCCATTGCCCGCATGATCCTCAAGGATGCGCCGATGCTCGTGCTGGACGAGGCGACCTCTGCGCTGGATTCGGAGATCGAGGCGGCGATCCAGGAGAATCTGGCGCAGATGATGGAGGGCAAGACCGTCATCGCCATCGCGCACCGTCTGTCCACCATCGCGGCGCTCGACCGGCTTATCGTCGTCGATGAAGGGCGTATCGTGGAGGAGGGGACGCATGATGAACTGGTTGGCCGGGGAGGGCTCTACGCGCAACTATGGAAGCGGCAGTCCGGCGGCTTCCTGGCCGACAGAATCGCGGCGGAATAGGAACAGGCCATGTCCCTGCGTCCTCCCAGCCAGAAATCCGCGCCCGGCGAGACCGGCGTCGATGTGCTCGATTACGAGATATTGGCGGAAAAGGCCGCTTCGCTCGGCCGCGCCGGTTTCTACGCCGAACGCTACCTTAAAAGCCTTCGTGACTACGAGGGCGACGCCGAAGGGCGGGCGGCGCTGGTCAAGAAGACGGCCGATGCCGTCTATGCCTGGTTCATCCAGCGCGAACTCTGCGGCATGCGGCGGCACGACAGCCTGATCCGCGAATATTCGATCCCGAAGGAAGTGCTGGTGCGGCTCGGAGCGAAGTAGAGCCGTTGCCGCGACTTACTGCCCGTATCGTTCCGTACGGATGATTTCAGCCCCGATACCCGATTCCTGCGCGGCGTCGCTGGCCGCCGAACAAAAGGCGTTCGATCCGCAGATATAGACCTGCTTCGGAGCTGCCGGCAGGCGCCCCAGGCACTCCCGAATCATGAGGGCATCGACGCGGCGGTTGTAGTCGGCCGTGGCGGCGGCGTTTCCCCGTGTGAGGGCCACGACATAGTCGAATCCGTTGTGCCGATCATGCAAGCCGCGCAACTCGTCGCCGAAAAGAATGTCTTCCTTCGTGCGGGCCGAAAACAAGAGGATGACCGGCGCGTCTGAAGCGCGCGCGGCGCGCTGACGGACCATCGAAAGCAGCGGGGCCACGCCGGAGCCGCCGCCGACCAGAAGAAGCGGCCCGCCATCTTCGGCGCGCCAATTGAAATAGCCGCCGATCGGTCCCCTGATCTCGATCGTATCGCCGATCTCGGCGATGTCGTGAAAGAAGGGAGAGACTTCGCCGTCCATCAGACGCTCGATTGCCAGCTCGATCGGGCCCGCCGAATTCGGGCGCGGATGCGATCGAATAAGAGCGCCTTGCGACATACCCGTCCTCGGCGGTCAGTCGGACTTCCGCGTGCTGCCCGGCGATGAAGGGCATCGGCATGGCCGGCTGGAGAAAGAAGCTTTTCACCCTTGGAGAGCGGATCACGATGTCGGCGATGGTGGCTTCCTGCCATGTGAGATGCGCTGGCGTTGCGGCGTCTTCCGCCACCGAATCAGTCACCGGAATAACGCTGCTCGCGCCACGGATCGCCATAGGCGTGATACCCGTGCAGTTCCCAGAACCCGAGCGTGTCCTTTTCGGTAAACTGAAGGGCGTTCACCCATTTCGCCGATTTCCAGAAATAAAGGTGCGGCACCAGAAGCCGCGCGGGGCCGCCATGGTCAGCGGTGATGGGTTTGCCCTTATATTTTAGAGCGACCATGGCCTTGCCGCCGACGAGGTCGGCGGCCGGAACATTGGTGGAGTAACCGTCATAGGAATGCGCCAGTGTGAACATCGTCGCCGGCTCGACGCCGGCTTCCGCCAGTATATCGTCGATGAGAACGCCTTCCCACGGCGTATCGAGCTTTGACCAGGTCGTGACGCAGTGAATGTCGCGCGTCATCTTGGTTTGCGGCAGCGCGTTGAATTCGTTCCAGTTCCAGGCCGCGATCTTGCGTGGACCAACCTTCAGCGTGAAGCGCCAATCATCCATTGCGATGCGCGGGGTCGGGCCGGCCGACAGGACGGGAAATCCGAGTTCGAGCGACTGGCCGGGTGGAATTCGTCCGGCTATTTCGGGCGGCAATCGTCCGCGCCCGCTGAATCCGCGTGTCGCCATAGCATGTCAGCGCTCCTTGATCGCGATAGACTGGCGGAGTTGGGCCCTGGCACATCCGACCATACCCGGCAAAGCTGATCGCTTCAACTCCTTCACGCGTGTCGGAAATGCACGAAGCAAGCCGCTTCGCGCGGCATCCGCCGTATGCCCGCGACAATCTGCCGTCCCGTGGCGCTGGCGTCTGGACAAGCGTATCCGGGACGCATAGAAACTTCGCCAAATGCCGGGGGAATCCGATCCGGCCCGAGGCGTTTCGCCAGAAGGCCGGCAGTCTGGGACAAATGTCTGGGGCAGGCTTTCGCCGGCGGGATTGAGTCGAAAGGATTCTGGGCCCGTGAGCGCACATGAAACGGTCGACGCCAACCGGCGGGACTTCCTCTATATCGCTACCGGCATGGCCGGCGTCGTCGGCGCGGCAAGCGTCGCGTGGCCTTTCATCGACCAGATGCAGCCCGACGCCTCGACGCTGGCGCTGGCGCAGGTCGAGGTCAATGTTTCCACGGTGACCAAGGGCATGTCGCTGGTCGTCAAATGGCGTGGAAAGCCGGTGGTCATCCGCTACCGCACCGACAAGGAAATGGCCGATTCGCAGGCCGTCGAACTGGCCGACCTGAAGGATCCGATCGCCCGTAACGACAATCTGCCGAGCGATGCGCCGGCGACGGACAAGAATCGCTGCGTGCCTGGCCGGGAAGCGTGGCTGGTGATGGTTCAGGTCTGCACCCATCTCGGCTGCATTCCGATCGGTCAGGAAGGCGAATTCCACGGCTGGTTCTGCCCCTGCCACGGCTCGCAATACGATCCGGCCGGACGCATCCGCAAGGGGCCGGCGCCTTTCAACATGGAGATCCCGGTCTACGAATTCACGTCCGATACCGTGGTCCGGATCGGTTAGGGGAGTAGATTATGAGCGGGATGCAACACTCCACCTATACGCCGAAATCGGGCCTGGGCCGCTGGATGGACGCGCGGATGCCTCTGCCGAGGCTGGTGTATGATTCATTCGTGGCCTATCCAGTGCCGCGCAACCTCAACTACGCCTACACGTTCGGCGGCATCCTGTCGCTGATGCTGGTGGTGCAGATCCTGACCGGCGTGGTTCTGGCCATGCATTACGCGGCCAATTCAGATCTGGCGTTCAATTCGGTCGAGCACATCATGCGCGACGTGAACCAGGGCTGGCTGCTGCGCTATATTCACGCCACCGGCGCATCGTTCTTCTTCGCCGCCGTCTATATCCACATGTTTCGCGGGCTTTATTACGGCTCCTACAAGGCGCCGCGCGAGCTTCTGTGGATTCTCGGCTGCATCATCTATCTCCTGATGATGGCGACGGCCTTCATGGGCTATGTGCTGCCCTGGGGGCAGATGAGCTTTTGGGGGGCGACGGTCATCACCGGCTTCTTTACCGCCATTCCGATTGTCGGCGACTGGATTCAGCAGTTCCTGATCGGCGGATTCGCCGTCGGCAACCCGACGCTCAACCGCTTCTTCTCACTTCACTACCTGCTGCCCTTCATGATCGCGGGCGTTGTCGTCCTGCATGTCTGGGCGTTGCACGTGGCGGGCCAGACCAACCCGACCGGCATCGAAGTCAAGTCGAAAGGCGACACCGTGCCGTTCTCGCCGCATGCGACGGTCAAGGACGGGTTCGCGATGGTCGTGTTCCTGTTCATCTTTGCCTATTTCGTCTTCTACATCCCGAACTACCTTTTCAACCCGGACAATTATGTCCTCGCCCACCCGCTGAAGACACCGGCCGAGATCGTGCCGGAATGGTACTTCCTGCCGTTCTACGCGATCCTGCGCGCCATTACCTTCAACATCGGACCGATCAATTCGAAGCTCGGTGGCGTGATAGCGATGTTCGGCTCGATCGCTCTCCTGTTCCTGGTGCCCTGGCTCGATACGTCGAAGATCCGCTCGGCGGTGTACCGTCCCTGGTACAAGCTGTTCTTCTGGCTCTTCATCGCCGATGTCGTGATGCTCGGCTGGCTCGGCTCGAAGCCCCCGGAAGGCATTTACCCAACGCTCTGTTTGGTCGGCGCGATCGGCTACTACGCCTTCTTCCTGATCGTGTTGCCCGTGCTGGGCCTGATCGAAACGCCGCGCCGACTGCCGAACTCGATCACCGAAGCTGTTCTGGCGAAGAACGGAGGCTCGGGGAAACCCGCCGCAGCCGCAGCAGCGCCGCAAACCAAAGGCTAATCCCGAAAGGATTTCGATATGAGGAAGATCCTCCACGGATTGGCGGCTCTCGCCCTGGTTGCCGTCGGCACGACCGCCACGGCATCGGCGCAGGACAAGATCGACTACAGCAAGCTTCCCGCCGACCCGACCGTGTTCCCGATGATCCAGCCGCCGGAACTCTCCTGGTCGTTCGCCGGTCCCTTCGGAACGTTCGACAAGGCTCAGTTACAGCGCGGCCTGAAGGTCTACAAGGAAGTCTGCTCCGCCTGCCATTCGCTCGATATGGTCGCGTTCCGCAATCTGAAGGATCTGGGTTACGACGATGCGCAGGTGAAGGCCTTCGCCTCCGAGTATCAGATCCATGACGGGCCGAACGATGATGGCGAGATGTTCGACCGGCCGGGCAAGCCTTCGGATCATTTCCCGCCGCCGTTCCCCAACGAGCAGGCGGCCGCGGCCGCGAATGGCGGAGCAGCCCCGCCCGACATGTCGCTTCTGGCGAAGGCGCGCGGAGTCAAGCGCGGGTTCCCGCGCTTCATCTTCGACATCTTCACCCAGTATGATGCTGGCGGGCCCGACTACATTCATGCCTTCGTCACCGGCTTTCACCACAAGCCGCCGGCCGGCATGACGATCCCGCAGGGGACCTATTACAATCCCTACTTCATAGCGGCCAAGTCGACCCATATGCCGCCGCCGCTGCAGGACGGTCAGGTGGCCTATGATGACGGTGCGCCACAGACCGTCGATCAGTACGGCAAGGACGTTTCCGCGTTCCTGATGTGGGCGGCGGAGCCGCATATGGAAGTACGCAAGGAAATCGGCTTTCGCGTCCTGATCTTCATCTTCCTCTTCGGCGTTCTGGTCTATCTGACCAAGCGTAAGATATGGTCCGACGTCGCCCACTGAGCGGCAGAGAATTGACCTGTTTCGACAAGGGCGCCGCGAGGCGCCCTTTTTGCATCCGGAGACAGGTTTTTGAGGATTGAACTTGATTCGGGCGATGGCCACAGCAATGTGCTGGGCGATGTATTTCCATGCAATCGGATGGGGATAGGACATTGGCCGACCTTGCCGGGATAACGCGCAAACTGACGGGAAAATGCCTGTGCGGTGGCGTGGAATATGATGTTTCGGATGAATTCCTCTATGCGGTGAACTGTCATTGCTCGAACTGCCGACGTACCACCGGTTCGGCGTTCAAACCACTGGCGGGCATCGAACGTCAAAAGCTGCGAGTGACAGGCGGCGCCGACAGCCTCATGCTCTTCGGGCAGGAAGACGCGCACGACGCCCATTGCGGCGTTTGCGGTTCGCTGCTTTATTCAGTCGTTCGCGAGGGGCGTTATGTTCACGTCGCGATGGGTACACTTGTCGATGCACCCGCCATTCGACCGACGGCGCATATCTTCGTCGGTTCAAAGGCGCCGTGGTTCACCATAACGGACGATCTTCCTCAATATCAGGAACATGCCGGCTGAATGGCGGGATTCGCGGACTGCATTTCCATCCGCACATATTCTTTCCGGCTCAGTTCACCCTTGTCCACTCAATCCAAGGGGAACAGCCTGGCGCAAGCAGCTTTCCTTTGCGGGACGCAGGCGTTACCACTTGACGTCAATTCATCAGGCGCATCATGAATCCTACTCTCGAAGAAACGCTGCTGGCGGCGATCCGCACGATCCCGGACTACCCCAAGCCGGGCATCCAGTTCCGCGACATCACCACGCTGCTCGGCAACGCACGCGCGTTCCGGCGTTCCGTCGATGAACTGGTGCATCCCTATGCCGGCTCCAAGATCGACAAGATCGCCGGTATCGAGGCGCGCGGCTTCATCCTCGGTGGCGCCATCGCGCACCAGCTTTCGGCGGGCTTCATTCCCATTCGCAAGAAGGGCAAGCTGCCGCATGAGACCGTGCGGGTCGCCTACAGCCTGGAATACGGGCTGGACGAGATGGAGATGCACAAGGACGCGATTTCCGCCGGCGAGAAGGTGATCCTGGTCGACGATCTGATCGCCACCGGCGGCACGGCGGAAGGTGCCGTCAAGCTGTTGAGGCAGATGGGCGCCGACATCGTCGCGGCCTGCTTCGTGATCGACCTGCCGCAACTGGGCGGGCGAGCGAAACTCGAAGCGCTCGGGGTCGATGTGCGCTGCCTCGTCGCCTATGAGGGGCACTGAGCGTTTGTCATCGTCACGGCTTGCCATCCTTTCCTTCGGTTTGGCCGGCCTGCATCATCAGGACACCTGAACAAGGGATTCCATGTCTCTTCGCAACTGCCAGAATTTTCACGATTTCCGCCGCCTGGCAAAGCGCCGGCTGCCGGGGCCGATCTTCAACTACATCGACGGCGCGGCCGATGACGAGACCACCTATCGGCGCAATAGTGCTGCGTTCGAGGCATGCGACCTCGTGCCAAACGTATTGACGCGGCGTCGGCGAGATCGACATGTCGGTCACCGTCATGGGCCAGACGTCTGGCGATGCCGGTCTATTGCTCGCCCACGGCGCTGCAACGGCTGTTCCATCATGACGGCGAACGCGCGGTGGCGGCGGCGGCCGAAAAATTCGGAACGATGTTCGGCGTGTCATCGCTTGGCACGGTCAGCCTTGAGGAGGTTCGCCACCACAAGACGCCACAGGTCTATCAGTTCTACTTCCACAAGGATCGCGGCCTGAACCGCGCCATGATGGAGCGCGCCAAGGCCGCCGGCGTCGAGGTGATGATGCTGACGGTGGACAGCATCACCGGTGGCAACCGCGAGCGCGACCTGAGGACGGGTTTTGCCATTCCTTTCCGGCTGACCCCCGGCGGACATGGCGCAGTTCGCCATCAAGCCGAAATGGGGCATCGACTATCTCCGGCACGAGAAATTCAGCCTGCCGCAACTCGACGAGCATGTGGACATGGGCGGCGGTGCGCTGTCGATCGGCCGCTACTTCACCGAGATGCTCGACCCGTCCATGAACTGGAAGGATGTCGCGCAGATGGTTCGAGCTCTGGGGCGGGCAATTCTGCCTGAAGGGCATCATGAGCGTCGCGGATGCGCGCAAGGCGGTCGATATCGGCTGCACGGGCATCGTGCTTTCCAACCATGGCGGCCGCCAGCTGGATGGCTCGCGCAGCGCCTTCGACCAACTGGCGGAGATCGTCGATGCCGTCGGCGACCGGATCGACGTGATGATGGATCGGCGGAGTCCAGCGCGGCACCCATGTGCTCAAGGCGCTGTCGCTCGGCGCAAAGGCGGTTGGGGTCGGGCGCTACTACCTCTTTGCGCTGGCCGCCGCCGGACAGGCCGGCGTCGAACGTGCGCTCGGCCTGATGCACACGGAGATCGAGCGTGACATGCGGCTCATGGGGTGCCGGACCGTCAAGGAATTATCGCGGGAGAACCTGCGCTTCAGGTAATCCCTCGCGTGGAGAGCCGTTATTCCGCCTTCACCATCAAGACGCTTTCGAACTCGATGACCTTGTCGCCGGCTGAAATCGAAGCCCTCGGCACGGATCGAGATCAGCCGCCAGCCGGGCCGCGAGGCGATCGGCCGGTGCGCAAGCGCGGTGCGCTTGAAGGTGATGGTCTCGCCGGCATACACGGGCTTCAGCCATTTCAGATTGCGAAAGCCGGGCGAGGGGCCGAATTCCGGCTTGGGGCCGGGGCCCTCCCATTCCCGCCCGGCGCCCTGGTTGCGGGCCAGGATGTTGTAGCGCATCCACATCGACCCGGTATGCCAGCCCGACGCGCATAGACGGCCGAACACGCTGTTTTTCGCCAGTGCCTCGTCGACATGAAAAGGCTGCGGATCATACTTCTTCGCGAAAGCCTTGATCTCGTCTGCCTCGAAACGGTGCGAGCCGAGCGTAATCGTCTGGCCGATGCCGAGATAGTCGTCGAGGGTCATGCCGCTATCTCCGGGTCGCGCAGCAGGAACATGCCGGTATTTTCCAGTTCCAGCACCGTCTCGCCGCGCTGGTTCGTCAATTCGCCGCGGCAGGTGGCGAAGCCGAGATTGGCGCGCGATTTCGAACGCCGCATCGCGACGATGCCCAGGCTACCCGTCAAGGTGTCGCCGGCATGCACTGGCTTCTTCCAGCGCACATATTCGATCCCGGGCGATCCCTGAGACGTGGATTTGAGCACGAAGGCGTCGCACATCATGCGCATGAACATCGAACAGGTATGCCAGCCCGACGCCGACAGGCCGCCGAGAATGCCCGCGTTGCCGGCTGCCGGGTCGAGATGCATCGGCTGCGGATCGAATTCGCCCGCGAATTCGATGATTTCTTCGGCCGACACTGTCTTCGAGCCGAGATCGAGTACGTCTCCGACCCGCAGATCCTCATAGGCCCACAGCTTCTCGTTCATCGCCAATTCCCGTCCTGATTGTCCGCGCAGTTTGCCGTTTGGCGCCACGCCCGGCAAGCACGGACGCCGCTCTCGCAAACGGCCATCACGAAGATTTGCCGGCAGCTATCTTTTTTATCCAAATGTTTTGGCGTATACCTTGCGAACCGATCGGTTCGATCCCACATGGGAACCGCTGGCGACAATGTGTGTGTGGTCGCCGTAACTGAACGTGCATATTTCCGGAGAACTTGAAATGTTTGACCAAAATGTCGGCCTCAGCGATCGCGCCGTGCGCACTCTTGCGGGCGCCTTCCTCATCGGATTGATCTTTCTGGCGCCGGATGCGCCGCTGCGCTGGTTTGGCCTTATCGGCGTCGTTCCGCTGGTCACTGGCCTCGTGGGGACCTGCCCATTCTATTCGTTGATGCATAAATCGACACGCGAGCACGAGACGAACTGACTATTATATCGGCTTGAAAGCCGCTGCCTCCCAAGGCGACCCGAAGCCGGCCATCAGGCCGGCTTCCTGCTATCTGGAGCAATGGATTCCGACGAATGCGAACCTGCTCTGGCAAATCAGGTGTTGAACCTGAACAGCATCACGTCGCCGTCCTGGACGACATATTCCTTGCCTTCGTCGCGCGCCTTGCCGGCTTCCTTGGCGGCGACTTCGCCGCCGAGCGCGACATAATCGTCATAGGCGATGGTCTGGGCGCGGATGAAGCCGCGCTCGAAATCGGTATGGATGACGCCGGCGGCCTGCGGCGCCTTGGTGCCGCGTTATGCACGTCCAGGCGCGGGTCTCCTTGGGGCCGGCGGTGAAATAGGTAATCAGGTCGAGAAGCTCGTAGCCGGCGCGGATCAGCCGGTCGAGGCCGGGTTCCTCAAGGCCCATGGCGTCGAGGAATTCCTCTGCCTCCTCGTCTGGAAGCTGCGCGACCTCGGCCTCGATCGCGGCCGAAATGATGACGGTGCGCGGCGCCCTGCTCCGCGGCCATCTTCTCGACGGCCTGCGTGTGCTCGTTGCCGGTCGCCGCGTCGGCCTCGGCGACGTTGCAGACATAGAGCACCGGCTTCGAGGTCAGCAGGTTGAGGCCCTGGAGAATGTCGCAGCTCCTCCGGCCGCTATGCCGTTCGAGCAGCAGGCGCGCCGGCTTGCCGTCCTGCAGCAGCGCCAGCGCCTGCTCCATGATCGGCAGGACGGTCAGCGCTTCCTTGTCCTTGCTGGTGGCGCGCTTGCGGGACTGCTGCGATGCGGCGCTCGAGGCTTTCGAGGTCGGCGAGCATCAGCTCGGTCTCGACGGTCTCGGCGTCGGCGACCGGATCGATGCGGCCCTCGACATGGGTGATGTCGTCGTCCTCGAAGCAGCGCAGCACATGGACGATGGCGTCGACCTCGCGGATGTTGGCGAGGAACTGGTTGCCGAGGCCTTCGCCCTTGGAGGCGCCGCGCACCAGGCCGGCGATGTCGACGAAGGAGATGCGGGTCGGGATGATTTCCTTGGATTTGGCGATCGCCGCCAGCTTCTTCGAGGCGCGGATCGGGCACGGCGACCTCGCCGGTATTGGGCTCGATGGTGCAGAAGGGATAGTTGGCGGCCTGCGCCGCGGCGGTGCGCGTCAGCGCGTTGAAAAGCGTCGACTTGCCGACATTGGGCAGGCCGACGATGCCGCATTTGAAACCCATGATGTTATGTCCTATCGAAGCGCGGAAAGAATGTCCTGCGGGCTATGGGCGAAAGGATCGACGATCGTCAAGCCTTCGACGGTCTGGCCGATCTGCAAATCCTCCGGCAGCAAATGCTTGCAGCCACGCTTGAGCGCGGAGGCGAGCAGAAGGCAATCCCACCAGGAATACCGGGTAGTTCTCGTGAAGTAGTGACGATGCGGGTGAATTGTAAGTCAAAGCGAAATTCCGCCTAGAGCGCCGTGCGTCCATTTGGACGCCCAAGGGACGCGCCAAATTATTGATTCCAGGCATCGTGTTTTCCGAAAACCGATCCGGTTTTCGGGCCGATGCTCTAGTCCTTGCCGAGCAGTTTCTTCAGCATGGCGGCCATGGGGCCCGTCTCGGGAATTTTGACCTGGGGCTGCTGGGGCCGCGCCTGGCGGATATGGCTCTGTGCCTTGGGAGCCTTGGGCTGTTTGGCAGTTTCGGGCGGCTTGGGGGGAGGGCGGTCGTGGTCGCCCGTCGGCTGCAGCCTGTCGCGCAGATCGAGCGTCACGCGGTTCATGAAGCTGGAGCCGTCATCCTTGACCAAAAGCGGCGCGTTTTCCGCGATCGAATCGAGAAGCGGCTCGAGCCATTCCGCGTCCGACCTTGGAGAAGTCCCCGAGCACATGGCCATGCACCATTTCCTTGACGCCGGGATGGCCAATGCCAATGCGCACCCGGCGGTATTCCTTGCCGATGTGCTGGTCGATCGAGCGGATGCCGTTATGACCGCCGGCGCCGCCTCCGGTCTTGACGCGCACCTTGCCGGGCGTGAGGTCGAGCTCGTCGTAGAAGACGATCAGGCTGGAAGGCTCAAGCTTGTAGAAGCGCATGGCCTCGCCGACCGACTGGCCGGAAAGGTTCATGAAGGTCTGCGGCTTGATGAGCAGCGCCTTCTCGCCGGCAAGACTGCCCTCGGCGATCGAGGCCGCTGAACTTTCGCGCCCAGGGCGAAAAGGAATGGCGGCGGGCAATCGCGTCCGCCGCCATGAAGCCGATATTGTGCCGGTTGTCCGCGAATGCTTCGGACCGGGATTGCCGAGGCCGGCGATGAGAAGCATCGGCGCATCCTCCTGGAATTTGAGGCTATTCCTCTTCGGTCTCCGCCTCTTCCGCCTCTGCGTCTTCTTCGGCTTCCCGCTTCTTCGTCGCCGGCTTCCGGCTTCATGGCCGGACGAACCGGCAACGGTGGCGATGGTGAAATCGCGGTCGGAAATGACCGGGGTTACACCGTCCGGCAGCTTTACCGCAGAGATGTGGAGCGAATCGCCGATATCGGTGCCTGTCCAGATCGAGCGTGATATATTCCGGAATCGCGTTGGCGGGGCAGTGGAACTCGACCTCGTGACGCACGACGTTGAGAACGCCGCCGCGCTTGATACCCGGCGAAAGCTCTTCGTTGATGAAGTGCACGGGAATATCCACCGTCACGCTCGTGTTCTTGCCGATGCGCAGAAAGTCCACATGCATCGGGAAGTCGCGCACCGGGATCGAGCTGATAGTCCTTGGGGAGGACCTGGACCTTCTCGCCGCCGATATCGATGGTGGCGATGGTGGTCATGAACCCGCCGCCGTGGATCTTGTAGTAGACGTCCTTGTAGGACAGGGCGATCGCCTGGGGAGGCTTCTTTTCGCCGTATATGACGGCTGGTACTTTACCGTTGCGCCGAACTTCACGGGCGGACCCCTTACCGACCCGTTCGCGCGCCTCGGCCTTGAGCTCATAAGTCTCGTGGCTCATGGCATTTCCTTTCGCGGTTGTTTGGAGCGTCTCCCGCCGGCCTTTCGGCATTGGCTGGAAACGTCGAAAGCACCTGCCCCGAAGGGAGCATGATCTGGTCCGAAAAATCTCCGGGATCACGCGGCCAGGCCGCCTTCATCCGCGTTGCCTCCAAGGGTGTCTACGCGGACGCGCGTCTATAGCGGAAGCAAATGAAAGGCGCAAGTTCGTAGCGCGTATCCGCAATGACTTGCCCGCACACCGGTAACCGGCCATGTAGGGCAGGATCAATCCACGCAGACAGGTCGCCGCCCATGTATTCCAGCACGCGATGGTATCTCGTCCAGCTTACCCGACGGGTCTGGTTCCGCGCGGCCCTTTTTTCGGTGCTGGCCATCGCGACGGCTCTGGTGGCCATTCTGGTCAAGCCATACATCCCCGAGAGCGTGCCTGCCTTCATCGGCGCCGACGCGACCGACAACATTCTGGGCATCATCGCCTCGAGCATGCTGACGGTAACGACCTTTTCGCTCTCGACCATGGTTTCCGCCTATAGCGCGGCGACCAGCAATGTAACGCCGCGCGCGACGAGGCTGCTGATCGAAGACAGCACCACGCATAATGTTCTGGCGACCTTCATCGGCTCCTTCCTGTTCAGCCTGGTCGGCATCATCGCGCTCAGCACTGGCCTCTATGGCGATCAGGGGCGGGTGGTGCTTTTCCTGGTCACGCTGGGCGTGATCGTGGTGATCGTGGTGACGCTTTTGCGCTGGATCGACCACCTCTCCAGGCTGGGACGCGTCGGCGAGACAACCGACCGGGTCGAGGATGTCACGGCCGCCGCACTGCACAGCAGGATGGAGCGCCCCTATCTCGGCGGACGCCCGCTGGAGGATGGAGAGGCCGTGCCACCTTCCGCCAACCCGGTCTTTACCCGGAAGATCGGTTACATCCAGCATATCGATATGGGCGCCTTGTCCACCGCCGCGGGCGAGGAAGGCGCCATCTATGTCGCGGCGCTGCCAGGCAGTTTCATGGACCCGGCGCGCCCGCTGGCCTTTGCGGACGGCGTCGACATGGAGGAGGTCGAGGCCGATATCCGCGCCGCTTTCACGATCGGGGATGAGCGCTCCTTCGACCAGGATCCCCGCTTCGGCATGTCGGTGCTTGCCGAAATCGCATCGCGGGCGCTTTCTCCGGCCATCAACGATCCCGGTACGGCGATCGATGTCGTCGGCCGGGCCGTGCGCCTTATCGCGATCTGGAATCCGGAGACCGCGCCGGAGGAAAGCCAGGAGATCCTGTTTCCACGCGTTTTTGCGCCTGCGGTCCTGCTCGGCGACCTTTTCGATGATGTGTTCGACCCTATTGCCCGCGACGGAGCCGGTCTCTTCGAGGTTCAGATCAGGCTGCAAAAGGCGCTGCGCTCGCTATCGCGTATTGGCCAAGCGAACTTTCTGCGCTGCGCCCATATTCATTCGGTCCGGGCTCTGGAACAGGCCAATAAAGCGCTGACACTGAAGAGTCATCTGGAAGCCGTGCGGGCGGTCGCCAAGGAGATTGCCGTTGAGGCGGGGATCGTGCTGCGCGCGCCCAAGCCACGCAAACCACGCCGAAAGCCAGCAGCAAAAAGCCGTTCAGTCAAAAAGGCTTGAGACCGATTCTTCGGTGGCCGTGCGCGATATGGCTTCGCCGATAAGCGCCGAGATCGAGATGACGCGGATATTGTGCGCCGCTTCCACCGAGGATGTCGGCTGGATCGAATCGGTGATGACAAGCTCCTTCAGCTTGGAGCCGGTTATGCGCGCCACCGCGCCGCCTGACAGAACGCCGTGCGTGATATAGGCCGTCACGCTGGTCGCGCCGTTGGCCAGCAGCGCTTCGGCCGCATTGCACAGCGTGCCGCCGGAATCGACGATGTCGTCGATCAAGAGACAGTCCATTCCGGCCACGTCGCCGATAATGTTCATGACTTCGGACTCGCCCGGCCGCTCGCGTCTCTTGTCGACGATGGCCAATTGCGCGTCGATGCGCTTGGCGACGGCGCGGGCGCGAACCACGCCGCCCACGTCCGGCGATACCACCATGACGTTGGGCAGCCTGTATTTGGCCTTCACGTCGCGCGCCATCACCGGCGCGGCAAAGAGATTGTCGGTCGGAATATCGAAGAAACCCTGGATCTGGCCGGCATGCAGATCGAGCGTCAGGACGCGGTCCGCGCCGGCGCGGGTGATGAGGTTGGAGACGAGTTTCGCGGAAATCGGGGTTCGGCCCGAAGCGCGGCGGTCCTGCCTCGCATAGCCGAAATAGGGAATGACCGCCGTGATGCGCTTCGCCGAAGAACGGCGGAACGCGTCCATCATGATGAGCATTTCCATCAGATGGTCGTTGGCGGGATAGGAGGTAGACTGCAGGACGAAGACGTCCTCGCCGCGCACGTTCTCCTGGATCTCGACGAATATCTCCTGATCCGCGAAGCGCCTGACACTGGCCTTGCCGAGGGAAATGTTGAGGTAGCGGGCGACGGCCTCGGCCAGCACCCGATTGGAGTTTCCCGCGAAAAGCTTCATGGATTATCCCTGGGGAGAGCGGATAGCAGGGCTTTTAGCGACCCATGCCGGTATTGCAAGCACGTTCCGGACTTTCCTTCGCCGACAGTGTTTTTAACGGGGAAAAATCTCGCCGGCTCACGTCTTTCTCGCCGCCAGCCACGCGGCAAGCTGGTCAATGGTCTGATCGGCGATCGAGCGCATCGTGGCGTCTGTCACCGCCGCGAACCCCTGACCGGCGCCCACCGGCGCCTTTTCTTGGCCTTCAATGCGGTGCAGCCGGTTGCCGGCCGGATCCAGCACGTCCCAGACATAGATCACGGTGGTCTGCTTGGTTTCGGTCAGCGCTGAAAAATAGCCCTTCATCAACAATGTGGTGGAAGGATCGTTGTTCTTGACCAGCGTGATGCCGCGTTCCTTCGCCCTTGCCGACAGTTCCTTTGAAAGCGGTGCGACCAATTCCACAGTCGCGCCGACGATCGGGGCAAACTGCACGCGTTGCTGCGATACGCTGGACAGGGCCGCGCTCGTGGCAGCCGCGCCGCTGGTCGTGGACGGGGTGGTCGCCGGCGTCACTGGCGAGGCGGGGGCGCCGCTGGTGGAGGCCTGGCCGGCCGGAGCGGTTGCCGTATTCAAGGTGGATTGTGTCGTGCAGGCCGCAAGCGCCATGCAACCAAGAAGGCCCAGAAAAGCGGGCAACGAACTTTTCACGGTTTCACAACCCTCCCCACGGGGTCCACGCTTTCCGGATTACGCCCTCGGTTCCCTGAATTCAACGCACGATCAAGTCGAGATCGTGACGCGAAAGTGGCTTTGGTTGCAGTTCGGTCGTCAGGTAGGTGCGCCCCAGCGTCATCGCCGCGCCGCTTTCAGAATCCATGATGATCATGTGGGCAAACAGCGTCATGTCGGGGGCAATCGGTTCGGGGTTGCCGGCGTAGAACATCGGCTTGTCCATCCATGACGGGGTGAAGCGCGCGCCAAGCGAATACCCGCAGGCGTTGAGCCGGTGCTTGGTCAGGCCATGCGCTTCCATCACCCTGGCGTGGGCGTCGAAGACGTCGCCAAACGTATTGCCGGGCGTCATGGCCTTTTCCACCGCCAGAAGCGTCTCCTGCGCCGCGTCAAACAGTTCCTGGTGGCGCTTCGAGACCTTTCCAAGGAGAACTGTGCGCATCATGGCGGCATGGTAATGGTGGAAGACGCCGGCCCATTCCAGGGTCAATTGATCGTTCTTGTTGAGCTTGCGGCGCCCCGCCTTGTAGCGGCACAAAAGCGCGTCGGCGCCCGATCCGATGATGAACTCGTTGGCGGGATAATCGCCGCCGCCAGCGAAGATCGTGCCCTGCATGGCGGCAAGGATCGCTCCCTCGTCACCGCCCTGCTTGATGAGCGGCAGCGCGGCGTCGAGCGCATCGTCAGCGAGGGCCGCCGCTTTTTGTGTCTTGGCGATTTCAGCCGGGCTCTTGAAGAGCCGCAAGCGGCTGATGATGCCGGACGCATCGACGATCTGGCCGAATGTCTGCAATTGCTCGTCCAGCCTCCGGCCGTTGAACGCGGTCAGGCCGTGGGTGTCGTATTCGACGCCGACGCGGCAACCGAGAAGATCGAGATCGTTGAGTAGGTTGCGCAACTCCACAGCGGGATTGGTGTCGGCGCGGTCGGTCCACAGAACGATGTCCTCGATGATGGAGGTATGCCGGGCCTGACGCAAATCGGCCGAGCGCGTCAAAAGCACCATGGAGCCGTCCGCCTTGACGACGAGGCACTGGAAAAAGCAGAAGCCGAACGTGTCGTAGCCGGTCAGCCAATACATGCTTTCCTGCGCGAAGAGCAGCATGGCGTCGAGTTTCTTCTCGGCCATCTCGATCATCAGGCGGTCGCGCCTGGCGTCGAATTCCGCGCGGTCGAAATGCAGCGCCATTATGTTTCCTCCAGAACGATCGCCGAAATCTGCCGTCCGTAATCCGGTTCGCCGCGATGCGTCGCGCGCCGGTAGGAATAAAAATTGTCCTCATCCGCATAGGTGCAGCGGTTGAGAAAGCCCGCGTCGACGCCGGCGGCCCGAAGCCGGTCGACCGTATATCGGTTCAAATCGAAAAAGGCATGGTCCGGCTTTGACGAGGGTTTGAAATAGCGATCGTTCCCGGCAGCGTGCGAAACGAACCGCGCCATGAATTCCGGGCCGACTTCGTAATTGGACTGGCCGATGGAGGGACCAAGCTCAGCGCTGATGCGCTCGCGCCTGGCGCCGAGACTTTCCATGGCGGCGATGGTGGATTCGAGGACGCCGGTCAGCGCGCCTTTCCAGCCGGCATGCGCCGCTCCAATCACGCGCGCTTCGGCATCGGCGAAAAGCACCGGCCCGCAATCGGCGGCGAGAACGCCGAGCGCGATGCCGGGTGTGGTTGTCACCATGGCGTCGGCTTTCGGGCGCTCCTTCCCGAACGGCCCGGTCACGACGATCACATCGGGTGAATGCACCTGATGCACCGAAGCCAGCCTGTCGGGCGCGACGCCCATCCATTTCGCCACGCGGGAGCGGTTCTCGCGCACCGAGGCCGAAATCGTCGTTCGACCCCGTGCCGACGTTGAGCCCGGCATAGATGCCGGTCGAGACGCCGCCCGAACGGGTGAAGAATCCATGCCGGATACCCGCGCCGCGAGCAGCATCAAGCCTTGCCGAACGAAGCGGCTCCAGCCTCGGATGATCAAGCATGCGCCGCTATGTCCCTCGTTCCTGCCGGTCTTCGCGCGTTGGGCGCGGATGATGGGGGAAGCGGGGAGGGGAAGTCAATGCGGGAAGGCGGCCCGGGATTTCTCGCCGGCGCCCATGCAGGATGCGAGGCCCCTGCAACGCCGCGCATCCTGCATGATCGTCTGCTGGCAGCGTATTTGCTGTTTGATCAACCCGCCGGGCTGATGTTGTGGTTCATATGGAAGCGGTTTTCCGGGTCCCATCGCCGTTTCACTTCGACCAGCCGGCGGTAATTGCCGCCATAGACCTCGTTTATGCGATCGGAATCGTCTTCCGGCATGAAGTTCACATAGGCGCTGCCGGTGGCGAACGACTTGGTGGCCTTGTACAGATCACGCGCCCACGCGGTACAAAGGGTGTCATCGGCCTTGTCGCGCCAGCGCGTGTGGACATTCATGATGAAATGGGCGTCGCGGAAAGGATAGGCTGTCGCCGCCGGGTCCACGCGCGCCATGGCGCCGCCGACATGGGCGATGAAGACCTCGCATTCCGGCCCGGGCAAACGCGAGACCGCATCTGTTATGGCGCTGATGGCGCCATCCGAAAGCGCTGTGAAATCATGGGTTTTCCAGTAATTCCGCGCACCTGGAGTCAGGAGTGGATCGAAGGCCGCCTGCCAGCCGACATAGGGGTGCGGACCCATCACATCGACAATGGGATTGCCGATGCTGCGCAGCGCTTTCGTCGCCTTTTCGCCGTCTGGATTGGACCCGGCATAGCATGCCGCGAAGATCAGCACCTCGCGTCCATGCCATTCCCGAGGGATGAAGGGCAGCGGAGGCGCCTTGCGCATGACGCACCAGACGGTGAGTTCGTCGGGGGCGCTGGCGACCACCTTGCGGTATTGTTTCAGCAGACTGGCTGCTTCGGCAAACGGATGAACGACCAGCCCGGAAAATACCTCCGGTCCCAACTTGTGCAGGTTGAATTCGAACGCGGTGACAATACCGAAATTGCCGCCACCGCCCCGAACGGCCCAGAACAAATCGGCGTTTTCCGTGTCGCTCGCATGGACAAGCTTGCCTTGCGCGGTAACGACATCCGCAGCCGCCAGATTGTCGATCGTCATGCCAAAGGGGCGAGTCAGCCAACCAAAGCCGCCGCCAAGCGTCAGGCCGGCGATCCCCGTGGTGGAGTTGATTCCGGTCGGAACAACGAAGCCTGAGGCCTGCGTTTCCTTGTCAACGTCTCCCAGCGTGGCGCCCGGACCCACGAAGGCGCGCCTGGCCGCCGCATCGACGCGTACCGTTTTCATCGGCGATAGATCGATCATCAAGCCGCCATCGCAAACCGCATTGCCGGCGATGTTGTGACCGCCACCGCGCACCGCGATGTCCAGATCGTGTTCATTTGCGAAACGTACGGCGTGACCCACGTCATCAGCGTTGGCGCAGCGAATGACGATGCCGGGCGATCGGTCGATCATGGCGTTCCAGATCGTGCGGGCTTCGTCGTAGCCCGGATCTCCTTCAAGGCAGAGATTGCCTTTGAGATTGGAGCGAACCGCGTTCAGTTGCGCCGGTGTGATGGATTGAGGCATCGCATGAATTTGCCGATCTACGCTTGCCATAGTCGTTCCTCCGTCTCTACAGTTCTCCGGATGTTCCGCCGCCTGCTTCAACGAGGGCGGATTGGGACATCTGAACTCCGCGGCTTGCATCGAACGGCAGGCGGGAGAAACGGGCAACTGCACTATGTGTATCGCCGGTCTGTGGCCCTGAAAGGCGCACCGGCCCTGACATTGGGGAGGAGCCGCAATGAACATCACCGAGAGCTATCGACAATTCTGCCCCGTCGCCATGGCGGCGGAAATTGTGTGCACGCGGTGGACGCCGCTCATTCTGCGTGAACTGGTCTCCGGAAGCACGCGATTCAACGACCTCAAGCGCGGCCTGCCTCGAATATCGCCGACCTTATTGTCGAAGCGTTTGAAACAGTTGGAGCAAGCCGGTGTGATCGAGCGTCTTCGCTCGGCCGGAGACATCGTCGAATACCGGCTGACCGCCGCCGGCGAGGAACTGAAGAGCGTGGTTTTCGGACTCGGCCTGTGGGGCCAACGCTGGATCGAGGCGCAGAGTTCGTTGAAGAACCTCGATCCTTCCCTGCTGATGTGGGACATGCGGCGCAATCTGGATCCCACTCCAATCCCACCGCGCCGTTGCGTGATACAGATTGTGTATCCCGAACTGAAAGACGGGCAACGCAATTGGTGGCTGATCGTTGATGGCGGCAAAACCGACCTGTGCAGCGTCGATCCGGGTTTCGATGTCGATCTTTATGTTTCCACCGATTTGCGAACCATGACGGCGATCTGGATGGGGCTGACCAACGTCAAGGCCGAGGTGGATGGCGGAAAATTGCATCTCACCGGCGATGATCACGTCAAGAAATCGATGCAGCAATGGCTTGGGCTGAGCCCTTTCGCGGCGGAAAAGAAGCTGGTGAACGCCTGATTGGCAGTCAGGTAGGCGGGGTTTCCGTGGGGATTGCAGAGAGGCGGGCCGGCTCAACTTGCCGGACGGGTGATCTCCAGGAGCTTGAACAATTCGCCCATTGCCTGCGCTCCCGCGAGCCTTTCGACTTCGCCGGTCAGTCTCTGCCGCAAGGCATCGTCGCCATGGGCACCCAGCGCGCCGGCACGCTCGAGGAGGCCGAGGCCGAGCAGGAATTGGCCTTGTGTGGAAAGCGTCGCCCGCAGGCCGATCTCGGAGGCGACACCGGCGAGCGCGGTGAAATCGACATGGGCGGTCAGGTCGGCCTCGCCCGGATGCGCGAAGACATCGTCATATTCGTGCCGGTAGAGCGCCTGTAACGTATCGCCGATGTCCGGTTCGGCGTAGCCATAGTCGATGAACAGCCCCGCGCCGCCGTTGCGCGCGATGCGTTCGGCAATCGCCTGCATCAGCGCATTTCGTGCCGGCGACAATTCGACGATCGACCCCTCGGCCGCAGCGTCGGCGCTCGGCGGCAGCATTGACGCCTCGGGCGCACCGGGGCCGGCCATGAAGCGCAGCGCGCCGGTATCGTCGAGGCCGACGACGCGCTCGTTCCATCCTGCCGGCATCCTGACGAACTGGCGGATGGGAACGGCGTCGAAAAGCTCGTTGCCGACGATGATCAGCGGCGCTTCGTCCAGCGTCTCGACATGTGTGTGCCATTTGAGGCTGGCGGAGGTATCAGCGAGGCTTTGCCGCTGGATCTCCGCCAGGCGAGGGCTGGTCTCAACCAGAGCGAAGCGCGCGGAGTTGGCAAGTCCGGGGTCGAGCCGCAGCAGCGCGCGCAGCATGTCCTTCATCAGCGTACCGCGGCCGGGGCCGATCTCGGCGAAGGTGACCGGGAAGGGACATCCCATCGCCTGCCACGTCCGATAGGCCCAGACGGCGACCAGTTCGCCGAACATCTGGCTGATTTCGGGCGCGGTGGTGAAGTCGCCTTGCGTCCCGAAGGGTTCGCGCGTGGTGTAGTAGCCCTGTTGCGGATCGTAGAGGCACATCGCCATGTAATCGGCGACGCTTATCGGTCCGGACGCCGCGATCAGGCCGGCGATCCGTTCAGCGAGCGGCGTCACCGGACAGGCCTTGCTGGGTGGGTTCCGGCTGCGGCTGTCTGGCGGTCAGCATCGCCCACAGTCCCGCCAGCACCATCGGCAGGGAAAGGATCATGCCCATCGTCAGCCAGCCGCCGAACAGATAGCCGAGCTGGGGATCGGGCTCGCGGAAGAATTCCACGAAAATGCGCGCCATGCCGTAGCCGCAGATGAAGGCGCCGCCGACGAAGCCCGGCGATTTGAGCTTGAGGAAACGGTGGGTAAGGAGCCTGAGAACCACGAAAAGCACAAGGCCTTCGAGGCCGGCCTCGTAAAGCTGGCTCGGGTGGCGTGGCTCCGGACCCCCATTGGGAAAGATCATCGCCCAGGGCACGTCGGTCGGCCGGCCCCAGAGCTCGGAATTGATGAAATTGCACAGCCGTACCACCCCCAATCCGAAGGGCGCGGTGGCGGCGATCGTGTCGAGCATCGACCAGGGGTTTATGCGCCGCCTCAGAGCGAAGATCACCATCGCCAGGGTGGTGCCGAGCATGCCGCCATGGAACGACATGCCGCCCTGCCAAAGCGCGATCATGTCGAAGGGATGCTGCAGATAACGGTCGAGATCGTAGAACAGGATATAGCCGATGCGCCCGCCGAGCACGACGCCGACGGCGGCCCAAACGAGGAAATCGTCTAGATCGTCCGGCTTCATGGGAACGCGGTTGTTCGGCCAGAGCCTCGGCGTGGAGACCAGGCGGCGTGAATACCACCAGGCAAAGAGGATTCCGACGACATAGCCGAGGCCGTACCAGTGGATGGCGAGCGGGCCGATGCGCACGATGACCGGGTCGATGTTCGGGAACGGCAGGAGCGCCGGCAGCATGAGCGGATCGATCAATTTGGCAGGTTCCAGGCCGGTCTGTTCAATTCGCGCGGACCATGCGTGAGCCGCGTGGCGAGGTCAAGGCAAGGGAGGTCCCATTGCCCGGGCCATATTGTCCGGCCGCCTTGCATTCGCGTCGCCGGGCTACTAATTCCTGTTCAACGACTTTGCGAGGCCAGCCATGACCGACGGACCCAACCGCATCCTCGATGAATTCGCCAGGCTGATGACGGATGCAGCGGGCGCAGCCCAGGGCGTGCGTCGAGAGATGGAGACCGCCTTTCGCGCTCAGGCCGAGCGCCTGCTCAATTCCATGGACATCGTGCAGCGCGAAGAGTTCGAGGCGATGCGCGACATGGCCGTCAAGGCGCGCGCCGAAAACGCCGCGCTTGCTGCGCGGCTTGACGCGCTTGAGGCCCGCTTGAGCACTCCCGACGCAAAAAAAGCTCCGAACAGGAGCGAAAAGCCCTCCGTCGGGGATTCTCCAAAAAAATAATTCGTCGCCGTCATCCACAGGCGGCTCATCGAAAAGCGCTTTTTGCTGAATCGCTTAGGAGGCGGTACGGCAGCGGCGCTGGACCGTCTATCCACACCCCTATGGCGCGCCGCACAAAAAGGGGGTGGCGCTGCGACTCCGCTTCAATAGACTGAATTTGTTGCGTGATTCGTTTCGGGGACTCATGCCGGAAATCGGGGGAGGGCTTCCCGCTATTGTCGCCGCGTTTCGGGGATGCGGCTTTTGTTCTCTTGTTTGCGTATTTGGCCAGTGCGGTGCGCCGACCCTTGCGGGCGTGCGCCGACGTCTCAAACCGACGGGAATTTTTTATATGGAACTGGTGGAACTGGACATCGCTCGCGACCTGCACCCGGTCGATGTGATCGAGCAGGTGGCGCACAATAATGACTGGTCGTTTGAGAGAAACAGCGATGACGAGATCGCCATATCCGTCGTCGGCACCTGGACCGACTACCACGTCTCGTTTTCCTGGATGGAGGATTTCGAGGCGCTGCATCTGGCCTGCGCCTTCGACATCAAGGTGCCCGACAACCGCACGCTCGAGGTGATGCGGCTTCTCTCCCTCATCAATGAACAGATGCTGTTTGGCCATTTCGATCTGTGGGAACAGGAAGGCGCCATCATGTTTCGCCAGTCGCTGCTGCTTTCGGGCGGCGCGGAGCCGACGAGCCAGCAGGTCGAAGTGCTTCTGAACAGCGCGCTGGAAGCCTGCGAATGCTATTTCCAGGCTTTTCAGTTCGTCGTCTGGTCCGGGATGAATGGGCGCGATGCACTGGCCAGCGTGCTCTTCGAGACCTTCGGCACCGCCTGAGGCCAGCGATGGGTGAACAGAGCGGACGCAAGCCGGAAATCGCGTTTGCGGATTTCGACAAAGTCGACATCCGCATCGGGACGATCGTGGAAGCGCTGCCTTATCCGGAAGCGCGCAAGCCGGCGATCAAGCTTAGAATCGATTTCGGCCCCGAGATCGGCGAGAAGAAATCGTCGGCCCAGATCACCAAATACTATTCGCCCGAGACGCTGGTCGGACGGCAGGTGGCGGCGGTGGTCAATTTCCCGCCGCGCCAGATCGGCAAGTTCATGTCGGAAGTGCTGACGCTGGGTTTTCCCGACAGCGAGGGCGAAGTCGTGCTTGTTGCCTCGGAGCGCGCCGTGCCGAATGGCGGCAGGCTGTTTTAGGCCAGTCGAGGTCTGGTTTCAGCCGCCGGCGGCCATGTCTGGCGTTACAGCCAAGAGCCTCTCGAAATCCGTTTGAGTCACGGGTCTGCTCAGATAAAACCCCTGCGCCTTGGAGCAGCCGGCTGCCCGTAACAGCGCGATCTGATCCGGCTTTTCGACGCCTTCCGCCGTGGAGTTGATGGCGAGTTCCCCGGCAATATGGAGAATGGCCGAGACGATGGCCGTCGACACGCTGTTGACGCCGAATTCCTGGACGAAGGTCCGGTCGATTTTCACCGTGTCCATGGGAAATTGCCGGATGTGGCTGAGCGACGAATAGCCGGTGCCGAAATCATCCAGCGCCACGCGGATGCCTTTCGCTCTCATTGCAGCCAGGATATCGCGGGCATTGTCGGCGTCGGAGAGGAGGGCCGTTTCCGTGATTTCGATCTGCAGCCGGGTGGTCGGCAGGCCACACTCTTCCAGGATGCACAGTGTTTTTTCCACGAAGCCCGGCACCTGCATTTCAACGGGGGAGATGTTCACTGAAAGTGCAATGCTATCGGGCCAATTCGCCGCTGCGGCGCAAGCTGTCTTCAATATCCATTCGCCGAGTTCCGGCATCAGGCCGCTTTGCTCGGCGATCGGGATGAAATCTTCCGGCGAGACCAAGCCGCGGACGGGGTGATTCCAGCGCACCAGCGCCTCGGCGCCCGATATCGCTCCTGACGCGAGGTCGAAGATGGGCTGATAGGCGAGCCAAAGCTCGCCCTTGCCCAGCGAAATCCTGAGTTCATGCTCGACGCGGCGTCTTTCAGTACGTTTGCGCAACAATTCGCGCGAGAAGACACGCCAGGCGCCGCTTTTTGTCGCCTTCGCCTCGTAAAGGGCTATGTCGGCCTGCTTCATCATGGTGCGGCCGTCGAGCTCGCCGGCGCGTGCGACAGCAAGGCCGACGCTGGCGCGGGTCGCCACGATATTTCCTGAAAGGTTGAAGGGATCTTGCATCGTGTCCACGATACGCTCAGCCGCCTGACAGGCGTCCTCCAGCCCGCTCCTCTGGATGATGGCGAATTCGTCGCCGCCAAGACGCGCGACGAAGCCGTGCGTGGCGCACGATTTCAGGCGTTCGCCAACCTGCTTCAGCAATTCGTCGCCGGTGCTATGCCCGAACGTATCGTTCACGGATTTGAAATCGTCGAGATCGATGCACAGAAGCGCGACGGGGTGGCCGGGCGCGGGATTCGGCGAAAGGTATTCGGCCAGACATTCCTGGAAGTGCGCGCGATTGCCCAGCCCGGTGACCGCGTCATAGTAGGCGAGGCGGTGTATGCGCGAGCGGGCCACCTGCTGTTCTATCGCGATGGCGCAAAGATGGGTGCAGACTTCGACGGCCTGCCTTTCCAGTTTAGTGGGGCCGCGTTTCTCCCTGTAATAGAACGCAAACGTGCCGATCACTGTTTTGTCGCGTGATTTTATCGGTGTCGACCAGCAGGCGTGCAGACCCAGCGGAAGGACCAGATCCTTGTAATCGCTCCACAGTGGATCGGTATCGATATCGATCACTTCGACGGGCTCGCCGCGCCAGGCCGCCGTGCCGCATGAGACTTCCTGTGTCAACCATTGGCGATGAAGGCCTTTGCGGCGAGGTGTTTGTTTGCGTCGTAAGGAAGGTTGTCCTGCCATGCGCGCCAGAGGATTCTGAGCCAGGCACGTGCGAGGATGCGCACGGCATGGGGATGCCTGCAGCCGCGCAGACGAGCTTGTCGATAAATGTTTGCGGCCCACGGGCTGGCATGGCGGGAGTTGTCGGCGAAGCAGGTGACGGCGGCGCGCAGCCGCTTGTTGCAGGCCCATCGCCATCCGACGCCTCGGGATTTGCCGCTTTGATAGGTGACGGGCGCGACACCGGCCTCCGCGGCGAGATGGTCTTCGCTCTGGAAGCGGGCCCGCACGTCGCCGAGTTCGGCGGTGATCTGGGCGGCGCAGATCTTTCCGGCGCGCGGGAAGGACATGACGATGCGCCCCTCCGGCAATTGGGCGACGGCATGTTCGATACGGCTGGAAAGCCTGGCGATCTGGGCGACGAGGCTTTCGAGGGTGCCGGCCAATGCCCGCACGAGCTCGCCCTTGGCATCGGCTTCGGCCTCGGCGGCCATGCCGGCCGGGGCGGCCCTCAGCCGCGCGAGCAGGTCACCGGCATGGCGCCGGCCGCAATACTGGTTTTGTGCGAGGAAGGCGGCCATGCGCTTCTCCCCCAGGCGGTGGGCCGCTTCGGGGGTGGGATAGCGCTGGAGGAAGGCCAGCGCTATGGGGCTGGCAATGTCGGCAAAGAGCACGGCGGCGCCGGGCCAGAAGCTTTCGAGCAGGGCGCGGAGCTGGTTGGCGAGCACGAGCCTTGTGGCGACGAGGTCGTCGCGCCCGCGGACCAGCGCCCTGAGCGCCTTGATGGCGTCGGACTGGGGCTTCAGTGCGGTCAGCCGATGGCCGTCGGTGCGCAGGATGTCGGCCAGAATGAAGGCATCGCCGGGATCGCTCTTGGCGGCGACGGCGCGGTAGCGCGGCCGGCACGCCTTGACGATGTTGGGATGGACCGGCGTGACGAGGAACCCGGCCTCGACCAGCACGTCTACAAGGAGCCCGCTGGGCCGCTCGATGGCGATCGGCGTCTCTTCGGGCGGGCCGTGCCGGCGCAGGCGCGCGACCAGACGGTCGAGACCATCACGATCGTGAGCCACCACGAAATGCTCGAGGCTCCGGCCGGTGGCGTCGACAATACAAACGGCATGGCTCGATCCGCCCCAGTCGAGGCCGACGAAAATGGACATGGATACTTCTCCCCCAGTTGGAGTAAGGTTCCATGTGCCGGAAGCCCTTACGGGATGCTCATCAATCGGCGCTCTGGGTACAGCCTGGCCGGGCCGCCCGTGGCGCATCTTCCTGTAGCCCGTCGGAGGCTTCCGGCCGCCGCGGCCCCACTGGTCTCATGCGGGCCTTCGAGAGGCAAGCGACCCAGGCGGTCACCACGGCGGCGCGGAACCAACGCCCCATCAGCCCTTAAACTGATTCAGCGTCATCAGGAGGTTGCCTGATGAGCCGGCGCTGGGCCCGATGGGAAGCCCGTCGAGCAATTCGCCGAAATTCCCGGGCAAGCTGGGCGCCGCAAGCGGGCGGATCAGATTTTCACCGTCGATCCGCAGCACCGAGCAAATCGTCCCGGGGGCGAGTTCCTCGACGCGCTGGCACAGCAAGCAGAAGACGGAACCAAGATCGGGGCTCGAAGCAGCCGCAACGAGTATCTCGTGCTGCAGATCACGCAATTTCTCACTTGTCGTTCGATCGGAATGACCAGTTTGCTTCGCCACGCCGGAATTTCCCCGTTTAATTCGCCTATTCGGCGCAGAAAACGATAAAGATAGACTGAATTGCCTCGGCTCAATTGTCGATTGTCGCACGGTCTATTCGGATGAGCGGCCGATATAGATGAAGGTCGCGGCCGACTTACGCCGGCGGGGCTGAACGCACCAATCGGTGGCGGTCTATGCGAATTCGCCGGCGCCCATGAAATCCGAGGCGTCGCGCATGATGGCTCGTCCTTCTGGCGTATAGATCGCGTGCGCCTCAACCACCTTGTACCCGTCGGCAAAAAGCGTGGCGCTGGCGTGCGCCAATTTGCGGGCTTCTTCGGCAAGCGGGGCGGGGGCTGTCTTCGAAGTAGCGACCTCGCGCATGGCGAAGCACATGCGCGCCAGAACGAAAGTCGCGTGGTAGAGACCGTTCATCGGGCGAGGGTCGACGCGCAGGGGAGACGGGTAGCGCTCGTCGGGATCGTTCTCGACGTGGAAATTGAGCGGCGCCATCGCAAAGAGCGCATTGTGCGACGCTTCATGCACGATCATCTCGCTCAATTCCAGATCTGTCTTCTTCAGGCTGGCGTTTACGAGGATTGATCCCCATCGCTCCAGGCTGCTCGATCCGTCGAACTCCATTCCGTTTGCCGGTTTGCCCAGCGCCGGAATGAACTCGCTGATCTGCACCTCGATCTCGGCGGAAGTAGCGGGCGCGTGTTCCTTGAGGATCGAAAGCGCGCGCTCGAACTGTTGGCGGCTGCGTTGCTCCAGCGGGCCGGTCAGGTGGCTAAACTGTTCGTCGAGAAGGGATTCCGACAGGAAGCTCTGACGCAGCCCGGCTTCCTCGTCTTCGCTGAACCCGTCCCGGTTGAGCGGGCGGATGCGCAAAGCCGTTGGCGGCGGCGCGCCTACAAATTGCAGCACACCATCCAGCGCGACCCGGATATCGTCGAGCGTTCCCTCTTGGATTGTCTCCACGAGAGCAAAATATGCGCCGAAGACAGCAGGCGGCAACCGCTCGCCGCCCGCGACCTTGTCAATAAGAGTATCCGCAAGATGCCGATCGAAATTCACATGGCCGGAGCATTGCTCGAAGACATGAGCAAGGCTCTCGGCCAACCTTGCTTGCAGCGCCACGCGCCCAGCCAATCCATTGGCTGCTGACGGAACGAAATAATTCACTGTTTAATAGCGGCTTTGGCTGTGCTGCAACGATTGCCCTATTTGCCAGTAGGTTTAACGCCAACGGGTTTGCCGCCGTTCATTTTCTTGCCGTCAAGTGTCTTGCCAAGCAATTTCCGTGGGTCGAGCTGAATGGTTTTTGCCATGATCACTTCCTCTCTCGCGTTGAAGTTTGATTTCATGCTCTCTTGTTTCAATTGATGGTGGATGATTTTCGTGCACAAGGAAAGCGGGAATTTGATCTTTTCCGGGAGCTGCGGGCCGCATGATCGTTTTTTTTACGACCGGACGGCATCGCTACGCGCTCAAGGGCGTGACCAAATCCCGTTACCGCAATGCGAAAATCCATGTGCGCTCCTATGACTGGCTTTTCCGGCAAACAACGGTTCGCGCGGCCACCTGTATTTTCACCGATTTCGACCGACTGAGCCATTATGAACTGGTCAAGGCCGCGGAGATGTTTCGGCAGATAAGGGATGCTGGAATTCAGGTGCTCAACGATCCCGCCCGCGTGTGCCACAGGGAGGAACTCCTGTTTCGTCTCCACAAGGCCGGCATCAACAGGTTTCGCGCCTATCGCGCGGTGACGGATCCGGCGCCCGAGCGGTTCCCGGTGTTCCTGAAATGCGTCAGCAATCACGCGCAGGAATTCGATGAGTTGATCGCGAACCAGGCGGACCTGGAGAAACGCCTCGAACAGCTTCGGGCAACCGGATTTCCCCTTACACACATGCTCGTTATAGAATTCGCCAATCGTCTTCACCGGGATAATATCTATCGGCGTCACACGATTTTCCGGGTCGGAGAGACGATGGTGCCTGGGAATCCAGTCACCGAAGCCAGCCCGTTTGCCAAATATGGCGACATAAAATTGGCCAGCGAGGAGGATATTGCCCGGTCGATCGACGAAATCATGCAGAATCCGCATGCGGGCCTCATGAAAAAAGTCTTTGAAATCGCTGGCATAGAATATGGTCGGGCCGATTTCGGATTCGATGGCGACGCGCCAGCGGTGTACGAGATCAATACGAATCCAGCGATGGGCCTTCAGGTTCGGGGTGCCGAAGGAGCCTATCGCGAGGCGATCGGCCATTGGATGAGGCTCGTTACGGAAGCGGTGAATGGACTGGACGGAAAGGACAGCGAGGCCTCGCTCGTCCATTCCAAACCCTATTTCTCCCGCCTTGATTTTTCGTATTCGCCGCGTTTGAAACAGCCTTGAGGCCATGGCGTTGAATATGACGATGGCGGGGGCGGTCAATTTGGCGGGAGTGGCCAGGGCGGAGAAGGAACTCGCCGTCTGCGTGGCCATTCCCACCTGCGAGCGGCCCGATACGCTGGACCTGCTCCTTAAATCGCTCGGCAGGCAGGAGCGTCCTCCAAATTGCATCCTGACTTTCGTTGTCGTGGACAATGGCCGCGACAAGCCGGCGGCGGACGTCGTCGACGCCAATCGTTCCGCCTTCGATCAGGATTCGCTGAAACTTGTCCGAGAGCCTCGTCAGGGGATTCCCTTCGCCCGCAACCGGGCGCTCGACCACGCCCTGGCGAAGCAGGCGGATTTGCTGCTGTTCCTCGATGATGACGAAGAGGCCGATGTTTCCTGGCTTTCGGCGATTGTCGAAAAATACCGTCGGGGCGATGCCGATCTGATCGGCGGCCCGGTTTACGCCCGGCCCCCAATCACGCCGCTGACCATTTGGCAGGCCTATCTGTTCCGGGGAGTTGAGCGCTGGTATCTGGTGCGGCAATCACGCAATACGCGACAAATCCGGAAAGGCGCCGAAGGCCGCATTACCATCATCACCAACAACTGGCTCCTGGATTTGGGGTTTCAACGACGGACCGGCCTGCGCTTCGACGAAGAATTGCGCATATCGGGCGGCTCGGACGTACGCTTTTTCCGCGAGGCGGTGCAACTAGGCGCCAGGACGGCGTGGTGCATGGAAGCGAAGGTTTTCGAATTCATTCTTCCGGCGCGGCTCTCGGCGAAATATATCGCCTTTCGCGGCCAGCAGCAGACGATCAATCACTTCCAGCGGCGTCGAAGCCCAAGATTTCCGCTTGTCGACATAATTCGGCAGGTGGCCGTCGCCGCACCCTTGTTGTTGTGGGGATGCATCAGAATTCTGCTTGCGCCCCTTCTGGGCGCTTATTCGTTCGTCGACGGATGCCGCCTGTGCGGGCGCGCCTCGGGCAAGATCCTTTCGATATTCGGCGCGTCTTCCCGGCTCTATAAATACGGAACGCAAGGTTCCCGCAAAGCCGAACGTTAGGGCTTCGCGATCGTCTTCTCGCGAGCTGCCCGGCATCTGGTGGCGGGCAAAATGGCGGCAGATGGATCGGCTATGCCGGCACCCGAACCACCGCGCGCAGGCCGCCGAGCGGGCTGTCATCGAGCGTGATATCGCCGCCATGGCTGCGGGCGATGTCGCGGGAGATGGACAGGCCCAGTCCGGTGCCGCCGGCATCCTGGTTGCGGGCCTCGTCGAGGCGGACGAAGGGCTTGAACACATCTTCGCGCCTGTCGGGTGGGATGCCCGGTCCATCATCGTCGATGATGATGGTCAGGAAGCCGCGCGTATGCGTGGCGGTGACCTTGACATTGTTGGCGTAGCGGAAGGCATTGCCGATCAGGTTCGACAAGAGCCGCGAGAAGGCATTCGGGCGCACATGGACTTCGGCGGCGCCGCTGAGCTTGCTGGAGAGTTTGCGCTTGCGGAGTTTCGCTTCCTTCGCCAGCTTTTCAAGATATTCCGCCAGGTCGAAGCGGCCGGTGTCTTCCGCCGCCTCGCCGCGCGCGAAGGCGAGATAGCCTTCCAGCATCGACTGCATGTCGTCTATATCCTTGTTCAACGCCTCGGTGTGGGCCTTAGAGCCGGGGAGGGCGAGTTGCAGGCGAAAGCGCGTCAGGATGGTTCGCAGGTCGTGGCTGACGCCGGTCAGCATGGCGGTGCGCTGTTCCATCTGGCGTTCGACGCGCTCGCGCATCTGGACGAAGGCGATGCCGGCGCGGCGCACTTCCTCGGCGCCGCGCGGCTTGAAATTGGCCGGCATGGGCCGACCCTTGCCGAAGCTTTCGGCGGCCTCTGTCAAAAGCAGGATCGGCCGTATCTGGTTGCGTAGGAACGGAATGGCGATCATCAACAGGACCAGTGACGTGCCGACCATCCACAAAAGGAAGATGTGGGTGTTGGACGCGTAGGCCTGGCTGCGCTTGGCAAAAACACGCAGGACCTTTCCCTTGAGCTGAACCCGGATTTCGAGAATGTTGGAGTTGCCGACCGTGTCGATCCAGAACGGCTTGCCGATCTGCTTGGTGATCTCGGAACTCAGGGTCTCGTCCAGTGAAGAGAAGAACGGCTTCGGTCCGGGCGGGGGTAGGGGATCGGGCGGCAGGATGTCGATCTTCAGACCGAGCCGATCCTGGGCGATGCGCACGACATTGGAATAATCCGCGTCATGCGGATAGGTTTCGATCATGTCGATGATGGAGGCGATGTCGCGCGTTACCGCAACCGAAAGTCGCGTCGTCACCGTCTGCCATTGCCGCTCCATGAAGACAAAGGCGATCACCGATTGCAGCAGGATCATCGGCGCGATCACGATGATGAGCGAACGCGCATAGAGCCGCTTGGGCATGTAGCGGGACATCACCTGCCAGAAATTGCGCCAGATTCTGGGCGCGGCGGACAGAAAGCCGGGTAGTGAACGATTTTTGCGGAGCCCCGGCGCCGGCAGGCGCGAGCTTGACCGCCTTGCATCCTTCTCGTTCTCCGCCTGCTTTCGATCGGCCTCAGTCGTCGCCATTGCCTATTCCGGTATGTGAGGCGCCGCCCGCGGGGCGTCGCCATGCCTTGCGCCAGTCTATTCCAGACTGGCGCATTGCAGAAATCCTATTTGGCCGGAACCCAAGCTGGCCTGGCTGGTTGGCCGCAAACGCGCACCGTCCGGCGAAGGCTCTTGTCCTATTCGACGCTCAGCCGATAGCCGATGCCGCGCACGGTCTGCAGCCATACCGGGTTTGAGGGGTCGCGCTCGATCTTGCGCCGCAGGCGGTTGATCTGCACGTCGATGGTGCGCTCGCCGACCTCCGATTCGCCGGCGACCAGTTCATGCCGTGGTATCGTCTCGCCAGCGCGCTCAGCGAAGATGGCGAGGATCTCCTGCTCGCGATCGGTGAGCTTCATCGGTTCGCCACCCCTTTTCAACTCGCGTCTGGCGATCTGGAACGTATAGGGGCCGAAAACGATCTGCTCCATCTTCGGCGTGCTCGAAGGGCCGCCGCGCCGCAGGATGTTGTTGACCCGAAGGATCAGTTCGCGTGGATCGAAGGGCTTTGGCAGATAGTCGTCGGCGCCGGCCTCCAGGCCGGTGATGCGGCTGTCCGTTTCCGACAGCGCCGTCAGCATCAGGATCGGCACCGTCTTGTCGGCGCGCAAGGCGCGGGTGAGATCGACGCCGCTTTCGCCCGGCATCATCACGTCGAGCACGATCAGGTCGAAATCGAGACCTTCCAGCTTGCGCCGCGCTTCGCCGGCGGTGCTGGCGACCGTGACGCGAAATCCATTGCTGGAAAGGAATTCATGCAGAAGGGTACGGATGCGGGTATCGTCGTCGACGACCAGAAGATGTGGCGCATCGTCGCCGGGGATGGCAGTTTCGTCCACCATTTCAAGGTTCTCCTTGGCTATCCCCTGCGCCGCCCGCGGGTGATTTGTCGATCTGCGCCCGCAATTCCGGATTGACCATGTTCTTCAGGAAACGCTCGATCGCTGTCACGATCATCCGGGTCGCCATCCTTCAATGCCTCGGCGATACGGCGGGACTGTGGCGTTGCAAGCGCCAGCGCCAGGGCGCGGCCCTTGGCCGTCGGGTAGAGCTCGCGCTGGCGCCGGTCGCGCGGGCCCCTGGACCTGGACGATGTGGCCGGTGTCGATGAGTTGCTTCAGCACACGCGCCAGGCTCTGCTTGGTGATCTTGCAGAACGTCGAGCAGTTCGGCGACGGTCAAGCCCGGCCTGCGGTTGACGAAATGGACGACGCGATGATGCGCGCGCCCAAAGCCATAGCGGGTCAGAATCTGCGTCGGGGTCGGAGGTGAAGTCGCGATAGGCGAAGAACAATAGCTCGATGATGGTGAAATCGATCCCGTCTTCCCCGAGATGGTCGATCGCACGGCGCGTCCTGGTGGTCGGAACGATCCATCGGCTTTGCGGCCGTCGCTGTTTGTCCGGCATTCGACCTCGGTTGCGCTGAAAAATATGTCAGCCTTATTGACATATATTGTGGCCGATGGTAATTTTTGCCAAGCTTTTGCGACAATTGCGAACAAAAAGGCAAGGCCTTCACCGTCTCTTTTCGGCCTTACTTTCGATCGGCCATCGCTTTCGATTGGCTAATGCAACGCCGCGTCGCGACGTCAAGGCGCTTCAATCAGTAATCGGGCATTGCCCAACGGGAGGTATGCATGGCATCCGTTCCTTTCGATCAGCTTGACGGCTATATCTGGATGAACGGCGAGTTCGTCCACTGGGCTGACGCCAAGATTCACGTACTGACCCATGGGCTGCACTATGCCAGCGCCGTGTTCGAGGGCGAGCGCGCCTATGGCGGCGAGATCTTCAAGCTGAACGAGCACACCGAGCGGCTGCACAATTCGGCGCGCATCCTGGGCTTCAAGATTCCCTACAGCGTGGCCGAGATCGACGACGCCTGCCGCAAGTTGCTGACCAAGCAGGGATTTCCAGGACGCCTATGTGCGTCCGATCGCCTGGCGCGGCAGCGAGCATGATGGGCGTCTCGGCGCAGAGCAACCGCATCAACTGCGCGATCGCCATCTGGCAGTGGCCGAGCTATTTCGACCCCGAGCAGAAGCTCAAGGGCATCCGCCTCGACATCGCCGAATACCGCCGGCCCGATCCGCGCACGGCGCCGTCGAAGTCGAAGGCGGCGGGCCTCTACATGATCTGCACGCTCTCCAAGCACGCGGCCGAGGCCAAGGGCTATGCCGATGCGCTGATGCTCGACTGGCGCGGCCAGGTGGCGGAGGCGACCGGCGCCAACATCTTCTTCGTCAAGGATGGCGAGCTGCATACGCCGACGCCGGACTGCTTCCTCGACGGCATCACGCGGCGCACCGTGATCGGTCTCGCCAAGGAGCGCGGGCATCGAGGTGGTCGAGCGCGCCATCATGCCCGAGGAAATGGAGGGCTTCGAGCAGTGCTTCCTGACCGGCACGGCCGCCGAAGTGACGCCGGTCTCCGAGATCGGCCCCTACCGTTTCCGGTCGGCGAGATCAGCCAAGACGCTGATGAACGACTATTCTGCCGAAGTGCGGCCCAAGCATGCGGTGGCGGCCGAGTAGATTCCCGGCCGCTTCAACCCGAAGACAGGCGGGTGGCCTTCGATCAGAATCGGGCCGCCCGTTTTGTTTGCGGCAAAGGCCGCTTCGTGTTAGCCGCATCCTGCAGAACATCCGGGAATAGCGCACATGGGCCAGTTGAACGCCGCCATCATTACCGTCACGCCGTTTCAGCAGAACTGCACCATCCTGTTCGACGAAGAGACCAAACACGGCGTGGTCGTCGATCCGGGCGGTGAGATGGAAAAGATCCTCGAATTCATCGAAGACAAGGGTCTCATGATCGAGGAAATCTGGATCACCCACGGCCATATCGATCATGCCGGCGGGGCGATGGACCTTAAAGAGGCGCTCGGCGTCGATATCATCGGACCGCATGAAGCCGACCGATCCATGCTCGCCAATCTGGAAGCACAGGCACAGCGCTTCGGGCTGACCGATCCCGTGCGCAATTGCACGCCGGATCGCTTCCTGGCCGATGGCGAGACCGTCTCCTTCGGCGAACACACGTTCAAGGTGCTCCATTGCCCGGGCCATGCGCCGGGACATGTTGTTTTCTATAACGAGGCGGCGAAATTCGCCCATGTCGGCGACGTCCTGTTCAATGGATCGGTCGGGCGCACCGACCTGCCGGGCGGCAATCACGAGGCGCTGATCCGCTCGATCAAGGAAAAGCTCCTGCCGCTCGGCGATGATATCGGCTTCATCTGCGGTCATGGCCCCGGCAGCCGCTTCGGCGACGAACGCCGGACGAACCCGTTCCTCGTCTAGGGTCGCCTTTTTTCCGCCTCGGCGGGCGGAATATGGTTGTGGGCGTATATCGAAGAAGGGGCGGATGCTAACGCGCAGGATCTTTCTGGCCGGTGTGGCCGCGTCGGCGCTTGGCCCCGGGCCGGCGGTTGCGGATCGCCTTTCGCTGCCGCTCTGGCCGACGACACCGCCCGGCGGCGGCGGGCCGACTGGACCGTTGGCGGTAAGCCGGCGCAATACATTCAGCAACATATCCATTCCGACGATCGAGGTCTGGTCGCCACCGCATCCAAACGGCGCCGCGATTCTGGTGGCCGCTGGCGGGGGCTATCGCCGCATTGCGCTCGGCGCCGAAGCCTGGCCCGCCGCCCGATGGCTGAACGACCGAAACATCACCGCCTTCGTGCTCTCCTATCGATTGCCAGCCGAGGGGTGGGCGGATGGTGCGCTGGCGCCGCTGCAGGATGCGCAAAGAGCGCTGCGTTTGATCCGGGCGCGCGCCGGGCAGTTCGGGATCGACGCGAAACGGCTCGGGGTGCTCGGCTTCTCCGCTGGCGGCCATCTCATGGGCATGGCGGCGACGCGGTTGGCATTCCGCTCCTATGAAGCCATCGACGACACCGACCGACTGTCGGCGCGCCCCGATTTCGCCGCCCTGATCTACCCGATCATCACCCTGCGCCCGCCATACGACAACACATCCACACGCCGAATACTGATCGGGGATCACCCGGCACCCGAAGCGACGGAGCAATGGTCGGTTGAAACGCATGTCACGGGAGACTGTCCGCCCGTTTTTCTCGTGCAGGCAAGGGATGATCCGATCAGCGATCCGGCCAACACGTCGATCATGGCGAAGGCATGCGAAAAAGCCGACGTGCCGGTGGAATTGCACCGGCTTTCAAAAGGGGGGCACGGGTTCGGCATGGGGCAGGCAGACGGCCCGACCGGCCTCTGGCCCGGTTATTTCGCCAAATGGCTGGCTACCGTCGACGGATAGGAGCCGGCGCCAACCGTTCTTTGTCCCGGGCCGTTCAGGCGGACCCTTGGCCCTCGGTCAGCCTACCGAAAGATTGACCGCCTTCGGCCCTTTTCCGCGCTGGTCGGGCTCCGTATCGAACGTCACCTTCTGGCCATCGTCCAGGCCCGGAAGACCGGAGGCCTGCACGGCGGAAATGTGAACAAACACATCCTTGGCGCCGTCATCCGGCGTTATAAACCCGAACCCCTTTGCGTGATTGAAGAACTTGACGGTACCGGACTGCGGCATGGAAAGCTCCTTTTCTCCCATCAGACTGCTTCCCGATTTGGCGCCATGCGCCTCATCGTATCGGTGCATTACAGGGGGAGAAGAAACAGTTGGAACGCGCCGGGGCAGTGCCGAAACCCTCTCGTTTCGCGATCCAGCCGGGCTGCCTTTCGCAAGGCCCCATGGCAGGCCATTCCAGTCTCCGGGCCGGCAAATACCCGAACGTGGAATTAGTCCCCTATTTTCCTCCGGCGGGCAATAAAAAGTTTTGACGGTGCCGCCAGCCGGGCTCCAACCCGGCCGGACAATGAAAAAGGCGCCACGCGAACGCGGCGCCTCCAATCCATGGCAGGCGAGGGGTGGCGCCCCGCCGGCGAATATTGCTATTCTGCGCGGAGATTGACCGCCTTGGGGCCCTTGCCCATACGGTCCGGTTCGACGTCGAAGGTCACTTTCTGTCCATCGACCAGCGTGCGCAGGCCGGAGGCCTCGATCGCCGAGATGTGGACGAAAACGTCCTTTGCGCCGTCGTCCGGCGTGATGAAGCCGAAGCCTTTGGTTGCATTGAAGAATTTAACGGTTCCGGTCTGGGCCATGGGAAACTCCTTTTCCCGTTTGGTGGTTTCTGGCATCCGTGCAACGCACACGGTTTCGCCTCCCGCGCAAGCGGGGCTGTCAGATATTCACGGTAGCGGGGAAAGGGTCGTCCACAACGTTCCAGTCTCCGGGTCGGCAAATGCCCGAACTTGGTCTTTGTTGCACGGATTCCGCCGCATGGCAAGATGGCACGTCGTCGCTTTTGCGAGACAGGATAGAATAGCCCCTGGTCCTGACGCCCTCTATGCTTGAATTCCCACTGAAGACGGCGATGAAACACGCCCGCCCTCGCTATTTTCCCTGTGCCTGCGCGACGTTTGTTGGGATTGATTGTGGTTGTTTCACGCCGGCTTTTGCGGGAGGCTCGGCTCCCGGTTCATCCTGTCGCGGCGTTGAATCCAGCACGAGGGCGGCGACCGCAAAGAAGATGAACAGCAGGATCGTGAGCCGCGAGAACATGGCCCATTCTATATCCGCAGGCTAAACAGTTGGTGAAACCGGCTTTTTGACTACCGCGACGACGATTGGCCGGCGTTTCGTCGAGTCCATTCAGGCGTTTGCGATCGACGATTGAGAAACGGATTCCGGGTCGGCGTCGGGCAGGCCGGGCGCATCATCCTGTTTTGCCACCGATCGGCGGGTGGCTCCTGACAGCTTGATGTCATGAGGCCGTCGGCGTTGCGCTTTTCTACGCGTACGGCCTTTTCTTCGCTGCCCGGCGCCGCCATATTCGGCGAATGGCCAGATCACCCGAGAAGAAGGCATCGCCCGCACAAGCGGCGAAGCAGGAGCGCGAGCCGCGCAAGCGCGGCAGCATGCTGACGGACTATCTCGACGCCTCCGAGCCGCTGCGTCGCGGGAGCGGTTTCGCGGAAGCGCCGCAGACGGAATTGTCCGGCGAACCGCTGTCGGGCTCCATCGCCGATTGGGCGGAAGAGATAGCGCGCGAGGCGGAAGCGCAGCCAAAGGCCAAGCCGTCCAGGAAAATCCCCGAGCGCTCTGCCTCGCCGACCAAGACGGCGCGCGGCACCTCGATGGGCGGCGCGGCATCGGCCAGGGATCGCGCGGCGGCGGGCCTGATGCCGGTGGCCGGGCTCGACGTGACGCTCGAGGAAGCGGCAGGGCTGTCGAAGGCCGGCGTCACCGCCACGGTCGACGCGCTGTCCAAGCTGATCGAGAGCGGCAACCCGCTGCACAAGAATGGCGAGATGTGGGTGCCGCACCGTCCCGCCCGGCCGGAAAAATCCGAAGGCGGCATCGCGCTGAAAATGGTGTCGGAGTTCGAGCCGGCGGGCGACCAGCCGACGGCGATCCGCGATCTGGTGGCCGGCGTCAAGGAACAGGACCGCACGCAGGTGTTGCTCGGCGTTACCGGCTCGGGCAAGACCTTCACCATGGCCAAGGTGATCGAGGAGACGCAGCGGCCGGCGCTGATCCTGGCGCCGAACAAGACGCTCGCCGCGCAGCTCTATGGCGAGTTCAAGCAGTTCTTTCCCGATAATGCGGTCGAATATTTCGTCTCCTACTACGACTATTACCAGCCCGAGGCTTACGTCCCGCGCACCGACACCTTCATCGAGAAGGAATCCTCGATCAACGAACAGATCGACCGCATGCGCCATTCGGCGACGCGGTCGCTGCTGGAGCGCGACGATGTCGTCATCGTCGCTTCCGTGTCGTGCATCTACGGCATCGGCTCGGTCGAGACCTATACCGCGATGACCTTCCAGATGAGTGTCGGCGACCGGCTCGACCAGCGCCAGCTTCTCGCCGATCTCGTGGCCCAGCAATACAAGCGCCGCGACATGGATTTCCAGCGCGGCTCGTTCCGCGTGCGAGGCGACACGATCGAAATCTTTCCGGCGCATCTGGAGGACCAGGCCTGGCGCGTCTCGCTGTTCGGCGACGAGATCGACGCCATCACCGAATTCGACCCGCTGACCGGGCAGAAGACCGGCGATTTGAAGAGCGTCAAGATCTACGCGAACTCGCATTACGTCACGCCGCGGCCGACGCTGAACCAGGCGATCAAGTCGATCAAGGCCGAACTCGTGCAGCGCCTTGCCGAACTGGAGCGGGCAGGGCGCTTGCTCGAGGCGCAGCGGCTGGAGCAGCGCACGCGTTTCGATCTCGAGATGCTGGAGGCGACGGGCTCCTGCGCCGGCATCGAGAACTATTCGCGCTATCTGACGGGCCGCAAGCCAGGCGAACCGCCGCCGACTCTGTTCGAATATATTCCCGACAATGCGCTGGTCTTCGTCGACGAGAGCCACCAGACCATCCCGCAGATCGGCGGCATGTACCGCGGCGACTTCCGCCGCAAGGCGACGCTGGCCGAATACGGTTTTCGGCTGCCGTCCTGCATGGACAACCGGCCGCTGCGCTTCGAGGAGTGGGACGCCATGCGCCCGCTCTCGGTCGCCGTGTCCGCGACGCCCGGCAATTGGGAGATGGAGCAGTCCGGCGGCGTCTTCGCCGAGCAGGTGATCCGCCCGACCGGGCTGATCGACCCGCCGGTCGAGGTGCGCCCGGCCAAGACGCAGGTCGACGATGTCGTCGGCGAAATCCGCGAGACGACGGCCAAGGGCTACCGCACGCTGGTGACGGTGCTGACCAAGCGCATGGCCGAGGATCTGACCGAATACCTGCACGAGAACGGCGTCCGCGTGCGCTACATGCATTCCGATATCGAGACGCTGGAGCGCATCGAGATCATCCGCGATCTCAGGCTCGGCGCCTTCGACGTGCTGGTCGGCATCAATTTGTTGCGCGAGGGCCTCGACATTCCCGAATGCGGCTTCGTCGCCATCCTCGACGCCGACAAGGAAGGGTTTTTGCGCTCCGAAACCTCGCTGGTTCAGACGATCGGCCGCGCCGCGCGCAACGTCGACGGCAAGGTCATCCTCTATGCCGACAACATCACAGGTTCGATGGACCGCGCCATGGCGGAAACGGCTCGGCGGCGCGAGAAGCAGGCGGAGTGGAACGCCGCCCACGGCATCACGCCCGAAAGCGTGAAATCGCGAATCGCCGACATTCTCGATTCCGTCTACGAGAAGGACCATGTGCGCGCCGACATCAAGGGCTTTGCCGGCAATGAAGGCGCGCTCATCGGCAACAATCTCAAGGCGCATCTGGAAGCGTTGCAGAAGCAGATGCGCGACGCCGCCACCGATCTGGACTTCGAGCGCGCGGCGCGCCTGCGCGACGAGATCAAGCGGTTGCGCGAGGCCGAACTCGCCATCTCCGATGATCCGATGGCGCGCGAGGCCGAGGCACTGAGCCCGGTTTCGGGCCGCGAGAAGGGCAAGCACAACAAGGGCAAAGCAAAACACCGGACGGCGGAAGAGCAGGAACGGTTCCGCAAGCTGGACGCCGCCCGCGCCGAGGAAGAGGCAGCGAAGGCCGCGCGCCCGAACCTCTTCGCCAAGCCGGCCCTCGACGAGATGGGCCGGTCCGGCTCCTACTCGACGCCGGCCGGCGGCTCCGGTTTCAGGAAGCCGTCGCTCGACGACATGGGGCCCGGAACGGATATGGCGACCCCCGCCGGCGCGGTGTCGCGCTCGCTGTTCAAGAAGCAGTCCGCCTCCGAGGCGCATGGCTCGGATTTCGGCATTCCGGGCGAAGGCGCGCTCAAGCCGACGGACAAATCCCTGTTCCGCAAGAACTCACTGGATGAAATGACCGTGCGGCGCACGGAAAAGCCGATCGAAGGCACGAAGCCGGCCAGGCAGCCAACGATCGCCAGCCCCGTTCACGAGGAGCCGGCGAGTGAACGCCAGCGTTCGAAAAAAGGACGGCGGACGGGCAAGACCGGACGGCCGGGGCGGTGAGCCGCTGGTCGCCGCCGCATAGCACCCTCACGACTTTTCGGGTCTGCTTCCCCATGATACATTGCCCCTATGTCGAAGCTTGAAAAGATCGAACAATCGGTTGAGTCATTATCCGACGACGATCTAAAATCGTTCGCGGAATGGTTCGATACATTGCGCTGGCAGCGCTGGGACCGCCAGATCGAACGGGACGCCGCGTCCGGGAAGCTGGACGATTTCGTTTCGCGGGCGCGCGCCGAGATCGCGGCGGGCAAAACCTCGCCGCTGTGACGCATCGGACAACCGCGTCATTCTGGAAGGCCTACCATTCCCTCACCGCATCGACACGCGATCAAGCCGACAAAGCGTTCGGCCTCATGAAATCCGATCCGCGGCACAAATTCCTGCATCTGAAGAAGGTCGGAGATTTTTGGTCGGCGCGCGTCAGCCGCGATTGCCGGGCTCTCGCTCTTGATGATGAGGGCGGCTTGTATGGGTGTGGATCGGCAGTCATGCTGATTACGAGCGTCTCCTCCGTTAGGCTTTCAAGCACAGGCTGCCCATATGCGCCTCGCCCTCGTTTTCCCGCCCTCACCGCGCCCGCCGGCGCCTGGGAGTTCACGCCCAGCCCGGTCTGCACCCTGTCGGACGCGACCGCGTCGGCGAGCGTGAAGCTCACCTTCGATCCCGGCCAGCCCGATCCCTACACCATCGTCGTGAAAGGCCCGGCGCCGTGGCCCAACGCGCCGGTCTTTTCCATGCGCTTCGACGGCGCGCAGGGTCTGACGATCTCGACCAACCGCCAGACCCTCAGCGACGGCGGACGCACGCTCACCGTGACCGACAAGGGGTTCGGCAACGTCCTCAATGGGCTCGAATTCAACAGCACCGCGACCGCGCTTGCCGGCGATGCGGCGATCCCGTTTCCGCTCGATGGCGCCGCACCGGCGGTGAAGGCTTTCCGCGCCTGTGTTGGAGCGCCGTTGGTGTGACACGAGTCATGAAATTTTCGCAGCTAGTCGTCCGTGATGAACTCGGAAGCGGTTGATATTTCGAGGATTTATCGGCACGGCAAGTATTCCGGTTTGCAAGGTCTGATGGTCTTGAGCGGGAAAAGCTTGCAAACTCCTCCGGTGGCTTGCGGACCCTCTTTTCATTTTCGGCGGTTCATGATTCCGTCTTCAGGCTGATTGACCCTGGAGACGCCGATGCGCCCGACACAGCTGGCCGAAGATGCCGGTGACGATTTCGACCTGTTCCGCCACCGGCTTTCCAACATGATCGACCTGCATCATCCGCTGGCCCGCCTTGCCGGCCTGATCGACTGGGCGCGCTTCGACGAAGCGTTCGGCGATCTCTACACCGAAGACACAGGCCGCCCCGGCCTTCCGACGCGGCTGATGGCGGGGTTGCATCTGGTCAAGCACATTAAGGGGCTTTCGGACGAGGAGGTCTGCGCGCAATGGCTGGAGAGCCCGTATGTCCAGTTCTTTTGTGGCGCAGTGCATTTCCAGACCCGCCTGGAGCTATGGTCGGAATTGGGTGACGAGGCCGATCAGGCGGCGCGATGGTCTGGCGTCAGCGAGTTCAGCGACACCGTCGGTGAATTTGACGCCGTCGACGACCCTTGGCAACTGATTTTCGCCCTTCAGCCGACGCCAGGTTTTGGCGGCACTCATGATGAGCTTGAAGACCATGAGCCGCGCCGTCTTGTGCGACAGCGCGCCCTTGGTCCGCACGGTGCGATGCCTCACGGTGGCGAAGACGCTTTCGATCGGGTTCGAGGTGCGCAGATGGTCCCAATGCTCGGCCGGGAAGTCGAAGAAGGTCAGCAGCCTCTCACGGTCCTTCGTCAGGCAATCGACGGCCTTTGGATATTTGGCGTTGTACTTGTCGACGAAGACGGCGGCGGCAGCCTCGGCCGTCGCCCGATCCGTCGCGTCGCGCACCTCCCTGAGGTCGGCCTTCATGTTGGGCTGCACCGATTTCGGCACCTTCTCTATTCGGCGTACTGAGGTCAAGCGTCTTCGAGCTTTCCATATGACCGGCGTTTGGTGTCTTTCGCAGGCCTTGCTTCTCTTCGGGATCGGCATTTCGCCCTCCCAGCATAGGGTTAGGAGAATGAGGTGGAACAATCTTGTTGGCGTCCTGACCGCATGGTGCGATCGGTACGAAGTGCCAATCGAACTCACCTCATCCATCGTCCTGCGAAGGACGGTTTTCTGCCGGTGGCAGGTTGCGTTATCTCCTTCTCTATGCCGTGCCGTTATCCGCTTGGATTCAGGTGGCGGCTGGCAAATCACCCCGCGTCCAGCAAAATTTGGTGCCGTCACTCATCATGCGATGCATGATCACCGCGAGCCTGCGGGCAAGCGCAACAATGCCCTTTCGCATGCCGCGCCGTTTGGCAACATTCATCGCCCAGGCTCTCAGCCATGACCATTTTGTGACCCGTGTCAGAAGAACTTGCGCCGCTTCAAAGAGCAGGGTTCGCATCATGCCGTCACCGCATAGCGAGATGCGGCCGACACGCTTGCTTTCCCCTAACTCGTTGAGCTTCGGCGTCAGTCCCAGTATCGGTCCAACAGCCTTCGAGTTCTTGAACCGCTGCGGAATGTCGATGGTGCTCGTGAACGCCAGCGATACGACGGGGCCAACACCGGGGATCGTCATTAGCAGCCGGCACATCTCATCGTTGCGCGTGATGTCCAGAACCTTCTTGTGCAACCGGGCAAACTCCTCACGCAATTTACGCCGCGCTGTCAGCAGCGGTTCCATGATTTCCTGGAGATCTGCCATGTCGTAGACCAGTTCGCGGATCCGTTCCTCGAACTTGACGGTGCCAACGTTCCCGACCTTCAAACCAAAATTGCGCAACAGTCCGCGGATGTCGTTTTCAATAGCAATCGCCTTTTCCTGCAATAGTTTTCGCGCCGTCAGAAGCGCACGTCGTTTCTGACTCGTCAGCGTTTTGACATGCACAGGCCGATACAGATTGACCCGCATCATCTGCGCGATGCCACGTGCATCGTTGCGATCGGTCTTGTTTGGCTGAGCCTTCAGGAAGGCTTTTACATGGCGCGTTTCGATGCAGATCACAGGAAAGCCTGCTCTGGCGAGGGCCTCGTATAGCCATTGCGATAAAGGTCCGGCTTCAAGGCCAACCCGTTCAAGATTCCAAGCCGGATCTCGCAACCCCGCGATCAAGTCGTTGGGGTGACTGGGAACCTTCACCTCGCGGCAAATCTTGCCCGTTTCATCGACAATGCAGATGGCGGTCTCTTTCACCGAGACATCCAGGCCTATATAATGCTTCATGCTGCGCTTCCTTCCGATGCTTGTGGCAGTTGCAAAACATGATCACGTTTTATCATCGCTCGAAGCGCAGCACCTCTCTCCTACCATCCACTGCTATCTGAAGGTGAGGCTCAAGCCGAATACCCTATCTTGTTGAGGATGTTGACGAGCTTGTGCTGCCAGCAGCGCTGGTAGCGGGTTGAAGGGAATATCTCCTCAAGCGCCTTCCAGAAGCCGAGCGCGCCGTCGCCGACGGCGATTTCCGGAACAATCGACAATCCGCGGGCCTTCAGATCGACGAGCAACTCGCGCCAACCTGGGCGCTTTCATGGGCACCGACCTGGAAACCCGACCAGTTCCTTCTTGCCTTCCGGTGTCGCGCCGATGACGACCAGCATACAGGCCGCATCGCCCTCCATGCGCGCTTGCAGATAGACCCCGTCGGCCCAGATGTAGACGTAGCGGCGGGCTGACAGGTCGTGGCGCTGCCAGCGATCAAGTCGGCCTGCCACTCCTCTTACAGCCGCCCGATCACCGACGGCGACAGGTTCGGCGCGTCCT
>CAVVZH010000013.1:0-591942 GCA_963752795.1 uncultured Alphaproteobacteria bacterium
CGTGAAGAACGCGATCTTGGCGGATTGTGAGTTTAGTCGAACGTCGGTCGAGCGTTTGTGATCGAGGTCCGCGCTGCGGTAGCGCTGAGCGTGGCCAGGATCAAGGCGCAAAAAACTCTCAGCCATGCCAGGAGCAGGCGGATGTTGTGTCCGGCGGCGACGAGGATGACGTTGATGGCGTCGCCCTGGGCGCCCTTCAGCCAATGACGTTCCAGTTTCCCGTCGGCCTTGGTGTGTCCGATGATTGGTTCGACGGCGCTCCGCCGTCTGAGTTCGCGCTTAACGGTCGGCGAGGCGATACCGCGGGTGTTGGACAGGTAAACCTGCGGTGTGGCCAGGCGGTGCCCACGATAGCCACGGTCAACGTAGGCGCGCTCGACCGTGACGCCGGTGAGGCGTTCAACCTGGGTGATCTGGCTTTGTAGGGTATGGCCATCATAGGGCAAACCGGGGCAGGCTTGGGCGCCGACGATGAACTGTCCGCCCCTGGCGCGGGCGTTGGTGACCGCGAAGGACGCCTTGACCCCAAACTCATAACGAGTGCGAGCCTTGCCCTTGGCGATGCACTCCACCTCCGGAGCATGCAGGGCATAGAGCTTGTTGGGGTCGCCGGTCTTCTGTGCGAGCAGCCGGGTGATCGGTTCGGCGACCGGCCGAAAGGCCGCCTCGAGATCCGGCCGACCGGCAATCTTGCGGCCGATGTCGCGATAGAGCCGGCCGACAAAGGTGCGCATACGGCGGACTTCACGCAGCGCCTGCTTGTGGCCACGGGTGTGGATCAGCCGTGAGACCTCGCGTCGGGCGCGGCTCGCCAGCCGCACGAAGGATTGACGAAGCACCAGGCCATGTTGCCTGGCGAAACGGTTCAACCATTCCACCGCACGCAGCAGCAGGCCACTGTCGGTCGGGTGCGCCACGGCCTTGGTCTGGGCGGTCGTATCGATGGTTATGCGTTCAAACTTGCCAGCATCCACCGCCTTGGCCTTCTGGGCTGCCGTGAGGGTCTCGGCCAACAATTCCTCCAGCTTGTTCTGGCCAATCCGGCGCCGCCAGCGCGTCATGGATGAGCGGTCCAGCGGCAGCTTGTGCTGGAAATAGGTTTCGCCGCAGAAGACCTGGAAATAGGGGTTTTCCAGCCACTGGGCGCAGACCGCATCGTCGGACAGGCCCTTGGCGTGCTGAAGCAGATGCAGCCCGGCCATCAGCCGTGTCGGCAATCCCGGCCGCCCTGTCTTGTCCACATAGAGCCCGCCAAACGCCGCGTCGAAGCGGTCCCAGTCGATCAGCCCGGCCAGCCGGACCAGTTCGTGGCGACCATCCACAATCGCATCCAGCCGAGAGCGGAACAGGTCTTCATTGCGGGTCTTTGACGGCAGCTTCGGACGCATCGGGCCCTCCACGGTTTCAACCCGAGGAGAGAATCACACTTCTCAGATGCCGAAAACCTCAAATCCGGGAGCTCGACGAAATCACAAGCTTTTGCGCGCCAAAGGCCTAAACCCTTGCGAAAGCGAATACTTGAAACCGCCGAAAACCCCAACCAGCGCAGGCAGTTGCAGGTTGTTCACGACCGACCAGCTAGCCAATAATTGAGACGGGCGGAAACGCGCCAAAGGCAGGGAGCGCATCGATATATCGAAGTCTCCCTCTCCTTGTCTTTCGACAAGATGAGATCCTCGTTGACGATGGCCAGACCGCAAACGGGTCGTCACGATAGGGTCGATCCGCCCGTCTAAGCCAGGATGTCTGGCGCGGGTTAAGCGACAGGTATTCGCCCGAATATGGTCGCCTCACGCGGTCGCGATATAAGTTCGTATCTCTTCGGCTTCGCGCTCGGCATCCTCGATGCGCCGCTTGACCACGTCGCCGATGGAGATGATGCCGACGAGACGGCCTTCCCTTTCCACCGGTAGATGGCGGAAACGGCCCCGCGTCATGATCTCCATGACGTCATGCACGGTGTTTTCCTCGCGGCAGACCTGCACCTTTGGCGTCATGATCGAGCTTACCGGGCGGGCAAGCGCATCCGAGCCCCCCTCTCCTATGGCGCGCACGACATCGCGTTCCGACAAAATCCCGGCAATGCGTCCATCCGCCTTCAGCACCACGACGGCCCCTATGCGCCTTTTGGCAAGCGTCCCGATCGCTTCGGAAAGCGTTTCATCCGGCCCCATGGTGACGACGTCGCGGCCCTTTTCCTCCAGAATGGCTTTCACGCTCATTGTGTCCTCCTTCAGCGCTCAACCGCCCTCCCCGGCGCTACGCGTTACATCGTGCGGCGAACGCGTGGCTTTTTCAAGATAGCGTGTCCTGGCCGGAATATGGCTCGGTGCGTCGCCCGACGAAAGGCGCAAGGCAAAGGAACCCGGCCAGAAATCCCCCTATATGGGCTTCCCAGGCAATCGGGTTGGTGATGCCGGGCGTCATGAAGCCGAGCCCCGTGACCAGGTTGACGATCATCCAGACCGCCAGGAAGGTCAGGACGGCGCGCGAGCGAAGCGCCTCCCCCACCGAGAGCATCGGGCCGCCAAAGGCCGGCCGCCCGTCGAGTCGGCGCATCTGGAAGCCGAAACGCGAGGCCGCGCCCATCATTCCCGAGATGGCGCCGGAAGCGCCGATCACTGGCATGGCGCCCATCGGATGGGCGATGAAATGAAACAGGGCCGCGGCGAGCGACGTGAACACCCAGAAGGCGAGCAACCTCGTGGCCCCGAGGCGATTGGCCAACGGCGATCCGAACGCGGCCAGCCAGATCATGTTGACGCCCAGATGCGTCCACCCGCCATGCACGAAGGCATAGGTGATGGGGCTGGTGAAGGCATACACGTCGAGCGCGTATTGGCCGGAATAGCGGACGGGAATGAACGCGGTTCGCAACACGAACGCCATGTCGTCCGCAGGCGAAAGCACATAGAGCCGGAAGAGATGAACGCCCGCGCATGCCGCGATGAGAAACAGAATGGTGCCGGAGAGGTTGAAGACCGGCTCGCGCTCGCGCGTTGCCGGTTCGTCGTCGGGCTCGATCACCCTGCCGGGTTCATCTGTAACGGGTTCGCTCACGCTGTCGCCTTCTGTCGGTCCGTGATTCGTTCTTGACCGACAGATAGGCCACAAGGGCGGGCAGCGCAAAAAGAAGCCGTCCAGAGTTTCCCCTGAACGGCCGGTCGAGCCCCACGCTCCCCAAAAAAATTCCCGACTGGAGGTCCGGAACCGTGCTGTAAACCTCGCCCCTATTGGATGACCCTGATGTGCCATGGCGAAGGCGGCATCCGCAATCGAAACCCTTTGTTAACCTTAACGGGCCGGACCCGTGAACAAGTCAATATCGCGCTGGCACGCATCCTGCTGCGAAACGCATGTAGCACATCGGAAGGGCGACTCGCTGTTCACCGATGGGACACCAATGCAATCGCAGTCGGAGCGGGACGAAATGAAACAACGCGGATCAATCGAACTGTTCCAGTATTGGGACAGGTTGCGGGAGGAGCGGCCGGCTCCCAGGCGCAATGACATCGAGCCCGCCGATATAAAATCGCTGCTGGCGGACACGTTCATCCTCGAAAAGGATACGCGCGGCGAAGCCGTGTTCCGCCTTGCCGGAACCCGGCTTTGCGCGACATTCGGGCGCGAACTCAAAGGCTTCTCGTTTCCGTCGCTCTGGGCCATGAAGGACCAGCGGCTTATCGCCAGGCTTTCCCACAGCGCCTTCCATGCCAAATCGGTGGTCGTCATCGCTCTCGAAGGGCGCAGCCAGAAGGGTCGCGTCAATGCGTTCGAGCTGCTGCTCCTGCCCCTCGACGGCGGCGAAGAATCACCGCGTACGCTTGGTATCGTCACTTCCGTGGACAAGCCGTTCTGGCTTGGGGCCGACCCGATCGTGGAATGCCGGATCGATACGATCCGCGTCGTCGATCCGGACCGCGAGCCGATGTTCCTGAAGAATCGCCCCGCGGTTTCGGTGCCGCCGATAGCGCCCAGCGATGACGAATTTTCCGGACCGCAACACGCCTCGCATGGCCGCCGCATTCGCCATCTCGTCGTCTTCGAGGGCGGTCGGGAAGAATAAGTAAAGTCTCGCCTCCCAAGCTTACCGCTTGTTAACCGGAAAAGACCTATTTTTAGGAGAGATTCTCACCAACTTGTGAGAATGCAACCGGACAGAGGCGATCATGAGGTCAGCGGCGATTGAAATCGCGCCGTCACGAGCCGAAAGGCGAAACTTTCAGCGCGTCCGGGTAAAGATCTACGGCCGTTTCATGCTGGAAGATCGTACAGAGCATACCTGCCAGGTCGTCGACATGTCGCCAGGCAATGTTGCTTTTCGCTCAGAGCGCATTGGCGAGCCCGGCGAGAAAGTGATCGCCTATATCGATCATATCGGGCGCGTCGAGGGCGTCGTGACCCGCCGCCTGCCGGACGGCTTCGCCATGACCGTCATCGCGTCGGATCGCAAGAAGGACAAGCTGGCGGCCCAATTGACCTGGCTCGCCAACAAGCACGAACTGGATCTGCCTGAAGACCGGCGCCATGAACGTGTCGCCCCGCGCAACCCGATGAGCGTGCTCAAGCTGGCGGACGGACGCCAGTATCAGTGCCGCATCATCGATCTCTCCTTGTCCGGCGCGGCGGTCGAGCTCGAAGTGAAACCGGCGCTTGGCGTACAGGTGACCCTTGGCACCATGCGCGGCCAGGTCGTGCGGCATTTCGATGAGGGCATCGCCATCGAATTCGCGGTTGTCCAACGGCCGGAAATGCTCGACGCGGCGTTCGAGCAGAACGTTTCCTGACATCTGCCGGATATGAAATGAGCCGGTGTCCAGTCGGCGCATCCACTTATTCAGGTATACTTTACTGCGATCACGCCGAACAGTTTACACTGCCGCCACGATCACGTGTGCCTGAATTTTGGCGCATACTTCCCCGCTGCCATGTCTACCTGCAATGGCGGATTCCGCATGGTCAGTTGCGGCTTCAAGCTTTCCTGCGTCTCTTGCCAGTATCTCCGTACGAAGAACAGTTCCCTTACAAAAGGCGACGGCAGGAATGCGCGGCGAGGATGCCCGGCTCTGCGCGGCTATCGTCTCGATTGCCACATGGAAAAACCCTGCACCCTCTAGGTCGCTGCGGATCAGTGCTACATCGTGGTAGCCGTGCGGCGTGCGCGCCAGAAAGCGCGGCGGATCGTCCGGAAATATCTCTGCGAGAGCATTCGTAACGTCATCCGCAAAGACGTTTTCTTCGATGCGGTCCCAGACATTGAATAGGAAGCGTCCACCGGGCTTCAGCACCCTCCTCGCTTCGCGGTAGCCAGATTGGCGGTCGGGAAAAAACATCGCACCGAATTGGCAGCAAACGATATCGAAAGCTGCGTTTTCAAATGGCAAAGCCAAAGCATCGGCTTGGCGCCACGTCATGCGATTGTCCTGCGGTTGCCGCGAAGCGGCATAGTCGAGCATGGGTTGGCTCAGGTCTGTTACCATGTAGCTTGCCGCGGGTGACAGTCTAGGAGCCAAGGCGCGGGTAACGACCCCGCTACCGGCGGCCGTTTCCAAAACGGTGCCTGGCCAAAACGCCGCGACGCGTTGCGCCATGTCCGCCGCATATGGTTCAAAAATCAGCGGCACCATGTAGCGGTCGTAGTTTTCAGGAATCGAGCCGGCAAACACCTTGTCAGTTTCCAACATGTCTAGCACCCGTCATCCGTCCTATGGGACTCGAGAATAGCATATTACGGTGCGCTTATATACGTTTCAGCGCAAGACAGGCGCCGCACTGATATCTGGTCGGTCGTGAACAACCTGCAACTGCCTGCGCTGGTTGGGGTTTTCGGCGGTTTCAAGTATTCGCTTTCGCAAGGGTTTAGGCCTTTGGCGCGCAAAAGCTTGTGATTTCGTCGAGCTCCCGGATTTGAGGTTTTCGGCATCTGAGAAGTGTGATTCTCTCCTCGGGTTGAAACCGTGGAGGGCCCGATGCGTCCGAAGCTGCCGTCAAAGACCCGCAATGAAAGACCTGTTCCGCTCTCGGCTGGATGCGATTGTGGATGGTCGCCACGAACTGGTCCGGCTGGCCGGGCTGATCGACTGGGACCGCTTCGACGCGGCGTTTGGCGGGCTCTATGTGGACAAGACAGGGCGGCCGGGATTGCCGACACGGCTGATGGCCGGGCTGCATCTGCTTCAGCACGCCAAGGGCCTGTCCGACGATGCGGTCTGCGCCCAGTGGCTGGAAAACCCCTATTTCCAGGTCTTCTGCGGCGAAACCTATTTCCAGCACAAGCTGCCGCTGGACCGCTCATCCATGACGCGCTGGCGGCGCCGGATTGGCCAGAACAAGCTGGAGGAATTGTTGGCCGAGACCCTCACGGCAGCCCAGAAGGCCAAGGCGGTGGATGCTGGCAAGTTTGAACGCATAACCATCGATACGACCGCCCAGACCAAGGCCGTGGCGCACCCGACCGACAGTGGCCTGCTGCTGCGTGCGGTGGAATGGTTGAACCGTTTCGCCAGGCAACATGGCCTGGTGCTTCGTCAATCCTTCGTGCGGCTGGCGAGCCGCGCCCGACGCGAGGTCTCACGGCTGATCCACACCCGTGGCCACAAGCAGGCGCTGCGTGAAGTCCGCCGTATGCGCACCTTTGTCGGCCGGCTCTATCGCGACATCGGCCGCAAGATTGCCGGTCGGCCGGATCTCGAGGCGGCCTTTCGGCCGGTCGCCGAACCGATCACCCGGCTGCTCGCACAGAAGACCGGCGACCCCAACAAGCTCTATGCCCTGCATGCTCCGGAGGTGGAGTGCATCGCCAAGGGCAAGGCTCGCACTCGTTATGAGTTTGGGGTCAAGGCGTCCTTCGCGGTCACCAACGCCCGCGCCAGGGGCGGACAGTTCATCGTCGGCGCCCAAGCCTGCCCCGGTTTGCCCTATGATGGCCATACCCTACAAAGCCAGATCACCCAGGTTGAACGCCTCACCGGCGTCACGGTCGAGCGCGCCTACGTTGACCGTGGCTATCGTGGGCACCGCCTGGCCACACCGCAGGTTTACCTGTCCAACACCCGCGGTATCGCCTCGCCGACCGTTAAGCGCGAACTCAGACGGCGGAGCGCCGTCGAACCAATCATCGGACACACCAAGGCCGACGGGAAACTGGAACGTCATTGGCTGAAGGGCGCCCAGGGCGACGCCATCAACGTCATCCTCGTCGCCGCCGGACACAACATCCGCCTGCTCCTGGCATGGCTGAGAGTTTTTTGCGCCTTGATCCTGGCCACGCTCAGCGCTACCGCAGCGCGGACCTCGATCACAAACGCTCGACCGACGTTCGACTAAACTCACAATCCGCCAAGATCGCGTTCTTCACGGCCGACTATCTGGTCTCAACTGCAAAGAAATTGGCTCAATTTTTAATATAATTCTATTCTGTTTTTATTCTTATTATCCAAGTATTGACTTCAAAATGTACTTCGCTCTTTTGCGTCAAATAAATCTACATCTGTCATTGTGGTGTCAAACGGGGAGACACCAGAATGACTATGGGGCGAGGCATCGGGATTATCGCGGTGGTGGCGTTGTCGCTTGCTGCATGGACTGGTTCAGCGGACGCAGGGCGGTCGTTCATGCCGACCGGAAACCTGACATCACAACCAATCGGTCACTACGAATTCTGCCAGAAGCTGCCGGCTGAGTGCAGGGAAATGACGCCGAAGGGGACCGAGGTCCAACTCACCCGTGCGCTCTGGGCGGAGATGATCGAGATCAACAACGGCGTCAACACACGCGTGATCCCCAGGACAGATATGGAAATGTGGGGAAAAGAGGAAGTGTGGTCCTATCCGGCCCGCTATGGCGACTGCGAGGACTATGCCCTCGAGAAGCGGCGCGAGTTGATGGACAAGGGCGTGCCGGCGGGAGACCTGCTCATGACCGTCGTTCGCCAGGCAAATGGGGACGGCCATGCTGTGCTGACGGTTCACACCAGCCTCGGCGACTATATCCTCGACAATCTCGAACCACGCATCCTCGCCTGGAACGACACGGATTATCGGTACCTGAAGCGTCAATCCGAAACCAACTCCGGCGAGTGGGTGTCGATCCGCGACGACCGTGACTCGACCATCGCCGTCGGCAGCGTGAAGTGAGGCCCGGTATGGATCCCCGCCAGCGGCACGCCAATTTCGTCTGAAAAGAGTTCGCGCGATAGCGCTGAAGGGAAAGCCCGGTCGAGTCCCCACCCTCCCCGTCCCCAACGACCGGGCTCAGGAGCCGGCCCATGTCCCTGGGCCGGCTCCGCCATTTTCAGGGGCTGCGCCAGATAATAGTAATCAAACCGGCGCGACTTCCGGGCAACCAGTTCAAACGGGTTTAAGATCGGCAAGAAATCGCCTGGCGTTTTCCACATAGTGGGCCGCCGACCATTTGAGCCCCTCGATCGCCTTCGCGTCGAGCGTGCGCACAGCCCTTGCCGGCGAACCGACGATCAGGGAATTGTCCGGAAACTCCTTGCCCTCCGTGACCAGCGCCCCTGCCCCGACCAGGCAGTTGTTGCCGATCCGCGCGCCATTGAGGAGGATCGCGCCCATGCCGATCAGGGTGTTGTCGCCAATCGTGCATCCATGCAGCATAACCCGATGCCCAATGGTGCAACCGCGGCCGATGGTGAGCGGAAATCCGAAATCGGTGTGCATGACGGTATGCTCCTGCACGTTCGTATCGTCGCCAATCACGATCGGATCATTGTCGCCGCGCAAGACAGCACCGAACCAGATACCGACATTCCGCCCCAGGCGGACATCACCTATCACAACCGCATCAGGCGCGATCCAGTTCGATCCGGGCTCGTCTATCTTTGGGGCAATATCTTTCAGAGCGTAAAGCGGCATGACGAGTTCCTTGCTTCGATACGATGGGCGCACTTTAATGCGGCGTGGAGTGCACCCGCAAAGGCTGTACGCTGATCTGCGGCCTTCGGCCCTGTTTACCAACAATTTACCATGACACAGCAAGCTTGAAACTGCGCTGAGCGTGCCGGATCGGTTTATCCGGCGAGCTACATTCCTGAGGATAATGATGACCCAACGTACCGGGACGCCAGAGATCGACGACGTCCGGGGTATCGATCAAGCCTTCCTCATGCGGGCATTCTATATTTTCGTTGTTCTTGCACTGGCATCGGCCGTGATTGCCGCGGCGGGAAGATGGTTTGGCCCCTCCATCTCCATGGCTGGCTACTCCGACGATACGAGCCTCCGTGAGATCGTCATTGGCAACAACGTCCTTTCCGTTCCCGCAAACGACATTCGCTTCGAGCCGGAACGCCGTGGCGGCGCGGTCCCGCGCCTGGACCTCTACCTGCGCTGGCCCGACCTCACCGGTTACTCTCCTGCCGCGAAGGACGATTTCAATGGGGCGAACGGCAGAAAGGTCATCCTGTTCCTGTCCTTCGAACCCCGAACCATGTCCGAAGACATGAGCGGCCGCTACGAGCCGGTTTACCGCCCGATGATCGCCGAGCCGGGAATCGCTGCCCAAGACGGCGTTACATTTTATGATTTCAGGCCAGACAGCGGCTATTCAACCGAGGTTTTGGCAGTGGCCCAGCGGCACGGCGCTCTTCCATTCGTTGCCCGTTGCCTCGCGGGTGCTGCCGCGGCTCTATCGCTGGCGCCCTGCCAGCGCGACATCCAGATCGGCGACGGCCTTTCCCTGACCTACCGGTTCCCTCGCGCTTTGCTTGGCAATTGGCAAGCGCTCGAACTCTAGCGTGACGGACAAGGCACGCTCATTCTTCAAGACAGGGAAATAAGTCTGGCTTCAGGCCCGGGAAATGATCCTGGCGATCAAGCCAGATCGATGTCCAGAATGGCCATCGAGAAATTGTAGGACAGGTCGCCGTCGTCATCGTCGCGGAATATGATGCCGAGGAATTCATCGCCGACATAAAGTTCGCACGAATCTTCCTTGCGCGGGCGGGCCTTGACCTCGAGCGTTGGATTCTTGAACGTCCGCTTGAAATAGGCGTCGAGTTTTCTGATTTCTTCAGGCTTCAAGGAAATTCTCCGGTCACAGATGGCCGTCGCGCCAAAACGCGATGAACGGCGCTTCTGGCATGGCGGTCCTCACCATGTAAAGCCCGACTAGTGTCTTTCAACCGTTCGGGAACGCATGGTCCTGGTTCCCCAGCAACTGATCCATGGCGCGGGAAGGCTCATCGCAGCCTGCTTCGCCAACGATGCGCGCCGGAACGCCGGCGACCGTCTTGTTGTTGGGTATGGAAGTAAGAAGCACGGAACCAGCAGCCACCTTCGAGCAGTGTCCCACCTCGATATTGCCGAGAATCTTTGCACCGGCTCCGATCAGCACGCCATGGCGGATCTTCGGATGTCTGTCGCCACCCGCCTTGCCGGTGCCGCCAAGCGTCACGCCGTGCAGCATGGAGACATTGTCCTCGATGACCGCCGTTTCTCCGATGACCACACCGGTCGCATGATCGATGAAAATGCCCTTGCCTATTTTCGCGGCCGGATGAATGTCCACCTGGAAAACCGCGGACGCGCGACTTTGCAGATAGAGGGCGAAGTCGCGCCGGCCGTTCGTCCACAACCAGTGGGCAAGACGATGCGTCTGGATCGCATGAAACCCCTTGAAGTAAAGCACGGGCATCAAGAACCGGTCACATGCCGGGTCGCGGTCAAAATAAGCCTGGATATCGACCCGCACGACCGTGCTCCAGTCATTATTCTCACTGATCATTGCGGCAAACGTCTGCCGGATCAGGTCGGCGCCGAGATCAGGATGATCAAGCCGCTCGGAAAGGCGATGAATTACAGCGCCTTCCAGCGTTGTCTGGTTGAGAATCGTCGAAAAGAGGAACGCCGCCAGAAGCGGATCGCGTTCCACGGCCGCCATGGCCTCTTCGCGCACGGAACTCCAGATCGGATCGATCGGCTGAAGGTTTCCGCTCTTTACCGCGCTGCGGATGTTCATCGACGCTCTCCCTCACGGCAGGCCATGTTGAAAATAACCATTCTTCTGCCTCGTTATATAGCCCAAGGCGCCGCGTCATTGAACCGCAATTTCCTTAAGCATGCTTCAAGTGGATTTGATTTGCGCCAATTCAAGCCCGATCGGAAAGCGAACCGTTTATCGCCCATGCTATCCCAACCCGGTCGATGCAAGTTTCTCGCCGTCCTTAAGGTGCGGGAAACCAAGTTGAAAACCCGCGGTCGCGTCGGCTCCCCAAAATGCAACTTCATCAATATTTGGCCCGTAGATCAAGGACATGCAGCACGCCACGGGGGTGATCGGTGCTTAAGATTGTATCTTGCCTGGCCTATGAACACGACTACAGGGCGCTTGCGTTGGCTACTGTCGTGTGCGTCTTCGGCTCCATTATGGCCATGCGCCTGTTCGCCCGTACGCGGCGCACCACCGGTGCTAAACGCGCAAACTGGATTTTTCTCGCGGGCGTCGTCTGTGGCTGCGCGATCTGGACGACGCATTTCGTCGCCATGCTCGGGTTCAATCCGCCGCTTCGATACGGCTACGATCCCATGGGGACGCTGATATCGCTCTTCCTGGCAATAGGATTCTCCACCATCGGAATGTTCATGGCCTCCAGCACGAAGGCCAGCCCGATGATCGAGGCGGGTGGCGCGGTACTGGGTTTCGGCATCGTCGCCATGCACTATGCCGGCATGCTTGCCTTCCGCGTAACCGGCCGGCTTGAATGGGATCCGACCCTTGTCTGCGTCTCGATCTTCTGCGGTTGTTTCTTCGGCGCCATCGCCCTCAACCGGATTGCCCGTCCCGTCACGCGCTTTTGCAAGTACGGCGCATCCGTTGCTTTATTTATCGCAATCATCACCACGCATTCGGCTGGAATGGGCGCGTTTACGATCATTCCCGACCTCTCGATAATTGTCCCGGCGAAGAGCATTTCAAACGCGATGCTGGCGGTTGGCGTGTTGGCGATCATGTCCCTGGTCATGGGCACCGGCATTTCGAGCTATCTCATCGACACACACACCCAGGAAGAAGCGATAAGGCGCTATCGGCATCTTGCGCTTCACGATTCCATCACGGGACTGCCCAACCGCGCCCATTTGTCGACGCGGTTGAGCGAGACGATAGAGCGGGCAAAGGACGACACATCCCGGATTGCGATCATTGCCATCGATCTTGATCGCTTCAAGGACATCAATGATGTGCATGGGCACGCCAGCGGCGACTACGTTCTCAAAGCGCTGGCCGAACGGTTATCGAACGTTCTGGCCGATGACGAGTTTCTGGCACGGGTTGGCGGCGACGAATTCGTCGCCGTGAAGCAGCGCGTTTACGCCAAGGGCAACGCACGCGCATTCGCGGAGAAAATCAGGACCCTTATCTGCCAGCCCATCCAGGACGATGACCGCATTTTGAATGTCGGCGCCAGTCTCGGGATCAGCCTTTATCCCGACCATGGCGAAGATATCGACGATCTCATCAGCCGGGCCGACCTTGCAATGTACCGGGCAAAGCAGTCTGCTGCCGAGAAGATCTGCGTCTATGACGCGTCGATGGACGAAACCAGCAGGCTGCGCAGCGCCCTGGCCATGGAACTGCGCCATGCCGTCGAGCGCGATGAACTGGAACTTCATTACCAGCCCCAATATGACGTGGCGACTGGCGATCTGTTCGGCTTCGAGGCGCTCGTTCGCTGGAACCATCCGACGCGCGGCATGGTCTCGCCCATCAATTTCATTCCCATCGCTGAATCCACAGGCCTCATCATTCCGATCGGGGAATGGGTGCTGAAACATGCTTGCAGGGAAGCCGCGAGTTGGGAACGGCCGCTGAAAATCGCCGTCAATGTTGCTCCCGCGCAATTCGCTCAAGGCAATCTGCCCAGGCTGGTTCACGAGACGCTTCTCGAGACAGGACTTGCCGCCAACAGGCTCGAACTTGAAATAACGGAATCGAGCATCATCGACGACCATCAACATGCGCTGCACATCGTTCGCCAGCTCAAATGCTATGGCGTTTCGATTGCCATGGACGACTACGGCACCGGCTATTCCTCTCTTTCCACCTTGCAGACGTTCCCCTTCGACAAGATCAAGATCGATCAATCCTTCATCAATGTCGTCGACAAGAACGATCAGGCAAGCGCCATCGTCAAGTCGACCATCATTCTTGCCGAAAGCCTCAATATTCCTGTCCTGGCCGAGGGCGTCGAGACGATCGCCCATCTGGACTTCTTGCGAGGGGAAGGATGCCAGGAAGCTCAGGGCTATTATTTCAGCCGGCCGCTCCCGGTGGCTGAAATTCGCAGGATGATTTCGCAAGAGTTCGTCGCCAGGCCAGCGGACAAAGCGGTCTCGTTCCAGCGCCCACTTGAAACGGATCTGCTTTTATCCGCCTGACCGGCCCTGCCGATTGAAATTATTCTAAACTTCATTCGCCACTTTTTAGAATATCTCTAAACTGTTGTTTCTTGTTGAATTTTTCGACAATGATCGCTATTTCGCTACTACCGTAGTCTGATCGCAGGGCCTTGACCCCTGATTGAGAGGAAAAATGAGCGATTATATGCGCGCGACGCGCCCCGCGTCCCATTCCGTATGCCTGCCCGTAGCTCGCAAATGGAGCGTCCGCTTCGTCAGGGCTGTCGTCGGACTGTCCGCCATGATCACCGCGATCGATCCGACGCTTGCTGTGGCCGCGGGCCAGTCGCTGACGATCACGATCAAGGATCACAAGTTCGAGCCGGCCGCACCGGTGGTACCGGCCGGCACCCGCATTAAATTGACCATCATCAATGCGAACTCGACTGCAGAGGAGTTTGAAAGCAGCGACTTCCACGTCGAGAAGATAGTCGGTGGCGGTAAGATCGTTTCGGTCTACATCGGACCGCTTGACGCGGGGGCCTACAAATTCTTCGGAGAGCGTCACAAGAGCGAAGCTCAGGGTGTGCTGACGGTAAAGTAGGCCTGAACATGATTTCGACCCTTGTGATCGTTTTCCGTGAGTCGCTCGAGGCGGCTTTGATCGTATCGATCGTCATGGCCGCGAGCCGCGGCATCGCGGGCCGCACCGCATATATTGGCGGTGGCCTCATCCTCGGACTGATCGGTGCCGGGGTGGTTGCGATCTTTGCCGATGCCATTGCCGGCACATTCGAAGGGTCCGGCAACGAGATCTTCAATGCCTGTGTGTTGCTCTCCGCCGTGGCGATGCTGACCTGGCATCAGGCATGGATGTCGAGCCACGGCCGCGAGATGGCGAGCCAGGCGCGCAATCTCGGCGACAACGTCCGGTCCGGCGCCAGACCCTTGTCGGCGCTCGCCCTCGTCATCGCCGTGGCCGTGCTGCGCGAAGGTTCCGAGACGGTCCTGTTCCTCTACGGCATTTCTGTAGAGGGCTCTTCGAACGCGAGATCCATGATGGCAGGTGGTCTTATCGGCCTGGTGCTGGCCGGACTGCTGGGCTGGCTGATCTATACCGGCCTGGCGCGCATCTCCGTGCGCTATATATTCAAGGTGACCGGCATCATCATCACCCTGCTTGCTGCCGGCCTGGCCGCGCAGGCGGCAGCCTTTCTGGTGCAGATCGGATGGTTCCCGCCGCTTGGCAACCGCGTATGGAACACGTCCGGGCTGTTGTCACAGGACAGCCTCCTGGGCCAGTTCCTGCATATCGTCGTCGGTTATGTGGCGGAGCCTCAAGGCATCCAGGTCATCGCTTACCTGCTGACCCTGCTGCTTATCTTCACCGCTTCGACGGCGGCAAGACGGTCGGTCTCGGCGCGACGCCCGACAAGCAGGGCGGCGACCTCCTAGAGCGGGTGCTTCCCCAGAAACTCCAGCGCCTTCTTCTTGAAGGCGCGGTCGCCAACCGAAAGCATGTGGTCTCGTCCCTCGATGGCGAATGCCTCGGCATGGGGCATCAGCCGAGCCAGATACTCCGGGTCTCCGGCAATATCATCCGTCGTGCCGACGGCGACGAGCGCCGGCTGGTTTATGTCGGCAATACGATCCGCGCCGATGAGGTCGCGGGACGTCATGATGCAGGCGGCAAGGGCCCGCCGATCGCTTTTCGTCTGGTCCGCGAACACGCGGAACATGCGGCCCCTCGCATCCGGAATGGAAGCAGGGTCTTCCGCTACGAGCGCCGAAGCGATGGGATCCCAGTCACCGACACCGTCGACCATTCCCGCGCCAAGCCCGCCAAAAATCACGGTCGCAACTTTTTCCGGATGGTCCAGCGCCATAAAGGCGGCAATGCGCGCGCCCATTGAATAGCCCATGACATGCGCACGGCGAATGCCAAGATGATCGAGCAGGGCCGCCGCGTCGCCGGCCATTTTCGACGCCCGATAATCTTCAGGCTCATAGCTCTTTGTCGACGCGCCATGGCCCCTATTGTCGAAGGCGATCACGCGGTAGCCTGCTTCCCGCAGCGTCTTGACCCAACCCGGCGTCACCCAGTTGACGATATGGCTGGACCCGAAGCCGTGAATGAGAAGGATCGGCTCGCCCTCCCCTTCATCGATGAAGGCCAGGTCGAAACCGTCATGATTGAATGTCTGCATGCCGTCCTGCGCGTGGCGTGGCCTTACTTGGAATGCGAGGCCGCCGTGATATCCGGATGCTGCAACAATACGCCATCCGTAATGCCCGCCTTTTCCGCCATCCCCGCTTTCAGTTCAAGGACGAATTGGACCGGTTCGTTCGGCGAGATGATATCGGTAGAGTACGGCGTGCCATGCCGCACCGCTTTTACCTTTCCGCTTCTGCCGATGAAGATGAGATCGAGCGGCATCGGCGTATTCTTCATCCAGAACGCCAGGGGACTGTTCTTGCCGAAGTCGAACAGCATGCCGTGATCGTCGGCCATCGTCTGTCGATACATCAGGCCCTGCTCCTGCTGGACCGCAGTTTTTGCAATTTCGATCGTAAAGGAGTGCTGGCCTTTGCTGCCATCGACGACCAGCGGAGCAGGATCGGTCGGCAGTATCATCGGGCGACCTCCAGCACGCAGGGGCGACTGCAAAGAGACCGCCACGAAAAACGCCGCGCAAAGCAGAAAAAGGATGCGTGCTGGTTTGGAAGAGGCTCTTTTGATCATGATCCCTGCCTCCGGCTGGAGCACCGGGCCAAAAAGTGGAATCCGCTTTTTGGAATAATCCGATGCTCGACCAACTGTTAGAGCGCCCCTTGTGCATCCGCCTGGACGCGCGACGCTCCAAGCCGGTCGTCAGTGCGACACCGGCAGGGTCCCCATATCGGGGTGAATTTCGGCAGCCATAAGGCCTTTATCGCCACGACCGAAACGAACAAGAACGACCTGGCCGGGACGAAGCTCGGTCAAACCGTAGCGCCGCAGGGTTTCCATGTGCACGAAAATATCTTCCGTGCCTTCGCCGCGGGTCAGAAAGCCGAAGCCCTTGGTGCGGTTGAACCATTTCACCAGCGCGCGCTCAAGACCGCTTTCTGGCGCGACGGACCCATGGGTTCGCGGCGCCGATTGCTCAGCCGGGTGAACCGCCGTCGAATTATCCATGGAAATGACGCGAAAGGCCTGCATGCCGCGATCGCCGCGCTTGACGAGACACACCACGCGTGCGCCCTCGAGCGCGGTCTGAAACCCGTCGCGCCGAAGACAGGTGACGTGCAATAAAACGTCGCCTATCCCCGCATCCGAGCTGGAGGGGTCGGGCAGGATAAATCCGTATCCCTTGGCGACATCAAACCATTTGATCGCGCCAGCGATCTCCACGAGACTTCTCCGAATTCGGCGGCGCCTTCACGGCCGACGAAATCGTCTCTCTCGTCGTCTTGCCTCTCAGAAGAGGCCTGGTCCCCCATCCGAACGCACCCCTTTCCTACCGTCACGCTGCCTGATTCTTGACGCAAGGATAACACCGAGACTTCGGGGGTGCACAAAGTCCTCGCGGTATTTTTCAATATTCAACAGCTTTGAAAGAAACTGCGGTTTGCCCGCCGCATCGTGGTTGCCGTAGACCCACCAAGCGCCCTATGTCTTCTACCAATCCAAATGCGAGGCAAATAATATGCGCTATCTTCACACCATGGTTCGTATTCGCGACATCGACGAATCGCTGGACTTCTACTGCAAAAAGCTCGGCTTGGTCGAAACTCGCCGCTTCGACAACGAAAAAGGCCGGTATACGCTGATCTTCCTCGCTGCATCCAAGGATGCCGACCATGCCAGGGCGAATCGGGCCCCGGAAGTCGAACTCACTTTTAACTGGGATCCGGAAACGTACACGGGCGGCCGCAATTTCGGCCATCTCGCCTACAAGGTCGACAATATTTACGAGACCTGCCAACGGCTCATGGATGCCGGCGTTACCATCAACCGGCCGCCCCGCGACGGCAACATGGCGTTTGTGCGCTCACCCGACAACATCTCGATCGAGCTGTTGCAGGAAGGCGACGCACTGGAGCCGGCAGAGCCGTGGAAGTCGATGCCCAATACCGGCGAGTGGTAGATCCGGGAGGCGTCGCAGCCCAGGTGACTCAGTGCTGGCGGGCAATCGGCGGACAGCGCCATATACTTGCGCGTGCTTTTTACCTTGCATAGGTAAGAGCAGCCGCAAAATGGACTCCGGTTTCCGCCATGCCCGTCACGCACCTCGATGACCGCGCGATCCTGAATGTCTCGGGTGAAGAGGCCGGGCATTTCCTGCAAAATTTGATCACGGCCGACCTCGACACGCTTTTCGGAAACGAGGTGCGCGTCGGGGCTCTGCTTTCCCCGCAGGGCAAGATCCTTTTCGATTTTCTGGTTTCGCGTGACGGCGAGCACGCGTTCCGCCTGGAATGCCGCTCGGACATCGTGGACGATCTGATGCGCCGGCTTATGCTCTATCGGTTGCGGGCGAAGGTTCGGTTCGAAAAGGCGGCGCCTTTGCCGGTTGCCGTGATGTGGCAGGGGGAAGGGGCAACCGGAAAGCCGCAACAAGGCTGGTTGTCCGACAGCCGCTTTGTCGGGGACGTTGGGCGGCGCTATCAGCGCCCTGTTCCCGAAGCCACTGCCTCCTTCTCCGATTGGGACGCTTATCGGGTTGCCCATGGCGTTGCCGAGAGCGGCGCGGATTATCCGCTCGGCGAGGCTTTCCCGCACGACGTGCTTCTCGACCAGATGAACGGAATTGGCTTCCAGAAGGGGTGTTATGTCGGGCAGGAAGTCGTTTCACGAATGCAGCATCGGGGCAGCGCCAGGCGGCGCGTGTTGATCGCGCATTCGCAGACTATGCTTCCCGCTCCCGGGACCTCGATCGAGGCGGGCGGGCGGGCGCTCGGCACGCTCGGCTCGACCGCCGGCATGATCGGTTTGGCGATCGTCCGGATAGACCGTGTAAAGGACGCTATGGACCGGGGCGAAACCATCATGGCCGGCGACAAGGAAATCGCCCTTCGAATTCCCGAATGGGCGCGGTTCGGCTTTCCGCAGGACGCGACTGAAACCGGGACGGGTGAAGGCTGATGCCCGACCGGGCGGGTGCTCCGCCTCGCGCCTGGCAGCGCATGCTTTCTGGAAGGCGGCTCGACCTTCTCGACCCCTCACCGCTCGACATCGAAATCGGCGATATCGCGCATGGGCTGGCGCGCGTTGCACGGTGGAACGGCCAGACGCGAGGCGATCATGCGTTTTCCGTCGCCCAGCATTCCTTGCTGGTCGAAGCGATATTTTCAATGATCCTGCAAGATGCTTCGCCCCGCCAACGCTTGGCGGCGCTTCTCCACGACGCCGCCGAATACGTCATCGGCGACATGATATCGCCCTTCAAAGCGGTCGTCGGAGGCGGGTACAAGGAAGTCGAACGACGCCTTCAACAGGCCATCCATATTCGCTTCGGCCTGGCGCCCGAGCCGCCGGAGACGCTTCGAAAGTCCATCAAGCGCGCCGACCAAATCGCCGCCTATTTCGAGGCGACCGAACTTGCCGGCTTTTCGGTTACGGAGGCTGCGCGTTATTTCGGCCGGCCCAGAGGCTTGACGTCCGAGAATCTCGATCTCTCTCCGCATCCCGTCAAATCGATGGAAAAAGCCTTTCTGAGGCGGTTTACGGTGATCGAGACCGCTTGCGTCGCCAGATAACCTAGCGGCCCTGGCGTTCCAGACGATCCACGAACCATTGGGTCAGCCGGACCCAGACTTCATCCTTCTGGCCTGAGTCCTCGCAGCCATGGTCGAGATTGGGATTGTCGTTCACTTCAATGACGAAAACGCCTTCGGCCGTCTCTTTCAAGTCGACGCCATAAAGTCCGTCGCCGATGCAGCGCGCGGCCTTCACCGCCGCGTCCATCACATGAGCGGGTGTATCCTTGAGGGTAAATGTGCGGAATCCGCCCTCATCGGGTTTGCCGTGACGGTCGTGATTGACGATCTGCCAGTGTTTCTTGGCCATGAGGTACTGAACGGCGAACAGGGGCTCACCACCCAGTACGCCGATGCGCCAGTCGAACTCGGTCGGCATGTATTTCTGCGCAATCAGCAGATCCAAATCCTCCAGCCATTGTTCGGCGAGCTGTTTCAATTCGGCGGAATTCGATGCCTTCTTCACACCGCGCGAAAAGGCGCTATCTGGAATCTTGAGCACCAGGGGAAAGCCAAGCGTATCTGCCGCGATCTCCAGATCGCTGGCGCCGGCAATCATCACGGTCGATGGAACTGGCACTTTGTTATGCGCCATCAGCTCGTTGAGGTAGACCTTGTTGGTGCACCGGATCATCGACAAAGGATCGTCTATGACAGGCATGCCTTCCTGCTGCGCGCGGCGCGCGAAACGGTAGGTATGGCTCGAGATCGCCGTCGTCTCGCGAATGAAAAGCGCATCGTAGTTGGCGAGCTTCGCCAGGTCCTTTCTGGTGATCGGCTCCACCTCGACGCCCATCTTCTCGGCGATGCGCGACCAGTGTTTCAGCGATCCAATTCTCGAAGGCGGCAATTCCTCATGCGGATCGATCAGCGTGGCAAAGGTATAGCGCGACGGGGTTCGCGCCTTGGTGTCGCGCCATTCACGTTTCGTATAATTTTCCAGACCATCCAGGAATCGCAGCTTCTCGTCGGGCGAAAGCCGCGCGAGGGTGACGAAGCCGATCTTGCAAATCAATGCCCATTCGCCGTCGCTGACTTTCACCTCCAGCGCCGGCGCGCGGAACCAGTCGAAAAGGAGGCGCGAGAAACGTTCGAGCGCCTTGTTGGGGCCGTTACCAAAAAAGACCGTAATAGTGGCGGGAAACGTTCCTCCCATGTCCTTGCGGCATCTGTTGAGGGCTTGTTCGAGTTCGGGCAGCGCATGCTCATAGAGCTTTCGCTCCGAGAGATCGATCATCGTCTCGACCGTGGGGATCACCTTATGGCCGCGGGAACTGGCCAGCAGAGAGGCATAATACCCCCGGCTCTGATAGGCATAGCTGCCAGACAGATTGATGACCTTGGGGCGCTGGCCCCGGAATAGCGCCGGATGCGCGAGATAATCGCGGTTGGTGATGATCTTGTGCGGTGTCGCGAATTGGTCGAGATCGCTTTGCCTGCCCGTCAGAATGACCCAGGTCATTTTCGCCTTCCCAAAATGACGGCGGCCCGAAGACCCTGCCTGCCGTACTGCGCCATGGCCATGAATATGGAATACGGGACCGGTATGTTCGCTGCGTCGGCCTTCGTTTCCCCCCGCTCGTCCTCAACCCACGGGTCATGCAAAATGATATGGTCGCCGTCGTCTCCGATGGCCAGCACCCAATGCGGCACTTTCTTGCCGAACATGATGAAACCGCTGATCAGCACGACCACCAGGCGTCCCTCGCCCAGCGCCCTGCGCACGTCGTCGAGCACGAAGTTCCTGTAGTCGACAGGAATGCCGTACTCCTCAACCCGGTTCCGAAAATCGACCTGGGCCAGTTCCATGACGCGACGCTTTTCCTCGCTGCGTACCGATTGCAGGAACAGCGCACCAAAAAATGAAACGATGATTTCCGGAGCAAGACCGTGTTCGTGGGCCGCGACGGCCAGTCCGAACGGCTCGCATCCGCCGGGCCCCGACATCATGAAGATCGTCGTGGCTTCCCGCCAAAGCCGAACCTCCATGACCGCGTTCGGCACGAAGTCCGGATCGAAGGCGGCCCTGGCCATCAGAAGACAGGCGGGCCCGCAGGTGAATTCTTCTGTCTGCTCGTAATAGGGAACCGAGGTGGCGAATGGCGCGGTGCCGCGCAGCATCTTCTCGTAGCGCAACGCGGCGGCGCCATCTTCGTAATAGTCCACCTCGCGGCCAATGCGGCGATATCCATTCTTCTCATACAGAGCGATGGCGCGCGGATTGTCCTCGCGCACCTCGAGCCGGAGGATCAGCCGGTCGTTCTCATAAGCGGCATTCTCCGCCGCCCCCAGCAGGGCGCGCCCCGTGCCCGCACCGGAAAAATCGGGAGATATCGCAATCGAATAAAGTCGCGCGACTCCACTTCCCGTGCGGTAGAGGATGACGCAGTATCCAGACAGGCGACCATTGATTTCCGCCACCAGCACATCGGCGGTTTCGCGTTCGATGAGTAGCCGAAAGGAGCGTCTTGAAATCCGATCCGTCTGGAAAACGGCGTTTTCGATCGCAACCAGTGTATCGATGTCGGATGCTACGGCGGCGCGGATTTGGGCGTTCATGCGCGTGAACGGGCGTTCCGGAAGAGCAAGAAGGCAAATCTCCTTACGGGCCACCTGCGTGTAGCCTTTTTTCGCGCAAGCATCGCGGCTAACGCTCTCGAATTCGGGCTAAATTGTGACAAAGCCTCCATGCGTCGTCAATAATGCCCCAGCATGGGGAGCTTCTCGAATTCTGCCGGTGGCAACGGTTGTCCCCACGATATTATCGGTTAAATCAGGACCACGACCCAGGTAGCGACGAAGGATCGATCGGCTGTGTGACAGCCAAATGGCCAAGACAAATTCCCGAAAGGAAAATGCCTCATGGAAGCCACGACAAGCAACATATTGGCGGCGGCGCAGTCCGCCATACAGGTAGCCAGCGCGCTGGCGATCTCCTACGCGTTTTCGATCGTCGGCGCACTCGTTCTTCTGATTGCCGGTTTCATTGTCGCCGGCTTTGCCGAGCGGTGGTCCTTTTCCGTTCTGGGCCGCATACATGGATTCGACAATACGCTGCGGCTGTTCCTCTCGAAGGTATTCCGCTATGGCGTTCTAATTCTTGTCGGCGTCACGGTGCTTGCGCAATTCGGCGTTCAGACGGCAAGCATTATCGCCACTCTCGGCGCCGCCGGTCTGGCGATCGGTCTCGCGCTCCAGGGAACACTGCAGAACATTGCGGCCGGCATCATGCTATTGGTGCTGCGGCCGTTTCGGGTCGGCGAATATGTCAGCACGGGCGACCTCGCCGGAACCGTGCAGGAAATCGGGCTCTTCGCGACGGAGTTGAAAACCTTCGACGGCCTCTATGTCCTCGCGCCCAACAGCCAGCTCTGGGACAAGTCGGTGACCAACTATACGCGCAACCCCGTGCGCATGTTCGAACTTGCGATCGGCATCGGCTATGATGACGACATGGATCTGGCAATGAGCCTCTTCGCCGAAATGGCTGCAGCCGAGCCGCGAATACTCGACGATCCAGCCCCCAACACCTTCATATCCGCACTTGGAGACAGCTCCGTCGTCGTATCGATGCGATATTGGACTGCGTCGCCTGACTGGTTTCAAACCAAGCTGGACATGACCAAGCGGGCCAAGGCCAAATTCGACGAAAACGGCATTTCCATTCCCTTCCCGCAACGCGATGTCCATTTGTTCAGCGAACAGAGCCCAAAGGAGTTGGGCGCCGACGAGCCGAAAAAGGCCGTTACGGAATCGCCTCAACCCGGCAAGGCTTCCACGAAAAGTAGCCAACCATCGCGCAAGAGCGCGCGGCCCGGATGAATGGGAACGTCCTCCCCATGCAGGCACGATGGCTCAACCCGGCTTGGCGGCAGGCAATTGCCGGTGCGCCTGACCGGCGGCAGCCTTGGACTTTGCTTTGGGTGCGAACTCCGGCGACCGCGCAGCAAATTGTGACCCAGCAGTAGGCGCGGGGACCATACTGATGGACCAATTGGGGCGGCGTGGCCGGCCCTCCCCGCCTGGTAAAAACGCTGGGACAGGCAGGTCCTACCGTTTGTCATTCATCAGACAAATTGAAACATAACTCGTTACCTATTCATTTGATCGGCAATGGCGAATGGGTATGATCGGCCGTTCACCGGAGAACCATCATGGCGGCTTCTTCCACTCGCGACACACGGGGTGTTCCCTGGATAGTCATCCTGTGTGGCTGCACGATCGCCGCGCTCACCTTCGGGCCGCGCTCGGCAATGGGATTCTTCCAACTCCCCATGCTTGCCGATCGCGGTTGGGACCGCACCACATTCGGTCTGGCGCTGGCCATCCAGAATCTATTGTGGGGGTTAGGCCAGCCCGTCTTCGGCGCCATCGCCGATCGTTTTGGCACGTGGCGCGTTTTGGCGCTGTCGGGTATTCTTTACGCGTTGGGGCTATGCCTGATGGCGATCGCGCAATCGCCGGCTTTGCTCTACATCAGCGGCGGCGTCCTCGTCGGCCTCGGCGTGGCAGGCGGCTCTTTCGGCATCATTCTTTCGTCGTTTGCCCGTAACGTTTCGCCCGAGCGGCGCAGTTTCGTTTTCGGTGTGGGCACCGCCGCCGGTTCGGCCGGCATGTTCCTGTTCGCCCCGATCAGCCAAGGCCTGATCGACGCCTATGGCTGGTCGGATGCGCTGGTCTATATAGGCATCGCGATGCTGGCCGTTCCGCTGCTGGCGATCCCCCTGGTCGGCAACGCCAAGTCCGGGCAGCTCTCGCAAGCGGTGGCTGAACAATCCATGCGCGACGCGCTGCGCGAGGCGCTGGGTCATCGCAGCTATTTGCTTCTCACAGCCGGCTTTTTCGTCTGCGGGTTCCAGGTCGCATTCATCACCGCCCATTTCCCTGCCTATCTCGGCGACATCGGCATCGCGCCGCGCTACGCGGTCATATCGATCGCCCTGATCGGCTTCTTCAATATCATTGGTTCGCTGGCCTCGGGCATCATCGGCCAGCGCTATTCGAAACCGATCTTCCTCGCCGTGATCTACATCGTACGCGCGGTGGCAATCGCGATCTTCGTCCTGCTGCCGCCAAGCCCGACGAGCGTCATCGTCTTCGCCATCGTCATGGGTCTTTTCTGGCTGTCGACGGTAGCGCCGACAAATGGACTGGTCGCGGTCATGTTCGGCACGCGACACCTTGGCTTGCTCGGCGGCATCGTCTTCTTCTCGCACCAGATCGGTTCGTTTCTCGGCGTCTGGCTGGGTGGCTATCTGCGCGATACGTTCGGCAGTTATGACGGGGTCTGGTGGCTGAGCGTGGCGCTGGCATTCTTCGCCGCGATCGTCCATTGGCCGATCAGCGAACAACCAGTCACGCGCGCCGTGCTGGTTCCTGCGGAATAGATAGGCCCTTCGCCACTCGAAACGGCATCGGTTCTCGCACTATCCGCCTGTTAGGCAACGCTATCTCGGCGCCAGATTGGATACCGGGAAAATCGAACAGGTCTCGGTTCCGAAGGCAAGTAGCTTGCCATTGGCATCCTTGAGCGTCGCTTCCGAAACGGCCAGCGTGCGCCCCTTGTGAATGACCTTGCCTTCACAAACGACCTCGCCGGTATTTGGCGTGATGGGTCGCGTCAAATTCACCTTGAACTCCGCCGTCGTGTAGGCCTCGCCCTTCTGGAGCAGCGTCTGCACCGCGCAAGCGAGAGCTGAGTCCAGCAATGTCGCCGCCCAGCCGCCATGCACCGTTCCGAGCGGATTCAAATGCTTCTCGCCCGGCAGGCCACGGAACACCGCCCGCCCTTCCGAGACTTCCGTGAGGGCGAAATTCAGTTGAGCGCCGATCGGCGGCGCGGGATAGACGCCGTCGACAATGCGCTGCAGGAGTTCCAGCCCGGAAAAAAGGGCGAGGTCCGCATGCGGGATGGTGCCGAGCCCGAGGGGCGAGACCCTGCCTGGATAAAGCTCAACCTCGCTCATGCGGCGCTTTCATCGTTGATCGCCAGAGATCGGCGCAAGGCCGAGAGAAAGGCAGCACGCGCCTCTGGCGCATCCAGGCCCCGGGCTTCATAGACGTGGCGATTGAAGAAGAATCCGGTCAAGCGAAAGGCTTCCTCGAAACCGGGAAGATCGCCGCGCCGGCCCGCACCGTGTTTGAGGAATGCCGGCAGCGGCAGCAGTTTATCCTGCCAAGGCGCACCAGCGGCGCGCGACACCGCCCTTCCCGTCTTCGGCGAGACATAGGCCAGATCGTCACGTTCGCCGGTCGCGGCGCATCGGCTGAGATCGAGGCCGAAGCCCAGCTCGTCCAGAACCAGCAGTTCGAATCGGATGGTCAGTTCGGCCGCCGCGCCCGGTTCGTCGAGGTGTCCGATGATCAGGCCCAGCGTCTCGTAGAGCGTCGCATGCGGATCGCGCTCCGGCAGCAGGCGCAGATGCGCGGCAAGCGTCTGCAGGCCGAATACGGCGACCGCGCTGTCGAACAGGCGCGCCGCGTTTAGTTCCAGCGGTTCCGCCTGGAACATGCCCAGATGCTCGTCGAGCCGCGCTCGCCACAAGAGCTCGACACGGTTGCCCGGCTGCAGGACCGGCTGCATCTTGCGCGAACGACCACCACGCACCAGGCCGAGGTGACGGCCATGCCGCCGCGTCATGACCTCGAGGATGGCGCTCGTCTCGCCATGCCTGCGGGTGCCAAGAATGATTCCCTCGTCGCGCCATTCCATGGTCGGAGATTGCCCTCTCAGCCGGGAAACTCAAGCCCCATCTCGCGATAGCGCTCGGGATCATCGCCCCAGTTTTCCCTGACCTTCACGAACAGGAAGAGATGCGCCGGCTGTTCGAGGATGGCGCCAATCTCCTTGCGCGCGGCCTGTCCGATCGCCTTGATCGTCTCACCCTTGTGGCCAAGCACGATCTTCTTCTGGCTATCGCGCTCGACATAGATGACCTGCTCGATGCGCACCGAGCCGTCCTTCTTTTCTTCCCATTTCTCCGTCTCGACATGGGATGAATAAGGCAGTTCCTGATGCAGGCGCAGAAACAGCTTTTCCCGCGTGATCTCGGCGGCAAGCTGGCGCATGGGAAGATCGGAAATCTGGTCCTCGGGATAGTACCACGGGCCTTCCGGCAGCCGTTGCGCGACAAAATCCAGCAGGTCGGCGCAGCCCGACCCCGTCAGCGCCGAGATCATGAAGGTGCGCTCGAACTCGGCCTTTTCGTTGGCCTCCGCGGTCAAGGCGAGAAGCTTTTCGTGGCGAACCGCGTCGATCTTGTTGAGCAGGAGAATTTTGGGCTGGCGCACATCGGCGAGCGCTCGAAAGCATGGCTTCGGCGTCTCCCTTGATGCCGCGCTCCGCATCGATCAGCACCAGCACGAGATCAGCATCCTTGGCGCCGCCCCACGCCGTCGTAACCATGGCGCGGTCGAGGCGCCGGCGCGGGCTGAAAATGCCCGGCGTGTCGACAAAGACGATCTGCGCGGTGCCTTGCGTCGCCACGCCGCGTACGATAGCCCGCGTCGTCTGCACCTTGTGGGTGACGATTGAGACTTTCGCGCCAACAAGGCGGTTGAGAAGCGTCGACTTGCCGGCGTTGGGAGCGCCGATCAGGGCCACGAAGCCGGAATGCGTTGCCGCTGGCGAAGGCTCGGAATTGCTCATGGGGTCCTTCCTGCGCCGCTCCAGACGTTCTCGCGCAGCAATATATACGTCGCCGCCGCCTGTTCGGCCTCTCGCTTGGAGCGTCCGCTGCCCTCGGCGGGCGCATAGCCGGAAACCCGAACGCTGACGGTGAAGACAGGATCGTGGTCCGGCCCTTCGCGCTTTTCGATGGCGTAGGCGGGCGCGGCGCTCGAGACCTGATGCGCCCACTCCTGCAATTCGGTCTTGGGATCGCGCCGCGCCGCGCCAGCTTCCATGGAACGCGGCTGCCAATATTTCAGGATGAAATCGCGCGCCACCTCGACACCACCGTCCAGATAGATCGCCGCGATCAAGGCCTCCATGACATCGGCGCGGAGATTGACCCGCTTCCTGCCCGACAACGTCTTGATATCGCTGCCGGCGCGCACCAGATCGACGACACCCGTCTCTTCGGCGACTTCAGCCAGCGTTTCCGCATTGACCAGCGCATTCAGCCGAAGCGAGAGTTCGCCTTCATCCGCCGACGCATATTCCTTGAACAGCATTTCGGCGATAACGAAGCCGAGCACCCGGTCGCCGAGAAATTCGAGCCGTTCGTAATCGGCGCCCTTGCCATCCCGGGCACTGGCATGCGTCAGCGCCCGTTGAAGACGGTTCTCGTCCTGGAAGGCGTAGCCGATGCGCGCTTCAAGCGCGCTGACAAGATCTTTGGCGTTCAAATGCCTGAAGTCCATCCCGGCATGATACGCCTCAGTGGATCATGGTGAAAAGGCGCGAGACCCGGAGCAGCGACGGCCATTTCCAGATTTCGAGCGGGCTCGCATCTCCCGCGATCGAGAAGAAAATAACGTTGGCATGCCCGACGAGGTTTTCCGCCGGCACATACCCCACCGAGAATCGGCTGTCGCTCGAATTGTCGCGATTGTCACCCATCATGAAATAATGGCCCGGTGGAACATCGAATTCACGCGTGTTGTCGCCAAGCCCGTTATGGGTCAGGTCGAGCGTATTGTAGGAAACCCCATTCGGAAGGGTCTCGCGATACTCATCGACCGGCCGGTCGACCTCGGTAATGTCGGGATTGTTGATCTCACCGACCTTCTTTCGCGGCACGACCACGCCGTTGATGTAAAGCTCGTCATTCTTCATTTGGATGCGGTCGCCAGGAAGGCCGATTACACGCTTGATATAGTCGAGCGACGGGTCCGGCGGGAACTTAAAGACAACCACATCGCCACGCTTGGGGGAACCACCCCAGATACGGCCGGAAAAAATATCCGGCGAAAACGGCAGGGAGTAACGCGAATAGCCATACGCCCATTTGCTGACGAACAGATAGTCGCCTTCCAGCAGGGTTGGGCGCATCGACCCGGATGGAATCGAGAACGGCTGGAAGAACAATGTCCTGATCACGAGGGCCAGTACAAGCGCCTGTATGATGACACTGACGGTTTCGCCGAGGCCGCCAGCCTTCTTTTGTGATTTATCAGTCACGCTCATATCGTCCTCAATATTGGTGGGTTCCTCATAGTCGCTCAAAGCAGCCGGGGCAACGGTATTGGAGCGGCTGCATCGCCGAACTACGGCGCCTGTTCGGTGGGGAGCGCCTCTATGATGACGAATGCCTGCGCGAGCGGGTGGTCGTCGGTGATGGTCAAATGAACGATCGCCCGATGGCCGGCGGGCGTCAGTTTGTCGAGGCGCGCCGCCGCGCCGTTCGTCAGGCGCATGGTCGGCTTGCCGCCCGGCAGGTTGACGACGCCCATGTCGCGCCAGAAGACGCCGCGCGACATTCCCGTGCCCAGCGCCTTGGCGCAAGCCTCCTTGGCGGCGAAGCGCTTGGCGTAGGATGCCGCCCGTTCATGTCTGCGGTCCGATTTCGCGCGTTCGATTTCGGTAAATACCCGGTGGGTGAAGCGATCGCCATGGCGTTCGAGTGCGCTGGCGACCCGGCGAATGTCGATCAGATCGCTGCCGAGGCCGAGGATCATAAGGGCGTGGCCATGCGTGGGCCGATACCGCCGCCCGGTGCGGCGGCCGCTCTTCGCTTGGCGCGCTCGGCGAGCCGCTTGCGCCGCTGCTTGCGAAACGCATTGGTCGCCATGCGGGTGACGACGTAAAACGCCAACGCGAATGCGAGGCCGATAGGAACGCTCCCGACCGCCATCGGCTTGAGCAGCGGATCCCAAATGCGGGCAAAATCGAGATGGCTGAGCATGTGGCCGATGTGCAGCGGCTCACCCTCATAGGCGAAGGTGCCGTGAAGCATGAACCGGCCCAATTCCAGCGTTCCACCCCAGATGAAGGGAAGCGTGATCGGATTGGCAAAGGTCGTGCCGATCGCGGCGGCGATGATGTTACCGGCGATCAGATAACACAGGATGGTGGCGATGATGATGTGAAAGCCCAGAAAGGGCGTGAAGGAAGCGAAGACGCCGGCGGCCACTCCCGCGGCGATCGAATGCGGAGAAGCCGTCAGCCGCAGGACACGTTTGGAGATGTATTGCCAGGATCGGGAGAACGAACGCCGGGGCCAGACAAGGGTGCGAACCCTTTCATAGAAACTGTCGGGCTTGCGACGTCGAAAAAGCATCCGAGACGGTTTTCCTTCAATACTCCATACGCACCCGTCATTCCGGCGATCTTGGCCCGGTGCGCATCAAGCAATTATTGGCCGCTTTGCGCCCCCGGGCAGGGGGCGCGGCGGAAGTGATATAACCACCAAAATGTGACGGGACAACCTTCGCCTCTCCAAGGGCGAATTTGTCGCTCGGAATCGCTGCGTTCAACCTGTGTGATGCACTTCCTGAAGTCCATAGACCGGCGTGGGTACGCCTTCCATGCGCGCCTTCAATTGCAGCGACAGGAACTGCGAATAGTGGCGCGACTGATGCAGATTGCCGCCATGGAACCACAGCGCCTCGTGTTGGGTGGGTTTCCACATGTTGCGGAGTTCCCCTTCCCACGGCCCCGGATCCTTCTTGGTGTCCGAACCCAATCCCCAGCATTTTCCCACTTTGTCCGCGACCTCGCGCGAGACGATGTTGGCGACCCAGCCATTCATCGAGCCATAGCCGGTAGCGTAGACGATCAGGTCGGCCGGCAGTTCGGAACCATCGGAGAAGAGCACCGAATGCTCCTTGATCTCCTTCACGGAAACGCCGGTCTTCAGCTTGATCTTGCCATCCGCGACCAGTTCCGAGGCGCCCACATCGATGTAGTAGCCCGACCCGCGCCGGAGATATTTCATGAACAGGCCGGACCCGTCCTCGCCCCAATCGTGCAGGAAGCCCGCCTTCTCCAGCTTGTTGTAGAAATGCCGGTCGCGCTTGGCCATCGCCTCGTAGATGGGAATCTGGAAGCTGGCGAGTAACTTGTAGGGGATCGAGGCGAAGATCAGGTCGGCGAGGTCGGTGGTTATGCCGTTTTTGACCGCTTCTTCCGAATAAAGGCCGCCAAGCCCGAGCTCCATAAGGGATTCGGAGCGTGAAATATGCGTCGAGGAGCGTTGAACCATGGTCACGTCTGCCCCGTGCTCCCAAAGATCGGCGGCGATATCGTGGGCGGAATTGTTGGAGCCGATAATGACCGCCTTCTTGCCGCGGTATTTTTCACCCGAAACATGCTTCGAGGAGTGGTGCTGGTCACCCTTGAATTTTTTCGCTCCCGGAAATTCCGGCACATTTGGCATGCCCGAAACCCCGGTGGCGAAGATCAATTGCCTGGGTCTTAGCGTGATTTCCTTGCCATCGCGCTCGACGACGAGCGCCCATTCCTTCTTCTTCTCGTCATAGGTGGCCCTCTTCGCTTCGGTCGAGCCCCAATAGTTCAACTCCATGATCTTCGTATAGGATTCGAGCCAGTCGCCGATCTTGTCCTTGGCGGCGAAAACCGGCCAGTCGTCCGGAAACGGCAAATAAGGCAAATGGTCGTACCAGACCGGATCGTGCAAATGCAGCGACTTGTACCGCTTGCGCCATGAATCGCCCGGCCGCTCGTTGCGTTCGACGATGATGGTCGGCACGCCGAGCCGCTTCAACCGGGCGCCGAGCCCGATCGCTCCCTGCCCTCCACCAATGATGACACAATAGGGCTGCTTGGTGTGGCCAAGCGCGGCTTCTTCCTCATGCTTCCGCTCCAGCCAGCTCTTGCGTTCTTTTACGGCGCCATGATGGACGCTCTTTTCACGTCGTCCGCCCTTCTTTTCCTCGTGGCCCTTCAATTCCGTCATGGTGGTCAGAAGCGTCCAGCACTTGCCATCCCTGAGGCGCACATGGCCGAAGCCCCGTGCCGTCGCGGTCTCGAACGTGAACCAGCCTTCGTTGACGCCGTCGGCCTCCCTGCCCTCGCCCTCGATGGCGAAGTTCGACGGTTTGGTTGTTTTCAGCGTAGCCTTAAGGAGATCCGCAACGCCGTCCCGACCCTCGACGGTCTTGATGTTCCAGGTGAACGAGACAAGATCGCGCCAATACAACTCCTTGGCAAACAGCGCCGTCGCGGACTTGATATCGTCCTTGCCCAGTGCCTTCTCGAACTTTTTCAGCCAGTCGGTTACGGCTTTCGTCGGCGTCTCCGTCGCCATGGTTTCCTCCGCTGTCTTTCTCGTGAGCGCAAACTCACGAGCTCCTCATCCGTAAATCTGTATGAGTTCGCGCGGCCTGTCCAATGGACATTCGTCCAAGGGCGGTAGTCCCATCTGCTGCCAGCGTTCGGGGATAGGGCCACAATAGGTTCCCACGCTTCTCGGCCGCGCAGGACTGAAATTATGGAAGGAAGGAGCGCCTGCCGGTCGGATCGAAGGGCAGCGCGACGGCCTCGCGGGCCATCCCGGTCATATTACGACCTGCGTCCCGATCTCCACGACGCGACCGGTCGGGATCTGGAAGTAGGCGGTGGCGTCGGCTGCGTTGCGCGCCAACCCGATGAACAGAAGATCCTGCCAGACCGGCATCCCGGTGTTCTTCGATGCTTTCAGGGAACGTCGCGACAGGAAGAAGGACGTCGTCATGATGTCGAATTTCCAGCCCTGCTTGCGGCATTGTGCGAGCGCCCTTGGCAGGTTCGGCTGCTCCATATAGCCGAAGGTGATCTTTACCCGCAGGAAAAGATCGTTGATCTTCTCCATCTCGACCCGCTCGTCCTCCGGCACAAGCGGCGTCGGCGCTGTGGCGATGGTGAGGATGACATTTTTTTCGTGCAGCACCTTGTAGTGCTTTAGGCTGTGCATCAGCGCCGTCGGGGTGCTCTCCGGGTCGCCGGTCAGGAAAACGGCGGTGCCCGGCACGACGATTGGCGGCTTGCGCAGCATTTCCTTGACGATGACGCCAAGCGGCACCTCGGATTTGCGCGTCTTGTCGAACAGATAGCGGCTGCCGCGTATCCACGTCCACATGATCAGGCACATCACGGTGGCGATGCCGAGAGACACCCAGCCGCCCTCCAGGACCTTGATGATGTTGGCGCCGAGGAAGATCGTATCGACGGTCAGGAAAAGAGCGATCAGCGCGACCGCCGCAGCCAGCCGCCAATGCCATATGCGCCGCATGACGATGAACAGCAGGAAATTGGTGACGACCATCTCGCCCGTGACCGATATGCCATAGGCGGAGGCCAGATTGCCCGAGCGCTCGAAGCCCAGCACCAGCAAGATGACGCCGACCGCGAGAATCCAGGTGACGCGAGGAATGTATATCTGCCCCAATTGCGTCTCCGACGTATGCAGGATGCCGAAACGGGGCAGGATGTTCATCTGCACGGCCTGCCGCACCATCGAATAGGCGCCCGAAATGACCGCCTGGCTGGCGATCACGGTGGCCATCGTCGCAAGGACGACGACCGGCAGCAGCGCCCAATCCGGCTGCATATCGAAGAAGACGTTTTCCGGCATGCTGGTTCGTGACAGCACGAAGGCGCCCTGCCCGAAATAGTTGAGAAGCAGGCAGGGGAAGACGATGGCGAGCCAGGTCACCACGATTGGCTTGCGGCCAAAATGGCCGAGATCGACATAAAGTGCTTCCGCCCCCGTAACGGCGAGAAAGACCGCGCCGATCGTGGCGAAGGACAGGACCGGATTATTTACGAGAAAAGCGACGGCATGATAGGGATTGACCGCCCATAGAACGCTCAGATCATCGGCGATGTGGCGAAGGCCCGAAAGGCCGATGGTCGCGAACCAGATCAGCATGATCGGCCCGAAAACGGTGCCGACCGCCCCGGTGCCAAACCGCTGTACGGCAAACAGCCCCAGCAGGATCACGATGGTGATGGGCACTACGTAGGGCTGGAACGCCGGCGTCACGGTTTCCAGGCCTTCAACCGCCGAAAGAACCGAGATCGCCGGCGTAATGACGGAATCGCCCATGAAGAGCGAAGCGCCAACGATGCCGATGCCGAGAATCAACAGTGGCCGCGTCGCGAAGCTGTTACGTGCAAGCGACATCAGCGAAAGCGTACCGCCCTCGCCCCGGTTGTCCGCCCTGAGCACGAAAGTCACGTATTTCAACGTGACGACCAGGGTCAGCGCCCAGACGATCAGCGACAAGACGCCGAGAACGTCCTCCCGCAACACAGTTCCATCGGATCCGGCCACGCGAAGCGCTTCGCGAAAAGCGTAGATGGGGCTCGTTCCGATGTCGCCATAGACGACGCCAAGCGCACCGATGACGAGAACTGGCAGGGAATCGCCGCCCTCCGGCTTCTGGTCTTCATCGACCGCTTCCGGCAGCGGGCTGCCGTTATTAGATGAATCCATGAACTACAATCGGCCCCGGTTGGCGCCGGGCCTCTTTAGGCGATGTTGCGCTGCAATATCAACCGCAAAGTCACAATTTCGCCCAAAGCCTTACGTGACGGCGCGTAAATACGCGTAGCGGCATGTCTTGTCGGCATAAATTGGGAAGCATTTTGCCGGTTACAAGCCCCGCACGGTTACCACCCACAGGCCTTGAGAAAACGCCTCACCGTCTCGGCCATGCCGTATTCTAGCGCGTCAGCGGCCAGCCCATGGCCGATAGAAACTTCCGCAAGAAGCGGGATGCGGCGCGCCAGCGCCGGCAAATTGGCGACCGTCAGATCATGGCCGGCATTCACCTGCAGGCCCGCTACATGCGCGGCATCGGCCGTCAGGCCAAGTTTTTCAAGCGCGGCGCGCGCCTTCACCGCATCGTCATGACAGGCGCCGTAAGGCCCGGTGTAAAGCTCGATCCGATCGGCCCCGGTGGCTTTCGCCGCCGCGATCTGCTCGCCGGAGGCATCGGGGTCGGAGAAGAGTGAAACCCGCGCGCCGGTTCGCTTCAGCCGCGTCACGATCGCCTTCAGCATGTCGCGATTGGCGACGAAGTCCCAGCCATGGTCAGAAGTGGGCTGCTCCGGGTCGTCGGGCACCAACGTCACCTGCTCGGGTTCGGCCGCTTCGACAAGCGCCAGGAAATCACCTGTCGGATAGCCTTCTATATTGAACTCGGCCTCCGGAAATTCGTCGTCAATCAGCGCGCGCAGTTCCGGCAGATCCGAGAACCGCGTGTGCCGCTGGTCTGGCCGGGGATGCACGGTCAGACCGTGCGCGCCGGCCTGAAGAGCGATGCGGCCGAGGCCTGTGACGCTCGGCCATGGCAGGTCGCGACGGTTTCTCAAGAGTGCGATGGCGTTGAGATTGACGGAAAGCTTTGCGGGCATGGCAGGTTTTCGCGGTTGCATGTTCGCCCGATGCTATAATGCGTTTTGACGGAACGGACAGCGCTTTCGGTTGTTCCAGAGACTTAACGCACCGCTGTAAGCTACATGAGGACCCCCATGAACGCCGTCGAACCGCCGATCGCCATTCGCAGGCTGGACACAGATAGGGAAGATGTTTTCGCCTTTGAAATCGTCGGCCATATCACTGCGTCTGATGTCGAGAACATCTATGGCCTGCTGGAAGGCGCCTACACCGTCCATGACAAGATCGACATGCTGGTCAGGATCAAGGGCTATGACGGCATCGACTGGAACGCGGCGATGCGTGATTTCGGCCTTCTGGGCAAGACACATGCGCTGAAACACATACGGCGCTACGCCGTGGTGGGCGGTCCGGGATGGATGGCGCCGATGATTGGCGTGTTCAATCCCTTCTTCTCGATCGAGATGAAGCATTTCGAAGCAAGCAAGGAAGCCGCGGCCTGGGAATGGATTGGCGCGGTCGAAGTTCAGCCGGACGTTTGATCGCCAAATCCTGGCCGGATCATATCCCGTGAATTGCAGCGTCGAACCCGTCGCAATGGACATTACTCTGGTGTATATTGACGCAACGGAAGATAGATCCGCTGGCGCAATAGAGGGGGATGTTACCATGCGCAAGATCGACGAAACCTATTTTCTCCTGTCTCTGATCTGGTTGATCGCCGGCATGGTCTTCGGCATATGGCTGGGTGCGACTCATCAGATGAATTTTGCCGAATCGCACGCGCATATGGCGCTTGTCGGCTTCGTCGTGTCGGCCATTTTCGGCATCATGTACCGCTTCTATCCGGCGATGGGCCAATCGCGGCTCGCTCCCTTCCAGCTCTGGATCTACCAGATCGGCGCCGTCATCCTGGTCGCCGGCAAGATTACGGTGGATGCGGGCGGCAGTGATACGCTGGTGAAGGCAGGGTCGCTGGTTATCCTGCTCGGCGCGGTGCTGATGCTGTGGGTATTCGCCATGAAACGCGGCGCCGCGATGGCCCCATCGACGCGCGCAGCTATTGGCTGACGAACGATCGTCGGTCGCCCGCTAATGTCGGTCGCTCGGCGACGCTAAAGATTTAAACATTCGGAAGATCCGCTGTTCGTCACTGCGCGTGGCGAATGGGGAAAGTCCGCCATTGTTGCATGCCGTCGCTGCGGATTGCGGCCCGGCGCCAGCCATGCCAAAAAGCCTCCAAGCGAAAGCCCCGAGGTTTTTGGCAGTTGTGTCACGGCATGTCGAAAGCGTGCGCCATGGAGATCTTCTACATAAATCTCGACCAAAGGCAGGACCGCCGCTCGTTCATGGAGCGGGAGCTTCAGGCGCACGGCCTTTCCGGCGAACGCATCGCCGCGATCACACCCGCCGAGCTCGATCCGAAACTTGTCGCGGCACAAGCCGCAAGACTTCTCGGCAAGGGTCTCTCGCCACAGGAACTCGCCTGCACGTCCAGCCACCGGATCGCATGGCGGAACATTCTCGAACGCGGCCTGCCCTATGCATTGATTTTGGAAGACGATGCCGTTCTCTCTCCGTTGCTGCCAGGCTTTCTGGAAGAGGTCCCGCAGTTCATGGCTCTCTACGACGTGATACGGATCGAGACACGCCTCGATCTGGCCCGCGTCGGCCGGGTTTCCCAGCGGATCGGCGCAATAGAGCTTCGACGGCCCCTGTCGGCGCAATGGGGTATGGCGGGTTACATCATCACGGCCGGCTGCGTCCGACGCCTTCTCGATGACCCGCGTTTCTTCGATGTGGCGATCGATCATCTCTTCTTCGATCCCGCCGGCCCGCTCTTTGGCGAGGTGCACACGCTACAATGCCTCCCCGGCCTCTGTATGCCCGGTTACCTGGCCGGCCAGGCTCAGGGGAGCCCCCTCTGGCGAAGCGACATTGAAGTGGAGCGTCGCCGGCGTTTCGATCGTAGCAAGGGAGCGCGGCCGAATCGCCTGCGCAAGCTACAGCGTGAGGGACGGCGGCTGAAGCGCCAGATCGCCGGATGGTTCCGTTCGGCATTCGATTTTATTTTTGGCACCGCCAGTTGGCGAAGAGTGGCCTTCGGTCACGGAGATACCCCAAAATGACGTTGCCCCCGCGTTTCATGTTCGTGGAGACCAACAAGCGCTGCAATCTGCGCTGCATGCATTGTGATTTCTGGCAGCGAAACGACGATGACCGGGCGAACTACCTCTCGAGGAACCGCAAGCGCGAGGTGATCGCGGAATTCGCGGAACTCAGCCCCGCCGGCAGCATCGTGATCTGCGGCGGTGAACCGATGCTCGACCTCGATGAGTATTTCGCCATCTGCCGGGATGCGCGCGATCACGATTTGCGTATCCTTTCGGTCGTCAACGGGACTCGGATCCGAACGGCGAAGATGGCGGATCGGATGGTAAGCGAGGGCCCCCATGAAATCTCGATCTCGCTGAATGCCCATCTGGCGGCGGAACACGACCGGACCCGAGGTGTTCGGGGCGCCTTCGAGAAGGCCGTCAAGGCGCTTCGGCTCCTGGTCGACGCGCGCGACAGGCATCCGGAACTCGGATCGCGCATTGTCGTCATGGGACTGATTCACGGTTCCAACTACCGTAACATCGGCGACTTCTATGATTTCGTTCTGAACGACATCCGCGCCGATTCGCTCAAATTGAATTTCCTTCAACCGTCCTTCGGGCAAATGGGAGAGGTCGATTCCTTCTACGCTGCGGAGTCAGACGTCGATCCGGATGTCCTCCTTCGGCTCATCGACGAAAGCGACGAGCGTTTTGACCTCGGCGTGAATCCGGCATGGCGCGAAAATGTCGGGATGTATTTTCGCTCCCTCGCCAAGTCCAACGACCTCGATCGGGGATGGGCTTCGAAATCGGAGACGACGGCGCATATCTGCAATACGTACGACCGCAATATCATGGTGAACCATTACGGCATGGCGCGGCTGTGTTTCTCGACCGGTTTCCGCGGGGAGATGCTGCGGAAGCGCGGTGACTTGCGGGCGTTCTGGGAAAACAGCGAGGATGTCCGCAGGAAGATGCGCCGCTGCAACAAGTTCTGCGGCATAAGCCATTCGGTGCGCGCAGAAAGCAGCACCCTGACGGGCAAGGCGAAGGCCGCGGCGTTCCGTGAGAAGACGGAGATGGCGCTCGGACCCGTCGAGGAAAAGGCGCCTTCCCTCGGCGACCGGCTGCGCGCCTGGCTTCCCGTCTGAATTGCATACGCTGACCGGCGGCCCCTGAGGCATCAGAAACGCAGGTAAGGCTTGCCGGACATACCGGATTCGCGCCTTAGGATTTGATCTTGCGGGTCTTTATCCAGAAACCGCTTTCCATTTCGGGCGACGCGCTTATCTCACGATCGTCAGGCGCTCGGCGGCGCGGGTTATGGCCGTATAGAGCCAGCGCTGCCTTGTGTCCTTGAAGGCGTAGCTTTCATCGAAGAGCACGACATTGTTCCATTGCGAGCCCTGCGCCTTGTGCACGGTGAGCGCGTAGCCGTAGTCGAAATCGTCGTAGCGCTTCTTCGTCTGCCAAGGGATTTCCGTTTCCTGGTCCTCGAATGTCGCCTTCAAAAGCTTGATCTTGGCGACGCCACGGTCGGGATCGTCCTCCTCGGGCGAAACCAGCAGATTGATGCCCGGCTTTACCGTCTCGCGCGACGACGTCATCACCTTCCACAGCGAACCGTTCAGCAACCCCTTGGAGGGGTCGTTGCGCAGGCAAACCAGCTTGTCGCCAGCCTGCGGATAGGCCGCCTCGAACCCCTTCAACTGGCGCAGGCGCTGATTGTATCGGCGTCGCGTGCGGTTGATGCCGACCAGCACCTGATCGGCCGACAGCACCAGATCCTGGTCCACGTCCTCCTTGCCGATCACCTGCGCGGCGCCGTAGTCGCCGCGCATGAATTCGCGGCCCTCGCGTACGTCGAGCGCCAGGCGGATGATCGGGTTATCGCGCGCCTGCCGGTGGATTTCAGTCAGGAGCATGTCCGGTTCGTGCTCGGTGAAAAAGCCGCCGCCCGAGATCGGTGGCAATTGCGCCGGGTCGCCAAGCACCAGCACCGGCGTACCGAACGACAGCAGATCGCGGCCCAGCGCCTCGTCGACCATCGAGCATTCGTCGATGATGACCAGCTTGGCGCGGGCGATCGGGCTTTGCCGGTTGAGCGAGAAAGTCGGCGACATCGAGGTCTTGCCCGTCGTCTCGTCCTCGACGGCCTCTTCGCCGCGCGGCCGGTAGATCAGCGAATGAATGGTGCGCGCGTTGACGGCGCCCTTGGAGCGCAGCACCTGCGCCGCCTTGCCGGTGAAGGCGGCGAACTGCACCTGCCCGTCGACATGTTCGGCGAAATAGCGCGCCAGCGTAGTCTTGCCGGTGCCGGCATAGCCGAACAGGCGAAACAATTGCGGCTTGCCGGTCTTCAGCCACCGCGCCACCGCCTTCAGCGCATCGTCCTGCTGGGGAGAGAGTTCCATAGGGATGTCAGACCGGATTCGCCGACGAAGGGCAAGCACGGAGACACGCAAAACGGTATCGAGCAATCTTTACCGCAACGCCGGCCACCCCGCCTTCACGCGAGAGAGACACCGCCAGCTGCCCTGCCCCACTCCTTGTCGCCTTTTCGACCGCCTATGCCGAGCCTTCGGGACGTGGCCGAGCCGAACAACCCAACCCCGGCCTTCAGTCGCGCTTCTTCACCAGACCATAGATAATGTTGCGGTTGCCACCGAAAAACACGCTCGCCTCCACGGCATTCCTGTCGACGCTTTCGTTTATGATGGCCCACATGTCGGCTTCCGAACGTTGCAGCAGTGCCCAATTCATGAACGTTTCCATGAAACCGTCATCGATCATTTCCTTCGAGAAATTGGCGAATAGAAAACTTCCGCCCGGCTTCAACTTATCCAGGCAGCGACGGGTGAGCCTAACGGCGACCTTGTGGGCGAGGTAGTCGTAAAGACCCGCCGCATAAATGAAATCGAAGCTGCCGAGCTTATAGGCGTCGGCTAAAAGGCCCCGGACGGAACCGTCGAGCGCTTCGACGCATGTACCCCGAAAATCCCGTATGACCGATCCGACGCTGAGGGGGTCCTGGTCGAGTGCGACCCAGCGCTTGATTCTGCCATTGCGAAGCGCGGTGGAATGATCCGCTTCGCGCAGATGCCCCGAGGCAATCGTGAGGATTTCCATCCCTGACCCCTCTGTGGCCGCGATCTCGTCCACATGTTGCGCCACGAGATCGCGCCGCTCTCTAACGGCCATTGAGGACAAGGAATCCTTGGTGCTTTCGTACAGCGCCCTCCCGGTCGGGCAAGCACTTGCAATCCGGTCAGCGACGCTCGGGTGGCCGTAAATGAAATCCAGCAGTTGAGCATCGCCGGAATACCCTCTTGGCTTTTCGAATGACCAGCGCGTGAACGGGTCACGAAGGAAAAACTCCGAAACCGGGTGGTCCTGGGCAATCGGGACCAACTCCCGCCAGGCAGCCGGATGCAATTTGCCGCGCAGCGCATGGAGATCGGTATTGACCCGGTTGATGATCGCTGCCGTTTCCCTTCCCTGTTCGAATTGCTGCCGGGCGAGGCCCAAAATCAGGGCCAGTTCGGCCTTCCCGGTTTCGAATTCTTGGTCATTGCGACGGTCGCGCGACGAAACCAGTGCTTCGCCGATCGAGTGGGGCGTGATGAGGCTTTTCCCGTCGAATGTCATTTGATTCATGTTGTAGCCCATCTGTTAACACCCTGTTAACTCTACGGACCGATGGAATGCTTTGCCAGAGGGGACGGGGGCAAATGCCTGATATGCTTAACGTCTGCGCCGTTGAGCCCGAAGTTACTGTAATATTTTAATAAAATTGGCTCGACGCCGCGCACCCTTCTGTAAAGGGCCATGGATTATTGTTGTCCCCGGGCATGGAATCAGTTGCGGTCGGCTGACCGGTTCGGTTTGAAGCGCGGCGCTTATGAGGTGAAAATCGCGCAGCCGAAAGCCGCACCGGACTGCGTTACACGTTGGGGACAATCCGCTGGATCAGTTCGTGTTGGAAATGTCAGCCGGCCTTCCGGAGCAAGACCTGCCACAGCGGCGCGAGCTGTCGCGGGATGAGCTTGGCGTTCTCTATCAGCAGTATCGCGAACAAAATCTTCCGAAGGCCACACGACTGGGAATCTGGGCCTCCTTTGTCGTTTATATGCTCTTCTCTGTCACCGACATATTGCTGGTCCCCGATGTTGCCGCCGACACGATCGCGGCGCGCTTCATTTTCAGCATGCTCACATTGGCGATGTTCGAGCTGTTGTTCATTACAAAAGCCAAATCCACCTGGCTGGACCGGGCTTGCGCGTCGGCGGTCTTCTTTGGCTATCTAAGCTGGCTTGGTCCATCCATCATGACGGCGCATAGCGAAAACATGTCCTACTACATGGTTTTCGGGGCAATATTCATGATGGGGGCGAATCTTTTCTTCAGTTTCAAATTTCGCCTGTCGGTCATAACCTCGGGACTTATTCTTTCCGCTGCCTTTCTGGCCATGATGGTTTTTTATGCGAAAAGCCCATCCTATCTGATTGCTTTCGGCACCTTCTATCTCTCCTGCTTCGTTTTCACATCCTACGTGAACTGGAAACTCAACAGGGAGCGCTACCATGTTTTCCTGAACGCGCTCGAAGCCAAGACCCAGCAGAAGGAAGCAAACGAACGGGGAAAGGCGCTGCTGCAATTGTCGAGAACCGATCCTTTGACCGGCCTCGAAAACCGCCGTGCGATCGATGAAAAGCTGCGCGATTGCTGGAATGAGTGGCAGCATTCCGGCAAGGGCTTCGCGGCTATCCTGATCGACGTCGACTTCTTCAAGAAGTTCAACGACCACTACGGCCATCAGGCTGGCGACCACTGCCTTTCGATCGTCGCCGAGGCGTTGAACCAGATGATCACGCGCAAGAATGCGTCGATCGCACGCTATGGCGGCGAGGAATTCATCGTCCTTGCCCGGATGGTGAAAAAAGAAGAAATCCTGGATTTTTCCGAAGAGATCCGCCGTACGGTGGAGGGGCTCGCGCTGGTGCACGAACAAAGGCGCGACGGCACCTCTATCGTTACCGTCAGCGTCGGCGCCTCATTCACCCGCAATCAGGTCGGCACGAAACTCGAGAAAATCGTTCACGAAGCCGACCGTGCGTTGTATCTGGCCAAGGCAAACGGCCGAAACTGCATTCGACTGTTCGATCCCAACGACTCGGAAATCAGCGACGAGGGCGAAAATATCGCCGCATTGCTGAAAGTGGGAATCGGCCGGGATCTCGTTTCACTTGTTTATCAGCCCATTCAGAACCTGGTTTCGGGGAAGGTCGAGGCTGTCGAGGCGCTCATGCGTTTCAGGACGCCGGATGGCACCTCCGTGCCGCCAAGCCTGTTCATTCCCATCGCGGAACAGACGGGCATGATATTGGAGCTCGGACGCTGGGCCATACGCACAGCCTGTCTGGAACTCCTGGCCGGCAATCATCTCGGCGTCGTCAGCGTCAACGTCTCCGCTATCCAGCTCAAGTCGCCTGGCTTCGCGAACTCCGTCGCGGCAATTCTGGGCGAGACCGGCGTCCCTGGAAAAAAGCTGGCCTTCGAGATCACCGAAGGCCTCGAGATCGAAATGCATTCGGATATTTTCCGTTGCATCAGCGATCTGAAGCTTCTCGGAATCAAGATATGGCTCGACGATTTCGGGACCGGTTTTGCCGGCCTTTCCTGGCTTCGCCTCATCGATTTCGACACCGTGAAGATTGACCGGACCTTTCTTCAGAACTGCGATGCCGAAAAAGGCCAGAGGATGCTTGCGGATATCGTCGGATTGATCCGCAATCTCGGACCGACGATCCTCGTCGAGGGCGTCGAATTCGGAAAAGCAGATGGAGTTCCTGAAGGAGTTAGGGATAGACCAGGTCCAGGGATTCCACATCGGCTATCCATCGCCGGCGGAGCGCTTCTGGAAGAACTGGGTCGCCGCCGTCAGCCGGAGACCCTTCCTGAAATCCGTCGGATAATGGCCTCTCGCCGAACTCGGGTCCCCGCAATGCGCCCCGGCCGATTTACTCTGCCGCCGGTCGCAGCTCGTCGCGCCCGATCTCGTCATCCTCGGACGATGATGGATCCGCGACTGTCGTCGCCTCCTTAGGCTTCTTCCGCCCGAAGGAGAGCAGCCAGGCCGACAGCCATTCCATGTAGAGATAGATCACCGGCGTGATGAACAGCGTCAGCGCCTGCGAGACGACAAGGCCGCCGACGACCGCGACCCCCAGCGGCTGGCGCAGTTCGGCGCTGGCGCCGGCGCCGAGCGCGATCGGCATCGTGCCCATCAGGGCGGCCAGCGTCGTCATCATGATCGGACGGAACCGCATCAGGCAGGCGTCGATGGATGGCCTCGAAGCGGACGTCGCGCCCTCGCGCTGCAGCGCCAGCGCCACGTCGATCATCATGATGCGCGTTCTTCTTGACGATGCCGATCAGCATCAGAATGCCGATGATCGCGATCACGGAGAGATCGATGCCGGCGACGCGCAGCGTCGACCAGCGCGCCAAGCGCGGCCGCCGGCAGGCCGGTCAGGATGGTCAGCGGATGGATGAAGCTCTCGTAGAGGATGCCGAGCACGATGTAGATGGTCAGGATCGCGCCGCCGATGCAGGAAGCCCTGGTTGCCGAGCGATTCCTGGAACATCTTCGCGGTGCCCGAGAAAGTGGTCGAGAGCGTTGGCGGCAGGCTCGATCTGGTCTTCAGGGCGTCGATCTCGCTGCACGCTGTCGGCCGAGCGCCACGCCCTTGGGCAGATTGAAGGAAATCGTCACCGCCGGCAGCTGGCCGAGCTGGTTGACGGTCAGCTGGCCCGCGACGCGCTCGACATGCGCGAAGGCCCCGAGCGGCACGAGCCTGCCGCTCGCCGTCGCTGACCTCGAATGGCGAGCATGCGGTCCGGCGACCAGTGGATGCGCGGGTCGAGTTCGATGATGACGGCATAGCTGTCGGCCGAGTCCGAAGATCGTCGAGACCTGCTCGGTGCCGAACCCGCCATAGAGCGTCGAGCGCAGCGTGTCGCTGTCGACGCCGAGCGTCGCTGCCTTGTCGCGGTCGACCACCAGCGTCGCCTGCAAGCGCGTTGTTCTGGAGGTCGCTCGGTGACATCGGTGAAATCGCGGATGGTCCGCCTGCATCGCGTCCTCGAGTCTTGCTGCGCCCACGATATGCGTCTCGCCGCGTGTCGATGCCCTGCACGACGAACTGGTACTGGCTCTTCGAGGTATGCGCGCCGATGCGCAGGTTCTGCACCGGCTGCATAAAGGTCGGAGATGCCGGGAACATCGGCGAGCTGACGCCGCAGCGCCGACAGCACCTCTGCAGATCAGGGCGCTGGTCCTTGGGCTTCAGCTCGACGAACATGCGACCCTTGTTGAGCGCCGCGCACGCACCGACGCTGCCGCCGACGACCGAGGCGACATGCGCGACATAGGGCGACTTCGCGAAGACGGCGGCGACCTTGTCCTGCAGCTTCACCATGGCGTCGAAGGAGATGTCCTGCCGCGCCTCGGTCGAGACCGAAAGCTGGCCGATATCCTCTTGCGGGAAGAATCCCTTGGGCGATGGTCTGAAGCAGCCAGACGGTCGCGCCCACCGTGGCGAGGAACACCAGGAACACGATCGGAATGGTGGCGCAGGCAAAGGGTAAGCAGCCAGTCATAGCTGCGCATGAGCATGTCGCGCTTGGCTTCGCGCGCCGTCATCGCTCCGCTCGTGCTCATGGTCGCGTCGCGGCGTCTGCGAAAGCCGCGAGCAGAGCATCGGGCGTCAGCGTCAGCGATACGAACATCGAAGCCAGGATCGAGACGTAACCACCACGGCGAATTCATTGAAGATGCGGCCGATGACGCCGCCCATCAGCAGGACCGGGATGAACACGGCGACCAGCGAAACCGAGATCGAAATGATGGTGAAGCCGATCTCGCGCGACCCCTTGAGCGCCGCCTCGAAGGGCGCGAGGCCATCCTCCTCCATGTGGCGGCACGATGTTTTCCAGCATGACGATGGCGTCGTCGACGACGAGGCCGACGGCGAGCGTCAGGCCCATCAGCGAGATATTGTCGATCGAGAAGCCGAACAGATACATTGCCCCGAGGGTGGCGATCAGCGAGATCGGCACCGCGACGGCCGGGATGAGCGGTGGCGGTCACCCGGCGAAGGAACAGCGAAGATGACCAGGATGACCAAGCCGATGGTGAGCACCAGCGTGAACTCGACATCGTCGACCGCGTCGCGCATCGAGGTCGAGCGGTCGTTCAAGAGCTCGAGTGCTCGACGCTGCCGGCATCTGGTCCTGAAAGACGGAAGCATCGCCTTGACGCGATCCACGACTTCGACAGTATTGGCATCGGGCTGGCGCTGGACCGCCAGCAGATCGGCGCGGCGTGCCGTCATAGCAGCTTGCCGTCGTGTCCGTTTCCGACCGAATCGATGACGCGGGTGACTTCGCCCAGCCGAACCGGCATGCCGTTCGGGTGGCGATGATGAGGTTTGCGAAACTGGTCGGCGTCGTCGAGCTGGGTATTGGCCGTGATGGTGAGTTGCTGTCTGGTCGTTCAGCAGCATGCCGAGCGGCGTGATTGTGTTGGCCGAAGCGATCGCCGCCTGGAGCTGGTCGATGCCGATGCCGCGCGCGGCAAGCGCCGTAGGGTCGACCTGAACGCGCACCGCGTATTTCTGGCTGCCGAAGATCGAGCACCTGCGGCGACGCCGTCGATGGTCGACAGCGACGGCGAGATCACCTGCTCGGCGAAGGCGTCGAGCTGGGTCAGCGGGATCGTATCGCTGACGCAGCGCAGAGGATCAGGATCGGCGCGTCGGCCGGATTGACCTTGCGGTAGCTCGGCGGCGTCGTCATGTCCGCCGGCAGCCGGCGCTGCGTCCGCGCGATGGCCGCATTGCACGTCGGCGGCGGCAGCGTCGATATCGCGGTTGAGCGCGAACTGGATGGCGATCGACGTCGAGCCGAGCGAGTTCGTCGTCGAAATGCGAATCGATGCCGGCGATCGTCGCGAACTGCTTGATCAGCGGCGTGGCGACGGAGGTCGCCATGGTCTCCGGCGACGCGCCGGCAAGCGTTGCCGAAACGTTGATGACCGGGAATTCAGCACGCGGCAGCGCCGCGACCGGAAGGAATTTATACGCGAAAAGGCCGCCGACAATAAGGGCGAACGACATCAGCATGGTTGCGACGGGCCTGCGTATGCAGAAGTCGGAAATCATTTGGCGTTTCCGTCCGCCGCGGCGTCTTCCGCAACCTTCTGCGTACCTTTGCCGGAGCCGTCCGACGCCTTTTCGAGGCGCACGGCGGCTCCTTGCTTGAGCCGCGTCTGTCCATCGGTCACGACGCGCTCACCGCTCTTGAGCCCATCGCCGACGGCGCTGCTTTGGCCCCGCACCAGCGCGATCTTCACCTGTCGCTCTTCAACCGTATCGTCCGGCTTCACGACATAAACAAAGGAGCCCTTCTGGCCGGGCTGGACAGCCACCGTCGGTATCGAGACCATATCCGGCATGGTGCCGGCGTCGAGAGCGACGCTGACGAACTGTCCGGGCCAAAGCTTGAGATCGCTGTTGGGCATGCTCGCCTTGACCTGAACGGTGCCCGAAGCCTGGTCCACGGTCGAATCGACGAACACCAGCTTTCCGGTCGCAAGCGGCGTTCTGTCGCCATTGCGGTAGAGCCGCACGGGAGCCGGCGTGCTGGCCGCAAGGGCCTTGTTCAGCAGGGCCAGATCACTCTCGGGAAGATTGAACGTTACTTCCAGTGGATCCATCTGGGTAATCGTTACCAGCGGCAATGAATTTCCGTTGTTGCCGCCGGTCGTCACCAGATTGCCCTTGGTGATCTTGATGGCGCCCAGCCTGCCCGAAATCGGCGCGGTGATCGTCGCATATCCGAGTTGCACCTTGTCCGCATCGATCGTCGCCTGATCAGCGGCGACAGTCGCCACGGCTCCCTTGGCGGCGGCATCGGCCTGATCGAAAGCCTGCTTCGTACCCGCCTGCCTTGTCATCAGATCCCTGGCGCGGATGAGATCGGACTGGGTGCTCGCCAGCAAGGCCTGATCCTTGGCCAGCGTCGCCTGATCCTTGGCCTGTTGGGCCTTCAGCGCCCTGTCATCCAGCGTAAAGAGAAGATCCCCCGCCTTCACCGTCTGTCCGTCCTTGACGTGGACATCGATGACCTGGCTGGAAATGCGCGCGCTGACATCGACCACGGCGGGGGACGAAACAAAGCCTATGGCGTAGCGCCTGATGGGGAAATCGGCGGTAGTGGCGACCGCCGTCACCACTGCGACGCCGCGCTGGCCGCCGCCCTTCTTTTCAGGCTGCTTGGCCGCTGCGCCGGTCTCAGGCGTAATGCTGCCGGTGACGAGCGAAATGCCCGAATTCAGCGCCTGCCGGATCGGCGTGACCGCCTGCGGCTCAAAATACCACACGCTGGCAGCGACGCAGAAAATGATAAGGGCGATTATAATTACCGCACGGCGCATTACCGTAGACCCTTGCAACGTCCCGACAATTCCTGGGACCATCATTAACGTATCGCTGAACCGCGCCAACGCCGTTTTCCCCGGCGGCATGGCGACCCCGCGCTAACTCAGGCAACGGACCTAGTCGGATTTAAAATAGGAGAAGTTCACGTTCGAAAAGTGAAAAAAACTTCCATTACAAAGATTTAATTCTTGGCGCGGGTCCGGCACGTGAAATATGGAACGCCACAAGGTCGCATTTGCCCATGGTTTGGCGGCCTAACGCGAGTAATCCGCCTGTCGGGCCGGAAGTGTACATGCTTCAAAAGATTATGCGTTTCGGGGCGGCGATCTTCAGCGCAGCATGGGCACGAGCGTCAGCGCAAGAAGAATGCCCATGCCGATGTTGAACCATTTGAGCCTTGCCGGATCGGCGAGAAAGCCGCGCAGGGCCGTACCAAACCCCACCCATGTTGAGATCGCTGGCGCCATGACGAGAAGAAACGCGGCGGTGACGAACAGGACAGACAGGACGGGTCGCTGCGGGTCGGTGTAAACGGCCATCGCCATCAGTGCCAGAATCCAGGCCTTCGGGTTGACCCACTGGAACGCCGCGGCCGCCATAAACGACATCGGCCTCTCCCTGCCCTCGCCCTTCCCGGACAGGGAGCGCGACATGGCGATCTTCCAGGCAAGAAACAGCAGGTACGCCCCGCCGAGGATCTTCAACGCCAGATGCAGTTCGGGATAGGCCGCAAGCGCGGCCCCGAGACCCAGCCCGACAGCGCAGAGGAGGGCGAAAAAGCCAACAGCGATCCCCAGCATATGCGGAACCGTGCGGCGGAAGCCGAAATTCACGCCTGACGCCAGAAGCATGAAATTGTTCGGACCCGGCGTGATCGACGTCACGAAGGCGAAGACGATCAGGGCGAAAAGAAGGTCGAAATTCATCGACTTCAAGCCTTGTTGTATCAGGAGGCGCCAAGGCGACCGGATGGCCGGAGGCAACGCGCCGAGTGTGCGAAGCTACATTTTTTCCGGGCCGCGGTTCATGGCGGCCACCCCGGTACGGCAGACCTCGACCAGGCCCAGCGGCTTCATGATGGCGATGAACTGCTCGATCTTGGAAACGCGACCGGTGATCTCGAAGATGAAATGCTCGGTGTTCGCGTCGATGACCTGAGCGCGAAACGCATCGGCGAGCCGCAGCGCCTCCACCCGGTTTTCGCCGCCGCCCGCCACCTTGACCATGGCGAGTTCACGCTCCAGCGGACGGTCGTAGCCGCGCTCGTCGGCGACGACCGTCAGGTCAACTACCCTGTGCACCGGCACGATGCGCTCGAGCTGATGCTTGATCTGCTCCAGCACATGTGGCGTACCGCGCGTGGCGATAGTGATGCGTGAAAGATGCTTTTCGTGCTCGGTCTCCGAAACGGTCAGGCTGTCGATATTGTAGCCGCGACCGGAAAACAGGCCGATGACCCGGGCAAGCACGCCCGGTTCGTTATCGACCAGAATGGAAAGCGTGTGGCTGACCGGCTTCTCGGTTTCCTTGGAGATGAAGTAGGCGGAGCCGGTGGGTTGGAGATGGGCGTTCATGGCGTTGTACCTGTGCTGAAATCGATATTGCGGCCGGTCGTCGAACGGCCCCTGCTTGGAAACTTCATCACACCAGCTCTCTGCCCTTGGCGTCGATGGCGTTGGCTACGGCCTCGTCTGTCGCCTCGTCGGGCAGCAGCATCTCGTTATGCGCCTTGCCCGAAGGAATCATCGGGAAACAGTTGGCAAGGGCGGCCACGCGGCAATCGAAGAGCACCGGCTTCTTCACCGCGATCATCTCCGCGATGGCGTCGTCCAGTTCATCCGGCTTGTCGCACCGAATGCCGTGGCCGCCATAGGCTTCCGCCAGTTTGACGAAATCGGGCATCGCCTCGGTGTAGGAATGCGACAGGCGGTTGCCGTGCAGAAGCTGCTGCCACTGTCGCACCATGCCCATATACTGGTTGTTCAGGATGAATATCTTGATCGGCGCCTCGAATTGAACCGCGCTCGACATTTCCTGCATCGTCATCTGCACGGAGGCGTCACCAGCGATGTCGATGACCAACGCGTCGGGATGGGCGATCTGCACGCCGAGCGCCGCCGGCAATCCATAGCCCATGGTGCCCAACCCGCCGGAAGTCATCCAGCGGTTAGGCTCCTCGAAGCCGAAATGCTGCGCCGCCCACATCTGGTGCTGGCCAACCTCGGTGGTGATGTAGGTATCGTGCCCCTTGGCCGCCTCGTATAGCCGCTGGATCGCGTATTGCGGCATGATGACGTCCTTGTTGGCCGTATAGGCGAAGCTGTCGCGCGCGCGCCAGCGGGCGATCTGTTCCCACCAGGGATAGAGCGCCTTCTTGTCGGCCCTGGCGGTGGCGCGCCAAAGCCGCACCATATCCTCCAGCACTTGGGCGACGTCGCCGATGATCGGCACGTCCACATGGACGTTCTTGTTGATCGACGACGGGTCGATGTCGATGTGGATCTTGCGCGAGTTGGGCGAGAACGCATCGATGCGGCCGGTGATGCGGTCATCGAAGCGCGCGCCGATGCACAGCATCACGTCGCAGTCGTGCATGGCCATGTTGGCTTCGTAGGAGCCGTGCATGCCAAGCATTCCAAGCCAGTTCTTGCCCGATGCGGGATAGGCGCCGAGCCCCATCAGCGTCGATGTGATCGGAAAGCCGGTGAGATCGACCAGTTCGCGCAGGAGATGGCTGGCTTCTGTTCCGGAATTGACGACGCCGCCACCCGAATAGATGACCGGCCGTTTGGCTTGCGCGATCAACGCGACGGCGGCCTTGATCGCCTCCATGTCGCCCTGCAGTTTCGGCTGATAGGAAACGCGCGGCGCGGCCGGGGGCGGCGTATAGATGCCTTTGGCAAACTGCACATCCTTCGGCACATCGACGACCACAGGCCCCGGCCGGCCCGTCGTCGCCACGATGAAGGCCTCGTGCAGGACGCCGGCCAGATCGTTCACGTCCTTCACCAGCCAGTTATGCTTGGTGCAGGGGCGCGTAATCCCGACCGTGTCGCATTCCTGGAAAGCGTCGGACCCTATCAGGGAGGTCGGAACCTGTCCGGTGATGCACACCAGCGGGATCGAATCCATCAGCGCGTCCTGCAGCGCGGTAACGGCGTTGGTCGCGCCGGGCCCGGAAGTAACCAGCATGACACCCGGCTTGCCGGTCGAACGGGCGTACCCTTCGGCGGCATGACCTGCTCCCTGTTCGTGCCGGACCAAGATGTGCTTGACATGCTCTTGCTGGAAAAGCTCGTCATAGATCGGCAGGACCGCACCGCCCGGATAGCCGAAAAGATGCTTGACGCCATTGTCCCGCAGCGCCTGCACCACCATTTCGGCCCCGCTCATCTCGCGCCGGCCGGTTTCGGTCTGTTCTTTGTTCATCGGTTCGGTCCCGTCTCTATCCGCGTTCTGGTCGCGCTTACTGTGCGTTTAGTCCTGTTCCAGGCAATAAAAAAGGCCCCCGGAGGAGCCTGTGTGTGCGCATGGGAGGCCATTGCCCGGCGGTTACACCGCCTTGCCCACGCGCCTTCCTACGAGAATGAGGTTCGTTTTCATCGCAGCAATGATTACGGCGCGCCGCCGATGCTGTCAACGGGGTTTCTCCGTGTCGGAGGTCCCGCCAGCCTTAACCCTCCTTCAACCATGCGACCGCACCCCGCCTTAACCTCGGTCGGTTACGGTCGGCGGGTCCAAAGGTGGGTAGACCAGGGGTAAAAGCCGAATGTTTATCGAACAGGAAAGCATGAAAGGCGAGATGACCAGCCAGGAGAGACGCGATGCCGCGCAAAATGACCAGCGCATTCTTGGGCGCGTCATACAGTGCGACGGATCCCGCGCCATGCTGGCCGCCTACGCCGATGCCGCAGATGGCACCGTGACGGCCCTGTGGACCGTGGGCAAGCTCATCTCGATCAACCTTGGCGACGTACGCACGGTCGGCCTCGTTTACGCGATCGACAAGTCCGACAGAAGCTGGAGCAACGATGGCCACAACAAGATCGAGGTCAACGTTGAACTGATCGGAGAAGTCCGCGACGATCTGGACACGGGCGCGGCGAAATTCGATCGCGGCGTTACGATTTATCCCCATATCGGCGCCATGGCGCACCGGATTCGCGCGCGGGATCTGCATGCGGTGTACGATCTTTCCGACAGAGCTTCGGTCATGATCGGACAATTGTCGCAGGACGAAACGATCGAAGCGCGCATCTCGATGGATACGACGCTCGATCGGCATTTCGCGGTCGTCGGAACAACCGGCGTCGGCAAATCGACCGCGGTCTCGCTCCTCCTGCACAAGGCGATCGAGACGCGTCCCAATCTGCGCATCCTCATCATGGATCCGCACAACGAATTCGCCTCGGCATTCGAAGACCATGCGATCCGCATCGATACTTCGACGCTCGATCTCCCTTTTTGGCTGTTCCGGCTGGAGGAACTGGTCGAGGTGTTGTTCCGCGGGCGCGAACCGATCGCCGAGGAAGTCGATCTGTTGCGCGACATTATTCCCATCGCGAAGCTCGACTACCGCAACGCCGGCGGCCCGGTCTCCGTTCGCCGCGGCGGCGATTCATCGGTTACGTCCGACACGCCGATCCCCTATCGGATCACCGAACTTCTGCGGATTATCGACGAACGCATGGGCATGCTGGACAGCAAGCAAGAGCGTCCACATTTCCGCGCATTGCGCGGGCGCCTGGAAGCGGCGATCAACGATCCGCGCTATCGCTTCATGTTCAACTCGCATCTCATCGAGGATACGATCCACAAAACCATTGGCCGGATATTCCGTGTTCCCCACGAAGGACGTCCGGTTACGTGTTTCGAGATGGCGGGGATGCCCTCCGAAGTCGTGAATTCGGTGTGCTCTGTGCTGGCGCGGCTGGCCTTCGACCTGGCGCTTTGGAGCGCCGGAAAGCTGAAGCTGCTGGTGCTGTGCGAAGAGGCGCATCGCTATATGCCGGCTGATCCGCGTCTGGGGTTCGCGCCAACGCGCCATGCCCTTTCGCGCATCGCCAAGGAGGGCCGCAAATATGGCTGCTATCTCGGCATCGTCACGCAGCGTCCCGGCGAACTCGACCCGACGATCCTCTCGCAGTGCTCGACCATGTTCGCCATGCGTCTCGCCAACGAGCACGATCAGGAAATCATCCGCTCGGCGATCGCCGATTCCTCGCAATCCTCGCTTTCCTTCCTTTCATCGATGGGCCAGCGCGAAGCGATTGCCTTCGGCGAAGGCGTGGCGACGACCATGCGCATGAAATTCGCTCGCCTCGACGACAAACTCATCCCGGGAGCCCATCAAGACGATTTGGAACCCGGCGAAACGTCGAACGGCGATGACGTCGATCTCGTTTCAATCGTCAGCAAATTGCGAAACGTAACAGAGCCCCGTCAGGCCGGCGCCCAGGGCGTGGTCCTGCCGCAACAGGTCCAGGCCGGAGACGCGGCCTATCGCAAGCCAGCCATCTCTCTGCCCAAGGAGCCATCGGACGTGAATTATGGGCGCCCGCCCGGCGATATGACCTGGCGCAGGCCAAACCGATAATGAGAGAAAGCGCGCCCATCAGGGGCGGGCAAGCACATTGCCCTCAGGCGCAGACCCGATTGCGTCCCATGCGCTTGGCTTCATAGAGCATCTTGTCGGCGCGGCGGTAGAACTCCTCCGCTGTCTCCCTGCGGTTCCATACCGCGATTCCGACGCTGGTCGTGACCTTCAGGCGGACATTGCCGCTGACGATGGTGACGTTGGAGATCGCCTTGCGGATGCGCTCGGCGAATTTCAAGAGAATGTCCTCATCCATGTTGGGCGCGACGACTGCGAATTCCTCACCGCCCAGCCGCGCCACCACATCATGATAGCGGGTCATATCCTTGAGGCAGGAAGCCACCTCGCGGAGCACTTCGTCACCGACGTCATGTCCATGATTGTCGTTGACCAACTTGAAATTGTCGAGGTCGAGGATCATCAGGCCCACCGGCTTCCCAATACGACGGAATTCCTCGAGATATTCCTTCAACGCATCGTCGAAATAACGCCGGTTCTGGGTTCCTGTCAGACCGTCGGTGAGCGCCGCGTGCTCCAGTGTTTCGGAACGCGCGCTTAGCGAAACGGTCATGGCGCGAAGTTTTCCCTCTTCGCGCACTTGTATACGGATCAGCGGATAGATGAAGAAGACGCCGAAGAAAAGCGCCGTTGAGAGGAGTACGCCGGTGGCAAAGAGCAGCTTGCTGAGATAGCTGACCCGCTCCAGGCTTTCGGCGGCATAGAAGGTGGCGGAGCCGGTTCGCAGGACATCATAGGCGTGCAACATCAATACCCCGGCGACGAGCACCAGGGCAATAAACACGAAAAACGCCGTTTCCGACTTATGGAAGCGCATATTCTTCCCGCACCGACACCATGTTACTCTTATCCCACGCACCACCTTACGTGAGGTTAATTCCTGCAACTCATACGAGAAAAATCAATTCGCGGGAAGCTTGCGAACCGATTACGAATGGGCCGGCGGAAAAGTTTCAGTCAGATATTTGATCGCCGCTTCCACTCGGGACCCATCTGGTGGCGAAACCACGTCGTTTGGCGCTTTGCGTATTGCCTTGTTGCAATTTTTGACCGTTCGATCGCCGCTTCCATGGTCATTTCACCGGCAAGCGCCGCGGCGATTTCGCGTACGCCGATCGCCTTCATCGCCGGCAGCGTGGGGTCGAGGCCCAATGCCACCAGCGCCTCGACCTCGGCGGCCGCTCCCTTTTCGATCATCTGGTCGAAGCGCCGCTCGATGCGCTTAATCAACAAGCTTCGATCCGGTTCGATCAAAATCATCTCCGACTGGTCTCCGTCGACCAGCGGTTCCACCGCCTCGGCGCGCCAGGCCAGGATAGAGCGTCCGGAGACCTCGAGCACCTGCAAGGCGCGCACAATTCTCTGCCCGTCTGTCGGGCGCAGCATGCGCGCCGCCGCGGGATCCTCTCGCGACAGGATACGATGCAGCTTGTCCGACCCCCTTTCCGCCAGTTCATAGCGCCACCGGTCCGAAACCTCTCGCGGTATCGGCGGCATCTCCGCCAGACCGCCGAGCAAGGCGCGAAAGTACAGCCCCGTTCCGCCGACGAAGATGGCTGGCCGGCGGACGAATTCGCCGGCATCGGCGAGCCCGGCAACATCGCGTAGCCAGTTCCCAGCGGACTGCGCCTCGCCTGGGTGAACGTGGCCGTAAAGAAAATGCGGAGCCTCCGCCAACTCTTCCTTGCCGGGACGCGCGGTAAGAACATCGAGGACCGAATAGACCTGCATGGAATCGGCGTTGACGATGACGCCGCCCGTCCGCCGCGCCAGATCGAGCGCCAGCGCGGACTTGCCGCTCGCCGTAGGCCCGGCTATCAGGATCGCTTTTCCGATCAATTCGCGGTTCTCATGTCTCTCATCGCAACGCTCATTTCCATGCCGGACCATCTGACCCCGGCGATCGGCACTATCGCCATGAAGGCGATCGGCGCAAGCACGATCGACTGGCTGTCGCATGGCGAGGCTTGCGACATCGCCTTGCCGGAAGAAGCGGACGCGGGCATCGCGGAGCGGCAATTGCGCGCGGCGCTGGCCTCCCATTCCGTCGATATCGTCGTTCAGCAGGCATCCAGCCGCAGAAAGAAGATCCTGATTGCCGACATGGATTCCACCATGATCGATCAGGAATGCATCGACGAACTTGCGGCCGAGATCGGCATGAAAGAGCATATCGCCGCCATCACGGCGCGCGCGATGAACGGCGAGATCGCTTTCGAGCCGGCGTTGCGCGAGCGGGTTCTGCTGCTCAAGGGCCTGCCGGTGTCGGTCATCTCGCGGGTGCTCGAAACCCGCATCACCCTGGCGTCCGGCGGCCGCGAACTCATCGCCACCATGAAGAAGAACGGCGCGCATACGGCCCTCGTCTCGGGCGGATTTACGTCCTTCACAGGACCTGTCGCCAACAAACTCGGCTTCGACGAAAACTCCGCCAACCGCCTCATCGAGGAGGATGGAAAGCTCGCCGGAACGGTGGCCGAGCCGATCCTCGGGCGGCAGGCGAAAGCGGATGCGCTTGTCTCGATCGCCGCGCAACTCGACCTGGCGCCGGCGGACGTGATGGCGGTTGGGGACGGCGCCAACGATCTCGCCATGATCAAGCTGGCGGGTTCGGGCGTCGCGCTGCACGCCAAGCCCTCCGTCGCTGCCCAAGCGGCGATACGCATCGATCATGGCGACCTCACCGCGCTGCTCTACATCCAGGGCTACCGCCAGACGGAATTCGAGAGGTGATCCCGATCCGCACCGAACGCCTTATCCTGCGCAATTGGGAAGATCGGGATCGCGATCTTTTCCACCACATCAATTCCGATCCCCGCGTCATGGAATTTTTTCCCTTCCGCCGCGACCGCGCCCAGTCGGACGCCAAGCTCGACGAGTTGCGCGAAGGCATACGGCTCAACGGCTACGGCTTCGCCGCGGTGGAGATCGCCGCAAGCGGCCGCTGCGCCGGTTTCACCGGGCTCTGCCATCCTATCGATCTGCCATTTTTCCCGGCAGACGCCATCGAAATCGGCTGGCGGCTGGCGCCGGAATTCTGGGGACAGGGCTATGCCTCGGAAGCGGCGGAAGCATGGCTCGCCCATGGCTTTGAAGCCCTCGCTCTCCCCGAGATCGTCTCCTTCGCCGTCGCGGCCAATCATCGTTCCACCGCCGTCATGAGGCGCATCGGGATGACGGCCGACCCGGCCGCCGATTTCGATCATCCGGCCATCGGCGAAAGCCATGCCGCATTGCGCCGGCACGTCACCTACCGGCTATCGCGCGAAAACTGGCAAGCGCAAAAAAGGGCGGCCAGCTTAGCCACCCTTTTTATTCTTGAATTTTGTTGCGGCGGTTACCCGTCGATCCGCACCGTTACGAACCGCAACTCGCCGGTCTTTGAGGCCAGCATCAGGAGCGCCGCCTTGCGGCCCTGTCCCTTGAGCGCGGCAATGCGTTCCGTCACATCCTTTGGGCTCGATACGGTCTGCTGGGTGATCTCGGTGATGACCTCTCCCGCCGCGATGCCCTTTTCAGCGGCAGCCGAATTCGGCTCGACGTCTGTGACGACAACGCCCGACACGTCCTTGGCGATCTTGAATTTTTCGCGCATGGCGTCGTCGAGTTCGCCGAGCGACATGCCGAGCACATTGCTGGCCAGCGGCTTGGCGGCCGGCTTGTCCGGCGTCGCCTGGTCGTCCTGGGCGTCATCATTGCTGGCCAGCTTATCGCCATCTTCCAGCCGTCCGAGCTTCACCTTGACCGTCTGCTCCTTGCCCTTGCGCACGACAACGACATCAACCTCCTTGCCGACCGGACTTTCAGCGACGACGCGCGGCAGATCGTGCATCTCATGGATATCCTTGCCGTCGAATTTGGTGATGACGTCGCCGGGCTCGATCTCGCCATGGTCCACCGGGCCGCCCTTGATGATCCCGGCGACCAGAGCGCCTTTCGCCGACGGCATATCCAGGCTTTCGGCGATTTCGTCGGTCACCGGCTGGATGCGAACCCCCAGCCAGCCGCGCCTGGTCTCGCCGTATTTGCGAAGCTGATCAACGACTTCCGAGGCCAATTGGGAGGGAATCGAAAAGCCGATGCCGATCGATCCGCCCGACGGCGAGATAATCGCCGTGTTGATGCCGATCACCTCGCCGGCCATGTTGAAAAGCGGCCCGCCGGAATTGCCGCGATTGATGGCGGCGTCGGTCTGAATGAAATCGTCATACGGCCCGGAATTGATGTCGCGGTTGCGCGCCGAGATGATGCCGAGAGTGACGGTGCCTCCGAGCCCGAATGGATTGCCGATCGCCATCACCCAATCGCCGATGCGCATCCTGTCCGAATCGCCGAACTTGACGGACGTCAGCTTGTGCTTGGTAGGGTCCACTTCGAGCACGGCGACATCGGTCTTGGTATCGGTGCCGACCAGTTCGGCCTTCAGTTTTGACCCGTCGGAAAAATTGACCTCGATGTCGTCGGCGTCGGCGATGACATGGTTGTTGGTGACGACGATGCCTTTGGCGGCGTCAATGACGAAGCCAGACCCGAGCGACTGCACCTTGTGGGGGGCGTCATCGCCGCCATCGTCCTGATGTTTCTTGAGGAAATCGTTGAAGAAATCCTCGAATGGCGATCCCTCCGGCAGTTTCGGCATGGGCACGCCTTCCGGCGTTTCGCCACCCTTGATGGTCTGCGAGGTGGATATGTTGACCACCGCATCGAGCAGGCCGGCGGCGAGGTCCGCCACGGAAGTCGGACCTCCGGGAAATTGCGCCGGCTGCACATAGGCCGGCGCGCTCGACATCCCAAGCATAAGCGCGGCGGCCGCGGCAACCGCGATTGTCCGCGACGCACGTCCGAAATTCATCGTTCTCATGCGGAACATCTCCTGATTTCGCCGAACACCCCCATTCCTGGAGGTCAGCGCCCCACTCTATCCTGGCCATTCTGGCATGAATTAAGGCGCGTTTGGGGCCTTGCGAGCCATCGTCGCCGTAAATCCTGCGTTACCCGCGCACCAGCCACACAATACCCACGCCCACGGCTACCGAAACCAGGCCGGCAATCCGCAGCGTCGGCTCGGGAACCGACGTGACCTGTTCCGCCAGCCGCTTGGCCAGATGCGGCAAGAGCCCGTAAAGAACCCCCTCCAGGACAAGAACGAGCCCTACCGCATCCAGAAAATCGTGCACCGGGGCCCCGGCTAATTATTGACCGCGGGAGCAGGTGTTGCGCTGCCCCCGCCGGAGGCCGGTGTGGCGTCGCTCTTGGCCGCGGCCGACGAAGCGGCGAGAAGCCCGGATGCGTCATTGAAATATTTGAAGAACTCGGAGTCTGGCGAGAGAACCATCGTCGTGCTCTTGCCGGACATTCCGGTCTCGTAGGCCTTCATCGTTCGATAGAATTCGAAGAAGCCTGGGTCGCGCTGATAGGCGTCGGCGAATATCTTGTTGCGCTGCGCATCGCCCTCACCGCGCAGGATGTCGGCGTCGCGTTGCGCTTCCGCGACGGTCACGGTGGCCTCGCGGTCCGCTTCGGCCTTGATCTTGATCGACGCTTGCGTGCCTCGGGCGCGCAACTGCGCGGCCTCGGCGAGACGCTCGGCCTTCATGCGCTCGAAGGTCTGCGCCGAAACTTCCGGCAGAAGATCGGTTCTGAGGATGCGGACATCGACCACCTTCACCCCGAGCACATCGGCCTGCGGACGCAACTGGTCGCGCACTTCCAGCATCATCTGCAGACGCTCTTCCGACAGGGCGTCCTCGAAGGCGCGCTGGCCGTAAACGCTGCGCAGCGAGGCATCGAGACGCGTGCGCAGATTGCTTCGAGCAGATTGAGATTACCCGAGACATTCTGGCGGAACTTGCGCGGATCGACGATGCGAAAGGCGATGAAGGCATCGACGACATAGCGCCGGCCATCCCGCACCTGAACACGCAGATTGTTGAGATCAAGCCGCAAGAGTCGATTATCGACGAACTGAACGCTGTCGACGAAGCGGGTGGGCAGCTTGAAATAGAGTCCCGGCTTGGACTCGACGCGCGTGATCTCGCCAAATCTCAGCACGATCGCCTGCTGTGTCGGCGTCACGATGAATATCGACGAATAGACAAGAAGCAGGATGACGGCGACAGCGCCGATGATGACAGGAAGCCGCGTCATTTGGACGTCCCCTGTCCGTTCGATTTGCCGGAGGTGAAATCAGGCGCCGATTTCATCAGATCGTTGAGCGGCAGGTATGGAACGACGCCCTGCCCGTTCTTGAAATCGAGGATGACCTTGTTGGAGCCGCCAAGGACTTTCTCCATGGTTTCGAGATAGAGCCGCTTGCGCGTCACGTCTTTCGCCTTCTGGTATGCGTCATCGACCGAGGTGAACCGCGCCGCCTCGCCCTGTGCCTGGGCGATTACGCTCTGCTTGTAGCCCTGGGCTTCCTCGCGGAGGCGCGAGGCTTCGCCGCGCGCGTCGCCGAGTTTCTTGTTCGAGTAAGCGTCGGCCTCGCGCTGGAAACGGTCCTGGTCTTGCTGGGCGCGCTGGACTTCTTCGAAAGCGTCCGCGACCTGTGCCGGAGGATCGGCCTTTTCGAGCTGGACGCCGACAACGGTAATGCCGGCATTATAGGCGTCCAGAGTGCTCTGGGTCACCTTGCGCACCAAATCTTCCAGCTTCTGGCGTCCGCTGGTGCGCACCTGATCGTCGGGCGTGCGGCCGACAAATTCGCGCATCGCGCTTTCGGCGACGCTGCGCACCATCTGTTCCTGATCATCGATATTGAAGAGAAATTTCTTCGGGTCGGTGACGCGCCAGAGCACGGTGAAATCGACATCGATGATGTTCTGATCGCCCGAAAGCATCTGACTTTCGCTATCGTCGGCGTTTCCGTTGGAAAAACTGCCGATCGCCTCGCGTATCTGCTGGGTCTGCACGATCTGGACCTGCTCGACCGGCCACCACATGAAATGCAGACCGGGCTCCTCGACCGCCTGCTTCGGCTGGCCCAGCAAAAGTTCCTGGCCGAGTTCGTCAGGTTGTACCGTGTAAACCGCCTTGAATGCCCAAAGAACGAGAAGCACGACGATAATCAGCATGCCAATTGCGAAGCCGCTGCCACCGCCACCCGGGAGCGCCCGTCTCAGCCGGTCCTGGCCACGGCGAAGGATGGCCTCCAGATCGGGTGGCGATCCTTGCGGACCACCGCCGCCGCCGGTCCCGCGCGGGCCCTGCCCCCACGGGCCACCGCCGTTGTTGCCGCCGCCCCATGGACCGCCGCCGCCGCCGCTCTGATTGTTCCAGGGCATATATTCCCTCTCGGTCCCGAATGCCGCCACCGGATGGCGCGGCCAAATTTTCGTTCGTGCTCTTATAGGGATGGCGCGACGTGCTTTCAACGCGCTGGAGGAGCGGATTGCGCCATATGGCAAGAATTCAACGGCGTTTACCGGCGTGAATCATGCGGCGCTTCGCCGCTCGTAGACGGATTGGCGCGTCGGATAGCTGTCGCGTTCGCCGGCGGGCACGTCGATGGCGTGGATTTCGCGCCATATTTTCGGATCGATCGGCGGAAAGAACGTGTCGCCCTGGATAGAGGCCAAAACATGCGTGACGTGAAGGCGGTCGGCAAGCGGCAAGGCTTCGGCGTAGATCCGGCCGCCCCCCGCGATGCAGATCTCGTCGGCATCGGGCATCTCCCTTGCGGCCATCCGAGCGCGGTCTATCGCCTCGTTCAGCGACGCGGCGGTTTCGACCCCTTCCGCGCGCCAGCCGGTCTGTCGGGTGACCACGATATTCAGGCGCCCCGGCAACGGCTTGCCGACGCTTTCGAACGTCTTGCGGCCCATGATGACCGGCTTGCCCATCGTATCGGCCTTGAAACGCTTGAGATCGGTTGAAAGCCGCCAGGGCAACCCGCCTTCGCGGCCGATAACGCCGTTTTCGGCGATTGCCACATGGATGCCGATCATCATCGAAGCGATCTCCTGCCCACCGTCCGAGCTTCGATCAGACGGCGACCTTGGCGCGGATATCGCGCGTCGGCGTCATAATTTTCGAGACGGAAATCCTCGTAGCGGAAGGCGAACAGATCGGTGACCTCGGGATTGATCCGCATCGTCGGCAGCTTCCGGGGCGACCGCGCAAGCTGCTCCCGCGCCTGCTCGAAATGGTTGGCGTAAAGATGCGCGTCGCCCAGCGTATGGATGAACTCGCCCGGCTCCAGCCCGGTCACCTGCGCCACCATCATCGTCAGCAGCGCATAGGAGGCGATGTTGAACGGCACGCCGAGGAAGATGTCGGCCGAGCGCTGGTAGAGCTGGCACGACAGCCTGCCGTCGGCGACATAGAACTGGAACAGGCAATGGCAGGGCGGCAGCGCCATCTCGTCGACCAGCGCCGGGTTCCACGCCGAGACGATCAGCCGGCGCGAATGAGGGTTTGTTTTCGGATCTGCTCAGAACGATTGGCGATCTGGTCGATATGCTGCCGTCCGGCGCCGGCCAGGAGCGCCACTGGTAGCCATAGACCGGCCCAAGGTCGCCGTTTTCGTCGGCCCATTCGTCCCAGATCGAGACGCCGTTTTCCTTCAGATAGGCGATGTTGGTGTCGCCCGGCGAGAAACCACAGCAGCTCGTGGATGATCGATTTCAGATGCAGCTTCTTGGTCGTCAGCAGCGGAAAGCCGTCGGCCAGGTCGAACCGCATCTGGTAGCCGAAGACCGAGCGCGTGCCGGTGCCGGTGCGGTCGCCGCCGGTCGGCGCCGTTATCGAGCACATGGGAGAGCAGGTCGAGATACTGGCGCATGACGCTTCCAAACGATTCGAAGGATGCCCATTATATGCGTTCGATGGCGCCGCACGCAAAGTCGGCCCGTGATGGGCGCACGGTTTTCCAGCCGTTCTCCCGCACTTAGAGCGCGGCGAGTTTGCCGAGATGTTTCGCCGTCAGATAATAGAAGGTCACACGGCTCTTGGTGCGGTCGGCCGACATCGTCTCGCAGACCATTTCGATCGCCAAATCGACCTTGGCCTCATCGGTGACGCCCAATTTCTTGCCGCACCAGCTTTTCTTGACGCGGTCGAGTTCCTTGGGGTCGGAGCAAGAAACCAGTGAGGAGTCCCTGTTCCTGAGCGCAATGCCCAGATGCTTTACGATTTTGCCGATGATCTCGTCATTGGCAGTGGCGTCGTATCTCTTCACGTCTGCAACATAGTCTGCCATTGCGGTCTCTCCTCAAGCCCATTCCAGACGCATGGCGTCGGCCTATTTGAGGAACGTCACCCAGTCTTCCAGCGGCGCGCGTTCGGTGCGTAGCGTATTCTCCGGCTTGCCGGCATCCTCGTAGCCGAGCGCCATGCCGCACACCACGATTTCCTCATCCGGTATGCCAAGTACCGGCCGTATCTGATTGTGATAGGGCGCAAACGCCGCCTGCGGGCAAGTGTGTAATCCCCTGCCCCGCGCCGCGATCATGATCGACTGCAAAAGCATGCCATGGTCGACCCACGACCCCTGGTTAAGCCTGCGGTCGATGGTGAAGATCATGCCGACGGGAGCGTCGAAAAAGACGAAATTGCGATCATGCTGGGCGCGCATCTGGTCAACGTCGCGCTTGCCGATCCCGAGCGCTCCATAGAGCGAAAAGCCCACCGCCCGGCGGCGCGCGTAATAGGGTTCGAAGAATTTGTCGGGATAATATTTGTATTCGTCCCATTTCGCCTTTTCCGCGCGGATGCCGGAATTCAGGACCGCGTCGGAAATCTGATTCTTCCGGTCGCCGGTCGCTACATAGACCTTCCAGGGCTGCATGTTGGTGCCCGATGGCGCCCGCGATGCCACTTCGAGAATTTCGCGAATGGTTTTCTCGTCCACCGGATCGGGCAGGAAGGCGCGGATCGACCGGCGAGAAGTAATCGCCTCGTCGACGATTGCAGCCTCGTCATCTTCGGTCAGGTTCTTGTTGTCCGGCGCAAGCATCATGTGTCCCTGTCTAAGCCATCCTAAGGCTGAACGCCGCGACTTTTGCCGTCTTTGCCGCGACGGCGCAATGCCAGAGACGTGATTTGCCTCGGCCAGAGCCAAAGATCGCTTGAAAAGCACGGCATGGGAAGGCGTATTCGGATAAGGCAGTCGCGCGCATATCACCGGCAAAGGAGGAGAAATGATGGCGGAGATACCTTCGACCGCGCGTGTGGTGGTCATTGGAGGCGGCGCGGTCGGCGTTTCGGCGCTCTACCATCTGGCCAAGGCGGGGTGGACCGATTGCGTCCTGCTGGAAAAGAACGAACTGACTTCAGGCTCGACCTGGCACGCCGCCGGCAATGTGCCGACCTTTTCTGCGTCATGGTCGGTGATGAACATGCAGCGCTATTCGACCGAGCTCTATCGTGGTCTCGGCAAGGCCGTCGACTATCCGATGAATTATCATGTCACCGGTTCGCTGCGACTGGCCCACTCGAAGGAGCGCATGCGCGAATTCGAGCGCGTGAGGAGCATGGGCCGCTACCAGGGCATGGATATCGAAATCGTCGGTGCCAGCGACATCCAGAGCCGCTACCCGTTCCTTGAGACCGATGACCTTGCTGGCGCGCTCTACGATCCTAGCGACGGAGATATCGATCCGGCGCAGCTTACGCAGGCGTTGGCCAAGGGCGCGCGCGACATGGGCGCCGCCATCGCGCGTTTCTGTCCGGTCACCGGCGTTCGCCGCGACAAGGACGAATGGGTGGTGGAAACGCCCAAGGGCGAAATTCGCTGCGAATATGTGGTCAACGCGGCTGGCTATCGCGCCGGCGAAGTCGGCCGCCTGTTCGGCCGCGACGTGCCAATGATGGTGATGAGCCATCAATATATCCTGTTCGACGAAATCCCCGAGCTTGCGGCATGGTCGAAGGAAGCCGGCCACAAGCTGCCGCTGCTACGCGACGTCGATACGTCTTGGTATCTGCGCCAGGAAAAGAACGGCATGAATCTTGGTCCCTACGAAAAGAACTGCCGAGCCCATTGGGCGAACGCCGACGAGCCGATGCCGGACGATTTTTCCTTCCAGCTCTTTCCCGACGATCTCGACCGCCTCGAATGGTACCTGAACGATGCGACGGAGCGCGTCCCGATCCTCGGGACGGCGGGCCTGTCGAAAATCATCAACGGCCCCATACCCTACGCGCCGGATGGCAACCCCCTGATCGGGCCGATGCCCGGCGTGCCAAACGCCTTCGAGGCCTGCGTCTTCACCTTCGGCATTGCGCAGGCGGGCGGCGCCGGCAAGGTCTTGGCCGAATGGGTGACGCAGGGCCAGACCGAATGGGACATGTGGTCGTGCGACCCGCGCCGCTTCACGGCCTTCGCCTCCGACCGCGACTATGCCGTCGCCAAGGGCGTGGAAGTCTACGGCCACGAATACGCCATCCATTTTCCGCGCCACACCTGGCCCGCCGGGCGCAACCGGAAGCTTTCGCCGATCCATGACCGGGTGGCGGCGCTTGGAGCGCAATTCGGCGTCTATAATGGCTGGGAGCGCGCCAATTGGTATGCGCAACCCGGCGACGATGTGTCGGAAGCGTCCACGCAGACCTTCACGCGCGATGGCCCTTGGCAAAAACGCATCCGCGAGGAGTGCTTGGCCGTACGCGATGCCGCCGGCATTCTCGACCTGCCCGGCTTCTCGCGTTTTCGGGTCCAGGGTCCGGGCGCCCGCGAATGGCTTTCGTGCATGATCACCGGCAATGTTCCGGCCAAGGGGCGCATCGGCCTCGGCTATTTCGCCGACGACGGCGGCCGCATCGTCACCGAAATGTCGATCATGGCGCTGGACGAGGATTTCTTCTTCCTCATCACCGCGGCCACAGCCGAACTCCACGATTTCGAATGGCTGCAGCGCCACCTGCGGGCCGACGCCGCAATTACCTTGCAAAACATGACCGATGGGTTCGATTGCCAGATCCTGACGGGCCCGAATTCGCGCGAGATCCTGGCGGATGTCTGCGAGGCTGATCTGAGCCTGACATGGCTTTCCCATCAATCGGTGCAGATCGCAGGCAAATGGTGCCAGCTCGTGCGGGTGTCTTTCGCCGGCGAACTCGGCTGGGAGATTCATACACATATCGCCGATACGCCGGAGATCTTCGACGCCGTATGGAACGCGGGACAGAAGCACGGCCTGAAACCGTTCGGCATGTTCGCGCTGGACTCGCTGCGCCTCGAAAAGGGCTATCGCGCCTGGAAAGGCGACCTTTCCACCGACTACACCATTTTGCAGGGCGGGCTCGACCGCTTCGTTAAATGGGACAAGACTGATTTCCGGGGCAAGGCCGCGCTGCTGTCGGAAAAGCAATCCGGCGTCACCAAGCGCTTCGTGACGCTGGTGATCGACCAGCCGGGCGACTGCGACGCACCCTACATGTCGACGCTCTGGCACGACGGCAAGATCGTCGGCGAAGTAACGTCAGGAGGCTTCGGCCACAGGGTAGACAAATCGATTGCGCTCGGCATGCTGCGGTCCGACCTTGCACAGGCTGGAACGGCGGTCGAAGTCGAGATTTTCGGCGAACGATTTGCAGCCACCGTGCAACCCGACCAGGCCGTGTGGGACCCGAAGAACGAGCGAATAAGAGCGTAGAACAGATGCCCCATCCCTCATCTCGCATTTCGGGCATCACGCCCTCCGGCAAGGATGGCTGGGAGGTGCATTTCGCCGCCCTCACACGCCAGCAGGCCGGCGGGGACATCCTCATGCTGTCGGTCGGCGACCATGATTTCGATACGCCGTCGGAAACCGTGGAAGCCTGCGTGAAGGCGGTTCGCGCCGGCTACCATCACTATACGCAACTGCCCGGCCTGCCGCGCCTGCGCGAAGCCATGGCGGAAATCACCACTCAATCGACCGGCGTGCCGACGCGAGCCAACCAGGTGTTGGCGACGCCAGGCGGACAGGCGGCGCTCTATGCCGCCGTGCAAGGCGTTCTCGACACGGGCGGCCATGCTGTCGTGGTCGCGCCCTATTATGCGACCTATCCCGGTACGTTTCGCGCCGCCGGCGCGACGTTCACCGTCGTCGAGGCGCGCGCGGAGGACGGTTTCCAGCCGAACGCCGAGGCCGTGCGCGCTGCGATCAAACCCAACACACGCGCCATCCTCATCAATACGCCGAACAACCCGACCGGCGCGGTCTATTCGCGCGAGGCGCTGGAAGGCATCGCAGAAATCTGCCGGGAGCGCGACCTCTGGCTGATCTCGGACGAGGTGTACTGGACGCTTGGCGGCGAGAAGGAGCATTTGTCGCCGCGCTCGCTTCCGGGCATGGCGGAACGGACGCTGGTCATCAATTCGCTGTCGAAGAGCCATGGCATGACGGGCTGGCGCATCGGCTGGCTGACCGGCCCAAGCGATTTCATCCGGCTTTTAATCAATCTCAACCTCGTCTCGACCTACGGCCTCAACGATTTCGTCAGCCGCGCCGCCATCGAAGCGCTCGAGAACGGATACGGGGTGAAGGAGATCGCCGAGCGCTACGCTTCCCGCCGGACCGCGTTTCTCGACGAAATGCGCGGCTTCAATGCGGTTACGGTGCGCGGCTCCGAGGGCGGGATGTACGTAATGCTCGACATAAGCGCCGTCGATCCGGACTGCGAGCGTTTCGCCTGGGGCCTGCTTGAGGCGGAAAAAGTCGCCGTGATGCCGGGTTCGAGCTTTGGCGACGCCGCGTCAGGGCATGTCCGTATCAGCCTGTGTCAGCCGGAACCACGGCTGAAGGAAGCCGCCACAAGGTTGCGACGTTTCATTTCCGCTTATCCCGACCAGCTGTCGGCGAAAGCCGCATCGTGAGCGACATTCCCCCCAAGGCGCGCGCGGTCATCATCGGTGGCGGCGTATCCGGCTGCTCGGTCGCCTACCATCTGGCCAAACTTGGCTGGAAGGACATCGTCCTCCTCGAACGCAAGCAACTCACCTGCGGCACGACATGGCATGCGGCCGGGCTTGTCGGCCAGTTGCGCGGTTCCAGGAACATGACCCGGTTGGCGAAATATTCCGCCGACCTCTACGTCAACCTCGAGGCCGAAACCGGCATCGCCACCGGCATGCGGCAGGTCGGCTCGATCAGCGTCGCGCTTACGCAGGAGCGCAAGCACGAACTCTACCGGCAGGCTTCGCTGGCCCGCGCGTTCGACGTCGATGTGCGGGAAATATCGCCGGCCGAAGTGGCGGACATGTATCCGCATCTCAATATCGAGGGCGTTACCGGCGCGGTGCATCTGCCGCTCGACGGGCAGTGCGATCCCGCCAACATCGCCATGGCGCTGGCGAAGGGCGCGCGTCAGCACGGCGCCAGGATCATCGAGGGCGTCAAGGTAACCGATGTCCTGAAGAAGGACGGCCGCGTTTCCGGCATCGGCTGGCAACAAGGCGAGGAACGCGGCGCAATCGCCGCCGACATCGTGGTCAACTGCGCCGGCATGTGGGCGCGCGAACTGGGCTCAGCCTCCGGCGTCAACGTGCCACTGCACGCTTGCGAACACTTCTATCTCGTCACCGAGCCCATTCCCGGCCTGTCGCGTCTGCCGGTGCTGCGCGTGCCCGACGAATGCGCCTACTACAAGGAGGATGCCGGCAAGATGATGCTCGGCGCCTTCGAGCCCAAGGCCAAGCCGTGGGGCATGAATGGCATCCCCGAGGATTTCTGCTTCGACCAGTTGCCGGCGGATTTCGCGCATTTCGAACCGATCCTGGAAATGGGCGTCAACCGCATGCCGATGCTCGGGACGGCAGGCATCCACACATTCTTCTGCGGGCCGGAGAGCTTCACGCCCGACGATCGCTACTATCTCGGTGAAGCGCCGGAACTCCCCGGCTATTGGGTCGCGGCCGGATACAATTCGGTCGGCATCGTCTCGTCCGGCGGCGCCGGCATGGCGCTGGCGCAATGGATCAATGACGGCGAGCCGCCCTTCGACCTGTGGGAAGTCGATATCCGCCGGGTCGAGCCCTTCCAGAAAAACCGCCTTTATCTGCGCGAACGGGTATCGGAGACATTGGGGCTTCTCTATGCCGACCATTTCCCCTACCGGCAGATGGCGTCGGCGCGCGGCGTTCGCCGCTCGCCTTTGCACGACCAGTTAAGCACGCGCGGCGCGGTGTTCGGCGAAGTCGCCGGCTGGGAAAGGGCCAACTGGTTTGCCAACGAAGGCCAGGAACGCGCGTACCGCTATTCCTGGCAGCGGCAGAACTGGTTCAACAACAGCCGCGAAGAACATTTGGCCGTGCGCAACGGCGTCGGCCTGTTCGACATGACATCCTTCGGCAAGATCAGGGTTGAAGGGCGCGACGCTGCCGCCTTTCTGCAAAGGCTCTGCGCCAACGACATCGATGTCGCGGCCGGACGTATCGTCTATACGCAGATGTTGAACGAGCGCGGCGGCATCGAGAGCGATCTGACCGTCACGCGCCTGTCGGAAACCGCCTTTCTCCTGATTGTTCCCGGCGCGACCCTGCGACGCGACCTGGCCTGGCTGCGCCGGCATCTGGGCGACGAATTCGTGGTGATAACGGATGTCAGCGCGGCCGAGGCGGTGTTGTGCCTGATGGGGCCGCGCTCGCGCGCGTTGATCACGAAAATCAGCCCGAACGATTTCTCCAACGAGGCCCATCCGTTCGGGACATTCCAGGAAATCGAGATCGGCATGGGGCTGGCGCGCGCCCACCGCGTCACTTATGTCGGCGAACTGGGCTGGGAATTATATGTCTCGTCCGAGCAGGCTGCCCATGTCTTCGAGACCATCCTGGAGGCCGGTGCCGAGACGGAATTAAAGCTCTGCGGACTACACGCCCTCGATTCATGCCGCATCGAAAAGGCGTTCCGTCACTTTGGTCACGATATCACGGATGAAGACCATGTGCTGGAGGCGGGGCTCGGCTTCGCCGTTAAAGCCGCGAAAGGCGAATTCATCGGCCGTGACGCTGTGTTGCGCAAGAAGGACGAAGGCTTGGCCCGCCGGCTGGTGCAGTTCCGGCTCACCGACCCCGAGCCGTTGCTCTTCCAGAATGAAGCGATCCTGCGCGACGGCGAGATCGTCGGCACCGTGACTTCGGGCAATTACGGGCACCATCTCGGCGGCGCGGTCGGCCTGGGGTATGTTCCTTGCGCCGGCGAGAGCGAGCAGCAGGTGCTCGGCTCGGCCTACGAAATCGAGATCGCGGGCCAGCGGTTCAAAGCGGAGGCGTCGCTGAGACCGATGTATGATCCCAAGTCGGAGCGCGTGCGGGCCTGACATAAGGCAACTATCGGTCGAGAAGATCGGACACGATCCCCGGCAAAAGATCCGGCAGATCCTCGGCCATCAACCCTGCGCCGAAGCGGCAGCCGGCTTCGGCATGCATCCAGACGGCGGCACAGGCAGCTTCGAAGGGCGGCATCCGCTGCGCCAGCAAGCCGGCGATGATACCGCCCAGCACGTCACCCGATCCGGCCGTCGCCAGCCAGGGCGTTCCGTTGCTGTTGATCGCGGCGCGCCCATCAGGGGCGGCGATGACGGTATCGGGACCCTTGTAGACGAGCACCGCATTGGCGCGGCTTGCCGCCCGGCGCGCGGCGTCGAGCTTTGAGCTTTGCGCCGTCGCCCGCCAGATCGGGAAACAGCCGGCCGAACTCGCCTTCGTGCGGGGTCAGTACGAGCCCGGGCGCTGCGGCGGCGCTTGCCTCGAACAGCGGCGCGGGATCGTCCTTGAACGAGGTGATGGCGTCCGCGTCGAGCACAAGGCCGTTCACTTTTCTCTCCGCAAGGAGGGTCAGCGCGAAGGTCCTTGCCTTTTCACCGACGCCGAAGCCGGGACCGAGCACGAAGGCGTTCGGCTTTCTCTCTTGCATAAAGGCGAGAAGGTCCGCCTCGTCCTCGACCTTGGCCAGCATGATCGCCGTGAGGTGCGCGGCATTGACCAGCATGGCGGCCGGTGGCGAAACGACAGTAACCGCCCCTGCCCCACTGCGCGCGGCGGCAAGGGCCGCGAGACGCGCCGCGCCGGTGGCGGACGGCCCCCCTGAAAAGATGCAGGCATGGCCGCGTTTGTATTTGTGGGCGTCGACCGACGGGACAGGCAAATTCCCAAGCCAAAGCGAGGGGTCATTTTCGAAGCAGGCCGGGCGGATTTCCGCCAGGACATCGGGCGCGATGCCAATGTCAGCAACGAGGATCTCGCCGCAATGTCCCCGCCCCGGATAAAGCATATGGCCCGGCTTCCTCCGGAAGAACGTGACCGTGACATCCGCCTGCGGCGCGCAGCCCAACACCCTGCCACTGTCGCCCGAAATGCCGGACGGCAGATCGACGGCCGCGACCCGTGCGCCGGAGCGTTCGATCTCCTCGATAGCGTCGGCGGCCACCCCCGCCAGCGGCTTCGACAAGCCGGCGCCGAAGAGCGCGTCGATCACCACATCGTCGGAGACGGCGCGAAATTCACCAAGCGGCCTGACCGGCACGGAACACTCTTTCGCGGCAAGCGCGGCATCCGATCCGGGTTTCGGAGCGGCCAAGGTCCACACTCGAACATTGGCCCCGGCCTCGTGCAGAATATGGCCCGCAACATAACCGTCGCCGCCATTGTTGCCGGGGCCGCACAGGACATGGACCGTCGCAGCGCCGCCAAAACGCTCCAGTACGGCAGCGGCCACGGCCCCGCCAGCCCGGCGCATCAGGGCGATGCCGTCGAATGGCCCGGCGGCGATCGCTATCCGATCCACCTCGGCCATTTCGTCGGGGGTCAGCAGTTCATTCGGCATGGGCTATCCGGAGATCCGTTATGCCGGCGATCATAGGGATGTTTTCAAGCGGGCCGCAACGGGTGATGCTTCGCCCCCCAATCCTGTCGCGTCCGGACTGCCGTTCTATTAAGCAGTTTGCGTAAATTTTGACCACTTTTGATGCGGATCGGTGATACATTGCAGGGCAGTGCAAAAATCGCCGGAACGACCAGTGGCGCAAAGCGGCAATCCGCTCTATGCCTGATCGGCAAACTCTAAAAAGACCTTTATTCGGCTCTATCTGGCATGCTTCATGCTTCAAAATGCCCGAAGTCGAACACATAAAACCGTCCCATTCCAGCGGAGAGCATGAGCGAGCATGAAAAAGATCGAGGCGATCATAAAACCCTTCAAACTCGATGAGGTGAAGGAAGCGCTCCAGGAAGTCGGGCTTCAGGGTATCACCGTCACCGAAGCAAAGGGATTTGGCCGCCAGAAAGGCCATACGGAGCTTTATCGCGGCGCCGAGTATGTGGTCGACTTCCTGCCGAAAGTGAAGGTCGAAGTGGTCCTTGGCGATGATACGGTAGAGGCGGCAATCGAAGCCATCCGAAAGGCCGCGCAAACCGGCCGCATCGGCGATGGCAAGATTTTCGTGTCCAGCATCGAGGAGGTCGTGCGCATTCGCACGGGTGAAACCGGGATCGACGCCGTCTGATACGGCCGTATTAGTAGATTCAAATAGTCACAGGGAAAGAGAATATGACGACAGCAAAAGACGTAATGAAGCAGATCAAGGACAACGAGGTGAAGTTCGTCGATTTGCGCTTTACCGATCCCAAGGGAAAGCTTCAGCACGTTACCATGGATGTCGCCGAGGTCGAGGAGGATATGTTCGCCGATGGCGTCATGTTCGACGGCTCGTCGATTGCCGGCTGGAAGGCCATCAACGAGTCCGACATGGTTTTGATGCCGGACGCGGCAACGGTCCATATGGACCCCTTCTTCGCGCAGTCGACAATGGTCATCATCTGCGACATTCACGATCCGATCTCGGGCGAATCCTATAATCGCGACCCGCGCGGCACCGCCAAGAAGGCCGAAGCCTACATGAAGTCCGAAGGCATAGGCGATACCGTCTATGTGGGACCCGAAGCCGAGTTCTTCGTTTTCGACGACGTCAAATACAAGGCGGATCCCTACAACACCGGCTTCAAGCTCGACTTCGTCGGAATTGCCGTCCAACGACGACACCGATTACGAGACCGGCAATTTGGGTCACCGGCCGCGTATCAAGGGCGGCTATTTCCCGGTGCCCCCGGTCGATTCCTGCCAGGATATGCGTTCCGAGATGCTGAGCGTCATGTCCGAAATGGGCGTCAAGACGGAGAAGCACCATCACGAGGTGGCGGCGGGCCAGCATGAACTCGGCATGAAGTTCGATGAGCTGGTGCTCAACGCCGACAAGCTGCAAATCTATAAATATGTCGTGCATCAGGTTGCCAATGCCTACGGCAAGACGGCCACCTTCATGCCCAAGCCGGTTTTTGGCGACAATGGTTCGGGCATGCACGTCCACCAGTCGATCTGGAAGGACGGCAAACCGACTTTCGCAGGCAATGAATATGCCGGCCTGTCTGAAAGCTGCCTGTTCTATATCGGCGGCATCATCAAGCATGCCAAGGCGATCAACGCCTTCACCAATCCGCTGACCAATTCCTACAAGCGGCTGGTTCCAGGCTATGAAGCGCCGGTCCTGCTGGCCTATTCGGCGCGCAACCGTTCCGCTTCCTGCCGCATCCCGTTCGGCTCGTCGCCGAAATCGAAGCGCGTCGAGGTCCGCTTCCCGGATCCGGGCGCCAACCCTTATCTCGCATTCGCGGCGCTGCTCATGGCCGGCCTGGATGGAATCAAGAACAAGATCCACCCCGGCCAGCCGATGGACAAGGATCTTTACGACCTGCCGCCGAAGGAGTTGAAGCGCATCCCGACCGTTTGCGGATCGCTTCGCGAGGCGCTGATGAGCCTGGATAAAGATCGCGGCTTCCTGAAAGCCGGCGGCGTCTTCGACGACGACCAGATCGACTCCTTCATTGAATTGAAGATGGCCGAGGTCATGCGTTTCGAGATGACGCCGCATCCGGTCGAATTCGATATGTACTATTCGGTCTGATCAAGCCGGACTTGAACGATCCAATGGCCGCCGCGGACAAACCCGGCGGCCATTTCCTTTTTATGTCGGAAAGATGAGAAGGACGTGGCCCAACCAGCCGGCGCGCAAGGCATTTCCAATAACCGCGCCACCGGCCTATGAAGGCGGCTAACCTTCCCGCTGCCAAGATTTCCGAATGTCCACGCAAATCCTGATCATCATCCTTTTCGCCGCGATGCTTCACGCCGGGTGGAACGCGCTTTTGAAATCGCAGCCCGACAAGGCCGCCGGCGCCCTTGCCGTCTCGATCGGCAGTGCGGCGCTGGGCATGATCTGCCTGCTCCATACCGGCTTGCCGGCGCGCGAGGCATGGCCCCTGGTCGCGAGTTCCGCCGTACTGCATACCGGCTATTTTCTGTTTCTTACGAGCGCCTACCGGGTTGGCGATTTGAGCCAGGTCTATCCGATCGCGCGCGGCGTTGCGCCGCTGATCACGGCTTTCTCCGCCGGTGCGATCCTCGGTGAAACGCTGACGCCGCTGGAGACGACCGCGATCGTCATGATCGCTCTCGGCCTTATCAGTCTTGTTCTGACTGCAAGGACCGACGGACGGCTGCATCTGGCCTCCTGCGGGCTTGCGTTGATAACGGGCGTTTTCATCGCCAGCTACTCGCTGAACGATGGTATCGGGGCGCGCCTGGCGGGCAACAGCCTTGCCTTTTACGGGGCGGCCTCCGTGCTGAACTGCATCATGATGTGCATCGGCCTGTCGCTCTTCCGGCGCAATATCATCGGCGCGGCGATCGGCACATGCCGCAGATCGCTATGGATCGGCGGGCCGCTTTCCTTCATTGCCTACGCGTTGGTGACCTGGGCTTTCACACAGGCTCCCATTGCCGTCGTCTCGGCCCTGCGCGAGACCAGTCTCGTCTTCGCGCTGATCCTTGGCTCAATGTTCCTGAAGGAGCGGATCAACCTGGCGAAGGTCGTCTCGGTGTTCGTGACGCTGTCCGGCGCAGTCCTGCTCAGAATGCAGAGTTAGAGCGCACCGTCGACCAACCTTTGCCTCGCGGTGTGGCCATTGCCGTGGAGATAAAGGATATACACGAAGGCAAGCACGCTCATCATCGCGCCCGGAATCCATACGATCAGGCCGCCAAGCGTCTGGTCGAGGCTTGGGGTGAAGGAGGCGAAGGCGCGACCGCACAGCGCATAGAAGGAATAAAGGTCGTGCTGGCTGAAGGTGATCATCATGCCCATCGCGATCTGCGGGTACATTACCAGCGCCGCGACCGTGGCGCGCCAGAATACCGGGATCCGCGCCGGCGGTGACGGCTTCGGGTCAAGCAGCAGGCACCAGAACAGGACGCCGTCGACCACCATCGACCAGTTCATCAGCGCATAGAGCCGCCCGTCGATCATCGCCTGGAAATGCACCGGCGGATAAAGCCAAAGCGCAATCAGCCCGACGAAGAGGGCCGCCGCGAGAACCGGCTGCTGGATCCAGTGGAGCACGGCGGCAAGCCGCGGCAACTCGACCAGGCGCCGCAAGGCGGACGGCATGCCGCGCTTCAGCACGGCGCCGGGCCAGGCAATGGCGATCAGGGCCGGGCCAAGATGGTGCATGACGATGTGCTGCACGCGGTTGAGGAAGAACATGTGCTGAGCCAGATAGTCGAACCGGGTCTGCAGCACGAAATAAAGCATCCCGATACCGGAAAAATAGACGGCGTGCCGCCAGCGCGCCGGCCGCAATGTCGGCGGCGTGCGCAGCAGGCCGCGCCAATACCAATAGACGGAGAAGACCGTGGCCGCATACCAACTCGGCGAAAAGTCCCATGGCGCCCATGACGGCAGCAGCGTCGGATGAAAGCTGCAGGCCCACCACAACAAAAGCCCCAAGCCAGACAGGAGCGCGTAGCAGGCCGTTACGCCGCCCTGCCCGCCTGACGAGGCCGACATGGCTTCGATCGTCAAGGCGGGTAAGACCGCGAAACGTTGCCGCTCAAGGCTCATCGGCGTGGAATGCCCCCCGTGGGTTACGAATGTCAGCAAGCGGGATCATGGACCAATTCGCGCGTTCGCCGCCTCCTTTGAAGTTAGCGCACGGTTGCGATCCGACCAGCGCGTTTAAGGTCGCGCGAGGCAAAGCCCCCGCGGGACCGACATGCAGGGCTTTTCAGCCTAGCGCCTCGATCAGCGATGCGGCGGCCATCATGTTGCGCTTTCTGGCTGCCTGGCGCGCCGCCGCCTCCGCGTCCTCGCCCCACTGCTCGATGTTCCAGTTCTCGTCGACATGCGCCGCGGCCCAGGCGCTTTCCACGTCGAGTTCGCCAGCCTCCACGGCCAGAGCGATCAGAGCCGATCCGGTAAGCGACGTCATCAAATGCAACGCTGCCAATCGGAACGGCTCGGCGCGTTTGCGCAGATGAACGGCGACGGCGCCAATGGTTTCGCGCGGCTGCTCGACATGCATCACGCCCTCCGCGAGCAAGAAGCGCGCGCCAAGGGCGTTGCGCGCCCAGTCGATGAACGGATCCCAGGCTTCCGCCTGGCGTTCGACAAGCGCTTCGGGCGTGCCGGCGCGATAGCAGACGAGATCACTGGTCGAAAACCGCAAAATATCCTCCAGCACGGCCTCGGGTTCCGCAGAGACGCCGTCGAACGCCGTATTGGCCAGCCGGGTCACCGGCATCGTTACGGGGTTGATATGATCCTTCTGCGCATCGAACTCATCCGCGACGAGATTTGCCACCGCTTCGCTGGGCAATAAGAGGACGGAGCCCATCGGCGTGCGCACAGCACGGCCATCGAGATGGACCTGATAAAGTCCGTCATCGCCGGCCGCCACCATCGCCTTCGAATAAAACCGTTTCGGAAGCGCGGCCTTCGCTTGATTGCGCACCCGTTGCCTCGGGTCCGCGTCGGACAGATATTTGCCCGCTTCCAGATCGTTCAGGATGTCTCGCATCATCTTCTCCGGTACGTGTGGGCAGGTTCCGTCAATATAGGCGGACCCTCGCGTGAGATCACGCGTCCTCGCCGGCATCCGCCTCGTGGAAGCCGAGCAGGTTCCAGCTCTGCACCATATGCGGGGGCAATGGCGCGGTTACGTCGACCACCCCGCCATCGGGATGCGGAATGACGATACGCCGGGCAAGGAGATGCAGGCGATTTTGGATGCCGCCTGGGAAGTCCCAATTCTGGTCCGCCTCGAAATATTTCGGATCCCCGATGATGGGACAACCGATGCTGGCGGCGTGGACCCTGAGCTGATGTGTCCGCCCCGTATATGGCTCCATCTCAAGCCAGCTCAGCGCCTGTCCGGCCTGCTCCACGATCCGATAGTTGGAGACCGCGTGGTCGGCCCCGTCCTCTCCATGTTTGGCAACGCGCATCCGGTCGCCGTCCAGGGTCGTCTCCTTGACCAGCCAAGTCGAAATCCTGCCCTCACGCTGTTTGGGCGCACCCTTCACCAGCGCCCAATAAAACTTCTTCGTCGTCCGTTCGCGGAATGCCTTGGCGAGTTTCATCGCCGCGAGCCGCGTCCGCGCCACCACCAGTACGCCGGAGGTGTCGCGATCGAGCCGATGCACGAGGCGCGGCTTCTCCCCCTTCTTGTTTCGCCAGGCCTCCAGCATATCGTCGACATGCCGGGTGAGCCCGGAACCGCCCTGCACCGCCAGCCCGGCTGGCTTGTTGAAGACGAAAAGCTTGTCGTCCTCATGCAACAGCATTTGTGAAAGGACGTCGCCATCCTCCCTGCCACGCATGGTCTTCGCCGTCAGACCGGACTTTTCGTTGCGGTCCACGCCCAGAGGAGGGATGCGGATCACCTGTCCCTTGTCGATGCGGCTGTCCGCCTTCACTCGCCCGCCATCGATACGGATCTGGCCCGACCGCAGAAGCTTCTGCAGATGGCCGAACCCGAGACCGGGATAATGCGACTTGAACCAGCGGTCGAGCCGCATGCCCGCCTCGTCCGGTTCCACAGTGACCTGTTCCACGCCTGCCATCGAGTGCTTCCTGTTTGAAGGACGCGCAGTAGCACCAGATGGCCGCCGATGCGAGCCGGACGGCGGCGCGTTTGAGTGGCAATTCAAAAATGCATGGCTGCTTTGCAAAAAGTTACGAAACGGAATGCCCGCCGATACATTTCATCTTCTCAGGGAAATTCTGTACCAGTGTCAGGGGCAATCACCTTTCATGACCCGCAATCTCAACGGCTTTGCCGTCCGACGAGGCGGCGACTGGATCAGGCGTACATGCCAGGCGGCGAGACGGACGCCACGCACCTCCTTGGAAGAGCACTTTTCATTTTATCTCAAAAGGTTAGCCGATCACGAAATATTTCAGTGGCCGCCCAACTATTGTACCGGCGGACACGGAACGGACGCCATTTGCATCTATTTTCATCTTGCGTCGGAGATCAAGAAGGTGCTTCGGATATTGCGGCGCACAATTATTTTGCCAGCATGGGAGTAGTCGGGTGTCTTTGGTCGAAATCTACTGGAAAGCGCTGCGTTATCTGATGCCGGCAAAGCGCCCCGTGCTTTTCATTTGCTCCGCAAACATCATTCTCGCGCTGGTGACAGTGGCTGAGCCCGTGCTTTTCGGCAGGGTGATCGAGGCGATTTCAGAGCATAACCAGGTCGCGCCGACTCTTCTCTTTTGGGCATGCCTCGGCGTTTTCAACGTTTTCGCGTTCGTGCTGGTGGCCCGGGGCGCCGATCGGCTGGCGCATCGCCGCCGGCTCGAAGTGATGCAGCATTCCTTCGAGCGGATCATCGCCATGCCGCTGACCTGGCACCAGTCGACGGGCACGTCCAACGTCCTTCACACCCTTCTGCGTGCGGTCGACGCGCTCTTCAGCCTCTGGCTGGAGTTCCTGCGCCAGCATCTGACAACCGCCGTGGCGTTGATCATGCTTATTCCGACCGCAATCGCCCTGGATATGCGGTTGTCGGCCGTATTGCTGATATTGGGAATCCTGTACGTGGTTATCGGGCGGGTCGTCATGCACCGCACCAAGGCCGGGCAGGCGGCAGTGGAATTGCACCACAACAACGTGTTCGGCCATGTCAGCGACTCGATAAGTAACGTCGCTGTCCTGCAAAGCTACAATCGAGTTTCGCAGGAGACGAAGGCGTTTCAGGATTTCGCCAAGAGGCTGCTCGATGCCCAGTATCCGGTTCTGGACTGGTGGGCTCTTGCCAATGCAATGAACAAATGTGCTTCGACCATTTCCATGATGGTCGTGCTGTTGCTCGGCGCCTACTTCGTCAGCCAGGGCGAAATGAAGATTGGCGACGTGATCGCCTTCACCGGCTTCGCCACCCTGCTCATCAGCCGCCTCGACCAGATCAGCGCGTTTGTCAATCAGATATTCGATTTCACGCGCCAAGCTCGAGAAATTCTATGCGCTGGAAGCGCTTGACCATGGCCTTTACGACATCGAGGGCGCGCGCGATATTGAGAACGTAAAAGGCCATATACGCTTCGAGAACGTCTCCTACGAGTTTGCGAGCTCCGGCCAGGGCGTGTACGACATCTGCTTCGACGTCGAGCCCGGTCAGACGATCGCCATCGTCGGGCCGACAGGTTCGGGCAAGACGACCCTCATCAACCTCTTGCAACGTGTCTATGAGCCTGCCTCCGGCCGTATCCTGGTGGATGGGGTCGATACACGAACCGTGACGCGCAAATCGCTTCGCCATGCCATCGCAACGGTGTTTCAGGATGCCGGCATGTTCAATCGTTCGATCGAGGCCAATATCAGGGTCGGCAACGAGAATGCGATCAATGACGACATTCATGCCGCCGCTGCCGCTGCGGCCGCCGACGATTTCATTCTGGCCAAGAGCGATGGCTACGATACGGTCGTCGGTGAGCGCGGGACCCAGCTCTCAGGCGGGGAGCGGCAACGCATCGCCATCGCCCGCGCTATCCTGAAGAACGCGCCCATCCTCGTGCTTGACGAGGCGACGAGCGCGCTCGATGTGGAAACCGAAGAACGCGTCAAAGGCGCCATCGATGAAATCCGGCGCAATCGCACGACGTTCATCATCGCGCATCGCCTCTCCACCGTGCGCGACGCCGATCTGGTCATTTTCCTCGACCAAGGGCGTCTGATAGAGGCCGGTTCTTTCAACGAGCTCGCCGCCCGAAATGGCCGCTTCGCCAGCTTGCTGCGCGCCGGTGGCCTGCTGACCGACGAGGAAGTTCGCCGCGTGACCCGCCCGCTCAAGGAAGAGGCGGCGTAAGCCGGATCGCAGAGCATCGCAGCGGTTACGAATTAACAGAGCGGGAGGCCGAGCGCCTTCCGCTTCTTCTATTCGTCTTCGCCGCGTTCGGCGCGAAGCTTTGCCCAATAGTCCAGACGCTTGCGGATTTCGCGTTCGAACCCGCGATCGACCGGATCATAGTATTTCTGCCGCCCCATCTTCTCGGGAAAATAATCCTGCCCGGAAAAGGCGTTTGGTTCGGAGTGGTCGTAGCGGTATCCACCCCCGTAGCCCTCGCCCTTCATCAGCTTCGTCGGCGCGTTCAGGATGCGCTTCGGCGGCATCAGCGAGCCGTTTTCCTTTGCGGCGCGAGTCGCGGCTGAGAAGGCGGTATAGGCGGCGTTTGATTTCGGCGCCGTGGCCAGATAGATGCAGGCTTGGGCCAAAGCCAGTTCCCCTTCCGGCGACCCCAGATAGTCGTACGCATCCTTGGCCGCGTTGGCGATAACAAGCGCCTGAGGATCGGCCAGCCCGATATCCTCGATCGCCATGCGCACCAGCCGCCTGCCGATATAGAGCGGGTGTTCGCCGGCATCGAACATGCGCGCGAGATAATAGAGCGCGGCGTCAGGGTCTGACCCCCGCACGGATTTGTGCAGCGCCGAGATCAAATTGTAATGCCCGTCCTGGCTCTTGTCGTAGACCGGCGCCCGGCGCTGGACGATGCGCATCACCCCTTCCGCATCGAAAATCTCGTCCTTGCCGGCGGCGCGCCAAAGTTCCTCCGTCAGCGTGAGAGCGGCACGACCGTCGCCATCCGCCAGCCTGACCAGGACGCGGCGTGCCTCCTCGTCCAGCGGAAGCGCCCTGCCCTCGGCTCCTTCGGCGCGAACAAGCAATTTGGCGATACTTTCCTCGTCGAGCGCATGAAACGTCAGCACCCGGGCGCGCGACAGCAACGCGGCGTTGAGCTCGAAAGAGGGATTTTCGGTGGTCGCACCGACGAGAATGACCGTCCCGTCTTCCATGACAGGCAGGAAGGAATCCTGCTGCGCGCGGTTGAAGCGATGAATCTCATCGACGAACAAAAGCGTCTGCCGGCCATTGGAGCGGCGCAACCGCGCCGCCTCGAAAACCTTCTTCAGATCGGCCACGCCCGAGAAGATCGCCGATATCTGCTCGAAGGCCAGTCCGGTCTGTCCGGCAAGCAAACGGGCCGCCGTCGTCTTGCCGGTCCCCGGCGGCCCCCAGAAGACCATGGAGCCGAGAGAGCCGGAGCGGATCATCCGCGTCAGCACGCCGTCGCTCCCGGTCAGGTGATCCTGCCCGACAATATCCTCGAGCTTTGCCGGCCGGAGCCGGTCGGCAAGAGGCCGGCCTGGATCGGGCCGCTTCGGCGCACCATCTTCGAAAAGGTCGGCCATTCGGATCAGAAGCGCAAAACCTGGCGGATCGTCTGCCCGCCGCGATCGACCGTGAAGCGCCACAGCCGCGTTTGTCGCCCCGCAGCCTTCTGCAGGTCTTCGGCGCTCTGGATCGCCGCGCCGTTCACCTCGCGAATGATGTCACCCTTGGCGAACCCCAGGCTTTGTGCCGCCGAATTATCCTCTAGATCGACAATCACCACGCCGGTCGCATCGGTCGGCATGCCCAGCCGCTGGGCCAGGCGCGGCGAAAGCGCGGCCACCTTGGCCCCGGCGAACGGACTTTGGCCGTCGATGGTGATCTCCTTCGACTGCCCCTCCGGCGCCCGCTCCAACTTGACCCTGACCTGCTCCTTGGCGCCCTGGCGCAGGATGTCAAAGGTGGAGGAGCCACCGATAGGCTGCGTCGACAAACGGAAATTCAGCGCCTGAGGGTCGTCGATCTTGACGCCGTCCATTGCGAGGACCACGTCGCCGGCTTTCAGCCCCGCCTCGGCGGCCGGGCCGCCCTTTGCGACGGACGACACCAGCGCACCGGTCGCATTCTCCATGCCGAGCGCATTGGCAACCTGTTGAGTCACTTCCTGGAAGTCGGCGCCGATGTAGGGCCGCTCGAAATAGTCGGCGCCACTCTTCGCCGACTGCACAAAGGCGCGCACCATGTTGGAGGGAATGGCGAAGCCTATTCCGATCGAACCGCCGCTCTTGCTGTAGATCGCGCTGTTGATGCCGACCAGGTCGCCCTTCATGTCGATGAGCGCTCCGCCCGAATTGCCCGGATTGATCGCCGCGTCGGTCTGGATGAAGAAACTGTAGTCGGAAATGCCGATATGCGTGCGCGCCAGAGCAGAGACAATGCCGCTTGTCGTCGTCTGGCCAACACCGAACGGGTTGCCGATCGCCAGCACGAGATCGCCCACCTCCAGCGCATCCGAATCGCCGAGCGATATGGTCGGCAGCGCGTCGGGCGTTTTGATCTTCAGGACGGCGAGGTCGACCTTCTGGTCCTTGAGCAGGATTGTGCTTTCGAATTCGCGCCCGTCCGACAGCGCCACCTTCACCTCATCGGCACCGCGGATAACGTGATAATTGGTCACGATGATTCCGGAAGGATCGACGATGACGCCCGAGCCCAGCGACGATTGCACGCGCGGCGGCATCTGCTGGCCAAAAAACTGCTCGAAAAACGGGTCGTTCATGAAGGGCGACTGCGCCCGCACCTTGCTCGACGCATAGACGTTGACCACGGCCGGCGCCGTCTGCTTCACCAACGGCGCGAAGGAAAGCTGCATTTCCGCACGGCCAAACGGCACGCGCCGGGTGGCGTCTTCGGTCTTGGCCTGCGCCTCCGCCGGCTTTGGCGCCGTGGAAGCGTCCTTGGTGCCGAGCAATTCGTTGTAGATCCCGCGCAGACCGGAGGCAGCGCCATCATCGGCGAGCGCCGGCAAAGCGGCGAGCGCCGCGCCGGCCGTCACCAGCAGCGCGATCAGGGCAAACCGGATGGATTTCGAATACATGAGCGGGCTCCTTCCAATGCATCTGCGATATCGGCCACGAATGCGAAGATATGAAGGCTTCGGGCCATCCCGACAAGCGACCCGGGGTGCGGGCCGCAACGCAAAAGGGGGCCAGAGGCCCCCTTGCAATTTCAAAAGAACATTTCGGCTTAAGCGGCTTCGGACTCGGTATTGGCCTCTTCTGCCTCGACCCGGGCGCGGTCGGCCGCTCCCTTGGCGCTGGTGTCGCGCTCGACGAACTCGATCACGGCCATGGCCGCGTTGTCGCCATGGCGGAAGCCCGCTTTCATGATGCGCAAATAGCCGCCATTGCGCGACGCGTAGCGCGGCGCGATCGTCTCGAACAGGCGCTTCGCCAGCACATCGCTGCCGATCGCCGCGATAACCTGACGGCGCGCATGCAGATCGCCGCGCTTGCCAAGCGTCACCAGCTTTTCCACGATCGGCCGCAGCTCCTTGGCTTTCGGCAGCGTCGTGGTGATCTGCTCATGCTCGATGAGTGATGCGGCCATATTGGAAAACAGGGCCTTACGATGGCTGACGGTGCGGTTTAGCCGGCGGCCGGAACGTCCATGACGCATGGCGCTACTCCTAGTGTTGTGGGCCGAACGCCCGAATTCAAACTGGCAGTCGGCAGATCGGCAGGGGGCAATCGGTTATCCGACTGCCGATCTGCCGACTGCCCATTGCCGCCTCAATACTGATCTTCGTAACGCTTGGCGAGATCTTCGATGTTCTCCGGCGGCCAATCGGGCACTTCCATACCCAGATGCAGGCCCATCGCGGCGAGCACTTCCTTGATCTCGTTGAGCGACTTGCGTCCAAAATTCGGCGTACGAAGCATTTCGGCTTCCGTCTTCTGGATCAGGTCGCCGATATAGACGATGTTGTCGTTCTTCAGGCAGTTTGCCGACCGAACCGAAAGCTCGAGCTCGTCCACCTTCTTGAGCAGCGCCGGATTGAAGGCAAGCTCGGTGACCTGCTCCTGCGGCTGTTCCTTGTGCGGCTCTTCGAAATTGACGAAGAGACCCAACTGGTCCTGAAGAATGCGCGCGGCGAACGCCACCGCGTCCTCGCCAGAAATCGAACCATCGGTATCGATCGTCATGGTCAGCTTGTCATAGTCGAGAACCTGTCCCTCGCGGGTATTCTCGACCTTGTAGGAGACCTTCTTGACCGGCGAATAAAGGCTGTCGACGGGAATAAGCCCGATCGGCGCGTCTTCGGCGCGGTTGCGGTCGGCCGGCACATAGCCCTTGCCGCTGTCGACCGTGAATTCCATGCGGATCTCAGCACCCTCGTCCAGGGTGCAGATCACGTGATCGGGGTTCAGGATCTCGACATCGCCGACCGTCTGGATATCGCCAGCCGTCACGACGCCCGGGCCCTGCTTGCGCACGACCATGCGCTTGGGACCCTCGCCTTCCATCTTGATGGCGATTTCCTTGATGTTCAGGACGATGTCGGTAACGTCTTCGCGTACACCCGAAATCGACGAAAACTCGTGCAGCACGCCGTCGATCTGAACGGCGGTGACGGCGGCGCCACGCAGCGACGAAAGCAGCACGCGGCGAAGCGCGTTGCCGAGCGTCAGGCCGAAGCCACGCTCGAGCGGCTCGGCAACCAGCGTGGTGAGCGTCTTTTTCTTGGAGGAGAACTCGACCTTGTTCGGTTTGATGAGTTCCTGCCAGTTTTTCTGGATCATTTCGTTTTCCTTCCTTGTCCCCACCACCATCCAATCGTGGCGGGCGATCTGGAAACCAAAGAGGAGCACCAGATGGCGCTCATTCGGCAATATTTCGATTTACGTTTAGACGCGGCGCTTCTTGCGCGGCCGGCAGCCATTGTGCGGGATCGGGGTCACGTCACGAATGGATGTAATGGTGAAGCCGGCCGCCTGCAAGGCGCGCAGCGCCGATTTACGACCCGAACCCGGTCCGCAAACTTCGACCTCCAGCATGCGCATGCCATGTTCCTGCGCCTTCTTGGCGACGTCCTCAGCCGCGACCTGCGCGGCGAACGGCGTCGACTTGCGCGAACCCTTGAAGCCCTGCGCGCCGGCCGACGACCAGGCAATCGTGTTGCCCTGCGCGTCGGTGATGGTGATCATCGTGTTGTTGAAGGTCGAATTGACGTGGGCAACGCCCGACGAGATGTTCTTGCGTTCGCGACGGCGAACACGTGCGGCTTCCTTGGCCATGAATACCCTTTCGTTGATCTCTGCACCGCCGTAGTTCCAGCGGCTCCACCTGAGAAGGCAGTCGGGAACAGGCGCTCGGCAGTCGGAAATCCGATTGCCAAAATGCCGATCGCCGACCCACCGTTCTTATTTCTTCTTGCCGGCGATCGCCTTGGCCGGACCCTTGCGGGTGCGCGCATTGGTATGTGTGCGCTGGCCGCGAACCGGCAGCGAACGGCGATGACGAAGTCCACGATAGGCACCAAGGTCCATCAGACGCTTGATGTTCATCGACACTTCACGGCGCAGATCGCCTTCGACGTGATAGTCGCGGTCGATCGCTTCGCGGATCTGCAACACCTCGGCGTCGGTCAACTGGTTGACGCGACGGTCTTCCGGGATGCCGACCTTGGTCACGATCTCCTTGGCGAAGGTAGCACCGATGCCGTGGATATACTGCAACGCGATAACGACGCGCTTGTTGGTTGGAATATTGACGCCAGCGATACGGGCCACGCCGCTTCTCCTTGATTTTGGTTTCGCCCGATCCGGACGTTTGTTCCTGTACGACCGGACAATGCAAAAGCGCCCGGCTCCGATCTGCCTATTTTGATCGGCTCCGACCGCCCTGAATGAAAGCGAATTGGCGCTCTCTTAGGCGGAATCGGGCCGGGAAGTCAACACCCGCAAACGGCAATTAGCCGGATCAGGCCGTTTCCAGGATCGCTTCGATCTGCGAGGTCACGGCGTTCATCTCAGCCATGCCGTCCACAGACTTCAACTCACCAGTCTTTTTGTAGTAATCAGTCAGCGGAGCGGTCTTGACGCGATACTCCTCCAGCCTCGTGCGAAACGATTCGGGATTGTCATCGGCGCGCACCTGACCGCCTGCGGCAAGTGTTTCCGACACTCGGCTTTCGATGCGCCGAACCAATGCGGCCTCGTCGACCTTCAGGTTGATGACGCCGTCGAGCTGGAGATTTTTGGATTCCAGCATGCGGGTAAGCGCTTCCGCCTGCGGCACGGTGCGGGGATATCCATCCAGGATGAACCCCCCCGCGCAGTCCGGCTCGTCGATGCGCTCGGAAACGATCTGGTTGACGATCTCATCCGAAACGAGCCCGCCCGCATCCATCACAGCCTTGGCGCGCTTGCCGACTTCGGTGCCGGCGGCGACCGCGGCGCGCAACATATCCCCGGTGGAAAGCTGCGGAATACGGTGCTTCTCGGTCAGTATCTTCGCCTGTGTGCCCTTCCCCGCCCCCGGCGGCCCAAGCAATATCAGCCTCATCTTCCCCTCTTTCCTCCACGGAGCTTCGACTTCTTGATCAAGCCCTCATATTGGTGCGCGATCAGGTGCCCCTGAACCTGGGCAACCGTATCAAGCGTAACACTCACGACGATCAGAAGCGACGTGCCGCCGAGATAGAACGGAACATGGAATGTCGAAATAAGAAACTCCGGCAGAAGGCAGACCAGCACGAGATAGATCGCGCCGATCAGCGTGATGCGCGTCAGCACGTAATCGATGTAATCCGCCGTGCGATCCCCCGGCCTATAGCCCGGAATGAAGCCGGAATGCTTCTTCAACTGATCGGCCGTGTCCTTCGGATTGAACACGATCGCGGTGTAGAAGAAGGCGAAAAAGACGATCATCGCGGCGTAAAGCGCCATATAGAGCGGCTGGCCGTGCCCAAGCGAAGCGAGCACCGAACGGGCCCAGTCGGGAAAGTTCGACGTATTCGAAAAGCCGGCGACCGTGGCTGGGAGCAGCAGAAGCGAAGACGCGAAGATCGGCGGGATAACGCCCGACGTGTTGAGCTTCAGCGGCAGATGCGACGTGTCGCCCTGGAACATCCGGTTGCCGACCTGGCGCTTCGGGTACTGGATGAGCAGCCGTCGCTGAGCGCGTTCGAAAAACACGATGACGGCGACAACCGCGATCGCCACGACCGCCACCAAAAGAATGACGCCGGTCGAAATGGCGCCGGTGCGGCCCTGCTCAAGCGTATTTGACACAGCGTTCGGCAGGTTGGCGACGATACCCGACATGATGATGAGCGAAATACCGTTGCCGATGCCACGCTCGGTGATCTGTTCGCCGAGCCACATCAGGAACATCGTACCGCCAAGCAAGGTCAGGACGGTCGAGAACCGAAACGCGATGCCGGGATCCGATACGATGCCGTTACCGCCTTCCAGCCCGACGGCGATTCCGTAGGCCTGGACCGCCGCCAGAATCACGGTTCCGTAGCGCGTATATTGGTTGATGATCTTGCGTCCCTGCTCACCCTCTTTCTTGAGCTGTTCAAGCGAGGGAACGACGGACGTCATCAATTGCATGATGATCGAGGCGGAAATATACGGCATGATGCCAAGGGCGAAGATCGCCATCCGCTTCACGGCGCCGCCGGCAAACATGTTGAACATGCCAAGCACGCCACCGCTCTGCTGCTGGAATGCCTGAGCGAAAGCGTTGGGATTGATGCCGGGCATCGGGATATAGGTGCCGAGACGATAGACCAGCAATGCGGCGAGCGTGAACCATATCCGCTTCTTCAGGTCTTCCGCCTTGGCGAAAGCCGAAAAATTCAGATTGGATGCCAGTTGTTCAGCAGCCGATGCCATTCAATTCTCTCCGCTTGTCGCGCTTGACTCTCCGCTTGGTCGCGCTTGCGCCCCGGAATACCGGGGCGCGCGGATCGCCGAAGTCACGAGATAGGCTCCGTCTCGCGAAGATGCAAGCGACCGCCGTTCACAACGCGGTCAGATGCCTTTTACTCGGCCGAAGCCTTTTCCGGCAGCTTGACCGACCCGCCTGCCTTTTCGATCTTTTCGATCGCCGCCTTGGAAGCGCCGGCGACATCGAATGCAAGCTTGGTCTTGATCTCGCCGTCGCCGAGCAGACGCACGCCATCCTTGGCGCGGCGCAGCACGCCCGCCTTGACCAGCCCGTCAACCGTCACGGCCTCCTTCGGATCAAGCTTCTTGGCGTCGATCGCAGCCTGGATACGGGCGACCGAAACGGTGTTGAAGTCCTTGCCGAAGATGTTCTTGAAGCCACGCTTGGGCAAACGGCGGTAGAGCGCCATCTGGCCGCCCTCGAAACCGTTGATGGCGACGCCGGAGCGCGCCTTCTGGCCCTTGACGCCGCGCCCGGATGTCTTGCCCGAGCCGGAACCGATGCCACGGCCGACGCGCTTGCGGGCCTTGGTGGCGCCGTCCTTGTCGCGCAGTTCGTTGAGTTTCATCGAATAATCTCCCGCGCTTCTCAGGCCTCGTCCACAACGCGGACGAGATGTTCCACTTTTGCGATCATGCCGCGCACGGAAGGCGTATCTACCAGCGTACGGCGACGATGCATCTTGTTGAGGCCCAACCCGACCAGCGTTGCACGCTGTTCCTTGGGGCGACGGATCGGGCTTCCGATCTGTTCGACCGTTACGGTCTTGCTGTCTTTCTTAGCCATGATCATGCTTTCCTGAACTGGCCGACGCTATTCTTCGGTGGCGACGGCGCTGCCGCGGCGCGCTTGCAGCGCCGAATATTTGATTCCGCGGTGCGCGGCGATGTCCTTCGGATGCATCTGGTTCTTCAGCGCATCGAAAGTCGCACGGACCATGTTGTAGGGATTAGACGATCCCATCGACTTGGCGACGACGTCATGCATTCCGAGCGTCTCGAAGACGGCGCGCATCGGACCGCCGGCGATGATCCCGGTACCGGCCTTGGCCGCGCGCAGAAGAACCCTGCCGGCTCCATGGCGGCCCTCGACGTCGTGATGCAGCGTACGGCCCGACCGGAGCGGCACGAAGATCAGGTCGCGCTTGGCGCTTTCGGTAGCCTTGCGGATCGCTTCGGGCACTTCGCGCGCCTTGCCATGGCCGAAACCGACCCGGCCCTTCTGGTCGCCGACGACGACGAGCGCGGCAAAGCCGAAGCGGCGGCCACCCTTGACGACCTTCGCAACGCGATTGATGTGAACGAGCTTGTCGACAAATTCGCTGTCGCGCTCTTCGCGGTCGCGGCCACGGCCGCCATCCCTGCGTTCTTGTGCCATATCCTGTTCCTTGTTTTTTTCCGGTGACACGGGGGTTGATGATGCCAACGCCCCAAGGGCGGCGGCGGTGAATAGTCAATTTCCTTGCATGATCCTAATCGAAAAGCCTCACCTCTTCGGGATCAGGCCTAGAAGCTCAGACCACCCTCGCGGGCAGCTTCGGCGAGAGCCTTCACCCTGCCGTGGAAGATGTACGGACCACGGTCGAAAATGACTTCCTTGATCCCGGCCTTGACGGCGCGCTCGGCAACCAGCTTGCCGACGGCGGTGGCTGCGGCGGTGTCTGCGCCCGTCTTGATCCCGCCCTTTACGTCCTTGTCGAGCGTCGAAGCCGAGGCGACCGTATGGCCCTGCTTGTCGTCGATGATCTGCGCGTAGATGTTCTTGCCCGACCGGTAGATCGAGAGGCGCGGACGCTCGGAGTTTACCGCCCTGATCTGGCGGCGAACGCGTGCGGCGCGGCGCTTGACGGATACTTTGGAAACCATGGTCTTTCCTCAAAATGGGGGAGTAGGCGGTAGGCATCAGGCAGTCGGATCGCGAGTTCTCCCGCTTCAATACGACTGCCGATAACCCATTTGCCGACTGCCGGGCCCTATTTCTTCTTGCCTTCTTTGCGGATGATCTTCTCTTCCGCGTATTTTACGCCCTTGCCCTTGTAGGGCTCGGGGCTACGGTATTCACGAATTTCCGCCGCGACCTGCCCGACGGCCTGCTTGTCGATGCCCGATACCACGATTTCGGTCGGCTTCGGTACCGATATCGTCACGCCCTGCGGGGTCTGGTAGACGACATCATGGCTGAAGCCGAGCGCGAGCTGCAGGTTCTTGCCCTGCATTGTCGCGCGATAGCCGACGCCGTTGATTTCCAGCCGCCGTTCGAAGCCGGTTTTAACCCCTTCGACGATGTTGACGATCTGCGTCCGCGACATGCCCCATTTGGAGCGCGCCGTCTTGCTGTCGTCACGAGGATTGACCGCGATCTCGCCATTTTCGAGCTTGACCAGAACCTCGTCGTTGACGACGAATTTCAACTCGCCCTTCGGGCCCTTTGCCGTAACGGTCTGGCCGTCGACGGTAGCTGTTACGCCATCCGGCAGGGTGACAGGTTTCTTTCCGATACGAGACATATGCTTGTCCTCGTTACTTTCTTTCCAGGGCCAGATCAGAATATCTGGCAGAGAATTTCGCCGCCGACATTCTGCTCGCGAGCTTCATGATCGGCCATCACGCCCTTCGGCGTCGATAGGATCGCGATGCCAAGACCGTTTGCCACGTGCGGGATCGACTTCACCGAAACATAAACGCGGCGGCCAGGCTTCGAAACACGAGCGATTTCACGGATCACCGGAGCGCCCTCGAAATATTTCAGCTCGATTTCGATTTCCGACTTGCCATTATCGTAATCGACCTGGCTGTAATCGCGGATATAGCCTTCCGACTTCAGCACGTCGAGCACGCGGGCGCGCAATGTCGAAGCAGGCGTCGAGACCTTTTCCTTCTTGCGGCCGATAGCATTGCGGATGCGGGTCAGCATATCGCCGAGAGGATCATTCACAGACATCTCAAATCCTCCTTACCAGCTCGACTTGACCAGGCCCGGCACGAGGCCGGCGGAACCCAGTTCACGCAAGGCGATGCGCGACATCTTGAGCTTGCGGTAATAAGCGCGCGGACGACCGGTGATCTCGCAACGATTGCGGATACGGGTGGCCGACGAATTGCGCGGCAGTGCGGCAAGCTTCAACTGCGCCCGGAAACGGTCCTCGATCGGAAGCTTCTGGTCCATGATGATGGACTTCAGTTCCTTTCGCTTGGCGGCGTAACGCTTCACGATCTCGCGGCGATGCTTGTTCTTTTCGACTGAACTGGTCTTTGCCATAGTCTTGCGTTCCTTTTTCTCGCCTGCCGTTACCGCCGGAAGGGGAAGTTGAAAGCCTTGAGCAGCGCCCGGGCTTCATCATCCGTCTTGGCGGTCGTACACACGATAACGTCCATTCCCCAGATCTGGTCGACCTGGTCGTAATTGATCTCTGGGAACACGATGTGCTCCTTGATGCCCATGGCGAAGTTGCCACGGCCATCGAAGCTCTTCGGGTTCAGCCCGCGGAAGTCGCGGACGCGCGGCAGCGCGATCGTGACGAGGCGGTCGAGAAATTCGTACATGCGATCCTTGCGCAAGGTGACCTTGGCGCCGATCGGCATGTTCTCGCGGACCTTGAAGCCGGCGATGGAATTGCGCGCATGCGTCACCACGGGCTTCTGGCCGGCGATCCGGCTCAAATCCTCGGCAGCCACGGAAGGCTTCTTGGAATTCGCCGTCGCTTCGCCGACACCCATGTTGATGACGATCTTGTCGAGACGCGGTACCTGCATCTCGTTTTCGTACTTGAACTCTTCCTGCATCGCCTTGCGGATGGTCTCTTTATAGACCGTCTTCAGCCGCGGCTCGTACTGGGTCTTAGCCATCGATTGTTTCTCCCGAGCGCTTGGCGACACGCACCTTCTTGCCGTCCTTCTGGAAGGTGAAGCCGACGCGCGTCGGCTTGCCATCCTTGGGATCGGCGAGCGCGATGTTGGACAGATGGATCGCGGCTTCCTTGGTGATGATGCCGCCTTCCTGGCTCTGTGACTGCTTCTGGTGGCGACGGATCATGTTGACGCCACGCACGACCGCACGATCGTCCTTGGGCGCAACGCTCAGCACTTCACCGGTACGGCCCTTGTCCCTGCCGGTGAGCACGACGACCTTGTCGCCTTTCTTAATCTTTTGCATCTTCCGGATCCTTACAGAACTTCAGGCGCGAGCGAGATGATCTTCATGTGGTTCTTGGCGCGCAATTCGCGCGGAACCGGTCCGAAGATACGCGTACCGACCGGCTCTTTCTTGTTGTCCACCAGAACCGCCGCGTTCTTGTCGAAGCGAATGACGCTGCCGTCGGCGCGGCGGATATCCTTGGCGGTACGCACCACGACCGCCTTCATCACATCGCCCTTCTTGACGCGTCCGCGCGGGATCGCCTCCTTGACCGAAACGACGATGATGTCGCCGACCGAAGCGTATTTCCGCTTGGAGCCGCCCAGCACCTTGATGCACATGACACGACGAGCGCCGGAATTGTCGGCGATGTCGAGGTTTGTTTGCATCTAAATCATGACTGCCCGCTTTCTTATCAACGGGGAAAGGGCTGCGCCCTCCCCGGTCTGTCCAATTGCTGTTTACTGCGCCTGGGCTTCGGTGATGACGACCCAGCTCTTGTCTTTCGAAATCGGCTTCAATTCCTGAATGAAGACGATGTCGCCCACCTTGCACGCATTGCTCTCGTCATGCGCCTTGTACCGCTTCGTCCGGCGCACGGTCTTCTTCATGACCGGGTGCGTGAAGCGGCGCTCGATGCGAACAACCACGGTCTTGTCATTCTTGTCGCTGACGACAGTGCCCTGCAGGATGCGCTTTGGCATTTTGTTGTTCCTTACGCCTTCTTGCCGGCCGATTTTTCGGCGGCAACGGTCTTGATGCGGGCGATATCGCGGCGGACCTGCCGCACGCGCGCCGTTTTCTCGAGTTGCCCGGTCGCCTTCTGAAAGCGCAGGTTGAACTGCTCCTTCTTCAGCTTGGTCAACTCGTCGTTCAACTGATCGGGGCTCATCGCCCGGGCTTCATCGTTCTTCATGGTAAAAGCCCTTCCTATTCCGCGACGCGCTGAATGAAGCGCGTCTTGACAGACAATTTGGCCGCGCCGAGACGCAAGGCCTCGCGCGCCGTTTCCTCGTCGACGCCATCAAGCTCAAACATCACCCGGCCCGGCTTCACCCGGCACGCCCAGTAATCGACCGCGCCCTTGCCCTTGCCCATGCGGACTTCCGTCGGCTTGGAGGTCACCGGCACGTCCGGAAAAATACGGATCCAGACGCGACCCTGGCGCTTCATCTGGCGCGTGATGGCGCGGCGAGCCGCTTCGATCTCGCGCGCCGTCACCCTGTTGGGTTCCAACGCCTTCAGGCCGAAGGCGCCGAAATTCAGGTCCGTGCCGCCCTTGGCGACACCGTGAATACGGCCCTTGAACTGCTTGCGGAACGCCGTGCGCTTTGGCTGCAGCATCTTGTGTTACTCCAAATTCCCTATGCCTTCTCAGGCGTTCTCGCGGCGACGGCCACCGCCCGAATGTGCATGGTCGCCTTCGACCGCTCGCCGCTCGGACGCCATCGGATCGTGCTCGAGGATCTCGCCCTTGAACACCCAGACCTTGACGCCGCACTTGCCGTAGGCGGTCTGCGCTTCCGCGGTGCCATAATCGACATCGGCGCGAAGCGTATGCAGCGGAACCCGCCCTTCACGATACCATTCCATGCGCGCGATTTCCGCGCCGCCAAGACGGCCCGTGCAATTGATGCGGATACCCTCGGCGCCAAGACGCATGGCAGACTGGACCGCGCGCTTCATGGCGCGGCGGAATGCAATGCGGCGCTCTAGCTGCTGCGCGATCGACTGCGCGACCAGCGTCGCGTCGACTTCCGGCTTGCGCACCTCGACGATGTTGAGGTGCGTTTCCGACTTGGTCATCTCGGTCAGCTTGCGGCGCAGCTTCTCGATATCCGCGCCCTTCTTGCCAATGATGAGGCCCGGACGCGCCGAATGGATCGTCACCCGGCACTTCTTGTGCGGGCGCTCGATGACCACCTTGGAAATCGCCGCCTGCTTGAGCTCCTTCATGATGTATTTGCGGATCTCGATGTCCTCATGCAGCAGCTTGCCGTATTCGCCCGTATTGGCGTACCAGCGCGAATCCCAAGTCCGGTTGATGCCGAGACGCAGGCCGATCGGGTTGACTTTCTGGCCCATCAGGCGGCCTCCACTTTCTCTTCGATTTCCCTGACGACGATCGTCAGGTTCGAAAACGGCTTCTCGATGCGGCTGGCGCGGCCTCGGCCCCGTGCATGAAAGCGCTTCATGACGATCGACTTGCCGACATAGGCCTCCGCGACGACGAGAGCGTCGACATCGAGGTCGTGATTGTTTTCAGCGTTCGCGATCGCCAATTCCAGCGTCTTGCGAACCGTGCCGGCGATACGCTTGCGCGAGAATTCCAGATCCGAAAGCGCGGTAGCGACCTTCTTGCCGCGGATAAGCGCGGCAACCAGGTTCAGCTTCTGCGGGCTGATGCGGATGGTGCGCAAAACGGCGCGCGCCTCGTTGTCCTCAAGCCGCCGCGGAGCTTTTGGCTTGCCCATGTTACTTCCTCTTCGCTTTCTTGTCCGCGCCGTGGCCGTAATAGGTCCGGGTCGGAGAAAACTCACCGAACTTATGGCCCACCATGTCCTCGGACACGGATACCGGTATGTGCTTCTGGCCGTTGTAGACGCCGAAGGTCAGGCCGACGAACTGCGGCAGGATGGTCGAGCGGCGGCTCCACATCTTGATGACTTCGTTACGGCCGCCTTCGCGCACCTTGTCGGCTTTCTTCAACAGAAAGCCGTCGATGAACGGGCCTTTCCAAACTGAACGGGTCACTTCAGCTACCTCTCTTTAGCTCTTGCGCTGATGGCGCGAGCGCATGATGAATTTGTCGGTCGCCTTGTTGGACCGCGTCTTCTTGCCCTTGGTCGGCTGACCCCAGGGCGAAACCGGATTGCGTCCGCCCGAACTGCGGCCTTCGCCACCGCCATGCGGGTGATCGACCGGGTTCATGGTGACGCCGCGATTGTGCGGGCGCTTGCCCAGCCAGCGCTTGCGGCCGGCCTTGCCAAGGCTGATGTTGCCATGATCGGGGTTCGACACCGCACCGACCGTCGCCAGGCACGAGCCATGCACGATACGCTGCTCGCCCGAATTGAGGCGCAGGATCGCCATGCCCTGGTCGCGGCCGACGAGCTGGGCGTAGGTACCCGCCGAACGGGCGATCTGGCCGCCCTTGCCCGGCTTCAACTCGACATTGTGGACGATCGTGCCGACCGGCATCGACGACAGCCGCATGGCGTTGCCCGGCTTCACGTCGGCGCTTTCGCCGGCAATCACCGTATCACCGGCAACCAGACGCTGCGGCGCCAGGATGTAGGACAACTCGCCGTCCTCATACTTGATGAGGGCGATGAACGCCGTACGGTTCGGATCGTATTCCAGCCGCTCGACGGTTGCCGCCATATCGAACTTGCGGCGCTTGAAATCGACGACGCGATAGGTGCGCTTGTGCCCGCCGCCCTGGAAGCGCGCGGTAATGCGGCCGTGGTTGTTACGGCCGCCCGACGAGACCAGACCTTCCGTCAAGCCCTTGACCGGCTTGCCCTTGTAGAGGCCGGAGCGGTCGACAATGACCAGCTGACGCTGGCTCGGTGTGACCGGATTATATTTCTTGAGTGCCATTGCTCTCTACCTCGGGCTTCTCAGAGACCGGTTGCGACGTCGATGGACTGACCGTCGACCAGCGTCACAATCGCCTTTTTCACATCGCCCTGCCGGCCAATGGTGCCGCGAAACCGCTTCACCTTGCCCTTGCGCACGAGCGTATTCACCGCCGTCACCTTGACGCCGAAAAGCGCCTCGATCGCAGCCTTGATTTCCGGCTTCGTCGCCTTCTTGGCGACATTGAAGACCACCTGGTTCTGTTCGGAAGCCATGGTCGACTTCTCGGTAATGGCCGGGCTGACGATCACGTCGTAATGGCGAAGATCGGTCATTTGAAACGCTCCTCGAGGGCTTCGACGGCAGCCTTGGAAAGGACCAGCGTGCCGCGACGCAGAATGTCGTGAACGTTGATGCCCTGAACCGGCAACACGTCGATATTGGGAATGTTGGATGCCGCCCGCTTGAAGTTCTGGTCAAGCTCGGCGCCACCGATCATCAGCGCGTTGCTCAGGCCGAGCGCCGCGAAATTGGTGATCAGCGCCTTGGTCTTGGCATCCTTCATGGCGAACTCGTCGATGACGATCAGGTTCGATGCCTTGGCCTTGGCCGAAAGCGCATGTTTGAGGCCAAGAGCGCGAACCTTCTTGGGAAGGTCGTGCTCGTGGCTGCGCACCACCGGACCGTGGGCCTTGCCGCCGCCGCGGAACTGCGGAGCGCGCGCCGAATGGTGACGGGCGCGGCCCGTTCCCTTCTGCTTGTACATTTTGGCGCCGGTGCGGGCGATCTCCGCCCTGCCCTTGGCCTTGTGCGTGCCCTGCTGCTTCTTGGCAAGCTGCCAGCGAACCACTCGCTGCAGAATGTCTTCGCGCGGGTCGAGGCCGAAAATCTCTTCCGAGAGTTTCAGATTGCCGGCGTCCTTGCCGGCCAATGTGGTGATCTTGAGATCCATTATTCGGCCCCCTCATTCGCCGAAGCAGCTTCCGTCTTGTCCGCTTTGGCGGCACGAATTGCGGCGGGCATCGGCGCGTCTTTCGGGAGCGCCACCTTGACGGCGTCGCGCACCATGATCCATGCGCCCTTGGAACCCGGCACCGCACCGCGGATGAGGATCAGGCCACGCTCCAAATCGGTCGAGACGACTTCAACATTCTGCGTGGTCACGCGGACGTCGCCCATGTGACCGGCCATCTTCTTGCCCTTGAAGACCTTGCCCGGATCCTGACGCTGGCCGGTCGAGCCGTGCGTGCGGTGAGAAACCGAGTTACCGTGCGTCGCGCGACCGCCGCGGAAATTGTGGCGCTTCATGACGCCCTGGAAGCCCTTGCCGATCGAAGTGCCCGTAACATCGACCTTCTGGCCCGCAACGAAATGCTCCGGGGTGATCTCGGCGCCGATGTCGAGCATGTTCTCGGGCGATACCCGGAACTCCGCGACCTTCGACTTGGGCTCGACCGAGGCGCTGGCGAAATGGCCGCGCAGCGCCTTCGACGTGTTCTTCACCTTGGCCAATCCAACGCCAAGCTGAACCGCCGTGTAGCCGTTCTTCTCCTGGGTACGCTGCGCTACAACCTGGCAGTTCTCCATGCGGAGAACCGTAACGGGCACATGTTCGCCCGCATCGTTGTAGATGCGCGTCATCCCGACTTTCTGTGCGATAACACCTGAACGCATTTTTTCGTTCTTCCTTCAGAGGAGCTGGGCTTTCGCCCGGCTCTTGTTTGCAGTTCGCTGTTCGTCATTCGCCGGCAAGCCGACAGATGACGATGGACGACCTACAGCTTGATTTCGACATCCACGCCGGCGGCAAGATCGAGCTTCATCAGCGCGTCCACCGTTTGCGGCGTCGGATCGACGATGTCGAGCATCCGCTTGTGGGTCCGCATCTCGAACTGCTCACGGCTCTTCTTGTCGACATGCGGCGAGCGGTTGACCGTGAACTTCTCGATTCGCGTCGGCAACGGTATCGGCCCGCGGACATTGGCGCCGGTGCGCTTGGCCGTCGACACGATTTCCCGCGTCGAGGCGTCAAGCACCCGATGGTCGAACGCCTTGAGGCGAATGCGGATATTCTGTCCGTTCATGTCAGTTCCTTTGTCCGCCGGAGCGGGGAAGAAATCCCCGCGCCCGCATCGGACCTGTTGATGCGATTACTCGCTGATGGAGACGACGACGCCGGCGCCGACGGTGCGGCCGCCTTCGCGGATGGCGAAGCGCAGCTTCTCCTCCATGGCGATCGGCACGATCAGCTCCACGTCCACCGTCACATTGTCCCCCGGCATCACCATCTCGGTGCCTTCCGCCAGCGACACGATCCCCGTCACGTCCGTCGTGCGGAAATAGAACTGCGGGCGGTAGTTGGTGAAGAACGGCGTGTGACGGCCACCCTCTTCCTTGGTCAGGATGTAGGCTTCCGCCTTGAACTTCTTGTGCGGCTTCACCGAACCCGGCTTGGCCAGAACCTGGCCGCGCTCCACACCCTCGCGGTCGACGCCACGCAAAAGCGCGCCGATATTGTCGCCCGCCTGGCCCTGGTCGAGAAGCTTGCGGAACATCTCCACGCCCGTGCATGTCGTCTTCGACGTCGCACGGATGCCCACGATCTCCAGTTCCTCGCCGACCTTGACGATGCCGCGCTCCACGCGACCCGTCACCACCGTGCCGCGGCCCGAGATCGAGAACACGTCCTCGATCGGCATCAGGAAGGGCTGGTCGATCGGACGCTCCGGCGTCGGGATGTACTCGTCCACCGCCTTCATCAGCGCGCGGATCGCATCCTCGCCCATCTTCTTGTCGCCGTCCTCGAGCGCCACCAGCGCCGAACCCTTGACGATCGGAATGTCGTCGCCCGGGAACTCGTTCTTCGACAGCAGTTCGCGAACCTCGAGCTCGACCAGTTCCAGCAACTCCTCGTCATCGACCTGGTCGACCTTGTTGAGGAACACAACAATGGAAGGAACGCCGACCTGGCGCGCCAGAAGGATGTGCTCGCGCGTCTGCGGCATCGGGCCGTCGGCGGCCGAAACCACCAGGATCGCCCCGTCCATCTGTGCGGCGCCCGTGATCATGTTCTTCACATAGTCGGCATGGCCCGGGCAATCGACATGCGCGTAATGCCGCTTGTCGGTCTCGTATTCCACATGCGCCGTCGAGATCGTGATGCCGCGCGCCTTCTCCTCGGGTGCGGCGTCGATCTGGTCATACGCACGGTATTCGCCAAAATACTTCGTGATCGCAGCCGTCAACGACGTCTTGCCATGGTCCACATGACCAATCGTCCCAATGTTCACATGCGGCTTCGTACGCTCGTATTTACTCTTGGCCATGTGAGGTCTCCACTGTCTTACGCCCGTTCGGGCTTCACATTAATGTTTCCGCGCAACCGATGGTTACGCGTATTTCTTCTGGACTTCCGTTGCGACCGCGGTCGGCACCGGCTCGTAATGATCGAACTGCATCGTGTACTGGGCGCGGCCCTGCGACATCGAACGCAGATTGTCGACGTATTTGAACATGTTGGCGAGCGGCACCATGGCGTTGACGACGACGGCGACGCCGCGCGTCTCCTGGCCCTGGATCTGACCACGACGGGAATTCAGATCGCCAATGACGTTGCCGACGTAATCCTCGGGCGTCACCACCTCGACCTTCATGACCGGCTCGAGCAACTGCACGCCAAGCTTAGGAGCGGCTTCGCGGAAACACGCCCGCCCGGCGATTTCGAAGGCCAGAACCGACGAGTCGACGTCGTGGAACGCACCGTCGATCAGCGTCGCCTTGACCCCGATCATTGGGAACCCGGCGAAAGGACCCGAAGTCATAACGCTGTTGATGCCCTTCTCAACGCCCGGGATGTATTCCTTCGGCACCGCACCGCCGACGATCTTGGACTTCGAACTCGAACTCGCTGCTTTCCGGGTTCGGCTCGAAGACGATCTTGACGCGGGCGAACTGGCCCGTGCCGCCGGTCTGCTTCTTGTGCGTATAATCCTGCTCATGCGTGCGGGTGATCGTCTCGCGATACGCCACCTGCGGCGCGCCGACATTGGCCTCGACCTTGAACTCGCGGCGCATGCGATCAACCAGAATGTCGAGATGCAACTCACCCATGCCGGCGATGATGGTCTGCCCGCTTTCCTCGTCGGTCTTGACGCGGAATGAAGGATCCTCCGCCGCAAGGCGATGCAAGGCCAGGCCCATCTTCTCCTGGTCGTTCTTCGTCTTCGGCTCGATCGCGATCTGAATGACCGGATCGGGGAATTCCATACGCTCCAGGATGACCGGATGCAGTGGATCGCAAAGCGTGTCGCCCGTAGTCGTGTCCTTGAGACCGGCAAGCGCGACGATGTCGCCGGCGAATGCCTCGTCGAGGTCGGCGCGCGAATTCGCATGCATCTGCAGCATGCGGCCGATGCGCTCCTTCTTGCCCTTGACCGTGTTGTCGAGCGAAGCGCCCTTGGCCAGCTTGCCGGAATAGATGCGGGCAAAGGTCAACGACCCGACGAATGGATCGTTCATGATCTTGAAGGCCAGCATCGAAAGCGGCTCGTTGTCGTCCGCGTGACGCTCGATCTCGGCGTCCGTCTTGGCGTCGACGCCCTTGATGGCGGGCACGTCGATCGGCGACGGCAGGAAATCCACGACGCCGTCCAGCAGCGGCTGAACGCCCTTGTTCTTGAAAGCCGAACCGCAGAACATCGGGAAGAACTTGACCGCAATCGTGCCCTTGCGGATCAGCGAGCGGATCTCGTCGTTGGAGGGCATCTTGCCTTCGAGATAATTCTCCAGCGCCGTCTCGTCCATCTCGACGGCGGCCTCGATCATCTGCTCGCGGAATTTCTCGGCCTTGTCCTGAAGGTCTGCCGGAATTTCGACAATGTCCCAAGCCGCGCCCAGCGTCTCGTCGCGCCAGATATAGGCCTTCATCTCGATCAGATCGACGACGCCCTTGAAATCATTCTCGGCGCCGACCGGAAGCTGCACGACGACGGGGGTCGCACCGAGACGGGTCTTGATCATCTCCACCGAGCGATAGAAGTCGGCTCCGACCTTGTCCATCTTGTTGCAGAAAATCATGCGCGGCACGCGATACTTGTCGGCCTGGCGCCATACGGTCTCGGTCTGCGGCTCCACGCCGGCATTGGCGTCGAGCAGCGCGATAGCGCCGTCGAGAACGCGCAACGAACGCTCGACCTCAATGGTGAAATCGACGTGTCCGGGCGTGTCGATGATGTTGAAGCGGCGCATCTTCTCGTCACGGCCCTTCCAGAAGGTCGTGGTCGCGGCCGACGTAATCGTGATGCCGCGTTCCTGCTCCTGCTCCATCCAGTCCATGGTAGCCGCACCGTCATGCACTTCGCCGATCTTGTGCGACTTGCCGGTATAATAGAGGACGCGCTCGGTGGTCGTCGTTTTGCCGGCGTCGATATGCGCCATGATACCGAAATTGCGGTAATCTTCGATTTTATATTCGCGGGCCATGTTTGAACCTCTGATCCTTGCGTCCGTGATTACCAGCGGTAATGCGCGAATGCGCGGTTGGCTTCAGCCATCTTGTGCGTGTCTTCCCGCTTCTTGACGGCGGAGCCGCGATTATTGGCGGCGTCCATGAGTTCGCCGGAAAGGCGATCGACCATGGTGGTCTCGTTTCGTGCGCGCGCCGCGGTGATCAGCCAGCGAATGGCGAGAGCCTGGCGGCGCTCCGGACGCACGTCGACCGGCACCTGGTAGGTAGCTCCACCGACACGGCGCGACTTGACCTCGATGTGCGGCGCGACGTTTTCGAGCGCCTGATGGAACACCGCGACGGGTTCCTGCTTGGTCTTGGCCTCGACCTGATCGAGCGCCCCGTAGACGATCGTCTCGGCGACCGACTTCTTGCCGTCATACATGACGGCGTTCATGAACTTCGTAACGATCAGATCGCCGAATTTCGGATCCGGGTTGATCTCACGCTTTTCCGCACTGTGACGTCGCGACATCTTTTTCGTCTCTCAATCTCATGGCCCGACGCACAAGAAGCCGCGTCAATGCCGGAAAACCCTACTACTGACGTCCTACTTCGGACGCTTGGCGCCGTATTTGGAGCGGCGCTGCTTGCGGTTCTTCACGCCCTGCGTGTCGAGCACGCCGCGAATGATGTGGTAACGCACGCCCGGAAGATCCTTCACGCGGCCGCCGCGGATCATGACCACGGAGTGCTCCTGAAGGTTATGGCCTTCACCGGGAATGTAGCCGATCACTTCGAAGCCGTTGGTCAGGCGAATCTTCGCCACCTTGCGCAGCGCCGAGTTCGGCTTCTTCGGCGTCGTCGTGTAGACGCGCGTGCAAACGCCCCGCTTCTGCGGGTTTGCCTGCATGGCGGGAACCTTGTTGCGCTTCACCGGCGCAATGCGCGGTTTGCGGATCAGCTGGTTGACGGTAGGCATTAAAACCTTCCTCTTTCTCTCAATTCCATGTCTCAAGCCCGCAAGGGCCGTCTTTGGTCGCCATTTCCATACGCAAATTCGGGCCGCAAACCGCTACCTCGCGGTCCTGCCCGAACAATAAGCAGAGGAAGCGGAAGCCGCTTCATGCACGCCGGAAATGTCTTTTCGCTCGTAAAAACGAACCCTGTTTGAAGCAAACTCCAGGACGTGCCGTCCCGAAAAGCAAAGCATCACATCGGCTCAGACGTGGCGGGTAATACGCAAAACCCACCAATGCGTCAACCCTTGCGGCGCAATAATCACGCCATGCCGGGGAAGATGCCGGTTGCCGCAATATTGTTTCCCGGCGGCGCCACTTCAAGAGCGGAAATGATCGGGTTCGGCCTGTGTTCAAGGCTTCATCCGTGCGAAACTTTGAAGTTCGCATCCGCGGACCGCAGGGAATCGGCGACATGAATGACAATGAGGAACGCCCCGTCACCATTATCGTCGGCAGGGTATGGAAACGAAAGGGCGGAGAATCGGAGGGCGTTCACGTCATGCTGGTCGCGCCGGATGACGATTCGGCCGTGCGCATGACCCTCGACGCCCTGGCCAAGGAAGGCTACGCTGAGGTCGAACTCGACCAGATCGGCGACATGGAGGGCGTTCCCGACGAGGAGCCGCATCTTTCCGCCTATCAGGGCGCGACAGAGGGCGAGGTCTCGATCGTCACCTTCGACGAGCCATTCTGAGACTGCCGCTGCCGTGATTTGCCAGCGGGTGCCTTTCTGCTAAAGACCCACCTGCTTTCCAACCGGGTCGAGAACCATGCCTTCGAATGTCAAGCCCATCGGCCCCGCCCCAATCGCACTCGCTATTGTCGGCGTCGGCAAGATCGTACGCGACCAGCATTTGCCGGCGCTGGCACGCGATCAGAACTATCGGCTGGTCGCAGCCGCCAGCCGCAACGGCACGATTGATGGCGTTCCCAATTTCCACGACATCGAAGCGATGCTGGAGAACGTCGCGGATGTGGATGCGGTGTCCCTGTGCATGCCGCCGCAGTTCCGCTACGAGCCGGCGCGCAAGGCGCTGGCGGCTGGAAAGCATGTCTTTCTCGAAAAGCCGCCCGGCGCCACGGTCAGCGAGGTGGAAGACCTCGCGGCGCTCGCAGCGGCCAACAATGTCTCGCTCTTCGCGAGCTGGCATTCGCGCTACGCGCCGGCAGTCGAAGCCGCCAGCGCCTTCCTGGCGTCGACCCGCATCCGGTCCGCCTCGATCAACTGGAAGGAAGACGTGCGCCGCTGGCACCCCAACCAGGGCTGGATCTGGGAACCGGGCGGGCTTGGCGTATTCGACCCGGGCATCAACGCCCTGTCCATCGCCACCCATATCCTGCCGCCAATGTTCATTCGATCCGCCACGCTCGACTTCCCCGAAAACCGCGCGGCGCCGATCGCCGCGCAACTGACCTTCGACACGTCGGATGGCCTGGCCGTGACAGCCGATTTTGACTGGCGGCAGACTGGACCGCAAAGCTGGGACATTTTCGCCGAGACGGAAGCCGGTCAAATGGTGCTTTCCGGCGGCGGCTCCAAGCTGGCCGTCGACGGCAAAATGGTCCACGAAGAGGGCGAAGCGGAATATCCGATGCTCTACAGGCGTTTCGCCGAAATCATCCAGGCCGGAACATCGGACGTCGATCTCGCGCCGCTGAAACATGTCGCCGACGCCTTCATGCTGGGCAGGCGTAATGTGGTGGAAGCATTTCTCGACTGAAGCGTGGACACGGCCTGCCCTGCCCGCCATGGCAGAATGCTTTACGGTCAACGGACAATCGCGATGGCGAATCCGTCATAGCCCTTGGCGCCGACGGTCTGTACGGCGGTGCCATCGAGCCGGGCGTCGCTGCCGATAAAGGAAAACGCGGCGCGCGCGCCCTCCACGCTCTCGTCGCGACCATCCTCGTCCAGCACCGTACCCTCGCGGATAACGTTGTCGCAGATGATGACGGTTCCGGGCCGCGCCAGCTTCATCGCCCATGACAGATAGTTCGAATTGTTGGGCTTGTCGGCGTCGATGAAGATGAAATCGAACGGCCCTGCCCGCTCGGCTTCCAGGGCCGCGAGAGAATCGAGAGCCGGCCCGACGCGCAGATCGACCCGCTCCGCCAGCCCTGCCCTCTCGATATTTCCCTGCGCGACGCTGGCGTGATGGGGTTCACGCTCCAGCGTTACCACCTTGCCATCGGTGGGCACGGCGCGAGCCAGCCATATTGTCGAGTAGCCGCCGAGCGTGCCGATCTCGAGGATCTTTTTTGCGTCGCTCATTCGGGCGAGCAGGTTGAGCAATTTCCCCTGTGCCGGCGAAACGTCGATCGATGGCAGGCCCTGCTTGCGGTTCTCCGACAACACCTCGTCGAGCACGGGATCGGCGGGCACCAGCGTGTGGACGATATAATCATCGACCGTCGACCAGATATCTTCGTCCATGGCTTTCTCCCTTCACTTCAGGACTATGCTCAAACGCAAAAGAGGGGCCGCCCGGGCCCCTCTTTCCATTTTCTGTACCGCGCCTTATTCGGCGGCGCTGGTCATGTCCGCCAGCATCGGGTCGGCGACCTCGACATTGGCCTGCTTGCGGCGCTCGTCGATGATCAACTCGTCTCGAGAGGTCGCGATGCGCCGGATCTGGCTCATCGTTCCGCCCGTGCCTGCCGGGATCAGCCGGCCGACGATGACGTTTTCCTTCAGGCCCTGCAGCGTGTCGGTCTTGCCGGCAACGGCAGCTTCCGTCAGCACCCTCGTCGTCTCCTGGAAGGAGGCGGCGGAGATGAAGGACGGCGTCTGAAGCGAGGCCTTGGTGATACCGAGCAGAACCGGCTGGCCTTCGGCGGGCTTCTTGCCCTCCTCGGCCAGACGCTCGTTGACCTCTTCCAGTTCGATCACGTCGACATGATCGCCCGGAATATAGGTCGAGTCGCCCTGCACGGTGATCTCCACCTTCTGCAGCATCTGCCGGACGATGACCTCGATGTGCTTGTCGTTGATCAACACGCCCTGCAGCCGGTAGACTTCCTGGATCTCGTTGACGAGGTAGGAGGCCAGAGCCTCCACGCCCTTGATAGCCAGGATGTCGTGCGGCGCCGGATTGCCGTCGAGGATGTAGTCGCCCTTTTCGATCTGGTCGCCATCCTGAAGGTGGAAGGGCTTGCCCTTCTGAATCAGGTACTCGGCCGGATCCAGCGTCGCATCATGCGGTTCGATGATGATGCGGCGCTTGTTCTTGTAGTCACGTCCGAAGCGGATCGTGCCGTCGATCTCGGCGATGATGGCGTGATCCTTCGGACGCCGCGCCTCGAAGAGCTCGGCAACACGCGGCAGACCGCCGGTGATGTCCTTCGTCTTGGCGCTTTCCATCGGGATACGCGCGATCACGTCGCCCGGCTTCACATGCGCGCCGGGTTCCACGGAAAGGATCGCTTCCACCGAGAGCATGAACCGCGCATCGCCGCCACGGGCGAGCTTGGCTACCTTGCCCTTGGCGTCCTTGATCGTCATCGCCGGCTTGAGATCGCTGCCGCGCGGTGTCGAACGCCAGTCGATGACCTCGCGCTTGGTGATGCCGGTCGAACTCGTCGGCCGTTTCCTGCACCGAGATGCCATCCACCAGATCCTCGAACTCGACATGGCCTTCCACTTCGGTCAGCACCGGGCGGGTATAAGGATCCCACTCGGCGATGCGCTGGCCGCGCTTGACGGTGTCGCCGTCATCCACGAACAGACGCGAACCGTAGGTAATGCGGTGCGTACCGCGCTCCTTGCCGGCCTCGTCCAGGATGAGCACCGCCATGTTGCGGCCCATGGCCATGAGCTGGCCATCGGAGTTGCGCACCACGTTGCGGTTGCGGATCTGCACCTTGCCTTCATACGACGCTTCGAGGAACGACGAGTCGACGACCTGCGCCGTGCCGCCCATGTGGAACGTCCGCATGGTGAGCTGCGTGCCCGGCTCGCCGATCGACTGCGCCGCGATGACGCCAACGGCCTCACCCTGGTTGACCGGCGTGCCGCGAGCCAGATCGCGCCCGTAGCAGACCGCACAGACGCCGACCCTGACTTCGCAGGTCAAAGCCGAACGGATGCGCAGCGACTGAACGCCGGCCTTTTCGATCTTGTCGACATCGCGTTCGTCGATCAGCGTACCGGCCTTGACGATCAGTTCGCCCGAAACCGGGTGCATCACGTCATCCAGTGCGGTGCGGCCAAGGACACGCTGGCCGAGCGAAGCGACCACCTGGCCGGCATCGACGATCGGCTGCATGGTCAGGCCTTTGTCGGTTCCGCAATCGACCGCGTTGACGATGCAGTCCTGCGCCACGTCGACGAGACGGCGTGTAAGATAGCCCGAGTTGGCCGTCTTGAGCGCCGTGTCGGCCAGTCCCTTGCGGGCGCCGTGCGTGGAGTTGAAGTACTCCAGAACGGTCAGGCCTTCCTTGAAGTTCGAGATGATCGGCGTCTCGATGATCTCGCCGGACGGCTTGGCCATCAGGCCGCGCATGCCGGCAAGCTGGCGCATCTGGGTCGGCGACCCGCGAGCGCCCGAGTGCGACATCATGTAGATCGAGTTCATCGGCTTCTGCCGCTTGTTTTCGTCGAACTCGACCGCCTTGATGCGGCCCATCATTTCCTCGGCGACCTTCTCCGAGCACTTCGCCCAGGCGTCGACCACCTTGTTGTACTTCTCGCCCTGCGTGATGAGGCCGTCATTGTACTGCTGCTCGTATTCCTTGGCGAGCGCCTCGGTCGTGGCGACCAGCTTTTCCTTTGTATCCGGGATCAGCATGTCGTCCTTGCCGAACGAAATGCCGGCGCGGCAGGCATGGCTGAAGCCAAGCGCCATGATCCGGTCACAGAAGATAACCGTCTCCTTCTGGCCGCAATGGCGATAGACCGTGTCGATCATCCGGGAGATGTTCTTCTTGGTCATCTCCTGGTTGGCTGTCTCGAACGGCACGTTGACGTTCTTGGGCAGCAGCTCGCCGATGATCATGCGGCCGGGCGTGGTGTCGTAGATCTTCGCCACGAGGTTGCCATCGGCATCCATTGTCTTGAAGCGGCCCTTGATCTTGGTGTGCAGCGTGACCGCCTTGGTCTCCAGCGCATGGTGCAACTCGCCCATATCGGCGAACACCATCCCCTCGCCCGGCTCGTTCTGGTTGACGATCGAGAGGTAATAGAGACCCAACACCATGTCCTGCGACGGCACGATGATCGGTGCGCCGGACGCCGGATGCAGGATGTTGTTGGTCGACATCATGAGCACGCGCGCTTCAAGCTGGGCTTCCAGCGAAAGCGGCACGTGGACCGCCATCTGGTCGCCGTCGAAATCCGCGTTGAAGGCCGTGCAGACCAGCGGATGAAGCTGGATCGCCTTGCCTTCGATCAGGATGGGCTCGAACGCCTGGATGCCGAGACGGTGCAGCGTCGGCGCCCGGTTCAGAAGAACCGGATGCTCGCGGATGACCTCGTCCAGAATATCCCAGACTTCCGGCTTTTCCTTCTCGACCAGCTTCTTGGCCTGCTTGACGGTGGACGAATAGCCCTTGGCGTCGAGCCGCGCATAGATGAACGGCTTGAACAGCTCGAGCGCCATCTTCTTTGGCAGTCCGCACTGGTGCAACTTGAGCTCCGGGCCAGTCACGATGACCGAACGGCCGGAATAGTCGACGCGCTTGCCGAGCAGGTTCTGGCGGAACCGGCCCTGCTTGCCCTTCAACATGTCCGAAAGCGACTTCAGCGGACGCTTGTTGGCGCCGGTGATGACGCGGCCGCGGCGGCCGTTATCAAACAAGGCGTCGACGGCCTCCTGCAGCATGCGCTTCTCGTTGCGGATGATGATGCCGGGCGCACGCAACTCGATCAGCCGCTTCAAGCGGTTGTTACGGTTGATAACGCGGCGGTAGAGATCGTTCAAATCCGAGGTCGCGAAGCGGCCGCCATCCAGCGGCACCAGCGGACGCAGATCCGGCGGGATCACCGGCACGATCTTCATGATCATCCATTCCGGGCGGTTGCCGGACTCGATGAAGTTTTCCACCACCTTGAGGCGCTTCAGGAACTTCTTCTGCTTCAGCTCCGAGGTGGTCGTTGCCAGTTCCGTGCGCAGATCGCCCGCGATCTTGTCGAGGTCCATGGCCGCCAGAAGGTCATGGATGGCCTCGGCGCCGATCATGGCGGTGAAGGAATCCTCGCCGAACTCGTCGACGGCGAGCGTGTATTCCTCTTCCGACAGAAGCTGGTTTTCCTTCAGCGACGTCAGGCCCGGCTCGGTGACGATGTAGTTCTCGAAATAGAGAACCCGCTCGATATCCTTGAGGGTCATGTCGAGCAGCGTGCCGATGCGCGAGGGCAGCGACTTCAGGAACCAGATATGGGCGACAGGCGCGGCGAGTTCGATATGGCCCATGCGCTCGCGCCGCACGCGCGAAAGGGTCACTTCTACGCCGCACTTCTCGCAGATGACGCCCTTGTACTTCATGCGCTTGTACTTGCCGCACAGGCATTCGTAGTCCTTGATGGGCCCGAAGATGCGCGCGCAGAAAAGCCCGTCGCGTTCCGGCTTGAACGTACGGTAGTTGATCGTCTCCGGCTTCTTGATCTCGCCGAAAGACCAGGAATGAATCTTGTCCGGGCTGGCTAGCGATATCCGGATGGAATCGAAAGTCTGCGCCGGCGTCTGGGTATTGAAAAGGTTCATGACCTCTTGATTCATGCCGTTCTCCTTTGAGGAGCCGCGCCGGCTCCTTCTCGAACAAAGTCAGCGTCTTCGACGCTCAAAAACCACGATCCTGGGAGGCCCCGCCTCCATTCATTCCGGATCGATACCAGGCCGGCATAGCGGCCCTCCACTCGAAACCTTCGACGCCGCGAAGCGAATGACGCTTCGCGGCGTTTCTATTTTCTACTCGGCCGCGTCCGGCAGTCGCACCGGCTGTTCTTCGATCTGGGTATTCTCCAGTTCGACATTGAGGCCCAGCGAACGCATCTCCTTGACCAGAACGTTGAAGCTCTCGGGGATGCCGGCTTCGAACGTGTCGTCGCCGCGGACGATCGCCTCGTACACCTTGGTGCGGCCGGCCACGTCGTCCGACTTCACCGTCAGCATCTCCTGCAGCGTATAGGCAGCGCCATACGCCTCGAGCGCCCACACTTCCATCTCGCCGAAGCGCTGGCCACCGAACTGCGCCTTGCCGCCCAGCGGCTGCTGGGTAACGAGGCTGTAGGGTCCGATCGAACGCGCGTGGATCTTGTCGTCCACGAGATGGTGGAGCTTGAGCATATATATGTAGCCCACCGTCACTTTGCGATCGAACTCTTCGCCCGTGCGCCCGTCATAGAGCGTTGACTGGCCGCTCTTGTTGAGGCCGGCGCCTTCCAGCATGGAATCGATGTCGCCTTCATGCGCCCCGTCGAACACCGGCGTGGCAATGGAAACGCCACGCTTCATCTGTTCGCCGAGACGGATGATCGATTCATCATCATACTGGCGCACCGGCTCGTTGCGGTCGTTTTCCGGAATCAAATTCTCCATCGACGCCCTGAGCGGCTTGATGTCGCCGCTTTCCTTGTAGGCTTCGATCATGTCTCCGATCTGCCGGCCCATGCCCGCGCAGGCCCAGCCGAGATGCGTCTCGAGGATCTGCCCGACATTCATGCGGCTCGGCACGCCGAGCGGATTCAGCACGATGTCGACATGCGTCCCATCTTCCAGGAACGGCATATCCTCGACCGGCATGATGCGCGACACGACACCCTTGTTGCCGTGACGGCCGGCCATCTTGTCGCCCGACTGCATCTTGCGCTTCACCGCGACGAAGACCTTGACCATCTTCATCACGCCGGGGGGCATCTCGTCGCCGCGCTGCACCTTTTCGACCTTATCCATGAAACGCTGCTCGAGCGCATTCTTGGAATCGTCGTACTGGCCGCGCAGAGCCTCGAGTTCGCTCTGGAGCTTTTCGTTCTCCGAGGCAAACTGCCACCACTGCGAACGCGGATACTCACCCAGCATTTCCTGCGTGAGCTTGCCGCCCTTCTTAAAGCCCTTCGGTCCGGCAATCGCTTCCGTGCCTTCGAGCATTTCGCTCAGGCGCGAATAGACGTTGCGGTCGAGAATGGCCTGCTCGTCGTCACGGTCCTTGGCGAGACGCTCGATTTCCTCGCGCTCGATGGCCATGGCGCGCTCGTCCTTCTCAACGCCGTGGCGATTGAAGACGCGCACCTCGACGATCGTGCCGAAGGTCCCGGGCGGCATCCGCATGGAAGTGTCGCGGACATCCGACGCCTTTTCACCGAAGATGGCTCGCAAAAGCTTCTCTTCCGGCGTCATCGGGCTTTCGCCCTTCGGCGTGATCTTGCCGACCAGGATATCGCCCGGCTGCACTTCCGCGCCGATATAGACGATGCCTGCCTCGTCGAGGTTCTTCAGCGCTTCTTCCGAAACGTTCGGGATGTCGCGCGTGATTTCCTCCGGCCCGAGCTTGGTGTCGCGCGCCATGACTTCGAATTCCTCGATGTGGATCGAGGTGAAGACATCGTCGGCGACGATCCGCTCCGATAGGAGGATCGAATCCTCGTAGTTGTAGCCGTTCCACGGCATGAACGCGACGAGCACGTTGCGGCCGAGCGCCAGATCGCCGAGATCGGTCGACGGGCCATCGGCGATGATGTCGCCCTTGTTGACCCGATCGCCCATCCTGACCAGCGGACGCTGGTTGATGCAGGTATTCTGGTTGGAGCGCTGGAACTTCATCAGCCGGTAGATATCGACGCCGGACTTGCCGGCCTCTACGTCTTCCGTCGCGCGGATAACGATACGCGTCGCGTCCACCTGATCGACGATGCCGCCTCGGCGAGCGCCGATCGCCGCGCCGGAATCACGCGCCACGATAGGCTCCATGCCGGTGCCGACGAACGGCGCCTCGGCGCGCACCAGAGGCACGGCCTGACGCTGCATGTTCGAGCCCATGAGGGCGCGGTTGGCGTCATCGTTCTCCAGGAACGGGATCAGCGCTGCCGCGACCGACACCATCTGCTTGGGCGACACGTCCATCAGGTCGACGTTTTCGCGCGGCGCCATCATCACTTCGCCGGCATGCCGGCAGATGACGAACTCCTCGACGAAATGGCCGTTCTTGTCCAGTTGCGCGTTGGCCTGGGCGACGTAGTGCTTCGCCTCTTCCATCGCCGACAGATAGACCACGTCGCTCGACACCTTGCCGTCGATGATCTTGCGATACGGGCTCTCGATGAAGCCGTATTTGTTGACGCGCGCGAAGGTGGCCAGCGAGTTGATGAGGCCGATATTCGGGCCTTCCGGCGTCTCGATCGGGCAGATACGCCCATAATGCGTGACGTGAACGTCGCGCACCTCGAAGCCCGCCCGCTCGCGGGTAAGACCGCCGGGTCCAAGTGCCGACAGGCGGCGCTTGTGGGTAATCTCCGACAGCGGATTGGTCTGGTCCATGAACTGCGAGAGCTGCGAGGAACCAAAGAACTCGCGCACGGCGGCGGCCGCCGGCTTGGCGTTGATCAGGTCCTGCGGCATGACGGTGTCGATCTCGATCGACGACATGCGCTCCTTGATCGCGCGCTCCATGCGAAGAAGCCCGACGCGGTACTGGTTCTCCATCAATTCGCCGACCGAACGCACCCGGCGGTTGCCGAGATTGTCGATGTCGTCGATCTCGCCCTTGCCGTCACGCAGTTCGACCAGCGTCTTGACCACGGCAAGGATGTCTTCCTTGCGCAGCACGCGAACGGTGTCCGGGCAGTCGAGCTCGAGGCGCATGTTCATCTTGACGCGGCCGACAGCCGACAGATCATAGCGCTCGCTGTCGAAGAACAGGGATTTGAACATGGCTTCGGCGGTCTCGAGCGTCGGCGGCTCGCCCGGACGCATGACCCGATAGATATCGAACAGCGCGTCCTGGCGGCTTTCATTCTTGTCGACAGCCAGCGTGTTGCGGATATAGGCGCCGACATTGACGTGGTCGATGTCGAGGATTTCGATCTCGTCGGCTCCCGACTCCAGAAACTCGACCAGATTGCCCTTGCGCTGGCCGGACTTCGGATCGACCGTCATCTCCAGCTCGTCGCCGGCCTCGAGATAGATCTCGCCCGTCTCCGGGTTGACGATGTCTTCGGCGATGTAGGACCCGATCAGATCCTCCTCGGTCGCCTTGATCGCCTTCAATCCCTTTTCGGCAAGCTGGCGCGCCTGGCGCGCGGTGATCTTCTTGCCAGCCTCGACGATGACTTCGTCGGTATCGGCGTCGATGAGATCGCCGACGGCCTTGAGCCCGCGGAACCGCTCGACGTTGAAGGGGATGCGCCAGTGATCGCCGGCCCGCTTGTAGGTGATCTTGTCATAGAAGGTGGAGAGGATCTCTTCGCCATCCATGCCCAAAGCCATCAAGAGCGACGTCGCCGGGATCTTGCGGCGACGATCGATGCGGGCGTGCACCACATCCTTGGCGTCGAACTCGATGTCGAGCCAGGAGCCGCGATAGGGAATGACGCGCGCGGCGAACAGAAGCTTGCCCGACGAATGCGACTTGCCTTTGTCGTGGTCGAAGAAGACGCCCGGAGAACGGTGCATCTGCGAAACGATGACGCGCTCGGTGCCGTTGATGATGAAGGTGCCGTTCGACGTCATGAGCGGCATGTCGCCCATGTAAACGTCCTGCTCCTTGATGTCCTTGATGGACTTGGCCTGCGTATCCTCGTCGATATCGAACACGATGAGACGCAGCGTCACCTTCAACGGCGCGGCATAGGTCAGGTCGCGCTGACGGCACTCGTCAACGTCGAACTTCGGCGCCTCGAACTCGTACTTGACGAATTCCAGCATCGAAGATCCCGAAAAATCGGAAATCGGAAAGACCGATTTGAAGACCGCCTGCAATCCTTCGTCGCCGCGGCCGCCTTCCGGCTCCTCGACCATGAGAAACTGATCATACGAAGCCTTCTGAACCTCGATTAGGTTCGGCATTTCCGCCACTTCAGGGATTTTTCCGAAGAACTTGCGCACGCGCCTGCGGCCATTGAACGTCTGGGTCTGGGCCATCGTCGCTCCTTTTGCTGCCATTTGGCTGCCTTACCTTGCTTGCCTGCTAAATCGTCGAGCCGCCGTATTCGAAGGCGGTTATTCAAAACGGATAAAACCCGTTTCCCGAAAGCCGCTGGCGGCCCACGGGAAAAGGGTTCCTGCTCCCCGATCGCGCAAGCCGGCGGACGAAAATCCGTCCGCCGACGTGCAGTTGCGATCGATTACTTCAATTCGACCTTGGCGCCGGCTGCTTCGAGCTGGGCCTTGATCTTTTCCGCTTCGTCCTTCGACACGCCTTCCTTGACGGCCTTCGGAGCGGCCTCGACCAGATCCTTGGCTTCCTTCAGGCCAAGACCGGTCACGGCGCGGACTTCCTTGATGACATTGATCTTCTGGGCGCCGGCCTCGGCGAGGACGACGTCGAATTCCGTCTTCTCCTCGGCGGCTTCCGCCGGAGCGGCGGCGCCACCGGCAGCGGCGACCGCAACCGGAGCGGCGGCCGAAACGCCCCACTTCTCTTCCAGCATTTTCGAAAGCTCGGCCGCCTCAAGGACGGTCAGTTTCGACAAATCATCTACGATCTTGGTGAGATCAGTCATTTCCATATTCCTTCACAAGGTTCGAACGTGTTTCGATGTTAGCCGAGGAACGGCGTCAGGCCGCCTCGTCCTTCCGGGCATAAGCGCCAAATACGCGGGCGAGCTGAGCCGCCGGCGCGTTGACGATCTGGGCGATCCGGGTTGCCGGCGTGCCGATCATGCCTACCAGCCTTGCCCTGAGCTCATCGAGCGAAGGCAAGGTCGCAAGCGCCTTGACACCCTCGGCGTCGAGACTGGTCGAACCCATCGACCCGCCAAGAATAACGAGATTATCGTTGGTCTTGGCAAAGTCGCTGGCGACCTTCGGCGCCGCAACCGGATCTTCCGAATAGGCAATCAGCGTCTGTCCCTTGAACAGCGCCTTCATGCTTTCGGATTCCGTACCCTGAAGGGCGATGATGGCGAGACGGTTCTTCGCGACTTTGACGGTGCCTCCCGCGGCGCGCATCTTCGATCTGAGATCGTTGATCTGCGCAACGGTAAGACCGGCATAGTGGGCCACGACCACTGAACCCGTGCTTTTGAACACGTCGTTCAGGCCCGTGACGAATTCGCGTTTTTCCGCTCTGTCCACTGCCTATCTCCAGTTGGCAGCCACCCACTCGGGGAAGCTGCCGGTTGCCTTTTGCCGGGCGGGCAATCCAGATAAGGATCCACCCGAACGGCGTTCGAGGATCCTGCCCCCTTTCGCCATGCCGCCCGAAGCCGGACTGGCATGAAAGACAAAAGGCAAACACGGTTCGAACCTTCTTCCAGGCGTCGGCTCCGACCGGAGCGCCCTTGTATCGGTTCTTACCCGTCTCATGCAGGCTCAATTGAATTAAGGCGAGCCACCCGCAATCTCGGACAGGACTTCCGGAAGCTTTTTGGGCTTCCGGCATCCGACCCCTCGAAAGGGACCGGAATTCTTGGTTGCGGACGCCGCGCCAGGCGCACGTCCGCAGGTAATCAGGACGTACCGAGAGTAGCGACGTCGATTTTCAGGCCGGGCCCCATGGTCGAGGTCACCGAAACCTTCTTGACGTAGTTGCCCTTGGCGCCCGCCGGCTTGGCCTTGATGACCGCATCGGCGAAGGCGCGCACGTTTTCCTCGATGGCCTTGGCATCGAACGACGCCTTGCCAACGCCGCCGTGAATGATGCCGGCCTTCTCGACGCGGAATTCCACGGCGCCACCCTTGGAGGCCTTCACCGCCGCCGCGATGTCGTTGGTCACGGTGCCGACCTTCGGGTTGGGCATCATGCCGCGCGGGCCGAGCACCTTGCCGAGCCTGCCGACGAGCGGCATCATGTCGGGCGTTGCGATGCAGCGGTCGAAATTGATCTCGCCCTTCTGCACGGTCGCAACCAGATCGTCGGCGCCGACGATATCGGCGCCCGCCTCCCTGGCCTCGTCGGCCTTCGCATCCTTGGCGAACACCGCGACGCGCACGGTGCGGCCGGTGCCGTTCGGCAGATTGACGACGCCCCGCACCATCTGGTCGGCATGGCGCGGATCGACGCCGAGATTCATTGATACCTCGATGGTCTCGTCGAACTTGGCCGTCGCCCGGTCCTTCAGAAGCTTGATGGCTTCGTCCAGCGAGTAGCTTTTGTCGCGGTCGATCCCTTCACGGGACTTGGCGACGCGTTTTGCGAGTTTCTGCGACATCGGATCAGCCCACCACTTCCAGGCCCATGGAGCGGGCGGAGCCCTCGACCATGCGCATTGCCGCCTCGACGTCGGTCGCGTTGAGGTCCTTCATCTTCTGCTCGGCGATCTCGCGCACCTTGGCGCGGCTGACATTGCCGGCAACGATCTTGCCCGGCTCTTTCGAACCCGACTTGAGCTTGGCCGCCTTTTTCAGGAAGTAGCTCACCGGCGGCGTCTTCATGCCGAAGGTGAAGGATTTGTCCTGATAATATGTAATCACGACAGGAATCGGAGACCCCTTTTCCATTTCCTGCGTCTGGGCGTTGAACGCCTTGCAGAATTCCATGATGTTGATGCCACGCTGACCAAGCGCCGGGCCGATCGGCGGGGACGGCGTCGCCGATCCCGCTGGAACCTGGAGCTTGAGCTGGCCTGCGATCTTCTTAGCCATATCTCTGCCTCTTTCATTGTTGCCGGCTTCCCTTCAATCGGGATAAGCTGGCGGTTGCAGTTGGTGGTCCGGATCAGGATGGCCGGCTAAGCCACCCTTTCCTCCCACCTTTTCGGCAAGGGCAATCGCCCCGGCCGGCCGTCGACACCGAAGCGGCGACGGTGTTCCGGTCAGCCCTTTTCGACCTGACCGAATTCCAGATCCACCGGCACGGCGCGCCCGAAGATCGAAACTTCCACCTTGAGCCGCGAACGCTCCTCGTCGACTTCCTGTACGGAGCCGTTGAAGGACGCGAACGGACCGTCCGAAACCCGGACCTGCTCGCCGATCTCGAAAGTGATCGACGGCTTTGGCCGCTCGACGCCTTCCTGAACCTGATGCAGGATGCGCTCGGCCTCCGCGTCGGTGATCGGCACCGGCTTGGAATCACCAAGAAAACCGGTCACTTTCGGCGTGTTCTTGATCAGGCTGAACACCGCGTCCGTAAGAGTGGCCCGAACCAGCACATAGCCCGGAAAGAATTTGCGCTCGGCATCGACCTTGCGGCCGCGGCGAACTTCAACGACCTTCTCGGTCGGCACGACGATCTGCTCGATCTGACCCGCAAGACCCTTCTGCTTGGCCTTGTTCTCGATGTCCTCGGCAACCTTCTTCTCGAAATTCGAGTAGGCGTGGACAATGTACCACCGCGCAGTCATCTCAGATGCTCTCCGTAATCGCCGGTGTTATCGCCCGAGGCCAAGTATGAATTCGACGGCCCAGCCCATGATCTGATCGGCCGCGAAGAAAAATATCGCCGCCAGAAAAGCCATCGCAATCACCATCAGCGTGGAAACCAGCGTCTCCCGACGCGTAGGCCATGTAACCTTCGCGCCTTCCGCCCGCACCTGCTGGAGGAAAGTGAAAGGATTCGTCGTTCTTGACGCCATATGCCGCTCTTGCCGCTCTTCTTATTATCGGCGCCCGGTTTGCCGGATCGCCCGTATTACGCCGGTTTCCCGGTTCTGCCTACCTGTTTACAGCCGCCGCGCCGCAACGCGGAGTGCACCCAAATCAGCGATAATTTTCCATGCAATTCAGGCGCGTCAAGCCAAATCCCCGGCTCCACGCACCTTGCATGAAGGTCGATATAAAGATTGACGTCGGGATGCGCAAGTCTTCATGCATCAATTTATTGCGGCAAAAGCCGTCTGGCAGGGGCAGCAGGGCTCGAACCTGCGACCTGCGGTTTTGGAGACCGCCGCTCTACCAACTGAGCTATACCCCTAAGTGCTGGCGGCTTCTTATCGAAGCACGAATGCCCACGCAACAGGCTTCTTCCGTCTTGCCCGCCCGAACGACGGCAAGGCGCGCCGGAGCGCGCCTTGTGCCTTCATTGTCCACCGGACCTGTTGATGCGATTACTCGCTGATGGAGACGACGACGCCGGCGCCGACGGTGCGGCCGCCTTCGCGGATGGCGAAGCGCAGCTTCTCCTCCATGGCGATCGGCACGATCAGCTCCACGTCCACCGTCACATTGTCCCCCGGCATCACCATCTCGGTGCCTTCCGCCAGCGACACGATCCCCGTCACGTCCGTCGTGCGGAAATAGAACTGCGGGCGGTAGTTGGTGAAGAACGGCGTGTGACGGCCACCCTCTTCCTTGGTCAGGATGTAGGCTTCCGCCTTGAACTTCTTGTGCGGCTTCACCGAACCCGGCTTGGCCAGAACCTGGCCGCGCTCCACACCCTCGCGGTCGACGCCACGCAAAAGCGCGCCGATATTGTCGCCCGCCTGGCCCTGGTCGAGAAGCTTGCGGAACATCTCCACGCCCGTGCATGTCGTCTTCGACGTCGCACGGATGCCCACGATCTCCAGTTCCTCGCCGACCTTGACGATGCCGCGCTCCACGCGACCCGTCACCACCGTGCCGCGGCCCGAGATCGAGAACACGTCCTCGATCGGCATCAGGAAGGGCTGGTCGATCGGACGCTCCGGCGTCGGGATGTACTCGTCCACCGCCTTCATCAGCGCGCGGATCGCATCCTCGCCCATCTTCTTGTCGCCGTCCTCGAGCGCCACCAGCGCCGAACCCTTGACGATCGGAATGTCGTCGCCCGGGAACTCGTTCTTCGACAGCAGTTCGCGAACCTCGAGCTCGACCAGTTCCAGCAACTCCTCGTCATCGACCTGGTCGACCTTGTTGAGGAACACAACAATGGAAGGAACGCCGACCTGGCGCGCCAGAAGGATGTGCTCGCGCGTCTGCGGCATCGGGCCGTCGGCGGCCGAAACCACCAGGATCGCCCCGTCCATCTGTGCGGCGCCCGTGATCATGTTCTTCACATAGTCGGCATGGCCCGGGCAATCGACATGCGCGTAATGCCGCTTGTCGGTCTCGTATTCCACATGCGCCGTCGAGATCGTGATGCCGCGCGCCTTCTCCTCGGGTGCGGCGTCGATCTGGTCATACGCACGGTATTCGCCAAAATACTTCGTGATCGCAGCCGTCAACGACGTCTTGCCATGGTCCACATGACCAATCGTCCCAATGTTCACATGCGGCTTCGTACGCTCGTATTTACTCTTGGCCATCGCACTCGCTTTCCTGGCTGATCAATCTGTTCCGCCCGTCGATGCGGGCCGTTCAAGTGGCGTCATATAAGGGGGTGGCGGACAAACCGCCAGAGGCCGCTGACCGACACGGGCCTTGGAGCGGGTAGCGGGAATCGAACCCGCATATTCAGCTTGGAAGGCTGCTGCTCTACCATTGAGCTATACCCGCGTTCATTCCGTGGCTTCCGGCCGTGGCTTCCGGTGCGCAGTGGTGGAGGGGGCTGGATTCGAACCAGCGTACGCTAAGCGAACGGATTTACAGTCCGTCTCCTTTAACCACTCGGACACCCCTCCGTAACTGCGCCGGAGCCATGCGACGAGGCCTTCGCGAACCCCGCCTGCACCGCTTGGCACATGCTTGAATTCGCGAAGCGCCTTATGGCGGCAAGGCCATGACGTGTCAACCACGGCAACCTCGATCTCCATAGGCAAACAGTGGCGATGTTGCTAAGGACACCGCATGAGCAAAATCCCCACCAAGACCCCCAAGGACAGCCACTACGCCCGGCTGCGCCGCCAGCACCGCGACAGCGCCGCGCCGGCGACGCCTCAATCCCGGCAGAAGTCCGGGCCCGCCGCCCTCCCCGCCGATGGCCTCGTGCGGCTGTATGGCCTGCATACGGCGCGCGCCGCGATCGACAATCCGCGCCGCTCGATCGAACGCGTTCTGGCCACCCGCAACGCCCTCAACCGTCTTGGCCTGGACGAATCGGCGGCCCACTCCTTCCCGCTCGAAATCGTCGAGCCCCGGGAGATCGACCGCATCCTTGGCAGCGACGCCGTCCATCAGGGCGTGCTTATAGAGACCAAACCGCTGAAGCCCAGGGCGCTCAAGACGCTTGGCGACACGCCGCTGGTCATCATGCTCGACCAGGTGACCGACCCGCACAATGTCGGCGCCGTCATGCGCTCGGCCGTTGCCTTGGGCGCCGGCGCGTTGATCACGACGGCGCGTCACAGCCCACAGGAATCCGGCGTGCTGGCGAAATCCGCTTCGGGCGCGCTCGAACACATCGATCTCATCGAGGTCCGCAATCTCGCCGAAGCGCTCGGGGAGTTGCACGAAGCTGGTTTCAGCACGATCGGGCTGGATTCGGAAGGGCCGGCTGAACTGGAGGCGTCCCTGTCTGGCGAGCGCATCGCGCTCGTGCTCGGCGCCGAAGGCAAGGGCCTGCGCCAGAAGACCCGGGAAACCGTCAGCGTCCTCGCCCGCCTCGACATGCCCGGCGCCATCCGCTCGCTCAACGTTTCCAATGCCGCGGCTATCGCGCTTTATGCGGCGCGGCGTCACCTCACGCGGTAATCCATCGTCGCGGAATCGCGCCGGCGACCCTCTTTACTGTTGCGGCATTTGTGATACGCGTCGCACCAGTGCCCTCGTAGATCAGTTGGTAGAGCACCTGATTTGTAATCGGAGGGCCTGGGAGTCAAAAGACGAGTCGGATCATGCGCTTAGGCTTCGCGCGATCCGATCAAGTACCGAATAGGCACCGAAAACCGGTGTCCAAGGGCCGGCGTAGCACAGCGGTAGTGCAGCGGTTTTGTAAACCGAAGGTCGGGAGTTCGATCCTCTCCGCCGGCACCATTTCCTCCATTTGCCGATCTCTAGCGCAGTCGACGCCTGATTCCCGCCTCCGTATCTTCGCGACTTGCCTCGTACTCGCAGGTCCTGGCCAGTCCCATCCAGATCTTCAAAGCCAACGAATGACACAGCGCCAGTTGCCTCCGATCCGCCGCCGTGACAGGCTCTCGCAGCTTATCGAAGAGAGGCCGTCAATGAGCGGAACATTCGTGATCGCGCAAGGTGGTGGGCCAACCACGGTGATCAATCAGACGCTTGCCGGGGCCCTCACCGCAATCCGTGAACGTCATCCCGGCGCCCGGGTCTTCGGTTCCAGGCATGGTGTGCGAGGGCTGCGCGACGGCAACCTCGTCGAGCTTGCCGATTTGTCGGGATCCGATCTTGCCCGCCTGGCGCGTACGCCGGGCGCGGCGCTCGGCAGCACACGGGATAAACCGGACACAGCCTATTGCGAGTCGATAGTGAAGGGGCTGCGCGCGGCAGGAGCGGACGCCTTCATCTATATTGGCGGAAACGACACGGCCGAGACGCAACGGATCATTTCTGACGCGAGTGGCGGCGCCATTGCCTGCGTTCACGCGCCGAAGACGATCGACAACGATCTTGTCGAGAACGATCACACGCCGGGCTTCATATCCGCAGCGGAATTCGTTGCCGGCGCCTTTGCCGGAGCAGACCTCGATTTTCGATCGTTGCCAGGTATCTATGTCGGGATCGTCATGGGACGCCATGCAGGTTTTCTGACTGCCGCGTCCGCTGCCTGGAGAATGGATGCCGAAAGCGCGCCGCACCTGGTGTACGTGCCGGAGCGGGCCTTCGACCGCGGCCGCTTCGTCGAGAGCGTTCGCGCAGTGCTGGCGCGTCACAGGTGCTGCATCGTGGCGATGTCGGAAGGGGTATCCGACAAACAGGGACGTTCACTGGTGGAGGATCTGGTGCCGCCCGAATTGCTGGAGCGCGACCCACACGGCAATATCCGTTTGTCGGGCACCGACCTCGGACAGACCGTCGAGCGCATTCTTGCTGAGGATCTGCCCGGCGTGCGTGCGCGCGTCGACACGTTTGGATATCTGCCGCGCAGCCATGCCGGGATCCACAATGCGACGGATCAGCGCGAGGCCTTCGATGCCGGAGCCTTCGCGGTGCTGGCAGCCGAAGAAGGCAGCTTTTCCGTTGCGCTTCAGTATGACGGGAACGTCACGAAGCCAGTCAAAGTATCGCTGGCGGCTGTCGCCGGCAAAACCAGGCGCATGCCGGAGGACTTTCTACACGCCGACGAGGACCAGATCTCCGACACCTGCGCTACATATCTGTCGCGACTGTTGCCGAACAAACCCGCGCTCATGCCTCCTTTCGTGTAGGCCTCGGCGCACGGCCGGCCCTACTTGCGATCCACCGCGCCGACATCGAGCAAGGGCGCCGCGTCGAGCGCGCCCGCGTTGAGCATGGCGCCCACACGTTCGAGCGCCGCCACGATCATCGCCTGCTCCCAGTCGGACAACGCTTCGAATTGTTCCGAGAATGTCTTCTGCAAGGGATCAGGCGCGGATTTGAGGAGCTCTCGCCCGGCCTCCGTCGGCGACACCCAGACCACGCGCCTGTCGTTCTCGCTACGGGTGCGTGTGACGAGATCGTGCGCTTCCAGCTTGTCGACCAGCGAGGTCGCCGTCGCCTGACCGACGCCTGCCTTGCCCGATATATCCTTCGGCGTGGCGCGGCCGGCGGCCGCGACGATCTCCAGCACGATCAATTGCGGCGTGGTCAGCCCTGTCGCGCGCGCCAGCGTGCGCGCGTTCAATTCCGTCGCCCTCAGGATACGGCGAAGCGCGATCAGGCTGGTCTGGGTGCGATCTTCCATGCCGTCCCCCGGGCTTTCGAATCGGAAACCGCGGTTTTGCGCCGCGTCTTGCCATCAGACAGGGATAGCAGAGAAAAAATCATTTGATTAGCGAATAAAAATTCGCGGCGTAACCCGTGCATTCACGTGCCTTTGCGCCATTTTCGGAACCATATTCTCATTGGCTGGTTGAAATATCCTTCGATCATCATAATATCCGGCCCGACAATGAGGAGACCAATGGCCATCACTGACCTGAAGCTTGTGCGCAAACGAACACCCGAAATCATCTATCGCCCTCCAAGCACCGAAGACGGCGCGGATATCTGGCGGCTCATCAATTCCTGCGAGACGCTCGACGAAAATTCCCTCTACTGCAATTTGCTCCAATGCGATCATTTCGCCGATACCTGCGTGGCGGCGGAAAGGGTGGATAATGGCGCGTTGGCGGGCTGGGTGTCGGGCTATCTTCTCCCCGAGACTGAGAACACGCTGTTCGTCTGGCAGGTCGCCGTGGACAGGAGCGTCCAGGGCATGGGTGTCGGCAAGAAGCTGCTTTCCGCCGTGCTTGAACGTGACGCCTGCCAGGAGGTCACCCGCCTGAAGACCACGATCACCTCCGACAACGAGGCGAGCTGGGCGCTTTTCTCGTCGCTCGCCAGAGCGCGCGGCGGACGGTTGAGCCACAAGCCCCATTTCCGCAAGGATGCGCATTTCGACGGCAGGCACGCCACCGAGCACATGGTGACGATCGACTTTGCCAATGACTCGGCCAGCCTGGACGGCGCGTGGCTCGCCGCTCGGAATGGCGGGCAAGCCCGGGACGGCGAAACGGCCTGAGCCGGCGCGCCCGACACTGCGCTATCCCCCAAAAGAACCAACCCGAAGGGAATTTCATGACGACCGTTACGACGGACGATAAACAGATCTTTGCGCGACGCGAATCGGAAGCGCGCAGCTACTGCCGCAGCTTTCCGACCGTGTTCACGAGAGCCGAGGGAGCGACGCTCAGCGACGCATCCGGCCGCGACTACATCGATTTTCTCGCCGGCTGTTCGACGCTCAATTACGGCCATAACGACCCGGACATGAAGGCGGCGCTGATCGGGCATATCGAGCGCGACGGCGTGGCGCACGGACTCGACATGCACACCGACGCCAAGGCCGAGTTCCTCAAGAGCTTCGAGCGGCTGATCCTGCGACCCCGCGACATGGACCACCGCGTCCTGTTCACCGGCCCGACCGGCGCCAACGCCATCGAGGCGGCGCTGAAGATCGCCCGCAAGGTGACGGGAAGGCAGAACGTCATCGCCTTCACCAACGGCTTTCACGGCGTGACACTGGGTGCACTGGCGGCGACCGGCAACGGCTATCATCGCGCCGGCGCCGGCGTGCCGCTCGACAATGTGACGCGTATGCCCTTTGACGGGGCCATGGGCGTCGGGGTCGATACGGTCGAATTTCTCGACCGCATGCTGTCGGAACCGTCCAGCGGCGTCGAAAAGCCCGCCGCCATTCTGCTCGAGACCGTCCAGGGCGAAGGCGGGCTGAACGCTGCCTCGCGCGATTGGGTGCGCCGCATCGGCGAACTCGCGCGCGCCCATGACGTACTGTTGATCATCGACGACATCCAGGCCGGCTGTGGCCGCGCCGGCAGCTTTTTCTCCTTCGAAGAGATGGGGGTCTCGCCCGATTTGGTCACCATGGCCAAATCGCTTTCGGGCTACGGCCTTCCCTTGGCCGCCGTGCTGGTAAAGCCGCAATACGATGTCTTCGGCCCGGCCGAGCACAACGGCACTTTCCGCGGCAACAACCATGCCTTCGTGACGGCGCGCGTGGCGCTGGAGAAATTCTGGGCGGACGACGCCTTCCAGACGGCGATCGCCGAGCGCGGCGACTATCTGGAATCTCGGCTTGGCAAGATTGCCGCGATGGTTTCGGGCGCCTACGTCAAGGGCCGCGGCATGATGCTGGGCGTCGATGTCGGATCGGGCGAACTGGCCGCCGATATATGCCGCCGCGCCTTCCAGGAAGGGCTCGTCATCGAAACCTCCGGCGCCCATGACGAGGTGGTGAAGGTGCTTTGCCCGTTGACCATCGACCGGGAGACGCTAGCGCGTGGCCTCGACATTCTCGAAGCCGCCGTCGCCGAGAGCATTCACAGCACCAGAATCGCAGCGGAGTAGCCAATATGATTGTAAGAGATCTGAAAGAGGCCAACACCACCAGCAGACGCGTCGTCTCCGACGGATGGGAAAGCACGCGCCTTCTGCTCAAGGACGACGATATGGGCTTCAGCTTCCATATCACGACCATCTATGAAGGCGCCGAGTGCCACTTCCACTACAAGAACCATTTCGAGGCCGTCTATTGCATTTCGGGCAAGGGCTCGGTCGAGGATGTCGCCACAGGCGAGGTGCATCCGATCCGCCCCGGGGTGATTTACGCCCTCGACAAGCACGACAAGCATATCTTGCGCGGCGAGACCGAAATGATCGTCGCCTGCAGCTTCAATCCCCCGGTGACGGGCCGCGAAGTGCATCAGGAAGACGGCTCCTACGCGCTCGAAGGGGAGCCCATTTGAGGCTTCGCGCCATTCAACGCACGCCCGGCTCAAGACAAGACCGAAGAATATCTTTGCGCGCGGCGCGCGGACCACACCAATGAAAGGAGATTTCCAATGACAGTTATGTCAGCCCGGAAAGACCGAACACAGGACCCCTATCCTTCAAGGCTGCCTGAAGAGAAGTGGCTCCCCCGCCAGGACAAGGTCGTGTGGAGCCAGTGGCGCCCGGATGCGCCGATCACCGCCCAGCAGGCCGACCAGTTCGACCGTGACGGCTTCCTGATAATGAAGGATGTCTTCTCCGCCGATGAGATCGAAGCGCTGATGGCGGAATCGACCGCCCTTCGCAACGGTGAACGGGAATTGATGGCCGACAGCGTCATTACCGAGCCAGACTCGGACGAGGTGAGGACCGTCTTCAAGCTGCCGGAGCAGAGCCCGCTCTTCAACCGACTGGCGCGCGACCGCAGGTTTTCCGGCGTTGCCCGCTTCCTTCTGGGCGACGAGGTCTACACGCACCAGTCGCGACTCAACTACAAGCCTGGCTTCAGCGGCAAGGAGTTCTACTGGCACTCCGATTTCGAGACATGGCACGCCGAGGATGGCATGCCGCGCATGCGCGCCGTCTCGGCCTCGCTGCTGTTGACGGACAATGACGCGTTGAACGGTCCGCTGATGCTGATGCCGGGCTCCCACAAGCACTTCATCGCCTGTGCCGGCGAGACGCCGGAAGACAACCACAAATCCTCGCTGAAGAAGCAGGAGGTGGGCGTACCCTCGCAGGCGGCGCTGACGAAACTCGCCGGGGAGCACGGCCTCACCGCCGCCACCGGCAAGGCCGGCACGCTGGTCTTCTTCGACTGCAACACGATGCATGGCTCGAACGGCAACATCACGCCGTTCTCACGCTCCAACGCCTTCTTCGTCTTCAACGCCATGTCGAACCAACTCGAGGAACCGTTCGCCGCGCCGAAGTCGCGTCCGGATTTTCTCGCCGAGCGCGGCGAACCGCGGGCGATCGAGATCGCCAACGGAAAACTGGCGTAGGCGGGGCAGCATAAAAATTCATGACTGAGCAGGAAAAAAGAAACAGCGTGGGCTCCACCGGCCCCGCCGTGGTCTCCGCGCATTGCCGGCATACCGTCGAAAAGATCGGAGGAACATCGATGAGCCGCGCCCGCGAACTCATCGAGACGATCCTTGTCGGCAACCGGGAAGACGACGCGCTCTATCATCGGGTGTTCGTCGTTTCCGCTTTCGGCGGCATCACCGACAAGCTTCTGGAGAACAAGAAATCCGGCGAGCCTGGCGTCTATGCCCTGTTTTCGCAGGCCGACAACGAGCATGGCTGGATGGAAGCGTTGAGCGCGGTCAACCGCGCCATGCACGCCATCAACGAGGCGATGTTCGACGACGCCGGCGACCGCCATGCCGCCGACGATTTCGTGCGCGAGCGCATCGAAGGCGCGCGCGGCTGCCTGATCGATTTGCAGCGATTGTGCTCCTATGGCCATTTCCAGCTCGGTGAGCATATGCGCACGATCCGCGAATTGCTTTCGGCGCTGGGCGAGGCTCACTCGGCCAACAATCTGGCGTTGCTGCTGCGCCGCCGGGGCGTCAATGCGCGCTTCATCGATTTGTCCGGCTGGCGCGACGAGACGCAGCCCGATTTGAACGAGCGCATCACCCGGGCCTTCGCCGAGATCGACCTGTCGCGCGAACTGCCGATCGTGACCGGTTACGCCCAGTGCCGCGAGGGACTGATGCGCGAATTCGATCGCGGCTATTCTGAAGTGACATTCGCCACCATCGCCGCGATTACCGGCGCGCGCGAGGCGATCATCCACAAGGAATTCCATCTCTCCAGCGCTGATCCGCGGCTGGTGGGGATAAAGGCCGTGCGCAAGATCGGACGCACGAACTACGACGTCGCCGACCAGCTTTCCAACATGGGCATGGAAGCCATCCATCCCAAAGCCGCCAAGAAGCTGCGCCAGGCGGGCGTGCCGCTGCGCGTCGCCAATGCCTTCGAGCCCGAGGATCCGGGCACGTTGATCGACGCCGAGCCGGCGACGGAGCCGGACGTGGAGATGGTGACGGGCCTGCCGGTGACGATACTCGAACTGTTCGAGCAGGACATGGTCGGCGTCAAGGGATACGACGCCGCGATCCTGGAGGTGCTGACGCGCCATCGCGTGCGCATCGTCTCCAAAACCTCAAACGCCAATTCGATCGTGCACCACGTTGAGGCCACGCTGAAGTCGGTTCGCCGTGTCGAACGGGACCTCGCCGAACGCTACCCCTCGGCGCGCGTGACGGCGCGCCGCGCCGGCATGGTTTCGGTCATCGGCCGCGATCTGGCGGGGCTGAACGTGATGATGCGGGGACTGACCGCTTTTGCCGACGCCGGCATCCAGCCTCTCGCCGCCCTCGAGACGGGCCGCAATGTCGACGTCCAGTTTCTGGTGGCGACAGAGGAGATGGAACGTACGGTCCAGACCCTGCATCGGGCCTTCATAAAGTCGGCGGAATCGGTTGGTCGCGGAGAGGCGCTACCCTTGGCGAGCTGACTGGTTCGATCGACTTTGCGTTTTCACAATACGGTCGGGTCGACAACCTCGTCCTCGGAGTGATCGCCGGCTTGAACGAGAACGAATTCCGCCGGCGCCGAAAGCGACCATCTTACATGACCGGGCAGGCGTTCCAGTTCCGCCGTTCCGCTAACGGCGACGGGGGTTACCCTCTGGAGAACGATGCTGCCGAAACCCCTCCTGCCGCTATCCTTGCTCCCGTTGCCGATGTACGTCTCGTCCCACACCATCGAAAATTCGCGCTTGCCCGACGCACGGTCAATAATCTCCCACGTCACGGCAACGCGGCCCGCATCGTCCGAAAGCGCTCCATATTTCGCGGAATTGGTGCCCAACTCATGGAAGGCGATTCCGAGATATTGAACGGCGTTCGGCAAAAGGGTGGAAAGCGGACCGGAGAGCGTCACCTGCGCTTCGCGGCCGAAAGGCTTCAAATGCTCCTCTATCAGATCGAAGAGGCTTGTTCCTTCCCATTCCGAAGCGACGAGCAGATCATGGGATCTCGAAAGCGCCATGATGCGTTCCCGCACCTGAATCTCGAAATCTTGCGGGTTGGACGCTCGCTTGGCCGTTTCCCGTACCATTGAGACGATCACGGCAAACTGATTCTTGACGCGGTGGTTCACCTCCCGCATCAAGACCTTGATACGGCGCTCGCTTTCCTTTGCAGCGGAAATATCCCTCGCGATCTTCGATGCGCCGACGATGATGCCCGCACTGTTCTTGATCGGCGACACCGTCAGCGAAACCGGAACATGACTTCCGTCCTTGCGCATCCGTATCGTCTCGAACGTCTCGACGCGCTCGCCGTGCCGGACCCGTTCGATGATATCGGTTTCCTCGTTTTGGCGCGAAGCGGGAATGAGCTTCAGAATGGACTGGCCGATCATCTCGTCTGCTTTATAGCCAAACAATCGCTCGGCTGCCGCGTTCCATGTCGTGACGATGCTGTTCAGATCCTTGCTGATGATGGCGTCGAATGACAATTCCACGATTGCCGCCAGTCGCGCGTCCGCATCAGGCGCCTCGCGGTCATCCAGTTTAATGTCGGTTGATTTCTGCACGCGATATGCCCCGCTCAGGAAGCGGCAATCTAGCAGAGAGCAAAGGCGGCGCAGCAAAATTTTATTGAGGGAAGGCCCTCGGATCGTTGATTTCGCGCTCGGCCTTCGGGTGAAAACGTTCTCGCTCCGGTCTGACCGGGCTGAATTCAACGGCGCGATCAAGCCGCCATGGCGGTTTCATGGCAGGGCTATATCACCGACACCGCCCCTACCCTGCCCGCTCGATGCGGATGACCTGCGGCTTGTCGATCAGATGGCCGTCCTTGGTGATGCCCTCGACCGCCCGGCGCACCGCCGCCTCGGTTGTCTCATGGGTCACTAGAATAACGGTCTTGCGCGATTCGGCTTCCTCGCCGCCGGCATGCTGGACAATCAATTCCAGCGATATCTGGCTGTCGGCCATGCGCTTGGCGATGGCGGCGAACACGCCCAACCGGTCGTGCACGGTCAGCCGGATGAAATAGCCGCCGGCATGAGCGCGCATCCTTGCCTTGCGGTACGGCTTCAGCTCCTTCGCAGGACGCCCGAACACCGGGCCGTGCTGGAAACCCGGCCGGCTCTTGGCGATATCGGCAATGTCGCCAACCACAGCCGACGCCGTCGCGCCACCACCGGCGCCCGGGCCGGAAAGCAGCAGCTCGCCCAGAATGTCGGTCTCGATGGCGACGGCGTTGGTGACGCCATGCACCTGCGCGATCACCGACGCCGTCGGGACCATGGTCGGGTGCACGCGCTGTTCGATACCGGTCTCCGTCATCTGCGCGACGCCAAGCAGCTTGATCCGGTAGCCGAGTTCGCCCGCCGCCTGGATATCGGCCTGACTGATGTTGGAGATACCCTCCATGTAGATATCGCCGGCGGAGACCTTGCAGCCGAACGCCAGGCTGGTGAGGATCGCCAGCTTGTGCGCGGTGTCGTGGCCTTCGATGTCGAAGGTCGGGTCGGCTTCAGCGTATCCGAGCCTTTGCGCGTCCTTCAGGCAGGCGTCGAAGGACAGGCCCTCCGCCTCCATTCGCGTCAATATATAATTGGCGGTGCCGTTGAGGATGCCGAAGATGCGCTCGACCGAATTGCCGGCCAGCGCCTCGCGCAACGTCTTGATGACGGGAATGCCGCCGGCCACCGCCGCCTCGTAGTTGAGGAGCACGCCTTTCTTCTCGGCGATCTCGGCAAGCGCCACACCATGGCGGGCAAGCAACGCCTTGTTGGCCGTGACGACGTGATGGCCGGCCTCCAGCGCGGCGCGAACGCTACTGCGGGCGATGCCTTCCTCGCCGCCGATCAACTCGACGAAAATGTCGATATCCGTCGATTTCGCCAGCGCCACCGGATCGTCGAACCATTTGGCCTCGCCGAGCGAGATGCCGCGCTCACGGGTCCGGTCGCGGGCCGACACCGCCGCGACCCGGATATCGCGGCCGCATTGGCGGGTAAGCTCCTCGGCCTTTTCGTGAAGAACCCGGACGACGGACGCGCCGACCGTTCCCAGGCCGGCAATTCCAACACGCAACGCTTCGGCCATAAAGAGGCCCCCCAGACTTACGAATTCAGGCTGAAAATGCGATCAGCGACGGGCGCTGAGCGAGATGACGTTATCGGGCGTGTTCGCGGACGACGCCAGGAAGCGCTTGATGTTGCGCGCGGCCTGCCGAATCCGGTGTTCGTTCTCGACAAGGGCGATGCGAACGAAATCGTCGCCATGTTCGCCGAAGCCGATGCCCGGCGCCACGGCCACATCGGCTTTCTCGATGAGAAGCTTCGAGAATTCGAGCGAACCCAATGCCTTGAACGGCTCGGGAATGGGAGCCCATGCGAACATCGTCGCGGCCGGCGCCGGAACGGTCCAGCCGGCGCGGCCGAAGGTGTCGACCATGATATCGCGACGGCGGCGATAGATGTCGCGCACTTCGGCGATGTCGCCACCGTCCCCGTTGAGAGCCGCGGCCGCGGCGACCTGGATCGGCGTGAAGGCGCCGTAATCGAGGTAGGACTTCACCCTCGTCAGCGCCGAAATCAGCCTTTCGTTGCCGACGGCGAAGCCCATGCGCCACCCCGGCATGGAAAAGGTTTTCGACATCGACGTGAATTCCACCGCGACGTCCATGGCGCCGGGCACCTGCAGGATGGAGGGCGGCGGCGCGCCATCGAAATAGATTTCGGCATAGGCGAGGTCGGACAACAGGATGATGTCGTTCTTTTTTGCGTAGGCGACGATGTCCTTGTAGAAATCCAGCGTGGCGACATGCGCCGTGGGGTTGGATGGATAGTTGAGGATCAGCGCCAGCGGCTTGGGAATGGAATGCTTTACCGCGCGCTCAAGCGCCGCGATGAAGCCCGAAATCGGGCTCGGCCTGGATCGAGCGGATAACGCCGCCCGACATGATGAAGCCGAAAGCATGGATCGGATAGGTCGGATTGGGGCAGATGACCACGTCGCCCGGCGCGGTGATGGCCTGCGCCATGTTGGCGAAGCCTTCCTTGGAGCCGAGCGTCGCGATGACCTGGCTCTCCGGATCGACTTTCACGCCGAAGCGGCGGGCATAATAGCTGGCCTGCGCCCGCCTCAGACCAGGGATGCCGCGCGATGAGGAATAGCGATGCGTGCGCGGATCGCGCACGACGTCGCACAGCTTGTCGACGATCGCCTTTGGCGTCGGAAGATCCGGATTGCCCATGCCGAGATCGATGATGTCGGCGCCCTTGGAACGGGCGCTCGCCTTCAGGCGATTGACCTGTTCGAACACATAGGGCGGCAGACGGCGGACCTTGTGAAATTCTTCCATGGTGTTTCCGGTGCGGTATCAGTCAGGCGGATGGCGGCGATATACACCCAATTCGCGAAGGCGTCACTGCGCCTCGATGTCCTTCAGCACATCCTGGGCGTTGGATTTGCCAAGTTGGCGCATGTGCGCGGCATCCGCACTCGTTGCGGTCGTGGCAACCGGCTTTGCAGCCAATTGGGTTTTGGCCGCATCCAATTCCTTGGTCTTCGCGGTCACTTCAGCCGTCGTGAATTGCGATGTTTCGCCCTTTTGGGGGATATTCAAGTTGGGAAACTTGCCGGTATCGCGAGGACCGCCATAGATGCCGTCGGAAGCGGCATGGGGCACGACGTCTTCTATAGCGTTGTCCGAGGCGCATGCTGTCAGCAGCGGCACACACAATGCCGCTGTTAATACGGCAACCGGCAATGCGCGACGGTTGGCCCCCTTAACCCCTCCAAAGGTCATCCTATATTCCTTGCCATCGCTTGGGGTTTCGGATTGGACCCAAGTCGAACTCACATGATATTATGTCAACAAAACGCCGAATGAAACGTTCGAGATATCCCGGAGGAGTAGTGCGGCGATGACGGACAAGAAGAAAGAGGCCGGTAGCGAAAAAAACTTCGCGTCCTCCGTCGACCAGTTCCTCATCAAGGACCCGGATCTTTTCGCCGTCAACCTGGCGCGCATGGTCGAGGAGGCTGGAAAGGCCGCGTCCGCCTGGCTGAAGCCGCGCGAGGAAGGGACCACGCACGATGTCGTGGCCGAACCGGTCGCCGACATGGTCAAGACGTTTTCGAAGCTGTCCGAATACTGGCTTTCGGATCCGCAACGCGCGCTGGAAGCGCAGACGCGGCTTTTCTCCGGATATATGGCGGTCTGGTCGGGCGCCCTGCGCCGCATGGGGGAAGGTCCCGTGGACGGCGCGGAAGATAAGATTGCGCCCGAGCGCGGCGACAAGCGCTTTCAGGACCCGGAATGGGGCCGCAACGCCTTCTTCGACTTTCTCAGGCAGACCTATCTCGTGACGGCGCGCTGGGCGAACGATCTGGTCGAGCACGCGGACGGCCTTGACGAGCATACCCGCCACAAGGCGGGCTTCTACGTGAAGCAGGTCGCCAATGCGATCTCGCCCTCCAATTTCATCCTGACCAATCCCGAGCTTTTTCGTGAAACGGTGGCCAGCAACGGTGAAAACCTCGTGCGCGGCATGAAGATGCTTTCCGAGGACATCGTCGCCGGCAAGGGCGACCTCAAATTGAGGCAGGCGGACTACTCCAAATTCGCCATCGGCAAGAACCTCGCCATGACGCCGGGAAAAGTCGTTGCACGCAGCGAACTGGCGGAAATCATCCAGTACGAACCGGCGACGGACACCGTCCTCAAGCGCCCGCTGTTGATTTGCCCCCCATGGATCAACAAGTTCTACATCCTCGACCTCAATCCGAACAAATCCTTCATCCGCTGGGCGGTGGAACAGGGTCACACCGTATTCGTCATCTCCTGGGTCAATCCCGACGAACGCCACGGACGCAAGGATTGGGAGGCGTATATAGAGGAAGGACTGCGCTTCGCCCTCGACACGGTCGAGGACGAGACCGGCGTCAGGGAGATCAACGCGATCGGTTATTGCGTCGGTGGAACGCTGCTGGCCGCGGCGTTGGCCCTGTTCGCTCAGGAAGGTGACGACCGCATCAAGACGGTCACTTTTTTCACCACGCAGGTCGATTTCACCTACGCCGGGGATTTGAAAGTCTTCGTCGATGAAGACCAGATATCCGCGCTGGAAAGATCGATGGGTGAAAAAGGCTATCTCGAGGGAACCAAGATGGCGACGGCCTTCAACATGCTGCGCTCGGGCGACCTGATCTGGCCATACGTGGTCAATAATTACATGCGCGGCAAGGAACCCCTGCCCTTCGACCTGCTCTACTGGAACGCTGATTCGACCCGCATGAGCGCCGCCAACCATTCCTATTATCTGCGCAACTGCTATCTGGAGAACAACCTGACCGGCGGGACGATGACGCTCGCCGGCAAGACCCTGTCGCTGGCAGACGTCAAAATTCCAGTCTTCAACCAGGCATCGCGGGAAGATCATATCGCGCCGCTGCGCTCGGTCTTCTTCGGCAGCCGGTATTTTGGCGGCGACGTGGAGTTCGTCGTTGCCGGCTCAGGCCACATCGCGGGAGTCGTCAATCCCCCGGCGATGAAGAAATATCAGTATTGGACCGGTGCGAAACCGGACGGTCTGCTGGAAGACTGGCTGGAAAAGGCAGACGAGCACCCCGGTTCGTGGTGGCCCTACTGGCAGTCCTGGATCGAACGCCACGGCAATGAACGGGTCGCCGCGCGCAAGCCGGGAAAGAAGCGCAAGACACTCGGCAACGCGCCGGGCGCTTATGTCACGGTTCGTGTCTGACCTGTCACAATCAGTGACGAGAAAGCGTTGCTCTTCGGCAACATTCGTTCCCAAAACTGCTTGACCATCAAATGGTTGGACCGCAAGTTGCCGACCCGGTCGGTTCTTTCGTCAGCGCTTGGCGAAATGCCTGTGCGATCGGCTTTGGCCCGGAAAATAAGCCGCGACAATATCGCGACGCCAAAAGAGTGGGCACTGCATGGGGGGTATTTTGAGGGCAAGCACGCGGCGACGCTCGAATCGAATATTGAACGCTGCCTTCGCCGCGTTGCTCTCGATCGCCGCCGCTTCCTGCATGACCAACGATCCCAGCCTTCAGACCGCGTTGTCTGGAAGCAATGGTTCGGGGGCGCTGTCGGATACGACGGTTCCAGCGATGATGGCGGAGGTTGCCGCCACCCAAACCGGATCGAGCCCGGGACAGCCTTCAGATGCCGCGCATTCTGATGACGCGGCTGCCCCGGCGGCTGTCACCCCGCAAACTTCTCCGGCAATCAATACAGCGGCGGAGGATGCAGGCGATTTCCCTCTCCTGCCCCAGGAGGTCGCCTATGTTCCGACGGAAAGCCCGGCCGCGCCCTTCGCGATAGCTGCGAACTCGACGCCGGCGCAAACCGCCGGCAACGAGGATGTGACGCCCGTTTCGGCCGGGCAAATTCCGACGAACAAAATCCCGGAACCCACGCCGGCGCCCCGTCCGGCGGAGCCTTTCGCGGATTCCGGAACCGGCCAACCGGCGGTTGTCGATACGGCTTCCGCAACAGCCTTCGCCGATACCCGCACGGCGGCGCCCGAAACAACGCTCCAGAAGCGCGGCTTCTTCGCCACCCTCTTTGGATCTCCACAAAACCTCAAATCTACTCCGGCGCCTTTGGGAGGCGCGCATGCGGCGCCCATGACGGCCGAAGCACAATCGGCACCGATGATCCAAAACAGCGAGCCGGCCCAACCCATCGTCAGATTGGCGTCTGCCGAAAAATCGGAGCCTCTCCACTCGCTCACCGGCTCGGACGCATTGCCTGGCGTGCGAAGTGATGGGTCACTGTTCGAGATCACGCGCAGGTCGGGCATCGGCGACAACAATGATGTCGACATCAACGAGGATGCCGCGCCCCCGGACGAGCTGGCCTCGGCGGCCGGCATGGCGCGCCTTGATCCCAACGGCATGTTGTTGCAGCGGGAAACGGTCGATACGGCCTGCCTTAAGCCGGCTCTGCTAGCTGTTTTGAAGCAGGTCGAACAACATTACGGGAGGAAGCTCGTCATAACCTCAGGCTTCCGTAGCCCGGTCCACAATGCGGCGGCGCATGGCGCGCTGAATTCACTTCACATGTACTGTGCCGCCGCCGATGTGCAATTGCCGGGCGTCAGCAAATGGGACCTCGCCAGCTATGCCCGCTCCATGCCGGGGCGCGGCGGCGTCGGCACTTATTGCCATACGAAGTCGGTGCATATCGATATCGGACCCGAACGTGACTGGAACTGGCGATGCAGAAGGCGGAGGCATCGCAGCTAACAGGTCCGTGTAAAAACGCGAGTCTGATCCAACCTCGACGGCATTCCTGAAAAATACGTCAAATGGGCGGAGGAAGGGGTTGCCGGAGGTAATGCGGCTCACTATAAGCTGCCTGCCGCGCGCCCATCGTCTAGCGGTTAGGACGGCGCCCTTTCACGGCGCAAACAGGGGTTCGATTCCCCTTGGGCGTACCAGCATCTTCTCATCCTCGAACGAGGCACGAGCAAGAGATCGATCGGTGGGCGGTGACCGATAGACCGTCACCGGATGGGTCACACCGGCGTCACAACCATAACCGTCTGGGAGCGGTGCATGCTCCGAACAATATGCCAGATTGCCGGGTGGTTTTTGTTTGCCGCCATCATTATCGTCACGGTTTCGCCGATCGGGCTGCGCCCGCATCTCGGTTATGGTCCGGATCTCGACCGGTTCGTTGCCTTTCTTGTCGCCGGGCTCTTTCTCGGGTTCGGCTACAAGCGGCGCTGGCTTCTCGTACTTTGCCTGCTGGCTGTTTCGGCCTTCGGAATAGAGGCCTTGCAAATTCTGACGCCGGATCGGCACGCCAGACTTTGGGACGCCATGATAAAGGCCGGCGGCGGCATCCTTGGCGTGCTCGCCGCTCAAATGGTCATGATCCTGAAGGCGTCGTGACGGCTCGCTATCAAATTTAACAGCTTTTCCTTTATGCCGGCGCTATCGCCTAGTGTTTCTGAGCCTGCACAAGGTAGGCGTCGATATCGCTTTCTCCGAGCCATCTGGCGGCTTCCATGCGATGCAGGCCTTCGACCAGAATGTAGCGTTTCCCGTCATGGCGAACACGGATCGGCGCTTTCAGGCCGTTCTCCAGAATATCTTCGGCCAGGACGCGCACGGTCTCCGGGTGCAGCGTCTTCTTGCGCGCCGTCGGCACATAGATGTCATCGATGACTATTTTTCTCGCTACCAGCATGTTCCGTCGAGCCTCCTCCGCAATGGATAGAGGCTTGGGACCGAAAGTCCACCCGTGGTAATTCATTTTGAAATGCGAATGCCTTGGCCCTGCCGGCGACCGCGGCCAACCACCCCGCAATCCGTCGCTGGTTGAAAGGCTTATGTCGCTTCCTTCGCGCTTCTGGTCGCCGCCTTCACTACCGCTGTCTGACCCCCGGTCCATTATGCGCGCGTGGAATCGCATTTTTGTGGAGTGATGCATGCCTGAAGGGCTTGAGCCAGCCGAAACCCTGCCGGTCACGGAACGTTCGCGTCGCGGAGGCCGGGCCGGCAAGCGCGCCGGCGGCGGCAGCGCATTCGAACAGCCTCCCTTTCGCCAGCTCAAGATACCCTTCGCGCCGACGAATATGGTGTCCGAAGACGAACTGGAGTCCATCCATCTCGCCTCATTGAAGGTGCTGAAGGAGATCGGCGTCGAGGTGCTGCACGACGATGCGCGCCGCATCATGAAGGAGGCCGGGGCCGACGTGCGCAACGGCTCCGAACGCGTCCATTTCGATCCCGACATGATCCTGGAATATGTCGGGCACGCTCCGGCCGAGTTCACGCTTCATGCGCGCAATCCCGAACATAATGTGCGCTTCGGCGGCAACAACGTCATCTTCGCCCAGATGGCATCCGCGCCCAATTGCTCCGATATGGACAATGGCCGCCGGCCCGGCAACCAGGTCGATTTCCGCAATTTTCTCAAGCTCGCGCAGATGCACAACATCCTTCAGTGCACCGGCGGCTATCCCGTCGAGCCGATCGACATCCATCCGTCGATCCGCCATCTCGAATGCATTCGCGACCTCGCCACGCTGACCGACAAGGCGTTCCACATCTACTCGCTGGGCAAGGAGCGCAATGTCGACGGCATCGAGATCGCCCGCATCGCGCGCGGCATCAGCCGCGAACAGCTTCAGGACGAGCCGTCCTGTTTCACGATCATCAACACCAACTCGCCGCTGAAACTCGACGTTCCGATGATGGAAGGCATCATCCAGATGTCGGGCAACGGCCAGATCGTGGTGGTGACGCCGTTCACCCTGTCGGGCGCGATGGCGCCGGTGACGATTGCCGGTGCGCTCGTGCAGCAGAACGCCGAGGCGCTTTCGGGCATCGCCTTTACGCAGATGGTGAAGAAGGGCGCGCCGGTCGGCTATGGTGGCTTCACGTCCAACGTGGACATGAAATCGGGCGCGCCCGCCTTCGGAACGCCGGAATACATGAAGGCGCAGATGGTCGGCGGCCAGTTGGCGCGCCGCTATAATTTGCCCTACCGCACCTCCAACGTGTGCGCGGCCAACGCGGTGGATGCGCAAGCCGCCTATGAAAGCGTCTTTTCGCTGTGGGGCGCCATGCAGGGCGGCGGTAATTTCCTGATGCACGGGGCCGGCTGGCTGGAAGGCGGGCTGCGCTGTTCCTACGAAAAGATGATTCTCGACATCGACCTCCTGCAGATGGTCGCGGAATTCCTCACGCCGCTCGACCTGTCGGAAGACGCGCTCGGTTTCGAGGCGATCCGCTCGGTCGGCCCGGGAGGGCATTTTTTCGGCACCCAGCACACCCAGGACCGCTACAAGACGGCCTTCTATCCGCCAATCCTGTCGGACTGGCGCAATTTCGAAAGCTGGGAGCAGGCTGGATCGCCGACCGCCGTCGAGCGGGCCAACCGCGTCTGGAAAGAGCGCCTTGCGAGCTACGAAAAGCCCTACATCGACCGGGCCATCGAGGAAGAACTGAACGCGTTCGTCGCCCGTCGCATCGCCGAAGGCGGCGCTCCGACGGATTTTTGACGCGTCATGACGCTGCCGTCGACCATGCAGGCCGTGATCCTGACCGGCCATGGAGGGCCGGACAAACTCGAACTGCGCCACGATTGGCCGGTGCCAGAGTGCGGTGAGGACGATGTGCTGATCAGGGTCGGCGCGGCCGCCGTCAACAATACCGACATCAACACGCGAACGGGCTGGTATTCCAAAGCCGTGACCGGGGACACGGCGGCAAGCGCAGCCGGGGCGACGGCTGACGATGGCGGCTGGGCGGGTGTGCCCCTCGCATTTCCTCGCATCCAGGGAGCGGATATCTGCGGCCGGGTTGTCCTCACGGGCGCCGCCGTCGACCGAAGCCTGATCGGCCGGCGCATACTCGTGCGCACCATGCAGCCGGCGGGCGACGCCGCCGAGGGCCTCGTGACTGTCACTGTCGGTTCGGAGATGGACGGAGGCTTCGCCGACTATGTCGCGATGCCGGCGAAAATGGTCGTTCCGGTAGAGTGTGGCTGGACCGATATCGAACTGGCCTCGATCCCCTGCGCCGGATCAACCGCGGAGAACATGCTGGACCGGATCGGCGTCCTATCCGGCGATCGCGTGCTCGTCGTCGGCGCGTCCGGCGGCGTCGGCTCGGCCGCGGTGCAACTGGCAAAACGCCGCGGCGCGCACGTGACGGCGATCGCGGCAAGGCCCAAGCACGAATTCCTGGAGCGCATCGGAGCCGACCGTCTGATCGCGCGGGACGAGGATGCCGCGGCAGCAATTGGTCGCACCAACGTCGACGTTATCGTCGATCTCGTCGGCGGCCAGGGATGGTCAGCCCTCCTCGCCTGCTTGAAGCGTGGCGGTCGCTACGTCGTTTCCGGCGCGATCGCAGGGCCAATCGTCCAGCTCGATCTTCGCGATGTCTACCTCAACGACTGGACGCTGAAGGGTGCAACCTGGCAGCCCATGGAGATCCTCGAGAAGCTTGTCCGCTACGTCGAGGCGGGTGAAATCCGCCCCGTCGTTTCCAAGACCTACCCCCTCTCCGCCATCCGAGAAGCGCAGGCCGACTTTGTCGCCAAGATCTATCCCGGCAAACTTGTGCTGGTCCCGGACGCTCTGTGTAAAGACCACGCGCCCAAACTACAGGAAGAACAATGAAACCATACTATCGTGCAATCGTCATTGGCGGCGGCGTCGTCGGCTGTTCGGTTCTCTACCATCTGGCCAAGGCCGGATGGACCGACATCATGCTCATCGAGCGTTCGGAGCTGACTTCCGGCTCGTCGTGGCATGCGGCCGGCGGCTTCCATACGCTGAACGGCGACCCGAATGTCGCCAAGCTTCAGGCCTATACAGTCCAGCTCTACAAGGAGTTGGAAGAACTGTCGGGCCAATCGTGCGGGTTGCACCTTACTGGTGGCGCGATGGTCGCCGACAGCCCCGAACGCATGGACTTCCTGCGCCTGGCCCACGCCAAGGGCCGTTATCTCGGAATGGATACGGAGCTGATCACCCCGTCCGAGGTCAAGGCGATGTTCCCGCTGATGGACGAGACCAATTTCGTCGGCGCCATGTGGGACCCGGTCGAGGGCCATCTTGACCCTTCCGGCACCACGGTCGCCTATTCCAAGGCGGCGAAAAAACTTGGCGCCGAGATCGTGCTGCGCAATCCGGTCAAGGAACTGACGCAGGATGCGGACGGCATGTGGAATGTCGTGACCGAGCAAGGCACGGTGAAAGCCGAGCATGTGGTGAATTGCGGCGGCTTGTGGGCCCGTGAAATCGGCCGCATGGTGGGCCTCGAACTGCCGGTGCTCGCCATGGAGCACCACTATCTGCTGACCGAAGACATCCCCGAAGTGATGGAATTCAACAAGTCGACCGGTCGCGAGATGATCGGGGTCATGGACTTCAAGGGCGAGATCTATACCCGTCAGGAGCGCAACGGCGTTCTGCTCGGCACCTACGAGAAGGCCTGCAAGCCGTGGTCGCCGGTCAACACGCCGTGGGATTTCGGGCACGAATTGCTGGCGCCCGACCTCGACCGCATCGCGCCCTCCCTCGAAGTCGGCTTCCGGCATTTTCCCGGCATCGAAAAGGCCGGCATCAAGCAGATCATCAACGGGCCGTTCACCTTCGCGCCGGACGGCAATCCGCTGGTCGGGCCGGTGCAGGGCTTGACCAATTTCTGGTGCGCCTGCGCCGTCATGGCCGGCTTCTCACAGGGCGGCGGCGTCGGACTGGCGTTGTCGAACTGGATGGTCAACGGCGATCCCGGCTTCGACGTGTGGGGCATGGACGTGGCGCGCTGGGGCGAATGGGCGACGCTACGATACACCAACGCCAAGGTACGCGAGAACTATTCGCGCCGCTTCTCCATCCGCTTTCCCAATGAGGAACTGCCTGCCGCAAGGCCGGCACAGACGACTCCGCTCTACGACACAATGCTGGCGCAGAACGCCGTCATGGGCGATAGCTGGGGCCTGGAAACGCCCCTCTGGTTCGCGCCCAGGGGCAGCGAGCCGAAGGATATCGTCTCCTTCCGCCGCTCCAACGATTTCGAGCATGTCGGCAACGAGGTGCGGGCCGTGCGCGAGCGCGTCGGCGTCACCGAGATCGCGAACTTCGCCAAATATGAGGTCTCTGGCCCGGGCGCGGAAGAATTCCTCAACCGGCTCATGACCAACCGCATGCCGAAAAAAGGTCGGATAACGCTGACCCCGATGCTCAATGAGTTCGGCAAGCTGATCGGCGATTTCACCATCGCCAAGGCGGGCGACGAGCGCTTCATGATCTGGGGCTCCTCCGCGGCCGCGAAATACCACATGCGCTGGTTCGAAAAGCATCTGCCGAAGGACGGCTCGGTGCGGCTGCACCGCTTCGACATGACGCTGGTCGGCCTGTCAATCGCCGGACCGAAATCGCAGGCGTTGCTGCAGAAGCTTGTGGATGTCGACGTGTCTTCAAAAGCCTTCCGCTTCATGGATTATCGCGAAATGGCGGTCGGCGGGGCGCCCTGCATCGTCAACCGCATTACCTATACCGGCGATCTTGGCTACGAAATCTGGATGCAGCCGGCCTATGAACGGCTGGTCTACAAGGCGATCAAGGAAGCGGGCCAAGAATTCGGCATCGCCGATTTCGGCATGCGTGCCCTCCTCTCCATGCGGCTGGAAAAGAACTTCCCGACCTGGTTCCGCGAACTGCGTCCGATCTACGGCCCGTTCGAAGGCGGGATGGACCGCTTCATCAAGATGGAGAAGAACGATTTTGTCGGCCGCGACGCCGCCGCCAGGGAGCAGGCCGAAGGGCCGAGGCTGCGCCGCGTCTCCTTCGTGGTCGACGCGCTCGACGCCGACGTGATGGGCGACGAGCCGATCTGGGCCAAGGTGAACGGGACCGATTACGGCACGATCGAAAAGCCGCATGGCTTCGGCGCGCCGCGGTTCGATGCATCCGGTAAGGAGAGTCGGATTTCGGAGGCCGAAGAGGACGCCGCCGCCGTCAGGGGCATCAGCGACGGCGAATGGCGAGTCGTCGGCTGGGTCACGTCGGGCGGCTACGCGCATTATGTCGGCAAGTCGATGGCGCAGGGCTATGTCCCGGCGGCGCTGGCGGAAGACGAAAGCTCTCACCTGTTCGAGATCGAAATCCTCGGCCACCGACGTCCGGCGCGCATCAATATCGAGCCGCTATTCGATCCCTCTGGTGAGAAAATGCGGGGATAAAAGCGGTCGCCAACCACAATCCGGCATCTGCGGCCGCATGTGTTGTCGGCCCGATGCCGCCGTGCTAGCGGGCGGATCGGGATGACGGGGCGGCGCATTGGGGACCTTTCTGCTCAGGATCGGCGAGTGGCTCGGAGAAGCGAAATTCGGGCTGTTCAATGCGGCGACCGCATTCATCGCATTGCATTACCTGTTCCAGACGCTCACCCTGCCCGTGGTCAGTCATTTCGCCGGAACAGGCGTCAGCATCGATGACGCCGAGCAACTGATCTACCTGCCTCATTTCTGGATGGGGTATGGCGGTTCGCAACCGCCGCTGTACGGCTGGCTGAATACACTTGGCGCACAGGTTTTCGGCACAACCATTCTTTCCCTGAAGATCGTCAAATATCTGGTGCTGTTCCTTGCAGTGGTTTGCGTGGCGGCTTCGGTGCGAAAACTGGGATATCCGCGTCGGACTGCGGCTGCAGCCACGCTGGGCCTGTTCACGATCCCGCAAATTCTTTGGGAATCGCAACACGCGCTGACCAACTCCATCGCTGCGTTGGCCTTCTCGGCGATGATGGTCCTTGCACTGGTTCTGCTTTTCGAAAAGCAGACCGCTCTGCGCTATATCTTTTTTGGGGTCTCTGCCGGCCTGGCAATCCTGGGCAAGTACAATGACGCGCTTTTTCTCGCAGCCCTGCTCGCGGCATCCCTATCCGTGCCGGTCTATCGCCCCGCGATCTTAAATCGATGGCTTGTGCTGAGCGCCGGCATGGCAATCCTCGTGCTCCTGCCCAGTGCAATCTGGAGCCTTGAACACTCACATTCCCTTCTGGGCCACGCCCACAAGTTCAAGATAGATCGTTCGAGCGGAAATAGCCTGCAGATCTGGCTGACCGGAATTTGGGACTTTTTAGTCGCGATCTTCGATTTCGCCATTTTGCCTGTCGCTCTGATCGTCATCGCCTTCGCTGTCGAGCGGCTTGAACCTCTCGCCTGGCTGCGGGCTGCCAAGCCAGCGGAACAATTCATCGGACGGTCGCTGCTTTTCTCGCTGATAATTACCCTTTTCCTGATCGTGGTCAGCGGCACAACAGGCGTACGCGACCGCTGGTTGATCCCTCTCCTGTTCCTTTTACCGGCCTATGCCGCGATGCGCGCCGAGATCCTTTGAGCTCCAGGGCCGGAAAATCCAGTATTTCCTGGCCAGCATTGGCGCGGTTTTTGCGCTCGTGATCATACCGGCGACCTGGTACATCCAGGCCATCGGCGGCGAAGGCGCCTCACGTTCGGTGCGGCTGGACTATCGAGCCTTCTATGGTTTGCTCAAAAAGGACGGCCCCGTCGCCACGATTGTCGGGGACAGGCAGTGGATCGGGAATTTCCGGCTGGCAGCGCCAGACCTCGTACTTCTCGAGCCGGAGGTTCCTTATTTCCGACAATTGATCACCTTGCCCGCCGCCGTGGTGTGGCTAGGCGACAAGCCGTTGCGGCCGGTGCTGGCGAAACGCCTGGAAAAAGCCGGCTATGCACTGGATGGAGATGTCAAAAAACTCACGGTCCGGAGCTTCTTAGCGAGAAGGGCAGCCGCGAGGTAAACGTCGTTCGGCTCAAGCGGAAAAAGCCCGCCGCCGTGACGGAAAATGGGGATGATCAGGACGCCGTTGAAACCGATCCCGACCGCCCTACCGGCGACTGACACCGCCCGAAATTTCAGATCAATGTTCCTTGCCGGCGAAGAATAATTTCTCCCACTTTTTCTGCGCCTTGTAGCCTTCACGCACGAACGGCGTGAACGGCGCAAGATTGAGCAGCAGCCAATTGGTCAGGCTGGCGGGAAACCGCGTCGGCTTGGCGAAATCGACGAAGAGAACCACGCGCGTTTCGCCCGAGTGGTTCCAGGCTTCGTGCTCGTAGGCGTCGTCGAAAATCAGCACCTTGCCTTCTTCCCAATGGCACACCCGATCGAGAACGCGTATGGCGATCTTGTCGGGCTCCGCCGGCACCCGCAGGCCCAGATGCAGCCTCAGCACGCCATTGTAAGGTCCGCGATGCGGCTTCAGATGCTTGCCCGGTTCGAAGATCGAAAACATCGCAGCCTTCAGGCCGGGTATTTTCTGCAGGATGCGCCACGTCTCGGGGCAAGCACGAATGCCTTCCTCCGAAACAGTGCCATAGCCGCTAATGACGAAGGTTTTCCAGTCACGGTCGGTCGAGATAGAGCGGACCTCATCGACGATTTCGTGAAAACCCGGAAGCTCGTCCTTGCGCGTCAGGATGCGGTCGAGTTCGGCACGCACCAGATGCCATTCGGCCTCGATTTCGGCTGCCCATGGAAAGGTCGCGTTGTCATGGACGGGAGGATTGCCGACCGCCGAATATTTGAGGTTCAGCCGCTCGGCCCAATCGACGATCGCCTGCCCGACACGGTAGCCCAGACCGGGTTTTTGCATGAGGTCTTCGAGACCCTCGGTGCGCTTTTGCCCAACCTGCGGAGAGGTGACTTTCTGATCCATCAATTTCGTCTCTTCAATTCAGGCCAATGTTTCGAGACCGGCTTTTGCATCCGTCATGGGGAAGCGCTCGTGCAAATATCGGAAGCAAGGAACCCAACAGCAATATACCCACACTGGCGGACTTTTTGAATTTGACATTTGAGCGAGAGCTTGGCGGAAGGGCTCAACTATCAAATTCGTTTCACTAGCCATCCCGCGAACCTCTCGTAATCTGCCCGTCAAGATGTATTCGCAAATAGTCCAAAACAGGAGGCTTCAAATTAAGGCCAATTCACGGCAAGCGAGACGCGCCCGCCTGGAACGGACGCGTCTCGTTCAGTTACGCTGCTGAAACAACACCTAGGCTGATTTGTCGACATAGACCGTCAGCGATCCGTCGGAGCGCAATTTGGTTGCGACCACGTCGGACGGATCAACCGATTTCCCGCGCAGCTTTGCCTTGAGCGAAGCATTCTTGTCGATAGCGTCCTGCAGACCTACGACACCAGCCCGGTTGTCACCGATCGCCTTGGTCAGCGCAGCCTGCTTCTTCACACTGCCGTGACCTACGTCGACCACATGCACACTGGACACTTTGCTCATCGTCTTGACGCGTCGGGCGCTATCCTTGCTCAACTGGATTCCCGCAATGGCTTCGTCGAATTTGTTGCCGACGCTTGCCGTCGTGCCCATGTCGGTCTTCAGACCACCTGTATTGGGCGTCTGCATGGTGCTGTCCATTGAATTGGAACCGGAGCCGCTCCCCATGGCGTTGTCGGCGGCAAAGGATGGCGCGGCAACACACGTGGCCGCAAGGACTGTTGCAATGGTCAGGATCTTGTTCATCGGTGGAACTCCCTTGTTTCTGGTCGTCCCCTCAATGCAGGCAATCGAATTGGCGGCGATTGGTTCCGACCCTAATTGAGGCGATTTTGTGCATGCGCCGTTCAATCCGCTGCAGCTATTTGCCTGAAGCGATGAAGGCGGAAAAATCGGCCAACACCGCGCGAATCCGCTCGACATGGGATGCTTCATCGAGCGTCGCGGCCGCCGCTTCCGCCGATTTCCCGATCAGATGGACCTCGAAGACCCTGCCCTCATAAATGCGCGTCGACATCGTGCGAAGGACCTCGCTCAAATGTTCGCGCACGAACTGGCCCCTGACGGAGGCATGCACCAGCATTACCGGCTTGCCCGGGATTTCAAAACGCGACACCAGCCAGTCGAGCGCGTTCTTCAACGCTCCCGGAATGCCATGGGCATATTCCGGCGACGCGATGATGATGGCGTCCGCCACACCGACCATGCGCGCCAGATCGAGCACGGCTTGCGGCGCTTTCTCGCCCTCATGATCTGGATTGAAGAGCGGCAGGCGACCGAGATCGTCGAAGATTTTCACCGAGTTTTCAGGCAACCCGTGGCGGCGAAACGCCTCCAGCAGCGCCCTGTTGGTCGAGGCAGCGCGCAAGCTGCCGCACAGGCCGAGAAACCGCATGGGGTAGCCGCTTGCCTAGCCGCCGCGCACCGCCGAAAGCGGCCCGACGGCATTATCCTCGATCGGTTCGAAGATACCGGTCTCGTTGTCTCGCACCAGCAAGCGGCCACTGGCGACACCGAAATAGGCGCCATGCAGTTGCAGCTTGCCACGTTCGACAAGGATGCTCACGCAGGGAAATGTCATCAGGTTCTTCAGGCTGAGTTCGACGGAGGCGAATTCCAGCCGATGCAGATATTCGTCCTGGTCATGCTCGTGGCGCGGGCCGAGGCTCTGGGCGGCGGGCGCGATCTGCGACATCCAGCGGCCAATGAAATCGCCCGGCGACAACGGCTCCTGTTCGTCGGCGAAGGCGCGGATGCCGCCGCAATGCGCATGGCCAAGCACGACAATATGCTTGACGCGCAGCGCCTGCACCCCGAATTCCAGCGCCGCGCTCGTGCCATGCTGGGTGACGCTGCCCGTCTCATAGGGCGGAACGAGATTGGCGACATTGCGCACCACCAGAAGTTCGCCCGGCGCGGCATCGAAGATCACCTCGGGCGAAACGCGCGAATTGACACAGCCGATGACCATGATCTCGGGCTTCTGGCCCATTTCGGCGAGCATCTCGTAGCGGTCGCGCTCCTTGGCGAAGCGGCTTTCCAGAAACGCCCGGTAGCCGTCTGCAAGCCGCTTTGGAAACATTTCGCCACTCCTGATCATTCCTTTTGACGCCGCTTCCATCGCAACGTCGTCAAGCCGCCATAGCAGACTGGCTCCCCCACCCCAAGATTTTTTCTGGATATAGGTCAGGTCTGGCCCGATTTTCGCCACCACGAACCGTCGGGCGTTACCCGTTCTATTCCTTGCGCGTCGGCTTCCGCGAGAAGACGGGAGACGCCGACACCTCCGATCTTGATATCCGGTGCGATCTCGGCGAGCGGCGCCAGCACGAAGGCGCGTCCGGCCATGCGCGGATGCGGCAGTTCTAGGCCCGTCTCATGCACCGCAAGATCGCCATAAAGCAGGACATCGATATCGATGACGCGCGGCCCCCAACGCTCCGCGCGCACCCGTTTAAGCGATTTCTCTGCATTGAGGCAAAGCGTCAGCAATTCCCGGGGAAGTCTCCGGGTTTCGACTTCCGCCGCCGCGTTGAGGAAATCGGGCTGGTCCGTCTTGCCCCATGGCGGCGTCCGGTAAACGGAGGAAACCGCGACGATTTGCGTGTCGGCATCGGCGTCGATCGCCTTGAGCGCCTTCGCCATCGCGGTTTGCGGGTCGCCCAGATTACCGCCAAGGCCAAGCCAGGCGGCGACTTTATTGCGGCCAGACAACCGTGGCCTCGACATAATCCAGAACGCCGGGCACCGGAGCATTCGGCTTGCGCACCGTAATGGCGGCGCTCGCGATCGCGGGAAAGCGGGCGCACAAGGCTTTGGCGACCTCGAATGCCAGCGCCTCGATTAGGAAACGGCGCCTGCCGGTTATGATCTCTTCGATGACGCCGAACGCCACGCCGTAATCGACGGTGGCGTCGATGCGGTCATCGGTAAGTCCACCCGGCGCGTCGACGGTGAGTTCGGCGTCGACATAAAAGCGTTGGCCAAGCGTTTCCTCCGCGTCGAGCACGCCATGGCGCGCGAAGAAGGCGCAATTTTTCATGCGGATCACATGCATTGGTGGTCATATCCCTAAGCGGCTGGGGCCTGCGCGGCTGGTTCATGCGCCAGCATAGCATCGGTCACGGCAAGCGCGTCCACATTGATTGCGACATCGTGGACCCGAAAAAGCGCGGCGCCCTTGAGCCGCAGGATGACGCTTGTCGCGGCGGTTCCGGCGTCCCGTCCATCCGTGTCCCGGCCGGTGACGGCCCCGATGAAGCGCTTGCGCGATGTGCCGACGGCAAGCGGAAACCCGAGCCGGTGAAGTTCACCGAACCGGGCTATCAATTCGAAATTGTCCGGCGGGCTTTCCTTGGCAAAGCCGAACCCCGGGTCGAGCATGATCTGTTCGTCACCGACACCGGCGCTCCGGGCGATCTCCAGCGAACGCTTCAGAAAAGCGACCTGATCGGCGATGACGTCCGGGTCCTTCTCCCGTTCCCGGCCCGTATGCATCAGGATGAGGCCCGCGCCGGTTTCCGCCGCGACGCCGGCGATGCCGGGATCGCGCTGCGCACCCCAGACATCGTTGACGATATGCGCACCCATGGCGATCGCCAGGCGAGCCGTTTCGGCGCGATAGGTGTCGACGGATATCAGCATTTCGCGCGCCGCCAGCGCTTCGATGACCGGCAGGATGCGATCCTGCTCCTCCTTCGCCGAAACCTGCTCAGCGCCGGGCCTGGTGGACTCGCCGCCGACATCGATGATGCAGGCGCCCTCGCCCGCCATACGCGCCGCATGCTCCAAAGCCCGCTTCAGGCTGGAATAGCGTCCGCCATCGGCAAACGAATCCGGGGTGACGTTGAGTATCCCCATGACCAGCGCCCGCGCGCCAAGTTCAAGGCTGCGGCCATGGGCCAGTTGCCACCGCCGGTTCTTCATGATCGAACGATTTCCAATGTTCGCATCGACGGTTTCTGAAACGTCGCACCATTAAAATCAATGGGATTTGCATTGTGCGCCTCACGGCTCCGGCGCAAAGTGCGCGCGAAAGGCGTGTTGATGAAGCGACTCTTGCTGGCCGTCTGTCTGGTCTTCGCGGCAATCCCGGCTGGCGCGGTGGATCTGGTCAAGAGCTACAGTTATTTCACCGTCGATGGCGCAACGCTCGACGAACTGGACCGCCAGCTTCAAAGCCGCGGTCCCGAGGTGCAAACATCAGGTCACAAGCACCCTGGCGCCACTCGCATGCAATTCATCTCCCGGCTCTCCTACGCCGAAAGCAGCGGAAGCTGCCGTGTGGCGAAAGCAAAAGTCATCCTCAAGGTGGAAGTAATCCTGCCGCGCTGGCGCCCGCGCGGCAAGCCGGAACAGGATGTCCGCATCATCTGGGCAACCCTGTCGGACGACATCAAGCGGCACGAAGAGATGCACGTGGACATCGCCAGGAACCACGCGCGCGAACTGGAACAGGCCTTGAAATCGCTCGGCCCGGAGAAAAATTGCGCTGCCGTGGCCGAAAATGTGAAGGCAGCGACGGCCGCCATCCTGAAAAAGCACGATCTTGCGCAGATCCGTTTCGACCGCATTGAAAACATCAATTTCGAGAGCCGGTTTCAGCGGCTTCTCGACTACCGGCTGCAACGCATGGAAGGCGGAAACAATCCTGCTTTCGGTCAAGCGAAATTCCATCGCTGAGACAGGCGGCTTGATCAGGCTGTCCGGCCGGTTTCTCCAAGCCAGCGTTCGATACGGTTCGTCGCCTCGACCATTTCATCGAAGCTGCCGGCATAGGAAAACCGCATGAAGCGACGCCCCTCGGAAATGTCGAAATCCATGCCCGGGGTCGCCGCGACATGGGCTTCGGCCAGCATCGCCCGTGCGAATGCCATGCTGTCGTTGGTGTGCGCGGAGACGTCGCAATAGGCGTAGAATGCGCCGTCCATCGGAGCCGCGATGCGCAAGCCCAATTCCGGCAACCGCTTGAGCAGCATGTCGCGGCTGCGCCGGTATCGCTCCCGGACAAGATCGAGCGCGGCGCCGGCGTCGAAGGCGCGGATGGCGGCGCGCTGCGATAGCTCCGGCGCGGAAATATAGAGGCTTTGTTGCACCCGCTCGACGGGCCGCAACAGCGCCTCCGGCAAGACCATCCAGCCGATGCGCCACCCGGTCATGCAATAATATTTGGAGAACGAATTGATCACCGTAACGTCCGGCCGCAGCGACAGGGCGGTGACGTCCTCGCCGACATAATTCAGCCGGTGATAGATCTCGTCGGAAATCGCCGTGATGCCATGGGACGCCGCGCATTCCAGCAGGCGATCGAGTTCGTCCGCCGGGATCACCGCGCCGGTCGGGTTGGCAGGACTGGCGAACAGCACCCCTTTCAGCGGGCGGCGGCGATGCGCTTCCTCAAGCCTGGTGGCGGTGAGATAGCCTTCCTCGCCCAGCGGAATTTCCACGATTTCAAGTCCGAGAACCTGCAGGATGTTGCGATAGGCGGGATAGCCCGGCGAGGCAATGGCGACGCGGTCGCCAGGGTCGAACATGGTCAGGAAGGCAAGGTTGAACCCGGCCGAGGAACCGGTCGTCACGACGACACGTCCGACCGGGATTTCGACGCCGTAATGATCGGCATAATGCGCGGCGATTGCTTCGCGCAATTCGCGGATGCCCAGAGCGTCCGTGTAGCCGATGCGCCCATCGGAAAGCGCCTGTCTGGCTGCCTCCCGAACCAGTTCCGGCGCGGGATCGGAGGGCTGACCCACCGCCATGGAAATGACGTCATGGCCGGCGGCCTTCAGCCGGTTTGCCTCGGCCAGGATGTCCATGGCATGAAAAGGCTCGACGGCGCTGCGCCGCGAGACGGAATTTGTCATGCTTTGCCTTCCTGCCCGATTGAAAGATGCCGTGCTCCGCAACGACAGCCACAATTGCCCGATCGGTTGTCGGATCACAAGCAGGTCTGCGCCGTTTAAATAGGCACGCAACCCGCGACGTGAATTTGCCGTGCAAGAATGCTACAATCGGGTAGCCGAATTGAGATTCGAGAGCGATTTGAGGGGCCTGCGGCCATGCTGAGAAGCCTTTTTCGAGAGAGATCTCCCGATCGGGACCGCGACAATGATCTGAACCGCGCCGAACGCATCGTGAAATTGCTCGCGGAAATACAGGCCGAGCTGGAACAGGAAGAAAACGGTCTTCGGCAGCGCTACGACAAAACCGTCGGAAACGCTTCCACGTTGTCTTTCGCCATCGAAGGGGAAGGCGCCAGCGCATGGTCCGACAAGAAGCTGAAGAACCTTGAATCCGGCATGATCTATTGCGAAGGCCGCTCCAGATCCATCGCGCAATTCGCCGACGAGATCGCCTCGCTGCAGGATGAAGCACGGCAGATGCTGGAAAGACGCAAAAATAATGGTTGTCAGGACGATTCCGGCCGGCTCGAATAACGACGATATTTCTCAAGTGGCGCGATGAGTTAGCGAAGCGGGATTGCCTTCCGCGCCCATGTCCGCCAAAAGGCCCGCATGCTCACCATCAACGATCTTTCCCTGCGCATCGCCGGGCGCCTGCTTCTCGACCATGCCTCGCTGGCCCTTCCCGCCGGAGCGAAGGCCGGTCTCGTCGGCCGCAACGGCACCGGCAAGACAACGCTGTTTCGCGCCATCACCGGAGACCTTTCGCCTGAAACGGGTTCTATCGGCATGCCGAAGAACACCCGCATCGGCCAGGTTGCGCAGGAGGCGCCCGCAACCGAAGAACCACTGATCGATATCGTGCTCAGGGCCGACATCGAGCGGACCGCCCTCATGGCGGAGGAAAAGACCGCCACCGACCCGCACCGGATCGCTGAAATCCAGATCCGGCTCGCCGATATCGACGCGCATTCCGCCGAGGCACGCGCGGCGACTATCCTGGCCGGGCTCGGGTTCGACGACGCGGCGCAGAGGCGGCCGGCTTCTTCCTTCTCGGGTGGCTGGCGCATGCGCGTTGCGCTGGCGGCGGTGCTGTTTTCGCAGCCCGATCTGCTGCTGCTCGACGAGCCGACCAACTATCTCGATCTCGAAGGCACGCTGTGGCTGGAAAACTACGTTTCGAAATATCCCCACACCGTCGCTGCTCATCTCGCATGACCGCGATCTCCTGAACCGGGCGGTAAACTCGATCGTCCATCTGGAGCAGCAGAAGCTGACCTTCTGGCGCGGTGGGTACGACCAGTTCGAACGGCAGCGCGCCGAGAAGGCCGAGCTGCATGGAAAAGAGCCGCGCCAAGCAGGACGCCGCTCGCAAGCACATGGAAGATCTTCGTTGACCGCTTCCGCGCCAAGGCTTCCAAGGCGCGCCAGGCGCAATCGCGTCTCAAGGCGCTCGAGAAGATGAAGCCGATTTCGGCCATGGCCAACGAGACCGTGCGACCGTTCAGCTTTCCCGAGCCGGTCAAGACCGCCGCCTCGCCGATCATCGCCATCGAGGGTGGGTCGGTCGGCTACGCGCCCGGCCATCCCATCCTCAGAACATCTGTCGTTGAGGATCGACGCGGACGACCGCATCGCCTTGCTTGGCGCCAACGGTAACGGCAAGTCGACCTTCGCCAAGCTTATCGCCGGCCGACTGGAGCCCGAGACGGGCACGATGACGGTCGCGCCTCAGCTCAAGGTCTCGATGTTCGCACAGCATCAGCTTGACGACCTCAGGCCGCAGGAAAACGCGTTCGAGCACGTGCGCCGCCTGATGCCCGATGCGCCGGAATCGAAAGTGCGCTCGCGCGTTGCGCAGATGGGACTGGCGACGGAAAAGATGAACACTGCCGCGAAGGATCTTTCCGGCGGCGAGAAGGCGCGGCTCCTGATGGGGCTCGCTTCCTTCGAGGGTCCGAACCTCTTCATTCTCGACGAGCCTACCAATCATCTCGACATCGACTCGCCGTGAATCGCTGATCCACGCCCTCAACGATTTTCCCGGCGCCGTCATCTTGATCTCGCATGACCGCCATCTGATCGAAGCGACTGTCGATCGTCTGTGGCTCGTGAAGGACGGCGCCGTAAAGCCCTATGACGGTGATCTGGGAGATTACCGGCAGTTGGTCACCGGCGGGTCCGGCGATCGCCGCGAGCGGCGCGAGGCCGACAAGACCAGCAAGGCCGAGAAGCGGCGCGAAGCGGCACAACGGCGCGCCGCGCTGGAACCGCTCGCCAAGCAGATCAAGGCGACCGAGGCGCTGATAGAACGTCTGCGCGGCCGCATCGAAGCCATCGAGGCCCAGCTTGCCGATCCCGCGCTTTACGACAGGGAGCCGGCGACCGTGTCCCGCTTGACGCGGGAACGTGGCGAGCTTTCGGTTACGCTGGCAGGCCACGAGGATAAATGGCTGGCCCTATCGACCGAATATGAGGAAGCGCTGGCGGCATGACCCTCGCCATGAATTGGGAATAGCGACCCAATCGACCAACCTCTCGGGAACCAAGGCCTCTGAAACCCGTTGTCGGGCGACAGCAGCAATATTGGAGAGGTAAGATGGGTCGCGGAATTCTAATGTGGTTTCTTGGGATACCGATCCCGCTGATTATTCTCATCCTCCTGTTTTGGCACTGAGGATGCTTTCGTAATTCTCCAGAAGGACGAGGCGGATCTTTCGTGGTTTTCGAAGATTTTGCGCACCGGAAACGCAACCCGGCCTAAAATCGGGTTGAGCGAAAAGCTTTATTAACCCTAACGCGGTGTAATCGATGCATTGGTTATTCCAACGCATGGAACGTCGCGTTCGTGGCAAATTCGGCCCAATCATCGGTATTCGGCAAACGCAAAGAGCCGCACACGATCATCATCGCGCGCGGGAACAGCATCCGGCATTTCACGATCAGGCCGTGGGTGGCGGCGGTCGTCGGCTCGATATGCGCTGTCGTCGCCATAGGCTATTTGTTGGCGACGTCCTATCTCGTCCTGCGCGATGATTTGATCGGCGCCGGCGTGGCCCGCCAGGCACGCATGCAACAGGCGTATGAAGATCGCATTTCCGCTCTGCGCTCGCAGGTGGACCAGATCACCAGCCGGCAACTCCTCGATCAGCGCGCCGTTGAACAAAAAGTCAGCGAATTGCTGGCGCGGCAGTCGCAACTCACCCAACGCCACGGCCGTCTGGGACCGATTTTCCAGCGCGCGGAAAATCTGGAAAAGTCGTCGGATACCCCCCTGCCCTCGCCCAGGCCAAACGAGCATGCCGAGGCCGATACCATTCCCGCAAGCCAACCTGCCCTTGCCACGGAGACGGGCCTTCGCGCAACCGAGGCCGGTCCGGGCGTATTATGGAAGACCCGCCTCGCACTGGCGCAAGATGGGACGGCACCGGATCGCGCCGGCAAGCTCTTCGCCTCGATAAAGACTTCGTTGCGCTCGATCGAAAGCGATCAGTTGAACCGCGTGCAAACCCTTTCGCAAAAAGCCTGGAAAACCGGAAACGCGGTGACCGATGCGCTGAAAGCGGCGGGCCTGACGGTTGCAGACGACTACGGAAGTGAAGACGTTGGCGGTCCGCTCATCCCCGTCAGCGGACCCGAAAAATTCGACAAGAAAGTGAAGGAACTCGACGAAGCGCTGGATCGGCTGGACCTTCTGAAAGCCGAGATCCGCAAGGTGCCGATCGCCAATCCCGAACCGGGCGCCGTCGTGACAAGCGGTTTTGGTATCAGGAGAGATCCCATCCTGGGCGTTTCCGCCCTGCATCCGGGGATCGACTTCCGCGCCGCCCGTGGAACAACAGTGCCGGCCACCGCGGCGGGTGTAATAACCCGGGCGGGCTGGGCAGGCGGCTACGGGAACATGGTCGAAATCGATCACGGCGGAGGCTATTCGACCCGATATGGCCATCTGAGCGAGATCGACGTGAATGTCGGCGACAAGGTCAGCCTTGGCGAAACGATCGGCAAATCAGGCAGCACCGGACGCTCGACGGGCCCTCACCTTCACTATGAGGTGCGCCACAATGGCAAAGCGGTCAATCCGGTTGCCTTCCTGAAGGCCGGACGCGCCATAAGCCGCCTGCTTTAGCACTCCTTGGCAGCTTGCGTCCGCCGCTCACGCGATAAGGCTCACCACTCCCCATACGATCAGCCCCGCCCAGGCGAGGGTAACAAGCAGTGCCGCGCCCAAGATGACCTTGTGCGTGACACTTTCCCATGACTGGCGGGCCGGCACTGTCTCATTGTTGGACATATCTGCACTTTTGCTCCAGACGAATTGATGTCAGGGAGACACGGTGCAAATCCCGGGCCAAAAAGGCCGATGACACGGATGGCAACGGGCCTTTGACTATCGCGCGATGGCGAAAAGTGCGTCGCAATCCAGATGTTCTTCGAGGCCGGCCGCGATCCCGTCGAGCGCGTTGTCCACGATAGCCCGGTAATTCCGGCCGCCGCCGGAAATTCCAAAATTTTCCAGAAATCTCCGGCGAAAAACATCGGCGCCGAACAGGCCGTGCAGGTAGGTCCCGAACACTTTGCCGTCAGGGGACGTAGCGCCATCATCGGCGCCATTGATACTGGCGACCGGGCGCAGGCAGTCGGGGCCCGTCGTCCGGCCCATATGAATTTCGTATCCCTCGAGTGGCGTATCGAAACGAACGGAGCGGGCGGCGACATTGCGCACGGTTTTCCCCGATTGCATCACCGTTTCGATGTCCAGCATCCCCAGACCCTCCGCTTCGTCCGGCACGCCTTCGACACCCTGCGGGTCGCAAACCCATTTTCCCAGCATCTGCAAGCCGCCGCAGAGGCCTACGATGAAACCGCCACGTCGCCGGTGCGCGTCAAGATCGTGGTGCCAGCCGTTTTCGCGAAAATACCGGATATCGGCAATCGTCGATTTCGATCCGGGGATCACCACCAGCGCCGCATCGTGCGGCAGGGGTTTGCCCGGTGGCACGAACACGATCTCGACATCGGGCTCGGCGCGAAGCGGGTCCAGATCGTCGAAATTGGCGATGCGCGAAAGCATCGGCACCGCGACTTTCAGTGCCCTTTCCTGTCCCTCGGCCAAGCGTTCCAGAACCACGGAATCTTCCGACGGAAGCGAAGCAGCTTCGCGCAGCCAGGGCACAACGCCGAAACAGGGCCAGCCGGTGTAGCGGCCGATGGCTTCCAAGCCATCGTCGAACAGCGAAACATCGCCGCGAAACTTGTTGATGATATATCCGCCGATCATGCGGCGATCCGCTTCGGGCAGGATATGGTGGGTTCCCACGATCGACGCGATGACGCCGCCGCGGTCGATATCCCCGACGAGTACGACGGGCACATCGCTCCTGGTCGCAAATCCCATATTGGCGATGTCGCGGTCGCGCAGATTGATCTCGGCGGGCGAACCCGCGCCTTCCACGATGACGAGGTCGGCCCCCTCGCCCACCTTGGTCCACGAATCCATGACCGCGTCCATCAGCGTGCCCTTGAGGGTCTGGTAGTCGCGCGCGCCGGCCTCGCCGATGACCTTGCCCTGCACGACGATTTGCGCCCCGATATCGCTTTGCGGTTTCAAAAGAACCGGGTTCATGTGAACGGTGGGCGCGACCCCGCAAGCCAGCGCCTGAAGCCATTGGGCGCGGCCGATCTCGCCGCCCTCTGACTCGCCGGGGATTTCCGCGACGGCGGCGTTGTTCGACATGTTCTGCGGCTTGAACGGGCGCACCTTCAGTCCGCGCCGCCGCGCCACCCGGCAAAGACCGGCAACCAGGACAGTCTTGCCGACATCCGATCCGGTGCCCTGCAACATGATTGCGCGCGCCATCATCAGACCTTGCTTGCGGAGACCGAGATCGTGGAACGCTCGGCCAATGGACCGCCGCGCCAAAGGTAAAATGCCATGAGCGGATTGTCGCCCGTCTTCATCGCATGGTTGATGTTCGAAGGATGGTGGATGGCGCTGCCGGCGGGTCGTTCGGCAAAAGCGCCCTCGCCCTTGCGCCAAAGCGTGCCGCCGGTCAGGGGAATATAGATTTCCTCGGCCAAATGATGGTGATCCGGATAGTGGAGACGCGGGCCAAGGATGAGAAATCCCCCGGCGATCCGGTCGTTGACGAAATGTCCGCGCGTCCCGAACAACTCCATCCAGCCATAGTTCTCGATGAAGTCTTCGCCGAAATCGGCCTGCGTATAGGTCTGCCCCCAACGAAACGCTTCATGATGCCGGGCTAGGAAGGCCGACAAACCACCCTGCATACCCGCCTCCATCAACGCGATGCTGTCGAGATGGCGCAGGCAGGGCAACGTGGATGGCTCGAGCAGACGCTCGTCCATCGCCCAATCCATGCCGCTGGTGAACGCCGGCACGATGTCGTCTTCCACGCGATCCAGGAAGGTGCGCGTCTTCAAGAGCAATTGTCGATGCAGCGAATTCAACCCGACATCCCCCGCGCATGCATGCACACCGCCTTTGCGGAGGCTTTCGTTGCACGCCGCCGGCAATGCTTTAGACTGGCGCTGCAGTGAGGAGCAAGACCACAGGGAGGCCGTCATGGACGCCGTGATCGACAAGACCGCCGGCCAGTTCGAGCTGAATGACGATCAGCGCGCCATTCGCGAGATGACGGAAGCGTTTGCCTCCGAGCGCGTGGCTCCCTACGCACTCGACTGGGACCGCGAGCGCTATTTTCCGTCCAACATCATTCGCGAGACGGGACCGCTCGGGCTTGGCGGGATCTATATCGGCGAGGATGTCGGCGGCTCGGGGCTCGGCCGTCTGGATGCGGTGCTGATCTTCGAGGCACTGGCGGCGGCCTGCCCGGCATTCGCCGCTTTCATCTCGATCCATAACATGGCGTCGTGGATGATCGACAAATTCGGCGACGAGGCGCAGCGCCAGCGCCTGCTGCCGAAATTGACGTCGATGGAATGGCTCGCGAGCTACTGCCTGACCGAACCCGGCTCCGGATCGGATGCGGCGGCGTTGACGACGCGCGCTGTCCGAAGCGGCGGCAATGGCAGCGACTATGTCGTCAATGGCGCCAAGCAGTTCATCTCCGGCGCCGGTGACAGCGACATCTATGTCGCCATGGTCCGCACCGGCGAGAACGGCCCGAAGGGGGTATCGACGCTGGTTATCCCCAGTGACGCTCCCGGTCTCTCCTTCGGCGCCATCGAGCACAAGATGGGCTGGAACATGCAAGCCACACGGCAGGTTATCTTCGAGGACTGCAAGGTTCCGGCCGAGAACCTTTTGTCGGGCGAAGGCGTCGGCTTCAAGATTGCCATGGCCGGTCTCGATGGCGGTCGGTTGAACATCGCCGCCTGCTCGCTCGGCGGCGCCCAGTCGGCATTGGACAAGGCGCTCGCCTATGCCGCCGACCGGCAGGCTTTCGGCCAGTCGATTAACCGATTTCAGGGTCTCCAGTTCAAGCTGGCCGATATGGAAACCAACCTCCAGGCCTCGCGCATGCTGCTTTACGCGGCCGCTTCCCGGCTCGACCGCAAGGCGCCCGATGCCACGAAATGGTCGGCGATGGCGAAGCGCTTCGTCACCGACACCTGTTTCGACATCGCCAACGACGCACTGCAGGTGCATGGCGGCTATGGCTACCTGCACGATTACGGTGTCGAGAAGCTGGTGCGCGACCTGCGCGTCCATCAGATCCTGGAAGGCACCAACGAGATCATGCGTGTGATCATCGCGCGCCATCTGATCGAACAATGATCGGCAATCGGCAGTAGGCTGCGGGCAGTTGCAACAAGCGGCCCGCCTTCTGCCTATTGCCGACTGCCTATTGCCGAATTCTGAAAGAAAGGACACGTCACCATGACCACAATCGCATTCATCGGGCTTGGCAACATGGGCAATCCCATGGCCGCGAATCTGGTCAAGGCCGGCCATCAGGTACAGGGATTCGACCTGGTGCCCGAAAATCTGAAGATCGGCCGCGACAATGGCTTGACGATCATGGCGAACGCGCCTGCCGCGGTGAAGGACGCCGAGATCGTCATCACCATGCTGCCGGCAGGCAAGCATGTTCTCTCGGTCTATGGCGATATCGTTGCCAAGGCGGTCAAGGGAACGTTGTTCATCGATTCCTCCACCATCGACGTGGAGTCGGCCAGGCAGGCCCATGCGATCGCGGCCAAGCACGGCATGCTCTCCATTGATGCGCCGGTATCGGGCGGCGTTGGCGGGGCGACGGCCGGCACCCTCACCTTCATGGCCGGCGGGGCGAAGGAAGCCTTCGCCAAGGCCGAGCCGATCCTGGATGCCATGGCCGGCCGCGTCGTGCATTGCGGTGACGGCGGCTCCGGCCAGGCCGCGAAGATCTGCAACAACATGATCCTCGGCATCTCCATGATCGGCGTCGGCGAAGCCTTCGTGCTGGCCGAAAAGCTCGGCCTCTCGCATCAGGCGCTGTTCGATGTCGCCTCCACCTCTTCCGGCCAGTGCTGGTCGCTCACGACTTACTGTCCGGTGCCGGGCCCGGTTCCGGCTTCCCCGGCGAACAATGGATACAAGCCGGGTTTCGCGGCGGCGCTCATGCTGAAAGATCTCCGTCTCAGCCAGGAAGCCGCCCAAGCATCCGGCGCGGTGACGCCGCTCGGCGCCGAGGCCGCGCAGCTCTACGCGCTGTTCAACCAGCAGGGCCACTCCGGCGACGATTTCTCCGGAATCATCAATTTCCTGCGCGGCGAGAAAAAATAGTTCGGGTCAGCGCCTTGGGAAAAAAGGACGACCGCGCCATTAGACGTTCTGTTATCAGGGCAGATCTAACGAGTATTTATATTCTGTCTTGGAAACAATGGCTTAGGAGCTTCGCGATGGCGAGCATGCGTTAGGTAAACAGTGACAAAACGGTCCGCGAAAAGCGTCACATTTAGGTTTGCTTAAGCTCTCGATAACCGCACGGTAACAATGTCCCTCTAGAACGGAAGGCAAGGCGGATTTCGCAGCCGCCCGGCGCTCCGGATCAGGTCTCGCGTACCGGAGCCGTATCTTTCGCAGAGTATTTTGTACGCGAAAGGCCATGCGTATCTGGCAAAGCCGCGTTCATCCATCCGGACGAGCGCGGTTTTTCCATTTGGAAATGCGCTTAAGCTTTTTCCTGCAGGCAAGGTCGCGGCGAAGACTGATTTTATGCGAATCGCAGGCGTCGCGCCGCTATCGCCCGCTACGCGCCAATCGTTGCTTGGCCTCGTCAATCAGGCGATTGGCCACCTGCATGCGTGCCATCGCGCTGTCGCGCCATTCAGCCTTCATCCGGTCGGGATGATTGCGGAAGGCGAATTCGCGGCGCAGCCGATCCAGTGATTTGACATCGGCAAGTCGTTCGAGCGCCAATTCGCGGGCAATCAATTCGGGCGCGGTTTCCGGTAGGGATTCCGGTGTTATCCACCCCATGTCCAAACCGAGATAGGCCTTCGCCGAGGCACTGGATCCACCATCCGTTGGAGCCTCGTCGATCTCGCTTCCGCCGACGAATGCATACGGCATCGAAGGAGATGCGGCGTCCGGATCGAGCGTAGCGCCCGCATCGGATGGAACATCTCCATCCGGTTGCGCCGGAACCATTTCATCGAGAAAGGATGCGAAGTCGCGCACCGGAAGTTCCTTGATCCATCCCAGGCCGACAACTGGCCGTTACAGGCCAACCATACGTTCCGGCGGTTAATATTCCCATTCCGGTGCGATGGGCGGCGATTGCATACCCAGACATATCGCAAGATATATCTTGACAATCTGCCAGTTCAGGCGCAATTAAGATATATCGCAAGACATAACGGAAGAGAATTCCCATGCATCATCATCACAATTACCGGGGCTGCGACGCAGAGCATGGCCTCATGCGGTTCATGTCCCGGAGGTTCGGGGGTCGCCAGGGCTTCGGCCCGTTCGGCGGAGGCTTCGGTGGCGGTGGCGGCGGCAACATGTTTCGCGCCGGCAAGATGCTGGCCGATGGCGATCTTCGCCTCATCGCCCTCGCCCTGATCGAAGACGGCCCGCGCCACGGTTACGACCTTATCAAGGCGCTGGAGGAGCGATCGAGCGGCATCTACAGCCCCAGCCCCGGTGTCGTCTACCCAACCCTCACCTTCCTGGAGGAAGCGGGTTACGCAACCTCGGCGGCCGATGGCAACAAGAAGGTGTTTTCAATCACCGAGGCCGGCAAGGCGCATCTGGAAGAGAACCGCGACATGGTCGACGGCGTGCTCGAACAGATCGAACGTTTCGGCAAGAAGATGGCCAAGGCGCGCGAGTGGTTCGACTGGTCCGACGATGCGCAGGACCGTCGCGGTCGTCATGACGACCGACATGCCGCTCGACGTGAGTTCCACACCGTCAAGCATCGTATCCGCGCCGCCCTCGCCGAAATGATGGACGCGTCGCCCGAAAGGCAAAAGGAGGCGCTCGACATCCTCAACCGCGCCGCCGACGAACTCGCGGCGCTGGCGCGTCGCAATCACCCTGACTCGCTCTGAAAGGCCTGCCATGACCACCGATATTCAGCCCATGATCCTCAACGCATCCGCTATCGTCATAAGCGAAAGAGCCAGCATCTATCTCCAGCAGCTTTGCAAGCATTTTGCCCACAAACTCGCGGTCAGCTTCACGCCCGAGCGCGGCACCATCGTCTTCGACTTCGGAAGCTGCGCGCTTGCCGCCAAGGACGGGATGCTGAGCTTTACCGTCACCGCCGACGATGAGGTCAGCCTCTCCCGGGCGCAGCACGTCGTCGCCAGCCATCTGGAGCGCTTCGCCTTCCGCGAAAATCCGGTTATCGTCTGGAATTGATCGGCACGGCCCAACTCTCATATTTCTCCCGCCGCGAGCGCCTCGCGGCGGGCTGCCCGCCCGGCGACGAGGCGGACCTTGCGCGGCGCGGCCAGCCAGATGCACGCGGTCGACGCGAAGCATAAAGCGATCAACACGATGAAGGCGCTCTGGTAGCTGCCCGTCCGGTCATAAAGCGCGCCGGTAATCCATGGGCCGGCTCCGGCGCCGATATTGCCGAAGACGCTAAGCGCGCCGAAAATCGTGGCAAAGCGCCGCCCGGCGAAAATCTCCGCCGGCATGGCTCCGAAGACAGAAGCCACGCCATACCCAAACAAACCTTGTGCGGCCACCATGACATACATGAGCAGGCGTGAGGGATTGTGATCGAGGGCCAAAAGCGCACCCCCGGTCGCGATGAAGCCCAGCATGCCAATGGTCCAGGCCCATTCCCGGCCCATGCGGTCGGAAAAATGACCGATCCAGATTTGCCCCACTACACCGAAAAGGCCAACCAGGCCGAGCGCGAACGCCGCTTCCCTCGCGCCGAACCCGACATCCGCCAGATAGCGCGTCTGGTGAACCTGTATCGTATACCAGGCATAGAGCGCGCAGAAGAAGCCGGCGGCGAGCCACCAGAAACGCGGGGTCCGCACTGCGAGCGCGAGGGTCCACTCCCGCCCCACCCACTCCGCGTCGACAATCGTGGAACTTGCAGGTCTGGCGATACCAGACTTCGTCCCATCGCCATCCGGCAGCAAACCGAGGCTTTCGGGATTATTGCGCTGCAAATAATAATTAAGCGGGATGATCAGCGCGCAAAGTCCGGCCAGAACAAAACAGGCGGCGCGCCAGCCCTTTGCCTCGATCAGCGATTGCAGCATCGGGAAAAGCACGATCGAGACGACGCCAACGCCGGAAAAGGCAATGCCAATCGCCAGGCCACGCTTGCGAACGAACCAGTTCGGCAGAAACATGGAATGGCCGATATAGGTGAGCGGCATCGAGCCGCCGACCGTCAACAGCCCGATCGTCAGTGAGAATTCGAGCGGCGTCGTCACATAGGTGACCGCAACCAGTCCGATTCCCATCAGCAGCGCCGCGAACGGCAGCACGAAACGCGGTCCATAGCGGTCGATCATCATGCCGATGACCGGCACCGCCGCGGTCGATGCCAAAAAGCCGACGGAGAAGGCGCTGGCGGTGGCTCCGCGCTCCCAGCCGAATTCGTCAAGAATGGACGGGTACAGCAACGAAAACGCGGTGCGGGTGTTGACCGCGATGCCCATCGAGACGAACGCTACCGCGACAACCACCCAGCCATAAAAGAAATTGGTGCGGATCGGCGGGCTTGAAGACATTGGCGCACACGTCGGTTCGTCGTTGCTCATGCTTATTCCTTGTGCAACGTGCGGACAAGGCAAGCCCGTTGGGCCAACAGCCGACGGCTCAAGATGGATTGACACGAGACAATCGCCCGTCAAGCTGGGAAACAACCAAGAGGCCGGATCAGGCGTCCGGCGGCCGCTTTGCGGCGCAACCGTTTAGGGATGGACGGCGACATGCCAAGAACCGACATTGCCAGGCGGGTGTACAACCACACCTGGAAACTCGACCCGATCATTCGAAGTCTGCTCGATACGGACTTCTACAAGCTTCTGATGCTGCAGATGATCTGGGGTCTCTACCCCACCGTCGGTGCAACGTTTTCCCTCATAAATCGAACCTCCTCCGTGCGCATTGCCGAAGAGATCGACGAGGCCGAACTGCGCGACCAGTTGGACCACGCGCGCACCATTCGCTTTTCCAAAAAGGAGATGATCTGGCTTGCCGGTAATTCCTTCTATGGCCGCAAGCAGATTTTCGATCCGGATTTCCTGGCATGGCTCTCCGGCTTTCGCCTGCCGGAATACGAACTTGCCCGCCAAGAGGGTCAATATGTCCTGCATTTTCACGGGCCCTGGCAGGAAACCACCATGTGGGAAATCCCGGCGCTCGCCATCATCAACGAGCTGCGCTCGCGTGTCGCCATGCGTTCGCTCGGGCCTTTCGCGCTCGACGTGCTTTATGCCCGCGCCAAGGCCAAGATGTGGGCCAAGGTCGAGCGGCTCAAGAACTATCCGGAACTTCAGATATCCGATTTTGGAACGCGGCGGCGCCACAGCTTCCTGTGGCAGCGCTGGTGCGTGGAGGCCCTAAAGGAAGGCATAGGCCCTTCCTTCACGGGCACCAGCAACGTGCTGCTCGCTATGGATACCGATCTCGAAGCGCTCGGCACCAACGCCCACGAACTGCCGATGGTGCTGGCCGCCCTTGCCCAGAACGATGAGGAATTGCGCGCCGCGCCCTACAAGGTGCTGGACGACTGGCAAAGCTATTATGGCGGCAATTTGCAGATCGTGCTGCCCGATTCCTTCGGCACCACGGCGTTCCTCAAGGATGCACCCGACTGGGTCGCGGACTGGACCGGCTTCCGGCCTGACAGCGCCCCGCCGGTGGAGGGCGGCGAAAAGATCATCGAATGGTGGAAGTCAAAGGGCAAGGACCCGAAGAAGAAGCTGCTCATCTTCTCCGACGCGCTCGATGTCGACACGATCGAGGCGACCTATCGGCATTTCCGCGGCAAGGTGCGCATGAGCTTCGGCTGGGGCACCAACCTTACCAACGATTTCGTCGATTGCGCGCCCGAACACAATGACGGGCTGCGCGCCATTTCCCTCGTCTGCAAGGTCAGCGACGCCAATGGCCGCCCGGCGGTCAAGCTGTCGGACAACCCGGTCAAGGCGACGGGAGACGCGAAGGAGGTGGAGCGCTACCTGAAAATCTTCGGCGGCAAGGATCGGGTACGGCAGGCGGTCACGGTGTAACCGGCGCCCGGCCGGCTACTCCTTCAGCATCCACTCGTGCTCGACCGCGTTGTGGAACTTCCAGGTGCGGCGCGGACCGGCCATGACGTTGAGATAGTAAAGGTCATAGCCGTGACAGGCCGCGCAGGGATGGTAGCCGCGCGGCACCAGCGTCACGTCGCCATCCTCCACCGCCATCGCCTCGTCGAGTGAGCGATCATCCGTATAGACACGCTGGAAGGCGAAGCCCTGCGGCGGGTTCATGCGGTGGTAGTAGGTTTCCTCCAACTGCAGATTCCGCCGGCAGATTGTCTGAATCATGCTTGTGCGGCGGATAAGACGAGGTATGGCCGCCCGGCGTGATCACTTCCACCACCAGCAGCGAATCGGCTCCGGTATCGGTCTCGGGCAGGATATTGGTGACATGGCGGACATTGGTCCCCTTGCCGCGTGTCTCCTGGCCGAGATCGTCGGGTGCGATGACGCGCGCCGGATGGCTTTTCTGTTCGCCGGGCGCGGTGCAGACGGCAAGTTCGAGATCGGTGCTGGCCGTCACTTTCCAGTTTGACCCGGCCGGGACATAAAGCCGACCACGGCTTGCCGTCGAAAGGCGACATGCGTTCGCCAAGCTCGCCAAAATCCTGGCCGTCGGCAGCCGCCCTGCCCTTGCCGGATACGAACACCAGGCAGGCTTCGCGATCGCCCGTCGCGGCCTCCGCTGCCTCGCCCGGCTTCAGCCGGTAAAGGTCGAATCCGACATAGGTCCAGCCTGCGCTTTCGGGCGTGACATGGGTGACGCGGCCCTGTTTTCCGTTTGGCCTGACCAGCAAATTCGGCATTATTCCTGTCCTTTCGTCATATCGTTTCCCGTCCCGGTTCTTTTTCGGCAGCAGGAAAAGCCAGACGGCATAGAGGGTCATTCCGCTGGCGATCCATTTCCACATCGGATCCTCGCCATGACCATTCGAGCACTGCCCAGATGGCGCAGATGGCGGTGACCGCAATCCGGCGCCACAGCGGCTTGAAGAAAGGGTGGTCGGCATCCGATCTCATGGCTGATATGCTTCTCTGACGCTGCGGACCAAGCGTCTACCCATTGGGAAAGCCCTTGCGTTTCCACCGCATAGCCGGCGGCCGTCATCACCCGCATCAGTTCCTTGTGGCCGATCTGCGCCATCTTCAGCGGCGGGTTCGTCTTCGGGTCCTGCTCGGCCTCGACCACGAACCAGCCTTCATATCCGTGATCGGCGAGTTTCTGCACGATCGCGCCGAAATCGAGCGAGCCGTCGCCCGGCACCGTGAACGCGCCCAGCGCCACCGCGTCGAGGAAGGACTGGCGGCTGCGGTCGAGCGCATCGATTACCGGCCATGCGCACGTCCTTCACATGCACATGGTTGATGCGCGCGTGGTGCTTGTCGATGGCGCGCAAGACATCGCCGCCGGCGAACGCCAGATGCCCGGCATCCAGCAGCAGCGGGATGCCCGCGCCCGAATTCGCCATGAAGGCGTCAAGCTCCGGCTCGGTCTCGACCACCGCCGCCATGTGATGGTGATAGGCGAGCGGCATGCCCTGCCCGGCGCACCACTCGCCAAACTCGGTTACCTTTCGCGCATAGGCCTTCATCTCGTCATCGGAGAGTTTCGGCTTCGTCGCCAGCGGCCTGGAGCGGTCGCCCTGGATGGAGCGGCCGACCTCGCCATAGACGATGCACGGGCGCGTCGACCGCCTTGAACAGCTCGATCATCGGCTGGATGCGGTCCTTGTTGGCGGACAAGTTCCTCGTCGACCAGCGTGCCGGAAAACCAGCCGCCGCATAGCGTCACGTCCGCTTTCTTCAGGATCGGCAGCATGATGTCGGGATCGTCCGGGAAGCGCCGGCCCTTTTCCATGCCGGTGAAGCCGGCCGAGCGCGATTGGCGCAGGCATTCCTCCAGCGACACGTCGTCGCTGAGTTCCGCAAGATCGTCGTTCCACCACGCAATGGGGGACATGCCCAGTTTGGCTTTCAAGCAATTACTCCACATTGTTGGAAACAGGCGATACAGGATGGAAAATTGGGATCAGTTTCCGACGTTCTGCGTCTGCCGGGTCTTTTCGTATGCCTTGCGCGCGGCGTTGACTTCCTTGCGCACGCTGACTTCAGGCACCGCCACATCCCACCAATGCCCCCCGGCTTCGGTCGACACCAGTGGATCGGTATCGATAACGATGACGGTGGTGCGGTCATTGGCGCGGGAGCGTTTCAGCGCCGCTTCCAGATCGCCGATGGACGAGACATGCTCGGCGATCGCGCCGAGGCTCTCGGCATGCCGCTTGAAATCGATATCGGGCAGAACATCGTGGCGCGCATCCTTCAACAGATTGTTGAAGTTCGCCCCCCCGGTGGCCATCTGCAGCCGGTTGATGCAGCCGAACCCACGGTTGTCGAGAAGCACGATCGTCAGCTTCAGGTCGAGCATGACGGAGGTGGCGATTTCGGAATTCATCATCAGATAGGAGCCGTCGCCGAGCATGACGACCACCTCCTCGTCCGGTCGGGCCATCTTCGCGCCCAGCGCGCCGGCGATCTCGTAGCCCATGCACGAATAGCCGTACTCGCCATGGTAGGAGCCCGGCCAGTCAGCCTGCCACAGCTTGTGCAACTCACCCGGCAGGCCCCCGGACGCATGCACCAGCACCACGCCATCGCCCATCGCCCGCTGAACCGCGCCGATCACCTGCGCGTCGGATGGCAGCGCGGCATTCGTGGTGGCAGTCACCGCGTCGGCCGCCTGGCGCCAGGCGGTCTTGCCTTTTTTCGCTCCCGACGTCCATTTCGCGGGCGCTGCCCATCCGCCGAGCAGTTCGGCCAGTTCCGTCAAGCCGGCGCGCGCATCGGCGACCAGCGGCAAGGCGCGGTGCTTGAGTGCATCGAAAGGCTGCACGTTCAGGCCGATGATCGTCTTGGCCTCGTTGCGAAACAGCGCCCAGGACCCCGTCGTGAAATCCTGCAGCCGCGTGCCGACGGCGAGCACCACATCGGCTTTCTCCGCCAGATCGTTGGCGGCCGAGGTGCCGGTAACGCCGATCGCGCCCATGTTGAGCGGATTGCCATCCGGCAGGCTCGACTTGCCGCCCTGCGTTTCCGCCACCGGTATGCCTGCCTTGCCCGCCAAAACCTCGAGCGCCGCCGATGCTCCGGAATAAAGCGTTCCGCCGCCGGAGATGATCAACGGCGCCTTGGCGTTGCGCAGCGCCTCGACGGCAGCGTGAAGTTCCTGCTCGTCGGGCCGCTGGCGACGCGGCAGCCACAGACGCTCTTCGAAGAAGCTTTCCGGATAGTCGAACGCTTCCGTTTGCACATCCTGGCATAGCGAAAGCGTCACCGGCCCGCATTCGGCAGGGTCGGTGAGCACACCCATGGCGCGGGTTAGCGCAGGAATGATCTGCTCTGGCCGGGTGATACGGTCGAAATAGCGGGAAACGGGTCGAAAGCAATCATTCGCCGAAACGGTGCCGTCGCCGAAATCCTCGACCTGCTGCAACACCGGATCGGGAATACGGCCAGCGAACACATCGCCCGGCAACAGCAAAACCGGCAGGCGGTTGACATGCGCCAGCGCTGCGCCGGTCACCATATTCGTCGCGCCCGGGCCGATCGAACTCGTTGCCGCCATCATCCGCCGGCGGAAATTGGCCTTGGCGAAACCGATCGCCGCATGCGCCATGGCCTGCTCGTTATGCGCGCGCCAGGTCGGCAATTCGCGGCGGACCTGATAGAGCGCCTCGCCCATGCCGGCGACATTGCCATGTCCGAAAATCGCCCAGACGCCGCCGAACAACGGCAGTTTCTCACCATCGATTTCCGTCATCTGGCGCGCCAGGAAACGGGTAAGGGCCTGAGCCATCGTCAGGCGAATTTTCTTGGTCATCTTTCCTCCTCCCGTTTTCTTATGTTGCGCCCCGGTGCCTTGATTGCAACGGCCGACAGGATTTCAAGCCGCCGCGCGGTTGCGGGTCGTCAGCCAGACCTGCGTCAGCCGCTCGAAACGGCCGGCCATGTCGGCGACCGCCGCCGCGTCGTCCATTCTCCCGGCCAGCCATTCTTCGGCGGCCTTCGCGAAGATCGTGCGGCCGACAGCGAAGCCTTTTACGATCGTGGCGTCGGCGGTGGCGGCAAACGCGGCCTCGAGTTCATCATGCGGGGCGTCAAGCCCAAGCAATACCACGCCACGGCACCATGGGTCATTTTTTGCGATCACCGCTTCAATGTTGGCCCAGGCCGCTTTCGATGCCTGCGGCTCCAGCTTCCACCAGTCCGGCTTGATTCCGAGCCCGTAAAGTTCCTCTAGCGCGGTGGCGATGGTGTATTCGTCAAGAGCGCCGTTCTTGCCGGCGATGATCTCGATCAGCAATTCCCGCCCGACCTTGCGAGCGGCCTGGAAAAGCGCAAGCAGCTTTTGCTGCTGCTCCTCCTTAAGATCCGCGGGATCGTCCGGGTGGTAGAAGCAAAGGCACTTGATACAGTCGGTGACTGGCCATTCGATCAGTTGCGAGCCGATGTCCTGGCCGAACTCGAATCGCAACGGTCTTGAACCCGGCAGTTCCACCGGTCGTCCGATCCAGTCGAAGCCATGTTTCGCGGCCTCGAAAAGGGCGTCGCGCCCATATTTCTCGTCGAGCAGCATGCCAAAACCACGACGGCCTTCCGCAACCGTCGCGGCGGCTCTGACCGCGAGCACCTTGAAAGCCGGAATTCGGGTCGCGTCGGCGCCCAGCCGGGCCGCCATTTCCTCGAACTGGATTCGATGATCGCAAGCCAACCCCATCAGAAGCGGGATCTCCCCACGCCGCGTCGTCGCCCAATGGACATGGTTGATCGCAGCGTCCTTGCGCAGCGCATGTTCCGCGCTGCCGTTCTTGAGGAAGAACCGCAGTTCCTCGAAAGTCGGGCTCTCGGGCGAACAGAGCAGCCGCGACACGGCGAACGCACCGCAGGCGTTGGCCCATGTCGCGGCTGTCTCGAAGCTTTCGCCGCCGAGCCACCCGCGCAAGAAACCTGACATGAAGGCGTCACCGGCGCCGAGCACATTATAGACCTCGATCGGGAAGCCCTGGCCGACAATGCCGTCTTCCAGATCGTCGGGAATCGCGCCCTCATAGACGATGCAACCCATGGGACCGCGCTTCAGCACGATCACCGCGTCGCTTAGCGACCGGATGGTCTTGAGCGCCGCGAGCAGGTCGTCCTCGCCCGAGGCAATCAAGACCTCTTCTTCGGTGCCGACGATCAGGTCGCAATCGACCAGCACGGTTTTCAAATGCTGGGATACGCGATCCGACTTCACATAGCGCTCGTCTCCCGCCGCGTGCCCGGCGAGACCCCACAGATTGGGCCGGTAATCGATGTCGAAGACGACCTTGCCGCCATTCGCGCGTATGATTCTCATGGCCTTGCGCTGCGCGGCGTCCGTGTTGGGACGTGAAAAATGGGTGCCGGTGACGACCACCGCACGCGCCGAAGCCACGAAATCCTCTGAAATGTCGTCTTCGCACAACGCCATGTCGGCGCAGTTTTCACGATAGAAAAGCAATGGAAAAGATTGGTCGTTCTCAACGGAGACGAATGCGAGGGCGGTTAGCCGGGTGGGATCGTCAATGATTCCATTAGTTTCGACGCCTTCCCTCACCATCTGCTCACGCAGGAAACGACCGAATTGTTCGTTGCCGACGCGCGTCACCAGTGCGGATTTCAGCCCGAGCCGGGCGGTGCCGATGGCGATGTTCGCCGGGCAACCGCCCACCGATTTGGCAAAACTGCCGACATCTTCCAGACGCGACCCAATCTGCTGGCCATAGAGATCGACCGACGCCCTGCCAATGGTGATGACGTCAATATCCGCCCGTTTCTCAGGGACGCTCTCCCTATCCACTGGCTCCTCCGGGGATCATTCGAGTTGTTGCAATCGCGTGCATGGAACGCAATCACCTTCAATATGCAATGAAAATTCCATCTGCAAGAGAATACGGAATATCTGTTCCCTTTTTCGGCGATAACAACCGCTTATCGGGCTTCCATGCGGCGCTCGGCCACGCTGACCGTCAGCGCCATGGCCAGCGCCATGGTCGCCGACAGCGAGCGGAAGCCGGCAAAATCCGCCTCTGCCACCTCGAACCATTCCGTGGCGCACTCGGCAAGCGGCGAAAAGGCGCTGTCGGTGATCGAGACGAGCGGGATGCCCCGGTCGGCAAGCGCGCGGGCGTGCGACCGTCGCATCGGAGGCGTAGGGCGAGAAACTGATGGCGATGGCTGCGTCGCCTTCCCCGGCCAACGCCAGCATTTCAGCGTCGATGCCGGCCGGAGAGCCGACAAGCATGCAGGGTATCTTCAGCTTGCCGAAGGCATACGCCATATAGGTCGAGATCGGATAGGAACGGCGCCGCGCAATCAGATAGATGGTCCGGGCTCCGGCCAGGATAGCGACAGCGCGTTCGAGCTTTTCGGTGTCGATCGCATGTGACAGGCGTTCGACAGAGCGGCCGGCCGCGTCGAGAAAGCCGTCGAGGATTCCTGCCTCGTGCGATCCGCCAGAAGCGCCCGCGCGTAGCGCCGTCAGCCGTTCTTCGTAGCTGAAGTCGTGCGTTCTTTCAGCCGGTTGCGGAACAGGCGTTGCAGGTCGGAAAATCCGTCGAAGCCGAAATGCTGGGCGAAGCGCACCAGCGTCGACGGCTGCACCCCGGCGGCGGCGGCGACGCTGGCCGCCGTGCCGAAGGCGAATTCGTCAGGATTGTCGAGCGCGTGGGCGGCGACCTGCGCCAATCGCCTGGGCAGCGATTGCCGGCGCGTGATGATCATGGCCCGCAGCGACTCGAAATCGTCGCGGCGCCCGGTCGGCCATCTCAGCGTCACGCCATTTTTCCTCGCTCCAGTCGGCGAGCGCCCTCGACGCCCCTTCCGGTTGTACATGAAATAGAATGAATATTCCATCGATCGAAGCTTTCGTCTATCAATGTTGCGCGGCATTGTGCGCAGGGTGAAATCGGCATGAGACGAAATCGGCGTTGGACTTATCGGCACGGGCTATATGGGCAAATGCCACGCGCTGGCATGGAATGCCGTGAGGCCCGTATTCGGCGACGTGCCCATACCTCGCCTCGTGCATCTGGCGGAAGCTGACCTGGATCTCGCCAAACGACGAGCCGCCGAACTCGGCTTTCAGAAATCGACCGGCAACTGGCGCGAACTGATCGATGACCCGGCGGTGGATGTCGTCTCAATCACCACGCCGAACAAATTTCATGCCGAAATGGCGATCGCCGCGCTCCAGGCCGGCAAACATGTCTGGTGCGAAAAGCCGATGGCGCCGAGCTTCGCCGAAGCCGAGGCGATGCTGGACGCGGCGCGCCGATCCGGACGCGTAGCCATGCTCGGCTACAACTACATCCAGAACCCTATGGTTCGCCACATCCGGAAATTGATCGACGAAGGCGCAATCGGCACGGTCAACCATATCCGCGTCGAAATGGACGAGGATTTCATGGCCGACCCTCAAACGCCGTTTGCGGCGCGTAACGAGGCGGCCAACGGCTATGGCGTGCTCGACGATTTCGCGGTCCATCCGCTGTCGATTTTGCAAACCCTCTTCGGCAACATGACCCGGGTCATGTGCGACATGGACAAGCCCTACACCGACAGGCCCTCTAACGAAGGGGCACGCAAGGAGGTCGAGAACCACGACACCGCCAGCGTGCTCTTTCATCTCAGGGATGGCATATCCGGAACACTGATGGTCAACCGCGCCGCGTGGGGCCGCAAGGGCCGTATCGCGATGCAGATTTTCGGATCGAAGGGCTCGATCCTCTACGATCAGGAGCGAATGAACGAGGTTCAGCTTTACCTGGCGTCGGATCGGCTTGGCGAACAGGGGTTTCGCACCATTCTCGCCGGCCCTGGGCATCCGCCCTATGACCGCTTCATCCCCGCCCCGGGCCATGGGCTCGGCTTCAACGAGTTGAAGATCATCGAGTGCCGGCAGTTGATCGGCCGCATGATGGGCGAAGAGACGATGGGCATCGGCTTCGAGGAAGGGCTGGAAATCGAACGCGCCGTACACGCGATGGCGCGATCCTTCGAGCGGGGCCGATGGGAAGTGATCTGAAAAGCGCCTGCGAGCTCTACCCGCAATTCCGGAACCGAATGGTTCCGAGAATGTTAGCGTCGACCAACGGAGGATGTCGGCATGAGCGGTTCCCAAGAATCAAAGTCCACGAAGCGGCAAGAGAAGCACGCTTCAAAAGACGCCATCAAGAAGACCGGCGCCGCGCCGGCTTTAGCCGCGCACTCGAAGGATGCCAAATCGGACGGCAAGTCCGGGCAGGCCGCAAAGCCGGGCGCCAAGAAGGGCTGACGCACTACAGGTGTGGCTCAGGAAGGCGATGCGCTCTCCGGAGAATTACTCCGATGTCCCCACCACATTCTGGTCGTAGTCGATCAGCGACCCCGGTCACGACGCCCGAATGCGGGCTGACGAGATAGGCGATGAGATCGGCAAGCTGGTCGGGTTTGACGAGTTGCCCCATGGGTTGCGAGGCTTCGGCCTTTGCCAGCCAGTCGTCCGGTGCGTCATGCCACTTCTTCTGCACCTCGTCCTCGCCTTCCGTGTCCATCCAGCCGGGCATCACCGCGTTGCAGCGGATGCGCTTGCCGCGATAGGCGTTGGCGACGTTTTTGGTCAGTGTCGCCAGCGCTCCCTTGGAAGAGGAATAGGGCGCCAGAAAAGGCTGGCCGCCATGGCCCGAAATCGACAGCACATTGACGATCGCACCCGCCTCGCCCGCGCCCACCAATGCCTTGACCACGCCCTGCATCAGGAAAAACGGCCCGCGCACGTTGATGGCGAAGAGCCGGTCGAAGATTTCCGGTGTCGTCTCGAGCAGCGAGCCGCGTTCCGACGATCCGGCCGCATTGACCAGCGCGTTGATCGTGCCGAACGCGGCCAGCGCGGTCTCGACGACCCTCCCGCAATCCTCGACCTTTCCGAGATCGGAGGCCACGAAGCGGACATCCGCACCCGAGCCCGAGAGCTCGGCGACGGCCTTTTCGCCTTTCGCCTGGGAGCGCCCGACCAGCACAAGCTTGCGGCAGCCCTCCTCGACCAGCCGGCGGGCGACGGCGAAGCCGATCCCCTGACCGCCGCCGGTGACGATGGCGCGCGTGCCTTGGTTGCGCTTGGCGAAATCGGCGGCGCTCAAATGTCGAACTCCGACATTTTGACCGTGCGGCCTTCCTTCACCGAGCGCAGCGCCGCTTCGGCCATGGCGAGAGCGATCAGCCCGTCTTCGCCAGATGGCGCGGGCTTTCTGCCCTTTTCCACCGCCTCGACGAAGGCGGCGATCTCGGCGGCATAGGCATCGATGTAGCGGGTCATGAAAAAATCGTGCAGCGGCGGCCGCGTATAGCCGGCGCCGTTGGCAATCTCGATCGACACGGCACGCTGGTTTTCCGCCGCCACCATGCCTTTCGAGCCGTGCACCTCGATGCGCTGGTCGTAGCCATAGGTGGCGCGGCGCGAATTGGAGATCGCGCAATGCCTGCCGGTAGCGGTTGAGATCATCACGCTGGCCGAATCATAATCGCCGAGCTTGCCGATCTTCTTGTCGACCAGCACGGAAGCCTGCGCGGCTATCGTTGCCGCCTCCTCGCCCAGGAGGAAGCGCGCCATGTCGAAATCGTGGATGGTCATGTCCTTGAAGATGCCGCCGGAGCGGGTGATGTATTCCGCCGGCGGCGCGCCGGGATCGCGCGAGACGATCTGCACCATCTCCACCTTGCCGATGGCGCCATCGTCGATCGCCTTGCGCACCGCCATGAAATGCGGATCGAAGCGCCGGTTGAAGCCGACCATCAGCGTCGCTTTCTCCTGCCGCACCACGGTCAGGCAGGTCTTGACCCGTCCGAGATCGAGATCGATCGGCTTCTCGCAGAAAATCGCCTTGCCGGCACGCGCGAAACGCTCGATCAGATCGGCATGCGTATCGGTCGGCGTGCAGATGATGACGGCGTCGATGTCGTCGGCCTTCTCGATCGCATCGATCGTGCGCACCACCGCGCCATAGGCCGAGGCAAGGTCCGTTGCCGCCTTTTCGATCGCGTCGGCCACCGCCACGAGTTTCGCCGAAGCGTTGGCGCCAATCGCCTTTGCATGAACCTTGCCGATGCGCCCGGCGCCCAGCAGACCAAATCTCACTGTCATCGAAGTTCCTTGGAAATGTTCCACAGATCAAAACGCTGATGCGCCGCACGGTTCGCGGCGCATCGAGCACAGGATGAGGGTTATACCGTGCCGCCGAGTTCCTCGGAAAGGTCCTGCAACTCCTTGTCGCCCGCCATTTTGTGCTGCAGTTCGTCGAGGCTGATCTCGGATTTGGCGTAGGTGCCGAGCGTGCGGCCGCGATTGAGGATGGTGAACCGGTCGCCGACGGCATAGGCGTGGCGAACATTGTGGGTGATGAAGATCACGCCGAGGCCCTTGGCGCGCACCTGGCGAATGAATTTCAGCACCATGGAAGTTTGCGCCACGCCGAGCGCCGATGTCGGCTCGTCGAGGATCAGTACCTTGGCGCCGAAATAGACCGCGCGGGCGATCGCCACGCATTGCCGCTCGCCGCCCGACAGCGTGCCGACGGCCTGTTCGGGGTCGCGCACGTCGATGCCGATGCGGCGCATCTCCTCGCGCGCCACCTTGTTGGCGAACTCCATGTCCATGAAGGCGATGGGCCCCAATCTTCTTCACCGGCTCGCGGCCCATGAAGAAGTTGCGGCTGATGGACAGCAGCGGGATCATCGCGAGGTCCTGAAAGACGGTGGCGATGCCGGCGTCGAGAGCTTCGCGCGGGCTGGAAAATGAAACCGGCTTGCCATCGACGACAAAGTCCCCGCCGGTCGGCCGATGTACCCCTGACAGCGTCTTGATGAGCGTCGATTTGCCGGCGCCGTTGTCGCCAAGAAGACAGTGCACCTCTCCTTCTCTCACCGTCAGCGAAACGCCCGCCAAGGCAACGACGGGGCCGAAATGCTTGACCAGGTCGCGGACCTGGATCAGCGGGCGGCCCTGACCTTCCGGGCGGGCCTTGTCCCCAGCGGAAACGGCTTGCTTTGCGGCGGCGGCCATCAGCGTTCTCCCGTCACGCGGCGGCGGATCGAGCTGTTGAACAGAACCGCGATCAACAGCATGGCGCCCAGAAACACCTGGAACCAGTCGCTCGGCGCGCCGGTGAAAAGGATGCCCTGCTGCACGACGCCGAAGATAAGCGCGCCGAGGCAGGCGCCGATGACCGAACCATAGCCACCGGTCAGCAGGCAGCCGCCGATGACCGCCGCGATGATCGCCTCGAATTCCTTCAGCAGGCCGCGGTCGGCGGCGGCCGAGCCGAACTCGAATACCTGGCAGGCGGCGAATACCGTCGCGCAGAACGCCGTCGTCATGAACAGCGAGATCTTCACCGCATTGACCGGCACGCCGACATTGCGGGCCGCGTTGGCGTCGCCGCCTGAGGCGAATATCCAGTTGCCGGCGCGCGTCTTGGTCAGGACGATATGGCCGATGATGGCGATCACGAAGGCCCACACGATCAGCATGGGAATGCCGGAAACGGCAGGCGCGCCGTTCGGCAGCTTGTTGATGATGCCGCTATCGGCCAGCCACTGGAAGAAGCCGGGAAAGAGCTTGGCGGAGAACAGCGACGCCACGAAGCTGTCGTTCGAATATTGCTTCAGTCCGCTGACGATCGTTCGGTTGGTGAACAGGATCGATAGCGCGATGGTAAGGCCGCGCAGCATGTAGAGCGAGGCGAGCGTGACGATGAAGGAAGGCAATCGTGTGCGAACGATGATGAAACCGTTGAGCGCGCCGATCGCCATCGAGACGACGAAGGCCAGTATAACGCTGACGCCGATGGGCACATGAAAGTAGATGGTGGGGATTGCGATCATCATGCCGGAAAAGCCGATCATCGAGCCCACCGACAGGTCGAATTCGCCGCCCACCATGAGAAGCGCCGCCCCGGCGCCGATGATCATGAGCTGAGCGGTGACGATCATCCAGCTCAGAACGCCATCGGAGGCAAACATGCCGCTGCCGCCCGCGGTGATACCGAAAAAAATGAAAACCAGCACCGCGCCGGCGAAGGCGCCGAGATCCGGCCGCGAAAGCATGCGCCGGAACCAGGACTGCCGGCCCAGCCGCTCATCGACGACATCCACGACCGGCGTCTTGTCCGCGGCGGAGTTCATTTCTTCAGCCATTGCGTGCCTCGCGACTTCGCCAAACGGCGCACGCGGCCCAGCCCCGCGCGCTCATTTCGGAAGGAAGGAAGAAGGCCTGGAACGGCCCTCCCATGCCCTGGGTCAGCGATATTCGCCGGCGAGCTTCTCGACCAGGCCAATGTTCTTCTTGGTGACGAAGCCCGGGCCGGTGTTGACGTTGTTCGCGGGCATCACGCCGTAGCGGACATACTGCGTGAGGAACACGATCGGCAGGTAGCCTTGCAGATAAGGCTGCTGGTCGATCGCGGCGTCCATGGTGCCGTCCTTGATCGCCTTGGAGATATCGCCGTCGAGATCGAACGAGATGACGCTCTTGAACTTCGAGCGCGAGCCGGTGTCCCGCAGATATTTGATTGTCGGGTCCGCCGAGTTGGGCCCGAGCGTTAGGATGCCGTTCGTGTCGGGATGGGTCGTCAGGTAGGCCTTGACCTTGTTGTAGATCTCGGTCGGGATCGATGCCGGAATCGATCATCTGGTCGCCGAGCTTGACGCCGAGGCCGTCGGCATATCCCTGGCAGCGCTCGCACCGATGCGGCGTTGGTGATGTAATGGTTGACGCACAGGAAATTGGTGACGCCCGCCTCCTTGGCGCGCTCGCCCGCGCCCTTGCCGGCATCATATTCGGGTTGTCCGATATGCATCATCGCGCCGAGCTTCTTGGACTGCTCCGCCGTGCCCTGAATTGACGGTGATGACGGGAATGCCCTTGGCCACCGCGCCCTGGATGGCCGACTGAAGGACGTCGAAATCGGCGATCGTGGTGACGATCCCATCGGGATTGGACGCCGTCGCCTGCTGGATGATGCGGGCCATGTCGGCGATATCGCCCGTCGGCGGATTGCGGTATTCCACCTTGACGCCCTCGTCATGCCCGGCGTTCTTGAGTGCATTCTTGATGACGTTCCACCACGAATCCGAATCCGGCGCGTGGCTGACGAAAACGAAACGTTCGTTGTCGGCAAATGCGGTCCGGGTAGCGCCGGCCGCGACCGCGAACATAGCGGCGGCTACGAGAACGCCGCGAAACAAAGCAGATTTCATTGTATTCCTCCCTGCCGGTCCGATCCGGCGCCATATAGCGCGGCAACCGCAAACCACGGCGACCGGCTCCTCCCTAAGTCCGCGGATAATGGAACCTTTGTACCATTATCCTATTTCGGCGGAATATTAATTCCATTCCGGTCGACATCTGTCAACTGTCATGGTTGGCGATGTCGGGACTGAGCCAACGCGGCTCGGCGCGAGCCGGGCCCAGAATCAGGTCATTTTGCTCGGGCCGAGTGACGCGACCCCACACCTTGCAAATTCACTTCAGAGGAGGGCCGTCTTCAAGACAACAATGGAACGAGCGCGTATGCCCGGTCCCGTTATGCCTGTTCGTCAAATTGAAACGGCGAATTACCCGGTCCATTGGCTGCTTGAGCCATTTGCAACCGGTCAAGGGTGATACGGGATAGGTTGGTCCACATCTCCTGAATGGCGGTGGCCTTCTTTACCGACGCCGTATCTGCGCCGCCTCCCCGCATCACCGCCGTGATGCGCTCGAAATTGGCCGTGCAGCGCCGGATGGAGCCGTCGATCTCCGAAACCTGCTGCAAGGTAAGATCGCCCTTGGCGAGCGCGATCAACACGTTCTTCGACATTTGCCTGGCCAGTGCGGCCTGCTTGTCGAGCACGTCGGCCCAATCGGTCACCATCCCAACTCACCCCACACTACCCGAGTAAGTTGTACCATGTCTGCGCGCACTCCAACAGTCCCCCCGCGTTCATCGCTGCGAAAACGCTTTGGTTCAACATTTTGATTATTGGGGCTTATTTGCGGCCTGGCCTATGCCCCGCACTCTAATTGGCCTTAGCGAAACCATTGAATGAGACAATTGCACTGTCCAAACCGGCTCCTATATTGACGCGATGATACCGATTTCCGTTCTCGATCTTTCGCCCGTGCCACAAGGTTCGGATCCCGCCAAATCCCTTGCCAACACCCTCGACCTCGCGCGCCACGCCGAGCGCTGGGCTACAAGCGCTACTGGCTGGCCGAACACCACAACATGCCCGGCATCGCCAGCGCCGCGACGGCGGTGGTCATCGGCCATGTCGCTGGCGGGAACCACGACGATCCGCGTCGGTGCCGGCGGCATCATGCTGCCCAACCATGCGCCGCTGATGATCGCCGAAGCAGTTCGGCACGTTGGCGTCGCTGTTTCCCGGCCGCATCGATCTCGGTCTTGGCCGCGCGCCGGGCACCGACCAGCTCACCGCGCGGGCGCTTCGCCGCAATCTGAACGCCGACGCCGACGCCTTTCCGCAGGACGTTGTCGAACTGATGGGGTATTTCCGTCCGGTCGAGGCCGGGGCAGCGCGTGCGCGCGGTGCCGGGAGCAGGGTTGGAGGTGCCCCTGTGGATCCTCGGCTCCAGCCTGTTCGGCGCTCAACTCGCCGCGATGCTCGGCCTGCCCTATGCCTTCGCCTCGCATTTTGCCCCGGGCCAGATGGAACAGGCGGTCGCCATCTATCGCGAGCGTTTCCAGCCCTCCGAGCAGCTTCAGAAGCCGCATGTGATGCTCGGGCTGAATGTGTTCGCCGCCGAGACCGACGAAGAGGCGCGGCTTCTTTTCACTTCGCAACAGCAGGCCTTCGTCAATCTGCGCACCGGTCGTCCCGGTCAATTGCCCCCGCCGGTTGCCGGTTTTTACGATCAGCTCGATCCGATGGCGAAATCGATGCTCGACCAGGCGCTTTCCTGCGCCGTCGTCGGCTCACCGCAATCCGTGGCCCGCGGCATACAGGAATTCGCACGGCGCACCGGCGCCGACGAACTGATGATCACCGGGCAGATCTTCGACCATGAGGCCCGGCTGCGCTCCTTCGAGATCGCCGCCGAAGCGGCCAGGGTGCGGGCCGACGCGGCCTGATCGGACAGGCTTCCAGAGCCGCGCCAGCTCCTGGCTCGCCAAGGGAACGGCGGGCCGCTTGGTTCTTTCTTTTCCAACGAGGCTGGGGTACGGGATTCCCGGGCGGGCATCGCGCCGGAGAGTCGTACGGGAGCCACAATGCGCGAAAGTCGATCTACGCGGAAAATCGGGATGGCGGGCATCGTCGCCATAATCGCAGCAACCAGCCTCGTTGCCGGCTGCGCCGATATGGGGGGCAATACCAATTCGGAGGTCGTCAGTTCGATCCAGTTCGACGGCGTTCCCTGCAGGAATCTGGTTTCCCAACGCAATGCGCTCGTCGCGCAATATGGTTCGCCGGACAAATTGCCGGAAGGCAGCAAGCCGGGCGAGAGGCCGTATCTCAAGCATGAGCCGCTCGGCCTGTTCATCGCGCCGGATTTCCGCAGTAGCAAGCAATTGGAAACGCGCAAGGCCCTCGGCCGCATTGATGCGATAAATCACTCGATCGATCGGCGCCAGTGCGAAGGCACAAAGGGCAAGACCACGAAGTCGAAGGGCATTCTGGGTGAATAGAGGGCGCTATTCGATCCGGTAGAATTTAGCCGCCGTGTCGCCGAAGACCTTGTCGAAGGCTGGACCTTCACCGACCAGTTCCTCCGCCGCCCGCCGCCAGCTATCGTAGGTTCCCGACATATCGAGCACCGGCCAGTCGGACCCCCACATCACGCGATCCGGCCCGAATATGGAAAGCACATGCTCGGCATAGGGGCGGAGCGTTTCCGTCGTCCAGGTCGGATCGGCTTCCGAAGCCAGGCCGGAAAGCTTGCACAGGACCGGCGTTTCGCGTGCGATCCTCTCCATCCCGGCGGCCCAGTCATCGAAGCGGTTCTCGCGGATCACCGGTTTCATGCAATGGTCGACCACCGTGCGCATGTCGGGATAGGTCTCGAAGAGCCGCAGGAAATTGTTGATATGGGCGGGGAAGCCCAACGCATCGAAGGTCAGGTCGAGATCGATGACCGCCTGATAGCCCCACTGGACATCCGGCCTGTGCATCCAGTCGGGATCGGCGATATCCTGGATCATCGGCCGCACGCCGGCGAATTTCGGGTGGCGAGCGAAGCGCTCCAGATTGCGCAGAGTCGTCCGGTTTTTCAAAATCGACCCAGCCAACCACCTTGCCGACGAACGGCGTCGCATCGGCGATGCCTAGCATATAGTCGGTCTCCGCGACACTCGGCGCGGCCTGCACAAGGACGGTGCGGTCGATGTTCCAGCGTAGCCGGTGCGGCTCGTATTCATGTGGCAGGATGGCGCGCTTGATCGGCTCGTTGGCCGGCAGCGCATCCATCCAGCCATAATCTCCCCGCACGGGATTCCAGAAATGCTGATGGGCATCGATGAGCATCTTGCCGCTCCCGCTTCCTGCCGGTTGTCAGTGCAAACTGTTCATGAAGGCGTTGGCGCGTCTTCGCGCAACAGGCCGGCGGATTTCAGGTCGGCCCAGAGCGCCGCCGGAATGGTTGCTGCAAGCGTCTCGATGTTCAACCCCACTTCGCGAGCGCGTGCTGCGCCCGGAATGACGCAGGCCACGGCTGGATGAACCAGCGGAAAACGCAGCGCCGCCTGCACCAGCTCGACGCCATGCTTCTTGCAGATCGCCTCGATCCTGGCGACACGCTCCAATATCTCCGGCGGCGCCGGGTCGTAGTTGAAGAATGCGCCCGGCTTCGGGCCGGTCGCCAGGATACCGGAATTGTAGGCCCCGCCGATGACCACGCCGATGCCGCGTTTTTCCAGCAGCGGCAGGCAGGTTTCGAGCGATTCCTGTTCGAGCAGCGTATAGCGGCCGGCGAGCAGGAAAAGGTCGAAATCCCCCTGCTCCGCCAGCGTTTGGCAAGCCTGCCACTCGTTGATGCCCGCGCCGAAGGCCCTGATGACGCCCTCTTCGCGCAGCTTCAGGAGCGCCTTGTAGCCGCCACCCATGAACTCGGCGATGCGCGCGTCGGCCGCTGCCTGGCTGCCATGCGTATAGACGTCGAGATCATGCCCGTAGAGGATGTCGATTCGGTCGATGCCGAGGCGTTCGAGCAAATCCTCCAGCGAACGCATGATGCCGTCATAGCCATAATCGAAAATCTCGCGGCGCGAGGGCGTATCGAAGAACTTGCCGATGCCGGCGCGCTGGTCGGGCGGGCACACACCGAGCCGCCGTCCCACCTTGGATGAGAGTATATAGGAATCGCGAGGCTTGCCGCGCAGGAAATGATTAAGTCGCGTTTCCGCCAGTCCAAGGCCGTAAAACGGCGCGGTGTCGAAATAGCGGATACCCGCGTCCCAGGCCGCGTCCAGCGTCGCCTGGGCCTCGTCCTCCGAATAGGCGCGGTAGAGATTGCCGGTCGATGCCGACCCGAAACCGAGCTCCGTAAATTCCAGTTGCGCTCCCGACGGCGCGTTGAACGTCTTGGTCTTCATTCGGGCTCCTCCAATCATGAATTTATGCCGTCACCGGGTCTTGCAGCCCCGCCTCCGGAAGCGGAGACTATCGACACGCCATTGAAAAGGCTACTTATCGGACACGCGGATCATTATATTCGTTTGCGCCAGCCAAACCTTAAAAGACCGAACGGACACAGCACCATGAATGTCGCTCCACCGCTTCCCAAGACCCTCCGTCTTTCAAACGACGACAACGTGCTCGTCGCCGCAAGCCGCATCGAAAGCGGGGCTGAACTCGGCGGCGGCATCGTGGCCAGGGCTCGCGTGCCGTTCGGGCACAAGGTCGCGACTGTCCGGATTGCCCGCGGCGAGCCGATACGCAAATTCGGCCAGATCATCGGCTTCGCCAAGGACGACATCGCCCCCGGGGACTGGGTGCACGAGCACAATTGCGGGTCGGCAGTGCACGGCGCCTTCGAGCGCGACTACCGCTTCTCCGAGGGCGTCGGCCGCGTCGACTTCGTCCCGGAGCCGAGCGGGCGACCTTCCAGGGGTATCCGCCGCGCCAACGGCACGGTGGGGACGCGCAACTACGTGGGCGTCCTGACCTCGGTGAACTGCTCGACCACGGTCGCCGGCTTCATCGCCAAGGAGATCGAGCGCTCGGGCATGCTCGACGACTACCCGAACATCGACGGCATCGTCGCGCTCAAGCAGGCCAATGGCTGCGTCATCGACTATCGCGGCGTGATCTTCGATACGCTGAAGAAGACGACCTGGGGCTACGCCACCAACCCGAACATGGGCGGCGTGATCATGGTCGGCCTCGGCTGCGAAGGGCTTCCAGATCCCCGCGCTTCAAGGAGGCCTATGGCGTCGAGGAGAGCGAGACCTTCCGCACCATGACCATCCAGGAAGTCGGCGGCACGCGGAAGACGGTCGAGGCGGGCGTCGAGGCGGTCAAGGCGATGCTGCCCATCGTCAACGCCGTCGCAGCGCGAGCCGCTGCCGGCGTCCGAGCTCTGATGCTCGGCGCTGCAGTGCGGCGGCTCGGACGGCTATTCGGGCATCACCGCCAACCCGGCGCTCGGCGTCGCCGCCGACATGCTGGTCCGGCACGGCGGCACGGCGATCCTGTCCGAGACGCCGGAGATCTACGGCGCCGAGCACCTGCTGACGCGCCGCGCCAAGACGCGCGAGGTCGGCGAGAAGCTGGTCGACATCATCCATTGGTGGGAGGACTACACCGCCCGCAACAACATGGAGATGAACAACAATCCCTCGCCCGGCAACAAGCTTGGCGGGCTGACGACGATCCTCGAGAAGTCGCTGGGCGCCGCGGCCAAGGGCGGCACGACACCGCTCAACGCCGTCTACCACTACGCCGACCCGGTGACGGAGAAGGGCTTCGTCTTCATGGACACGCCCGGCTACGATCCGGTCTCGGCGACGGGCCAGGTGGCGGGCGGCGCCAACATGCTCTGCTTCACCACCGGCCGCGGCTCGGCCTACGGCTGCAAGCCGACGCCGTCGATCAAGCTCGCGACCAACACGCCGATGTATCGAGCAGATGATCGACGACATGGACATCAACTGCGGCGACATGCTCGACGGCGTGTCGCTGCGAGGAGAAGGGCCAGGAAATCTTCGCGGAAATCCTCGCGGTCGCCTCGGGCAAGAAGACCAAGTCGGAAGTGCTCGGCTACGGCGACAACGAGTTCGTGCCCTGGCAGATCGGCGCGGTGATGTAACGCCGATGGCGGGCAATCAGCGCCGGGTATGGTGGGGCGACTATCCGGCCAGCGCATACGCCGACCTCAACTCCGACAGGGTGATCGCAATCGTGCCCGTTGCCGCCATTGAGCAGCACGGCCCGCATCTGCCGGTTTCGACCGACGCCGCCATCATGGCCGGCATGCTGGACGAGACGATCGCAATTTTGCCCGACGACCTCGATGTCCGCATCCTGCCGATCCAGCCCGTTGGCAAGTCCAACGAGCATATTCGCGTGCCCGGCACCCTGACCCACTCGCCTTCGGTGCTCATCGAGGCGTGGAAGGAACTCGGCGCCTCGGTGGCGCGGACCGGCATCCGCAAGATCGCCTTCGTCAATTCGCATGGCGGCAATGAAGAGATCATGGGCATCGTCACGCGCGAGTTGCGCGCCAGCCACGGCATGTTGGCCGTCAAGACCAGTTGGGAGCGCTTCGGCCGGCCCGACGGTCTCTTCTCGCCAGAGGAAGAGCACTACGGCATTCATGGCGGCGACGTGGAGACGTCGTTGATGCTCCACTTCCGGCCGGACCTCGTCGACATGGCGAAAGCCGAAAAATTCGCCTCCAACGTCGCCAGAGCCGAACAGGAATTCGAACTCCTGCGGCAGACCGGCAAGCACGCCTTCGCCTGGATGGCGGCCGACCTCAACCCGCATGGCGTCGTCGGAGACGCCAAGGCGGCGACCGCCGAAAAAGGCCGGTCGGTCGCCAGGCATCAGGCGCAGGGATTCGTTCGTTTGCTTGCCGATATCCGCAAGGCCCGGATCGCCGACTGGCTCTCCTGAAGGCGGGACAAGCGGCGCAAAATGTCACAATCCTGTGGCGAAGCCCGCAAAACCATGTGATGCTGCGGCGCACTCGAATTCGGACGCCGTATGTCGATTAAGGCCGCGATCTATCATCTGACGCACTACAAGTATGATCGGCCGGTCACGCTGGGGCCGCAGGTCATCCGGCTTAAGCCTGCGGCGCATTCGCGCACGACCGTACCCAGCTATTCGCTGAAGGTCGAGCCGAGGAACCATTTCGTTAATCTGCAGCAGGATCCCTACGGCAACTATCTGGCACGCTTCGTCTTTCCCGAGCCGGTGACCGAGCTGAAGATCGAGGTCGATCTCGTCGCCGACATGACGGTCTATAATCCGTTCGACTTCTTCATCGAACCGTCCGCCGAGCAGTGGCCCTTTGCCTACCCGGAAGACATCCAGGACGATCTCTCCATCTATCTGAAGCCGGAACCGGCCGGGCCGGAGCTTACCGCGTTTCTGGCGAGTATCGACCGATCGCCGAAGAAGACGATCGACATGCTGGTCGAACTCAACGCGCGGCTGCAGCAGGAGATCGGCTACGTCATCCGCATGGAGCCGGGCGTGCAGACGCCGGAGGAAACGCTGGCGAGCCGCATGCGGCTCCTGCCGTGACACGGCCTGGCTTCTTGTCCAGATTTTCCGCTATCTGGGCGTCGCTTCGCGTTTCGTCTCCGGCTATCTGATCCAGCTCAAGCCCGATCTCGTTTCGCTCGACGGCCCGGCAGGGACCGACAAGGACTTCACCGACCTGCATGCCTGGTGCGAGGTCTTCATTCCGGGCGCCGGCTGGATCGGCCTCGACCCGACGTCGGGATTGCTCACCGGCGAGAGCCATATCCCGCTCGCCGCCACGCCGCACTACCGCAACGCCGCGCCGATCTCGGGAGCGGCGAGCTTCGCCAATGTCGAATTCGGCTTCGACATGCGGGTCACCCGCGTGGCGGAGCATCCGCGCATTTCCAAGCCCTATTCCGAGGAAGCCTGGCAGGCGCTCGACGCGCTCGGCGACAAGGTCGACGAGGCGCTGGCGGAACAGGACGTCCGGCTGACCATGGGCGGCGAGCCGACCTTCGTTTCGATCGACGATTTCGAAGCGGAGGAATGGAATATCGACGCCGTCGGCCCGACCAAGCGCGACATGGCCGACAAGCTGATCCGCCGGCTGCGCGAGCGCTTCGCGCCGGGCGGCTTCCTGCATTACGGCCAGGGCAAATGGTATCCCGGCGAGACCTTGCCGCGCTGGACCTTCTCGCTCTACTGGCGCAAGGATGGCAAGCCGATCTGGCGCGACGCGACATTGATCGCTGAAGAGGACGCCAAGACGGGCGCGGGTCCCCAAGACGCCGAAAAGCTGCTTGGCGGCATCGCCAAACAGCTCGGCCTTGACACCGACACCATCGCGCCGGCCTATGAAGACCCGGCCGAATGGCTGGTCAAGGAGGGCAACCTTCCCGAAAATGTCGACCCGTCGAACTCGAAGCTCAAGGATGCCGAGGAGCGCAGCCGCATGGCGCGCGTCTTCGAGCGCGGGCTGACCGAACCCTCGGGCTTCGTCATGCCGGTGCAGCGCTGGCAGGCCAAGGCGTCCGGACCGCGCTGGCGAACGGAAAGCTGGAAGACACGGCGCGGCAAGCTCTTTCTGGTGCCCGGCGATTCGCCGGTCGGCTATCGACTGCCGCTCGGCGCGCTGCCGCATGTTCCGCCATCGCAATATCCCTTCATCGTTCCGGTCGACCCGTCCGTGCCGCGCGGCGACCTGCCAGATCCGCATGCTTATCGCGAGATTGCGCAGGCGGCTCCCGATACTTCCGGCCGGCAGACGCAACGGGAAGCCTCCTTCACCGCCGCCACCGAGACCCAGGAGCGGGTCGAACAGGAGCTTGGCGATATTTCCGGCGCGGTGCGCACCGCACTCACCGTCGAGCCCCGCGACGGCAGGCTTTGCGTCTTCATGCCGCCGGTCGAGGCGCTGGAAGATTATCTCGAACTGATAGCCGCAGCCGAGGAGGCGGCCAAGGCGATTGGCATGCCGGTCCATATCGAGGGCTATCCGCCGCCGCACGACCCGCGTCTCGCCGTCATCCGCGTCGCGCCGGACCCGGGCGTCATTGAGGTAAACATCCATCCCGCGTCGAGTTGGCGCGAATGCGTGGACATCACCACCAATGTCTACGAGGAAGCGCGGCAGTCGCGGCTGGGCGCCGATAAATTCATGATCGACGGCCGCCATACCGGCACCGGCGGCGGCAACCACGTCGTGGTCGGCGGCGCGACACCCAATGACAGCCCCTTCCTGCGCCGGCCCGACCTGCTGAAGAGCCTGGTGCTTTTCTGGCAGCGGCATCCGGCGCTGTCCTATCTGTTCTCGGGACTGTTCATCGGTCCGACCAGCCAGGCGCCGCGCATCGACGAGGCCCGTCACGACAGCCTCTACGAACTGGAAACCGCGATGGCCCAGGTGCCGATGCCGGGAACGGGTCCTGCTCCCCTGCCCTGGATCGTCGACCGGCTGTTCCGCAACCTTCTGGTCGACGTCACCGGCAACACGCACCGCGCCGAGATCTGCATCGACAAGCTGTTCTCGCCCGACGGGCCGACCGGCCGGCTCGGCCTGATCGAGTTCCGCGGTTTCGAAATGCCGCCCAACCCGCGCATGAGCCTTGCCCAGCAATTGCTGGTCCGGGCGCTGATCGCGCGGCTTTGGCAATCCCCCATCGAAGGGTCTTTCGTACGCTGGGGAACCACACTGCATGACCGCTTCATGCTGCCGCATTACGTCTGGCGCGATTTCCTCGACGTGCTGGCCGATCTCAAGCGGCACGGCTTCGCCTTCGATCCCTCCTGGTTCGAGGCACAGCTCGAATTCCGCTTCCAGTTCTGCGGCGAGGTCGAATATGAGGGCTTGAAGCTGGAGCTTCGGCAAGCGCTGGAGCCCTGGAACGTCATGGGCGAACAGGGTGCGATCGGCGGCACCGTGCGCTTCGTGGATTCCTCCGTCGAACGCCTGCAGGTCAGGGCGGAAGGTCTCGACCCGGCGCGTTACACGGTTCTGTGCAACGGCCGCAAGATACCGATGACCACCACCGAAACCTCCGGCGTGGCGGTCGCCGGCGTCCGCTTCAAGGCGTGGCAGCCTCAGTCGGGCCTGCATCCCAAGCTGCCCGTGAACTCGCCGATGATCTTCGACATCTACGACAATTGGTCGGGCCGTTCGATCGGCGGCTGCGTCTATCACACGGCGCATCCGGGCGGACGCAGCTATGACACGTTCCCGGTCAACGCCAACGAGGCGGAAGCGCGGCGGCTGGCCCGTTTCGAACCGCGCGGACATACGCCCGGCGCTTTCGTCCCGCCGGCCGAAACTCCGTCGGCCGACTTCCCGCTGACGCTCGATTTGCGTCGGCCCGCGGGTATCTGAGCGATGGACACCATGCGCCAGGACAGATCGGGCGAGGCTGAATGTGTCGATGACCTGATCGCCGCATACCGGCCGCTCGAAGGCGTGTTCGACGAGATGGTCGATGCGGGTGGTCGCATCCGTTCGGCGTGGCGGCGTTTCGCGCCGGCGCTCGGCAACGTGCCGGTCGATGAACTGGCGGCGCGATTCTCGCGGGCCGACCAGTATCTGCGCGATGCCGGCGTCTTCTACCGGGTCTACGGCAACGACGACGCCCGCGACCGCGGCTGGCCCCTCGCCCACGTACCGCTGTTGATCGACGAGGGCGAATGGCTGGCGATAACAGTCGGCCTGCGCCAACGCGCCCAACTCCTGGAGGCCATCGCCGCCGATATCTACGGCAGCAACGACATCGTCGCGCGCGGGCTGCTGCCGCCCGGCCTGGTCGCCTCCAATCCCGAATTCCTCCGCCCTATGGTTGGCGCCAAACCGAAGAGCGGCCACTTCCTGCATTTCTGCGCCTTCGATCTCGGCCGCGCGCCGGACGGTAAATGGTGGGTGCTCGGCGACCGCACCCAGGCGCCGTCGGGCGCCGGCTTCGCCTTGGAAAACCGCGTCGCTTCGGCGCGTGCCTTCGGTGACATCTACGGCAACGCCAATGTCCACCGGGTCGCCGGATTCTTCCAGGCATTCCGTGATGCGCTGCACGGCCTTTCCGAAGGCGGCGCAGAGGGCCGTGTCGCGGTGGTGACGCCGGGGCCGCTCAACGAGACCTATTTCGAGCATGCCTATATCGCCCGCTACCTCGGCGTGCTTTTGCTCGAAGGCGAGGATCTGATGGTCGAGGACGGCCGCATCCTCGTGCGCACCATCTCCGGCCCGCAGCCGATCGACGTCTTGTGGCGGCGCGTCGATGCGTCCTTCATGGATCCGCTCGAACTGAACCTGCATTCCGCCATCGGCACGCCGGGCATGGCGGCGGCCCTGCGCGGCCAGGCGGCGGCCATGGTCAATGCGCTCGGGACGGGAATACTCGAGACCCGCGCCTTTCTCGCCTTCCTGCCCGGCATCTGCCGGGCGCTGCGCGGCGAGGAACTGGTCCTGCCCAACATCGCCACCTGGTGGTGCGGCCAGGACGCCGAGCGCCAGCACGTGCTCGACAATCTCGACCGCATGATGGTCGGCTCCGCCCTGTCGACCCGCCTGCCGATCGACGATGAAGGCGCCACCGTGCTCGGCTCCTCGCTACAGGGCAATCCGCGCGAATCGATGCGTAAATGGCTGACGTCGGACGGCGGCAATTTCGTCGGCCAGGAGGCCGTCACCCTCTCGACGACGCCGGTCTTCGTCGAAGGGAGGCTCGAGCCCCGGCCCTTCAGCCTGCGGGTCTATGCCGCCCGTACGCCTGAGGGCTGGAGCTTCATGCCGGGCGGCTTCGCCCGCATCGGCACGTCTTCCGAGACCCGCGCCATCGCGATGCAGCACGGCGGCAAGGCGGCCGATGTATGGATAGTAAGCGGGCGACCGGTGGAGCAGGTGTCGCTGCTGCCGGCGAGCGGCGGCCCGCTGGCAAGGCAGCAGCCGGGCTTCCTGCCGAGCCGTGCTGCCGACAATCTTTTCTGGCTCGGGCGCTACATCGAGCGCGCCGAGGAGGTGGTGCGCATGCTGCGCGCCTATCATAGCCGGCTTGCCGAAGCCGCCGGCCGCGACGACCCGTTGCTCGATGACATGCGGGAGCATTTCGAAATGATCGGCATCGACGCCGAACAGGCGATCCCGGACGGGCTGGTCACCAGCATCAACGGCGCCGCCGGCAGCGCCGGCCGCATCCGCGATCGCTTTTCGCCGGATGGCTGGCTGGCGCTGCAGGACCTCTCCAAGGTGATCCGCTCGTTCCGCTCCAAGATCAAGCCAGGCGATGACTGCGCCCGCGCCATGACGATATTGCTGCGCAAGATATCCGGATTCGCCGGGCTGTTGCATGAAAACATGTACCGATCGGCGGGCTGGCGCTTCCTCGAGATCGGCCGTCGGCTGGAACGCGGCATCCACATGGCGCAACTCATCGAGCGGCTTGCCGGGCCCGACGCGCCACCCGGAGCGTCCGACATGCTTCTGGAGATCGGCGACAACGTGATGACCCACCGCCGCCTCTATCATCTGAATTCGGGACCGCTCAGCATCGTCGAACTGATGGCGCTCGACCAGGAGAACCCTCGTTCCGTCGTCTTCCAGCTCGCCGAGTTGCGCGCCGGCGTCGAAGGACTGCCAGTCGGCTCGTCGCGCCGGCAAATGAGCGCGCCGGCGCGCGAAGCGCTCCGGCTGCATACTGAATTCGTCATTCGGGAACCGCACGAGATCACGCCGGAATTGCTTGGCGGGCTGGCGCGTGACATCGCCAGCCTCTCCGACCTCATCGCCAGGACCTATCTGCTTTAGTCCTCTGGCCTTTATCAGTCTGCCCGCGGCCGACGGTGAACGACAGGATTGAACTTTACGCGTAGTGGTTAATCACCACTGCATTGGCCAGTTCGGCGCGCGCGATAACGCCGAGCACATCCTCGCCGCGCGGCACGCCACGATTTTCCTTGATGACGATCCCGTAATAGCGCTTGCGCCGGTTCATGCGGGTCACAAGGTCGTTGAGATTGTTCTTCTCCGAAGCGAGCACGAACTCTTTCGACATGATGTCGGCGAGCGTCTGCTCGTCGCGGCGCGAGGGATTGTAGGGAATGTCGGCGAAACGCACGAAACCGGCGAGCCGCGTGCCGTCGCTGACGAGCACATGCGTCACGCGCATCGAAACGGTGTCAAGCGCATCGGTCACCTTCATCGTCGATGGCAGCACCTCGAACCGCTTGCTCATCACCTGCATCACTGATTGGACCAAAAACATGTTGGTCGTGCGATCCGTCGGGATCGCCGTGCCGCGTCCGCGCAGCTTGATCGTATAGACATCGCTCGTCACCAGCGCGCGCCTGACGCCGAGCGCCAGCGCACAGGCGAGCGTCAGCGGCAGGATCATGTTGTAGTCGCGTGTCATCTCGAAGATCATCACGATCGCGGTCATCGCCGCGCTCGTCGCGGCGCCGACCATGGCGGCCATCCCGATCATGGCGAATGTCGGCACCGAGATGTCGAGATGCGGAAACAGCATCGCCCCGACCCCTGCGATGGCCGCGCCCAGCGTAGCACCCATGAAGAGCGACGGCGAGAAGATGCCGCCGGACGATCCGGCCCCCAGGCTGACGCAGGTCGCAAGGAGCTTGCCGAAAAACAGCACGACAAGAAATACGATGCCAAGATTGGCGTTATCGCGGCAGCAGTCGATGATGAACTGGATCGTTGCGTAGCCGACCCCCATGATCTGATAGTGGCCGGTCGTCAGCAGGAACAGATAGCCGAGCAGGCCGACCGAACCCATGCCGATCACGCTCTGCAGATATGGGCTGATCGGCATCGCCTCGAAGAAATCTTCCGTGAAGGCGAGCAGTTTGACGAAGGCCCAGGCGGCGACGCCCAGCACCACGCCGATGATCGCCGAAAGGATGATCTCGGTCCCGTTGACTGTCTGGATGTGAACCATGTCCCGCAGGAAAGGCACATTGAAGGCGGATTCAGCGCCCATCACGAAGCGATAGACGTATGTCGACGTCGCCGTGGCGACCACGACCGGCAGGAAGGTCCGGGTGGAGATTTCAGGAAGCAGCACCTCACTGGCGAACAGCACACCACCGAGCGGCGTGTTGAAGGTCGCTGCTATGCCGGCGCCCGCCCCGGCCGAAAGCAGGATGATCTTCTGCGACCGCACCAGCCGCAACTGGCGCGCAAAGGTCGAACCGAAAGAGGATCCGATCTGGATGATGGGCCCTTCGCGGCCAATCGAGGCGCCGGTGCCTATGGCGATCGCCGAGGCGAGCGACTTCACCACGGCGACGACGCCGCGCACGTTACCCGCGTGATGGTAGATCGCGTACATCACTTCCGGCACACCGTGCCCCTTCGCCTCGGGCGCGAACTGACGTACGAGAAAGACTACGATCAGCCCGCCGATGATGGGAACCGCGATGATGTAGGGCCCCCAAGGGCTGGGCGGCCCATAGGCGTTGGGATCATATTGCGAGGAGAGAACCCCGTAGAATGAGAGGTTCGTGATAATCGCGATCATCAGCTTGAAGAAGATGGCGCCGAAGCCCGCGACGACGCCGACCAGCAGCGCCATGGCCGTAAGGAGGGCTGTAGGAACCTCCCGTTCGGTCGGCGTTGCCTCGTCGGTCGACGCGGCAATGGACGGGGCTTCCTGAGTTGTCATGAAGAAAATCGCAGTCGGGCTAGATGATTGGATGGGATCGCAGGCGACGATCGAGCTAATGTCCGGGTTATTACACCTTCTCTCATAAATCGAAATATTTTTTGCGACAAATTTCCCGCCGCCATCGCCCGACTGGCCAAAACGCACGGACGCTTGACGCACCAATTGCTCGGTTAACCGAAAATAAACCTTAACAAAATTCCTAAGTTGGTAACCTTTTCAGGCCGGTTGAACGATTGGCGACGCGCCTTCTTATGAAGAGGGACAATTCGAAAAACAAATCATGGGGGTGAACGGATTGGGAGAGCGCCATGAAAATGGACGCCGAAAAGATGTCGAATATGCTGGCGACAAGTACAATCATAAGTGATTACGATTTCTGGCGCGCCGCAAAGACGATAAACCAGGCGCTTTACATGATGGAAAGGCGCCACTTGCCAATTCCGATTGAAATCCTGCAAGCCAGGAACGTCATTCGCAAGGCCCGCCAGAAAAGGAAATAAGAGCAATCTTCTTTGTCCGAAAAACTGTTCTTGGCCGGCAATTGGCAAGATCATGGTTGCCGGCCGTTTATCGAGTGCGCCTCGCCCAATCCAGCATCGTGGGTCTCGGGCGGTGGCTTATCCCGTTGTCCCATGTTGCCCCACATGTAGTGTCTGACTGGTCCCCGACGCCTGACTTTGGTCGTCGGTCTGGGGCCCGCGCGGACCATCCTGACGCATTCCGGTCGTTGTCTTTCTCTGGCGCGGCGCGCGTCTGAGCACCACGTCACCCTTGCGGGGATTGGCGCGTCCGATGATGTCCCAATAGCTCGTTGGCTCATGGTGAGTGGCGAGGCCGAGTATGGTTTCGAATGAGGCATGCCGGTAGAAGCGGCGGTTGTAGCGGAAGACGAACTCGTTGAGATACGTGATCGATATGTTTGCGGCGCAGGCCATGATAGGTGCCCAACCCCCACCGCTTCACCAGCGAGAAGACCCGGTGAATCCACGGCAGCACGACATGCCCCGCCATCTTGCCGACCACGCGGGGGTCATGCCGATAGTCGGTGAGGCCCGGATAGGACGCGTGCCCGTCGGTGAGCAGAGTGGCTCCGGGCTTCACATTGGCCCTGACGAAGGCCTCGATCGACGCGGCGGAATTATCCGCGATCATGGCAAGGCGGACGCGGCCGGACCTCGTATCGAGGTATTTGGCTCCCTTGCGCCGTGGCTTGCCCTCATTCGTGTCGCGATCGATCACCTCGACGGCGCCGGCAATGAGGATTTTCCCGGCGTTGCCGGGATCGAAGAAGGTGTCGCCGACCCGGAACGGGATTTCCGCCTGATCGACTTCAACCACCCCTTCCAGCGGTTCCCGGTCCGGATCGACCATCGATCGCCGCAGCTTCTGTGTCAGCAGCCAGGCGGTCTTGTAGGTGAGGCCGAGTTGATCCTCCAACTGCCGCGCCGACATCCCGTTGGAATGCGTCGACATCAAATGCGCGGCCCAAAACCAAATCGTCAGCGGGAGCTTGGAACGATGCATCGCCGTGCCCGCCGTGATCGAGGTCTGGTGACCACAATCGAGGCAGACATAGGTGTGCGCCCGGCTCTTCAGCATCGCCGCGCGGACGCTACCGCACGCACGACAGACGAAGCCGCCCGGCCAGCGCCGTTCGACCAGGAATGCCGCGCAGCCCTCCTCGTCGGGAAACGCCTCTTGAAATTCTGTAAGCGATCGTGCCCTGGCCATCGGCAGTCCCGTCATAGCCACCGTTGCGGCGGCGCATCCAAGTCAGGATACCACATTTAGACGTACATGGGACAACGGGATAAGCCACCTCGGGCGGGCGGCTTTCCATCATGCTTCCTTCATTAACTACGTCCTTCGCGTCGCCGGTCTTGTGCAAAGATAACCCGCAAGAAGCCCGCCAGCCGTCGCAGACGGGGCAGAGCCGCCGGCGCGGGGCCTTGAATATCCGGGTGGAAGCCCGAAATTCCCTACTCACCCCGAAAATGGACAAAAACTGGCCATGCATGGCATGCACAATTAAGATAGATGGGCTTAATCGGGCGAAATGTCGCCATCTAGATAGGCTGAATATGCTAGCCGGCAGGACGGACGTGCGCCTCTGCATGTCATGTCTTGACGGTTTGACCGGAGAACGAGACCACCATGAGAAATGCAATCCTGGCCGCCCTTGGTGGCGCCGTCGTTTCAATCGCGATTCTGGGCGCTGGCTTCCTGTCCGGCGCCAGATTGCCCTCCGTCGCCGACGAAATGCCGAAGGCTGTCGCGTCTGCCGACAAGACCCCGTTGAGCAGCGCCGCCGACAAGGCGCAGATCGAATCGATCGTCCACGACTACCTCGTCAACAATCCGGAAGTCATGATCGAAGTGCAGGCGGCGCTGGAGAAGAAGCAGGGCGATGCGCAGAAGGTCGCCCAGGAAAAAGTCATCCAGGACTCCTCCAAGCAGATTTTCGATGCCCCTTATGACGGCGTCGTCGGCAATCCCCAGGGCAAGGTCAGCATCGTCGAGTTCTTCGACTACAATTGCCATTTCTGCAAGGGAGCGCTGCCGGACATGCAATCCCTCGTCAAGGAAAACAAGGATCTGCGTTTCGTGCTGAAGGAATTCCCCATTCTCGGGCCGGATTCGCAAAAGGCGAGCATCGTTTCCATGGCGTTCAAGAAGCTGATGCCGGCGAAATATGCCGAATTCCATCAGCAATTGCTGGGTGGTGAAGGCCGCGCCGGCGAAGACAAGGCCGTCAAGATCGCTCTGTCGCTCGGCGCGGACGAAACGGCCTTGCGCAACGAAATGAAGGACCCGGCGATCCAGCAGGATATCCAGAGCACCTATGAACTGGCCAACAAGCTGGCGATCTCCGGCACGCCTTCCTACGTGGTCGGAGACGAGGTCGTTTTCGGCGCGCTCGGAAAAAAGGTGCTCGACGAAAAGCTCGCCAACATGCGGGCCTGCGACCACACGACGTGCTGAAATTCCCGCCAAGCCGGCTGTGGACACTGGAACAAGGCCCTTGCACCGTTTGCCTAGCGGTTTAAGCCGATGTAGAGGTTCCGCGCACGGCGAAAGGGCTTTCTACTGAAAACGGTTTTCATCCTCAACGGTCCAAATCTGAACATGCTCGGCAAGCGTGAACCCGGTATCTATGGCGGCAAGACGCTGGATCGCATCGCGGAAGATTGCGCGGCTTCCGGCAAGGCGCTGGGTCTAGCAGTCGATTTCAGGCAATCGAATCATGAAGGGGACCTCGTCTCCTGGATTCAGGAGGCTGGTGAGAAAGCCGCCGCCATCATCATAAATCCCGGAGCCTACAGTCATACGTCCATCGCCATCCACGATGCGATCCGCTCGGTCGCGCCTTTGCCGGTGGCGGAGGTGCATCTGTCCAACATCCATGCGCGCGAGCCGTTCCGCCATGTCTCCATGGTCTCGCCGGTTGCAGTCGGCATGATCTGCGGGTTCGGCCCGATGGGCTACACTCTGGCTTTGCAAGCGATAGCCGAACGGCTTTGACGCGAAATAACGAAGGGGCGCAAAGAATGCCTACGAAGAAGAACGATGTCGATCAGCAGCTGATCCGTGATCTGGCGGGGATCCTTGACGACACGAACCTGACGGAAATCGAGGTCGAAAGCGGTGATCTGCGCGTGCGCGTGTCGCGGCAATCATCGGCGGCCGCCCAATCCTACAGCCTTCCCGCGCCGACACGAACGGATGCACAACCGGCCGCCGCCCCGCAGGCCGCCGCCCCCGCTACGGATGCTTCCAAGAACGCGATCCCCTCGCCGATGGTCGGTACCGCCTATCTGTCGCCGGCTCCCGGCGCCGATCCTTTCATCCGGGTCGGGCAGACGGTGCGTGAAGGCCAGACCTTGCTCATCATCGAGGCGATGAAGACCATGAACCAGATTCCCTCGCCGCGCGCCGGTACGATCGGCGCGATCCTCTTCGAGGACGGACAGCCCGTCGAATATGGCGAGCCACTGGTGGTCATCGAGTGAGCGCGGGAGCCGGAAACGTGTTCCAGAAAATCCTGATCGCCAATCGGGGCGAGATTGCCCTTCGCATCTTGCGCGCCTGCAAGGAACTCGGCATCCAGACCGTCGCCGTGCATTCGACGGCCGACGCCGACGCCATGCATGTGCGCCTGGCCGACGAGAGCGTCTGCATCGGCCCGCCGGCGTCGCGCGACAGCTATCTCAACATCCACCAGATCGTCGCCGCCTGCGAAATTACCGGCGCGGACGCCATTCATCCCGGCTATGGCTTCCTTTCGGAAAACGCCAAATTCGCCGACATCCTCGCGGCGCACAACATCACTTTCATTGGCCCCTCTGCCGACCATATCCGCATCATGGGCGACAAGATCGAGGCCAAGCGCACAGCAAAGCGGCTGGGCATCCCGGTGGTGCCCGGCTCCGAAGGCGGCGTGACGGACGACCACGAAGCGCTGCGCATCGCCGACGCGATCGGCTACCCGGTCATCATCAAGGCGGCCGCCGGCGGCGGCGGGCGTGGCATGAAGGTGGCGCACGGCCCCGACGATCTGGCCATGGCTCTCGCCACCGCGCGCTCCGAGGCAGGTGCCGCGTTCGGCGACGACGCCGTCTATATCGAGAAATACCTCGAGAAGCCGCGCCATATCGAGGTGCAGGTGATGGGCGACGGCGCCGGCAAGGCGGTGCATCTGGGCGAACGCGACTGTTCGCTGCAGCGCCGCCACCAGAAGGTTTGGGAAGAGGCCAACTCCCCCGCACTGAACGCCGAAGAGCGCGACAAGATCGGCGCGACCGTCTCCAAGGCGATCGCCGATCTCGGCTACTCCGGCGCAGGCACCATCGAGTTTCTCTACGAGAACGGCGAATTCTATTTCATCGAGATGAATACGCGGCTTCAGGTCGAGCATCCGGTCACCGAAGCGATCACCGGGATCGATCTCGTGCACGAACAAATCCGCGTGGCGTCCGGCGGCGGCTTGTCGGTGACGCAGGACGAGGTAGCCTTCAACGGCCACGCCATCGAGTGCCGTATCAACGCCGAGGACCCACGCACCTTCACCCCCTCGCCCGGCACCATCAACCATTTCCATACACCGGGCGGTCTCGGTATCCGCGTCGATTCCGGCGTCTATTCCGGCTACAAGATCCCGCCCTATTACGACAGCCTGATCGGCAAGTTGATCGTCCACGGCCGCAACCGCGTCGAGGCCCTGATGCGGTTGCGTCGGGCGCTCGACGAATTCGTCGTCGACGGCATCAAGACGACGCTGCCGCTGTTCCAGGATCTGGTGGGCAATGCCGATATCGCCAATGGCGACTACGACATCCATTGGCTCGAGAAATATCTGGCCGGCAAGGACTGACCGGCCCCCAGGTCCTGCATGTCTCGACCATTCGCTCCCGGCTTCGGCATTCCCACCGATCTTCTGCTGAAGGCGTACGCGACCGGCGTTTTCCCGATGGCCGAAAGCGCCGACGATCCGGAAATCTTCTGGGTACGGCCCGAGACGCGCGGCATCATTCCGCTCGACGCTTTCCATATCCCGAAGAGCCTGGCCAAGACGATACGTCGCGGCACGTTCGAGATCGGCGTCGATAGCGACTTCTCCGCAATAATCGATGCATGCGCCGAACAGCGGCCGCAACGCACCAGCACCTGGATCAACGGCCCGATCCGGGAGGCCTATGCACGGCTGTTCCAGATCGGCCATTGCCATACGGTCGAGGCCTGGCGGGAAGGCCATCTGGCCGGCGGGCTCTACGGCGTCACGCTCGGCCGCGTCTTCTTCGGCGAAAGCATGTTCTCGCGCGAAACGGACGCCTCGAAAGTCTGCTTGGCCGCGCTGGTCGAACGGTTGAGAGAGCGCGGCTTCCAACTCCTCGACACGCAATTCACGACCGAGCATCTCAAGCATTTCGGCGCCGTCGATGTACCACGCCGCAAATACGAAAAGCTGCTGGAAGCGGCGCTCACAGGCGAGCCGGCGAGTTTCGCCTGATGCATCGACGTCAGACCAGTTCCACCTCCACCACGCCGGGCACGGCGCGGATCGCGGCGGCGATCTGCGGCGACAGGCGGTAGCGTTCCGGCAGTTCGATTTCCACTTCCGCCTCGCCGCCTTCCTTGATCAGCACGATGCTGACCTGCCCCTCGCCACCCCGGTCGAGCCGCGACGACAGCGCGCTCGTCGGCGCCGCGTCGCGCAGGAAGACCCGCATCTCCTGACGCATGCGGCTGGCTTCCTCATCGAGCGCCTGAACCGACTGGATGCGCAGATTGATGCCTTCGGGCCGATCCTCCGCCGAGACGGTCACGACGACCGAGCGGCCGGGTTCGAGCAGGTCGCGATACTGCGCCAGCCCCTCGGAGAAGAGCACCGCCTCGAACTGGCCGGTGACGTCGGAGAACTGCACGACGCCCATCTTGTTGCCGGTGCGCGTCTTGCGCTCCTGTTTGGACGTCACCGTGCCGGCGAGCCGCCCCGCCGATGCGCCGCGCTTCACGGCATTGGAAAACTCCGCCCAGTTCTGCACGCGCATCTTCTGCAGCAGCGCCTTGTAATCATCGAGCGGATGAGCCGAGAGATAGAAGCCGACGGCCTGGAACTCGCGATGCAGCTTTTCCGCCGGCAGCCAGGGATCGACAGCCGGCAGCCGCAGCTTCTCCAGAGGCTGGTCCGCCGCAATGCCAAACATGTTGCCCTGCCCCAGCGACGCCTCCTGCTGCGCCAGCGCGGCCATGCCCATCAGGCGATCGACACCCGCTGTAAGCGCGGCGCGCTCATGGCCGAAGCAATCCAGGGCGCCGGCCGCGATCAGGCTTTCGAAAACCCGCTTGCCGACGATCTTGGGGTCGATGCGCGCGCAGAAATCCTCCAGGCTCGTGAAAGCCCCCTCGCCGCGCACCGAAACGATGTGCTCGACCGCCGCGTCGCCGACGCCCTTGATCGCCGCCAGCGAGTAGAAGATGCGGTTCTCGCCAACCTCGAAGGCGCGGTAGGACGAGGTGACGGATGGCGCCACCACGTCGATGCCGAGACGCAGCGCATCCTGCCGGAAATCGGCAAGCTTGTCGGTGTTCGACATGTCGAGCGTCATAGAGGCGGCGAGGAATTCGACCGGATAGTGCGCCTTCAGATAGGCTGTCTGGTAGGAGACGATCGCGTAGGCCGCCGCGTGGCTCTTGTTGAAGCCGTAATCGGCGAACTTGGCCAAAAGATCGAAGATCATGTTGGCCTGAGCCTTGTCGACTCCGCCCTCTACCGCGCCGTCGACGAAACGCACGCGCTGCTGGTCCATCTCGGAGCGGATCTTCTTGCCCATGGCGCGGCGCAGGAGATCGGCCTCGCCGAGCGAATAGCCCGAAAGTTCCTGCGCGATCTGCATCACCTGTTCCTGATAGACGATGACGCCCTGCGTCTCGGCCACCAGATGGTCGATCTTGGGATGGATCGACGCCATCTCCTCTTCGCCATGCTTGCGGGCGTTGTAGGTCGGGATGTTCTCCATCGGCCCCGGTCGGTAGAGCGCCACCAGCGCGATGATGTCCTCGATGCGGTCCGGCCGCATGCCGATCAGCGCCTTGCGCATGCCCGCGCGATTCCACCTGGAACACGCCAACCACCTCGCCGCGCGACAGCATGGCGTAGGTGTCGGGATCGTCGAGCGGTAACTTGGCAAGGTCGATGTCGACGCCGCGCCGCTTGATGAGCTTCACGGCGGTGTTCAGAACCGTCAGTGTCTTCAGGCCGAGGAAGTCGAACTTCACCAGGCCCGCCTGCTCGACCCATTTCATGTTGAACTGGGTTACCCGCATGTCTGAGCGCGGATCGCGATACATCGGCACCAGTTCCGACAGCGGCCGGTCGCCAATGACGATTCCCGCCGCATGGGTAGAGGCATGGCGATACAAGCCCTCGAGCTTTTGCGCCATGTCGAGCAGCGTCTGGACGATCGGCTCCTTCTCGACTTCTTCGGCGAAGCGCGGCTCGTTGGCGATGGCTTCCGCCAGCTTGACGGGGTTGGCGGGATTGGCCGGCACCATCTTGCACAGCCGGTCGACCTGTCCGTAGGGCATTTGCAGGACGCGACCCACGTCGCGGAGAACCGCGCGTGCCTGCAATGTTCCGAAGGTGATGATCTGCGCGACCTGCTCGCGGCCGTATTTCTCCTGCACGTAGCGGATCACCTCGTCGCGGCGGTCCTGACAGAAATCGATGTCGAAGTCGGGCATCGACACGCGTTCGGGGTTCAGGAACCGCTCGAACAGCAGCGAGAAGCGCAGCGGATCGACATCGGTGATGGTCAGCGACCAGGCCACCACCGAACCGGCGCCCGACCCGCGCCCCGGCCCGACCGGAATGCCGCGCGCCTTGGCCCATTTGATGAAGTCCGACACGATCAGGAAATAGCCCGGATATTTCATGCGCTCGATGATGCCGAGCTCGAATTCCAGCCGCTCGCGGTAATCCTTTTCCGTGAAGCCCGGCGCCATGCCAAGCGTCGCCAGCCGCGCCTCGAGGCCCTGACGCGCCTGCGCCTTCATCTCCTCGGCCTCCGCCTTCAGCGCCTCTTCCGGATCGGAGGCATCGGAGGCGGTGAAGCGCGGCAGGATCGGCGCGCGCGTCTTCGGATAATAGGAGCACCGGCGCGCGATCTCGATTGTGTTGTCGACCGCTTCGGGAAGATCGGAGAAAAGCGCGACCATCTCGGCCTGGCTGCGCAAATGGCTGTCTTCCGTCAGCCGGCGGCGGTCGTCGACGGCGACAACCGTTCCTTCGGCGATCGCCAGCAGCGCGTCATGCGCCTCGTAGTCGTCACGCTTGGAAAAGAAGGCTTCGTTGGTGGCCACCAGCGGCAATTCATGGCGATAGGCAAGTTCGATCGAGGCGGCCTCGACAGCGCGATCGTAGCCCGACGGCCGCTGGAGTTCGACATAGAGCCGATCGCCGAACAGGGTCTTCAGGAACAGAAGCCGGCTCTCGGCAAGCACCGCATGTTCCTGCTTCAGCGCCTTGCCGACAGGCCCGCGCTCGCTGCCCGTCAGGCAGATCATCCCTCCGGCCAGTTCCTCGAGCCATCCGGACAGAATATGGGTCGGCTCGGATGGCGCCGTATCGAGAAAGGCGCGGCTGACGAGGCGCACCAGATTGGCATAGCCTTCTTCATTGGCCGCGATCAGCACGATGGGCGCGCATTCAGGCCCGCTGCGGCGGCCCTGCTGACGCGCGTCCGAGCCCTCCTCGGCCTCGAAACACAGATCGAGTTGGCATCCGATGATCGGCTGGATGCCCTCCTTCACCGCCTTTTGGGCGAATTCCAGCGCGCCGAACAGATTGTTGGTGTCGGTCATCGCGATCGCCGGCGTACCGTCCGCCTTGGCATGCGCGATGATCTTGGCGAGCGGCAAGGCGCCTTCGAGCAGCGAATAGGCGGAATGGACACGCAGATGGATGAAATGCCGATCCGGCATCGTCGCAACCGTTTCGCTGTCGCTCTTTCCCGTCCGCTGCGTCGCCGCCCGCAGGATTGGATCGCGAATTTTACCGCTGCTCATGAAGCCGCCGCCCGAGAGAATCTATGACTGAAGAACCTATTGTCGGGGATAGCCCGCCGCCAGTCGAGTGGAAATGATAGCCGGTCGAGAGATGCACCCCGTTTTTGGTCCGGCGCCTTGCACCGACATACGCATTCGGCAGGCCGTCAGGAATTCATGATCTCCGCCAGCGGACTTCTCTTCGGTGGGATGCTGTCGCCTACCGTGTGGTAAAAGAGGTGCAAGGTGTAGCTGCGCGGCGTGACCAGATCCTTTACCGACAGGCCCTCTTCGAAAAGCAGCTTCGTCATATGGAAATGAAGCGGAAAGAAAGCGTCCGCCGGCATGGCTTTGCTTTCCAGGCCCTGCCTTTTTACCAGATAGGTCAGCAGATCCGGCCCGGTTGCGCCCCATTTTGTACGGCTGATGTGAAGTCCGAGCCCCAGCTTTTTCAGGCCAGCATAGAGCCTGCGCTTCGGTCCGCGCCACCAGGGCGCGACGAAATGCCGGTCTTTCGTCGCATCGACAAGCGCCCGGACGAGGTCACTTTCCGCCGGCACCTTGAGCAAGGCGCAATTCATCGACCAGTCCGATTCCCACCCCAGCAGCCATTCGCTTTCAGGGAGCGGCCTGAGGCAAAAAACATCGCAGTCCGCGTAGGTTCCGTATCCTGCCGCCAGAAGCCGGTACCGATAGATATTCGCCGCCAGCGCGAAGCTGTTTTGTGAACGATATGCAAAGACATCTTCTAGCCGCATCAAGCCCGACGCATCGACGATCTCGACACTGTCTGGAACATCCACGGGCGTTTCGAAGCAATGCAGGACGGTGCGATGTCCATGCCGCTGGAATGACCTTATGCAGGCGGTATGAATCGGGCCAAGCGTCTTTCCCACCCAGAAGAAATTTACCGGCTCGCCCGATCTTGAGGACACCTTTGATTTCTCGACCATAAATTGCCCCCTTCCGATCGCTTTGCACCAATAGTCCGACGTGCCTTCTGATGCTGAGCAGGCAAATGGCAATTCGGTTCAGGAAATCAGTCCGCGGAAGAGAATCTCCGTTCTTCCCGCCTCTGGTCCGGGCCGTTATCCTCCCCAAGCAACGCCCGCAATTGCGCGAAAATTTCTTCCGGCTTCTCCGCGATGCGGTCGGCGCCGGCATCTTCTAGCTCGGCGCGGTCCCCATAGCCCCAAAGCACGCCGATGGACGCGACATCGTTGGCGCGGGCGCCGACGATGTCATGCGACCGATCCCCGATCATCACGGTGCGGTCGGCCTCGATTTTCTCCGTCGCGATAATGTGGCGGATCAGGTCGCTCTTGTCGGCGTTGCGTCCATCCAGCTCCGATCCATGCGCGACATGGAAATAACGGCGCAGGTCGAAATGATCGAGAATGTCGCCGCTATAGGTTCGCGGCTTGGAGGTTGCGACGGAGAGAAAGAAACCGGCGTCGAACAGCCCCTGGAGAACTTCCGGAATGCCGTCGATCACGCGGTTTTCGAATTTTCCGATCGTAGTGTAGCGCTCGCGGTAGAGAAGCACCGCCTGGTCGATCGCGGCCGCGTCCGCCGTATCGAGAAGGGTCTTGAAGGCGTTGCCGAGCGGCGAGCCGATGCACCAGCGCAGATCATCGGCCGCCGGCGCGACACGCCCGAGCTTTTCCAGCGCATACTGGATCGAACGCGTGATGCCCTCGAACGGGTCCGTCAGCGTCCCGTCGAGATCGAACAGGATCGACGGCTGCGGCGGCAGACCGTCCACTATGCGAATTCCATGATGACGGCATCGACGGCCAGACTGTCGCCCTGTTTGACGTTGATCTTGCCGATGGTGAGATCACGTTCGGCGCGCAGGACGTTTTCCATTTTCATCGCTTCGACGATGGCCAGCGTTTCCCCGGCCTTGATCTCCTGACCCTCCTTCACCGCGAGCGAGACGACCAGCCCCGGCATCGGGCAGAGCAGCATTTTCGAGGTATCGGGCGGCGCTTTCACCGGCATCAGCCTGTCGAGTTCGGCGACTTTCGGCAACATGACGCGCGCCGTCAGCGACAAGCCGCGCCAGTCGATGCGTACCCCGTTGAGGACGTTGTGTATCTGGACGGCCACCTTCCTGCCGCCAATGACACCGCGCCAGACGATATCGCCGGGCCGCCATGAAGATTTGACGGCGACGGGGCCGGCGTCACCGATGGTAAGTTCGTTCTCGAACGGGATGGAAATCGCGCCGTCGCCGAGTTTAACGGGAATATAGTCGCCGCTGATCTTGGCGGTCCATTGGCGCACCAGCCTGCCCGAATGCGGCGCAAGCCTTCCCGGCAGCCTATCTAGCCGGTCGCGGCGCAACAGTTCGATCGCCACCGCGACCGCCGCCGCCACCGCCTTGTCGTCTTGCGTCGGTTCCGTCGCGTGAAAGCCGTCGGGATATTCCTCGGCGATGAAGGCGGTCGAAAGCCGGCCCTCGCGCCAGCGCGGATGCTGCATGAGCGCGGCCAGAAACGGGATGTTGTGCTGGATGCCGTCGACCACGAAATTGTCGAGCGCATCCGACATGGCGTCGATAGCCTCGGCGCGGGTCGGCGCCCAGGTGCACAGCTTGGCCAGCATCGGATCGTAGAAAAGCGAAATCTCCGAGCCTTCCGTGACGCCCGTGTCGTTACGGACGATGACATCCCCGCGCTTGCCCTCCTGCGGCGGCCGGTAATGCGTCAGCCGGCCGATCGACGGCAGGAAATTCCGGTAGGGGTCCTCGGCGTAGAGGCGGCTTTCGACCGCCCAGCCATTCAGCTTCACGTCTTTCTGCTTAAGCGCTAGCTTTTCGCCGGCGGCGACACGGATCATCTGCTCGACGATGTCGACGCCGGTGATGAGTTCGGTGACCGGATGCTCGACCTGCAGACGGGTGTTCATTTCAAGGAAATAGAAGTTGCGGTCCTTGTCGACGATGAACTCTACCGTGCCGGCGCTCTGGTAATCGACCGCCTTGGCCAGCGCCACGGCCTGTTCGCCCATGGCCTTCCGCGTCTCTTCGTCCAGAAAGGGCGATGGGGCCTCCTCCACGACCTTTTGGTTGCGCCGCTGGATCGAACATTCGCGCTCGCCGAGATAGAGGCAATTGCCATGCGCGTCGGCGAGCACCTGGATTTCGATGTGGCGCGGATCGACCACGAACTTCTCGATAAAGACGCGGTCGTCGCCGAAGGAGCTTTTCGCCTCGGACGTCGCGCGATCGAAGCCTTCACGCACTTCCGCTTCCGACCAGGCGATGCGCATTCCCTTGCCGCCGCCGCCGGCCGAGGCCTTTATCATCACCGGATAGCCGATCTCGCCGGCGATCTTTTCGGCGTGTCCGGCATTCTCGATCACCCCGAGATAGCCCGGCACCGTATTGACCTTTGCAGCGTTGGCAAATTTCTTCGAATTCGATCTTGTCGCCCATGGCGCGGATCGCCTTCGGTTTCGGCCCGATGAAGACGATGCCCTGCTTTTCCAGTTCCTCGCAGAAGGAGGCGCGTTCGGAAAGGAAGCCATAGCCGGGATGGACGGCCTCCGCGCCGGTTTCCTTGCAGGCCGCGATGATCCTGTCGGCGACGAGATAGCTTTCGGCGGCCGGGGCGGGTCCGATATGCACGGCCTCGTCGGCCATCTCGACATGCACCGCATTGCGGTCGGCGTCGGAATAGACGGCGACCGTGGCGATGCCCATCTTGCGCGCCGTCTTGATGACCCGGCAAGCGATCTCGCCGCGATTGGCGATCAGTATTTTCTTGAACATACGAAAAGGATTCCTCCGAGCGACGGCCCGTTTTATGGGCTTAATCGCCAAGGCTCAATCCGCCAAATGGCGAAAGGCGCGTTGCCCCTTCCATAGATTGCGGCAGGGAGCGGAATGGAGCACAAGACCGGGATCGAGGAAAGCCCGCCATGATCCTGAATGCGCCACTCCGCCGCCATATCCCGTTCTACATCGCCGCTTCCGGCGGTCTGGCGGCATTGGCCGTGGCGTTGATTGTCGCCGACCGCCTCGCCACGACGATCGGCGCCAATGTCTTCTTCGCCGCCTATATCCTGCTGGTCCTCTTCGAGATGCCGCTGCTGACCGCCGATTATCTGCGCAAGAATGCCCAGCGCACGGATCTGCCTGTGCAGATCATCTTCGTCGTCACGATTGCCGTCATCGGCGTGGCGGTCTTCTGCCTGTTCCAGATCATCAACGCCAAGCAAAGCCCGCACCCTTTCGGCCTGGTCTTTTCCATGATCTCGATCCCGCTCGGATGGTTTACGATCCATCTGATGTCCGCGCTGCATTATGCGCATCTGTTCTGGGTGCCGGACGATCGTTCGCCCAAAGCCAGGGGCAAGGCCACGCAGCCGCATGGCGGGCTGGACTTTCCCGGCGAAAAGACCCCTGGAGGCTGGGATTTCCTTTATTTCTCCACAGTCATCGGCATGACGGCGCAAACCGCCGACACCTCGATCACCACCACCTCCATGCGCCGGGCGGTGCTGGTCCACAGCATCGTCTCGTTCTTCTTCAACACCGTGATCGTCGCGGCGGCCGTCAACCTCGCCGTCTCCCTCGGCAATTAGACGGAAAGCAGAATGACGCCTCCCATCATCCTCGTCGACGCCGACGCCTGCCCTGTCAAGCCGGAGATTCTCAAGGTCGCCGAGCGGCATGGCCTCGCCGTCACCCTTGTCGCCAATTCCGGCCTGCGCCCGTCGCGCGATCCCATGATCCGCAACGTCATCGTCTCGGCGGGCTTCGACGCCGCCGATGACTGGATCGCGCACAACGCCGCCGCCAACGACATCGTGGTGACGGCCGATATTCCGCTGGCCGCACGCTGCGTCGAAAAAGGCGCGCTGGTGCTCGGGCCCACCGGCCGCCCCTTCACGCCGGAATCCATCGGCATGGCGATGGCCATGCGCGACCTCAACCAGCATCTGCGCGAGACCGGCGCCAGCAAGGGCTACAATGCCAGCTTCAGCCCGCGTGACCGCTCCGCATTCCTGAGCGCGCTCGACCAGATGGCGCGCCGCGCGCTGAACGCCGCCGCATAGGCGTCAAGCGGGCGGCTATGCCTCATGACGCCGCCCTCAAGAAAATGTCACCACGGATTGAAACCCCAAGCATCACGGGCTCCGTTATATAGATGCATCGGTCGAAATCGACTGAAACATCGTCCGGCCGCGGAGGGCCGCCCCAATGGCGAACGAAACACAGCTACGGGAGAACGCGGAGATGAGTGACGTGGCGCCGCCGATGTCGTCGCAACGGCCGCTGATCTACCGGCAGTTCCTGTGGACCCGCATCACCCACTGGCTGTGGGCGATCTGCCTGTTTTTCCTTCTGTTTTCCGGCCTGCAGATATTCAATGCCCGCCCCGATCTCTATATCGGAAAGCAATCCGGCTTCGGCTTCGACAACGCCATCCTCCGGTTCAGCGCCGAAAACACCGATAACGGACCCAAAGGCTACACCACGCTGTTCGGCAAGAAATTCGACACGACCGGCGTCTTCGGTCTCTCGGGAAGCGGCGACGATGTCACGGCGCGCGGCTTTCCGGCTTGGGCGACGATCCCTTCCTATCAGGACCTCGGCACCGGCCGCGTCATCCATTTCTTTTTTGCCTGGATCCTGGTCTTCACGCTTCTCGTCTGGCTGATCTCAAGCCTCGTCACGGGCCATCTGCGCCGTGACCTCGTTCCCGGGACAAAGGATTTGAAGCGGATCCCGACTGATGTCGCCAACCATGTCCGCCTGAAATTCCACCACACGCGCGACTACAATGTCCTGCAGAAGCTGTCCTATGCCGGTGTGCTTTTTATCCTGTTGCCGCTGATGATTTTGACCGGGCTGACCATGTCGCCGGGAATGGACAGCAGGCTGCCGTTTCTGCTCGATCTATTTGGCGGCAGACAAACCGCACGCACGATCCATTTCACGATCATGCTGCTTCTGGTCCTCTTCTTCGTCATCCATATCCTGATGGTCCTCGCAGCGGGCCCGTTGAATGAACTCCGGTCCATCATCACCGGCTGGTACCGCACCGATCCGCCGGTGCGTGAGTCGCGCCTGAAGCGGGAGAATAATATCATGGCAAAATTCAAGCTCAGCCGGCGCGGCTTCCTGACCTCCGCCACCATCGGTGCGTCCGGTGTCGCGCTTTCCGGGTGCGACTGGTTCGATTCCTCGCTTCAGGATGACCGGGTGCGCGATTTCATCGCCGGCGCCAATCATCTCACCTACAGGGCGCAGCGGTTCCTTCTCGGCCGTGACACGCTGGCACCCGAATATTCCAAGAGTGATATTCGCCAGCCGATGCGGCCCAATGGCAGCACGGATCCGGAGGACGATGCCTACAAGGCGCTCGTGTCCTCGAATTTCGCCGACTACAAGTTCGAGATCACCGGAATGGTGGAGAAGCCCGTCTCCTTCACGCTCGACGAATTGCACAACATGCCGAGCCGGACGCAGATCACACGCCACGACTGCGTGGAAGGCTGGAGTTGCATCGCGCAATGGACCGGCGTGCCGCTTGGCCATTTGCTCGACCAGGCCAAGGTGAAGCCTGAGGCCCGCTATGTCGTCTTCAAATGCCTCGACACGATCGAGCAGAGCCTTGCAGGCGATATAAAATACTATGAGTCGATCGACCTGATCGACGCCCGCCATCCGCAAACCATCATGGCGTATGGCTTGAACGGGAAGGCGCTGCCCGTCTCCAACGGCGCGCCGCTGCGCTGCCGGGTCGAACGGCAGCTCGGCTACAAGATGGCCAAATACGTCAAGTCGATCGAGCTGACCGACAGCATTGCCCAGTTCGGCCAGGGCAAGGGCGGCTATTGGGAAGACAATGGCTACGACTGGTATGGCGGGATCTGACTGGTTGATCGCGCGTCATCTTCCCCAACACAAACAACATCTTTGCCCGCTGCCGCGAAGCGTTACGCGAGCCGCCTTTCCCGATTAAATACCTTCGGAAGGTTGCGCCTGCGCGCCTAGTCGCTATATTCGCCTAGCATGTCGCAAAAGCGATATAGAACAATTCCATAAAGATGCGGAGAGATGCGGGTGGACGACGCAATGAATATCTATGAAGAAACACCGGACATGGACACGATGGGGGGACGCCTGTCGCGCGCCCGTGAATCCAGCGGGCTGACCGTCAAGGAACTCGCCTGGCGGCTTGGCGTAAAAATGGCGACGGTCAACGCCTGGGAACGGGACCGTTCGCAACCGGCCACGCATCGTTTGAACATGCTGTCGGGTCTGTTGAGCGTCAGCATTTCCTGGCTCTTGCACGGCGTTGGCTCGGCGCCTTCCGAGACGGGCGAAGCGCTTTCCGCCCAAAAGGTCGCCAGCCAGCTCGAAAAGCTCAAGGTCCTGCATGTCGAGACCGGCGAGTTGATCGGCAAGATCACGGATGAACTGGACAGTCTCGGTGAACAGAACCGCTCGCTCATGCAGGAGCTGACAGCGGGGGAGTGACATCGCCCTTGCCGTGAGGTAAGCGTGGAATGTCCGGGGCTTCGGCCCCATCCGTTTGCGGGAGAGAGCCGCGTTCGCGGCCGCCGAAGGGGAAATCGCCCGAAATCTCTCAGGCAAAAGAACCGTTGACGGAAATGACGCTCTGGAAAGTCGGGGGAGGCCCCGCGCCGAAGGTGTAAGTGCTGCCGACAGGGTTCCGGCGGTGCGAGTCTCTCAGGCTTCAGACAGAGGGGCACGGAATGGTCACTTCAGTGGCCGGTTACGTGCGACTCTGGAGAGCCCATGAGCAATACAGGTACGACGGCGAAATCCCTTCCCCTCGAAAATATGCACAAGGCAGCCGAAGCGCGCTTCGGCGCGTTCGCGGGTTGGTCGATGCCGATCACCTATCCGCTCGGCGTCATGAAGGAACACCTTCATACCCGCGCGCATGCCGGACTGTTCGATATCTCGCACATGCAATTGTTGGAGGTGAAAGGCCCCGACGCCGCCTCTTTCCTCGGTCGCGCCTGCCCGCTCGATGCGACGCACCTCGAGAGCGGGCAATCCAAATACACCCTCCTGCTCGATGAAAATGCCGGCATCATCGATGATCTGATCGTGACGCGGATTGGCCGCGATCGCTTCATCGTGGTCGCCAACGCCGGGAATGCCCAAGCCGACGAGAAACATCTCCGGTCCCTGGCGAAGGCCTTCGATTGCGTCGTCACGCCGCTCGAACGCGTATTTCTGGCGTTGCAGGGACCAGAGGCCAGCGCCGTGATTTCCGATACCGGGCTCGACGCCACCCAACTGACATTCATGCACGGATTTGAACCGCGTCCCGGCTGGTTCCTGAGCCGATCCGGTTATACCGGTGAAGACGGCTTCGAGATCGCCGTGCCTGTCGAGGATGGCGCGGCGCTGGCCGCAAATCTGCTTGCCGACGAGCGCGTCGAATGGATCGGCCTCGCCGCCCGCGACAGCCTGCGGCTCGAGGCAGGCCTATGCCTCCATGGGCAGGACATCGGCCTCGATACCGACCCGGTTTCCGCCGGGCTGATGTGGGCGATCCCGAAATCGGTGCGTGAAAGAGGCGGCTTCGTTGGCGCCGACGCACTGGCGAGGAAGATTGCCGGGGGGGCTTCCGAAAAGCGCGTCGGCCTCAAGCCGGAAGGCCGCCAGCCGGTGCGCGCCGGCGCAACGCTGGTCGACAAGGACGGCGCGTCGGTCGGGCGCGTCACCTCGGGCGGCTTCGGTCCCTCCGCCGATCATCCGGTCGCCATGGGCTATGTGGCCAAGGCGCTGGCCGCCCCGGAATCCCGCGTCTTCGCCGAGGTGCGAGGCAACAGGGTCCCGCTCATCGTCACCCCCCTTCCCTTCGTTCCCCACCGCTACCGCAAAGGATAGTCCGCAATGGCAACCATTTATTTCACCGAAGACCATGAATGGGTCAGTGTCGAGAACGGCGTCGCCACCATCGGCATCACGGACTACGCCCAGGAGCAGCTTGGCGATCTCGTCTTCGTCGAATTGCCGGAAAAGGGACGCGTGGTCGCCAAGGGCGATCCGGCGGTCGTCGTTGAATCCGTGAAGGCCGCCTCCGATGTCTTTGCCCCCGCCGACGGTGAAATCACAGACGTGAACGAAGGACTTTCCAGCGAGCCGGCGCTCGTCAATTCAGCCCCGACATCCAAGGGCTGGCTGTGGAAGATGAAACTCGCCGACGAAGGCCAGTTGTCCGGTCTGATGGACGAGGCCGCCTATCAGAAATCCATCGCCTGAAAGAAGACCATCATGTCCGCAGCAGCCTTGCCTTTCGCCGCCCGTCACATCGGCCCGAACGCTCGCGACCAGCGCGCTATGCTGGCCGCCCTCGGCGTTCCGTCGATCGAGACCCTGATCTCGCAGGCCGTGCCGAAATCAATCCGGCTCGACCGCCCGCTCGACTTGCCGGCTGCGGCAAGCGAGGCGGAAGCTTTGGCCGAACTTTCGGAAATGATGAGCAAAAACAAGGTGCTGAAAAGCTTTATCGGCCAGGGCTACCATGGCTGCATCGTGCCGCCGGTCATCCAGCGCAATTTGTTCGAGAACCCCGCCTGGTACACGGCCTATACCCCCTATCAGGCCGAGATCAGCCAGGGGCGGCTCGAAATGCTGTTCCATTTCCAGACCCTTGTGACCGAACTGACCGGCCTGCCGGTCGCCTCCGCCTCCCTGCTCGACGAGGCGACGGCGGTGGCCGAGGCCATCGGCATGGCCTTCCGCCACCACCGCGAGAAACGGACGAAAATTGCGCTGGCCGGCGCGCTGCATCCGCAAATTCTGGATGTGATGGAAACGCACGCGCGACCTCTGGGCATCGCGATCGGCGAGAATGAAGCGGACGGTGAAACGGCGGCGCTGATCGTGCCTTGGCCCGATACATTCGGGGTTTACCGCGATCATTCCGCTTCCATCCGCAAAGCCAAGGAGGTCGACGCGCTGGTGGTCTTCGTTGCCGACCCGCTGGCGCTGACCCTGACGGAAACGCCGGCTTCGCTCGGCGCCGACATCGCTGTCGGGCCAATGCAGCGCTTCGGCGTACCGATGGGGTTCGGCGGCCCGCATGCCGCCTACTGCGCCGTTGCCGATCGCCTGACGCGGCTGATGCCCGGCCGCCTCGTCGGCCAGTCCGTCGACATGGCGGGGCAGCCGGCCTATCGCCTCGCCTTGCAGACGCGCGAGCAACATATCCGCCGCGAAAAGGCGACGTCAAACATCTGCACGGCGCAGGCGCTGCTCGCCAACATGTCGGCGGCCTATGCGATCTGGCACGGGCCAGAAGGCTTGCAGGCGATCGCCGGCCGCGTACATGGATTGGCGTGCCGGCTTCACGCGGCGTTGAAATCGGCGAAAATCGATCTCGAAGGCAGTTCGTCCTTCGATACGCTGACTCTGTTTGTCAAAGGCAAGGCGGAAGCCCTTGCAAAAGCGGCGGAAAATAGCGGGAGGATCATTCGGGTTATCGACAAGGACCGGCTCGCCATCGCCTTCGACGAGACCTCCACCGAGGCCGATCTCGAAGCCATTGCCGCACTGTTCGGCGCCACAATACCGGACGGGGCGCACAGCGCCCTGCCCGGCAAGCCGCGCGGCAAGGACTTCCTGACGCAACCCGCATTCCACGAGAACCGCTCGGAGACCGAGATGATGCGGTTCCTGCGTCGGCTTGCCGACAAGGATCTGGCGCTCGACCGCGCCATGATCCCGCTCGGCTCCTGCACGATGAAGCTCAACGCCGCCGCCGAGATGATGCCGGTAAGCTGGCCGTCGGTCGCCGAATCTGCACCCCTTCGCGCCGACCGCGCATACGCGCGGCTACCGCGCCATGATCACGCAGTTCGAGGGTTGGCTGGCCGAGATCACCGGATTCAACGCCGTATCATTGCAGCCGAATGCCGGCAGCCAGGGCGAATATGCCGGCCTGCTCGCCATCCGCCGCTATCATCTTTCGCGCAGGGACGCGCATCGCGACGTCTGCCTGATTCCCTCCTCCGCGCACGGCACCAATCCCGCCAGCGCGCACATGGCCGGCATGCGCGTCGTGGTGGTGGCCTGCACGGAGAACGGCGACATCGACCTCGACGATCTCAAGGCCAAGGCCGCCGAGCATGCCGAAAGTCTGGCGGCGCTGATGTTCACCTATCCCTCGACCCACGGTGTCTTCGAGGAAGGCGCGCGCGATATCTGCTCGGTGGTGCATGAGCATGGCGGACAGGTCTATTTCGACGGCGCCAATCTCAACGCCATGGTCGGGCTGGCGCGGCCCGGCGACATCGGCGCCGATGTCTGCCACATGAATTTGCACAAGACTTTCTGCATTCCCCATGGCGGCGGCGGACCGGGCGTCGGGCCGATCGGCGTGGCCAGACATCTGAAGCCGTTCCTGCCCGGACACGAAGCGCTTGGCACTTCGCACGCCGTTGCCGCGGCGCCTTTCGGAAGCGCCTCCATCCTGCCGATCACCTGGATGTATATCCGCATGATGGGCGCCGGCGGCCTGAAGCAGGCCACCGAAACGGCGATCCTGTCGGCTAATTACATCGCCGAAAAACTCAACGGCCATTATCCGGTGCTCTACCGTGGCCGCAACGACCGCATCGCGCACGAATGCATCCTCGATACGCGCGTCCTCAAGTCAAGCGCCGGCATCGGCGTCGAGGACATTGCCAAGCGTCTGATCGATTATGGCTTCCACGCACCGACCATGTCATTTCCGGTCGTCGGCACCCTGATGGTCGAACCGACCGAATCCGAGCCCAAGCGCGAACTCGACCGGTTCTGCGACGCGATGATCGCCATCGCCGACGAGGCCGAGCGTGTGGCGAGCGGCGAATGGCCGAAAGAGGATAACCCGCTGGTCAATGCGCCGCATACCGCCAACGAGACCCATGCGGAGGAATGGGCGCATCCCTATTCACGCATGATCGCCGCCTTTCCCGGCGGCAATCTCGGAGGCAAGCGCAAAATACTGGCCGCCCGTATCGCGCATCGACAATGTCGGCGGCGACCGCAACCTGATCTGCTCATGCCCGCCGATGGAGGCGATGGCGAGTTGATCAGGTCTTCCGCAGCAGCGCCATGTTGGCTTCGACGAGTTGGTCGCCCGGCAGATCGTGCTCTGCTTCGAGCAGGAGCTTCTGCGCCTGTTTTCTTGTTGCCGCGCAGGAGCTGGGAATATCCCATATTGTTGATGATGCGCGGCCGGCGGCCGGCGATCTTCACCAACTGGCCGTAGGCGCGGTCGGCGAAATCGAAACGGCCAAGTTCATCGTAGGAGGCGGCGAGCCCCATCCACGCTTCGGCGTTATCGGAGCGAAGTTCGACCGCCTGACGGAAATGCTTCTCGGCCAGACCGTAATTGCCGTCACGAAACTGGTCTTTTCCCTGCTTGAGATCGGCAGCGCTGATATCGGTCGCCGGCGGCGTGATCGACGTTGTCGAAAGCGCGTCGACCGGGCTTGTGGTGCAACCCGAAACCATGAATGCCGCGCCCAGAAGCGCGCCTGCGATTAATCCATTCCGTCGCATTGTCCCTGCCCCGTCGGCCCGTTCTCCGGGCGCTCTTTAACCAGCCAGATCATAGCGCGGCCCGATTAAACTTCGGTGCAAAAGCGACTGCAAATTACCGGCAGCCATCAACCCTGCGTTAAGGTTTCAAGCAATCAGTGGCCGGACGTCATCTTCACGATGATCGGAATGACCGCGATCATCAGCACGACGGGCAGGATGCAGACCGTCACCGGCACCGACATCTTGGCCGGCAGCGCGTGCGCCTTTTCCTCGGCCAGCGACATGCGCTTGTGGCGCATCTCGTCGGAAAACACCCTGAGCGCGCCCGAAAGACTGGTGCCGAGCTCTTTCGACTGCTGCAGCAGCGTGGCGAAGGAGCGCACTTCGTCGAGGCTCAGCCGGTCGGCAAGCGACTTCAGCGCGTCGTCCAGGCTCGCGCCCGGCCCGCAGCTCGAGGCATACAGGTTGCAGGTTCTGCGCCAGCGACGGATAGGTCGGCTGCAACTCCCTGGAAACCCGGTCGATACCCGCCTCCATCGCTCATGCCCGCATCCGAGCAGACGATCATCAGATCCATGAAATCGGGAAAGCCGTTGCGGTATTCCCGCATCTTGGCTCGTGATCTTGCGCGACAGGACGAGGCCGGGCAGGAAATAGGCGAGCGCACCGCAACGATGCCGACGAAGATCCAGCGGTTGCCGAGCGGACGCCTCGCCGCCGGCCATGAATTCCAGCAGGAAGGCGGCAAGCACCGCGACACCGGCCAGGCCAGCGAACCGGACCAGGAAGAACATGCCCACCGCGCGCGGATCCATGTAGCCGGCCTGGATGAGCTTCAGGCGCAGGCGGGCGACGTTTTCCGGATCGGTCTTGGCGTAGAATTCCTGCGCCGTCTTGGCCGCCTTCTCGCGCACCGCGCGGGTGCTTGCGCTTCGGCTGCGCGGCCTCCTGGGTCGCGGCGGGCGTCGAATCCTCGATCGTGAGCCGGCGCTTGGCGTCGCTGCTTCGCCCCGGTCGCCGCAGCATCGGCCAGGCGAGTGCGGCAAGCCCGCCGAAGCCAGCAGCAGCAATGGCCGCCGCCGGCAGCACGCCGTACCCGGACGAGAGAGGTCGGCGAGCGCGTCCATCTCAGAACTTGAAATTCGACATCTTGAACATGATCAGATTGCCGAGACCAGCCAGGCGATCGAGCCGCCGAGCAGGTACCAGGTCATCGGCTCGTCCCAGACGTCTGTAGAATAGCGACGGCATCAGCACGCATGATGCCGGCCATCAGAAGCGCCGGCACGGCGGTCAGGATATAGGCCGAAATGCGCCCCTCGGTGGAGATGGCGCGCACCTTGCGCTTCAGTTTGCCGCGCTCGCGGATGACGTTGGACAGCCCATCCAGCATCTCGCGCAGATTGCCGCCCGAGCGTCGACTGGATCGAGACGGCGGTAACGAAAAGCGGCAGGTCCTCGTGGCCGACGCGCTCGTACATGGCATGCAGCGCCGGCACCAGGTCCGAGCCATAGGTGACCTCGTCGGCGACGAAGCCGAACTCGGTGCCGATCGGGTCGGGCATCTCGCGCGCCACCATGGAGATGGCCACCGGCACCGGATGGCCGGCCTTGAGGCTGCGCGTGATCAGCTCCAGCGCCTCCGGCAATTGAATGCCGAACAGCTTGTGGCGCCGATTGCGCAGGCATTTCAGCACCATGACCGGCAGCAGGACGCGGACAGACGCGGGAAGCATCAGCACGCGCGAGCTTGCAGGGCAGGCCGAGCCAGCAGCGCCGCGAACCGCCATGCCGAAAGCCGCCGCCGCTGGTGAAGTGCCCAAGAGAAATGTCGGCAGCGACCAGGTCAGGCCCGACTGGGTGCGCAAGGCGCGCAGCGCGTCGATAGGAGAACAGCCGGCGCCGTCCGCCGACGCCGCGCTCCTTGCGCAGCTGGATCAGCACCTGCTCCTGGCTGAGCTTCTGTCCTGCAGCTTGATCGCGCCGGTTGATCGCCTTGCGCCGGTCCTGCGCCCGGCGTAGAGCAGGTAGGCGGCTTCCGCGATCATGATGCCGGCGAGCGCGGCGAAGCGCGAGTAGCGCATGCGCGTAGAGGCGTCGATGCCCCTTCGCATTGCTGGCTCGGAAAGCATGTCCTATTCCTGCGGGATGCCGGGTTCGAAATAGTCGCCCGGAAACTCGATGCCCATGGCCTCGAGATCCTCCAGGAAGCGCGGGCGCAGGCCGGTCGCCTCGAAATGGCCGAGGATCGTTGCCGTCGGCATCCATGCCGGTTCGCACGAAGCGGAAGATCTCCTGCATCTGGATGATGTCGCCTTCCATGCCGGTCACCTCGGCGACGCTGGTCACCTTGCGCTTGCCGTCCGACAGGCGGGTGAGCTGCACGATCATCTCGATGGCGCTGGAGATCTGGCTGCGGATCGACTGCCACCGTCATCGGCATGCCGGTCATGCCGAGCATCTGTTCCAGCCGCGAGATCGCGTCGCGCGGCGTGTTGGCGTGGATGGTGGCCATCGAGCCTTCGTGGCCGGTATTCATCGCCTGCAGCATGTCAAAGGCTTCCTCGCCGCGGCACTCGCCCAGGATCACGCGGTCGGGACGCATGCGCAGTGCGTTCTTGACGAGATCGCGCTGCTTGATCTCGCCATGGCCCTCGATATTCGCCGGCCGCGTTTCCATGCGCGCCACATGCGGCTGCTGCAATTGCAACTCGGCCGCATCCTCGATGGTGATCAGGCGCTCGTCCTCGGGGATGAAGGCCGACAGCGCGTTGAGCATGGTTGTCTTGCCGGTGCCGGTGCCGCCCGAGATGATCGTCGTCTTGCGCGCATGCACGGCCGCCGCCAGCACCTCGGCCATGTTCTGGGTCAGCGCGCCGAACTCGACCAGCTTGTGCAGTGCCAAGCTTGTTCTTGGAGAATTTGCGGATCGAGACCAGCGGGCCGTCGACGCCCACGGGGCGGATGGCGGCGTTGAAGCGCGAACCGTCAAGCATGCGCGCATCGACCATAGGCTGCGATTCATCGACCCGCCGCCCGACCGCAGCGACAATCTTGTTGACGATCCTGAGCAGATGCGCCTCGTCCTTGAACGGGACGTGGATCTGCTCGAGCTTGCCGCTGCGCTCGACAAAGCAGTTCTCGTGGCCGTTGATCAAGATGTCGTTGATGGTCGGGTCCTTGAGCAGCGGCTCCAGCGGCCCGAGGCCGACCATTTCATCGACGATATCGTCGACCAGCGCATCGAGTTCGGCCGTGTTGACGGCGAGACGTTCGTTGCGCGTCTTCTCCGATACGAATTCATGGATCTGGCGCTGCATTTCCGGACGCGGCAGCTTTTCCAGGGAAACGAGATTGATTTCCTCCAGCACCATCCGGTGAATGCGGTCGCGCGCATCGAGCGCGCGATTGGAAGCCTTGGCCTGGTTTGCGCTCGGTTCGGCCTTCACCGCCTTGATGACCTTGCGCGCCGAGGGAATAACCACCGCCTGCCCGCGATCCGCGGCGGGTTCGGCGGGCTTTGCATCCCGGGGACGTTGCCGAAGGGTGGAAAAGCGGCTTGCCATGGCGCTACCCCGCCTTTTTCTTCAAGCTGCTGCCGAACGCGAAAAAGGAACGCTTTTTGGCAACGACTTCGGCTTCTTCCGGAAGGATGATCCGTTTCAAATCCTGAATGACATTCGCGTCCGGGTCGATCTCGTGCAGCGGCACGCCGCGGTCGAGGGCCTCGCGCACCAGGCGGTAATTGTTGGCGATGCCGCCGACGAAATGGTCGCCGAGGATTTCCTCGACATCGGTCTGCTGGATGCCGCTGCCGGATTTCTTCTGCTCGAAGCGATTGACGATCACGTTCGGCTTCACTTCCTTGCCAGTCGTATCGTGAATGGCCTTGATGAGCCGTTGCGTATGGCGGAGGCACGGCACCGTCATCTCCGCGACGAGATAGAGCTTGTTGGAGCCGAGCAGCACGGTTTCGGTCCAGGGAAACCACGTGCGCGGCATATCGATGACCACATTGTCGAAATAGGCCGAGACGAGGTCGAGCATGCGCACGACGACATCGGTGTTGAACGAGCGCATGTCGGTGGGGCTGGTCGGCGCGGCGAGCACGCAAAGGCCGCTCTCGTGCCGCGACAGCATGACGTCCAGCAATTGCCGATCGAGGCGCTCCGGCTGGTTCTCGATCTCGTTGATATCGAAACGTGGCTCGAGGTCGAGATATTCCGCGCAGGAGCCCTGCTGGAAATTCAGATCCACGACACAGGTGGAGGCGGCGCGGGTCACCGAGCGGTGCAACTGGAAGGCTGTCTGAAGGGTCAGCGTGGTGGCGCCGACGCCGCCGGCGGCCGGCATGAAGGTGTAGATCTGCGATTCGGCGTTTTCCTCGCGGCCCGGACCCTGCAGGGCGCGAATGCAGGAACGGACAAGGTCGGCCGTGGTGATCGGCTTGACCAGGAAATCGGCGACCTGAAGCTGCACCAGGATGCGAACCGCCGACGCATTGAACCCCTGCGTGACGACGACCACCGGCGCGCGCCCTTCCAGCCGCCGCATGACCCGCTGCAAGGACTCGATCTGTTCCAGGTTCGCGGCGTCCATATCGACGATCACCGCGCCGCAATCCGACGCCTCGATCTCCCCGCGTAGTTCCGTGATGCTTTTTTCGATCGTCGCCAGTTCGATCAGGTCGGAGGACGCGAACGCCGCCTTCGTGTCGAGCAGGAAAGACTTGTCCTGAGAAACCAGAACCACACGCTTGCTTTTATTGGTATTGGCCATGCTGGTCCTGCCTAGTTGTCGGTGGTCGAGGCGCCGGAAGTGGAAGGCGCAGCAGCGGCGGCGGGAGCCGAAGCCGGCTCGTACTGCTTCTGATCGGCCGGCACGCGAAGATTGGTTTGCTCCACGCCGCGCGGCCATGGATCGACCATCTGCAAGGCGGTATCGGCTGCGATGGCGTCGCCCACACCCGACGTGACGCCTTCCTGGCGAACATATTCATCGCTGGTGCACCCGACCAATGGAAGCAATACGGCCAGGACAATGGCTGAAGCGGTCGTGCGTCGCATCGTTCAATCCTTCGGAAGGTCGAGGAAATGGCCGCTGTCGGGCCGGGCCGGAACGCCGAGCGCCACGGTCTGATTGCCGGCGCCTTTCTTGACCTCGTCGACGTTGCCGAGAAAATAATCGACATTGCTGGCGGGCTTGCTGCCGTCGAGCGGCGTCAACATCTTCTTGGACGGATCGATCGGTTTGACGAGATAGGGCGTCACGATGATGATGAGGTCGGTCTCGCGGCGCTGATACGCCTTTGAAGAGAACAGCGCGCCGAGGATCGGCAGTTTGCCGAGGCCGGGCAGCGCCTGGGTGGTGGTGTTGTTCTGCGTCTGCAAAAGACCGCCGATCATGAAGCTCTGCCCGCTCTTCAGGTCGACCGACGTCTTGGCGCGCCGCACCACGAAACCCGGAACCGAGATGTTGCCCACCTGGTAGGAAGCCGAAGTGTCGATCGAGGAAACCTCCGGGGCGATCTCCAGGCTGATCAGCCCGTCTTCGAGCACGGTTGGGGTGAATTCCAGGCTGACGCCGTATTTCTTGTAGTTGATGGTCACGGTGTTGTTGTCGGAGGAAACCGGTATCGGGAATTCGCCGCCGGCCAGAAAGCTCGCCGTCTGGCCGGAGCGGGCGATGAGATTGGGTTCGGCGAGGCTGCGCGCCGCGCCACGTTGCTCGAGCGCCTTGATGGCGACATCGACGGAAGCGCCGTTCGACAACAGGCGGCCGATGATCTCGCCGGTCTGGGCCGCGGGCTCGGTGCCCGGATTGAGCTGCACCTGACGCCCGCCAAATCCATAGGCGAGATTGGCGCTGTAGGTGGCGCCGAAATCGCGCCCGGCCTGCCGGCTGATCTCGATGAAGCGAACGTTGAGCTGCACCTGTTGCGAGGACGAGACGTTGACCGAGTTGATGACCTTCTCATCGCCTGAAAAGCGGTCGGCGATGCTGTTGGCCTTGTCGGCGGAGACCGAATCCCTGGCGGTGCCGGAGAGGATGAGACGGCCGTTCGCCGAATTCACCTTGATGTCGCTGCCGGGAACATTGGCACGGATGGCCTTGGCCAGATCCTTCGTGTCGAGCGTCACTTCGACATCGATATTGCCGACCAGTTGCTTGTTCTTGTCGAACAGCGCGATGCCGGTCGTCCCAAGCTTGGTGCCGAGCACATAGAAGGAACGGTCGGTCAGCGGGTTCACATTCGCGATAGTGGGGTCGCCGAGGACGATCTGGTAGAACGGCGCGTCGGTCTTGATGGTCTGCGGCTTGCCTTTCGCGACCTTTATCGAGGTATGTTGGCCCGACGAGACGAAGATGATGTTGCCGGAAGCGCGCGCTTTAGCCACGCCAGCGGCGCCCAAGATCGAAACGGCTGCGACCAGCATGACCGTTGCGGTCAGGATCGATCGCGCGACGTTTGCCGCACCGGCATTATTCAAACGAGAAACCATTGCCTAATCCCCAAGCCGGCGCCCACCGGCATTCCATTTCACTATTTCATTCGTTCTTTTCGTCCGGCGGCGTCACCACCTTGTAGGTTTGCGGTTCCGTGCCGCGCGTGACGATGACGGTCGTGAATTTCTGCTCTTCCGGCTGTTTCGGTATGGCGCTGACCACATCGCTCGCTGCCGAGGCGATGGAGCCACCGAAGGACGATATAGTCGTCAGCCCGGAGCCATCCGCTCCGACCTGGCGCGAGGAACGCAGCGACAGCGACAGCTTGCCGACATTGCGCGCCAGCGTGATTTTCTGTGCGCCATCGGGCGTCACTTCGAGCGTTACCGAATTGGCGACTTTCGGCGTCGTGGCGCGTTCATCGGCCGCCTGGCCGACCGACAGCACCTTGGCCGCCTCGATGACGACCTCGGTCGCGATCTTCGAGCCGGACGCGCCCGCGGCGTTGCGTTTGACTTCCTCGATATCGCCGGCGTCACGGGTGAGCACGACATCGACGCGGTCGCCCGGTGTGATAAAGCCGCCGACGCCCGCGATCTCGTCGGTCTTGATGGTCACCGCCCGCATGCCGGGATCGAGAAGGTTGGAAAGCGTGGCGCGGCCGTTCGGCCCCGACAATTCCGCGAGCAAGACCGGCTCGTTGGCGTCGATCGGCGAAAGGACGACGCGCTCCCCATCCTTGAGCAAGGCGTCGATGGTGATGAACGCGCCTTTGGGCAACGCGTCTTCGGCCCATGGAATTTCGGCAAGCTGGTCGCGCTCGAGCTTCATGCCGAAGCGCAGCGGCGCCTTGGCCACGACGATCGTCTTGAATTGCACGGCGGGCGCGCTCGGCACCTGCACGGTCGCCGACATCTCCTTGACCCGCGCGTTGGCCTGGCTCTTGATCCAGAAATTCGCGGCGAATATGGAGATCGCGCCGAAAACCGCCGCTATGCCGATCATCGGTACAATTCTGCTTTTCACGCCCCAGCCGTCCTTCAAACCTTTTTTTCTTTGACGAGAGGCTAGACCGGCAATTCTAAAGGAATCGGAAGGCAAGGCGTGTAGAGTGGCGTCATTCGCTCGCTTTGGTTATCGAAGCCTTTCGTGAAGCGTGAAAATTCGACCGATCATTCCAAGCGCGAACGGAGCGGGAACCTCTGTCATCTTTTGGGCAAAGCATGGCACTATCGGCCATTGATTCGAATTGACGGAACAGTGCGGTGAAAATGGACGACGGACACGATCTTTTCGGCGCTCAGGAGAGTTCCCCGATGGCCGGGCAAAAGCCTGAAGCGCCGGTGCGCGAGGCATCAAAGCGCTCCGCACCTGTGAAAGACGGCAGCGAGGGTTACAGCGCCGCCGACATCGAGGTGCTGGAAGGGCTGGAGCCCGTGCGCCGGCGGCCGGGCATGTATATCGGCGGCACCGACGAAAAGGCGCTGCATCATCTCTTCGCCGAGGTGATCGACAATTCCATGGACGAGGCGGTGGCCGGTCACGCCACCTTCATCGAGGTCGAGCTTTCCGAGGACGGTTTCGTCACGGTTACTGACAATGGTCGCGGCATCCCGGTCGACGCGCACCCGAAATTCAAGGACAAGTCGGCGCTCGAAGTCATCATGACCACGCTGCATTCGGGCGGCAAGTTCGACAGCAAGGTCTATGAAACGTCAGGCGGCCTGCACGGCGTCGGCGTATCGGTCGTCAATGCGCTGTCGGAGACGCTCGAGGTCGAGGTCGCGCGCGGCCGGCAGCTCTACCGTCAGCGCTTCTCGCGCGGGCATCCGCTGGGCAAGCTCGAAAATCTGGGCGATGTCCACAACCGGCGCGGCACGAAAATCCGCTTCCGTGCCGACGAGCAGATTTTCGGCAAGGGCGCGAAGTTCGATCCGGCCCGGCTCTATCGCATGGCGCGCTCGAAAGCCTATCTGTTCGGAGGCGTCGAAATCCGCTGGTCCTGCGCCGGCGCGCTCATTACCGGCAAGGATCAGACGCCGGAAAAGGACGTTTTTCATTTTCCCAACGGCCTGAAGGATCACCTTGCCGCGTCGCTCGACGGCGAGTTCCAGGTGACGCGCGAGATGTTCGCCGGCAAGAGCGAGAAGCAGGGCGGCCACGGCTCCGTCGAATGGGCCGTCACCTGGTATGGCGGCGACGCTTTTCTCAACTCATACTGCAACACCATCCCGACGCCGGAGGGTGGCACGCACGAGCTTGGCTTGCGCTCGGCGCTGACGCGTGGGCTCAAGGCCTATGCGGACCTCACCGGCAACAAGCGCGCCCAGATCGTGTCGGGCGAAGATGTGATGATCTCGGCCGCGGGCATGCTGTCGGTGTTCATCCGTGAGCCGGAATTCGTCGGCCAGACCAAGGACCGGCTGGCGACCGGCGAAGCGCACCGCATCGTCGAAAGCGCCATGCGCGATCCATTCGACCATTGGCTGGCCGACAATCCGCAGGAAGCCTCCAAGCTGCTCGAATGGGTGATCGCGCGCGCCGACGAGCGCGTCCGCCGGCGTCAGGAAAAGGAAGTTACGCGCAAGAGCGCGGTGCGCAAGCTGCGGCTGCCCGGCAAACTCGCCGACTGCACGCAGAACGCGGCCGCCGGCGCGGAGATCTTCATCGTCGAGGGTGACTCCGCCGGCGGCTCGGCCAAGCAGGCGCGCGACCGCGCCAGCCAGGCGGTGCTGCCCCTGCGCGGCAAGATCCTCAACGTCGCCAGCGCCGGACAGGACAAGCTGACGGCCAACCAGCAGATCGCCGACCTCATCCAGGCGCTCGGCTGTGGCACGCGCTCGAAATACCGCGACGAGGATCTGCGCTACGACCGCGTCATCATCATGACCGACGCCGACGTCGACGGCGCGCATATCGCCTCGCTGCTCATCACCTTCTTCTATCAGGAGATGCCGGAGCTCATCCGTGACGGACATCTCTTCCTCGCCGTTCCGCCGCTCTACCGTATCAGCCAAGGCGGCAAGGTCATGTACGCACGCGACGACGGCCATAAGGACGAACTGCTCAAGACGGAGTTTACCGGCCGGGGCAAGGTCGAGCTCGGCCGCTTCAAGGGCCTGGGCGAAATGATGGCCGCGCAATTGAAGGAAACCACGATGGACCCGAAGAAGCGGATGCTTTTGCGCGTCGACGTGCTCGACGAAGCCGAAGCGACCAAATCGGCGGTCGACGCCCTGATGGGGACCAAGCCGGAATCCCGCTTCCGCTTCATTCAGGAGCGCGCGGAGTTCGTGCAGGAACTGGATATCTGAGATCGTAGAGCAACCGTCCTCTTTACCCCCTCGCCCGGCTTGCTTCGCAAGACACCCTCCCCCGCTGGGGCGGATGAACGGATGCATTAAGGCGATGCAACAATCTTGCCTGGACTTAGCCCGTTGAATTTATCCCGCTGGCCCGATGCTCTCCGCGCCTGGCCAACGGGCTTCACACCGCCCAAGCGCGCCGACTGGATCTTCGCAATCCGTGCCACGATCGCTGGGCTGGTGGCCTTGTCGATTGCCTACGCGCTGAAACTCGAAAACCCGCAATGGGCGATGATGACCGTGTTCATCGTTGCCCAGCCGGTGGCCGGAATGGTGCTGGCCAAAGGGTTTTTTCGTCTCGCCGGCACCATCATAGGGGCGATTGCCGCGCTGGCCATCGGCTGGGTCGGCGGCGGCAACCCCACGCTTTTCCTGATAGCGCTGGCCATATGGATCGGTCTTTGCACCTTCGCCGCATCGCTGCTGCGCAATCCCGAATCCTACGGCGCGGCCCTCGCCGGCTATACCGCGGCGATCATCAGCCTGCCGGCCTTCGGCCACCCGCATCTCGCCAACGAACTCGCCATCGCACGCGCCTCCGAAATCGCTCTCGGCATCGTCTGTGCGGCGCTGGCGAGCCGCTTCGTGCTGCCGCAACTGGCGCGCGACCAGATCGCCGGCCGCCTCACGGGCTTGATCCGCGACCTCGCCGCCTATGCCGAATTCGCCTTCGGCGGCGCGGATCGCGCCAAGCTCGTCACCCTCAACCGCCGGATCATCGCCGAGACCCAGGCGCTTGGCGAAATGCGGGCCTATCTGCGCCTGGAAGGACCGAGCCCGGCCGCACATGGCCGCTCCGTGCGGCGCACGATCGGCTATCTGCTTTCCGCCCTTTCCGCGGCGCGCATGCTGCGGCTCCACGCAGCGCCGGCCAACCCCGCGCTGCCACCGATGCGCGGAAGACTGAAAGCTGTCGTCCATGAAATCGCCGCAACGCCCGGGGCGCTCGATGACATAGCACCATGGATGGCGCGCCTTACCGATATCGCAAGGGACGCCAGGGCGGGACCGCTTCCGCAGGACGGCGCCGACCGGATCGGCGCCGCGGCACGGCTTGCCATGGCCGCCGAATTCTCCGACGCGCTCAAGGAGGTTCTGAACGGACTGGAAGCGCTGCGCCACCCCGGTTCGAGGCGACCGGAAGGCGGGCAGCCGGCTATCGTCATCCATCGCGACGTGAGGGCAGCCCTGCGCAACGCGGTGCGCGCCGCCCTCGCCACGACGCTGGTGGCCATTTTCTGGATCGCCACGCAATGGGCCGATGCGGCGGGCGTCACCATCATCGTCGCGGTCGTCTCGAGCCTGTTCGCCTCGCGCCCGGCTCCGATCCAGACGGCATTCGGCTTCTTCAGGGGAACGCTGCTGGCGGTTCCCTTCGCGTTCCTTGTCGGACAGGTCGCGCTGCCCGCCCTGCCCGGCTTTGGCTGGTTCGTCCTGTTCGTCGTTCCGGTACTCATTCCCGCCGCGCTGGCCATGGCCAACCCGCGCCGTGTCGGCACCGCCACGGCGTTCGCCATCAATTTCCTGGCCTTCCTCAGCCCGCACCAGGCCATGGTCTATGCACCAGTTCATTTCCTCAACCAGACCGCTTCGATCCTCGCGGGCATCCTGCTGTCGATCGGCGTCTTCGCCACCGTCCTGCCGGCCAGGCCTCGTGACAGCGTCCGCCGGATCGTCGATGCGATCCGCGAGGATCTGGTGCGGCTTTGCCTGCACGAGCGCGCGCCGCGCCGAACGGCCTTCGAAACGCTCGCCTATGATCGTATCAACCAGTTGATGCCCTTTGCCCAGCGCCCGGGAAGCGGCGGCGACCTCATGCTTTCCGGCAGCGTCGCGGCGGTAACCGTGGGTCTGGAGATATTAAGCCTGCGCGACGCGAAACAGGCCTTGCCGCCGGCCGACCGCGAATGGGTAGATGGTTTCCTCAAGCGGTTGGCGGCGCTGCTTCTGCGGGCGCCTGGCCGGCAATCGACCGATGTCTTCATCGCCTCGACGCGTGACGAAGCGGCGAGCCTCGGCGATAGCGCGGATTCCGACCGGTTGCTGCCCGTCGCGGCCTCGCTGCGCGTCATCGCGGCGGCGATCGAGGACAACCCGGCTTTCTTTCAAAGGAAGCTGGCCCAATAGAGCGTGCATGCTGACAGTATGATGGCAGTGGCTATCGCCTATCGTTCGGCATGGACGCCAAAGCATCTCAACCTGCCGTCGCGGTCGATCCCGGTCGCGTCGCCGGAATCGTTCTCGTGATAACGTCGGCGGCGTTCTTCGCGCTCGCCGGCATCTTCACCAAGGCGATCACGGCCGGACCGTGGACAATCGCATGCTGGCGCGGTCTCGTCGGCGCGGCAATCATTGCCGCCTATGTAGCGTGGCGCGGCCGCGCCGACCTCAAGGCCAATCTCCGACTCGGCCGCGGCGGCTGGGCGCTGGTCATCGTCGGCGCGCTGTCCAGCATCGCCTTCATCACCGCGTTCAAGCTCACCTACGTCGCCAATGTCACCATCATCTATGCCACCGCGCCGTTCATGGCGGCCGCGCTGGAATGGCTGATGCTGGGCCGTCGGACAAGCGGGAGAACGATCGCCGCCGCGACCGTCTCGCTGGCCGGCGTGGCAATCATGATGATCGGCGGCATCGGGACGGGCAGCCTCGCCGGAAATGTCATGGCGGTCCTCATGACCGCCGGCTGCGCGCTTTACATGGTGCTGATCCGCAAATTCAGTGAAACACCCGTCGTATGGGCGGGCGCCGTGGCGGCTTTCATGCTCTTCTTGATTGGTTGCTTCGTCGTCGATCCGCTTGACGTATCGCCGCGTGACGCGGTTCTGATGTGCGCGTTCGGCGCCTCCTTCGCCTTCGCAGTCATTCTGTGGACGGAGGGCACGCGGCTGGTCAGCGCGGCGGAATCCGGCCTTCTCGGCAGCGCCGAAGTGCCGCTCGCCATCCTCTTCGCCTGGCTGATCTTGTCCGAAGCGCCGCCGCTGACCAGCTTCATCGGCGGCCTTGTCGTCATCGGCGCGCTAATCGCCTATGCGGCGCGAGATCGGCGGCGCGGCGTGGTTCCAGCCGTCGGGAATCCGCCAGTCGGCAACTGAAAGGTCGCGTGTCAGGCGGCGGCGATCGCCAGGGCGTGGCCGCGCGCATTGTCGCGCAGCGCCTCGAGATGGATGGAACGGATCAGTCCCGCCAGATCGGCATGGTGCGGCGCGGCTCCACTCTGGCCGGGACCCGCATTCAGTTCCTTGAGCATGAGCCAGGTCACCTCCTGGGCGCCGGCGACGCGTTTGCCGTTGGCCACTTCCCGCCAGATCTTGAGCGCCCGGATGATGACGCCATGCGTGCTTTCACCCAGCCCGGCCGCGCGGAACAGCGCCGATAGCGCCACGTCGCGTCCACCCGCCAGCAGCGCGCGCACCCGCGGCGCCTCCCTGCCGGCCAACGTGCCGAGAACCGAGGCGAAAAAGTCGATCTTGCCATGCGCGACCATGCGCACGATGAAGCTGGCGGTCAGGTCGCCGGCAAGCCGCAGATGCTCGACCAAGGCTTCATGCTCGTCGACGCTGGTGCGCTCGATGAGCGTCAGCGATGCCTTCAGGCATGCTTCGCGCATGACCCTTTCGCCGCGCGCCTTGCCCATCAGCGCCACCACCAGCGGCAAATCCTTGAGGACCGCGCTCAGCTTGACCAGCAGGAGATGGCGGCAATCGGCGGGCAGACGCTGATCGGCAAGCATGGCTTCACGCAACCTCGCAATGTCGCCATGCCGCTCCGCCATGCGGCGAAAGCTGAGCGAGGCGATATCCGCGCCGTCATTCGACAGAAGCACCAGGCAGGCGTCTGGACAGCCGACTTCGGCAACCGCCGCGGCGACGGATTTGGAAACACGGGGCCGTTGCGCGATCGAACATTGCGCGTTGTCGGTCCCCATGGCGACGCGGTCGATGAGATCACCGTCGGTCAAAAGCGGTGAGCGCCTGAGCACGAGATCGGCGATCTCAGGCTGATCGGAAGCCAGCGTATGGATGATTTGCAAGGGAGCATGTCGGCTCATCGCGAACACTTCCGCGAGCGCCAGGCGAACCTTCGCCGACGGATCGTCCAGCAGAAGCGTGAGCGCCGCTTCCGCCGCGCACCGATCCTCGAAAGGCAGTTCCGAATCGGCGAAGGCGCGCGCCAGAGCCCCGGCCGCGTCGGTCCGTTGCGATACCCGCGCGGTATCGATCCATTTCAGGAAATGACTGATCACCATGACGTCGACCCGACCCCCCGATCTTCCCGAGGAACGCTAGGCGCAAATGGTTTAGGAAGCGTTTACCATATCTGTTAACGGGGACCTCGCCGCCGGCATCCTGCGGGAAACAAACGCCGCGCCTGTCGCCCCGATCAAACCCTGGCGGAACGAATTTTACTTTTGAGTTTCGCGTCCGTCACCTCCCGCTTGAATTTCAAATTCAAAGTTCCACTGGAGTCAGGATGTTGCTAGGGGTTTCCCTGATCGCGGCATTTGCACGAGCGCTTCCATATGACGTGCGAATGCCGGAATCGAACCACTGGAGGATGAGCATCATGGCCGGCCTGTATCTTGAAGAATTCGTACCGGGACGGGTTATCCGCCATGCCCTGAGAAAGAGCATTACGGAAAGCGATAACGTGCTCTTCTCGGTCATGACGCTCAATCCGCAGCCGCTGCATATCGACTTCGATTTCGCGGCGAAAAGCGAATGGGGCAAGCCGCTCGTCAATTCACTGTTCACCCTGGGGCTGATGATTGGAATTTCCGTGCACGACACCACGCTGGGGACGACGATCGGCAATCTGGGCATGAGCGAAACCGTTTTCCCGCATCCCGTCTTCCATGGCGACACGATCCACGTCGAAACGGAGGTGGTGTCGGTCCGACACTCGAAATCGAAACCGGATCGCGGCATCGTCGAATTCGAGCACCGGGCCTATAACCAGAATGACGTCCTGGTGGCCCGATGCGTGCGCCAAGCCATGATGATGAAGGAAGCCTGAGGATGCGCTCGCTGCTGTTTGTTCCGGGCGATTCGGAAAAGAAGCTCGCCAAGGGCCTTCAGTCCGGCGCCGATGTGCTGCTTATCGACCTGGAGGATTCGGTCGGCGTGGACCACAAGGCCGAGGCGCGCGGGATCACGGCGGCGTTTGTGGGCGAAAATCGCAATGGATCGGCGGCGCCGCTCTATGTCCGCGTCAACGACTTCACCACCGGATTGACCGATGACGACCTCGCCGCGATCATGCCCGCGAAGCCGGCCGGAATCATGCTTCCCAAGGCGGCGGGTGGCCAGGACATTTCCCGTCTTTCCGCGAAATTGCGGGTGCACGAAGCGGAAAACGGCTTCGAGGACGGCTCGACCCGCATCATCGCCATCATTACGGAAACCGCCAGCGGCGTGCTTGCCGCTCCGAACTACAAGCATGAACACCCGCGTCTGGCAGGCGTCACCTGGGGAGCCGAGGATCTGTCGGCCGATATCGGTGCGCGCACGCCGCGCGACGAAAAAGACCGTTACACCGATATTTTCCGGTTGGCGCGAACCATGACCATCCTCGCCGCCGCCGCCGCGCAAGCGCCGGCGATCGACACCGTCTTCGTCAATTTCCGCGACATGGATGCGCTGAAGGCCGAGTGCGTCGAGGCCGAACGCGACGGCTTCACCGCCAAAATGGCGATCCACCCGGCGCAGGTGCCCGTCATCAACGAGGTCTTCACGCCCTCGGCGGAGACAGTCGCGCATTCTCAGGCTGTCGTCGACACGTTCGCAGCCGCCGGCAACCCCGGCGTCATCGGCATCGACGGCCATATGTACGACCGGCCGCATCTGCGCCGTGCCGAGCAAATCCTGGCTCGCGCGAAGGCGGCTGGAATCAGGTGAAGTCGCAATGACTTAAGCCGGCGCCGGGGCACTCTTCGGAAGCCTTGGCGCAATAGAAAAAATGAGTGTCGATCAGCCAAAAAATGAGTGTCGATCAGCCGCGGCTTTAAAAACCGATCGCGTACTCTCTCAACTTGCCGACAAGATGATGAGACATATAGGGTTTGCTGAAAAAGAAGCTGTCTGAAGGCATGTCTTCTTCGCGGATATCGACGCGGCCCGATGTAAAGATGATTTTCACTGGCGGCCAGCGGTCGCGCACATAGTGGGATAGCCGCAGCCCATCCATCGTGCCCGGCATCTCCACATCCGTGACCAGAATCCGGATGTCGCTGTGCCGTTCCATCATCAGGATCGCCGAAATCGGCATCGGCTGCCTGATGCACCCTGAAACCGGCTTCCTCAAGGCTTTCAACCGCGTCCAGACAGATCAGGGGGTCGTCTCCACGACGAGCACCGAAAAAGCCGGGTTAAGGGATGCAACCATTATTCGACATTTTGCCCCATAAGACTTTAAAACTTTCCCGCGGTCCTTTCGTTCCCAACTTTATTGTGGGGCCGGGAGATGGACACTACGGCGGATGTTGCTAAAGGTACATGCAAGGGACTCAAAATATCGACGTAGAGTATCGCACGTGAAGGCAGAATTGCATCCCGCCGAGGCAGAACGCCTAGCGGCCCTTAGATGCTATGATATCCTCGACACCCCACGCGAAGCCGATTTTGACGACATCGTTCAGATCGTATCAGCTATCTGTGAGGCGCCGGTCTCCGTAATCACTCTTCTTGATGAAGGACGGCAATGGTTCAAGGCCGAAGTCGGGCTTGGGGTGAGTGAAACGCCCTTGCAAAGCTCGATCTGCGCCCATGCGATCCTGCAGCCCGATCTGCTGATTGTTCCCGACACGCTTCAAGACAAGAGGTTTCAGGATAATCCGCTTGTCACCGGCGACCCTCATTTGCGCTTCTATGCGGGAGCGGTCCTGGAAACGCCTGAAGGCCTGCCGCTAGGCACGGTATGCGTGCTCGATTATCAACCCCGCAACCTGAACGACAATCAGCGGGCGCTGCTTCGCCTCATGGCGCGACAGGTCATGAAGATGCTGGAACTGCGCCGCCTCGTGACCATCGAGCATGCCGGACGGTTGAAGGCGGAAGCGCTGCTGAAGGAAAATGCGACGCTGGCGCGGGAAAGCGATCACCGCGTCATGAATTCGCTGCAACTCGTGGCCTCCGTGCTTGGCCTGCAGGCCCGCAGCACGGATTCCAAAAAAGCCAAGGGACATCTGGAAAGCGCGCGCACCCGCGTTCAGGCCATCGCCACGGTGCATAAGCAACTCCATCTGTCCGGCAGCATGGATATGATCGACATCGGCGACTTTCTGACGCGGCTTTGTCAATCACTGAAGCTGAACTCCCCCTCCTTTGTCGGGGACGTCTCCCTGCGGGCGGACAAGGCGATGCTCGCCTCCGAGCTTGCCAGCATGCTTGGGCTCCTCGTCGCGGAACTGGTCGCCAACAGTTTCAAGCACGCGCTGTCCGAAAGCCATCCCGGATCGATCCGCGTGGATTTCAAATCAGTCGACAATGGCTGGCAACTTCGGGTCGCGGATGATGGCGTCGGGCTCCCCAGGGATTTTGACCCTGCCAAGACCAAGGGAGTCGGAATGCGCGTGGTGAAGGCGCTCGTGGAGCGCCTGAAAGCCTCGCTTGAGATTTCCTCGGCCTCGCCAGGCGCAGTCTTCACCGTGAACTTCCAGAACAAGCCGGAAATCCAGATTATCGCGTGACGATCGGCTCAGTCGGACTGCCATTTCGGGCGGCGCATCGCGAACGTATCCGTGATCGCCGAGAATTCGAGATAGCCGAGCCGCGAGACATTCCCGGCCTTCACATGATCGAACAGGCCGTCGGTCAGCACCGCCTCGTCGATATAGATGCCCACGACCTCGCCCGCGACCACGGTATTGGCTGATGGCCGCCCGTCCAATGCCTTGGGCCTGAATATTTCCGTCACCTTGCACTCCAGCGCCGCATGCGCTTGCGCGACGCGCGGTGGCGAGACGAGGGTCGACGCCGCCGCCGTCAGGCCGGAATAGCCGAATTCGCTGACCCCGCGCGGCGCATTCACCGAACTGGCGTTCATTTCCTTGACGATATGACTGCCGACAAGATTGGCGACGAACTCGCCGGTTTCCCGCGCGAAGGTGGAACTGTCCTTCTCGCCGTCCGATGAAAACCAGACCAGGAGTGGGTCCGTCGAGAACGCGTTGAAGAAGGAATAGGGCGCGAGGTTGAGCGATCCGTCGCGGCCCTTGGTGGAAATCCAGCCGATCGGGCGTGGCGACACGATCGCCTTGAAGGGGTCGTGCGGCAGGCCATGGCCCTTGGACGGATCATAAAACATCGATCAGCTCTCCCATCGGCCTGAATAGTCGCCGTAGAGTCCGGAAATATCAGGCCGGGGGCGCTCCGGCACGGTTCCGCTGAACGTGCCGACATGCACGAAACCGATGACGCGCTCATGCGGCGCGAGTCCAAGAAGCCGCCGCCCTTCCTCGTCATAGGCATACCAGTTAGTGATCCAGTTCGTGCCATATCCCATGGCGTTGGCGGCGATAATGAGATTCATCGCCGCCGCGCCGCCCGAAAGCTGCATCTCCCAATCGGGGATCTTCGGGTTCTGGCGGGGCGCCGAAACCACCCCGATAACCAGCGGCGCGCGCGAAAAGCGCGTCAATTCCTTGTCGCGGCGCACCTCGTTCAAGGGGCCTTCCCGCTTCTCCGCCAGATCGGCGAGCATCTTGCCGACCTTCTCGCGCGCGTCGCCACGGTAGAGGATAAACCGCCACGGCTCCATGCGGCCATGATCGGGCACACGCGTGGCGACCCGCATCAGGGTCTCGATTTCACCATCCGACGGCGCGGGTTCCTTCAACTCATGGATCGGCGCGGAATTGCGCCGCAGCAGGAAGTCAACGATGGGCGAAGTCATGGGCAATTTCCTGTGCAGGTCATCGATATGGCGGGGTCGCCCGCGCGGCATCGGCAAGCGGGAAAGAATCGGACTTGAAATTGCCACCGCACTGGGTTTGATGGCAAGCCATGCGCGCGCTCCTCCTCTACCTGATCTTTTCTCTTGCCGCGATGTCTATCGCCATCGCGCAACCTGCCGACAATTCGCAATTCGATCTGAAACTGCCCGACCTGAACGGCTTCAAATCGCCAAAGATCGGCGCGCCGCTGGCCAAGATCGCGCTCGGCAACATCACGCTGGCCGCCAAACTCGCCGACAACGGACCGGAATTGTCGCGCGGCGTGGTTTGGCGGGTTTTCGGACCGCGAGCCGGCGCCGATGGCAAGCTCCCGTTGATCGCCTCGAGCCGAGGCGGAACCAGCGCCTTCCAGCTCGACCCAGGCAGCTATCTGGTGCATGCCTCGTTCGGGCGCGCCGGCGCAACCAAACGCATCACCGTCGGCGCCAAGTCCAAAAAGGAAGTGCTGGTGCTGGATGCCGGCGGCATGAAGCTCGACGCGGTGCTTTCCGGCGGCGTGCCCATTCCACCACAAAAGCTGCGCTTTTCGATTTACGAAGCCACTCCCGGTTCGGATGGCGAGCGCGCCCTCATCATTCCCAATGTTCGCCCCAACGTGGTGGTGCGGCTTAATGCTGGCACCTATCACGTGGTCTCGAAATACGGATCGGTCAATGCGGTCATCCGCTCCGACATCCGCGTCGAGGCCGGCAAGCTGACCGAAGCCACCGTGGAGCACCGCGCCGCGCAATTGACGTTCAAGCTCGTGCGCGAGCATGGCGGGGAAGCGATCGCGGATACCTCCTGGTCGGTGCTCACCGATGCCGGCGACGTCGTGCGGGAGACGGTCGGCGCCTTCGCATCCATGGTGCTGGCCGAAGGCGACTATACGGTCGTGGCGAAAAACCGGGACCACGTTTACCAGCGCGCGCTCACGGTCGAGGCCGGCCATAACGAAGAGGTCGAAGTGCTGACCAGCGACAAGGGCGAGCCGGACGAGCCGATCGGTGATATCTCGGACTAAGCCCGGCCACGTTGTCCAAGGCCCTCGCCCGTTCATATTGCTGTTGCATCCGATCCGTTTATAGTCGTTCCCGGCAACGCCTGATCGGATCGAGGGACCGGCCTGCGACCCATGCCACACAACGACTTTCAAGCCTTGCGCGGAAGTGTGGCTGGCGCCGTTTTCGTGATTTCAATGGGAGTTACAAGATGACAAGTACGCCTACATCGCTTCGCGGCATCCTCATGGCTTCAGCGGCTGCCGCAATCGTGTTCACCGCCGTGCCGGCCTTCGCCGAAGACGCGACGCCCACCCCGCAGAACGATTTGCTCAACGCCACGCTGTGGATGCAGCGTTCGGTCGAATACAAGGCAACGACGCTCGGCATCTACACGCTGGCCAAGGAGCAGTTGGACAAGGCGTTAGCCGACAAGAACTGGACCGCGGTTCCCGACAAGCAGGGCGAGAATTTCGGCGACAAGCCGCCGGCCATCGTGCTCGACGCCGATGAGACGGTTCTGGACAACAGCCCCTATGAAGCGTCGCTGGTGACGCGCGGAACCGATTTCAGCCCCAAGGAATGGACCGCCTATGTCAAGGATGGGGTCACGAAGGCCATTCCCGGCGCCGTTGAATTCACCAAATACGCCGATTCAAAGGGCGTGAAAGTCTTCTATGTCTCCAACCGCACCAAGGAGGAGGAACCGGCAAGCGTCGAGAACATGAAGGCGCTCGGCTTCCCGATGGGCGGCAACGTCGACACGTTCCTTTCATCGGGCGAGCAGCCTGACTGGCATTCGCCGAAGGAAAACCGCGTGGCGTTCATCGCCAAGGACTATCGCGTCATGCTGATGTTCGGCGACAATCTCGGCGATTTCACCGACAAGTACAAAGGCACCCATGACGAGCGCCTGCAGTTTTACACCGACAGCGCCGCGCATTGGGGCCATGACTGGTTCATGCTGCCGGACCCGGAATACGGCTCCTGGGAATCCAATCCGTTCGGCAATAACTACAAGCTCTCCCCGGACGAGCGCCGCAAGATGAAGATCGACGTGCTCGAGCCCTGGAAGCCGAAAAGCTGAGGTTTCCGAAGTCATGAAAAAGGCGGGGCTCACCAGCCCCGCCTTTTTGTATGGCCAACAGGTGACCGGTCAGACCACTCGCTTGCGCTTGATATCCGGCGGTGTCGCTTCGTCGACGAGCGCGGCGATGGCGGCGTCCAGCGTCATCGACTGCTGGTCGCGCGAGCCCAGCCGGCGGACATTGACGGCGCCCTCCTCCGCTTCGCGCTTGCCGCAGACGAGAATGACCGGCACCTTGGCCAGCGAGTGCTCGCGCACCTTGTAGTTGATCTTCTCGTTGCGCAGATCGCTATCCACCCGCAATCCGGCCTGCTTCAGCGAGGCCGCCACCTTGAGCGCATACTCGTCCGCATCGGAGGTGATCGTCGCGACAACGATCTGCACCGGCGCGAACCATAACGGCATGTGGCCGGCGTCGTTCTCGATCAGGATACCGAGGAAGCGTTCCATGGAGCCGCAGATGGCGCGATGCACCATGACCGGCTGCTTCTTTTCCGAATCCTTGTCGATGTAGAACGCGCCGAACCGCTCCGGCAGGTTGAAATCGACCTGGGTTGTGCCGCACTGCCATTCGCGGCCGATGGCGTCGCGCAACACATAATCGAATTTCGGCCCGTAAAAGGCGCCGTCACCGGGATTGATCTCGGTTTTGATGCGGTTGTCCGACCCCTGGATCTGCTTGAGCACACCGCCCATGATGTCCTCGGCATGGTCCCAGAGCGCATCCGACCCGACCCGTTTTTCCGGCCGCGTCGAAAACCGAACGATAATCTCGTCGAAGCCGAAATCGGCATAGGTGGTCAGGATCAGGTCGTTGATCTTAAGGCACTCGGCGGCAAGCTGCTCTTCGGTACAGAAGATGTGGGCGTCGTCCTGCGTGAACCCGCGCACCCGCATCAATCCATGCAGCGCGCCCGACGGCTCATAGCGATGCACCGCCCCGAACTCGGCAAGACGAACCGGCAGATCGCGGTACGACTTCAAGCCATGCTTGAAGATCTGCACGTGGCCGGGGCAATTCATCGGCTTCAGAACGAAGGTACGCTGATCCTCGCTTTCGGCCTCGTCGCCCGCGACCTGCACCTTGAACATGCTTTCGCGATACCATTGCCAATGGCCGGACGTTTCCCATAGCGACTTGTCGAGCACCTGCGGCGCGTTGACCTCGTCATAATCGTGCTCGCCGAGCCGCCGGCGCATATAGGAAACAAGGTTCTGGAACATGCGCCAGCCCTTGGCGTGCCAGAAGACGACGCCGGGGCCCTCCTCCTGGAAATGGAACAGATCCATCTCGCGGCCGAGGCGGCGGTGGTCGCGCTTCTCCGCCTCTTCCAGCATATGGATATAGCGGTCGAGCTCTTCCCTGTTGCGCCAGGCGGTGCCGTAGATGCGCGTCAGCATCGGATTGTTGCTGTCGCCGCGCCAATAGGCGCCCGCCACCTTCATCAGCTTGAACGCGTCGCCGATCTGTCCGGTCGAAGCCATGTGCGGCCCGCGGCACAGATCGAACCAGTCGCCCTGTGCGTAGATCTTCAGGTCCTGGCCTTCGGGAATGGCGTCGATCAGCTCGAGCTTGTAGGCCTCGCCCTTATCCCGAAAAACCTGCTTCGCCTTGTCGCGCGGCCAGACCTGCTTGGTGAACGGCTTGTTGCGGCCGATGATCTCGCGCATCTTCTTCTCGATGACCGGGAAATCTTCGGGCGTAAAAGGCTCGTTGCGGGCGAAATCGTAATAGAAGCCATTCTCGATGACCGGACCGATGGTGACCTGCGTGCCCGGCCATAATTCCTGCACGGCTTCGGCGAGCACATGCGCGGCGTCATGACGGATGAGACCGAGCGCGCCTTCGCTGTCGCGCGTCAGGATCTCGATCCTGCCCGGCGCGCCGACCGGATCGGCAAGGTCGCGCAATTCGCCATCCAGCGAATAGGCGATCGCCTTCTTGGCAAGCGATTTCGAAATTGACTCGGCAAGCTCAGCGCCGGTGGTGGCCGGGGCGTATTGGCGGGAAGAACCGTCCGGAAATGTGAGGGAAACGGAATCGCTGGAAATGGCGTCGGCCATTGTCTTTTCTCCTATCCAGTCCCGCATACGAGCGCGGGTGGGATTGCATTGGATGCCTTGGCAAGAACGCTGCTCGCCCGGCGACAGCCGCTACATAAGACGCGAGGCGGCGCTCGTAAAGCCTACGAGACGCCGCCTGTTGCAGAGGGAATATCGGGACGGCCACCGGGGCAGCCGTCCGAAGCCGAGGCCTTAGCTGTTGTCTTCGGTCGGAGCGCCCGGTCCGTTCTTCTTGATCGATTCGATCGCCTTCTCGGCGCTGGCCTTCGAGGAATACCCTTCCGTCGAGAACATCACTTCGCTGTTATATTTGAAACGGACGCGAAACTCGCCCTTCTTGTCCTTGTAGATTTCGAATTTGTGCGCCATGCAGATCTCCCTCAAGGGTAAAGCAACGGCCGCTTGGTCACTCTGGCCGCCCAATCAGGCCAGCATGCGGCAAAAGCGCGCTGGAAATCAACGGAGAAGATAACCTATCCAGAGACTTCGCTGTCATTGGGACGGTTTGACTTCCCGGATAGTGCCCGCGAAAAGCCTGTTGCGTCTGCCGCCATTTTGGTGCGCAAACCGAAATGCGGGCGAATCCCGACGCCGCGATTTGCGCGTTCCTACGCCTGGCGCCTGCCGATCGACCAGTAACGCCAGGGCAGATACCAGCGATAACGGGGCGCCAATGTTTCGGGGGCCGGATCGAGGCCATGCGTTCCGCCCGGCCCGCAGCGCGCGACACGAAACAGCGCCAGCCAGCCGCCCGGCCACAGGCCATGCCGGGCAATCGCCTCATAGGCATACTCCGAACAGGTCGGCAGATGCCGGCAAGAGTTGCCGATGAAACCCGACAGGGTGAGTTGATAGAGCCGAACAATGGCCACGCCAAAAACACGGCCGGGCGTCCTGCGCCACGGGCCTGCGAAGTTGCGGCCCCGGCCGTGGTTCAAGCCGCCTCGCCGGCGCGCTTCTTCTCGATCTGGCCGATGGCGTCGACGACCGCATCGAATGTCAGCATGGTCGAGGCGTGGCGCGCCTTGTAGTCGCGCACCGGCTCCAGATATTTGAGATCCGCGAAGCGGCCTTCCGGCGGCGCACCGTTTTCCTTCAGCATCTTGCGCATCGTCTCGCGCACCGCGCGCAACTCGTCCGCGTTCGCCCCGATGATGTTGCTGGCCATCACCGAGGACGACGCCTGGCCGAGCGCGCAAGCCTTCACGTCATGGGCGAAATCGGTCACCACATCGCCATCCATCTTGAGGTCGATCGTGACCGTCGACCCACAAAGCTTGGAGTGCGCCATTGCCGAGGCGTCGGGATTTTCCAGCCGACCGATACGCGGGATATTGCCGGCAAAGCCCAGAATTTTCGCGTTATAGACATCGTCGATCATGATTTTTCATCCAAACGTCGTTTGGCGAACGGTGCGTGTCCTTCTGACACCTTTCATTCGCCATTCGTCAGCATATATAGTGTTGGCGCGCGGCGCTCGGCAAGAAGCCGGAGCCGCAAGACAGGTGCATGCCACTTTCGGGGTCCATTGAAATGCCCGCGCAAAGGGCTGTGATCCGTTCAACTCGTTCGCCCATCGAGGCGGACTACGGGAGACGCCTTATGGACGCCGTGATCAAGACCTTTCCATCCGTTCCGGATTATATGGACAAGCCGAAGACCGACCGCCCGACCGAGGCGGAGGTTGAAAAGGCTGTCGAGACCCTGCTGCGCTGGACCGGCGACGACATAAGCCGTGAGGGGCTCCGCGATACGCCCAAGCGTGTCATGAAGGCCTATCGCGAAATGTTCGACGGCTACGACAAATGCCCTGCCGACGAGTTGGGCCGCACGTTCGAGGAGGTCGCCGGCTACGACGATCTGGTACTCATCAAGGATATCCAGTTCCACTCGCATTGCGAACATCACATGGTGCCGATCATCGGCAAGGCGCATGTCGCCTATCTGCCGGACGGCAAGGTCGTCGGCCTTTCCAAGATCGCCCGTGTCGTCGACATCTTCGCGCATCGCCTGCAGACCCAGGAGGCGATGACGGCGCAGATCGCCGGCGTCATCCAGGATGTGCTCAATCCGCGCGGCGTCGCCGTGATGATCGAGGCCGAGCATATGTGCATGGTCATGCGCGGCATCCGCAAACAGGGCTCGACCACCCTCACCTCAACCTACACCGGCGCCTTCAAGGATCACCCGGAGGAGCAGTTGCGCTTCATCGGCATGGTCCGCGGCGGCGGGAAGGACTGACCTCTTTCCCGGTCCGGCCAAGCAAAAAGAATTCGGATCGGCATGAACGAGATCATTTTTCCCACTGAAGAGCCGAGCAAGGCGGAGCGCGAGGAAGGCACCATTCTTTCGCCGCGTTTCGACGCCAACGGACTGATCACGGCGGTCGTGACGGACGCTGGCGACGGCATGGTCCTGATGGTGGCGCATATGAACGCCGAAGCGCTCAGGCTCACCCTCGAGACCGGCGTCGCGCATTACTGGTCGCGCTCGCGTCAAACGCTTTGGAAGAAGGGCGAAACGTCCGGCAATTTCCAGAAAGTCGTCGAGATGCGCACCGATTGCGATCAGGACGCCGTCTGGCTCAAGGTAGAGGTGCAAGGCGACGGCGCCACATGTCATACAGGGCGACGATCCTGCTTTTATCGGGTAGCCGGTATGGACGACGGAAAGCCGACGCTGCGGCAAGTGGAACAAATCGCGCCGTGAACCAAAGTGGCGCCTAGCGACACCAAAGGGCGCATTCAGGATTGGTTAATGGCCAATTCATCATTTTGATACGATCGCGGACGTAAAAGTCACGTGGGATATGGAGACGGTAATGCTTGAGTGGGCGTCCATAAGAGGGCGCGGCGAAACGCGCGAAAAATCACTTCCGCCGCAGGACGAGGCGCCGATAGTGGAGCCCGTGCAAAAATCCGCCATCGCGCTTGCGCTTGGCGGCGGCGCGGCGCGCGGCTGGGCGCATATCGGCGTTTTGCGCGCGCTCGACGAGGCCGGCATAGAGATCGAGATGATCGCCGGCACCTCCATCGGCGCGCTGGTCGGCGGCTGCTATCTGGCCGGCAAGCTGGACGAACTGGAAGAATTCGCGCGCAGCCTGACAAAGCGGCGCATGTTCGGCCTTCTCGACATCCATCTCGGCGGCAGCGGCCTGTTCGGCGGCATGCGATTGACGGCCGAAATGCAACGCCACATGGACGGCGTCACCTTCGACGATCTGCCGAAGCCCTTCGTCTGCGTCGCCTCGGAAATCCGCACCGGCCACGAAATCTGGATTTCGAGCGGTTCGCTGATCAACGCCATGCGTGCCTCCTACGCGCTGCCCGGCGTCTTCGAACCGGTCATGTGCAACGGCCGCCTTCTCGTCGATGGCGCGCTGGTCAATCCGGTCCCGGTTTCAATCTGCCGGGCCTATGAGCAGCCGCTCGTCGTCGCCGTGAACCTGCACTATGACCAGTACGGCCGCGCCGCCGTCATCAAGCACGACGCGGGTTCTTCGAAGCTTTCCGCGGGCGTTCCGGTTGCCCCGGCAGGCGGACGCATTACCGACGCGACTGCCAAGGCGCGCGAATCGCGGCTTGGCATCACCGGCGTGATGGTCGAAGCCTTCAATATCATTCAGGACCGCATATCGCGGGCGCGGATGGCGGGCGATCCGCCGGACATTTCGCTGCAGCCGAAGCTCGGCCATATCGGTCTCACCGAGTTCCACAGGGCCGACGAGGCGATCCGGCTCGGCTACGAGGTGACCATGTCGCAACTGGGCGAAGTCCAGCGCCTGCAAACGGTGCTGGCATAAGCCTGTCACTCACCAAGCCTAAAGCGATTTCTCCAAGATCTCGCGCATGAACCGTTGATAGGGAATGCCGCGCTCCACCGCGCGTTGCTTGATTTTTTCAAGCAAGCCACGCGACATGCGCAAATTGACCTGCTCGGAGAACATTACTCCGCAGCGTAGATAGTCGGCCGTGAAGAACGCGATCTTGGCGGATTGTGAGTTTAGTCGAACGTCGGTCGAGCGTTTGTGATCGAGGTCCGCGCTGCGGTAGCGCTGAGCGTGGCCAGGATCAAGGCGCAAAAAACTCTCAGCCATGCCAGGAGCAGGCGGATGTTGTGTCCGGCGGCGACGAGGATGACGTTGATGGCGTCGCCCTGGGCGCCCTTCAGCCAATGACGTTCCAGTTTCCCGTCGGCCTTGGTGTGTCCGATGATTGGTTCGACGGCGCTCCGCCGTCTGAGTTCGCGCTTAACGGTCGGCGAGGCGATACCGCGGGTGTTGGACAGGTAAACCTGCGGTGTGGCCAGGCGGTGCCCACGATAGCCACGGTCAACGTAGGCGCGCTCGACCGTGACGCCGGTGAGGCGTTCAACCTGGGTGATCTGGCTTTGTAGGGTATGGCCATCATAGGGCAAACCGGGGCAGGCTTGGGCGCCGACGATGAACTGTCCGCCCCTGGCGCGGGCGTTGGTGACCGCGAAGGACGCCTTGACCCCAAACTCATAACGAGTGCGAGCCTTGCCCTTGGCGATGCACTCCACCTCCGGAGCATGCAGGGCATAGAGCTTGTTGGGGTCGCCGGTCTTCTGTGCGAGCAGCCGGGTGATCGGTTCGGCGACCGGCCGAAAGGCCGCCTCGAGATCCGGCCGACCGGCAATCTTGCGGCCGATGTCGCGATAGAGCCGGCCGACAAAGGTGCGCATACGGCGGACTTCACGCAGCGCCTGCTTGTGGCCACGGGTGTGGATCAGCCGTGAGACCTCGCGTCGGGCGCGGCTCGCCAGCCGCACGAAGGATTGACGAAGCACCAGGCCATGTTGCCTGGCGAAACGGTTCAACCATTCCACCGCACGCAGCAGCAGGCCACTGTCGGTCGGGTGCGCCACGGCCTTGGTCTGGGCGGTCGTATCGATGGTTATGCGTTCAAACTTGCCAGCATCCACCGCCTTGGCCTTCTGGGCTGCCGTGAGGGTCTCGGCCAACAATTCCTCCAGCTTGTTCTGGCCAATCCGGCGCCGCCAGCGCGTCATGGATGAGCGGTCCAGCGGCAGCTTGTGCTGGAAATAGGTTTCGCCGCAGAAGACCTGGAAATAGGGGTTTTCCAGCCACTGGGCGCAGACCGCATCGTCGGACAGGCCCTTGGCGTGCTGAAGCAGATGCAGCCCGGCCATCAGCCGTGTCGGCAATCCCGGCCGCCCTGTCTTGTCCACATAGAGCCCGCCAAACGCCGCGTCGAAGCGGTCCCAGTCGATCAGCCCGGCCAGCCGGACCAGTTCGTGGCGACCATCCACAATCGCATCCAGCCGAGAGCGGAACAGGTCTTCATTGCGGGTCTTTGACGGCAGCTTCGGACGCATCGGGCCCTCCACGGTTTCAACCCGAGGAGAGAATCACACTTCTCAGATGCCGAAAACCTCAAATCCGGGAGCTCGACGAAATCACAAGCTTTTGCGCGCCAAAGGCCTAAACCCTTGCGAAAGCGAATACTTGAAACCGCCGAAAACCCCAACCAGCGCAGGCAGTTGCAGGTTGTTCACGACCGACTAGATAGCACGCGCCCCAGTATGCAACTGACGAGCATCATGCGAGACACGCCGGCGTCGAAAAGCTAGCAGTTTCTCTGTCTCTTCAATCTCACCGACGATCTCGTCATTATCGATCATAGCCTCGATAATCACCGGTACCGCTGAAAGGATTTCAGCGAATGGTTCATAAGCACGCTTAGCAGCGAAGGACATGGCAAAGTGCCGGCCTTTACTGTTGACCTCGCTCAAATGAATCTGAACCAGCCGATCACGGAACTCCTCAACGATCCCAAGCCCTTCGGTCATGGTGGAGTCAAACTGCCTTGCATGTGCGATGTCGAAGCATAGTCTGGCTTCTGGCAAGGATTTGTAGAACCGACGCAGTTCTTCCGCCGTTCGGCCATCTTTTTTTCGAGAGTCCATATTCTCCAAGCAAAGTCGATTTCCCAAACGTCTCCACACGGACAGTTCATGAATGGTGTCTGGATGGACGATGATGTTCATTCCCATGTCGGCAACGGAAACCAGATCACGCACCAGAGCTTCTTCATCATCGAAATTCGTCGGCGCGTGGAAGCTGATGTATTGGTACCGTTGCCGGAGATGCGTGAAGAGCTTCGGAAGCGCCGAGAGCAGTATCGGAAGCTCGACGGCTCGCAGCGCTGAGAGTTCCACGGCATTGGCGCGCGTCGGATCGAGCAGTTCCAGCGCTTTTGTGAAATCGCCGTATGCAATCGCTCCCGTGGAAAAGCCAATAATTGTCATCAAAACACTCCGTATTTTTTGACGAGACGCGCAAGATCGTCGTCCAAATCAAACAGGAGCTTCGTTAGAGCTCCGTCGAAGCTCGTGGCGATGCGCCGTGCGTGCAAGAATACGTCATTCTCGTAGGCACCTTCAGGAGACAACGTCTCCAGTATGTCGCGCTGTGCGTCGTCGTTGAGGATGGCAAGGAAGGCATCGTAATTGTCGAATACTTCTCCCGCCAAAGACGGCGCGTATTTCTCGACGACCACGGCCAAGGAACTCCAGAGGCGGTCGGTGTGACCAGTCGCGAAGGTGACCGACTAGCTTCTGCACCACGAAATTATCGTCGTCGTCGATATGATCGTCCAGCGCCCACGAGATGCACATGAAGAGACCGGAAACAAATATCAGTTTCCTGGACATGCGCAGCTTTATGTTTCGAAGAGCCCACTTGCCGCCGGGGCGTGCCCGATACTTGTTTGCGTAGTCAACTGCCATAGTTCGCCAGAAGCGTACGACGTCGTTCAAAAGAAAGCGTGGGATCCTGTCCCTGCTGTGGTTACTGGCGATAAAATTAGCATCTTCTTTGACATACCGGCTCAGAATCGCATTCAAAATCCGGTTATGGACTTCGCTGCTCGACGGCGTCTCGATGGCCATGGATTCAAGCAGGAGAAGCAAGCGCCGCGTCATATTCTTGTTGGTGTCCTCGTCACCCCCGATCGTGTGAACGAGGTCGTGGCTGAACACCAGTCCGCCAAACACTCCAGTTGGCCCAGGAACACCAAATTTTGCGTCCTCGAGCTTTTGCTTGAGGGAGTGGACGATATCGAGATGAAGGGAATCGGCGCGCCCGTCAATCAGGATGGTCCAGTCCAAGTCGCTGCCGTCCGTATACTCGCCTCGCGCAAGTGAGCCAAAAACCACGAAGCTGCCTTCGTCAGTGGGGAGCAGATCACCTACCAGTCCGGCAAGCTCAGTAGTTTTCATACGGCTCAGCGATGCCGCCTTGTCGATATTGCTCCAACGGTCTGAGGCTCCGTCCTTCAATTTCTCAAGCGCGGAGGCCTGCATAATCTGTCCCTTGGGTTCGTGATAAATCATCCGCGTGATCTGTACCCTCTTGCGGACAATTTGTCTTTGTCGACCGATGACATGCACCGAACTTTACGTCATTCTCTTGAACACCGCTCCCTGCCGTCAGAGATCGATCTCCATCTGGCGTAGCGCTTGCTTGCGCGTCTTAGCGTCTACATTTAGGCAATGGGACTCTGCTTCGCTGTATCCGCGATAGGGCTGGAAGCGGAAATTCAAGCTCAGATGCCGCTCATCCCACCTCTGCCGCGTCGGCGATCCTGAACTGGACGCTGCGGCGGCCGTTCCAGAAATTCGACGAAAGCGTCCCGGCAATGTGGACGTCGCGGCCTTTGCTGGCATTCAGGAAATCACCAAGCGCGGTATTCTCGGCGCGAAAGGCCATCGCCTGCAGGCTGCCGCCCATTTCCGAGCGCAGCCCGACCCGCAAATGGCCGTTGCCGACAAGGCGGATATCGGTGACCCGGTGGCGCGGCAACACCAGCATCGGCGCGGGATGCCCGGCGCCATAGGGTCCTGCTTGCTCGAGCGTATCGAGAAGGTCGGTGGTCGCGCCATCGGCCGAAAGCGCTGAATCGATCTTTAGCGTTTCCTCGCCGTTCAGCCGACTAACTTCGGTAGCCGCGCTCTCCTCGAAGAAGGCGCGCAATTCGCCGAGCCTGGCGCGTTCGATCGTGATGCCGGCCGCCATGGCATGGCCGCCACCCTTGACGATCAACCCCTTTTCCGCCGCCGCGCGAACCAGCCGGCCGAGGTCGAAACCGGCGATGGAGCGGCCCGAACCGGTGCCGACGCCATCGACGCCGAAGGCGATGGCGAAGACCGGCCGGCGCGTATGGTCCTTCAGCCGCGAGGCCAGCAGGCCGACGATGCCGGGATGCCATTCGTCGCTGCCCGTCACCAGGATCGCCGGCCCCACGCCCCGCGCAAGTTCCGCGTCGGCCTCGGCGCGCGCCTGTTCCAGCATGGCGTGTTCCATCGCCTGTCGTTCCTGGTTCAGCCGGTTCAGCGTCTCGGCAATGGCGGCGGCTTCCGTCGGATCGTCGGTGGCCAGAAGGCGTGAGCCAAGCGCCGCGTCGCCGATGCGGCCGCCGGCATTGATGCGCGGGCCGATCAGGAAGGAAAAGTGAAAAGGGCCGAGCGGCTCGCCGATGCGCGAGACGCGGGCCAGCGCGGCAAGGCCCGGATTGTCGAGATGGCGGGCGACGGCCAGCCCCTTGACGACGAACGCGCGGTTGACGCCCGTCAATGGCACCACATCGCAAACCGTCGCCAGCGCCACCAGATCGAGCAGGCCAAGCAGGTCCGGGGAACGCGCCGCATGGCCTGCCTCGCGCAGCATCTTCACCGTCTGCACCAGCACGAGGAAGACGACGCCCGCCGCGCAGAGATGTCCCTGCCCTGACAGATCGTCCTCACGGTTCGGGTTGACGATGGCGACGGCATCCGGCAGCAGCCCGCCGACCTGGTGGTGGTCGATCACCACGACTTCGGCCCCCGCCGCGTTGGCGGCGGCGATCGAAGGGGCGCTGTTGGTGCCGCAGTCGACGGTGACGATCAACGATGCGCCACGCGACACCAATTCGCGCATCGCTTCCGGGTTGGGCCCGTAGCCTTCGAAGATGCGGTCGGGAATGTAGATCTCGGATTCGACGCCGTAATGGGCGAGAAAGCGCCGCATCAACGCCGAAGACGCCGCGCCGTCCACGTCGTAATCGCCGAAGATCGCGACCCGCTCGCGGCGCGTGATCGCCTGCGCCAGACGCGCCGCCGCTTCCTGCATACCGCTTAGCGATGCGGGATCAGGCAACAGGTCGCGGATCGTCGGGTCGAGGAAGCGGATGGCGTCATCGACCCCCACTCCCCGGCCCGCAAGGACGCGGGCGACGAGATCGGGTATGCCGTGGCCCTGCGCAATCGCCAGCGCGACATTCTCCTGTCGCCGGTCGAGGCGATGCACCCACGCCAAGCCATTGGCCGACGACCGCACATCCAGGAAGAATCGCTTGTCCTCCGCCATCACGCCGCGACGATAATAGGATCATGCGCCAAGTAAAACCTTGTGGCCGGTCTCAGAACTTGTCCATGTCCTGATGCCGCGCCTTGATCTCGCGCACCGTGCCGGTGGACGAGCGCATGACGATGGTGTGGGTCTGGATGTCATGGCGACCGAAGCGCACGCCCGAAAGCATGTTGCCGTCGGTGACGCCGGTAGCGGCGAAAAGGGTCTCGCCGCGCGCCATCTCGTTCATGCTGTAGATTTTCTCCGGGTTGGAAACGCCCATTTTGGCCGCGCGGGCCACTTTTTCAGGCGTGTCCAGCAGCAGCCGGCCCTGCATCTGGCCGCCGATGCAGCGCAGCGCCGAAGCCGCCAGCACGCCCTCCGGCGCGCCGCCCGTGCCGAGATAGATGTCGATGCCGGTCTCGTCGGGATCGGTCGTGTGGATGACGCCGGCCACGTCGCCGTCGCCGATCAGCCGGATCGAGGCGCCGGTCGCGCGCACCTCGTCGATCAGCTTGGCGTGGCGCGGGCGGTCCAGAATGCAGGTCGTGATCTCCTCGATCGGCACGCCCTTGGCCTTGGCCAGGCTGGCGATGTTGTCGGCGGCGGATGCGCCGAGATCGACGACGCCAGCCGGATAGCCCGGACCGATGGCGATCTTCTGCATGTAGACGTCGGGCGCGTAAAGCAGCGTGCCCTTCTCCGCGATGGAGATGACGGCGAGCGCGTTGGGCAAATTCTTGGCGCAGATGGTCGTGCCTTCCAGCGGATCGAGCGCGATGTCCACTTCCGGGCCGTCTCCGGTCCCGACCTCTTCCCCGATATAGAGCATCGGCGCTTCATCGCGTTCGCCCTCGCCGATGACCACCGTGCCGCGAATCGGCAGGCGGTTGAGCTCGGCCCGCATGGCGTCGACCGCAACCTGGTCGGCTTCCTTTTCGTCGCCACGCCCGCGAAGCCTGGCGGCGGCGACGGCGGCGCGCTCGGTGACGCGCACCAGTTCGAGGGTAAGGACGCGGTCGAGACCGCCTGACGTGCTGTTGGCCATAAGGATCCCTGCTTGAAATGAGGCGGATCGCCGAAAATAATGATGTCTTTATTGTCAAAGCGGCGTGACAACCGCAAGACCCCGATATGGAGCATATCCCTGCCCGGACCAGTACGGTCCACCAGTCCGCGCAAAGTCGCGCCTGACGGGAAGAGTTTCGTTGGACAAGGACATGGCGCGGCCGCGCGGCGCTTGCCCTTGAAGCATAGCGCGCCTATAGCACCGCTTTAATGTCAGACGCCCCGGCCTTCCCGCTTTTTCCGCACCGCCATTTGCTCGGCATTCAGGCGCTTTCGCCGGCCGACATCGAGCTTTTGCTCGACCGCGCCGATGCAGCGGTGGCTATTTCCCGCCAGCCGGAGAAGAAGACCGCCAGCCTGCGCGGGCGCACGCAAATCAATCTCTTCTACGAGGCCTCGACGCGCACGCAGTCTTCGTTCGAGCTTGCCGGCAAGCGGCTTGGCGCCGACGTCATGAACATGGCCGTCGCCTCCTCCTCCGTGAAGAAGGGCGAAACGCTGATCGACACCGCTATGACGCTGAACGCCATGCGCCCCGACATTTTGATCATCCGCCACGGTTCGGCGGGCGCTGCGGCACTTCTGGCGCAAAAGGTCGGCTGCTCGGTGGTCAATGCCGGCGACGGCGCGCACGAGCACCCGACGCAGGCCCTGCTCGACGCGCTCACCATCCGCCGCGCGAAAGGTCCGCTCAACAAGCTCACCATCGCCATCTGCGGCGATATCCTGCATAGCCGTGTCGCCCGCTCCAACATCCTTCTTATGAACGCGCTCGGCGCCAGCGTCCGCGCTGTAGCGCCCTCGACGCTCCTGCCCTCCGGTATCGAGGAGATGGGCGTCAAAGTGTTCCGCTCTATGGAAGAGGGACTGAAGGGCGTCGACGTGGTCATGATGCTGCGCCTGCAGCGCGAGCGCATGGCCGGCGCGTTCGTGCCTTCGGTGCGCGAATATTTCCGCTATTTCGGGCTCGATGCGCAAAAGCTCGCGGCGGCGGCCGACGATGCGCTGGTCATGCATCCCGGCCCCATGAACCGCGGTGTCGAGATCGCGTCGGAGATCGCCGACGGCCCGCAAAGCGTCATCCAGGAGCAGGTCGAGATGGGGGTCGCGGTGCGCATGGCGGTGATGGAGGCGCTGCTCGATCCGCGCCGCAACGCCGAGGGACGCGCCGCATGAGACTTCCTGTGTCAACCATTGGCGATGAAGGCCTTTGCGGCGAGGTGTTTGTTTGCGTCGTAAGGAAGGTTGTCCTGCCATGCGCGCCAGAGGATTTTGAGCCAGGCACGTGCGAGGATGCGCACGGCATGGGGATGCCTGCAGCCGCGCAGACGAGCTTGTCGATAAATGTTTGCGGCCCACGGGCTGGCATGGCGGGAGTTGTCGGCGAAGCAGGTGACGGCGGCGCGCAGCCGCTTGTTGCAGGCCCATCGCCATCCGACGCCTCGGGATTTGCCGCTTTGATAGGTGACGGGCGCGACACCGGCCTCCGCGGCGAGATGGTCTTCGCTCTGGAAGCGGGCCCGCACGTCGCCGAGTTCGGCGGTGATCTGGGCGGCGCAGATCTTTCCGGCGCGCGGGAAGGACATGACGATGCGCCCCTCCGGCAATTGGGCGACGGCATGTTCGATACGGCTGGAAAGCCTGGCGATCTGGGCGACGAGGCTTTCGAGGGTGCCGGCCAATGCCCGCACGAGCTCGCCCTTGGCATCGGCTTCGGCCTCGGCGGCCATGCCGGCCGGGGCGGCCCTCAGCCGCGCGAGCAGGTCACCGGCATGGCGCCGGCCGCAATACTGGTTTTGTGCGAGGAAGGCGGCCATGCGCTTCTCCCCCAGGCGGTGGGCCGCTTCGGGGGTGGGATAGCGCTGGAGGAAGGCCAGCGCTATGGGGCTGGCAATGTCGGCAAAGAGCACGGCGGCGCCGGGCCAGAAGCTTTCGAGCAGGGCGCGGAGCTGGTTGGCGAGCACGAGCCTTGTGGCGACGAGGTCGTCGCGCCCGCGGACCAGCGCCCTGAGCGCCTTGATGGCGTCGGACTGGGGCTTCAGTGCGGTCAGCCGATGGCCGTCGGTGCGCAGGATGTCGGCCAGAATGAAGGCATCGCCGGGATCGCTCTTGGCGGCGACGGCGCGGTAGCGCGGCCGGCACGCCTTGACGATGTTGGGATGGACCGGCGTGACGAGGAACCCGGCCTCGACCAGCACGTCTACAAGGAGCCCGCTGGGCCGCTCGATGGCGATCGGCGTCTCTTCGGGCGGGCCGTGCCGGCGCAGGCGCGCGACCAGACGGTCGAGACCATCACGATCGTGAGCCACCACGAAATGCTCGAGGCTCCGGCCGGTGGCGTCGACAATACAAACGGCATGGCTCGATCCGCCCCAGTCGAGGCCGACGAAAATGGACATGGATACTTCTCCCCCAGTTGGAGTAAGGTTCCATGTGCCGGAAGCCCTTACGGGATGCTCATCAATCGGCGCTCTGGGTACAGCCTGGCCGGGCCGCCCGTGGCGCATCTTCCTGTAGCCCGTCGGAGGCTTCCGGCCGCCGCGGCCCCACTGGTCTCATGCGGGCCTTCGAGAGGCAAGCGACCCAGGCGGTCACCACGGCGGCGCGGAACCAACGCCCCATCAGCCCTTAAACTGATTCAGCGTCATCAGGAGGTTGCCTGATGAGCGTCACGGTTTTCCGGAACGCGCGCATCGTCGATCCATCGCGTGATCTCGACGAGCGCGGCTCCGTCATCGTTGACGGCAAGAAGATCGCAGCGGCGGGAAAATCGGCGCTCAACCAGGGCGCGCCCGAAGGCGCCACGGTCATCGACTGCGCCGGCAGGGCCGTCATCCCGGGCCTGATCGACGCCCGCGTCTTCATCGGCGAGCCGGGAGGCGAGCATCGCGAAACCATTGCCTCGGCCAGCCTCGCGGCGGCGGCGGGCGGCGTCACCTCGCTGGTCATGATGCCCGACACGCACCCGGTCATCGACGATGTGGCGCTGGTCGAATTTGTCCTGCGCACGGCACGCGACACCGCCCTCGTCAACATCCGGCCCGCAGCGGCGATCACGCGCGGCCTGGAAGGCCGCGAGATGACCGAATTCGGCCTTTTGCGCGAGGCCGGCGCGGCCTTCTTCACCGACGGGCGGCATACGATCAAAAGCAGCGCCGTCATGCGCCGCGCGCTGACCTATGCGCGCGATTTCGATGCCACGATCGTGCACGAAACCCAGGATGCCGATCTGGCCGCCGGCGGCGTCATGAACGAAGGTCTCTACGCGAGCTGGCTCGGCCTGCCCGGCATCCCGCGCGAGGCGGAGGCGATCCCGCTGGAGCGCGATCTGCTTCTGGCGCGCCTGACCGGCGGCGCCTACCATGCCGCCAAGATCTCGACCGCGATGGCCGCTCAAGCGATGGCGCGCGCCAAAAACGATGGCGCAAAAGTGTCCGCCGGCGTGTCGATCCACAATCTCGCGCTCAACGAAAACGATGTCGGCGAATACCGCACCTTCTTTCGTCTGTCGCCGCCGCTGCGCGCCGAGGAGGACCGGCTGGCAATGGTCGAGGCGCTGCGCGACGGAACGATCGATGTCGTCGTTTCCTCGCACGATCCGCAGGATGTCGACACCAAGCGCCTGCCCTTCGCCGACGCCGAGGCCGGCGCCATCGGCCTGGAGACGCTGCTTGCCGTGGCGCTTCGCCTGCACCACAACGACCAGGTGCCGCTGCTGCGCCTCCTCGAAACGCTGTCGACCGCGCCGGCAAGACTTTTCGGCCTCAAGGGCGGGACGCTGAAGCCCGGCGCGCCGGCCGATCTTGCGCTCGTCGATCTCGATGAGCCATGGGTGGTGCGCGAAGCGGATCTCCGTTCGCGCTCCAAGAACACCTGCTTCGAGGGCGCGCGGCTGCAGGGCAAGGTCTTGCAAACCATGGTTGCGGGCCGCACAGTATTCACGGCCTAGAAACAGTTCGGGGGGAACAACGACATGCTGGAAGTGCTCGTCGCGCTTGTCGTGGGCTATCTGTTCGGCTCCATCCCTTCGGGATTTTTGATCACCCGCGCCGCCGGCCTTGGCGACGTGCGGTCGATCGGCTCCGGCAATATCGGCGCCACCAATGTGCTGAGGACCGGCAACAAGGGATTGGCGGCGCTTACCCTCGTGTTCGACGCCGTCAAGGGCGCCGTGCCCGCATGGCTGGCGCTCCATTACCTCGGGCTCTATCCGGCGCTGATCGCCGGTCTTGCCGCCTTCCTCGGCCATCTGTTTCCAGTCTGGCTCGGCTTCAGGGGCGGCAAGGGCGTGGCGACCTATCTCGGCGTAGCGATCGCGATCGCCTGGCCGGCCGCCGTTGTTTTTGCCATCGTCTGGCTCGCCGTCGCCATCATCACCCGCTATTCCTCGCTGGCGGCGCTCGTCGCGGCGATCGCCGTGCCCGCCACGCTCTTCGTTCTCGGACATGACCATATCGGCGAACTTTTCGCCGTGATGAGCACCATCATCTTCATCAAGCATCGCGCCAACATCACCCGGCTGATGGCGGGAACCGAATCCCGAATCGGAGCTAAGGGGTGAACGGATCGGCCGCCCCGGCCCTCAGCGACCGGCAGCGGACTTCCTGGCTTCGCCTGATCCGGACCGACAATGTCGGCCCGGCCACCTTCCGCGACCTGATCAACCGTTTCGGCTCGGCGGAAAATGCGATCGAAATCCTGCCCGAGCTGACGCTGAGCGGCGGCGGCATGCGTTCTGTGCGCATCCCCTCCGTCGCCGAGGCGGAGGCCGAGATCGAGCGCGCGCAACGGGCGGGCGCGCGTTTCGTCGCCATCGGCGAAGCGGACTATCCGGCGATGCTGAGACGCATGGATCTTCCCCCGCCGCTGGTTGCGATCAAGGGACAGGCGGCGGTGTTTGCCTTGCCACCCGTCGCCATCGTCGGCGCGCGCAACGCCTCGCTGGCCGGCATCCGCATGGCGCAATCCCTTGCCACGGAACTCGGTCGCCACGGCTATGCGGTGATCTCCGGTCTGGCCCGCGGCATCGACACGGCGGCGCATCGCGGCAGCCTCGAAACCGGCACCGTCGCGGTACTGGCGGGCGGGCTCGATCACCCCTATCCGCCGGAGAATGCCGGCCTCTATGACGAGATTGCCGCCAGCAGCGGCGCGGTCATTTCGGAAATGCCGTTCGGCTGGGAGCCTCGCGCCCGCGATTTTCCCCGCCGCAACCGCATCATCGCCGGCCTGTCGCTCGGCCTGGTGGTCGTGGAAGCCGCCAAGCGATCGGGTTCGCTGATCAGCGCCCGGCTCGCCGGCGAGATGGGTCGGCTGGTCTTCGCCGTGCCCGGTTCGCCGCTCGATCCGCGCGCTGCCGGGGCCAACGGCCTGTTGAAGGAAGGCGCGACGCTGGTCACGGAAGTCGGCGACATCATCGAACAGATCGCGCCCTTGGTCGGCGCGCAATGGGCCGCGCCATCCGATTTCGAGGAACCTCCCGACTTTTCAGCGTCGGCCCCGCCCGGCGATGACGATCGCGCCAAGGTGATCGAGACGCTCGGGCCGGTGCCCACTCATATCGATGAAATCATCCGCCATACGGGGCTGCATCCGGCGCAGGTCTTCATGGTGCTGCTGGAACTCGATCTCGCCGGCCGGCTCGAGCGCCATTCAGGCGGCGCTGTTTCGCTTTTCCTCGCGGACCCGTAGCGGCCGCTCCCCGCGCAGGATATCGCTGACTTCGACATAAGCCATCTCGATCATGTAGGCGAGCATGTCGCAGCGCTCGGCCTCCGCCATCGTGCGCAACTGGCCAAGCATCCCCTGCATGTAGTCGAGTGTTTCGGTACGCCGCGTGTTGGAAGCCATGCATGCCCTCGCCAGTAGACAACCCCGTCGAGCAAGCGCAAACCTTCTTCTGGCGCCGCGCATGCATCGCCATCAAATGGTCCGACCCCGTTGGGAGGCTGGACGTAGATATACTTTGAGTTGTATTTTGTTTTATGTTGCAACCTAACACACACCCATAGGATTGCAATCCTATTTTTTGCAATCGGAAGTTGGTGGGCGGATGCATATTACCCGCAAATTGGGTGACCCCTCTTGACCGCGCGGCAAACGACAGCCATTTGCAGGGCGGCTTTTCAAACGCTTGTCAGCCGCGTAGGCCACTCTCCTCGCGGTAGAGGAAACCAGATTTTTCATGGATGTCGTCGTCGTCGAATCGCCCGCCAAGGCGAAAACGATCAACAAATATCTTGGCCGGAACTATAAGGTTCTGGCCTCTTTCGGCCATGTCCGCGACCTGCCGGCCAAGGATGGATCGGTGCGGCCGGACGAGGATTTCGCCATGTCCTGGGCGGTCGATGGCAAGGCCTCGAAGCGCCTTTCCGACATCGTCAAGGCGTTGAAGGATGCCGACGGGCTGATTCTCGCCACTGACCCGGACCGCGAGGGCGAAGCCATTTCCTGGCATGTGCTGGAAGTGCTGCGGCAGAAGAAGGCGTTGAAGGACAAGCCGGTCAAGCGCGTCGTCTTCAACGCCATCACCAAGAATTCCGTCCTCGACGCCATGGCCAATCCGCGCGACATCGACGCGCCGCTGGTCGACGCCTATCTGGCGCGCCGCGCGCTCGATTATCTGGTCGGCTTCACCCTGTCTCCCGTGCTGTGGCGCAAGCTGCCCGGCGCTCGCTCGGCCGGCCGGGTGCAATCGGTTTCGCTGCGCCTGGTCTGCGACCGGGAAGCCGAGATCGAGCGCTTCATCCGCGAGGATTACTGGCTGATCGCCGCCACGCTGGCGACCCCGCGCAAGCAGGATTTCGAGGCGCGCCTGACGGCCTATGAAGGCAAGCGCCTGCAGAAGCTCGACATCAAATCCGCCGAGCAAGCCGCTGAAATCAAGGCGATGCTGGACGGCGCGACCTTCAAGGCCGCCTCCGTTGAAGCCAAGCCGACCAGGCGCAACCCCAGCCCGCCCTTCACCACTTCGACCCTGCAGCAGGCCGCCTCCTCGCGCCTCGGCTTTTCGGCGTCGCGCACCATGCAGGTGGCGCAGCGTCTTTATGAGGGCGTCGATCTCGGCGGCGAGACCGCCGGCCTCATTACCTATATGCGTACCGACGGCGTGCAGATGGCCCCGGAGGCAATCACCGCGGCCCGCAGCGCCATTGGCAAGGAATTCGGCGAAAAATACCTGCCGGAGAAGCCGCGCTATTATTCCGCCAAGGCCAAGAACGCGCAGGAAGCGCACGAAGCGGTGCGTCCGACCGACTTCTTCCGTACACCGGCATCCGTGAGGCAGCATCTCGATGCCGATCAGGCGCGGCTCTACGAGATGATCTGGAAGCGCGCCATCGCCAGCCAGATGCAGCCGGCAGAGATCGAGCGCACGACCGTAGAGATCGAGGCTGCGAATGGCGGCAAGGTCGCCGCGTTGCGCGCCGTTGGCTCGGTCACTCGTTTCGACGGCTTCCTCGCCGCCTATACCGACCAGAAGGACGAGGATTCCGAGGACGAGGAAAGCCGCCGGCTGCCGGAAATTCTTTCCGGCGAAGCGCTTGACCGGCAAAAAATCGACGTATCCGCGCACACCACCGAACCGCCGCCGCGCTATTCGGAAGCGTCGCTTATCAAGAAGATGGAAGAACTCGGCATCGGCCGGCCCTCCACCTACGCCTCGACGCTGAAGACGCTGGAAGACCGCGGCTATGTCGTGATCGACAAGCGCCGGCTCGTTCCCGAGGCCAAGGGAAGGCTGGTGACGGCATTCCTGGAGAGCTTTTTCCAGCGCTATGTAGAATATGATTTCACCGCGTCTCTCGAGGAACAGCTCGACGAGATTTCCGACGGAAAGCTGTCCTGGAAGGACGTGCTGCGCGATTTCTGGAAGCAGTTTTCCGGCGCGGTGGACGACATCAAGGAATTGCGCGTCACCGACGTTCTCGATGCGCTGAACGAGGAACTGGCGCCGCTGGTTTTCCCGGCGAAGGAAGACGGCACCGATCCGCGCGCCTGCCCCAAATGCGGCAATGGCCAGCTTTCGCTCAAGCTCGGCAAATTTGGCGCCTTCGTCGGCTGCTCGAACTATCCCGAATGCAGCTTCACCCGCCAGCTTGGCGGCGACGCCAACGGCAATGGCGATGCCGCCGGCAATGACGGGCCGAAGGTGTTGGGCAAGGACCCCTATACGGACGAGGAAATCTCGCTGCGTTCGGGCCGTTTCGGGCCCTATGTGCAGCGCGGCGACGGCAAGGAAGCCAAACGCTCCAGCCTGCCCAAGGGATGGGCGGCCGACAGCATCGACCACGAGAAGGCGCTGGCATTGCTCGCACTGCCACGCGATGTCGGCAAGCACCCGGAAAGCGGCAAGATGATCTCCGCCGGCCTCGGCCGCTATGGCCCGTTCGTTCTGCACGACGGCACCTATGCCAATCTCGAATCCATCGAGGATGTGTTTTCGATCGGCCTCAACCGCGCCGTCTCGCTGATCGCGGAAAAGAAGGCCAAGGGTCCTGGCGGACGCGGCGGCATGCCGGCCGCGCTGAAGGATCTCGGCGACCATCCCGACGGCGGCGGAAAACTCACCGTGCGCGACGGCAAGTATGGCCCCTATGTCAATTTCGGCAAGGTCAACGCCACCCTGCCCAAGGGCAAGGAACCGATGTCGGTGACCGTCGAAGAGGCTTTGGAGCTCATCGCTGCCAAGGCCGGCAAGAGTGCGAAGCCCGGCAAGAGCAAGGCGGCCAAGAGCACCAAGACGGCAAAGAAGAGCCCCGCCAAGAAGCCCGCGGCGAAAAAGAAGAGTTGAGGCTGGCTTGGCGCGGAAGATATCGGGCAAGCGGAATTCCGGCCCTCCTCGCGCCGACAATTCTAAAATTGTGCCCGGCAAGGCCGAATTCCGGCCCTCCCGCGAAGACCTCCTTCGCTACATAGCGGAAAATCCCGAGCGCTCCGGACGCCGCGATATCGCCAAAGCCTTTTCGCTCAAGAACGAGGATCGCATCTGGCTGAAGGATACGCTGCGCGACCTCGAGGAAGAGGGCGTACTGGAAAGCCGGCGCAAGCGCTTTTCGCAGCCGGGCGCTTTGCCCAGCGTCGCCATGCTGGATATCGTTTCGCGAGACCCCCACGGCGGCCTGCTGGCCCGGCCGGCGCAGACCGAAAGCCAGAAGGACATGGCGCCGACGGTCGTTGCCCTGCGTGCGCCGCGCGGTGAAAAGGGTCCGGCCCCCGGAATCGGCGACCGCGTGCTTGCGCGCATCTTCCCCGGAAAGGACAAGGACGGCCCGGCCTACACGGCGCGCGTGATGAAGCTTGTCGACAAGCGCCGTGACGCCGTGCTCGGCGTTTTGCGCGAATTGAAAGACGGCACCTTCCGCATCGAGCCGGTGGAGCGGCGGCAGGCGGAACTCGTCATCGACGCCGAACACCGCAATGGCGCCAAGCCGGGCGATCTGGTCGAGGTCGAACCATCCTCTGCCGGCCGTTACGGGCTGGCGCAGGGCAAGATCATTGCCGTTCTGGGCTCGCTGACGAGCGAAAAGGCGGTCTCCATGATCGCCATCCATGCGCATGGCATCCCGCATATCTTTCCGCCCGAAGTGCTGGCCGAGGCGGAAGCCGTCAGGCCGGCGACGATGCGGGACCGCGAGGACTGGCGCGCCGTGCCGCTGGTGACGATCGATCCGGCCGACGCCAAGGACCATGACGACGCCGTCTTCGCCGAACCAGACCCGGACGAGAAGAACCCCGGCGGCGTGATCGCCACCGTCGCCATCGCCGATGTCGCCGCCTATGTGAAAAACGGCTCGGCGCTCGACCGCGAGGCGCTGAAGCGCGGCAATTCGGTCTATTTTCCCGACCGCGTCGTACCCATGCTGCCCGAGCGCATCTCCAACGATCTGTGCTCGCTGCGCGAAAATGAGGACCGGCCGGCGCTTGCCGTGCGCATGACTTTCTCCGCCGAGGGACAGAAAATCCGCCACTCCTTCCATCGGGTGATGATGCGCTCGCACGCCAAGCTCGCCTATGCCCAGGCGCAGGCTGCGATCGACGGCGCAACCGACGACAAGACCGGCCCGATCCTCGAGACGATCCTGCGCCCGCTCTGGGCCGCCTATGCAGTGCTGCAGCGGGGCCGCAAGTCGCGCCAGCCGCTTGAACTCGATCTGCCCGAGCGCAAGATCCTGCTTAAGCCGGACGGCACCGTCGACCGCGTCGTCGTGCCCGAGCGCCTCGATGCGCACAAGCTGATCGAGGAATTCATGATCCAGGCGAATGTCGCCGCCGCCGAGAGTTTGGAAGCGAAGCGTCAGCCGCTCGTCTACCGCGTCCACGATGCGCCCTCCATGGCCAAGCAGGAGAGCTTGCGCGAATTCCTGCAGACGATCGGCATGTCGCTGGCGCGCGGCGCGCAATTACGCCCCGGACAGTTCAACACGATCCTCGAACGGGTGTCGGGCGCCGACAACGAGGCGCTTGTGAACGAAGTTGTGCTGCGCTCGCAAAGCCAGGCGGAATATTCGCCTGAAAACATTGGTCATTTCGGGCTGAACCTGAAGCGCTACGCACATTTTACTTCACCTATCCGGCGCTATGCCGATCTGATCGTCCACCGCGCGCTGATCGGCACTCTGGGTCTTGGCAGCGGCGGGTTGACTCCCGCCGAAGAGGAGCGGCTTGCCGAGACGTCGACGCTGATCTCGGCGGCGGAGCGTCGCGCCATGGCGGCGGAGCGCGAAACGGTCGACCGGCTGGTCGCCGCCCACCTCGCCGAACGCAAGGGAGAAGCCTTTGACGCCCGCGTTTCAGGCGTCGTCAAGGCCGGCCTCTTCGTACGCCTGCCGCAATTTGGCGCAGATGGCTTCATCCCCGTTTCAACTTTGGAGGACGACTACTATATCTACGACGAGACATCTCACGCGCTCTTCGGACAACGCACCGGCAAGGGGTATCGGCTGGCCGATCTGGTCGAAGTCAGGCTCGTGGAGGTGGCGCCGCTCGCCGGGGCGATGCGTTTCGAAATGCTGAGCGAACCCCGGCCGCTCGAGGGATCGAAACGGTCCTTCCACAAGGCCAAACGCCAGCCGCGCGGCGGCGGAGCCAGGCAAAAGGCGGGGCGACGGAGATGACAATGGAACAGCAGCTATATGGCGGCGAATTGCACTCTGGGCGACCAGCGAGGCCCGTTTTCGAGGCAATGTTGCGCGGCTTGCGTTGCCGCTGTCCGCGATGCGGCGAAGGTGCGCTGTTCAAATCCTTCTCCAAGACGGTCGAAAACTGCGCCGTCTGCGGCGAGCCCATCCATCACCACCGCGCCGACGATTTTCCCGCCTACATCGTCGTGGTGATCGTCGGCCACATCATGGTCGGCGGTTTCCTCGGGCTGGAGGCCGTGGCCAATCTCACCATGTGGCAACATCTGGTGATCTGGGTGCCACTCACGATCGTGCTGGCCCTGGCCCTTTTGCAACCCGTCAAGGGCGCCATCATCGGCCTGCAATGGGCGCTTTACATGCATGGCTTCAGTGGCGAGGATGACATCGTGGAGTCACATCCCGAGTTATAGAATTGGCCGAGCTATAGAATTGGCCGAGCTATAGAATTGGCCGAGTTGTAGAATTGGCCGAGTTGTAGGATTGGCCGGTTGCGGCATTGACGGGGGAAGACGGCCATGGATGGAATGACACGCGCTCAGGTGGATAAGGCCGAATCGAAGGATTTCGCCGTCGGCAAGGGTCCGTTGCGCCCTCGCGATGCCGCTACGCTTATCCTGCTGGACAGATCCGGCGACAGCATCCGCGTCCTGATGGGCCGCCGCCATCACAAGCACGCCTTCATGCCGGGCAAATTCGTCTTTCCCGGTGGCCGCACCGATCCCGCCGACAGCCGCGTGCCGACCATGAGCGAACTGCATTCCGACGAGACGGCGAAGCTGACAGGCTCGCTGCGCCCCGTATCGACCGCCCGCGCCCGCGCCATCGCCATGTCGGCGATCCGCGAAACATACGAGGAGGCCGGCCTGCTGATCGGAACCAGGGGCGCCTATGCCACGAAGGCAGCCGGCTGGCAGGGATTCGTCGAACACGGCGTACAGCCGGCGCTTGACCGCCTTCGGCTGGTCGCCCGCGCCATCACGCCGCCCGGCCGGGTGCGCCGCTTCGACACCCGCTTCCTTGCAGCCTGGCGCAGCGATGTCGCGATCGAACTGCCCGATGGCGGCCCGACCAATGAGCTCGAGGAACTGGTCTGGCTGCCGATCGCGGAAGCCAAGGAAGCCGACATCCCCAACATCACGCAAACCGTTCTCGGCGAATTGGAAAAACGGCTGCAACTCGACCCCGGGCTGAAGCCCGGTGGAACGGTTCCATTCTACCGGATGCTGAACAACCGGTTTCGGCGCGAACTTCTCTAGGCTCTTCCTCATCGTCTCCGCTGGGTGAGCGCAAATGGACCAGTCGGCGCCCCGGCCCGATGATGATTCGGAAATAAAGTGGCTGTCGGTCGCCGCCGCCGTCGCCTCCATCAGCGTTGTCGGAATCGCTATTGGCCTCGGCGTTCCGCTGCTCAGCGTCATACTGGAACATCGCGGCTATTCGGCCACCACCATCGGCCTCAACACCGCCGTCGCCGGACTGGCCTCGATCGCGGCCGCGCCCCTGGCGGCGCCGCTTGCCGCCCGCTTCGGCATGGTGGAAACCATGCTCGTCATGATCGTGGCGGGCGGCCTGGCCTTCGCCGGCTTCTATTTCGCGCCCGCCTTCTGGATGTGGTTTCCGCTGCGCGTGGTGCTGCACCTTGCGCTGACCGTGCTCTTCATCCTGTCGGAGTTCTGGATCAACGCTTCGGCCCCGCCGCACAGGCGCGGGCTTGTGCTTGGCATCTACGCCACCGTTCTCTCGCTCGGCTTCGCCTTCGGCCCGTGGCTTTTCGCGCGTGTCGGAAGTGACGGCTTTCTACCCTTCGGCATCGCCCTCGGGCTGATCATCGCCGCGGCCTTCCCGGTGCTCGCCGCCCGCCGGCAAAGCCCCGATATCCGTTCCGGAAAGAGCGCTGGCGGCTTTCTCGGCTATCTTTTCCTGGTACCAACGGCGACCGCCGCCGTCCTTGTCTTCGGGGCGGTGGAAACCGGCGGCTTCGCGCTGTTTCCCGTCTTCGGCGACCGCATCGGCTATTCTCAGGCAAACGCCGCCCTGCTTCTGACGATGGTTGGGTTTGGCAACGTCATCTTGCAAATCCCGCTCGGGCTCATCAGCGACCGCGTCACCGACCGCCGCTGGCTGCTGCTCGGCTGCGCGGCGGTCGGCCTGGCGGGCATGCTCCTCCTGCCCTTCATCTCGGCCAACTGGACGGCGACGGCGGCCATGCTGTTTGTATGGGGCGGCGTCGTCGCCGGCCTCTACACGATCGGCCTCGCCCATCTCGGTTCGCGGCTCTCGGGGCGCGACCTGGCCTCCGCCAACTCAGCCTTCGTCTTTTGCTACGGCATCGGCATGCTTTTGGGGCCGCAGGCGATCGGCATCGGCATGGATCGTTTCGGCCCGAACGGTTTTGCCGGAACGTTGGCGATATTCTTCGCCGCCTATATCGTGCTGGTCGGATCGAGAATGGCATCGGGGCCGCGCCGGACTTGACAATCCGGCGGCAGGCTTTATGTGTCGCGCCAGATTTCCGCAGCAGGCGAAAGCCTAGCCGACGCGGCGCTTCTCAAAAATGACGGACACGAAAAATGGCGAAAGCTGCAAACATCAAGATCAAGCTTCTGTCGACCGCCGATACCGGCTTCTTCTACGTGACGAGCAAAAACAGCCGCACCAAGACCGAAAAGATGGTCATGAAGAAATATGACCCGGTCGTGCGCAAGCATGTCGAGTTCAAGGAAACCAAGATCAAGTAATCCGGCTTACCGCCGATTGCCAAAACGCCGCCCGATGGGCGGCGTTTTTGTTTCTTGATCTGTGGAATCCTGATGAACCACAAGCCCTCTTAGGTTCGACCATGCCAGGAGAGTGCTGAGATGGCGGGTTGTCTGCTGCCAATCATCCTGATGATCGTCGGAGGCATCGTCGGGGCCCTGATCGGCGGCCACATGGGCGCCTATCTTGGCGCCGCGATCGGGCTCGTCGCGGGCGCCGTGGCAATGGTGGCGCTGCTCGTCATATTGGCGCTGGCGAAGCAGAGATGAGACCGCGCCAATGCAAGGAAGGGCAGCGCTGGCTGCCCTTCGGTTTCATCGACCAGTCTCGGTAGCCTGAACGGGCCTTACGCCGCCTTGGCGGGCTGGCGCTTGGCGCCGAAGGCGCGACGCTTGCGGTTCCGGAAAGGCTTCTTTCCCTCCGGCTGGTCCGTCAATTGGCGCGGCAGGGCGTGGCGGTTGTCACCGCCGCCATTCTGCTCGCGCTTTTCGCCCTGCGCCGGCTTGCCATGAAAGGGCTTGCGGCCGGCTTTATGCGCCGGACTCGACCCGTTCGGGCGATGGTGCTGGCGTTCGCCGCGTCCCTCGCCCGCCTCGGCCTTCGCCGGGCGTTCGCGCGGCTGCGGCGCCGGATCGGCGGCGTCGAGATGCGAAGCGGCGATCGGCAGGCGCGCGCGGATAATGCGCTCGACCTGGCGCAGCTTGCTGTTCTCGGAAGGATCGCACAGCGTGATGGCAATGCCATCGGCGCCATTGCGCCCGGTGCGGCCGATGCGGTGCACATAGCTCTCCGCCTCGTCGGGCAGGTCGTAGTTCACCACATGGGTGATGCCGTGCACGTCGATGCCGCGCGCGGCGATGTCGGTGGCCACCAGGATGCGCACCTTGCCGTCTCGGAAGCCGTTGAGCGCGCGCTGGCGGGCGTTCTGGCGACTTGTTGCCGTGGATGGCGGCGGCGTTGAACCCGTCGCGTTCCAGATTGCGGTCACCGCGTCGGCGCCATGCTTGGTGCGGGCGAAGACGATGACCTGCTTCATGGCCTCGTCGCCCAGCATGTTGGCCAGCACGCCGCGCTTCTGGCTGGTACGCGGCCAGGACCACGCTCTGCTCGATCTCGACGGCGGCCGTGCCCTGCGGCGCGACTTCGATGCGAACGGGGTCCTTCATGCAGGCTCTTGGCGAGCTCCTCGATTTCCGTCGCCATGGTGGCCGAGAACAGCGTGGTCTGGCGCTGATGATGCGTTGCTTGGCGATGGCGCTTGACGTCGGGCGATGAAGCCCATGTCGAGCATGCGGTCGGCCTCGTCGAGCACCAGCCAGCGCGTCTCGGCAAGCGTGATGTCGCGTCGCGCACGAGATCGTTAAGCCGGCCGGGCGTGGCGACCAGGATGTCGACGCCGCGGCGCCAGCTTCTGACCTGGCTGTGGCGCGAAACGCCGCCGAGCACCAGCGCGGTGGAGACATGCAGGCCCCGCTAGCGCGGGTCATTTCGTCGATCTGCACGGCAAGTTCGCGGGTCGGCGCCAGGATCAGCGCGCGCGTCGTCTGCGGCATGCGCTTGCTGCCAAGTTCGACGATCTCGGTCAGGATCGGCAGGCCGAAAGCCGCGGTCTTGCCGGAACCGGTCTGGGCCACACCCAGAATGTCACGACCGGCGATGTAGGGCGGAATGGCCTTCTGCTGGATCGGCTTGGGCTCGGAAAGCCCGGCCTGGCCAACGGCCTTCAGCAACGCGCCGGTGATGCCGAGCGCGGCGAAGCCGGAGATTTCGGCGGTGGAATCGGTGTTCGTGTTGTTCGTATTTTCGGTGTTCAAAATGCTCTTCTTTCGGCAGCTTTTCGCTGCACGCGTCTAGCGCCACGGGGCGCAACCCGGCGGCATCAAATGGGAAATGAACGACAAGGCGGCGGGCTAGAAGGCCCACGCGGCTGCGCTGTCGTGCCCAAGGACATCATGTCCGCGGGGCTCTTTCGCCTCTTGCCGAATGTCGGGAAGGGAGAAAACAGACGCAACCAGTCCAAAAATCGGGAAAGCCGGAACGATCCGGCCCAAGCGCCTATGCGCCGCATATGGGGCCATTCGCTAAAAATAGCAACCGCAATTATTGTGCGGCGCGAAATGGGCCCTTTCAGGCCTTCGCCGCCCCTTCGGCCAGATCCCGCAGTTTCACCACCGTATTCCAGTTACGGGCGCTGGCGATGACGCCGATGACCTTGTCGGTGCGGATCGCGAGTTTCGACCGGCCGAAGCCATCCGGCAGATAGAGATAGAGCACCTTGCCGACGAGTTTAAGCTGCTCACGTCCGACCGCCAGTTTTTCGAGCTTGGCGATGTTCTCGGTCGCCGGCGCGTCTTCCAGCGCGAAAGCGTGCAGCGTCTTGCCGTCCTTTTCGCCCTCGGGAAACGGATTGGCCTCAATCAACTTTTGCCATTCCGGCAGCGTGCGGGCCAGGATCGGCTTGTCGAAGCCGAACTCCCGCTTGCAGATTTCCGCCACCATCCTGAGCATCTCGGCGCGGGGCATGGCCGTCTTCAAACAGGCGTTGCCGCTGTTGATGTAGGTCTGGACGCTTTCGAAACCGGCCTCCGTCAACGCGGCGCGCAAGGGAGCGGTCGGCAGTTGCGTGGCGCCGCCCACGCCGCGAAACAGGAGGATGTAGACGGCGCTCATACAATCAGCCCGGCGATGGTCTCGTCGTCGGTGATGTCCTGATGCGCCCAGCCCGCCTCGTCGAAGCGTTTGACCAGTACGTCGAAATTCTTCCGATCCTTGGTCTCGATGCCGATCAGCACGGAGCCGAAATTGCGCGCAGACTTTTTCAGATATTCGAAGCGCGCGATATCGTCTTCCGGGCCGAGCAAGTCGAGAAAATCGCGCAATGCGCCCGGCCGCTGTGGAAAGCGGAAGACGAAATATTTCTTCAAGCCCTCGAAGCGGAGCGCGCGCTCCTTGACGTCGGGCAGGCGCTCGAAATCGAAATTGCCGCCCGACACGATGAGGACGATCGACTTGCCCCTGAAATCCTTGCGCGGGAAATCCTTCAGCGCATCGATCGCCAGCGCGCCGGCCGGTTCCAGCACCACGCCTTCGATGTTGAGCATCTCGATCATGGTGGCGCAAAGCCGGTTTTCCGGGATCAGCTTGTACCGAATCGGCGGAGAACCGCTTGAGCAGCCGGAAATTCTCGCGGCCGATCTCGCCCACCGCCGCGCCATCGACGAAATTGTCGACACTGGAAAGGGTCACCCGTTTTCCTGCCACAAGACTCTCGGTTGAGGCTCGGCGCCCCCGTCGGCTCGGCAAAGAAGAATTGCGGCTTCCAGCCGATCTCGCCCATGAAAGAGGTGACCCCCGCCGCCAGTCCGCCCCCGCCGACCGGGAGGACCATCATGTCGGGCGCTTCATCCATCTGTGCCGCGATCTCGCACGCCACGGTCGCCTGCCCCTCGATGATGTCGCGATGATCGAAAGGCGGCACCATCAGCCCGCCGCTTTCTTTGGCGAAGGCGCGCGCCGCCCCGTAGCATTCGTCGAAGAAATCGCCGGTCAGCCGGATCTCCACCTGGCCGCCCCCGAACATGCGTGTCTTGTCGATCTTCTGCTGCGGCGTCGTCACCGGCATGAAGACCACGCCCTTCTTGCCGAAGTGACGGCAGACGAAAGCAAAGCCCTGCGCGTGGTTGCCGGCCGAGGCGCAGACGAACAGGTCGGCCCCCTCTCCCGCCGCCAGCGCCTTGCGGAAGAAATTGAAGGCGCCGCGGATCTTGTAGGAGCGCACCGGCGACAGATCTTCACGCTTCAGGAAAATGCGCGCGCCGGTCTTGCGCGAAAGGTACGAACTCTCCTGCAACGGCGTCTCCGGGAACAGTTCCCGCATCGCCTCGGCGGCCTGTTCGACGCGATGGGTAAATCCGGTCATTCGATCCCTTGCCCCTCGGCTTCAGCCCTTGCAGACATCTCACACAAAAAGATCGACCTTTTCGAATTTCCTCACGTCGATGATGCCGACATCCGAAATCCTGAGTTCGGGAATGACCACCAGCGCCAGCAGCGAATGCTGCATGTAGGCGTTGTTGAGGGTGCAGCCCATGCGGCGCATGGCGTCGGTCAGTTGCGCCGCCTTTTCCGCGACGATTTCCGCCCGTTCGTCCGACATCAGCCCGGCGATCGGCATTTCGACCAGCGCGAGCTGTCTGCCCTTCGACACCAAGACCACGCCGCCGCCGACCTTGCCCAGAATGTCGGCGGCCATCGCCATGTCGGCCTTGTTGGTGCCGACCACGATCATATGGTGGGAATCATGCGCCACGGTCGAGGCGATGGCGCAATCCTCGCGATAGCCGAAACCGGAGACGAAACCGTTGACCACGCCGCCGGTGCCGCGATGCCGCTCGACCACGGCGATCTGGCAGACATCGTTGGCGCGATCGGGCTGCACCAGTCCGTCCTCGACCTGCAGATCGGCCTCCAGCGCCCGTGTCGGCGCCTGGTTCTCGATGACCCCGATCACCCGCGCCCGCACCGAATTGGCGCCGGCTGGCGCGGCGATGTCGAAATCGGAAGCCTCGAGCCTCTTGCCGAGACGCACCGTGTTCTTCGCGCTCGCCGGATAGGAGTAGGCCGGAATGTCGGCCTCGAGCCTGCCTGCGGCCGCCAGCAGGACCCCACGGCCATAGACCGCGTCGATCGTCATCTCGGCCAGGTTGGAGACGATCAGGAAATCGGCCAGCCGTCCCGGCGCGATCGAGCCGATCTCGCGTTCCAGCCGGAAATGCTGGGCGGTGTTCAGCGTCGCCATCTGGATGGCGGTGACCGGTTTCAGCCCTTGCGCGATCGCGTGGCGCACCACGCGATCCATGTGCCCCTCCTGCACCAGTGTGCCGGAATGGCTGTCATCGGTGCACAGGATGAAATTGCGCGGGTCGATGCCCTGCTCGGTGACGGCCTTGACCTGCTCGGCGACATCGTACCAGGCGGATCCCAGCCTCAGCATCGCCTTCATGCCCTGGCGCACGCGGGCAATGGCGTCGTCGGCGCGGGTGCCCTCATGGTCATCTTCCGGGCCGCCGGCAACGTAGCCGTGGAACGGCAGGCCGAGGTCGGGCGAGGCGTAGTGCCCGCCAACGGTGCGCCCCGCCCTTACTGTCGCGGCGATTTCGCCGACCATCGTCGGATCGTTGGCCGCCACGCCGGGAAAATTCATGACTTCACCAAGGCCGATGATGTTTTCCCAGCCCATTGCCTCCTCGACATCGGCGGGGCCAAGCACCGCGCCGCCATTCTCCAGACCGGGGGCGGACGGCACGCAGGATGGCATCTGGACATGCACGTTGACCGGCATGGCCAGCGCCTCGTCATGCATCAGCCGCACGCCCGCCAACCCAAGCACATTGGCAATCTCGTGCGGATCGATGAACATGGAGGTCGTGCCATGCGGGATGACGGCGCGGCAGAACTCCGTCACCGTGACCATGCCGCTCTCGACATGCATGTGCGCGTCGCAAAGCCCGGGAACCAGATAGCGCCCGCCGGCATCCACGACTTCCGTGTCCGTTCCGATGGCGCGGGACGCGTCCGGGCCGCAATAGGCGAACCGCCCCTCGACGATGGCGATGTCGGTGCCGGAAATGATTTCGCCGGAATGGACGTTGACCCATCGGCCGTTGCGCACGACGAGATCGGCGGCACGGCGGCCCATCGCCACGTCGACCAGCGCCGGCGCAACCTCGGTCCATGACTTTGGCCTCGTGTTTACTTCCGTCATTTTTTCAACTCCTGTGCCGGCCGACTTTTGCAAACCTATTACCCACTGACCAGTTCAGTGTCGGGAAGTTTCACGGAATTGGCGCGCCGGTTTCTCAAGGAGACTGCGTTACAACCAAAACCTTTGCGCCGGCACGGGATATTTGTGCCGCCAGATCTTGTACCTGATGGAAACTGAAAAAACTGCCCACCGTGATCACACCGCTGGTCATCGGCTCGACCAACCTCGGGGACAAAATCACTATCCCGTCTACGCAAAGATCGATTACTTCACCAACATGTCTGCGGCTAAAGCCAGCGAATTTTTCACGGCTTGCCGGAGTCAGCTTGAGCTTCAGTACCTCGGTTCCAGAGAAATCGCTTGCGATGTCCGCCCGCTGAAGCGAGAGTTCGAGAACTTCAGCGCAGGCACTTCCCGGGAATAAGCCCCCCACCGATATCAGGACAGCAATCCTGGACAGAATGCGCATACGTTCTCCCCCGCCTCACAAGCTCTTCAATTTGGCAAGACGGGCTAGCGGAAGCCAGCGCTCGTGCGCGATGCGCCCCGACAGTATCGGCCTGTCAGCCCGGCGCAAGTTCGACCGTCCATATTGATGTTTCGAATGGCCCCCCACGGCCCGCGCACCGGGAAAGGTAGCATCCAGTTGACCGTTCAACACGCGCCGTACGAAACGATCGGACTGGCCGGGCTTTTCGAGATCGGCTTTCGTGGCGGCGACTATGCCACCATTATCGGCGACCTCCTCGGCCGGCTTGAGGCCGATGCCACGGACGCAGGCGCCCTTTTCGACCTCGGCACGATCCTGCAGCTCAATGGAAAGCGCGCGGAAGGCCTCGACTGCCAGGCAGACGCGCTCAAACTGAGCCGCGTCTTCCGCCAGCCGGCTTCCGGGTCTCAAGAAGAGTCGCTCAAGCTGCTGATGCTGGCCGTCCATGGTGACTTCATGGCTAACACGCCGGTTCACTTCCTGCTTGAGGGAGCCGGCGTAACATTGGATATCCTTTACGTGTTCGCCGATGGAAAACTGCCGGATACGATCCCGCCGCACGATGTCATGCTTGTCGGCGTCGGCAAGTCGGACGAGAATACACCGGCTCTTGAGGAATTGTCCGGTCTGGTAGCAGACTGGCCCTGCCCCGTCCTCAACCGCCCCACCGACGTGCTCAAGCTCGCCCGCGAAAATCTCGCCGAAACGCTGGGCGCCGCGCGTGGCATGGAAGTGCCGGTAACCGTGCGTCTCGATCGCCGGACGCTGGCAGGACTCGGCCTTGGAGATACAAGCCCGTCGGATTGGCTCGGCGAAGGCGCCTACCCGATCATCGCGCGGCCCATCGGCTCCCATGCCGGCCACGGCCTGAAAAAGCTCGATGATCCGGTTGCGGTTTCGACCTACCTGCAAACGCAGGCCGGCGAGCAGTTTTCCATCTCGCGTTTCGTCGATTACAGCTCCTCGGACGGTCTGTTCCGCAAATACAGGATTGCGCTGGTCGCCGGGCGGCCCTTCGTCTGCCACATCGCCATCGGCCGGCACTGGATGCTGCATTACCTCAACGCCGGCATGGCGGAAAACGAGGCCAAGCGCGCCGAGGAAGCCGTCTTGATGGCCGGGTTCGACACCGGCTTTGCGGCGCGGCACCGCGAGGCGCTGGCCGATCTCGCCGAACTGGCAGGGCTCGACTATTTCGCCGTCGATTGCGCCGAAACGCCCGACGGCAGGCTGCTCGTCTTCGAAACCGATACCGCCATGATCGTGCACGACATGGATCCGCCCGAGCTCTATCCCTACAAGGCGCCGCAAATGGCCCGCATCTTTGAGGCGTTCCGCGCCATGCTGCACAAGGCCGCCGCTTCCGCGCGGCGTCCCGGGCTCAACGCGCCGAGAGCATCCTTGCAGCATGGCGAGAAGCTGCGTCGCGCGGGATAGACGGCCCGCAGGCGGCGCGCCCCGTCCACGAGGGGTTGAAGCCGCCGCGAACAAGTGCCAAATCAGGGACTTCGTTTTTCAGATCCTCTCCAGGTCCCCATGGTCACCTATCTCGACGCCGCCACGGCTCCCTTGAAAAACACCGGCCAGATCCGCCTCTACGACGAGGATGGGTTCGAGGGCATGCGCAAGGCGTGCGATCTCACGGCGCGCTGCCTGGATGAACTGGTCGGTATCGTCGGACCCGGCGTCACCACCGAGACCATCGACCGCTTCGTGTTCGAATACGGCATGGACCATGACGCCCTGCCCGCCACGCTCAACTATCGCGGCTATACGAAGTCGTCCTGCACGTCGATCAACCATGTGGTCTGCCACGGCATTCCCGACGCCAAGCCGTTGCGCGAGGGCGACGTCGTCAACATCGACGTGACCTATATCCTCGATGGCTGGCACGGCGATTCAAGCCGCATGTATCCGGTCGGGCAGATCAAGCGCGCAGCCGAACGCCTGCTGGAAGTCACGCATGAGTGCCTGATGCTCGGCATCGCCGCGGTTCGACCGGGCGCGCGCACCGGCGCGATCGGCGCCGCCATCCAGGCTTATGCCGAAAACGAGCGTTGCTCGGTGGTCCGCGATTTCTGCGGTCATGGCGTCGGCCGGCTGTTCCATGACGCGCCCAATATCCTCCATTACGGCAGCCCCAATGAGGGCGTCGAAATGCGCGAGGGCATGATTTTCACCATCGAGCCGATGATCAATCTCGGCCGCCCGCATGTGAAGGTGCTCTCCGACGGCTGGACGGCGGTGACGCGCGACCGTTCGCTGTCGGCGCAATACGAGCACACCGTAGGTGTGACTAAAGACGGATGCGAAATCTTCACGCTGTCGCCCGCGGGCCTCGACCGCCCCGGCCTCCCGTCCTAGACTGCCCTGGCCGGCGGGTGGGCCGGTCGATGCGGGCTGGGTGGCATGAATTCCGACAATGAGGACGAGCGAGGCTTTTTCGGAGAGCGCCCGCTGCCGCCGGTCAAGGCGGCGCCGGAAAAGCCGCATTATCATGGCCATCGCGAACGATTGCGCGAGCGCTTTGTCGAAGCCGGCCCGGATGCCCTTGCCGACTACGAGATGCTCGAACTCATCCTGTTCCGAGCCTTCCGTCAGGGCGACACCAAGCCGTTGGCCAAGGCGCTGCTTACCCGCTTCGGCTCGCTGGCGGAAGTTTTGGGCGCCCCGCAGCATCTGTTGCGCGAAGTAAAGGGCGTCGGCGAGGCCGCGGCCCTGGAACTCAAGATCATCGCGGCGGCGGCGCAGCGCATGGGCAAGAGCGGCATCAAAGGCCGGCAGGTGCTGACTTCGTGGAGCCAGGTCATCGACTATTGCCGGACCTCCATGGCGTTCGAGACCATCGAACAGTTTCGCATTCTCTTCCTCGACAAGAAGAACGCTCTGATCGCCGACGAAGTGCAGCAGACAGGCACCGTCGATCACACGCCCGTCTATCCGCGCGAGGTGGTGCGTCGCGCGCTGGAGCTTTCGGCGACGGCGGTGATTCTCGTCCACAATCATCCGTCCGGCGACCCGACACCGTCGCGCGCCGACATCGAGATGACGAAGACGGTGATCGATACGGCCAAGCCTCTGGGCATCGCCGTGCACGATCACATCATCATCGGCAAAAGCGGCCATATCAGCCTGAAGGGGCTGAAACTGATCTGATCGAGACGCTCTCAGCTTTTGGTGGTCCTTCGAGGCTCCCCCTTCGGGCTCGCCCCTCAGGATGAGGGAGGTCGAAGCACCACGGTGCTCATCCTGAGGTGTGAACGAAGCGAGCCTCGAAGGACGCAATCCCCATAAGAAAATGGCCGCCCTAAAAGGACGGCCATTCCAAACTTATGCAACTGAAGCCTATTCGGCGTCGGATTTCTCGGCCGCCGCCTTCTTCTTCGGCGCGGCTTTCTTCTTGGTTTCGCCAGCTTCCTCGGAGGCTTCCGCCTTGGCGGCCTTTTTCTTCGGCGCGGCCTTCTTGGTCTTGGCGGGCGCTTCGTCGTCCTCCTCGGCCAGAAGCTCTTCCTTCGAAACCTTCTTGTCGGTCACCGAAACCTGGCCCAGGAGATGGTCGACCACCTTTTCCTCGAACAGCGGCGCGCGCAGATTGGCGAGCGCCTCCGGGTTCTTGCGATAGAACTCGAACACTTCCTGTTGCTGGTTGGCCGGATAACGACGCACGAATTCGAGAAGCGAGCGCTGCATTTCATCGTCGGTGATCTGCACCTCGGCCTTCTCGCCGATTTCTGCCAGCACGAGGCCCAGCCGCACGCGACGCTCAGCCAGGGCGCGATATTCCTCGCGTGCCTCTTCTTCCGTCGTGTCCTCGTCGGCGAAAGTCTTGCCCGACTGTTGCAGTTCGTCGGTCACCTGCCTCCAGATGTTCTCGAACTCGGCATCGACCAGCTTCGAAGGCGCCTCGAAATGATAGGATTCGTCGAGCTGATCGAGAAGCTCGCGCTTGACCTTCTGGCGCGTCAGCGCGCCGAACTGGCTCTCGATCTGGCCCTTGACGATCTCACGCAGCCGCTCGAGCAATTCCAGGCCGAGATTCTTGGCGATCTCGTCATTGAGCTCCAGTTCGTTCGGCTTGGCGACTTCCTTGACCTTGACAGCGAAGGAAGCTTCCTTGCCGGCGAGGTGCGCGGCACCGTAGTCCGCCGGGAATGTGACCTTCACGGTCTTTTCGTCGCCCGCCTTCACGCCGACCAGCTGATCCTCGAAACCCGGAATGAACTGGTTCGATCCCAGCACGAGATTCTGGTCTTCCGCGGCGCCGCCTTCAAAGACTTCGCCATCGATCGAACCGACGAAATCGATCGTGACACGATCGCCATCCTCGGCCTTGCCGGTCTTCGCTTCGTAGCTGCGGGAAGATTCCGCGACACGCTTCATCTGTTCCTCGATTTCGGATTCGGGAACATCGTAGACCTGACGGGTGACCTTGATGCCGGAATAATCCTTTATCTCGATCGTCGGGATGATTTCATAGGCAAGCGAAAACTCGAAATCGGATCCACCGGCGAGGATCTTGTCGGCTTCCTTCTCATCTTCCGTCATCGAGATTTCGGGCTGCATAGCGGCCTTTTCGCCGCGATCCGAAAGGATGGAGCGCGTCGAATCCGAAAGCACCTCGTTGACCACTTCGGCCATGAAGGACCTGCCATAGACCTTGCGCAGATGCTGGACCGGCACCTTGCCGGGGCGGAAACCGTTGATACGCACCTTGTCCTTGGCGTCGGACAGCCGCGCCATCAGCTTGCTTTCCATGTCGCCGGCGGGGACGACCACCTTGATCTCACGCTTGAGGCCGGTGTTGACTGTTTCGGTTACCTGCATCATTCGACCTTTTTGTTTATATGCGGGCTTGCGGCGCTCACGCCGCCTTGCCTGCCAAAATTGCTGCCGGAAATGGCCTGGTGCGGGTGGAGGGACTCGAACCCCCAAGCTTTTCGGCACTTGGACCTAAACCAAGCGTGTCTACCAATTCCACCACACCCGCTATTGGGGCCGGCTGGCCCCGAAAGCGCGAGTTTCTATATCACCCGTGGCATGGTGTTCAAACGTATTTTGCCGGGAAAGCAGGTTTTTTCGCGGCGCTGCGTTCATCCCATGCGCCATTTTTCGCCATGATACAACGCGGCGCGCCTTCGATCGGACGGGCGCAAGGTGAATCACGCTTTGCCGGAAAGCCGCCATCCTTTTCAGCGTTCGTTAATGTTGCAATGCACAAAACGCATTGCTGCCATGCAACATCATCGCTTCAAAACCCCAATGGCCGCGCATATGTTCCTCTCATCGACGTGAATGAAGAATTCGAAACAAAACGAAAAGCAAGAAACGAGCACTGAAATGAACATGATCCGCAACTACCGCACATGGCGCCGCTACCGCGAAACTGTCAGCGAGCTGAGCCGCCTGTCGAACCGTGAACTGAGCGACCTCGGCATTGCCCGTGGCGACATTCCCTACGTCGCCCGCAAGTCGGCCTGAGAATTAAAGGAATTTCGTCAGGGTCACCTCCTCCCGACACTGACGGATACGACCGGCTTTCACCTCCTCCCGATCGCCGGTCACACAAAGCGACACCCGCCGGACCTCCTCCCCCGGCGGGTGTTGTCTTTTTGGGCATGGCCCACTCTCCGCCGCGATTGCATTCGCCCGGCGTCACGTCTATCTCCCCTGAATGAAGACAGATCCCGTTCACGTGATCGGCGGTGGCCTCGCCGGTTCGGAAGCCGCCTGGCAACTTGCTGAGGCTGGCGTACCCGTCATATTGCATGAGATGCGGCCGGTGCGTGGTACCGACGCGCACAAGACCGACGGTCTCGCCGAACTCGTCTGCTCCAATTCCTTCCGCTCCGACGACGCCCAGACGAACGCGGTTGGCCTGCTGCATGCGGAGATGCGGCTGGCAGGATCGCTGGTCCTGGCCGCCGGCGACACGCATCAAGTGCCCGCCGGCAGCGCATTGGCGGTCGACCGCGACGGGTTTTCCGCCTTCGTCACGCAGAAGCTGGAAGCCCATCCGCTCATCGATATCCGCCGCGAGGAAATCGCCGGCCTGCCGCCGGCCGAATGGGACCAGGCGATCATAGCGACCGGTCCTCTGACAGCCCCCGCTCTCGCCGAGGCGATCGCCGCCGAGACCGGAGCCGATGCGCTGGCGTTCTTCGACGCGATCGCGCCGATCGTCCATTACGACACGATCGACATGGAGATTTGCTGGTTCCAGTCGCGCTATGACAAGGTCGGCCCCGGCGGAACGGGCAAGGATTATATCAACTGCCCGATGGACCGCGCCCAGTACGAGGCCTTCGTCCAGGCCCTCATCGACGGCCAGAAAACCGAGTTCAAGCAATGGGAAGGCACGCCCTATTTCGATGGTTGCCTGCCGATCGAGGTGATGGCCGAACGCGGCGCCGAGACGTTGCGCCACGGCCCGATGAAGCCGATGGGGCTGACCAATGCCCACGATCCGGAGGTCAAGGCTTACGCCGTCGTCCAGCTCAGACAGGATAACGCGCTCGGCACGCTCTATAATATGGTCGGCTTCCAGACCAAGCTGAAGCATGGCGAACAGACGCGGATTTTCCGCAGGATCCCGGGGCTGGAAAACGCCGAATTCGCGCGGCTCGGCGGTCTCCACCGCAACACCTACATCAATTCGCCGATGCTGCTCGACGGCACGCTGCAATTGAAGTCGCGCCCCGGCCTGCGCTTCGCCGGCCAGATCACCGGCTGCGAAGGCTATGTCGAATCGGCGGCCATGGGCCTGCTGGCCGGGCGCTTCGCCGCGGCGGAACGTTTGGGCAGCCCGCTTGCCTCGCCGCCATTGACAACCGCCTTCGGCGCGCTGCTCAACCACATCACCGGCGGCCATATCGTGTCCGACGATGAATCCGGCAAACGGTCGTTCCAGCCCATGAACATCAATTTCGGGCTGTTTCCGCCGATGGCCGCGCCAAAGGCTGAGGGCAAGCGGCTGCGCGGCAAGGAAAAGACCAATGCGCGCAAGCAGGCGATGACAGGCCGCGCGCTGGCCGACTTTCGCCGCTGGCTCGGCATGCCTGAGACGGCGCAGGCGGCCGAATAGGCCCCGTCACCCGCCCCGGATTTCAGGCCATCCCCTGATCGCGCGCAAAGCAATCAGCGAAAGCCGCCGCAGTACCGAAATATCGGCGCTGCGCAGCAGATTGTCCGCGCCCATTGCGGATATCCGATCGAGATAAGCGCCCGCAAGGCCAACCGGCAGATACGCCGGACGAAGCGACGATGGCAACTCTCCCGCCCGACGCCGGAAATGCAGCAGATGTTCGCGCGCCAGCGCGGTCATGGCGTCGATTGCGCGGGCCGCCGCCGCGCCAGCCTGTCCGGATACGAATGCCTCCGGTGTGGTCCCGGACGCGGCAAGAATATCGCGGGGAATAAAGCATTGGCCCCGCGCCATGTGGATGGACAACAGGCGCAACAGTCCGGCAATGGCCTGGGCGCAACCGGCATGGCCCGCGAGATCGGCGGTCGCCACGGCCGCATCGCGGTCGAGGATCAGGCTTGCGAGTTGAATGAGCGCCGACGCCGTTTCACCGCAATAGCCTTCAAGGTCGGTGCGCGAGGGCATCGGATCATTGTAGAGATCGAAGATACGCGCCTCGAGGGCATTCTCGAAAGCGGTCTGCGGCAAATCATGTTCTCGAAGGACCGCCAGAAGCGCTTCGGCGACGGGATTGCCCGCACCGGCATTTGTGGCAATCGCGTCGCGCCACCACTGCAGGCGAATTTCGCCGGGCATGGGCTCGCGGATCACATCCCGGATACGGGCGATTTCGATGTTGAACGCGTAGAGCGCGAACAGCCCGGCGCGTTTGCCCTCGGGCGCGAACAGCGTTGAAAGATACCGATCCCGGTCCGCCTCGCGGACGATCCGCATCGCTTCTGCCGCCGCCTCGTTCACGACCGCGGCGGTCAGTCGACCGCCACCAATGCGGCGGCGACGGCCCGATCTTCGGCCAGAAGCACATTGAAGGTCCGCACGGCGGCGCCTGTGCTCATCGGATCGGCGGAAATGCCGCTTTCCCTGAAAGCCCCGCGCAGATCGGCCGATAGCGGCTTCAACTCTTTTCCCGTGCCCACGAGCAGGATTTCGATCTGCGCCGCTTCGGCCAGAAGCAGCTCGAAATCCCCGATGCGAAGTCTTTCCGCGTCGGCGGGCTGCCAGCCATAGATGCCGGACGGCAGGCATAGAATGGACCCGCGATGCGACATTTCGGCAAAGCGGAACCCGCCATCGCCATAAGCTTCCATGGGCGCGCGTCCAGGAAAATGCGCGTCGCGGATCTCAATGCCCTTGCCGCTCATTTCGACGGCAATTGCTGCGCCCCTTGCTTGGCGGCAGGCGCCGTGGGTTCCTCTGGAACCATCTTCCAGGTGGGACGCAGCTTGAAGACGATAAGCACCGGCGCCGCGATGAAGATCGACGAGAAGGTGCCGATGAAAACGCCAAACAGCATCGACGCGACAAAGGACCGGATGACCGCGCCGCCCAGAATGTAGAGAGCGAGCAAAGCCAGGAAGGTGGTGGCCGAGGTCATCGTCGTTCGCGACAGCATCTCGTTGTCGGAAAGGTCGAGAAGCTTGCCGAGCGGCATCTTCTTGAACCGCCGCAGATTTTCACGCACCCGGTCGTAAATGACGACCGTATCGTTCAGCGAGTAGCCGACAATGGTCAGGATCGCGGCGACGGTGGACAGATCGAACTGCAGCCCCGTAATCGAGAGGAATCCCAGCGTCAGGACGATATCGTTGATCGTCGCGACGATGGATCCGATGGCGAACTGCCACTCGAACCGTATCCAGACATAGATCAGGATGGCCACCATCGCCGTCAGGATGCCCGTCAGCGCGGCCCAGGCCAACTCGCTCGACACCGTCGGCCCCACAAGTTCCGTGCGCCGGATGTCGTAAGCCGATGACAACGTCTGCCGTGCCTTTTCGACAAGGGAATTGCCGGAGTTTTTGCCTGAATCGGCTGCCACGCCAATCCGGATCATCGCCTCCGTACGATCGCCGAAGCCCTGGACCTGGGTTTCCTTGATGCCGGCTTCCGTCAGCCGATGCCGGATATCGCCGACGTCCGCGTTACCTGTCTTCGCCCGCACCTCCATCACCGTGCCGCCGGTGAAATCGATGCCGAAATTCAGCCCCTTGGTGAACAAGAGCCCGACGGAGGCGACGCAAAGGCAGAGCGACAGAACGAAGATCTGCAGCCGCACTCGCATGAAGGGAATGTTCGTCACCTCGGGAACCAGCCGGAAATATCCCTTCGGCAGTTCCTTGGGCCGGCGGCGGCGCAGCCATTCCGACATGACCCAGCGCGTGAAGGTGAACGCCGTAAACACCGTGGTGATGATGCCGACCGCAAGCGTGACAGCAAAGCCGCGCACCGGTCCGGAGCCGAGATAGAACAGAACGCCGGCGGCGATCAGCGTGGTGATGTTCGAATCCAGGATGGTCGCCAGGGCGCGGGCGAACCCGCTGTCGACGGCTTGGATAACGGTGCGCCCGTTTCGTCGTTCTTCACGGATGCGCTCGTAGATGAGCACGTTCGAATCAACCGCCATGCCCATGGTCAGGACGATGCCGGCGATGCCGGGCAAGGTCAGGGTAGCGCCCAGAAGCGAAAGAACGGCGACAATCAGCGCGATGTTGACGACCAGGGCCAGGTTGGCCACCCAGCCAAGGAAGCCATAGGCCGCCACCATGAACACCAGCACGAGGATAGCGCCGGCGATGGCCGACATCTTGCCGGCGTTGATCGAATCCTGGCCGAGACCCGGGCCGACGGTTCGCTCTTCCACGATCGAAAGCGTCGCGGGCAACGCGCCGGCACGCAAAAGAACGGCCAGATCATTGGCGCTCTGAACCGTGAAATGGCCCGAAATCTGTCCGGTACCGCCGAGGATCGGCTCCCTGATCTGCGGAGCCGAGATCACCTTGTTGTCGAGGATGATGGCGAACAGCTTGCCGACATTCTCCTGCGTCGCCTGGCCGAAGCGCGTCGCGCCCTTGTTGTCGAAGCGGAACGACACAATCGGCTCGCTGGTGCGCTGGTCGAAGCCCGATTGCGCATCGACGAGGTTTTCACCCGAGACAATCACCCTGTTCTCGATCAGATACGGCACCGGCGGGTCGTCGGTGGAGTACATGATCGTGTCGCCGGCCGGCGGCCTGCCCTGGATCGCTTCCTGCACAGGCTCAGACTGATCGACCATCTGGAAGGTCAGCTTGGCCGTCTTGCCGAGAATATCCTTGAGTCGCTTCGGATCCTGCAGCCCCGGCACCTGGACGAGAATGCGGTCCGTTCCCTGGCGCTGGATGGTCGGCTCGGTCGTGCCAAGTTCGTTGACGCGGCGGCTGACCACTTCGATCGACTGGCTCAAGGCCGACGATATGCGGTAATCGATGCCGGCGTCGGTCAGCGTATATTTCAGCAGTCCCGGCTCGGGTTCGCTCTCCTCGGCCTCCGTAACCGATCCCCCGCTAAGGACGCCGGACGTGACCGGTTCGGTAAGCTGCGCGAGCGCCTTCTTGGCCGCGTCAACCTGCGCGGCGTCCCGGATACGGACCTGGACGCTTTTGCCGGAGCCGGTAAGTCCGGTATAGCCGATCTTGGCGTCGCGCAGCAGCGAACGTATCTGGTCGCGGGTCGTTTCGAGCCGGTCGTGGATGAGGTCGTTGCGGTCGAGCTGAAGCAGGATGTGCGATCCACCCTGAAGGTCGAGGCCAAGCGGCATCTGCCGCTTCGGCAACCAGTCCGGCAATTCGTTGAGCGTCGTCTTGGAAAACAGGTTGGGCGCGGCAAAAATGAGCCCGGCCAGGACGGCTAGCCAGATCAGAACCGTCTTCCAGCGTGAAAAATAAAGCATTGAGTTCTTTTTTCCGTCCAGTAAATCCGCGCAATACGATCCGGATTACGGCTATTTCTTGGCGTTCTGGTTGGCGACCGGTTCGCCGCGCACCCGCACTTCCGCGATAGTCGAGCGCAACGCCGTCACCTTCGTGCCGCCGCCAAGATCGATTTCCACCTCACCGTCGTCGATGACCTTGGTCACCTTGCCGACAAGTCCGCCGCCTGTAACGACGGTATCGCCGCGCCTCAGCGCCGACAGCATTTCGGTACGCCGCTTCACTTGGGCGCGCTGCGGGCGAATGATGAGAAAGTACATGATCACGAAGATCAGCACGAAAGGCAGGATGCTAACCAGCATGTCCGGCGCGCCGCCAATGGCCGATTGTGCGTATGCCGGTGTCACAAACATAAAAAGCTCCTGGAAATCCATTGGGATCGAGGCTCGACCCGGGAAAGTCGCCCGAATATCTTGCTTGGCGGCCCTTTGCAACCACGCCTTTGCCGCACCGTCATGCTTTTCGCGTGGGAAAGCCCATGTTAGACGCACAGCGTCACGAAATCCAGAAATCACGAAAGCGCCATGCAGGACACCGCAGTCAAACTTCTCGCCGAAAAGATCGATCTCCTGATTGGCGCGGTGGAGCGGCTGGCGCCGCCGCAAATCCCGAAGGCTGATCTCGAAGCCGCTGATTGCTTCGTATGGACGGCCGATCCGGGCTATCTCGAGCCGGTGGCAAGGGTGAACCGGGTCGATATCGGGTTGATACGCGGCGTCGACCGGGTGCGCGACATCCTCGTTGATAACACCGAGCGCTTCACCGCCGGCCTGCCCGCCAACAACGCACTTTTATGGGGCGCACGCGGCATGGGCAAATCCTCGCTGGTGAAGGCCGTGCACGCGACGATCAACACAACCCGGAAGAACGGCGAGCCCCCGCTCAAGCTGATCGAGATCCACCGCGAGGACATCGATACGCTGCCGGCCCTGATGACCATCCTGAAAAACGCGCCGTACCGTTTTATCCTGTTTTGCGACGATCTCTCGTTCGATCATGACGATACGTCCTACAAGTCGCTGAAGGCCGCGCTTGAAGGCGGTGTCGAGGGTCGGCCCTCGAACGTCATCTTCTACGCCACCTCGAACCGCCGGCATCTGTTGCCCCGCGACATGATCGACAATGAGCAATCGACCGCCATCAACCCGTCCGAGGCCGTCGAGGAGAAGGTCTCGTTATCGGACCGGTTTGGCCTGTGGCTTGGCTTCCACAAATGCTCGCAGGACGAATATCTCGACATGATCGGCGGTTACGTCGCCTATCACGATCTGCGTATCGACGCCGACGAATTGCGCCGCGCCGCCCTGGAATGGGCGACCACCCGCGGCGGCCGTTCGGGTCGGGTCGCATGGCAATTCGTCCAGGATCTCGCCGGCGGCCTCGGCCAGCATCTGAAGGACTGATACGGACTTCCCGACGAAAAATCCCGCCCTCGAGCAAGGACGGGACAGGGGGCGGGACCCGACGGAGGTCAGTGGGTCCCGCTGATCTTCTGTTGTTGCTATTCGAGATATTTGCGCGGATCGACCGGCGTGGAATTCTTGCGCACCTCGAAGTGCAGCTTCGGCGAGTCCGCGTTGCCGCTCATGCCGGAGACGGCAATCTCCTGGCCCCGGCGCACCTTGTCGCCACGGGCGACATCGAGTTTCTTGGCGTGGCCATAGACCGTCACCAGACCGTCCTCGTGGCGCACCAGAACGGTGTTTCCGAATTCCTTCAGCCCATTGCCGGCATAGATGACAACGCCGTTCTCGGCCGCCTTGACCGGCGTACCCTCGGGCACGGAGATATCGATGCCGTCGCCGTCGGCGCCGCCGCCACCGAAGGCGGAGATAACGCGCCCACGCACCGGCCAACGCATCTTGCCGATGCCGGTGGCGTCGGGCGCCGTCGCCTTATTGTCTTCTTCGACCGAGGCGATCACCTTGTCGGCCTTGTGCGGCGGCGTATAGCCGCTGACCTTGGCTTCATCCGGAGCGGCCGTCTTGCCTTTCGATTCGGAGCCAGTCGTGCTTGTCGTCACCGGATCGACTTTCGCGGTCTCGGCGCGCGCCACTTTGGTTCCGCCGTCCGCCGACGGTATGGTCAGGATCTGGCCGACGCGCAGCATCGAGCCGTTCAGATGGTTCGCATCCTTGATTTCGGCAACGTTGACGCCGGTCTTCTTGGCGATTGCATAAAGCGAATCCCCTGAAGCCACGGTGTAGCTCCCGGTTCCGGAACGGGAAGCCGACGCCGTTTCGTGGCTACGCGTATCCTCGCGGCGCGCTTCCTTGGGCACCGAGGCCGTCGGCGCGACGTTGGAGGCCGTTTGCGTATGGTCCTTTTCCTTCAGGCGCGGCGACTGGGGCAGCACCGCGACATGTTGGGGAGCGAGGGACGGAGTCGGCCTGTCATGGGAAGGGCTCTCCGCGCGGGCGTCCGCTGTCCGGGTTCCGCCAGAATGATAGGTCGGAATGACGATCTTCTGGCCGGCCCGCAGAGCCGATGCCGACCGAAGGTCGTTGGCCGCCAGAATATCCTTTACCGGCACGCCGAACCGGCGCGACAGGCTGTAGACCGTATCCCCTGGGCCGGTCGTGATCTGGGTGCCCCCTGCCCGCGACCAGCCTTTCGAGTGGCTGGCTTGCGGCTGCGGCGCGGCGGCGGCTTCCTCGTGGCTGGGCCGGACGCTCGTCACGGGCTCGACGCTGGCGACACGGTGCGATGTCATCGTCTCGCGAGATGCCGGGCCGGCCGAGCGCGAGGCGCCGACAGGCGGCAGGGCGGACGTCGTTACCGGCTGGAAATCGGAATGGCTCGATACCGTGCCCGTGGATGTGCGGTCGATGCTGCCCCGCGTTCCGACATCGTCGCCGGGATATGGCTGGCTGGCAGGCGGGCGGACGACCGTGTCGTGCCGCGTCGAGCCTGTGAAGAGACTGTCGGAGAAGCGGGCGGTGTCGGAACTGCAGCCCGAGGCTAACCCGCCAATGAGAAGAACAGCAGCGCTGAGTGCCAATCTGCGCTCGACATTACTCAAAACCCGTAAACTCATCGCTTTACCCGCACACAAGAAAACCATGTATGATTAAAGCGCGTTAATGTTACTGGCGGGTTAAGCTGCAAAAAGATTTTGCAGCGACGCTATATAGTGCGGCTCGCGGTCAAAGAGCGGCGGCCATGCCCTGCGCCATCGGCTGTAGCCGGACGAGTTCGATATCCTCGCGTTCGAAACGGCTGCCGACCTTGCTCAGCTTGGAAAGCGTCTGCTCGCCGTCACCCGGACCAATCGGCGCGACCATCACGCCGCCGGTGGAAAGCATATCGACAAAGGCGCGCGGATGGGCATCGAAGGCGGCCCACACCACGATGCGGTCGAACGGTCCTTCCGCCGGCAATCCCCTGGAACCGTCCGCATGGCGGACGACCACATTGCCGATCCCCAGCGCCTCATGGCGTTGCCGCGCCAGGCCGGCAAGCGTCTTGAAGCGCTCGACCGAAAGCACACGGCCCGACAGCCTGCCGAGCAGCGCGCTGGTGAATCCGGACCCCGTGCCGATTTCCAGCACGCGCTGGCCGGGCGCCAGTTCGAGCGCCGCCATGACGGAGGCCTGCATGTCGATGCCTTCGATGGCCTCGCCGCATTCGATCGGCAGCATGCCTTCCGACCAGATCGCATCGCGCCATTGCGGAGAGACGAAATTGCGCCGGGGCGTCGCCTCGATCGCGGAGAAAAGCTCCTTGGACCCGATGCCGCGCCCGCGCATCCGCAGAAGAAAAGCGGCAAAACCCTCGCGCTCGTCGGCGATCCCGTTCATGCCACGACGCGCTCCAGCCTCGCCATCATGTCCCTGTCGGTCAGGTCGAGCTTCAGCGGCGTGACCGAGATGAAATTCTCCTTGAGCGCCGCCAGGTCGCTGCCTTCGCGCATTTCCGCCGGCTCGCGGCCGAAGCGCAGCCAGTAATAGGGAAAGCCGCGCCCGTCCTTGCGCTCGTCGATCCACAGCCCGTGCACCAGCTTGCCCTGGTTGGTTACCTTGACGCCCGCAACTTCGTCGGGGGCGCAGCGCGGAAAATTCACGTTCAAAAAGCTGCCCGCCGGCATGTCCGTCTTGATGAGCTTGGCGAGAAGTTCCGGCGCCTGCGTCTCCACCGTCTCCCAAGGCACCACCCGGCCTTCCTCGGCGACATTGTAGGCCTGGCTGAGCGCGATAGAACGCAGGCCGATCATGCAGCCTTCCATGGCGCCGGCGACGGTGCCCGAATAGGTGACGTCATCTGCGGTGTTGGCGCCCGAATTGACGCCCGACAGCACCAGATCCGGCGGCTCGGGCATGATCTTCCTGACGCCCATGATGACGCAATCGGTCGGCGTGCCGCGCAGCGCGTAGTGGCGGTCGTCAATCTTGCGCATGCGAAGCGGCTCGGAGATCGACAGCGAATGGGCGAAGCCCGACTGGTCGGCCTCCGGCGCCACCACCCAGATATCGTCGGAAAGGGTGCGCGCAATGCGCTCCAGCACCGCGAGGCCCTCGGCATGGATGCCGTCATCATTGGTCAGGAGAATGCGCATGGGGATGTCTTCAATCGATTTTTTCCATGCCGCCCATATAGGGGCGAAGAACTTGCGGAATTGTGACGCTGCCGTCGGCGTTCTGATAATTTTCCATCACCGCGATCAGCGCGCGACCGACGGCGACGCCCGAACCGTTCAACGTGTGCACGAACCGCGTGCCCTTACCCTCGGAAGGGCGGTAACGCGCCTCCATGCGCCGCGCCTGGAAATCGCCGCAGACCGAGCAGGAGGAGATTTCGCGGTAGGCGTTCTGGCCGGGTAGCCAGACCTCGAGATCGTAGGTCTTCCTCGCCCCGAACCCCATGTCGCCGGTCGAAAGCAGCATCACGCGATAGGGCAGTCCCAGACGCTTCAGCACCTCCTCGGCGCATCCCGTCATGCGTTCATGCTCGTGCAGCGAAGAGTCCGCGTCGGTGATCGAGACCAGTTCCACCTTGTCGAACTGGTGCTGGCGCAGCATGCCGCGCGTATCCCTGCCGGCCGACCCCGCCTCCGAGCGGAAGCACGGCGTCAGCGCGGTAAAGCGCAGCGGCAGTTTTCCCTCGTCGAGAATTTGCTCGCGCACGAGGTTGGTGAGGGGAACCTCGGCGGTCGGGATGAGCCAATATTCCTCAATCGTATCTGCTCGCTCGAATATCTCGCAAACGACATCCGCGAATCTCTGCTTCCTTGTTGGCCAGACGTTTCACGTCCGCATCTGTGGCATATCTGTCGATGACATCTCGCGCCTGCTTCTCTCTCCCAATCATCGATGCACCCAAGAACAGGTCCTCCTTGAATTTCGGCAATTGCCCCGTACCGAACATCGCTTCGTCGCGCACCAAAAGCGGCGGCTGCACTTCCGTATAGCCGTGCTCTTCCGTGTGCAGATCGAGCATGAATTGGCCGAGCACGCGTTCGAGCCGCGCCAGCTTGCCTTTCAAGACGGTGAAGCGCGAGCCCGATAGCTTCGCCGCCGTCTCGAAATCCATCATGCCGAGCGCTTCGCCGAGTTCGTAATGCTCCTTCGGCGGAAAGTTCAGGCGCGGCTTTTCGCCGACGGCGCGCAATTCGACATTGTCGGCCTCGTCCGCACCCTCCGGCACGTCGGGAAGCGGCAGATTGGGGATGCCGGCCAGCGCGTCGCGCAATTCCTCGTCGAACTTGCGCTCATCGCCTTCGCCCGACTGGATGACGCTCTTGATCTCCGCGACCTCGGCCTTCAGTTCCTCGGCGCGCACCATGTCCTTGCCGCGCATGGCGTTGCCGATGTCCTTCGACAGATAGTTGCGGCGCTCCTGCATCTCCTGCAGGCGGACCAGATGCGTCCGGCGCGCCTCGTCCTTCTCGATCAGGCCCTCGACCTGAGCCCGCGCCTCTTCCGGCGCGATATTGCGCTTCGCAAGTCCGGCGATCATCGCCTCGGCGTTTTCGCGAATCCATCTGATGTCGTGCATGGTCGAAACGATCCCTGAATGAGGCGCTTGGGGGTAAACCGCATCCTTTTGCGATGCAAGACGGGCGTGGATGAAAGCCACCGCGACCTTGAAGCCGGCATGCAATGCAAGCAATTGTTCGGCCCAGCCCCCGGCGACCTGCCCTACTCGCTGGTCTTTTCGGGGTCGGCCTCTTCGCCATCTTTCGGATCGGCGTCTCTGGAGGACGGGTTCGCTTCCGCCCTGTTCCTCTCGCGCTGCCGTTCGACCCACCGTGAGGTGATGATCGAAATCTCGTAGAGAACGAGCGTCGGCAAGGCGAGGCCCAACTGGCTCATCGGGTCCGGCGGCGTCAGCACCGCCGCCACGATGAAGGCGATGACGATGGCGTATTTGCGCTTGCTCTTCAGGCCGGCAGAGGTGAGCAGGCCAACGCGGGTCAGAAGCGTCGTCACCACGGGAAGCTGGAACACGAGGCCGAACGAGAAGATCAGCGTCATGATGAGGCTGAGATATTCGGAAACCTTCGGCAACAGCGAAATCTGCACCTGGTCGCCGGTTCCCGCCTGCTGCATGGACAGGAAGAACCACATGACCATGGGCGTGAAGAAGAAATAGACCAGGCACGCGCCCATGATGAACAGGATGGGCGACGCGATGAGGAATGGCAGGAACGCCATGCGTTCGTTCTTGTAGAGGCCGGGCGCGACAAATTTGTAGATCTGCGCGGCGATCAACGGAAACGCGATGACCGCGCCGCCGAACATGGCGATCTTGACCTGGGTGAAGAAGAATTCCTGCGGCGCCGTGTAGATCAACTCGACCTTGGACGTGTCCATATGCGCCCAGCCGACCGCCCAGCGGAAGGGGATGACCAAGAGGTTGAACAGGTGCTTGGCGAAAAAGAAGCAGCCGAGAAAGGCGACGAAAAAGCCGCCGATCGACCACATCAGCCGGCGGCGCAGCTCGATCAGATGTTCGATCAGCGGCGCGGAGGATTTCTCGATATCGTCGTCGGCGCTGCTCAACGGGAGGTTCCCGTCGTTTTCTTGCCGGCGGTGGCGGCCTTTGCGGCTGCCTTTTTAGGCGCGGGTTTCGCCGGCGCTTTGGCCGCCGCTTTGGCCGCCGCAACCTTTGGCGCCGGCGCGGCGGCGGCGGCCGCTTTCGCAGGGGCTTTAGCGACGTTTGGCTTGGACGCGGTCTTGGCGGCCGTGGCCTTTGGCGTCGGTGCGGCGGCGGGTGTTTTCGCCGTGCCCGTGCTTGTCTTCACGGTGCTCGTCTTTGACGCTGGCTTGGAAGCAGCCGTTTTAGGGGCCGCCTTGGCGGAAGCGGCTTTTGTGGCCGGCCTGGTCGATTTCGATGCCGGCGTCCGCTTTGCCCTGGCCGGCTTTGCTTCCGTCATCAAATTCGCCGAAAGCCCGGTGGCGCCTGCCTTTGCCGGCTCGGCGGGCACCGGGACCTCCGGCGCATCGGTGGCCTTGGACTGCGGCTTCATCGCCGCATCCAAACCGGCGCGAACGTCCTGACCGACCTGCTCGATCGGCGCCAGATGCTTGCGGATCTCGTTCATCGGATTGATCTTCCGCACCGACTTCAAGGTCTCGTTGACATCGTCGAGTTCGGCTTCCTTGAGTGCGTCGTCGAATTGCTTGCGAAAATCACCCGCCATGGCGCGCAACTTTGACGTCGTGCGGCCAAACTGGCGCAGCATGCGCGGCAAATCCTTGGGGCCGACAACCACGATCAAGACGACCGCGATCACCAGCATCTCGCTCCAACCGACGTCAAACATGTAAAAACCGATCCCAGAAAGGACGGGCGACCAGCCCTAGGCGAAGTGTATCAGGACTTGGTGGCCTTTTCCCTTGGTACGGTCGTCTTTACCGGTTCATCAGCGCGATGCTCGACCGTCTTGCCGTCCACGACATCGTCGGTGTGATCATCGTCATTCATGCCCTTCTTGAAGCTCTTGATGCCCTTGGCGACATCGCCCATCAGATCGGGAATCTTGCCACGGCCAAAAAGGAGCAGGAGGACGATCAGCACGATCATCCAGTGCCAGATTGAAAAGGAGCCCATATTATTTCTCTTTCGAACGTTTCCCTCGAGGTGATCTAAGCGCTTTCGCCCGATCTTTCAAATACAGAGTGAGCAGACTTTGCGCTTCAGGGCCAGTGCGGGAACGCATTGCGGACAAAGCGCCGCACCTTGGAGCGCTGGCTGTCCGCCTCCCCCGCGCTAATCCTCGACGCGCGGCGTCAACAGGCCGAGTTCCTCCAGATCGATGTCGGTCAAAGGGTCCTCGTCCTCGGTCAGTTCGTCGGGATCGGCTGGCGGCTCCGGCATCGAAAAATTCGACGGCATGCGCGGCGAAAGCAATCCCGCCCCCTTGAGTTCCTCCATTCCCGGCAGGTCGCGAACCTCGGCCAGGCCGAAATGGTCGAGGAAATCCTCTGTGGTACCATAAGTGACTGGCCGGCCCGGCGTGCGCCGGCGGCCGCGCATGCGCACCCATCCCGTCTCCAGCAAAAGATCGAGCGTCCCTTTCGACGTCTCGACGCCGCGAATATCCTCCATCTCGGCGCGCGTTACCGGCTGATGGTAGGCGACGATGGCGAGCACTTCGAGTGCGGCGCGCGACAGCTTCTTCTGCTGCACGGCGTCCCGGCTCATCAGGAAAGCCAGGTCACCTGCCGTGCGGAAGGCCCAGGCATCGCCGACGCGCACGAGATTGACGCCGCGCTTGTCGTAGAGCCGCTGCAGTTCGGCCATCACCTGCGCCATGTCGATGCCATCGGGCAGGCGCGCGGCGAGCGCCTTTTCCGACACCGGTTCCGCCGAGGCGAAGACCAGCGCCTCGGCCATGCGCATCGCCTCGGAGAGGTGCAGCTGCTCGGCCGGATTGTCGGTCGTTCCCATTGCGTCGTCATCCTCGTCGATGAACGGAACGACTGTCGCTGATCCGCCGTCAGTCACCGTAAACCTCCGTCAGTGGTTTGGCATTGGGGTTGGAGCCTTGCCTAGAGCGCATGTAGAGCGCGGCGAATGCCTGCTCCTGGCGCACTTCGAGATGTCCCTCGCGCACCAGTTCGAGGCTCGCGGCGAACGAACTGGCAATGGCCGTCGCGCGCTGCCCGGGATTGGCGAGATAATCGATGAGGAAACTGTCCAGCGCCGTCCAGTCGCGAAAGCTGCCGACAAGCCGCATCAATATACCGCGCGCTTCCTTGAGCGACCAGACGCCGCGCTTGGCGATGCGGACATTGGTGATGGCCAGACGCTGGCGCTGCGAGGCGTAGGCGGTGAGCAGATCGTAGAGCGAGGCGGAATATTCGTTGCGCTTGTCGACGATGACAGCCTCCGGCATGCCGCGGGCGAAGACATCGCGGCCGAGCCGGTTGCGGTTGACAAGCCGCGCCGCCGCCTCGCGCATGGCTTCCAGCCGCTTCAGGCGGAACTGGAGGACAGCGGCCAGTTCCTCGCCGCTCTCTTCCTCGTCGCCCGGCTGCTTGGGGATCAAAAGCTTCGATTTGAGATAGGCGAGCCACGCCGCCATCACGAGATAGTCGGCGGCCAGCTCGAGCCGGAAGCGGCGCGCCCTCTCGATAAACTGGAGATATTGCTCGGCCAGGGCCAAAATAGAGATCTTCGCCAGATCGACCTTCTGGTTGCGCGCCAGATGCAGCAGCAGGTCCAGCGGTCCCTCGAAACCGTCGACATCGACGACCAGAGACGGCTCCGATACGCCTCGATCCTCGTCATTGTCCGCCCAAAGGCGGTCCATCGGTGTTCCGGTCGTGTCGGGCAAGTGCTGTTCGTCTCCCCAGATCGCCTTTATGCCGCCGCCTCGAAATATCTGGCGAATTCCGCACGCGCCGCTGCCTCGACCGTCGCGTCCGCCGGCCGCCGCGCCGCCAACGCGCGCTCGGCCCGCGACAGCGCCTTGCCGGAAAGCACATCGGCCTTGGCCGCCACGGCCTCCATTTCTTCCATCACGCCGTTGCAGTGAAGGACGACATCGCATCCAGCGGCAAGGATTGCAGCCGTCTTTGTCGCGAAATCCCCAGAAAGCGCCTTCATCGAGATGTCGTCGCTCATCAGGAGCCCATCGAATCCGACTTCGCCGCGAATGATTTCCTCGACGACCTTTTCGGAATGGGTCGCCGGGTTGCCCGGATCGATCGCCGAATAGACGACATGGGCGGTCATCGCCATAGGCAAGTCACGCAACGCCTGGAAGGGCGCGAAATCGTGGCGTCGAAGTTCCTTGAGCGAGGCTGTCACTGTCGGCAGCTCGAAATGCGTATCGACCCCAGCGCGTCCATGTCCGGGGATATGCTTCATCACCGGCAGCATGCCGCCCGAAAACAGCCCCTCGGCGGCGGCACGGCCGAGCGCGATCACCGTTTCAGGATCCTTGCCATAGGCGCGTTGGCCGATGACGTCATGGGCTCCCTCCACGGGAACGTCGAGCACCGGCAGGCAATCCGCGTCCACCCCGACGCGGATGAGGTCGAAGGCGTGCAGGCGCGACATCAGCCAGGCGGCGCGAAGGCCGGCCTCGCGGTCTCGGCGATAGAGCGCGCCGAGCGCGCCGGCGGCGGGATAGTCCGGCGCGAGCGGCGGCCGCAGCCTTTGCACTCGCCCGCCCTCCTGATCGATGAAGATTGGCGCGTCCGGCCTTTCGACGCTATCGCGCAGGGCGGCGGCGAGATCGCGTAACTGTCCGGCGTCGCCGACATTGCGGGCAAACAGGATGAACCCCCATGGCCGCTCGTCACGGTAGAAGGCGCTCTCGTCGGCCGTCAGGCTCAGCCCCGAAGCGCCGAGGATCATGCGTTTTGATTCGCTCATGCGGACAAGATAGCGCGAAGCCGCTCGCGCCGCACCACCCCGATATGCCGGAGGAAAGCGAAGGGCCGCCGGCATCCGCCGACGGCCCCAAACTGTTCACGATGTCAGCGGCAGAGTGTTATTTGGAGACGAAGCAACTGCCGCCGGCGGCCTTGTATTTCGTGCACAGGGCGATGGCGTCATCCTTGGAATTCGCCGCCATACGCACCCTGTAATAGGTGCCCTTGCCGGCGATATCCGCCCTGACGATATTGACGGCGTGTCCGCCGAGCACGCTGCCGTATCGATGCGCCAGATTCTGATAGGATGTCTGCGCGCCCTCGGCGGTCGGCTGCGAAGCAATCTGCACCGACCAGTCTCCCGAAGCGGCGGCGACCGGAGCGGGTGCCGGAGCGGCTTCGGCGGATGCCACTCTTTGCGGCTTGGCTCCGACGATGTCCAGCGGCTGGTCGGAAGGCCGGGATGGGGCCACCGCCACCCTCGACGGCGTATTGATTTGATCGTGCGGTTTGCGGTCGGCGGCCTTCTCCGTCCAGGCGTCCGATGCCTTGGCCGGCTTGGCGGCATCCGGCTCGACCTTCGCGCTGGCCATCGTCGCCATGGCGTCGCCGTCGGTTTTTGAACGCGCCGCCGGCGCGGCCCCGTCCGGCTGGGCGGAGGCAAGTTTCATCTGGGGATCCTCGGTCGGCACCGGAGCCGCGGCCGGCAGAGCCGCCGCGGGAGCCTCGATGACCGCGTCGGCAACCGACTTAGGCGTCTTTTCAACCGGAGTGACATCAGCGTCCTCGCGTGGAACCATGGTGCCGTCGGCGCGAACGATCATTGTCTTCACGCGGCGAGGCGTAACCACAAGGATATCACTATTGGCGGATCCGGCCGACGCGTCGTTCGTTGGCGCGAGGCGGTCTTCACCCTTGGGTTGGGGCGCCGGCTCAGCTGCGGCCGCATTGATCACATCGGCCACGCCGACCTTGGTCGAGGGCGTCGGTGAAGTGGTTTTGGCTTCAGCCGGGGATGCCCCGTCCTTCCCGGTCCTGGCATTGGGCGCGTCATCAGAGGTTCCGATCTGGTCGTCCTCGAACACGCCGGGCAACGCCGTCGCGGTATTGGTCGTGTGCGTCGATACATCGATCGGCTGCTCTTCAGCCGATACGAGTTTCTTCTGCTTCGGCGCAACTTCCTGAACGCCGTCTTCGACGCGTTCGTAGACCTTGTTGTCCTGGTTCGGGACATTCATGCCGCCTGGATTCTTGGGCTTGACCTTCACCGGATGGGCATCGGCCTTGAGGATCACGGGCTGGCTGCTCTCGTCGCCGCCGCTATGCGACAGGGCGAAAGCGCCAATCCCGCCCAGAACGACAACACCGGCAACGACCCCGGCGACGAGCATCCCCTGGTTTTTGGCGAGACGAGCGCGCCGAGGCGCAGGCTTCAAAGCGCCTTCCTGCTCGACGGCAAATCCTCCACCGGCGGCGGTCGACGCCGCATATTCGTCAGGCAGGAAATCCTCATGATCGAAATCGAGATCGGCGGCATGAACATATCCTGGGCCGCCGTATGCCGCCGCGGTTACACTTCCCGCTGCCTCGCTTCTGGCCTCGTGGGCGGCGACACTGGCCGCGTCCCCCATAGCGACCAGTTCTTCGGCGAAGAGCTGCTCGATCTCCGTGGCCGTATTGAAGCTTTCCGGCGTTTCGGTCCTGACGGTCGCCGCATCGCGTATGGCGTCGGAATGGACCGACAGCTTCTGAAAGGCCTGCTCGAATTCCTGATCCAGCTCGTCGTAGACAGGAGCGGCGCGTATCTCGGTTTGATAGTCCGGCACCGGGATATCCAGATCGTCGGCGATAGCGACGGCCGGCTCGGCCACTTCCATCGTCTCGATTTCGGGCGATGCTTCCGCCACCCGCGATACCACGGCGTCCTGCTGGTCAGCCATCTCGAAAGAAGGTAAATCGTAGCCGAATTCGCTTACATCCGGCTCCGGAACAGCCTGAAAATCATCTTCTTCAAGAAACTGATCTTCTTTCAGGAATGCTTCTTCCTGCGCTTTAACCGCGGAAATCACCTCGAAGGGAACCAGTTGATCCTCGTACACGGGCTGCATCGCCGGCGAGGCAGCGGGGGCTTCAAATTCTTCCCCGAGCGGCTCGAAAGATCCATACTCCTCTTCCTCAGCCGGTATGGTGGCTGATGGCAGTTCTTCCTCGGCCGTCATGGCGGCTGAGGGCTGCTCTTCCTCCGCAGGACCGTCGGGCAGCAGGCCGCTTTCCGCCTGAACGGGGATCTCTAAATCCCCGACCTGCTCGGACTGGGGCGCCACAGGCGCCGCCTGCGGCTCTTTCTTGCGGGCGAACGGGTTCGGCCGCTGCGGATAGCCGCGCTCCGTTCCCAGGGCCGCCAAAATGTCGAACGGATCGACCGCCTTGGCGCGCGGAGCAGGTTTTTCCTCCGCGACCGGCTGCGGCGCGGCTTCTTCATGCCGGCTTGTGGTGGACCGCACCGTCCTGATGTCAAAGATGGCGCCGTAGGACCGTGTCGGCTTTTGCGTTTCCTGATGCGGCTGGCGCTCTTCTAGCAAATCGAGCGAAGAAGTCTCGAAGATGGTCGACCGGTAGTCCTGCGAAACGGGGTTTTCGTCGGCCTCGGCGACACCGTGATGGAGTTCGAGACCGCTCTCATCAGCCAAATCTTCCTGGAAATTTTCGGCCATGCCGGGAGACGTTTTCCATTCCGTCTCATCGGCATGCGAAATTGCGAAATCCATGTCGACGGAGGCCATCGTGCCTGCGGCGTCAAACGCTTCGCCGGCGGAAAAAGACGTCAGCGGCGTTTCAGCCGCTTCCGTCGCCGCGTCCAGCATATCGAAATCATCGCTCAGTTCCCGCTCGAGACTGGAAGCGAACGCCTCATCGATCTCGTCGGCGGCGGGAACATCCCCGACAACTTTCTGTGGATAACCCTCAGAAGAAGCTGCTTCGGCGGGCGTTTCGCCCGTACCGAAAACGCCCATCAATTCTTTTTCGAGATCGATCTCGAAATCATCGTCGGGATGCGGAGTCGGCTGGACGCGTGGATCGAATCCCATTATTCGCGTCAATTCTGCAAACGGATCGTCATTGGTGAAATCTTGCTCACCCGAGGCTTTCAGTTGCACCTTGTTTGCCATGCTTGTCCACACTCATACACATCGGACGCCGGCGACGTCGCGCGTTTCGGCCTACCAGCGCAATATGGGCAATTGGTGACAGGTGATCTGCCGGCAGCCTAGCGCATTTCCGAAGGTGCATCCGCCCCTATTAGCGCCAGGCCTGACGACAATACGTCGAGAACAGCCTGCACCAGACCCAGCCTGGCATCGGTCAATTCTGGATCGTTAACCTTAACAAACCGTAAGCCAGGATTTTCAGTACCCCTATTCCACAGAGTGTGGAACGCGCTGGCCAAATCGTAAAGGAAAAAAGCGAGCCGATGCGGTTCTTGCGCTTCGGCGGCAGCCTCTATGAGACGCGGATATTCCGCGAGCTTGCGGATAAGGCCGATTTCCTCCTCATCGGTCAGCCGGTGAAGCGCCTTCTTCAAGGCCGGCAAGTCGCCCGCATTGGCGCTTACATGGCCCCTCGCCTGACGGAAGACGGAATGACAGCGCGCCGAAGCGTACTGCACGTAGAATACCGGATTGTCCTTCGATTGCTCCGTCACCTTGGCGAAATCGAAGTCGAGCGGCGCGTCACTCTTGCGGTAGAGCATCATGAAGCGGATCGGGTCGCGCCCGACCTCCTCGACCACTTCACGCAATGTCACGAATTCGCCCGAGCGCTTCGACATGCGAACCGGCTCGCCGTCGCGGAACAGCTTGACCAATTGGCAAAGCACGACGGTGAGCTTGACCTTGTCGCCGGAAATGGCGCGCGCCAGCGCTTCCAGACGCTTGACGTAACCGCCATGGTCGGCGCCGAGCACGTAGATCAATTCCTCGAAGCCGCGATCCACCTTGTCCTTGAGATAGGCCACATCGGCGGCGAAATAGGTATAGGCGCCATCGGACTTGACCAGCGGACGGTCGATGTCGTCGCCAACTTCCGTCGACCGGAACAGCGTCTGTTCACGGTCTTCCCAATCCTCGGGCTTCTGACCCTTCGGCGGCGGCAGCTTGCCCTTGTAAACGTGTCCCTTGAGGGTCAGATCGTTGATGGCGCAGCGGATCGCGTTGGCCCCGTTGGCATGCAGCGTCCGCTCCGAAAAGAAAACGTCGTGATGAACGTTGAGCAGGGCGAGGTCCGCCCGGATCATGTCCATCATCGCATCGATCGTACGGTCGGCAACGAGGGCCAGCGCGTCTTCCTCGGGCATCTGCAGCAGATCTTGGCCAAATTCCCCGGCCAGCGCCTGGCCGACGGGAACGAGATAGTCTCCCGGATAGAGCCCTGCGGGAATCTTGTCGATTTTTTCGCCGAGCGCCTCGCGATAGCGCAGGAATGCCGAACGGGCGAGCACCTCGATCTGCGCGCCGGCGTCGTTGATGTAGTATTCCTTCGTCACCGAATAGCCTGCGAAAGCAAGCAGATTGGCCAAGGCGTCACCCACCACGGCGCCCCGGCAATGGCCGACATGCATGGGCCCGGTCGGATTGGCGGACACGTATTCGACATTGACGGGTTGCCCGCCGCCGATGGAGGAACGTCCATAGTCGGCTCCCGCATCCAGCATCTCGCCAAGCCGCGTCTGCCAGAACGCCTCGGCCCAGCCGCAGATTGACGAAGCCGGGCCCGGCAACCTCGGTTGCTGCGATATCGGGGTCGGCGGCCAGCTTTTCGCAAATCCTGGCCGCAAGCGCACGCGGGTTGTCGCCGACCGCCTTGGCCAGGACCATGCGCGGCATTGGTCGCGATGTCGCCATGTGAGGGATCGCGCGGCGGCTCGGCGACGATGCGCCCAAGGTCGAGGCACCTCGCCACTTAGCGTTTTCAGATCAAGCTCTTGTATTGCTTTCTTGATCCGATCGTTGAAATCGGCGAAAATATTCATGCGAGGATGCCTATGGGGAGTGCGGCCGCCGGTACCGCCCGCCGGCCAATTTTGCCTCGCCCTAGCTTAAATCGGGCGTGTGGTCAAACAGCCGGCGATGTTCCCTCACCGATAGGTATCGGTCATTCCGGCGATGAAGTCGGCGACATACCGCGCCCTGACCTCTTCGCCGCCCTGCCCCAGCGCTTCCCGCCACTCCCCCGGCATGACTCGCCGGATCGGCGAAATAAGCCTCGAAGAGATCATGCACGATCTGCTCGGCCCCCTCGCGCACCCGCATCACTTGCGAATGGCGGTAGAGATTGGCGTAGAGAAAGCTCTTCAATTCCTTTTCGGCCGCGCGCATCGCCGAGGAAAATGTCACGACGGCGCGACCCGCCGCATGAACATCCTCGACGCTCCGCGGACGGATGTCCGCCAGATTGGCCGAAGCCGAGCCAATCACATCCTCGACCATGCGGGTGATCTGGCGGCGCATCAATTCATGTCCCGTGCGCACCGGATCGAGGCGGGGATAGCGGTCGCGGACCTCTCGGAGGATAGAGCCCGCCAGTTCGACCTCTTCCAGCATATCGAGGGTGAGCAACCCCGCACGCAGCCCGTCGTCGATGTCATGGGTATCGTAGGCGATGTCATCGGCAATCGCCGCGCATTGCGCTTCCAGGCTGGCGAAATTCGCCAATTCCAGATCGTGAAGCGCTGAATATTCGACGATGGTAGGCGGAACGGGGCCGTCGAGGCCCTCGCCATCGGCGCCAACGAGCGGGCCATTGTGCTTGACCAGTCCTTCGAGCGTCTCCCATGACAGGTTGAGGCCGTCGAATTCGGCGTAGCGATGCTCGAGTTGCGTGACGATTCGCAGAGACTGGGCGTTATGGTCGAACCCGCCCCAGGCGGTCATTTTTTCATTCAGCGCCTCCTCGCCCGTGTGGCCGAAGGGCGTGTGCCCGAAATCATGCGCCAATGCCACCGCCTCGGCCAGATCCTCGTCGCAGCGCAGCGCGCGCCCCAAGGCGCGGGCGATCTGCGCGACCTCGATCGTGTGCGTCAGCCGCGTGCGGTAATGATCGCCTTCATCGGCAATGAAGACCTGGGTCTTGTGTTTGAGGCGACGAAAGGCGGTGGAATGAATGATGCGGTCGCGGTCGCGCTGAAAGGGCGTGCGCGTCGGGCTTTCCGGTTCCGGAAAAAGACGGCCCCGCGTCTTTGCGGGATCCGACGCCCAGGCCGCGCGCGGCCTGTAGCCGAAACCGATACCGTCCGGACCCTGCGTCTCGTCTGCCATGCCCCAACGCCGCTGGTTGACTTGCCACGTCCGGCTTCATACCTATCGTACGAGAGCAAATGCAAGGCGACGCATCATGGGCACGGACGCAAAGACCGCGATGAAGGGCGTAGAGGTGACGGAAGCCGCCGCGCGCCGGATCGCCAAGGTCGTTTCCTCCGAACCGGGCAAGATCGGCCTGCGCATCACGGTCGAAGGCGGTGGCTGCTCCGGCTTTTCCTATAAATTCGATCTGGCCGAGACGCGCAATGAAGATGACATGGCCATAGACCGCGATGGCGCGACGGTGCTGATCGACGAGATGTCGCTGATCTATATGGGCGGCTCGGTCATCGACTTCGTCGACGATCTGATGGGTCAATCTTTCCAGATCAAGAACCCGAACGCGGTCGCTTCGTGCGGCTGTGGGACGAGCTTCTCGATCTGAATTGCACCAAAGACGCGCGGGCTCCCCGAAGTGCAATAGCCAAGATGACGACCGTTGACGTCAATACCCGATATATGCTGCCGCACACCCGAATTTCGGATGCGCGGCTGCTTCAGATATCAATCTGTTCAACTCTCAATCGTCGTTATCGAGATCGTCGTGATGATGCCGGCGATGGCTCGGGACCACCACTACTTCCCGTTCGTCGGAGCGGAAATGGTGGCGATGGTGGTGGTGGCGATACTCAGGAACAACCTCTACTTCACGCGTGACGTAGTGGTGACGGCGGTGATGGTAACGGTGCTCAGGGACAACTACTACGCTATCGGAGTGGTGCCGATAGTGGTGCGGCTGGTCAGTTTCTATCGTTAGTGATGCAGCCTGCGCCGCCGATCCAAGGCAAAACACCCCGACGAAAGTTGTTGCCAAAATCTTTTGCATTGCAGCTCTCCATTTCCGGATCAAGCCCGTCGCCGACTTGCCGATTAAAACGCGGTAACCCAACCTTCGTTCCTTCAATGACCGAGCGTTGGACAAATACCAAAAGGACCGGGGCCGCGCGCGCATAGCGGCGGCCTCGGCTTAAAAGGGGCTAGAGATAGCTGCGATGGTTGTGCTTGAGCCGGCGGATCAGCCGGTTCTGGCGATTCTGCGCTTCCTGGATCTGATGGCGCTCGCGCCGGGTGACGACGCCGTCACGGCGGGCGTGGCGCTTCATGCGCTCGATCCGCGCCTGCCCCGCCTCGAGACGGCGGGTTTCCTGGACGGTCAATTTGCCCCTATGGACGCCCTTGATGATGCGGAGCTGCTGATGGTCCTGCCGATGGTTTATCGAAGCGGCCTCGGCGGCGACCGGAGCCATGAGCATAGCAGCCGTGCAGGCCAGGATAATCGTCTTCATTTTCATCTCAATCTCCTTTGGCTGGATGATTTGAGAACGCTAACCCGAACGTATTGAACAGCCTCTGAGCGCCCTGTTCATACCGGGTTCATGCGTTTGGGAGAGGCGCCCAGGAAGATGGGTATTCACAGCCCATTGCTTGCATGGCTGATTCAGGTTCCCTTCCCAAGGCCGTTGGTGCAGGATTGGCTGCGGGCAAGATTGCCGGCAACACCTTTGAAACTACCGACGGATTTCCATGAAAATCGCCACCTGGAACATCAACGGCGTCAAGGCGCGCATCGGAAATTTGCTGCACTGGCTGCAGGAGAGCGCGCCCGACATTGTCTGCCTTCAGGAAATCAAATCGGTGGACGAACAATTCCCCCGCGCCGAGATCGAGGCGCTCGGCTACCATGTCGAGACGCATGGGCAGAAGGGCTTCAACGGCGTGGCCCTGCTTTCCAAGACACCGGTTCGACGAGGTCAATCGCGGCCTGCCGGGCGACGATGCCGACGAGCAGGCCCGCTTCATCGAAGGGGTGTTTTCGACCGACAAAGGCGCCCTGCGCGTCGTTTCGCTCTATCTGCCCAACGGCAACCCGGTCGACACCGCGAAATTTCCCTACAAGCTTGGCTGGATGGCAAGGCTGAACCAATGGGCCGAGGACCGGCTGGCGCTCGAGGAGCCGTTGGTACTGGCCGGTGACTATAACGTCATTCCAGAACCGATCGACGCCAAGCGGCCCGGAAATGTGGGTAAATGACGCGCTGTTCCTGCCGGAAACCAGGGCCGCCTTTCGCAGTCTCTCCAATCTGGGCTTCACCGAGGCGGTGCGCGCCGTGACCGACGCCAAGGACACCTACACCTTCTGGGACTATCAGGCCGGTGCCTGGCAGAAGAACAACGGCATCCGCATCGACCATCTGATGCTGTCGCCGGAAGCCGCGGACCACCTGGTCTCCGCGACCATCGAAAAGCACGCGCGTTCCTGGGAAAAACCGTCCGACCATGTGCCCGTGGTCTTGGAACTGGGGTTCGGGTAAGCCTTGACGCGCGCCTCGGGCCATTGAAGTTTCTGCCGAAAGGCATCGCCATGACGCGCCGATGAGACTCGGCCAGAATAAACCACCGCCCTGCCATCCCGGCAAAGAGCGCATTTCAGTCCCCTACTTTGCCGATATTGTTCGTCTTTCCGCTGGATCGTGCTATGATTGGCGATCATGAAAGCGGTTTGGCTGTCCTGCCTATCGGTTTTCGCGGCTTTGGCGGTCTCTCCCGCACATGCCGACTGCAAATGCGTCGCCAATGGCCGCATCTTCCATCACGGCGAAATAGCCTGCCTGCATCTGTCTTCCGGGGCGGAACTGGCGCGATGCGGGATGATGCTCAACAACTCATCGTGGATAAAAGTCCAGGATGGTTGCCCGACGGCGGAGCTACGCGAGAGCTTTCCGGACCGGCCAGACATTCACATGTCTTTCCCGCTGACGAAATCACAGCCGGAACATTCCTGATCTTCGCAGATAGCCGAGTTCGCAAAGCGGCCTAGTTGCCGGCCGCGCCATCACGCATGCTGTCGGCCAGCGCGATTGCCGTGCGGCGGTCGCCCTCGCCGGCGAGGGCGAAAGCTTCTTCCTGCATTTGCCGTATCCATGGCAGATCGCTGGCGGAGGCATGGCTGAGCGCCTCCGTCATCATCGCCAGACCACGCACGATCCGGCCGCTCTGGAACAGAAGGTTGCCGAGCGTCGCCTGCGCGCCGGCATGACCCTTTTCCGCCGCAAGCTGAAGCCAGCGGCCGGCCTGCTTGATGCTCTCCTTCACACCGTCGCCCGTCAGGAACATCTTGCCGATTTCGTATTGCGCGGCCGGGTTGCGATAGGTCGCCGCCGCACGCATATAGAAGTCTTGCGCGGCGGACGGATTAGGCGTCACCGGTGTCCCGGGGATTCCGGTTCTTGAATAATTCCCGAGCGCCACCAGCGCATCGGAGACATAGCTTTCGTCGGGGCTGCCGGGCTCTACGTCGTCTTCGACAATCCGCCTGAAGAATTTGTAAGCCTCGTAATCGTCGCGCGCCACGCCGTCGCCAGAAGCATACATCTTGGCGAGCTTCCAGCTTGCTCCGACCTGGCCCTTGTCGGCGGCGTAGCGGTAAGCCTCGATCGCCTCGCCCTTATGACCGTTCTTGTAGGCGGAGAAACCCAGACGGAAGACGGCCCACGGACTGGTCTTCTCCTTTTCGAAGCTCTTGGCGTCGAACGCATGCGCCAAACCGCTGACCGATACCGCCACCACGGCGACGGCGCCAAACAGGACAGCCTTCTTCGAGCGGGTCGCCAAGGTGATGGATTTCTTCCGCCACGTCGGCAACCTGACGACGCCAAAGCGCGCAGACCCTGCCGTCGCATCGCAGCGGGCCAACCCGGTTTGGGAAATCGTCCTTGCGTCCATCACACATCCCGTCGCGCTAGCCGCGACCACTTCTTCGGCGCTTCATACCGCTGCACCAAAAGACGGTTTTGAGGTGCGCCGGGTTTATGGCGGGAAATGGGCAATTCGCCCCCGTGCCCTGTCGGCGCATTGCTTACAGGAAAGGTGTTGCTGAATCGTCACAAATCGTGAAGAGCGCGATCGGACCGGCTGCGCCAACAAAATATCGCCGCGCTGAAAGGCGCGGCGATATTTTGGTCTGGCCGGAAAAATTGATGATCGCGCAGGACGCACGCTGGCGATCAGAAGGGTATTTCGTCGTCCAGATCGCGGGAAAAACCGCCGCCGCCGCTTCGGCCGCTGTCGCCGCGTCCGGAATCGCCCGGACCCGACTGGCCGAAATCGGAGCCGCCCCGGCTTTGACCGCCACCGCTATAGCCAACCTGGCTGTCGCCGCCCTGCCCGCGCGAATCCAGCATCTGCAGTTCGCCACGGAATTTCTGTAGCACGATCTCGGTCGAGTAACGGTCGATGCCGTCCTTCTCCCATTTGCGCGTCTGCAACTGGCCCTCGACATAGACCTTCATGCCCTTCTTGAGGTACTGCTCGGCGACCTTGGCGAGGTTGTCGTTGAAGATGACGACCTGGTGCCACTCGGTCTTTTCCTTGCGCTCGCCGGAATTCTTGTCGCGCCAGCTTTCCGAGGTGGCAATCCGCAGATTGACGACCGGGTCGCCCGAATTCAGCCGCCGGATCTCGGGATCGGCTCCCAGATTGCCAACCAGGATGACCTTATTCACGCTACCCGCCATGACACTTCTCCACGCTTGTCCGAAACCAGCCTTCTTTCGCACCGTCCGGGCAGTGAGTCGACCATGCCGACCACTGCCAGAGGACTATCCACAGCCATTTTTGTTCTTTTTTTGTTCTGATGTCAACGCGGAACTTGCCGCCGTGACCTCCTCGCCCGACGATGCATAGGGACGGTCAGCCTCCGAATTCAACAAATAAGCGGTTGCTTATTGAATAAGTCTTTGCTTATTCTTTTCCCATGATCGAATCCGAAATCTTTCGCGCCCTTGGCGACCCGACGCGACGAGCCGTCTACGAGCGGCTTTCCCTCCGTGAGATGAGCGTATCGGAATTGCGCCGGGGATTGCCCGTGTCGCAACCAGCGATCTCTCAGCATCTGGCGGTGCTGCGAGCGGCGGGACTGGTCACCGAGCGGCGCGATGGCCGTTTCGCCTATTACCGGATGGAACCCGACGGGCTCGCTCCGCTGGTCGACTGGATCGAGCGCTACCGCGCCTTCTGGCCCGAACGCATCGAGAAACTGAAGAGCGTATTGAAGGAAATGGACCCATGAACAAGCAGCACCCAGAAGACCACGAGCCGGACACGCTGCGCTTTGAGTACGATCTGGATGAGCCACGCGAAAAGGTCTGGCGCGCCGTGTCCGATCCGGCGTTGGTGGCGCGCTGGATGACGCCGCAGGCACACGAACAAGTCGAGGACGCTGCGGAGCCGGAGGCCCGGATCGACTACGCGGTCATCGACGCCGAGCCGCCGCATACTATCCGCTACGCCTGGCGCGAAGGCGCCGAGCTCGACAGCGTCGTCCGCTTCTCGCTCGCCGAAACAAGGGATGGCGGCACGCGGCTAACGATTGTCCATAGCGGGCTGGCCGCGAGGGCCACACCAGCGGTCGCCATGGCCGGCGATCTTGGCTGCCGCATGTGGCTCGGCCGATCTGTGACCGGAAAATCTCGCCCTCTCCCAGCCAACGCCCCGCGCATGGCGCGCGCGGCTTAAGGAACCTTCCCGATGACAGTTCATGCCAATCTGGTGCCGATGGTGATCGAGCAATCGAGCCGTGCCGAACGCAGCTTCGACATCTTCTCGCGCCTGCTGCGCGAGCGCATCATCTTCGTCAACGGACCGATCGAGGACAACATGGCGGCGCTGGTCTGCGCCCAGCTCTTGTCGCTCGAATCCGACAATCCGAAGAAGGAGGTCGCGCTCTATATCAACTCGCCCGGCGGCATGGTGACCAGCGGTTTCGCCATCTACGACACCATGCGCTACATCAGATGCCCGGTCTCGACCGTGTGCATGGGCACAGCGCGGTCGATGGCGTCCTTCCTCCTTATGGCCGGAACACCGGGGCTGCGCATCGCGCTGCCCAATTCCAGCGTCGTTGTCCACCAGCCGCTCGGCGGCTTCCAGGGTCAGGCCTCCGACATCGAGCGCCATGCCGCCGATATCGTCAAGGTCAAGCACCGAATGATCGAGCTTTATGCCAAGCATTGCGGCCGTTCGGTCGAGGAGGTCGAACGCACGCTCGACCGCGATCATTTCATGACCGCCGAGGAAGCCAGGGCGTGGGGCCTCGTCGACCATGTCTACGACACGCGGCAGGACGGTGTGGCGGCGTGAGACTGTCGGCAGGAGAAATCGCACGACCTGCTTCCGCAGGGCTTCAGTGCTTTCCTGAGCTTGTCGACGGAGAGCCTCGAAGGACGCACGGCCAAGGGTGACGCGCACCACCACCAAAAAAACAATGCCCCGCCGCCTGTCTTCCAAGGCGCGCGGGGCTTTCGTGGCTCTTCGCCAACACTCGCCGGCCATCCTGCCAGCTTGTTTTTCGGGTGCATCGCGGGTTTCAGCCGCAGACCCGACTTATCGTCTCTGCGATGTGGGGAATATCGACAGGCGTCCAAACGCCGCTCGCGGTGCTAGGCCTTGCCTGCCGCGGCTCCACGACAAGGATGGAGCCTTCGGAGACTCTCAGGTGGATTCATGCCTCGCTCCCGTGTTGTTGCTCCTGCCTCCATCGATGCGGCATTCGCTGGCTTGCGGCGCCTCGCAAGCTCGGTCCTGATGACGGCAAACGGCGTCGATTGAGACAAATTCAGTGTGGTCCCGATGTTCGGCTTCGTCAAACATTTCCGCCATTGTTACAATCAATGTGATCGACGCTTCTCCTGCCATAACGGTGTCAGGAGGGCGTTCGGCCTTTGTTCTTGACGCTTGCCGGTCCCGCGCCAAACCGGATAAAGCTTGAACCGAGAGGCGCGCGTCTCGACGCGGCGGCGAAAATACCTACATGAGGGATCGGCCGGCTTCCCACCGCGCCATCCCTGACTTCCGGATGAGAAAGCGGCAGCATGGCCGACCAGAAATACATTTCGGTTCGCGGCGCGCGCGAACATAATCTGAAAAACGTCGATCTCGACATTCCGCGCGACAGCCTGACCGTGATGACCGGGCTGTCGGGCTCCGGCAAATCGTCGCTCGCCTTCGACACGATCTATGCCGAGGGGCAGCGGCGCTATGTCGAGAGCCTGTCCGCCTATGCGCGCCAGTTCCTCGAAATGATGCAGAAGCCCGACGTCGACCAGATCGACGGGCTGTCGCCGGCCATCTCCATCGAGCAGAAGACCACGAGCCGCAATCCGCGCTCCACCGTCGGCACCGTCACCGAGATCTACGACTACATGCGCCTGCTCTTCGCGCGCGTCGGCATCCCCTATTCGCCGGCCACCGGCCTGCCCATCGAGAGCCAGACGGTGAGCCAGATGGTCGACCGCGTTCTGGCGCTGGAGGAAGGAACGCGGCTTTTCCTGCTGGCGCCCATCGTGCGCGGCCGCAAGGGCGAATACCGCAAGGAACTCGCCGAACTGCAGAAGAAGGGGTTTCAGCGCGTCAAGGTGGACGGCGTCTTCTACGAAATGGGCGACGTGCCGGCGCTCGACAAGAAGTACAAGCACGACATCGACGTGGTGGTGGACCGCCTCGTCGTGCGGCCCGATCTGGCGACGCGGCTCGCCGATTCCATCGAGACGGCGCTTCGGCTCGCCGATGGCATCGCGGTCGCAGAATTCGCCGACAAGCCGCTGCCGCCGGAGGAAACCGCCGAGGGCGGCAGCGCCAACAAATCCGCCAACGAGACGCATGAACGGCTGCTGTTTTCCGAAAAGTTCGCGTGTCCCGTCTCCGGCTTCACCATCACCGAGATCGAGCCGCGCCTGTTCTCCTTCAACAACCCGACCGGCGCCTGCCCGACCTGCGACGGGCTCGGCAGCCAGCGCGCCATCGATCCGCTGCTGGTGGTGCCCGACGACAACGTCACGCTGCGCAGCGGCGCCGTCGCTCCATGGGCGAAATCCTCCTCGCCCTATTACACGCAGACGCTGGAAGCGCTCGGCGCGGCCTATGGCTTCAAGCTCGGCGACAAATGGAAGGACCTGCCGGAAGACGCGAAGACCGCCATCCTCAACGGCACCGGCGATCGCAAGATCACGTTCAACTATGATGACGGCTTGCGCGCCTACAAGACCGCCAAGAATTTCGAGGGCGTGGTGCCGAATCTGCAGCGGCGCTGGAAGGAGACGGATTCGGCCTGGATGCGCGAGGAGATCGAGCGCTTCATGTCGGCCAGCCCCTGCCCCGCCTGCCATGGCTACCGGCTGAAGCCGGAGGCGCTGGCGGTGAAGATCGCCGGCAAGCATATCGGCGAAGTGACGGAAATGTCGATCCGCAACGCCAACGCTTGGTTTGCCGAACTCCCCGAGAAGCTGACCGACAAGCAGAACGAGATCGCCACCCGCGTGCTCAAGGAGATACGCGAGCGCCTGCGGTTCCTCAACGATGTAGGCCTCGACTATCTGACCCTGTCGCGCAATTCCGGCACGCTTTCTGGCGGCGAGAGCCAGCGCATCCGCCTTGCCTCGCAGATCGGCTCGGGCCTGACCGGCGTGCTTTACGTGCTCGACGAGCCCTCCATCGGCCTGCACCAGCGCGACAATGCCCGCCTGCTCGACACGCTCAAGCATTTGCGCGACATCGGCAACACCGTCATCGTCGTGGAGCATGACGAGGATGCAATCCTGCACGCCGATCATGTCTTCGACGTTGGCCCGGCCGCCGGCATCCATGGCGGGCGCATCATCGCGCATGGCACGCCGGCCGAGATCATGGCCAATCCCAATTCGCTGACCGGCCAGTATCTTTCCGGCGCGCGCGAGATCCCCATGCCGGCGGAGCGCCGCCCGCTGAAGAAGAAACGCATCCGCATTGTCGGCGCGCGCGCCAACAATCTGCAGAACGTGACGGCGGAAATTCCGCTCGGCACCTTCACCTGCGTCACCGGCGTTTCGGGCGGCGGCAAGTCGACCCTGCTCATCGAGACGCTGTTCAAGGCCGCCTCGCGCCGCATCATGGGCTCGCGTGAACACCCCGCCGAGCACGACCGCATCGAGGGCCTCGAATTTCTCGACAAGGTGATCGACATCGACCAGTCGCCGATTGGACGGACCCCGCGCAGCAACCCGGCGACCTACACCGGCGCCTTCACGCCGATCCGCGACTGGTTCGCCGGCCTGCCGGAGGCCAAGGCGCGCGGCTACCAGCCCGGCCGCTTCTCCTTCAACGTCAAGGGCGGCCGCTGCGAGGCGTGCCAGGGCGACGGCGTCATCAAGATCGAGATGCACTTCCTGCCCGACGTCTACGTCACCTGCGACGTCTGCCACGGCAAGCGCTACAACCGTGAGACGCTGGAGGTCACCTTCAAGGGCAAGTCGATCGCCGACGTGCTCGACATGACGGTGGAGGAAGGCGCCGAGTTCTTCGCCGCCGTTCCCGGCGTGCGCGACAAATTGCAGACGCTGGCGAAAGTCGGCCTCGGCTACATCCATGTCGGCCAGCAGGCCAACACGCTGTCGGGCGGCGAGGCGCAGCGCATCAAGCTGGCCAAGGAACTGTCGCGCAAGGCGACCGGCAAGACGCTTTACATCCTCGACGAGCCGACGACCGGCCTACATTTCCACGACGTGGCCAAGCTTCTGGAAGTGCTGCACGAACTGGTCGACCAGGGCAACACAGTGGTCGTCATCGAGCACAACCTCGAAGTCATCAAGACCGCGGACTGGATATTGGACCTCGGCCCTGAGGGCGGCGACGGCGGCGGCGAACTGGTGGCTTCAGGCACGCCGGAAGACATCGCCGCCGAACCAAGAAGCTACACGGGCCAGTTTCTGAAGGAACTGCTGGAGCGACGGCCGGGAAGGAAAAGGGAAGCGGCGGAGTAGCAGGTTGCCACTCTTGATCGCGTGATTAAGCTTATCCATTTGCATTGTTGATGACATGTAGCCACGATTCGTGTTTTGTACGCCAAGGGGAAAGCTATGGCGGGCGAAGAACACGAATTTGGTGGTCAACACACCGAGATAAAACTGGAACTGGTCGAGAAGTATTTGTGCGCGTACATGTCCGCGCTGCGCAAAAAGTTCGATCAACTCTGGTACATTGATGCTTTCGCTGGCACGGGAAGCCGAACCGTCCGCGTTGAAGCCCGAGATGGCGACCTATTCGACGCTCCAGCGCCCGCGCGGACTGAGACCCGTCGAGGCTCGGCAAGGATCGCTCTGGACGTAACGCCCGCTTTCGATCGGCTGGTCTTCATGGATGTTAGTGCTGAGCATTGCGCTGCTCTCCAAAGGCTGAAAGCGGAGTACACAGGCCACAACATCGACATTTTGGAGGGCGACGCAAATCGCCTGATCCAGAACGAGATCAAGTGGGACGGATGGAAGAGCACTCGCGCGGTGATGTTCCTGGATCCTTACGGCATGCAGGTCGAGTGGGAAACCTTGAAGGCTATAGCTGGTCGGTCGTGAACAACCTGCAACTGCCTGCGCTGGTTGGGGTTTTCGGCGGTTTCAAGTATTCGCTTTCGCAAGGGTTTAGGCCTTTGGCGCGCAAAAGCTTGTGATTTCGTCGAGCTCCCGGATTTGAGGTTTTCGGCATCTGAGAAGTGTGATTCTCTCCTCGGGTTGAAACCGTGGAGGGCCCGATGCGTCCGAAGCTGCCGTCAAAGACCCGCAATGAAGACCTGTTCCGCTCTCGGCTGGATGCGATTGTGGATGGTCGCCACGAACTGGTCCGGCTGGCCGGGCTGATCGACTGGGACCGCTTCGACGCGGCGTTTGGCGGGCTCTATGTGGACAAGACAGGGCGGCCGGGATTGCCGACACGGCTGATGGCCGGGCTGCATCTGCTTCAGCACGCCAAGGGCCTGTCCGACGATGCGGTCTGCGCCCAGTGGCTGGAAAACCCCTATTTCCAGGTCTTCTGCGGCGAAACCTATTTCCAGCACAAGCTGCCGCTGGACCGCTCATCCATGACGCGCTGGCGGCGCCGGATTGGCCAGAACAAGCTGGAGGAATTGTTGGCCGAGACCCTCACGGCAGCCCAGAAGGCCAAGGCGGTGGATGCTGGCAAGTTTGAACGCATAACCATCGATACGACCGCCCAGACCAAGGCCGTGGCGCACCCGACCGACAGTGGCCTGCTGCTGCGTGCGGTGGAATGGTTGAACCGTTTCGCCAGGCAACATGGCCTGGTGCTTCGTCAATCCTTCGTGCGGCTGGCGAGCCGCGCCCGACGCGAGGTCTCACGGCTGATCCACACCCGTGGCCACAAGCAGGCGCTGCGTGAAGTCCGCCGTATGCGCACCTTTGTCGGCCGGCTCTATCGCGACATCGGCCGCAAGATTGCCGGTCGGCCGGATCTCGAGGCGGCCTTTCGGCCGGTCGCCGAACCGATCACCCGGCTGCTCGCACAGAAGACCGGCGACCCCAACAAGCTCTATGCCCTGCATGCTCCGGAGGTGGAGTGCATCGCCAAGGGCAAGGCTCGCACTCGTTATGAGTTTGGGGTCAAGGCGTCCTTCGCGGTCACCAACGCCCGCGCCAGGGGCGGACAGTTCATCGTCGGCGCCCAAGCCTGCCCCGGTTTGCCCTATGATGGCCATACCCTACAAAGCCAGATCACCCAGGTTGAACGCCTCACCGGCGTCACGGTCGAGCGCGCCTACGTTGACCGTGGCTATCGTGGGCACCGCCTGGCCACACCGCAGGTTTACCTGTCCAACACCCGCGGTATCGCCTCGCCGACCGTTAAGCGCGAACTCAGACGGCGGAGCGCCGTCGAACCAATCATCGGACACACCAAGGCCGACGGGAAACTGGAACGTCATTGGCTGAAGGGCGCCCAGGGCGACGCCATCAACGTCATCCTCGTCGCCGCCGGACACAACATCCGCCTGCTCCTGGCATGGCTGAGAGTTTTTTGCGCCTTGATCCTGGCCACGCTCAGCGCTACCGTAGCGCGGACCTCGATCACAAACGCTCGACCGACGTTCGACTAAACTCACAATCCGCCAAGATCGCGTTCTTCACGGCCGACTAGCTGAAACCCGAGCCATCGACGTTTGGTATCTCTTCTCCCTATCAGGACTTTATCGGCAGGCGGCGCGCAACATCAATTCTGTAGACGATCATAAGCGGCGAGCGCTGACGCGCATGCTTGGTACGGACGAGTGGGAACGCGAGCTCTATAGTCCCATTAGTTCTGCACAAACACTTCTGGAAGGCCTTGATCCTATCGAGGTGAGACAACGAAACGCCGATGTGGCCGGACTCGAGGCGTACGTGAAACGGCGTCTTGAGACGATCTTCTCATTGGTGCTAGACCCTTTCCCACTGCCTCCACACTCTCGTCCTCAGCGCTTTTCTCTATTTTTCGCAGTTTCTAATCGTTCGACGGCGGCCACAACGCTTGCACGGCGCTTTGGCAGTCATATCCTCGCTTCGGGCAGGTCGTCCCACGTCCGCTCCCGGTAGGACCGCCCGGTTGCTTTTTTGTTGCGGCCGCCCCATTGCTTAAAAAAGAACGCGACCCCGTACTGGACACAAATATCGAATATCTCATCGACCCATGCAGGGTCCATGTGGCGCGCTTTTGGACCCGACTCGCCGCCGACGATTGCCCAATGGATATGGGTAAGATCGGCCCCAGCAACCGAACCGATCAGCGGCTCGAAGGAAATGAAGCGGACTGACGCCGGAACTCGGCGCATTTCCTCCACCCGATACAGCACTCTTTCATCCTCAACGCTTGTCCCGAGCCATACGTTTGGAAGCTTCTGCAACGATGGCAAGATGTCGATCATACGGTCGGGTCGTTTGGTGAGAATCTGGTACGTATGCCGAGGTGTGTCGGCCATCACCTGCCAGACTTCCGCTATGAAGTCTGCCGGAACCTCGGCATGGAACAAGTCAGACATCGAGTTCACGAATACCCGGCGCGGCTTAGGCCAGCTCGTTGGGATAGCTAAGGACTTGCGATCGAGGAAAACCTTACCGGTCCACTTCGCCCGCCCGCCGGATTTCCGCGTGAGGCCGGCGTACTTCTCCACTCCCATAGCTTCAAGTCGCGCTGCCATACGCATAGCGTAGCAATTCGTGCAACCAGCAGTCAGGATCGTGCAACCCGCCACAGGGTTCCACGTTGCGTCAGTCCATTCTATCGAGGTCTCAGCCATAGGATTATCTACCTACTCTTAGAATATGGACACATTATGTAGCGAAGCTGGCGTGGGCGTTGCTACCCGTGCCAAGCCTTAAGCTGGTGGTCTCTATGTTCCACGTTCTGGGCGGCTGCGACGGCCTGTGAGCGACTGGGTAGCCATCAATCCTCCCTGCAGTTTCCCCTTCTTGCGAACTCTAAGGCCTGCTTCGCCAAGGCCAAGAATTCGCTTTCTCCCCCGCAACGGGGGTAGATAGTGGGCGGCGTCGACGCGGCTGCCAATCCCAAACGTTGTCATTCCGTGCAGGCACCCGCGTTGTCTTAACCGCAAAGCGGGGCAAGAGCGGCCCTTTGCTCCCCCCCTGGAACCTTGCCGCTCTCCCCGGATTGTTCCCTGACACACGGAGCAACCGAGATGGCCACGCCACGTTCCACGCCCCACACGCCGCCGCGGCGGATCCTCAATACCGGCACCGAGCCGATCCCCATGCCGGGACCGACGCCGCCGCCCGGCCCGTTGCCGCCCGATCCGGTACCTCAGCCGGATCCCTCGCCGGTGCCGACGCGGTAGACGATACTGGACGGAAATCCGGGCAGGTCCTGCCGGGTCGGAAGCAGCCTTTTGTCAGGAGTGCGGCGTAAGCCCCCACTATTCGACTTCGCGATGATTGAACGCCCCTACGCCCGGGATACAATCTCTCTGACGAAATCGGTCTCTGACAAATCGGGAGGATAGTTCCTTGGCAGAAACGAAGGCGGCAGGCACGATCCGCGCCGGCATGGGCGGGTGGACCTTCGAGCCGTGGGAAGGCAGTTTCTACCCCGACAAACTGGCGAAGGCGAAACAGCTCTCCTATGCCTCGCGGCAGGTGCCTACCATCGAGGTCAACGGCACCTACTATTCTGGCTTCAGGCCGGCGACCTACGCCAAATGGGCCGAGGAGACGCCCGAAAACTTCGTCTTCTCCATCAAGGGCAACCGCTTCGTCACCAACCGAAAGGTGCTGGCCGAGGCCGGCGAGTCGATGAAGAAATTCTTCGACCAGGGGCTGGAGGAACTCGGGCCAAAGCTCGGGCCTCTCGTCTGGCAGTTCGCGCCGACGAAAAAATTCGAGCCGGACGATTTCGAGGGCTTCCTCAAGCTATTGCCGGAGAAGATTGGCGGCTTGAAGCTGCGCCATGTGCTGGAAGTGCGACACCCCTCCTTCGCCGTGCCGGAATTCGTCGCGCTGGCGCGAAAGCACGGCTTGGCGATCTGCTACGCGCATCACCACACCTATCCCGAATTCGCCGACGTGACGGCCGATTTCGTCTATGCGCGGCTGCAGAAGGGCGAGGACGATATCCCCACCGCCTACAAGCCGAAGGAACTCGACCGTTGGATGGAGCGGGCGAAGGAATGGGCGGAAGGCGGCCAGCCGGACGATCTGCCGCTTGCCGACACGTCGCACAAGCCCGCGAAAGAGCCGCGCGACGTGTTCGTCTATTTCATCCACGAGGGCAAGATTCGCGCCCCGCACGCCGCCATGGCCTTCATGGAGCTTGCATAGCGCCGCTATAGCGCCGCCTCGATCGCCCGGCCCCATTCGAGCAGCGGTCTGGCGCGCAGGGCGAATTCGACGATGTCGCCGGCCAGTTCGGGGCGGTGGATGCCGGCCGGGTCGATCGCTTCGCGGGTGACGAAGTGCCGGTTGCGGATGGCGGACGCCAATTCGGGGTCGGCAACATCGTCGAACCCACGCGGCATGCGCTTCAGCGCGCCCTCGCCATCGAGCGACAGCCTGTTCTTCGCGAGCGCCGCGACCATGCCGCGATAATCCGCCGGCCTTTGTGCGATCGCGTGCCGCATCGCCGTCAACAACTCGGGCCTCGGCTGCCACCAGGCAATGGCCATGCGGCAATCGTCGATGCCGAAACGGATGAACAGCACCCCCTCTTCCATCTTGGTTCCGGCGGGCGACAGGATGGCCGAGACGTGGGTGTTGTAGGGCTTCTTGTCCTTCGCGAACCGGACATCGCGGTTGACGCGAAACAGCGACTTCTTGCGGTCGCCCTTGAGGCCGAGGCCAACCGCGTCGAACCGCTCCGTCAGCACCTCGACCAGGTCGCCAAGCGGCTCGCGCAACTGGCTCTCGAACAGCGCCCGGTTGTCCTGGAACCATTCGCGGCTCTGATGGAAGTCGAGCGCCTTGAGGAAGGGGATGGCCTTGTCGCCGAAGCCACGAAAATTTGCAGCCATCAGACAGAGCTTCCCACCCGTTCCAGCCAGGTGTCCTCGTCGATCACCTCGATGCCGAGTTCGGTCGCGGTCTTCAGCTTCGAACCGGCGCCGGGGCCGGCAACGACCAGATCGGTCTTGGCCGAAACCGAGCCGGCGACCTTGGCTCCCAGCCGCTCGGCCATCGCCTTGGCCTCGGAGCGGGACATCTTTTCCAGCGAGCCGGTAAAGACGACCGTCTTGCCGGCGACCTCGCTGTCGGCGGAGACGGTGACGACATAGGGCTTGCGGATGGACTTGATCGAGCAACGCCTCGAGCACCTTGTCGTTGCGCTCATTGCCGAAGAAGTCGACGCAGCGCGCCGATCACCGTGTCGCCGATGCCGTTGATCGAGGGAAAGACGGTGTGCGGATCGTCCGCGGAGCCGTTTCCTTGCCGACGCGGATGAATTCCTCGACCGTCGAAAATGTCCGCGCCAGCAGAGCGGCCGTCGTGTCGCCGACATGCCGGATGCCCAGCGCGAAGATGAAGCGATCGAGTTCCGGTTTGCGCCGCGCGTCGATGGCGGCAAACAGCTTGTCGAGGCCTTCATAGGTGCGCTCGTCCGCCGACAGCACCTTCTTGCGGGTTTCGCCCGTTGGCCGCCTCGCGCTCGCGCGCCTGCTCTTCGCGCCGCTCGAACAGCGCCTTGCCGCACCGCCTCGCGCCGGTCCTTGAGCGTGAAGATATCGGCCGCCGTCTCGATCAGCCCGGCATTGAAGAACAGGTCGATGTTCTCGGCGCCCGAGCCCCTCGATATCCATCGCGCCGCGCGACACGAAATGGCGCAGCCGCTCCACCGCCTGCGCCGGGCAGATCAGTTCGCCGGTGCAGCGCCGCCGCGAATCCTCCTTGCCGGTCTTCTCGTTGACCTCGCGCGTCGCCGGCGAGCCGCAGACCGGGCATGTGTGCGGGAATTCATAGGGCTCCGCATCGGCAGGCCGCTTGTCGATGACGACGTCGACGATCTGCGGAATGACGTCGCCGGCGCGCTGGATGACCACCGTGTCGCCGATGCGGATGTCGCTTGCCCGTCGCGGATGGGCTCGCCGTTCGAGTCGAGGCCGTTGATATAGTCCTCATTGTGGAGCGTAACGTTTTCGACCGACGACACCGCCTACGGTGACCGGATCGCCAGCCGCGCCACCGGCGCCAGCGTGCCGGTGCGGCCGACTTGGATGTCGATCTTCCTGACCGTCGTCGTCGCCTGCTCGGCCGGGAATTTGTGGGCGATCGCCCAGCGCGGCTCGCCGCTGACAAAACCCCAGCGGCGCTGCAGTTCGAGCTGGTCGACCTTGTAGACGACGCCGTCGATATCGTAGCCGAGCGAGGAGCGCTTCTCCTCGATCAACTGGTATTGGGCGATCAGCTCCTCGACCGACCTCGCCCGCACCATCAGCGGGCTGATCTTGAAGCCCCATTCGGCGAATTTCTGCACCGCTCATATTGGGTCGGCGCCGGATCGGCCGTCGTGTAGCCCCAGGCATAGGCGAAGAATTTGAGGTTGCGGCTGGCGGTGACAGCGGGGTCCTTCTGGCGCAGCGAGCCAGCCGCCGTGTTGCGCGGGTTGACGTAGTCCTGGCCGCCGGTCGCCGCCGACCGCTCCTTGAGCGCCTCGAACTCGGCATAAGTCATGTAGACCTCGCCGCGGATCTCGATCGATCTCCGGCCAGCCCGAACCTTCGAGCTTGTGCGGGATGTCGGCGATGGTCCTGAGATTGGCGGTGATGTCCTCGCCGACCGTACCGTCGCCGCGCGTCGCGCCCTGCACGAACACGCCGTTCTCATAGCGCAGCGACGCCGAAAGCCCATCGATCTTGGGCTCCGCCGTGAAGGCGAGTGTCGAGGTCCTTGTCGCGCTCGAAGAAGCGGCGGCCGCGCTCGATGAAGTCGACCACGTCCTGATCTGTATAAGCCTTGGCGAGACTGAGCATCGGCACGGCGTGGCGAACCTTGGCAAAGCCCTCGGCAGGCGGCGCACCGACCGAGCCCGTCGGGCTGTCGGAGCCGCACCAGATCGGGGAAGTGCTTCTCGATCTCGGCGTTGCGGATGCGCAGCGCATCATATTCGGCGTCGGTGATCTCGGGCGCGTCGTTCTGATGGTAGGCGATATCGGCGGCCGCGATTGCCTCTGCCAGCCGCGCCAGTTCGTCCTCGGCCTCTTTGCTGTGTCAGCGTTTCAACCGGCTTGTCGGATTTTGGCGGCACTTCGGACCCCGTCGCATGATCTCACGCGGAATACGCATCGCATCCCAACGGGAAAATAGCGGAGGCGCGCCGGGCATTCCATCCCATTCGGACAGCCGCCAACAGGCTCCTGTCAGCCACCGACGGCGCGACCGTCAGGGTTGTCTTATGTCGTGCTCGAAATCGCTATTCGCCGTTTTCGGCGTAGCGCGCCTGAACGGTGGGCAACGTGGCGTTCGCCCCGCTCTCCGCCGGCCGTATGCGCATGAGCGCGTCGCCAAAAGCGGGATCGCCAATTTGCGCCAGCATGGAGCTGAAGCGATCATTGTGAAGCGCCGACAGCGCGGTTGAACGCGCATTCTCGATGTCGGCCTTGCGGGCCGCCTGTTCAGCCGACGGCGAGCCGATCGGCGTTGCGGAACCCGATGCCGCCCTTGATGATTCCCAACCCGACAATCCGCCGATACGCATTGATGCCCCCAAAAATATCACCCTGCCCATTTCACAGGATATCGCGGACATATTTCGAACCCGTGCGCCGAAAAGCCTACATTTTAACGATCGGCATGGGCCGTCCTTGCGGCGCCCACGAGCGAGAGAGGCCTGGCCGCGACTATTTCTCAGCCGGTCGCCGCATTCTCCATCAACAGCCTGCCGGCCGCTGCCCTTGCCTCGTCGGTTACCGTCGCGCCGGCGAGCATGCGCGCGATCTCCTCCTTGCGGTCGCCATCCCGCAACGCTGCAACCCCGGTCGATACCTTGTCGGCTCCGCCCGATTTGGTGATGAGATAATGCGCGCCGGCGCGCGCGGCGACCTGCGGCGCATGGGTAACCGAAAGCACCTGGACGCGCCCGGCGAGCCGCGCCAGGCGCTGGCCGATGGCGTCGGCGACGGCGCCGCCGACCGCCGTGTCGATCTCGTCGAAGACCAGCGTCGGCGCCGAGCCGCGATCGGCAAGCGCCACCTTCAACGCCAGAAGAAAACGCGAAAGCTCGCCACCCGAGGCGACTTTCATCATCGGTCCGGGCCGCGTGCCGGGGTTGGTGCGCACCCAGAACTCGACATGGTCGATGCCCTCGGCCATCCGGTTTTCCTTCTGGCTGTCGATTTCGACAATGAATTGCGCGCGCTCGAGTTTCAGCGCGGGAAGTTCCGCCATCACGGTAAGAGCCAGTGATTCGGCCGCTTCGCGCCGGCGCTCGGACAGCCGCGCGGCGGCCTTGTCATAGGCTTCGCCTGCCCCGGCGCTCTCCTTCTCCAGCGCCCGCAGGCGCTCCTCGCCGGCATCCAGGTCGGCCAGGTCGGCGAACATCGCGTCGCGCAGCTTCGCCAGATCGTCAACCGCCACATTGTGCTTTCGCGCCACGGCCCGCAGCGCGAACAGCCGCTCCTCGGCCCGCTCCAGCTTGCTCGGATCGAATTCGCTGGCGCGCATGGCCGCATCGACGGCCGTCTGGGCGGCGTCGAGTGAAACCAGAGCCTGGTCGAGGGCCTCGACGATCTCGTCGAGCAGGCCGGGATTCCCAGCCGCCTTGCGTTGCAGGCGGCGTAGCAGGCTCGAGAGTTGCGGCGTTGGCGACGCGCCTCCCGACAGGACCTCGCTGGCGTCCTGGATGTCCGCGGCTATCTTTTCGGCGCGCATCATCGCCGCCCGGCTTTCCGCCAGCGCGGCCTCTTCGCCCGGCTGCGGATCGAGTTCGGAAAGCTCGCTCATTGAGGCGCGCAGGAAATCGCCTTCGCGCGCCGCCGCCTCGACTTTGGCGCGGTGGCGGGCAAGCGCCTGCTCCGCGTCACGCCAGCGCCGCCAGGCGTCACGCGTCGCCGCGACATCCGTCGAATGCAGGCCAAAGGCGTCGAGCAGATCACGATGCGCGCCCGCGTCCACCAGCGCCCGTTCATCGTGCTGGCCGTGAATCTCGACCAGGGCGCGGCCGATTTCGCGCATCAAGGCGACGCTGGCCGGCTGATCGTTGACGAAGACGCGGGTGCGGCCATCGGCCGTCTGCACCCGGCGCAGAAGGATGTCGCCATCATCGTCGATCGCGTTATCGAGCAGGATTTGCCGCGCTGGGTGGGCGGCGGGAACGTCGAAAACCGCCGTAACCTGGCCTTGCGCCGCGCCATGCCGCACAAGCGAGGCGTCACCTCTCGCACCAAGCGCCAGCGAAAGTGCATCGAGAAGAATGGATTTTCCGGCGCCCGTTTCACCGGTCAGGACAGAGAGCCCCGCTGCGAAGTCTACGTCAAGCCGTTCGATCAGAACGATATCGCGGATCGACAAGCGTGCCAGCATCGCCAGGCAGACATCAGCCTCCGGTGACCGCGTGGACAGCCTTGGAAATCCACGACGTCTTGTTTTCGCTGGGCGACAGTCCGCCCGACTGCAACAGCGCGTAGGAATCCTTGTACCATTTGCTGTCCGGATAGTTTCGTCCAAGCACCGCCGCGGCCGTCTGCGCCTCGGTCGCCAGGCCCATGGCATAGTAGGCTTCCGTCAAACGGGCCAATGCCTCTTCGACCTGCCTTGTATTGGAATAGTTCTCAACCACGTTGCGGAACCGCTTCACGGCGGCGATGTAATCGCGCTTTTCCAGATAATAACGGCCGACCTGCATTTCCTTGCCGGCGAGCTGGTCGCGTGCGAAACGGATTTTGGTCTTGGCGTCTTCGACATAGGGCGAATCAGGCCATTGCTGAATGAGGGTATTCATCGCCTCGATCGTTTCGCGCGAATCTTTCTGATCCTGCGTAACGTCCCTGATCTGCCGGAAATAGCTCAGGCCGATAATGTACTGGGCATAGGCCGCATCGTCGGTCGAGGGATAGAGCGCGACATAGCGCTTGGCGTCATTGATGGCATCGTCATAGTTGCCCATCCGGTATTTGGTGAAGGCACCCATCACCTCGGCTTTGCGCGAAAACTCCGAATAGGGATGTTCCTTGTTCACCGCGTCGAACTTTGCCGACGGCTTCCTTCATGCGCCCGGCATTCAAGTTCGCAAGGCCTTCATTGTAGAGCTGGTCGGCTGGGTCCGTGGGCGCGACGTAGTTGGCCAGAGCCAGATCATTGTCGCTGGCGCACGCCGCGAGCGACATCGGAATCGCGACGAGCATAATGGCGAGCAAGGCAGAACGAATCCGTTCCGTGGGAGCGGCACCTGTCTTTAAAACCATGTTCGTTCCAGAATCCCTCGGCGCAATAGCCAGCCCATTCCAACGCGCCGTCATAAACCACAACAGGCGATACACGGCAACGCTATCGCCGTGCATTGGCGCATTTTTGTGGCGACAATCCACCCCGCAACGGAAGAAAGCGAAAGGGCCGATCAGAGCATCCAGGGGGCAAAAACCGGTGCGTTTACCGCTACCATCTCCGCCGCCCGACCGCGGTCGCGACGCGAGGTCTCTACGATCTCGAATGCCGAGCGATCTGACAGCAACCGCCGGAGCGCCGCAGCGTTCAGCTTGTGGCCACCACGATAGGAACGAAAGCAGCCAATGAAACGCGCACCCGCAAGCGCCAAATCGCCCATCGCGTCGAGCATCTTGTGGCGCACAAACTCGTCGGCGTAACGCAGGCCTTCCATATTGATGATACGGCTGTCATCGCCAATGACCACCGAGTTCTCCAGCGAAGAGCCGAGCGCGTAGCCCGCCGCCCAAAGCCGCTCGACGTCCTTCATGAAGCCGAAGGTGCGCGCCCGCGAAATATCCAGCCGAAACCGTTCGGCATTGATATCACTGGCGAAATATTGCCGGCCGATCGCCGGGCTCTCGAAATCGATATCGATTTCGAAGCGAGTTCCGTCATAGGGTTTGAATTCAGCCCAGGATGCGCCGCTTTCGATACGCACCGGCTTCAGCACGCGGATATAGCGGCGCTTGACGGTTTGCCGCTCAAGACCGGCATGATCGAAAGCTTCCACAAGCATGGCGGCGCTACCATCGAGAATCGGAACCTCCGTACCGTCCATCTCGATCAGAACATTGTCGATGCCGAGCCCGAACAGGGTCGCCATCAAATGCTCCACCGTCGCCACGTGAACGCCGGTGGGTTCTCCAAGAACGGTGCAAAGGTCAGTGCCGCCGACTTCCGACACAAGAGCGCGAATCTCGGTCGCTTTACCGTCAACGCCGCCGCACTGGAAAACGACGCCCGTATCCGCGTCCGCCGGATTGAAATGAATGGAAACCGGTTTGCCGCTATGGACGCCGATGCCCGACAAATTCACGCGCGACTTCAATGTCGATTGATATTCGTGCAATTCGGTCCCCATGGCCCATTCCAGCTAAGCTCGCCGACATGTGATGCGCGGATACAAGCCCTGTTGCCCTTGCCGACAGGAAAAACCCCAATTTCCCTCAATGCCGACATCATTCGACCCGGGAAGATAATGACGCGCTATGGATACTCCAAATCACGGTTTCTTACTCCGTGTTACGAGCAGCTCAACCAGAGGATACGTTTTCAACCATCTGATTTAATTCTATTTTTCACAATGAGGGGCGAGAGTTCAGACTCCCGCCCGTCACGTTTTATCTTACACTGTCACATCCTTCAGTTGGCTTGGCGGCGAAGGAATGCCGGAATCTCCAACTGATCGTCTTCGTGAGTCGCCTGTGCCTGCGGCATCAGCCTGCCGTGCTCGTCGAGCTGTCCCCGGCGCGGTGCGTAGACCGCCGGGTCCTGGCTTGCCGCCAGCCTGCGCGTTTCCGGCATCGGCTGACGCAGCTTGGGTTCGCGCGGTTGCGCGGGTTGCAGCCGGGCCGGTTCTTCTTCGCGGCGGGACAATCCATGGGTCAGCCGCTTGAGCAATCCCATCGGGCCACGCTCGTCATGATCGGTCGCGGCCGGCGAATGACGCGCCTCGAGCTCGGCCTTCACCGCCGGCGGAAAATCCTCCACGCGCGGCATGCGTGGAGCGACCGGTGCCGGCTGCGCTTCGGCATAATTTGGCGCGGCGTGCGCCGGTGGCGCTACAGGCGCCGCGGGCGGGGCGACCCGCTGCTCGTTGCCGGCGGCGGGAAACAGACGGCTGCGCGGGCGGAATTCTTCCAAATCCTGCGATTCGGGACGCATTGCCTGCTTGCTGTTGCTGTCTGCAAGCCGGATCGCCTCGGCAATCGGATCATCGGCGCGCGCCTCGGCTCGAACCGGCTCCGGCGCCCGTTGCGGCTGCTCGACAGGGGCGGCGGCAAGCCGTCCTTCGCCAATCGTCACCGGTTGCGATGCCGGCTTGGCCGTCTGGCGCACAGCGAGAGGCGCGGCTGCGATATCGCTCGCCAGCTTGTCGATGCCGGTCGCCACGACCGACACACGAATGACGCCTTCCAGTTCCTCGTCGAAGGTGGCGCCGAGGATGATGTTGGCCTCCTGGTCGACTTCCTCGCGGATACGGGTCGCGGCTTCGTCGACTTCGAACAGGGTCAGGTCGCGACCGCCGGTGATCGAGATCAGCAGGCCCTTGGCGCCCTTCATCGATAATTCGTCGAGTAGCGGATTGGCGATGGCCGCTTCCGCCGCCGCCATCGAACGCCCCTCACCCGAAGCTTCGCCGGTACCCATCATCGCCTTGCCCATTTCGCGCATGACCGAGCGCACATCGGCGAAATCGAGGTTGATGAGGCCTTCCTTGACCATCAGGTCGGTAATGCAGGCAACGCCCGAATAGAGCACCTGATCGGCCATGGCGAAAGCGTCGGCGAAGGTGGTCTTGTCGTTGGCAATACGGAAGAGGTTCTGGTTGGGGATGACGATGAGCGTGTCGACGCTCTTCTGCAGTTCTTCGATGCCCAGATCCGCCGTCTTCATGCGGCGCTGGCCTTCGAAATGGAAGGGCTTGGTGACGACGCCGACCGTCAGGATGCCCTTTTCGCGGGCCGCGCGGGCGACGACGGGAGCAGCGCCCGTGCCGGTGCCGCCGCCCATGCCGGCGGTGACGAAGCACATGTGCGTGTTGGAAAGATGATCGATAATTTCATCGATGCATTCCTCTGCCGCCGCACGCCCGACTTCCGGCTGCGACCCAGCGCCGAGACCTTCGGTGACATGCGCGCCAAGCTGGACGAGCCGCTCGGACTTCGACATGGTCAACGCTTGGGCGTCAGTGTTTGCGACGACGAATTCGACCCCTCGAAGCCCCGCCGTAATCATGTTGTTGACGGCGTTGCCACCGCCCCCGCCCACACCGAATACCGTGATGTGCGGCTTTAGCTCGGTGATGTCCGGCTTCTGCAGATTGATCGTCATGTCCTCGTCCTTTTTCCCTTTGTCTGCCGCGTCGCCGCCGCGGCCGCCTTTGGGGCTATCCCCGTTTACTAGAAACTATCCCTCAACCACTGACTCATCCTGTGCAGCCGGCCGCCCGTGCCGGTCATGCGCTGGTTGAAAGCCCTTGCCGTGAAGCGATTTTCGAAAGCCGCCACCTGCGGGTAGATCATCAACCCGACCACCGTCGCAAAAGCCGGCCCTTTTGCCGCCTCCGGCAGGCCGGCAATGCCGAGCGGCCTGCCGATGCGAACGTTTCGTCCGAGGATGCGGCGCGCGGCTTCCGGCAGGCCGGTAAGCTGGCTCGCCCCGCCCGTCAGCACCACGCGCTTTCCCACATTGTTGCCGTAGCCGGACTGGTTCAGCCGGTCGCGTATCATTTCCAGCGTCTCGTCGATGCGGGCGCGGATGATGCGCGCCATGGCAGCGCGCGGCACCTGGACCGGAACGTCGGAATCATCGCCGCCGATCGGCTGTACGGAAATGACATCACGGTCGTCATTGCTGGCCGGCAGCGCCGATCCGTGCATCACCTTCAGCCTCTCGGCGTCGTCAAGGCGTGTCGACAGGCCCTTGGCCAGATCCAGCGTCACGTGATTGCCGCCAATCGCTATCGCGTCGGCATGGACGAACTTGCCTTCCGAAAAGACCGAGATCGTCGTGGCGCCACCGCCCATGTCGATGCAGGCCGCGCCCATTTCCGCCTCATCGTCGACCAGCGCGGCAAGCCCGCTTGCATAAGGCGTCGCCACCATGCGCTCGACCGAGAGATGGCAGCGATTCACCGCCAGTTCGAGATTGCGCAGCGGCGCCGCCACCCCCGACAGAACATGCATGTCGACGCCGAGCACATCGCCGATCATGCCGCGCGGATCACGCACGCCGCGCTCGTCATCGAGCGAGAAAGCAACGGGAAGCGAGTGGACAACCTGGCGCTCACCACCCAGCGCCTGTCTGGCGCCGGCGGCAAGAACGCGCTTGATATCGCCCTGATCGACTTCGTGGCCGCCGAGATTAATGGTGGCGGAATAGACTTCACTCTTCAGCCGGCCGGCTGAAAGATTGACGATGAGCGACTCGATGGTCAGCCCCGCCATTCGCTCGGCGGCATCGACGGCGAGCCGGATCGCCTGTTCGACTCGGTCCAGATCGATCACGACCCCGGACTTCACGCCGTGTGATTTCTGGTGGCCGATGCCGATCACCTTCATGCGGTGAGTCCGGCCCGGCAGCCGCTGGCTTTCTTCGCAAGGCTGGAGCCGCGCGATGATGCAGCAGATCTTGCTGGATCCGATGTCAAGTACCGTCACAATGCCGGAGCGATGCGCGCCCAATTCCTGTTGTCCGCCAAGCCAGCTCATATGTTCCGCCCCGACTTCTTGTCCTGCTTGGCCTGCTCCTTGAGCGCGGCCTCGCGCGCCGTCGTCGCATCCTGCGTCAGTTGCACGACCACCCGGTCATCGAAGCGCAGGTCGACCGCCAGAATGTCGCGGGACAAAAGACCATGCTCGCGGTCCATCTTCGCCAGATCGGCGATGGCCGCGTCCTCGTTGGATTCAGGCAATTTGACGGTCACGCCATTGTCGAATTTGAGGTCCCAGCGCCGGTCGCCGACCCGTATGTAGCCCTTCACGCGCCCCGAAAGATCGGGAAACCGGTTTACCCGGGCAACGATGCTCGGCGCGCGCGATGCTGCCCCTGCCCCCACAACCAGCGGCAAGGCGGCGAACTTGCCGCCAGAGAACGGGGCAATGACCGAACCGTCTTTTTCGATCAGGGTGAGGTCATCGCCGCGCTGCCAGATGGCGAAGGGTTTCTTTTCCTGGATGGCGATTTCGACGGTTCCGGGATAGACCTTGCGCACGGATGCCGCCTCGACCCACGGCAGGGTGAGAATGCTTCGACGAGCCGCTTCGGCGCTGAAGCCGATTTGCGAAGTCCAGCCGTCGAGGCCAAGCTTGCCAAGGACATCGATCTCCGATGTCTGGCGATTGCCGACGACGCGGACATTGTCGATGGCGAAACCGGAACGCGCCGTAACCGCCTGCACGATTTCCGGCCATTGCCCGCCGACATAAGCGCCGTAAGCGCCGGTGGCGGCGAACAGGCAGGCCGTCGCGATCGTTGCGGAAAAACGCGGCAAGACGATATAGCCGTCAAACAGCCGGTCGAGTATGCGGGCCGGCTTGCGCAGCAATGACGGCAAGAAAGTGCAGGCTGGCGATACCGCCGCTTCGAGCGCCCGTTCCCAACCTCAACGCAGACACGAAGCGTCCTCCACAATCCAACTCAAGAGCTCGCCGAATTCATGCCCGGCCTGTGCGGCGATTTCCGGCACCAGTGATGTCGGCGTCATGCCAGGTTGGGTGTTGATCTCCAGCCATATGAGCTCGCCATTTTCCGAATGGCGGTCGTCGTACCGGAAATCGGATCGGGAAATTCCCCGACACCCGATTGCTTGATGTGCCTTGAGGGACAGTGTCTGTATTTTTTGGTAAATATTTGGTAAAATTTTTGCCGGGCATTCGTGTTTTGATCCGCCCGCGACGTATTTAGAATCATAGTCGTAGAACGAATGGCCAACCGGAATGATTTCCGCGACGCCAAGCGCCACATCACCCATCACCGCGCAGGTGAATTCGCGCCCGTGAATGAAGCGCTCGACCATGACGGTCTCGCCGTATTTCCATGCCGAGGAGCCAAGGATCTGCGGCGGATGCGACTGGTCCTCTCCAACGATCACGACGCCGAAGCTCGACCCCTCGTTGACCGGCTTGACCACATAGGGCGGCGTCATCGGATGCTTTTCGCCGATCTGGAAGCGATTGACGATCTTCGCCTCGGCGACCGGTACGCCGACCGACTTGGCGACACGCTTAGCCTGCTGCTTGTTCATGGCAAGGGCCGAGGCCAGCACGCCGGAGTGCGTGTAGGGGATTTCAAGATATTCCAGCACGCCCTGGATCGTGCCGTCCTCGCCGAACGGCCCATGCAGCGCGTTGAACGCGACATCCGGCTTGAGATTGCCAAGCACACGCCCCACGTCGCGGGTAACGTCGACGCGGGTAACGGAATAGCCCGCCGCCTCAAGCGCATCGGCACAAGAGTTACCGGAAGACAGACTCACGGGCCGCTCGGAGGAAAATCCCCCCATGAGTACGGCGACGTGCTTCTTCGACATGTCCTCGTCTTCCCCTCGGCCCCAAGGCCTCTTACTTCGCGCAACCACCGAAAGCCGGCAGCCGTCCGCTAGGACGGCGGCGCGAATGCCGCATTTCACCGAATTGAATCCGAGTCTTCCGGCGGCTTGCCCCCAGACGGAAAACGCGGGCTACGCGTTGAACGACTCAAATCAGGAAACGCTGTTACCTCAAGGAATCAGAGAGTTGATTCCGTGGCAAGAGGCGATGATTCAAGGGGATTCACTTTTTCAATAAAAACGCCGGGGAGAGTTTTTTTGGCATCACCCGCCGCAGGCCGTAGAGCGCTCAGACACTTCGCTTGACCGGCTCGTGCTCGATCACCTGAACCATGTCCGAAAGCTCGATATCCGGATAATGCTCCCGCATTCCCTCCAGGAGAACATCGTCTGGCCATTCGTCTGATTTGCCGAGATAGTCGGCGACGGCGGCAAGAGGCATATCGGTGCACCGGACGACATCCACGACAACAGACGCTCTATTATCGCCGTTGACAGCATCGTCACGCACATAACGCATCGGGCCCGGCACGATCCGCGCCTCGCGCCAGCGTATGGTCGAGGTTTTCTCACCGCTCAGGATTGCTGGAAACAGTCGGCCTACGACGCCAAGCACCTGGGTTTCTGGCTTCATGACGGAAATTTGGTCGGTCGATGGAACATTGCCGATACTCCTTCAGGGCACCGTCTTCGGCGCTCCGCCGACACACGAACTATTTCTTAAAATTTCGTAGCCCTGCGGTGCCAGATTTACTTTCCGTTAACCATGCCGGGAATAGCGTTAACAAATCAGTAAGGACCGCCGCCGTGAACAGTATCGCATCCATGGAAAATACCAGCGCCGCTCCGATCCAGAGGAAGCCCGTGCGCTTCAACGCCCGTTCCTTCGTCGCCTTCGCCCTGGCCCCGGAAGCGCCTTTGCGCGAATGGCTGGAAGACCTCGACCAGTGGACCGAAAACTCTCCCGGTTTCTTCGCCGGACGGCCGGTCGTGCTCAATCTGAACCAGCTCTACGCCGACGTCGACGAGGTCAAGGACCTGATCCAGCGTCTGGCAGAGCGTGGCATCCGCGTCTTCGCCATCGAGTCCAATGGCGTCGACAATCTCGGCCCCGATCTGCCACCGCTGCTCAGCGGCGCGAAGGAGTTGACGATCAGCGAAAAGCCGGCGCAGCGCGACGAACAGGCCGAGCGTCCCGCGGAGGCCGAAGCGCCCGCCGCGCCGAATACGTTGATTCTCGATGCTCCGATCCGCTCGGGCCAATCGATCTTTCACCCGCATGGCGACGTGATCGTCATGGGCTCGGTCGGTTCCGGCTCCGAGATCATCGCCGGCGGTTCCGTCCACATTTACGGCGCCCTGCGCGGCCGCGCCTTCGCCGGCGCCCTGGGCAACACCGATGCGCGCATCTTCTGCCAGAAAAACGAAGCTGAACTGCTGGCTGTAGATGGATGGTACCGCACTGCCGACGATATGGAGGCCGTCCTCGCGTGGCGGGCCGGTGCAGGTCTTTCTCGATAATGACGTGATCTGGGTCTCGCCCCTCAACTGACGAAAACGGAGAGATGGATATGGGTAAGGTGGTGGTCGTTACCTCCGGCAAGGGAGGCGTTGGCAAGACAACCTCGACAGCCGCGCTCGGGGCGGCGCTGGCCCAGACGGGCAAGAGGGTGGCACTGGTCGATTTCGATGTCGGCCTGCGCAATCTGGACCTCATCATGGGCGCCGAGCGCCGGGTGGTTTTCGACCTGGTCAATGTGACCCAGGGCGTGGCCAAGCTCTCGCAGGCGCTCATTCGCGACAAGCGGATCGACACGCTGTTCCTGCTTCCAGCCTCGCAGACGCGCGACAAGGACGCGCTTACCGAGGAAGGGGTCGCCGAGGTGATCGAAACATTGCGGGAGAAGTTCGACTACGTGTTGTGCGACAGCCCGGCCGGCATCGAGCGCGGCGCCCAGCTCGCCATGCGCTTCGCCGACGATGCGGTGATCGTCACCAACCCGGAAGTCAGCTCCGTGCGCGATTTCGATCGCATCATCGGCCTGCTCGATTCAAGGACCTTGAAGGCCGAGCGCGGCGAAAGCGTCAACAAGCATATATTGGTGACCCGCTTCGATGCCGCCCGCGCCGCACGGGGCGAGATGCTCAGCATCAACGACGTGCTGGAGATTCTCTCCACGCCGCTGCTCGGCATCATCCCCGAGAACCAGGGCGTCCTGCGTGCGTCCAATCTGGGTTCGCCGGTGACGCTGAGCGATCCCGCCAATGCCGCTGCCCGCGCCTATGTCGAGGCCGCGAAAAGGCTCGAGGGCGAGGATCTTCCGGTGGTCGTTCCGTTCGAGCGGAAAGGCTTCTTCGACAGGCTCCTGGGAAGGAGGGCGGCATGACACTTTTCGACATCTTCAAGCGCCGTGGGAGCGCGCCGGTGGCACGCGAGCGCCTGCAGGTGCTGCTCGCCTACGAGCGCAAGAACCGCGGCCAGCCCGATCTCGTCGCCATCCTGCGCGAGGAGATCATGGCGGTGATCACCAAGCACATTCATGTCGGCCACGACGATGTGCATATCGCCATGGACCGGGGCGACACCATGTCGACCCTCGAGATCGACGTGAACATTCCAAATGCCGGCGCGTCGCTGGCAATGGCCGGATAGGCCGCAACAAGCGCGTGTATGGACGGCCGGGTTTACAGCATCCGGCCGAGAAACTCATCGATGGCGCGGCCGGGCTTGAACTGCCCGATGCGCTTGATCTCCCAGTCGAGCTCGATGCCGGAATTTTCCCGCACCTGGCGCGCACCGTCTCGCCCAGCAACTCCAGGTCGTAGCCGGTCGCGCGCCGGTATTGATCATGAAATTGCAATGCATCTCGCTCATCTGTGCCCCGCCGACGACGAGGCCCCGGCAGCCGGCAGCGTCGACACATTTCCACGCGCTGGTCCCGTGCGGGTTCTTGAAGGTCGATCCGCCCGTCTTTTCACGGATCGGCTGCACCGTTTCGCGGTGGGTCTGCACCTCGTCCATCTTCGCCCGGATATCGTCGGGCTCGCCCGTCGGTACCCTCGAAGACGGGCGTGGGTGAAAATCAGATCGTCCGGCGCCGAGGACTGGCGATAAGCGTAGCCCATATCGCGTGCGACAGGACATGACGCTGCCCTGCCGGTCATAGGCCATCGACTTCGACCACCCGGTCGGTCGTCTCGACGCCGTTGGCGCCGGCATTCATGCGCAGCGCACCGCCGAGCGCGCCCGGTATGCCGTGGTAGAAGTGAAAGCCGTCGAGGCCGGCATCCAGCGCGGCAGCGGCGAGGCGCTTGTCGGGCAACGCCGCGCCGGCGCGATTCAGCCGGTTCTCGCCCAGCTGCTCCACCGATCCGAAGCCGCGGGCGGAAAGGCGGATGACGACCCCCGGAATTCCGCCGTCCCGAACCAGCAGATTGGACCCGATCCCCACCACCGATCACGGGAATGTCCTTCGGCAGCCGGCGGCAAGGAAGGCGGCCAGATCGTCCCCGTCTTCCGGCTGAAACAGCAGCTCGGCCGGCCCGCCGGCCTGGAACCAGGTGAGTCTTCGCCATCGAGGCGTCCGGCTTCATCCGGCCGCGCACCGCCGACAATGCGGTCGCCGAGGGATCGCAGCAGCTTTTCGCCATCGATCGGACGGGTCACGCGGCGTCGCTCCCGGCCAGTTCGTCCGGAAGGGCATTGGCCCATAGGTGATCGATCCGGCACCGAGCACAGCACGAAATCGCCCGGGCTGCGCGACGCTCGCGAACGAAGGGCGCGATGGCGTCCTGCGCCGTCGAGATAGCGGGCGTCGCGATGGCCGCCGGCGCGGATGGCGAGACCAGCGCCTCGGACGTGACGCCCTCGATCGGCTGCTCGCCGGCCTCGTAGACCGGCAGGATCAGCGACGTAGTCGGCATCGTTGAAGCAGCCGGAGAAATCGTCGAACAGATCGTGCAGCCGGCTGTAGCGGTGCGGCTGGGCGATCGCGATGACGCTTGCCCTGGCAGGCATCGCGGGCCGCCGCGAGGACCGCCTTGATCTCTACGGGATGGTGTCCGTAATCGTCGAAGATGATCGACGCCGTTCCAGCTTCCCGTCATGGGTAAAGCGCCGCTTGACGCCGCCGAAACGCGGCAAGACCCTTGCGGATATGCTCCGGCGTCGATGCCGAGTGCGTGCGCCACGGCGATGGCGGCCGTGGCGTTGGAGATGATTGTGGCGGCCCGGCATCGGCAGTCCGAGTTCTCGATCAGCGTGCCGTCGCTCGCCGGATTTGCGGTCGGCGAATCATGACGTCGAAGCAGTTATGGTCCGTCTCGAAGCGACGGTTGATGAAGCGGACGTCCGCCTGCGGATTTTCGCCATAGGTGATGATGCGCCGGTCCTCGATCTGCGAGACCAGCACCTGAACTTCCGGATGGTCGATGCACATCACGCCGAAACCATAGAACGGCACGTTCTCGACGAAGCGGCGGAAACGCCGCGCGCACGGCATCGAAATCGAACCGTAATGAGTCGAGATGTTCCGGGTCGATATTGGTGACGACGGCGATGTCGGCGGGCAGCGCAGGAAAGTGCCGTCGCTCTCGTCCGCCTCGACCACCATCCATTCGCCCTCGCCCATGCGCGCATTGGTGCCATAGGCATTGATGATGCCGCCATTGATGACGGTCGGATCGAGCCCGCCGGCGTCGAGCAACGTCGCGATCATCGAGGTCGTGGTCGTCTTGCCATGCGTGCCGCCGACCGCGATCGCCTGGCGGAACCGCATCAGTTCGGCCAGCATTTCCGCGCGGCGGACGATCGGCAGCGTCCGCTCCCGCGCGGCCATCAGCTCCGGATTGTCGCGCTTGATCGCGGTGGACACCACCACGACCTCGGCCTCGCCGAGATTCTCCGCCTTCTGGCCGACGAAGACCTCGATCCCCTTGTCCCGCAGCCGCTTCACATTGGCATTGTCGGCCTGGTCGGAGCCCTGCACCGAATAGCCGAGATTGTGCAGCACCTCGGCGATGCCGCTCATGCCGATTCCGCCAATGCCGATGAAGTGCACAGTGCCGATGGTCTGCGGCATAGCCATGGGCGCGTGTCCTTTCCTGGAATTCCCCAACCGAAATTCAGCGCTGAGGCAATAGCCTCTGTCGATCGGCAAGCAAGGCGGCGGCGTCGGGCCGGCCGGTCGCCCGGGCCGCGGCGGCCATGCCGAGCAGGCGCGCGGGATCGCCATCAGGTCGCCGATCAACGCCGACAGACGCTCCGGCGCTCAGATCGCCCTGTTCGCGGACGAGGCAACCGCCGGCCGCCTGAAGCGCCGCCGCATTGGCGCTCTGATCGTGGTCGAGCGCAAGCGGATAAGGCACCAGAAGCGCCGGGCGGCCGATGCCGCCAGTTCCGAGACGGTAGAGGCGCCGGAGCGGCTGAAATGACGAGATGCGCCATCGGCGATACGCGCCGCCATGTCGGCGAAAAACGGCGAAACCTCCGCCGCGCACACCGAGCGCCGCATAGGCCGCGCGGACCTGATCCTCGTCCTCGGCACGCGCCTGCTGCGTGACCGCAGGCGCGACCGCTGGTCGGCCGGCAGCTTCTCGACGGCCAGCGGCAGCGCCTCGACGAAAAATTGCGCGCCCTGGCTGCCGCCGAACACCAGAAGGCGGAAAGGGCGCCTGGCTCCGGCGCGTTGGATAGAGCCGACTTCGAGCGCCTCCATCACGGCCGGCCGCACCGGATTTCCGGTCACGACAGTCTTTTCGGGAAAGCCCCGTGCCTCGGGCTCATGAAACCCTCCGGCGATGGCGTGACGCGGCCGGCAAGCGCCTTGTTGGCGCGGCCCATCACGGCGTTCTGCTCGTGAATCAGCGTCGGAACCCCGCGCCGCGTCGCCGCAAAGAGCGGCGGCAGCGTCGGGTAGCCGCCAAAACCGACGACCGATCGTCGGCTTCAGCCGCTGGATCAGCGCGCGAAGCCGAACGAAGCCGCGCCAAAGCGTCCAGCCGGTAGCGCGCGATGGTGAGCGGATTGCGCGAGCCCAGCGTCGCGGACGGGATCGAATGAACTGCCTCGGCGGGAAAACCGCCGGCATAGCGCTCGCCCGCCCGTCCGTCGCCAGATGCACCGCCCAGCCGCGCCGGCCCAATTCATGGGCCAGCGCTTCGGCCGGGAAAAGATGCCCGCCCGTTCCTCCAGCCGAAAGCAGGATTGTCCGGTCACCCATCTATTCCGCCGGCTCGGCCGCCGCCGAATGCGGCGAAAAACCCATATTCGTCCGCTTGGACGGCCGCTTGCGGGTCAGCGCCAGAACCATGCCCATGGCGATGGCGACGGCAATGAGCGACGAACCGCCATAGGAAATGAACGGCAGGGTCATGCCCTTCGCCGGCATCAATTGCAGGTTCACGCCCATATTGATGATGGATTGAAGCCCGAACTGGACGACGAGGCCGGAAATCGCATAGCGGCTGAAATCATCGTGCTCCTTGAGCGCGTCTTGAGGCCGCGCAGCACGACGAAGGCGAACAGCGACATGATGATGAAGCACAGGATCAGCCCGAATTCTTCGCCCGCCACCGCGAAGACGAAATCGGTATGGCTGTCAGGCAGCACGCGCTTGATGATGCCCTCGCCCGGTCCCTGTCCGAACCAGCCGCCGCGCATCAGCGCTTCGCGGCCCATATCGACCTGGAACGTGTCGCCTTCGCCTGTCGTGAAGCGATCGATGCGCGCGGCGACGTGCGGAAACACGCTATAGGCGGCGGCGAGCCCACCCAGGGCCGTCGCCCCCAGCGCCGTGATCCAGACCCAGGGCAGCCCGGCCATGAAGAACATGATGCCCCAGGTGGCGACCAGAAGCATCGTCTGCCCGAGGTCCGGCTGCGCCACCAGAAGGGTGACGGCCAGGCCAAGCAGGATCATGGCGAAGAGATTGCCCGGAATATCGGGCTGGCGCGCATGTTCGGCGAACAGCCATGCACAGACGATGACGAAGGCGGGTTTCATAAACTCCGACGGCTGGATCGAAACGCCGAGCACCGATATCCATCGCCGCGCGCCCTTGACCTCGACGCCGTAATAGAGCGCCGCTACCATCAGGATCAGCGACGCAACCAGCATAACGATCGCCAGCCGCCTGATCTGGCGCTCATCGAGAAAGGATACGCCGATCATGGCGATAAGCGCCGGGATCATGAAGACGATCTGGCGGATCACGAAGTGAAACGGCTCGAGGCCGATGCGCACCGCCACCGCGGGACTGGCGGCGAAGGAAAGCACGACGCCCAAAAGCATGAGCGACAGAAAAGTGCCGAGATACCAGCGGTCGATCGTCCACCACCAATTGCCTACGGGCCTGCGGTCGAGTTCGGCTAACCATCAGCGCATTCCTCCGATCATCTCTATGTCGTCGAGCGAGGCTACGGCCGAGCGGAAAGCCTCGCCTCGCACCTCGAAATTCTTGAACTGGTCGAAACTGGCGCAAGCCGGCGATAGGAGCACCACCGGTTCGGCGCACCGGTCGAGAGCCGCGTCCCGTGCCGCATGTTCCACCGCCGCCGCCAGCGTACCGGAAATCTCATAAGGCGCGGCATCGCCCAGAGCGGCGGAAAAAGCCGGCGCGGCTTCGCCGATCAGATAGGCCTTGGCGACGCGCGGAAAGAGGCTCTTGAGCGGCTCAATGCCGCCTTGTTTCGGCAAACCTCCGGCAATCCAGTAGATGCGCTCGAAGCTGGAAAGCGCCGGCGCGGAGGCTTCCGCGTTGGTCGCCTTCGAAATCATTGATGAAGAGCACCTTTCCCCGCCGTCCCACCTGTTCCATGCGGTGCGCGAGGCCGGGGAAACTTCTGAGGCCAGCCTGGATTTCATCGAGACCGAGCCCGATGCGCAGGCAGGCGGCGGTGGCGGCAATGGCGTTCTGCGCATTGTGCTGGCCGCGTAGCGAGCCAATGCCCTCAAGCGAAACCACCGGCTGCATTCGGCCGCTCCACGCCTTCACCAGGGTCGGGCCATCGGCGAACATGCCGTCGGTAAGCGCCAGCCGTTTCGACACGCGCACCACATCCTTGCCCGCATGTTCGAGCCGGTCGGCGATCTGCGTGCAATAGATGTCGTCTACGCCGATGATCGCGGTCTCGCTGCCGGCGACAAGGCGTTCCTTCACTTTCGCATAGTGCTGGATGGTGCCATGCCGGTCGAGATGATCGGGCGTGATATTGAGCAGCACGCCGGCCGTTGGATCGATCGATGGCGCGAGATCGATCTGGTAGGACGAGCACTCCACCACATAGATGCGCTCCGGCTCCGGCGGATCGAGCGTCATGATCGCGCGGCCGATATTGCCACCCATCTGGGCGTCGCGGCCCGCAGAGGCGATGATGTGGGTGGTAAGCGCGGTCGTCGTCGATTTACCGTTGGTGCCGGTGATGGCGATAAACGGCGCCTGAGGCGCTCGCTTGCGCCGTTCACGGACGAACAGTTCGATATCCCCGATGATCTCGACGCCGGCACCACGCGCCAGTTCCGCGCTCCAGTGCGGTTTGGGGTGGGTAAGCGGTACGCCGGGCGACAGCACGAACGAAGCGAAGCCGCTCCAGTCGGCTTTGCGGAGATCGCCAACGGGAATGCTGGCGGATTCGGCGGCGGCGACGCTTTCGGGATTATCGTCCCATGCGGTGACTGACGCACCACCCTGGACGAGCGCATGCGCCGTTGCGATGCCCGACCCGCCAAGGCCGAACACCGCCACGCTTTTGCCCTCGAAGGTGGTTGCCGGGATCATCGCTACCTCAGCTTCAGCGTCGAAAGGCCGATCAGCGCCAGCATGACGGAGATGATCCAGAACCGGATCACCACTTGGCTCTCGGTCCAGCCAAGCTTCTCGAAGTGATGATGGATCGGCGCCATCAGGAAGACCCGGCGGCCGGTCATCTTGAAATAGCCGACCTGGATGATGACCGACAACGCCTCGGCGACGAACAGCCCGCCGATGATGGCGAGCACGATCTCGTGTTTGACGGCGACAGCGACGGTGCCGGTCAGGCCGCCAAGCGCCAGCGAGCCGGTATCGCCCATGAAGATGGCGGCCGGCGGCGCGTTGAACCATAGAAAGCCCAGGCCGGCGCCGATGACCGACCCAAGAATGACGGCAAGTTCGCCCGTGCCCGGTACGAAATGGATCTGCAGATATTCTGCGAAAATCGCGTTACCCGACAGGTAGGCGATAACCCCGAAGGATGCCGCCGCGATCATCACCGGCACGATCGCCAGCCCATCGAGCCCATCGGTCAGGTTCACGGCGTTGCCGCGCCGAGACAATGACGAATGCGCCGAACGGTATGAAGAACCAGCCGAGATTGATGAGCAATTCCTTGAAGAACGGAAAGGTCAGCGAGGACGAAAACGGCTCCTGGCCTTCGCGCATGATGAACCAGGCGGCGATGCACGCGACGATGAATTCGATGCCGAGCCGCGCCCTGCCGGAAAATCCCATATGCGACTGCTTGGTGACTTTCAGATAGTCGTCATAAAGCCCGATGGCGCCAAAGGCGAGCGTCACCAGAAGCACGGTCCAGACATAGATGCTGGTGATGTTGGCCCACAAAAGCGACGACCCGACGATGCCGGAAATGATCATCAGCCCGCCCATTGTCGGCGTGCCTGCCTTTTTGAAATGCGTTTGCGGTCCATCGGCGCGGATCGGCTGGCCCCTGCCCTGGCGGATGCGCAGCGAATTGATGATCGTCGGGCCGAACATGAAAACGATCAACGCCGAGGTGATCAGCGCCCCGCCGGTACGGAAGGTGATGTATCGAAACACATTGAAGACGGAAAAATCGTCTGAAAAATCAACAAGTAGAGTAAGCATATGGATTCCGTTCCCCCAAAGGCCGCTGGCAACGATTTTCAATCGCTGGCCGGCAGCCTGAAAATGCTTGACCAGCGTATCGACGAGCTTCGAAAAGCCGATCGCTTTCGATGATTTGACCATGACGACGTCGCCGGGCTCGATCGCCTGAACCAGCAGCGGCGCCAAATCCTCGGCCTTCTCGCGATATTCCGTCGTGCACGCTTTCCGGCAGAGCGCCGGCGAGCGCCTTCATTTCACGGCCGGCAAGAAAAACCAGATCGGTCTTACTTCCGCTAATGACATCGGCGAGCGCCATATGCAGCTTCTCCGAATGCGATCCCAGTTCCAGCATGTCGCCGAGCACGGCGATGCGCCGGCCCTTGCCATTGACGGCTGCCGCGTCGAGCAGTTCGATCGCCGCTTTCATGGAAGCCGGATTGGCATTGTAGCTTTCGTCGATCAGCGTGATCTCGCCGCGCGGATGCTTGAGCGCATGACGCTGACCGCGTCCCTGTTCCGCCGAAAGCGTCGCGAGCGCCCCGGCGACCTTTGCGACATCCGCACCGGCCAAATGGGCCGCGCCAAGAACGGCCAGCGCATTCTGGACGATATGGCGGCCCGGCATTCCGATCGCCGCCTGCGATTTGCCTGCCGGCGATTTTCGCGGTGATCGTAGATCCGACTGCGCCGAGTTCGCATTGCTCGAGCCGGTAATCCGCGCGTGGATTTTCGCCGAAGCTCTTGACCTTCTTCACACCCGCCGCCTTGGCCAGCTTCTGCAGCAGGGCAAAATGCGCATCGTCGCGGTTGAGCAGCGCCACGCCGCCCGGCGCGACACCTTCGAAAATTTCCGCCTTTGCGCGGGCAATGTCGGCCGAATCCTTGAAGAAGCCCAGATGCGCCGCCGCGATCAGCGTCACGATCGCGATATGCGGCCGAACCAGCTTCGTCAGCGGCCGGATCTCACCCGGATGGTTCATGCCGATCTCGAAGACGCGCGATAGTCGCAGTCGGCGGGCATGCGGGCGAGCGTCAGCGGCACGCCCCAGTGATTGTTGAAGGACTTGTCGGACGCATGCACCTTGCCGACCGTCGAAAGCACGTGGCGCAGCGCTTCCTTGGTCGTCGTCTTTCCGGCCGAGCCGGTGACCGCGATGATCTTGGCCGACGTGCGGGCGCGCGCCGCCGCGCCGAGCTTCTCGAGCGCCACCAGCACGTCGTGCACGACGATCATCGGGACGTTCAGCCTGCCCAGCGCCGGCAGCTTCGCCTCGGCGACGACGAGCAGGCCCGCGCCGGCGGCCATGCGCGGCGGTCGCGAAATCGTGGCCGTCGAAGCTGTCGCCCTTGATGGCGAAGAAGGCCTCGCCCGGCTTCAGCGTGCGGCTGTCGATCGAAATGCCCGAGACGCCTTCCGGCATGTGGCCAAGCGGCCGCCCGTCCATCGCCTCGACCATCGTCGGTCGACGGTCCACAGATAGGCTCATGCCGCCACGCTCCTCGCAGCGCCATGCGCAACTTCGTCATGGTCCGAGAACGGTAGCGTCTGTCGCCGACGTCTGGCCTTCCTCGTGGCCCTTGCCGGCCACGATAAGCGTATCGCCCGGCCTGAAGCATGTTGACGGCCGTCGCGGATCGCCTCGCGGCGGTCGCCGATCTCGATCGCATCTGGCGCCGCTGCCAAGATGGCGGCGCGGATCGAGCCCGGGTCTTCCGAGCGCGGATTGTCGTCGGTCACGATCACCACATCGGCGAGACGGGCGGCGATCTCGCCCATGATCGGCCGCTTGCCGCGGTCGCGGTCGCCGCCGCAGCCGAACACCACGATGCACGCGCCCTGTCGTGAAGGGCCGTACGGCGGTGAGCACGTTCTCCAGCGCGTCGGGCTTGTGCGCGTAATCGACATAGACGGGCGCGCCATTGGCGGCCGAGCCGACAAGTTCCAGCCGGCCGGACGCGCCCTTGAGGTGGTCGAGCGCGCCGAGCGCCGCCGCGGTGTCTATGCCGGTCGACAATCGCCAGGCCGGCCGCGACCAGCGCGTTGGCGATCTGGAAATCGCCGGCCAGCGGCAGGTCGACCTCGTGGATCGATCCATCGGCGTCGATCTCGCGCCCGTCTGGCGGAAGCCGCTCGTGCTCGACCCGCTTCAGCGTCAGATATGCGCCTTTGCGGCCGACGGTGCGCACATCGAGACCGGCGCGCGCGTGCCGCGGCCTCGGTCGCCTCGCGACCAAGCGTCGTCAGCGAAAATCACCGCCGGCGCGCCCTTCGGCAGCAAGCTCTCGAACAGCCGCATCTTGGCCCTGTGATAGTCTTCGACGGTCGCGTGGTAGTCCATGTGGTCGCGGCCGAGATTGGTGAAGGCGCCGGCCGCCAGCCGAACGCCGTCGAGCCGCCGCTGGTCGAGACCGTGGCTCGAGGCCTCCATGGCGGCATGGGTGACGCCCGCCTCGGCCAGTTCCTTCAAAAGCTTGTGCAGCGCCACCGGATCGGGCGTCGTCAGGGAACCGTAATCCTCGCGCCCCGGTGCGGTAACGCCCGTCGTGCCGATGCTGGCCGCCGCCTTGCCCGCGTGTGCCCAGATCTGCCGGGTAAACGCGGCGACAGAAGTCTTGCCGCTGGTGCCGGTGACCGCGGCCATCGTTGCCGGTTGTGCGCCGAAGAAGCGCGCGGCGGAAAGCGCCAGCGCCCGTCTCGGATCGACCACCTCGATGACTGGCAGCCGATATCGCGCCGAGTGCCGCGCCACGGCCCGCCACGATCGCGGCGGCGCCACGCGCCGCAGCCTCGCTGCATAGGCTGCGCCATCCGCCTTGCTGCCCGCCAAGGCGAAGAACAGATTGCCCCTTTCAAGGGTGCGCGTGTCCGAACCGAGCCCGGATATTTCGATATCGCCCGCACGATCCCCATCGACGGGCAATATGTCGGAAAATTCCCTCAGCTTCATCGCATTCCAATCGTCCAGGCCATCCCCCGCGACCATCACAGAATCATCGATAACGATACGAGCAAGGCCCCACTTTCGTGGCCGAATTCGGGCTTTACCCCGAGCAGCGGTGCCTATCCGGCGGATGATGTTTCCGACCGTCGGCGCGCAGTTGAGCCCGCCGTCGCCGGCCAGCCGCCATCGGGCTTTGGGCTCGTCGATGATGACGAGCACGATGTATTGCGGATCATCGATCGGAAAGCCGGCCAGGAACGCATCGAAGCGCTTGTTGTGGGAATAACGGCCATTGACGACCTTCTCCGCCGTACCCGTCTTGCCGCCGACGATAGTAGCCCGGCACCTGCGCGCCTGCCGTCCGGAGCCCTTCTCCACATTCAGCCGGAAGAGATAGCGCATCTCAGCGCTGGTTCGCGGCTTGAACACCTGCTTTTCGATCGCTGTCGCCTGCTGCTTCGCGTGCGCGGCAAGAAGGTCGGTTCGATGAGCTTGCCGCCATTCATCAGCGCGCGCCGGCCACTGCCGTCTGCAAGCGGCGTGGTCGCGACGCCATGGCCGAAGGCGATGGTGATCTGAGTTGATCTGCTTCCACTCTTTCGGCTGCTCCGGCGTCGCCACCTCCGGCAGTTCCGTATGCATGCTGGTCAGCAGTCCCAGATCGGTGCAGGAAAGCCTTGTGCTCGTGAATGCCGATCTTCTCGGCTTCCTTCGCCGCGCCGATATTGGAGGAATAGATGAAGATTTCCGGCACGCGTGAGCAGCGCGGCCCTTGGCATGGAAGTCATGGATGGTGAAGCGGCCGATAGTGGATCGGCTGTGACGCGTCGAATTCGTCGGTCAGGTGCACGCGTGCCCGAATCGAGCGCCATGGCGATGGTGAAGGTCTTGAACGTCGAGCCCATCTCGTAGATGCCGCCCGACATGCGGTTGAGCCGGTCCTTGTCGTAGCGCGTTATAGGGATTGTTGGGATCGAAATCCGGCACCGAGGCCATGCCGACGATTTCGCCGGTCTTGGCGTTGAGAACGACGCCGCCCGCCGCGATCGCCCTGTAGCGCTCATCGCCTGGGTGATTTCGTCACGCACGATGTGCTGGACCCGCAGATCGATCGACAGCTTCACCGGCTTCAGGTCGCTGGCCGTGGCGAGGCCGGTCGCCTGCAGATCCGCCAGCCCCTGATCGTCGATGTATTTCTCCATTCCGGCGATGCCCTTGTTGTCGATATTGACAAGGCCGAGAATGTGCGAGGCGGTCGGCCCGCCGGGATAGAAGCGCCGCTTTTCCGGTGCGGAAGCCGATGCCGGGAATGCCGAGCTGGAGAATATCGTTCTCCTGCTTCGGCGTCAGTTGCCGCTTGAGCCAGACGAAGCCGGCGCCTGCTGTTCAGTTTGTGGTAGGTCTGCTCGTAGTTGATATCGGGCAGGACCGTGGCCAGCTTCTCGATCGCCTCGTCGGCGTCGACGATGTGGCGCGGCTCGGCATAGAGCGACGCCGTCTTGATGTCGGTGGCGAGGATCTCGCCATTGCGGTCGACGATATCGGGCCGCGATGCGGTCGGCGCGGCCTGCCGGCGGTCCATTGTCGTCCGGCTCATGCGTGCCGTAATAGACGAGCCGGCCCGCCATGACGCCGTAGATGCCGAAGAACACCGCCATCGTCATGACGATGCGGTTGCGGGGACGCCCGCCGCGTCGATTTGTGCGCGCCCTCGACCACGATCGGCGACGCCGGCGAACCGCGCCGCATCTCCGCCCTTGCCGCGCCGCAACCAGCCGATCATGGCTTCACTCCGCCGGTAATGATCTTGTCGGTGCCGCTGCTCGGCCACTTTCGGCGCGGATGTCCGGCAAGACGGGCGGCCGAAGTGGCAGTTCGTCAAGCGTGACGATCTGGTTGGCCTCGACATCGGCTTCGAGCTGCAGTTCGATCCTGATAGACGCCGACCAGCTTCTGCAGCCGCGACGGCTGGGTAAGCAGGCTCCAGTCCGCCTTCAGCAGGTTGATGGTATCGTCCTCGGGCGGATCTGGGTTTGCATGTGGCCGATCTGCGTCAAGCTGGTTCTCCGCGCCGCTGCTTGACCTGATAGGTATAGCCGGCGGCGGCGACCATGACGGCGATGAGAACGATGTCGGTGGTACGGAACACGGCTTGCTACCTCTCCGCCGCGAGCCGACGGCTCTGGCAAGTTCGGGGAGTCCGAAAATGGACATGTCCGCCGGCCGCGCCGGCTGCGGCGCGTGCGGACCGCCGCACGCAGCTTGGCGGAGCGCGCACGCGGATTGCGCTCGGTCTCCTCGGCCTCGGTGGGCTGACACCGGCGCCGGCCTTGCGCGAATGTCGCCGGCTTGGCCATCGGCTGCGGGCAGATGGCGCGAGCCGCCGGCCTTGCTCGAACGGTCGGCGATGAAGCGCTTGACGATGCGGTCCTCCAGCGAATGGAAGGTGACGACGGCGAGCCGGCCGCCCGGCTTCAGCGCGCGCTCGGCCGCAAACAGCGCGCGCGCGAGTTCGCCGAGTTCGTCGTTGACGAAGATGCGCAGCGCCTGGAAGACGCGCGTCGCCGGATGGATCCGGTCCTTCGGATTGCGGCCGACAGCGTTCTCGATCGCCTGGGCGAGATCGCGCGTGCGTGTCGAACGGCCGTGTCGCGCGGCGCTTCTCGATCATGCGGCGCGATGCGGCCGGCATGCCGTTCCTCGCCGAGAAAGCCGAAGATGCGGGCGAGATCGCCTGCCTTGAAGGTGTTGACCACGTCGGCGGCGCTCAGGCCCGGCTGCGCCATGCGCATGTCGAGCGGCCCGTCATGGCGGAAGGAGAAGCCGCGCTCGCGCCTCGTCGAGCTGCATGGAGGAGACGCCGATATCGAGCACGACGCCGTCGACCGGCTCGCCGGCGATGTTCGTCCAGTCTGGAAACGGCGCCGTGCGACGAGCCGCAGCCGGCCGTCGGACGCCGCTTCCATGGCGCGGCCGGCGGCAATGGCGTCCGGGATCCCGATCGATCGCGACGACCGATGCGCCGCTTCGCCAGGATCGCCTCCGTATAGCCGCCGGCGCCGAACGTGCCATCGACGATCAGTCTTGCCCTGTTGCGGGCGCGAGCGCGTCCAGGACTTCGGAAGGAGAACCGGAATGTGCCGGGCCAGTCCGCCACCGGCGTCCGTCTTGCCGCCGGGGCCCGCCATCATTCCGATCCTCCCGACTGTCCCGCCGGGCCAGCAGGCCGGCGAAGGCCGAGCAGCCGCGCACGAACCTCCGCGCCATGCGCGCGAAGCCGTTCCGGCTCCCACATCTGAAAGAAATGACCCCGGCCGAGAAAGGCCACTTCCGTCGGCGATTCCTGTATGCTCGCGCATGAAATCGGTCACCGTGATGCGCCCGTCCTGATCGAGTTTCAGGAACGCTCCATCGCCATGACAGAAGAACGACATATCGTCCGCCAGGCCGAGAAAGGGATCTTCCGCCGCAATCCTCGCCTCGTAGCGGTCGAGCAGATCGAGGCCGCCGACATCCAGCGACGGCGTGTCCAGGGATCGCAACGCATAGAGGTCCTGATAGCCGCGCTTCTGCAGGATGACGCGGAAATGCGCCGGCACGGAGACCCGGCCCTTGGCGTCGATCCGATTGACCGCATGCGAGAGAAACCTGTCCATTACCCGTTACGGCCGCCCTGCCCCGTATTTTTGCACTGTCCTCGCCGCATGGTTCTCCGGATGCTTCTTCTCCGCTTCCGGCGGGCCCAAGCAAACCCATCCGCGCGGCAATGTCCGCACGGTCAAAGCAGCCCCAACACTGCGCGAAAACGATCGATTGACTGGGTAGATGGGATACCATGGGCTACTATGGGCGTCAACGGGATCAACACTTGGCTTCTCTGTCTGTGCGCCCTGCGCGCCCATACCTCGGCCAGTTCGCACGTTTATCGGTCATTAAGCCTAATGATCCGTTATCTCGCGCAGCAACAGGTCGGGAGGATTGATTTTATTCCGCGCGGGATCGTCGCGATTGAGATGCGTTGGAACCAACTTGCCCGTTGTGGATTTCCTAGGCGGCGGATATTTACCGTTCGCCTCTCGACCCGGCGGCACGTGCCGTCCGGTTGATTCCCTGAAGGGGCATAGCAGGAGTTATCTCGAAATGAAGAAGTTGATCCTTGGCGCCGTGGCCTTGTCGTTCGCCAGCGCGTTTGCTCCCATGACGGCGACAGCCAAAACGGTAGAAAAGGTCATCATCAAGCACCCGCATCACCAGGTGCATTGCCGAACTGTCAAAACCAAAGTGCGCCATCACGGCCACTGGATCGTACGCGTGAAGAAGGTCTGCAAATAATCTTCATCTACGTCTAATTAAGAGGGCCTGCCGGCTTGCTGGCGGGCCTTTCGCTTTTTTGGAGCCTTGCCGCTGGGGCTTGCACGTCATAGCTTCGCGCCGCAACAAAACCGAAGAGGCGCTACATGAGCGAAACATCACAGGCGCGAGCGTCGCGCCTAGCCCATTTGCGTCGAGCCGAACTGGCGAAGGGCGATCCGGTCGCGCTGCCGCTGACGCTCGCTTCAATGTACCATCTTCCGGGCGATCCGGCGGGCTTCCGTCAGTATGGCCGCTTCGACAACCCGACATGGGATGCCGTCGAAGCGCTACTGGGCCATCTCGAAGGCGCTCCGACTTTGGCCTTTCCGTCCGGCATGTCGGCCATCTCGGCAGTCTTCTTCGCTTTGCTGAAGGCCGGCGACCGCATCCTCTTGCCCTCCGACGGCTATTACACCACCCGGGTGCTGGCGGAACGCTTTCTGAAGCCGATGGGCATCGACTATGATTTGCGCGCAACGGCGTCCTTCAGCGATGGCGGCTTTGACGGCTACAGGCTGGTTTTTGCCGAGACGCCGTCGAATCCGGGGCTCGATATCTGTGACATCGCCAACATCGCAAAGCTGGCCCATGCGGCCGGGGCCGTCCTCGTAGCCGACAACACCACGATGACCCCGCTCGGCCAGCGGCCGCTCGATCTCGGCGCCGATATCGTCGTGGCCGCCGACACCAAGGCGCCAAACGGACATTCGGATGCGCTGTTCGGGCATGTCGCCAGCCGCGATCCCGACATCATGAAAGCGGTCGCAGAGTGGCGCAAGCTTTCAGGCGCCATACCCGGACCATTCGAAGCGTGGCTGGTGCATCGCGGGCTGGAGACGCTGGAAGTGCGCTTTGACCGCATGTGCTCGACCGCCGAAACGATAGCCCCCCGGTTGGCCGCGCATCCAGCGGTCAAGGCGGTGCGCTTTCCGGGCATCGATGGCGACCCCTCCCACAATCTGGCGCGCGCGCAGATGGAGCGTTTCGGCTTCATGATCGGCCTGACCCTGAAATCGGAAGCGGCGGCCGAAAAATTCATCGACGGCTGCGCCCTGCTTCAGCCCGCCACCTCCTTTGGCGGCGTCCACAGTTCGGCCGAACGCCGCGCCCGCTGGGGTGACGCCGTCGCGCAGGGTTTCGTCCGGTTATCCGTCGGTTGCGAGCCGGCCGAGGAATTATGGAAGGCGATCGACACGGCGCTGTCCTAGCCACAGGGAATGACCCCGAAGAGTTGCCTTCCGTCGCGGGAGCCCTAGCTTGAAGGTATTAAAGGGAGACGAAATACATGCAGATTAAAATGATTTTGCTGGCTGCCTCGGTCGGTTTGATGGCCGTGCCGGTTTCCGGTTGCGTCAGTGAAGGCGGCGGATACCATTCGGGCTACAGCAGCACCGTCGTCGTCCATCGCAGGGATGTCGAGCGCCGCCATCACCGTTCCGACCGCGACAGGTATCGCCATGACCGCGATAGCAGCCGCCATCACCGCGACAGCTACCGCCATCACCGCGACAGGATGAGCGAGCATCATGCGTCACAGGGCGATCGACACTCTTCCCGCAACGATCGCCATGATTGCCGTCCGGGCTCCAAACATTGCCGCAAAGGGCACATGTGAGCCGAAGCTGAAAATGCCAGCCGGCCTGTAAGCCGGGTTCTGTATGGCCCCGGCGCCTTTCGGCGCCGGAACGTGGCGGCCATTCATCTGGGGCGAATGTTGCCATTCGCCTCATGCAACCTACCCGGATGACTGGGCCGGAAATCGCCCTGGAGGTTTCCCCCGCGCCATCCCTATTCGGTCTTGCTCCCGGTGGGGTTTACCGTGCCGCCCCTGTTGCCAGGCGCGCGGTGGGCTCTTACCCCACCCTTTCACCCTTGCCCCGCCAGCAGTTCGGCTCGACAGGACATGTCGGGCATTGCGGTTTCAGCCGAACTGCAGGCGGGGCGGTTTCCTTTCTGTGGCACTTTCCCTGGGGTCGCCCCCGCCGGCAATTAACCGGCACCGTATTTCCGTGGAGCCCGGACTTTCCTCGCAAACAGCCTTTCGGCTCTCGTTTGCGCGGCCGCCCGGCCAGCTGGCAGGGCGTATAAAGACGCTTGCCAGCCAAAAGGCAATGCCGGATTTCAGGTCGATGCGTCCGCCAGTTCCGCCTTGACCCGAACGCAATAGGCGGCCGAGACGGGGTTCATGTGACGGGCCGCATGGCCGGCATTGTATTTCAGCAGGGTTCCGCAGGTGGTGCCGTTGCCGACATCCTGCGCCATGCCGAGATATTTCATGCCCCACTTGATGTTGGTGGCTGGATTGTAGAGCGCCTTGACGCTGCCGCTATAGCCCAGCATGCGCGCTGTAGCCGGCTTGATCTGCATCAGCCCGACCTCTCCGGCCCGGCCGCGCTTGTGGGGATTGTAATTGCTTTCCACGCGGATCACCGCGTGGGCCAGCGACTGGGCAACGCCATACTCTTTTGCATAGCGTGCGATGATGCCGCCATATGAACCGGATCTCGTCCGCGGCGCTGCGACATGCGAGGTGTTCAGTTCCTCCTTGGACTCGTCCGCCCTGCCGATGGATGCGGTTGTTGTCATGTCGACGCCAGGAAGCGCCTTCCCGGCATGCGCCACGCGACGGCTGTGCCGGCTGATGGTTCTGGCCTTGGCGACGTGACGCTTGCTGGCGCTGTGATTTTTCTCCTTGGACTTCGGCGATTGCTTGGCGGCCGCGGCAAGCGCCTCCGCCATGATTTTCCCCCCATCCCTTGGCGCCTCCGCGTGGGCGGCAAAAGTAGTCAAAGCGGCAGCGCACGCTGCCGCGATCGCGGTCAGTTTTCTCATAATGCCCTATTCTGTGTCTTGCTGGCGGGGGATCCCCGACGCGGGTTGTTATTCTTCCGGGCCGCACACAAACGGAACCCGGCGCTTGGACGCGGGCCGTTTGCAGGGGGAATGAGCGCCAATAAAGACGGCCGGCATCACATTGGATAACCGGCGGTAACAAAAAAACATCTTCCGTAACGGTACTTAGACCACTTTCCTCACCAGCGGTGAGAGGAGCTTGTGGAGTGTATCCAGCGTGGAGGCATCGGCAACGCCATCCACTCTTTCGGGGCGAAAGTGCCGTTGGAAGGCTTCCACCACCAACCGGGTCTCATGATTGAAGAAGCCGGTAATTTCAACGCCATAGCCATAAAGCGCCAGCATCGATTGCAATCGTTCGACTACCGGGTCATCGCTTCCCTCGCCGCGGCCCGTCTCCGAAGAAATCGCCACCGGATCGACGAAATGACCGATGCCGGCCGCCGCCAGACGATCCCAGGGAAACTTCTCGCCCGGATCGATCTTGCGTCCGGGCGCGATGTCGGAATGTGCGAGAACGCCTTCCGGCGCGACCTCGTGGCGCAGGCAGATACCCCGGCAAAGGTCCGTGACCGCTTCGATCTGCCGCTCGGGAAACTCCGGATAGCCAAGCATATGGCCTGGATTGACGATCTCGATACCGATCGAGCGGGAATTCATGTCGGTTTCGCCATGCCATGAGCCGGCGCCGGCGTGCCAGGCGCGGTCGGCCTCGCGCACCATCTGCACGACATGGCCGTTCTCATGGACGATGTAATGCGACGAGACTTCGCTTTCGGAGTTGCACAGCCACGCTTCGGCGGCCGCGCCCGTCTCCATCCCGGTATAGTGCAGGATGATTGCGTCAGCGCGCTTGCCGTCGCGCCTTGGGCCGAAATTAGGCGATACGCGCACCTCCGCGCCCGCATGGTCAGGCGCAAATCCGCTCATTCGCGCCGCTGCCCTTTCTCTATCGTTTCATACGCCGCGTTGATCGCCGCGATGCGCTTGCTGGCGATCGCCACGAATTCTTCCGGCAACCCGCGCGCGATCACACGGTCGGGATGATTGTCTCTGACAAGCTGCCGGTAACGCTGGCGTATGTCTTCGAACCGCGCGTCTCGCGCAACGCCGAGCACGAGGTACGGGTCCGCGTCGCCCAATTCGGCATGCCGCGCCAGAATGCTCTGGAAATGACCGGCGTCGATTTCGAATATTTCCGAAATGCGCCGCAGGAAAGCAACCTCGCGCTCATGCACGACCCCGTCCGCCTTGGCAATGTGAAAGAGCCCGTCGAGTATATCCTCCAGCATCGCGCAATTCGGTTGGCCGGAACCGCACATCGCGGCAAGGCGCTGTGCATAGACCTCGAAGCCGGCGGTATCCTGCTTGGCGATGTCGTATAGCCGCGTAACATTCCGGGCTTCGTTCCGAGGCACGAGAAATATCTGCCTGAAGGCGCGTATCTCGTCCTGCGTGACGACGCCATCGGCTTTCGCCATCTTCGCCGAGAGCGCGATCATGGCGATCGAGAAAGCGATCCGCCGGCGTAATTGCGGATCGCCCTCGAATACGGTGCGCACCATCTCCAGCGCGTTGGAAAGCGCTGTCCCCGAAACGCGCGAAACGATATCCCCAATGCGTACCCAGATCGACATTCGGACTCTTTAAGGTGAATCGCTCGCAATGGCGAGACCATCGCTTCGCCGGACTGGCAACAACGCACCGCACCGGGACGGGCCGCCTCACCCTTTGTGGATTTTCGCCCTACTTCGCCGGGGACTTCGGCAAATCGACGCCCGTGCTGGCGCTCGGCTCCGCCGCCCGCGTCGGCGCCGCAGTCTGCGGCGTGTTGTTGGCCGAGAGCGGCGTCGTTTGCTCCGGGTGCGGCGTAATGCTGCTTGTCAAATTATCCGGAGTAGCGGCCGTCGGCTGGGTATAGTCCTGGCCACTGTAGCCCCAGACAGCGACAATAATGATGATTACCGCCGCGATCGAGCCCCACATGTAAGCTTTCATGGTGTCGTCCTTCCTTTGGCCTTCACCGGGCAACTCGAAAGACAGGCATAAGTTTCCAAATCAGCGATAATGATCCGCGAAGGCGGGCCGAGATCGGACACGAAAAAGGCCGGACATTGCCGGCCTTTTCCTCATTTCTGTCCATTCGGCTCTTACTGGGCCGGCTTGGATGTATCTGTCGACGGAGCCGCCTGCGGTGTTGCTGGCGTGGCGGGAGCCGGCTTCATCGTATTGTCAGTGGGAGCCGTCGTCGTCGCCGCCGGAGGCGTCGTGCTCTGCGTGGTCTGGTTGTCCGTGCCACCATTGTCGTTACACGCTGCGAGGCCCAAAAGAGCGATCGCCGAAACGGATGCAAGAATGAGCTTTTTCATGGTCCTTCTCCTTTCGATCATCACCCGGTTCAGCCGAGCGGTCGGAGAATAAATGCGGCTCGAAGAAAACTGTTTCGTCACATACGGCAACGATGGGTAATATTGCGGCACCGCCATCCCGTGGATGACGTCACATACTGGCTGCGCTACGCGCCGCCTGATCATACTGACCGGAGAGCGCCCGCATCAGCGCTGCCATATCCCGCATGCTGTCTTCGTCGAATTTCAGCGCCTTTACGCTGGATATAAGCAGAGCCTCACGCAGCCCGCGATACCGCCGGCATGCCGCCTCGCCCTCGCCGGTCACCATGACGAGTTTTTCCTTGCCCCGTTTGCCGCCTTTGATGAGTTTCAGTCGCTCGAGCTTCTTCAGGGCATAGGCGACGACGTGGGTATCCTCAATGTTGAGCACGAGGCAAATGTCGGCAAGCGTCTTTCCCTTGCCGCGGTGGTTGATGTTGTGAAGCACCAGCACGTCGAGCGCTGAGAGATCCGGCACGCCCGCAGCCGCCATGCAGCGCACCATCCAGCGGTTGAACGCGTGGTCAAGCATGATGAGCCCGAATTCGACCTCCGAAAGCACTGGCATCGCGCCACTGGCAAGATGACCCGACGAAACGACCGGACCAACCGGCGGCTTGCCCTCCCCGTTGTCATCGCCCATCATCATTTTCCCAGCATCAGGTTCGGCAGCCACGTAACGATCTCGGGCGCAAGTGTGATGCAAGCGACCATAACCATCAACCCAATAAAAAATGGCAGTGCCGCCAACGCGACGAAACCGGCACTGCGTTTTGCAAGCGATTGAAGGATATAGAGATTGAAGCCTACCGGCGGGGTAATCTGCGCCATCTCCACGACCAGCACAACGAAGATGCCGAACCATAGAAGGTCGATGCGGGCACGATCAACCGCCGGCAGCAGCACCGAGGTGGTCAATACCACCATTGAAATGCCGTCGATGAAGCACCCCATGATGATGAACACGACCATAAGGGCGCCAATCAGCACCGACTGCGACAGGTTCATTGCAACGATCCAATCTGCGAAAAGGACTGGAAGCCCGGTGAATCCCATGGCGGTCGAAAGAAAAGCCGCACCCGACAGGATCAAGCCGATCATGCAACTGGTGCGCACGGCGCCGGTCACGCTCTGCCAAAACGTGGCAAAGCCGAGTCCGCCAGTGAGCCAGGCGAGGAGCGAGGCGCCAACCACGCCGAGGACGGCGGATTCCGTTGGGGTTGCAACGCCGCTGTAAATTGAACCGAGCACCATCACGATCAGCAGAACTGTCGGTATAAGCCGGCGAGACTCAGCCAGTTTGCGGCCGAGCGGAAGCCGCTCCTCTTGCACGGGAATCCGATCCGGAAAGATCAGCGCGTACGCGGCCACTATGCCTGAAAAGAGCATCATCAGCACGACACCAGGGACCACGCCGGCGATGAACAGCCGGGCGATGGAAACCTGGGCGGCGACACCATAAACGATCATGATGATCGACGGCGGAATGAGCAGGCCGAGCGTCCCGGAACCTGCCAGAGAACCGATGATCATAAAGTCGTCGTAGCCGCGGCGGCGCAGTTCGGGCACCGTCATCTTGCCGATGGTCGCCGCTGTCGCAGCCGACGAGCCGGAGATCGCCGCAAAAATGCCACAGCCGAACACGTTGGTGTGCAACAGTCTCCCCGGAAAGCGCTGCATCCATGGCGCCAGGCCGCGAAACATGTCCTCGGCCAGTCGCGACCGAAACAAAATTTCCCCCATCCAGATGAACATGGGCAGCGCGGTAAGGGCCCATGTGTTGTTCGAGCCCCAAAGCGTCGTGCCAAACAGGAGACCAGGAGGACGGCCGGTAAAAAATGCCAGTGCGACGTAGCCGACGGCGGCGAGCGCCATGCCGATCCAGACGCCGCCGACGAGCAAGACGATCAGCGTCGCTGAAAGAACAATGCTTGCGAACAAGGGATCCATGGTGGCCTCAGCGCTCGAATGCAGGAACGTCGAGGGAATCGACCTCGGCATACGCGGCGTGGCTTGGCGCGGCGCCACCAAGACCGCGAACGAAATCCTCGACGAGGGCGACAAGCAGAATGAATGCCCCTAGCGCCATTGCCGACTGGGGAACCCACAACGGTACGGCGATCAAACCCTGCGCCATATCGTGAAAACGCCAAGAGTCGTAGACCGTGCGGGCTAGCCACCACGTCGCCCAGGCGGTGCCGACCCCGGCGATCCCGACAAGCACAAATTCGGTGAGGCGCCTCACTTTCCCGTCCAGTCGATTAATCAGCATGCCGACGCGGATGTGCTCCCCGCGGCGATAGGTGGGCGCCAGCCCGAGAAAGAATACCGCAACGAGACAGTAGCTCGAGAGATCGTCGCTGCCAGCCAACTGCCTGCCCACCAACCGGAAGACAACGCCGGTCAGGATCAGGAGCAACATGGCGACGAGCGAGGCTCCGGCAAGGATTTCAGCGGCAGCATAGAGCAGGGTGAATGGGCTTTTCATGGGATGCCTACCTCTTGTCCAAAGGGATGGGCCGGAGCTTCGAACTCCGGCCCATCCGATTACTTGCGGTAAGCGTCGAGGATCGCTGCGCCGTCCGGCCCGGCCTTGTCGGCCCACTCGGCGGCCATTGTCTTACCTATGCCATCGAGTTCCTTCTTCATCGCATCAGAAGCCGGGGCGACGACCGTCATGCCCTTTTTCCTCATGGTTTCCTTGTAGCCAGAGTTAAGCGCCTCGGACTCCGTCCAGCCGCGATCTTCCGCCTTGGCCGCCGCTGCCATGATCGCGTCACGTGTTTTCTGCGGCAAAGCCTCGAAGGCATCCTTGTTCACGAACACCACGTTCTGCGGCAGAAATGCCTGCAGATCGTAATAATGGGTCAGGTAGTCCCATGCCTGCGTGTCGACGCCGGTGGCTCCGGACGTCATCATTGCGTCGACCAGGCCTGTGCGGAATGCCTGCGCCACTTCCGCAGCCTGGACCGTAACCGGCAAGGCGCCGACCAATTCGGCAAATCGCGCCGTGGCCGGGTTGTAGGTGCGGAATTTGAGGCCTTTCAAATCACCAAGCGCCACAAGTTCCTTCTTGGCATAGATGCCTTGCGGCGGCCAGGCGACGGAAAACAGGAGCACGAGGCCCTGCTTGTCCAGCTTCTTGGTGATGGTCTGCCTTGCGGCGGTCCAGAGCTTGCGGGCGCTCAAATAATCCGTTGCCAGACCCGGAATGGAGTCGAACGCGAATACCGCATCCTCGTTGCCGAGCGACGAAAGCAGCACCTCCCCGGCCTGAACCTGGGCTGTCTGAACGGCGCGTTTGATTTCCGGCGCCTTCAGCAGCGATCCATTCGAATGAACCGTTATCGCTAGGTCGCCGCCGGTCGCGGCCTTCACCTCGGAGGCGAAGGCAAGGATGTTCTTGGTATGGAAATTGCCGTCCGGATAGGGCGTCGCCATATCCCATGTCATGGGTTGGGCTATCGCGCCGGCGGCCAGTCCAAGGATGCTCAGGGCCGCGAGCGCGGCCGACAATATGATCTTCACGTCTATTCCCCTTTTTTCGTGCGACGGATCATACCACCGAATTTCAAAGTTGCATCTTGACGAAAAGATGTCAACATTTTATCGACAAATTACGAAGTTGACAGCGGCAGGGGAATGTTGTGCTTGATCCCGCAACTGCAAGAAGGACAACGATCATGCAGAAACGTTGGGATTTCTGGATTGACCGCGGCGGCACGTTTACGGATGTGATCGGCCGCGATCCCGACGGCGCGCTGCACCCGCGCAAGTTGTTGTCGGAAAACCCCGAAGCCTATCCGCGACGCCGCCATCCAGGGCATTCGCGACCTGCTCGGCGTGGCCGGCGGCGAGCCGATCCCTTCGGCGCGTATCGGCGACATCAAGATGGGAACCACCGTCGCCACCAACGCCCTTCTCGAGCGCAAGGGCGACCGGGTGTTGCTGCTCATCACCAAGGGATTCCGCGACGCGCTGAAGATTGCTTACCAGGCGCGGCCCGACATCTTCGCCAAGGAAATCATCCTTCCCGAACAGCTTTACGAGCGTGTCATCGAGATCGACGAGCGCGTCCGCGCCGACGGCACGGTCGAGACGGAACTCGACCTCGATGCCGCCCGATCCGCCATCGAGGCGGCGCAAGAAGGATGGCATCGACGCGGTGGCGATCGTCTTCATGCACGCCTGGAAATCGACCGACCATGAACTCGAGGCGGAACGTGCCTGCAAGGAGATCGGCTTTTCGCAGATTTCCGTCAGCCACAAGACATCGCCGCTGATCAAGCTGGTCGGACGCGGCGATACGACGGTGGTCGGATGCCTATCTGTCGCCGATCCTGTCACGATATGTGCGAAGCGTGGCGAAGGAGCTTGGGGCCTCGCCGACCGAAGGCCAGGTGGGCGATGGCGCGCCGGGCGAACGCTCGGCTCGAGCCCGAGACTGATGTTCATGATGTCGTCCGGCGGCCTGACCGCCGCGGACATGTTCCAAGGCAAGGACGCGCTGCTTTCGGGACCGGCCGGCGGCGTCGTCGGCATGGTGGAGACGGCGAAGCTCGCCGGCTTCGAGCAAGGTCATCGGCTTCGACATGGGCGGCACGTCGACCGACGTCGCCCATTACGACGGCGACTATGAGCGCGCCTTCGACACCGAGGTCGCCGGCGTCCGTATCCGGGCGCCGATGATGCGCATCCATACGGTGGCCGCCGGCGGCGGCTCCATCCTGCATTACGGCGACGGCCGCTTCCAGGCCGGCCCGGATTCGGCCGGCGCCAATCCCGGCCCGGCCTGCTACCGCCGCGGCGGGCCGCTCGCGGTCACCGACGCCAATGTCATGCTGGGCAAGCTGCAGCCGGATTTCTTTCCGGCGATCTTCGGGCCGGACCAGGACCAGCCGCTCGACCGTTCGGTGGTCGAAAAGAAATTCCGTGCGCTTGCCGAAGAGATCGGCGACGGCCGCTCCCCGACACGCCGTCGCCGAAGGCTTCATCACCATCGCCGTCGAGAATATGGCCAACGCCATCAAGAAGATTTCGGTCCAGCGCGGCTATGATGTTACCCGCTACCTGCTCAACTGCTTCGGCGGCGCCGGCGGCCAGCATGCCTGCCTGGTGGCCGACGCGCTCGGCATGGAGACCGTTCTGATCCACCCGTTCTCCGGCCTGCTGTCGGCCTATGGCATCGGCCTGGCGAGTGTGTTCGCCTCGCGCCAGCAGGCGTTGATCAAGCCGCTTGGCCGAAGACACGCTGCCCGACATCGACGAGCTGATCGAGAGCTCTGCAAGACGCGTGTTCGGGCGAACTTGCCGGCCAGGGCGTGCCCGACGAGCGGTCAGCTGGCGCCGCCGTCCTGCATATGCGCTACGACGGCACCGACACCACGATTCCGGTCGCCTTCGCCAGATGCTCGATCGTCGAGGCGCCGGCCGATTCGAAACGGCCCACAAGGCCCAGTTCGGCTTCGTCTATGACAACAAGCCGATGGTCATCGAGGCGGTCTAGGTGGAAGGCGTCGACGGCCGCGAGCACGGCCGCGATCGAGACCGAACACGCGCTGGCGACCGGTGCCGAGCCGAAGGCGGCGAGACCCGCCCGATCTCTTCGAACGGCGAATGGCGCGAGGCCGGCATCTATCCGCCGCGAGCCGACCTGCAAGCCCGGGCAACGGTATCGCCGGCCCGGCGCTGATCATCGAGAGCCAACCAGACCATCGTCATCGAGCCCGGCTGGGAGGCCGAGATCACCGCCAACGACCATGTGTGCTGACGCCGCGTACGAGAAGAAACGACCGCGCGGCCGCCATCGGCACCGAAGGCCGATCCGATCATGCTCGAGGTGTTCAACAACCTGTTCATGTCGATCGCCGAGCAGATGGGCGTGACGCTGCAGAACACCGCCTATTCGGTCAACATCAAGGAGCGGCTCGATTTCTCCTGCGCCGTCTTCGACCGCACCGGCGCGCTGGTCGCCAACGCGCCGCACATGCCGGTGCATCTGGGTTCGATGGACCGCTCGGTCGAAACCATCATCCGGCTGAACGAAGGCGACATCCATCCCGGCGACGTCTTCGCGCTCAACGCGCCCTACAATGGCGGCACGCATCTGCCCGACATCACCGTGGTCACCCCGGTGTTCTACGATGACGGCGCAGAAGATCCTGTTCTGGTCCGCCTCGCGCGGCCACCACGCCGATGTCGGCGGCACCGCGCCCGGTTCGATGACGCCGCTCGCCACCACGGTCGACGAGGAAGGCGTGCTGATCGACAATTTCCGCATCGTCGAGCGCGGCCGGTTCCGCGAGAAGGAGCTGATCGAGCTCCTCACCGACCATCCCTACCCGGTCCGCAACGCACCAGAACATCGCCGACCTGAAGGCGCAGATCGCCGCCAACGAGAAGGGCGTCGCCGAACTGCGCAAGATGGTCGCCGATTTCGGGCTCGATGTGGTCGAGGCCTATATGGGCCATGTCCAGGACAATGCCGCCGAAAGCGTGCCCGCGTGCTCGAACCCTGTCGGACAGTTCGAATACGAATACCCGACCGACACCGGCCAGGTGATCAAGGTGAAGATCACCGTCGACCGCGAGAAGCGCGAGGCGACCGTCGATTTCACCGGCACCTCGACGGTCGATGGAGAACAACTTCAACGCGCCCGAGCCGGTCGCCCGCGCCGCCGTGCTCTACTGCCTTCCGGGTGATGGTCGAGGAGCCGATCCCGATGAATGCCGGCTGCCTGAGGCCGATCAAGCATCATCATCCCCGAAGGCTGGATGCTCGAGCCCGCCTATCCGGCGGCCGTCGTGGCCGGCAATGTCGAGACCTCGCAGCATGTCACCAACGCCATGTTCGGCGCGATGGGCGCGCTCGCCAACGCCAGGGCACGATGAACAACCTGACCTTCGGCAACGAAAACTACCAGTATTACGAGACCATCTGCTCCGGCTCGCCGGCCGGCTACGATGAATAACGGCCGCGGCTTCAACGGCACCTCGGGCGTCCACACCCACATGACCAATTCGCGCCTGACCGACCCGGAAATCCTGGAAATGCGCTTTCCCGTTCTGCTCGAGGATTTCCACATCCGCGAGGGCTCCGGCGGCAAGGGCAGATTCCATGCCGGCGACGGCACCAGCCGCACCATCCGCTTCCTCGAGAAGATGGAGTGCGCCATCCTCTCCTCGCACCGCAACCGCCCGCCGCAAGGCCTGGACGGCGGCGGCGATGGCGAAGTCGGCAAGACCGAGGTGCGCCGGCTCGCGACGGCAAGGATCGAAAAGCTGAAGGCCTGCGACCAGACCGTGCTGGAAGCCGGCGAAGCCGTCATCGTCACCACGCCGACGGCGGGCGGGTATGGCGCAAACTGACGTCCGCACGCCGAAAGCGATTGGGGGATGGAGTCACATGACCTTGTCGATGCTGGAGACGCTGATCGCCTCGATCGTCGGCGCTTCGGACACCGAACCGCCCCACGCCCAGAAAGACTTGCGTGTGTTCGGCAGCCATATGGGCATCCATGGATGCCTTGCCGTCCCACCGTTCCACCGTCAGGAAATGGTTCGGTTCATCGGTGCATTCCACGATATTGTAGACGATGCAGCCTTTCTCGGCGCGGGTAGCGGAAAGAAAGGGCGGTACCGCCTCAAGGAACGCGTCGCGCTTTCCCGGCTGGATCTTGGCGTGGGCGATGGTCACGATCATCATTTTCCTCCCTTGATGCGAAGAAACTATCGCGCATCGGCATGCGACCGGCAATTCAACCGCTCTTGTCCTTTCGCCGAGGAGATATAGGCCCGGCAGGGAACCTTGAGGGCCTATGCGCCATTTCCGATGGCCAGGACCAAAGACCAGAGGTGAAGGATGACGCCCCAGCCCGCCACCGCCGTCGAGATACATCGTCTTTCCTTTCCGAAAGGAGACGGAATTCCCAACAATCCTGATTATCCAGCCGTGCTCGCTCCAGATGCCCTTGGCGGTACGCATGATGATGGCGAGATGAAGGCGCTGTTGGAAGCAAATGGCTGGGGCGGCACGTGGACATGGCGGGTCTATGATTTTCACCATTTCCACCCCGATGCTTTCGAGGTGTTGGCTGTCGCGCACGGGTCGGCCACGCTGGTGCTGGGCGGCCCCCAAGGCAAGGAAATCGAGGTCAAGGCGGGCGATGTGATGATCCTGCCGCCGGGTTTCGGCCACCGCCAGATCGAAATGTCGAAGGCTTCCGCATCTGCGGCGCCTATCCGCCCGGACAGGAGAACTACTCCATCATCCGCGCCGAAGAAGGCTATGACGATGCCACGTTGCGGAAGATCGGGGCGACGAAAGCGCCGACGACCGATCCGGTATGGGGCGGCAACGGGCCGATGTTGCAAGCGCTTCTCGATAGAGACTGATCGCCGGGTTTCACGGCAGCAAGGCAGCCAGCGCCGCGACCAGCTTCTGCGGCCGGTAGTGCAGCCAGGCCGGGGTCAGCCCCAACCGTACCACCACCAATTGCCTTGACGGCACGATTGCAACGGTCTGCCCGTCATGGCCCTGCAGCCAGTACGTGCCTTGAGGCACCCCCGCCGCTATCCCCCCGCCCTTGCTGTCTCCCGGGCCTTCCAGCCACACCTCTCCCTTGCCGTAGACTCCACCCGAGGCGGCTGTCGGTTCGCGCATCATGGCGACGTAGCCGGCGGGAAGAATGCGGCGGCCGTTCCAGATGCCATCCTGCAGCAGAAACTGGCCGAACCGCGCCCAGTCATGCGCCGTGGCGTAGAGATAGGATGCGCCTGCCATCGTCCCGCGCTCGTCCGGCTCCATGACGGCGCTGCGCATGCCGAGCGGGTCGAACAATGCCTGCCGGGGCCAGGCCAGCGAAGCCGCCTCGTCTCCGACCGCATCCTGCCATAGCCGCGCCAGCATCACGCTGGTGCCAGTGGAATAACTGAATTTCTTTCCGATCGCGGCCACAAGCGGCTTCGACGCGGCGAATTTCGCCATGTCCGGTTCCAGATAAAGCATCCTTGTGACATCGGAGACCGTGCCGTAATCCTCGTTGAAGGCAAGGCCGCTTTCCATCGCCATCAGGTTGGCGATCGAGATATTGCGGCGCGCGTCACCGCCCCACTCCGGAAACAGGTTCCGCCGGTCGAGCGAAAGCTTTCCGGCGCCGACCACCGTCCCAAGGATGGCGACGTTGACGGTCTTGCTCATCGACCAGCCGATGAGCGGCGTGTCGGCGGCAAAGCCATCGGCGTAGCGCTCGCCGACGATATGCCCATCCTTGACGATCACGACCGCGCGCATGCCCGGACCGGTCAATTGCCGATCGTCCAACAGTTTGTTCAGTGAGGCATCCTTCGAGGGATCGACGCGCTCTCCCATAGGCCAGGGATCGGCGGAGACCGGAGACGGCGCTTCCGCGACGGCGGCAAGCTTCCTGGCGGCCGCGATGTGGCCGTCCGGCGCGGCGGCGCAACCCAGGCCGGGTCGCGCGACGGCTTCATTGACGGCAAAATAGCCGAGGAAAGACGCTTTCACCGTCTTCGCTGGCCTGTCGACGTCGATATCGAACAGCCTGAGGAGCGGGTTGCCGGGCGCCTGCACGTCGACCGCGAGCACATCTTGCGGATCGCGACCCGCGATAAACGTGTTGGAGCAGACGATCTTCGCCGTATAGCCCGCACCGACGCGCAAGAGTTCCGGCGGTGAAACGGCGAGCCATACCGTCAGGCCCGCGACGGTTACAATGAACAAGCCTAACAGCCATTGCAGAATTCTCTTGAGCGCGCGCACGCTTCCCCCGCTTGATGGCACGGCCCAGCCTTCGAATTGCCGCCATTCTCGATTTTGTGCGTAGCTTCGGGCTCCCGCCGGGATAAATCAATCGCTTTCGCGGGTTCCCGTGGGGACGCCCGCCGCGGGAACCCCTACCCGTGGTATCAAGCCTGCTGATTTGCATGGGCGGCGCGGGGCCGCCGGGGAGAAGTAATGAGCCGCGTCTGGCCGATCATTCTGATATTCCTGCTGACGGGCTGCACGTCGGTTTCCTATGATTTCCTGGATGTCACCGCTCCCGGCCCGCGCTTCGGCGACCGCGACCCGCATCAATGGAAATCGCGCACCCCATGGAGCTACCCCGTGCATGGCACGGACGTCGCCAAATATCAGAACTCGGTCGACTGGCGGAAGCTGCGGTCCCAGGGTGTCGCCTTCGCCTTCCTCAAGGCGACGGAAGGCGGCGACCGGGTCGACGAACGCTTCGACGAAAACTGGAGCGCGGCGCGCCGCGTCGGCATCCCCCGCGGGGCCTACCATTTCTATTATTTCTGTCGCCCGGCGATCGAACAAGCCGCCTGGTACATACGCCATGTTCCCAAGGAACGATCGGCCCTGCCGCCCGTTCTCGACATGGAATGGAACCCCGCCTCCCCGAGCTGCAAATTGAGGCCCGATCCGGAAACCGTACGCGCTGAAATGAAGGTATTTCTCGACGCGGTAGAGAAATATTACGGAAAGCGGCCGATTATCTACACCACCATCGATTTCTTTGAGGACAATGATCTATCGCGCTTCCGCAATTATCCGTTCTGGCTGCGCTCGGTTGCCGGGCATCCCGACGAAAAATACAGTGGCCTGCCATGGACGTTCTGGCAGTACACCGGCACCGGTATCCTGCCTGGAATAGATGGCGACGCCGACATCAATACCTTCAATGGCGGCGTCGCGGCGTGGCGCAAATGGCTGAAGGACAACACGACCTGAAGGAGCTTTCGACGTGAAATTCATCCTGCCCCTGCTGGCCTTGGCCGTTCTTGCATCCCCTGCCCGCGCCAGCGAGCAATGCGGCGGGGACTTCGGCGCCTGGAAATCGGCGGTTCGCGCCGATGCCGCCACGCAAGGCGTCGGGGATCGCGGCCTCTCCGCGCTCGGCGACGCTACGCTCAACCCGGAAGTAGTACGGCGCGACCACGCGCAAGGCGTCTTCACGCAGAACTTCATCGAGTTTTCGAGCCGCATGGAATCGGCTTATCGGCTCAAGCACGGCGCCATCAACCTGAAGAAATATGCCGATGTGTTTGCCCGAGCCAAACAGCAATTCGGCGTCCCGGGACCTGTCATCGCAGCCTTCTGGGCGCTGGAAACTGATTTCGGAGCCGTGCAGGGGAATTTCAGCACGCTCGACGCCTTGGCCACGCTAGCGCATGACTGCCGCCGTCCGGATCTGTTTCGTCCGCAGTTGATCTCGCTGCTCAAGCTCATCGACAAGGGCACCGTCCCGGCCGATGTCAGGGGCGCATGGGCCGGCGAAATCGGCCAGACGCAGATTCTCCCCACGGACTATCTGGCGCAAGGCCAGGATGGTGATGGAGACGGCCGCGTCGATCTCCGCGGCAGCGCACCAGACGTGATCATGACGACGGCGAGCTTTCTCAAATCGCTGGGCTGGAAAGCCGGCGAACCATGGATGGAGGAAGTCCGCGTTCCCGATCAGATGCCCTGGGAGAAGACGGGGAGAGAGACCCGCCTGCCGCTCAGCCAGTGGGCCGCGTGGGGAGTCACCGACCGTCGCGGCGGAGCGCTCGACACCACCAAGAGCCCGGCAAGCCTTGTTCTGCCGATGGGCCGCAAGGGCCCGGCCTTTTTGGTGTTCGAGAATTACGACGTCTATCTCGAATGGAACCATTCCTTCGTCTACACGCTGACGGCGGCGCATCTGGCGACGCGATTTGCCGGCGCCCCCGCCTATGATCGGGGCAACCCGGAGCCGGGCCTGGCGCCGGGCGAGATGCGTGAATTGCAGCGCAAGCTCGACGCCAAGGGACATGACGTTGGCAAAGTGGATGGCGTGCTCGGCTCCGGCACACGCGAAGCCGTCAGGGCCGAGCAGAAGGAACTCGGCTTGCCGGTGGACGGATGGCCGACCCAAAAACTGCTCGGCATGCTTTAAGAAGCTCCGGGTCTTGTCGGCCCAACGCCCTCACATGGCATCGGAACTGCCGCGCTCCTCTTCCGGCTTGTCTGAGGCGCTCTCTGCCTCTTCTTTCATGCCGCGCGATCGCGATCGCGGGCGCGCCAGGACTCGCCTTGCCGCGCTTTCACGCCATGCCACGTTGAGTGCGTGGAACCGCGCCTTCAGCCAGGTGACGCCCTCGCTGAAATCCTCCAATTCGCCCGCATAGGCTTCCGACAAGGCCATGCGATAGGATTGGTAGCCCTCGCTGGCGACGTTTTCGACCCGGTGCATCAACGCCATCCAGGCCGGCGACAGGAGCAGGGTCACGGCGGTGACGGCGATGGCGAGGCGATAGCTGTCGAAGCCAAGTCCGCCCGCCGTGAACCCCGCCGCCGCGAGCACGAAGGAGAACTCGCCGATCTGCGCCATCGACAGGCCGCCGATCAGCGCCGTATCGCGGTCATGGCCCGTCACCCTCAACAGGAAAACGTTGAGAATAGTCTTCATGGCGATGACAACCAAGGAGGCCGTGACCACCAGGAGGAGCTTGTCCCAGATGAAATTCAGGTCGATCAACAGGCCGATCGACAGGAAGAAGACGACGAGAAGCACGCTCTGGATCGGCTCGATGACAGGAATGACGCGGGCCCGAAGCGTCGAATTACCGACGATCAGCCCGCCGATGAACGCGCCATAGGCCGGCGAAAGGCCGACAACGCCCGAAAGCGAGGCCGCGCCGAAACAGACCGCCATCGATCCCAGCGCCAGGATCTCGACCTTGTCGCCGATCTCGTCGGCGTACGGAACGCGGATCTTGCCGCGCCGCCCGAGCCACCAAAGAAGGAAGGCCAGGATCGCCACCGCCAGCGCGATCTTGACGACGATGCCGATAATGCTGATCCCGGCACCGCCCAGCGAGGACACGAAGATCAGCATCGGCACGACGGCGAGGTCCTGGGCGATCAGAACTGCGACGGCAATGCGGCCGGGCGGCCCGCGCAATTCCCCCATGTCCTCGAGCATCTTCATGGCCACAACGGTGCTCGACAGGCCGATGATGAACCCGAGCACGATGCCTTCCGTCCAGCCCGCGCCGGTTGCCCACGAAACAAATGCGCCGATCGCCAGCGCCGCGACAAGCTGGCCCGCGGTGACGATCACCGCCGGCTTCAGGCTGACGACAAAGGCCTTCAGCGACAGTTCCGTGCCGATGAAGAACAGAAGCATCAGCACGCCCATCTCGGCGAGCGCCGTGACGTTGTCGTTGGTGGAAATAAGGCCGAACCCGGTCGGCCCCATCAGCACGCCGGCAAGGATGAAACCGACAAGCGGCGGCTGTTTGAGCCGCATCAATCCCAACCCGAACACCACCGCGACCACCACGACGAAGGCGATCTCGGTCAGCGGGAAAGCGTGCTGGCCGGCATGCTCCATCCGGCGGCCTACCCGGCCATCGTTTCGAGGCTGGCGAAGCTTTCCGGCGCGCCGCCTTCCTCGAACGGGGTCGCAACCTCGACGAAGGTATCGGGGAAAAACCCATTGAAATGCGTCCTCAGCGCCATCGAATAGGCGCCGATATGGCCAATTTCGATCCAGTCGCCCGTGTCGACGGTTTCCGGCAGCCAGAAGGGCCGTGACAGGATGTCGACCGAATCGCAGGTCGCGCCACACACCTTGAAAGGCGCTATCTTCTTGGCGTCGCCGTTGCGCGTACGGATCGCCGGATCGGGGATGAAACGCGCCGGCAGGGTGATCTTGCCGGTCCAGCTATCCGACAGCGACGCCCAGATGCCGTCATTGATGTAGAGCCGCTTGCCCTTGCGCAGCAGCACCCGCACGATCAGCGAAAAGGCGCGCGCCACGATCACCCTTCCCGGCTCCGCCACCAGCGGCAGATCGTCGAACTGATATTCGGCGATGTCGCCCCTCAGCCGCGACATGATCTGCCCGAGCGAAGGCATTTCGGGTACCTTGCGGTTCGGATCATGGCCATACTCGGCCGGAAAGCCGCCGCCGACGTCGAGGCCGGCCAGGTCCACGCCGGCGCGGTTCCTGACCCAGTCGGCGGAAGCGAGCGCCCGTTCATAGGTGCCGGGATCCTCGATCTGGCTGCCGACATGGAAGCAGATGCCGACCTTGTAGCCGGTGCGGGCGAGCCGCCGAAGCAGTTCAACGGCAAGGGCGGCGCCGGCGCCGAATTTCTTCGACAGTTCGTAGGCGGCGTGACCCTTGGTCTGCAATCGGACGAAGACAGTGAGCGAGCCCGGATCGATGTCGAGCGCCCGCACCACCCGCGTCAGCTTCGTGACCTCGTCCTCGTGATCCACAGCGATGACGCGAATGCCATATTCCTCGAGCGCCAGCCTTATGTCGGACTGCGCCTTGACCGGATGCATGTAGAGCATCTCCGCATTCGGCGCGACGGCCCGCACGGCGGCGAACTCCGCTGGAGAGGCCACATCGAATGCCGAAATACCTGCGTCGGCCAATGTCTTCAGCACCATCGGCTCGCCATTGGTCTTGACGGCATAGGCCGTCTTGCCCGGGAACATTGTCGTGAAGCGCAGGGCGTCGGCCCTCAGAACATCCGGGCGGAAGCAATAGACCGGCTGATCCGGACGTAGCGTCAGCGCCGCTTCACGGGCATTGTCGAATCGCTGCATGAATGCTCCCTGCTAGATGCGGAACCTAGCAGCCCATCGTCGCGCGAAAAAGCCTCTGGCTCCCGGTAATGCCACTGTGGGGCGGCGCTCGGAAATCGGGTGGCTCGATTCCCGAACCAAGCCTATCGAGGGATCGGCCACGACAAGTCTGGACGGCGAGAATGAATGCGACTACGGCAAAATCGATGAACGGCCGCGAATGGGGCCAATTGCTGCTGCTCGGCGCGCTGTGGGGCGCATCCTTCTTCTTCATCAAGGTGTCGGTCGCCGAAATCGAGCCACTCACGCTGGTATTCTACCGTGTCGCCATCGCGGCGCTCGCCCTGCAGATCTACCTGATGCTGCGCGGTCCGGGTTTTCGGCTGGCGCTGCCGCACGCGGGCGCATTCGCGGTCCTGGCCATTTTGAACAACGTCATTCCCTTCTCGCTCATCTTTCTCGGCGAGACACGGATCGGCGCCGGACTGGCCGCCATCCTCAACGCCACGACGCCGTTCTGGACGGTCATTGCCGCCAGCTTCCTCGCCACCGACGAGAAATTCACGATGAACAAGCTCGCCGGCATCCTGCTGGGGATCGCGGGAACGGCCGTCATGATCGGACCCGGCATCGTCGCCAGCCTGGGAGCGCCGGTATGGGCGCAACTCGCCATTCTCGGGGCCGCCGTTTCCTACGCCTTCGCCGCGGTGTTCGCCCGGCGCTTTCGCGGCCTGCCCTCCGCCGTCGTGGCGACCGGCCAGTTGACGGCCTCCACCATCGTCATGGCGGTGGTCGTCGTGATGCTGCATGGTGCTTCGAGCTTCATCCCGGCAAGCTTTGGCGCCTGGGCCTCGGTCGCCGCCCTCGGCATCCTTTCCACGGCGTTCGCCTATATCCTCTATTTCAATCTGATCGCCTCCGCCGGGGCCACCAACGCCTCGCTGGTCACGCTACTGGTTCCGGTAAGCGCAGTGCTTCTCGGCATCATTGCCCTTGGCGAGACGTTCAGTTGGTTCGAGTTCGCGGGGATGGTGCTGATCGGTCTCGGTTTGCTGATGATCGACGGCCGGATTCTACCAGGCCGACAAAATGCATGATTGCAGGCCATCTCATACGATTTTTTTCAAACGTTGCCCGAACGCTGCTTTTTGAAGCGAAATCAAGGCGAAAGACCGGCAATTGAGGCGGCATTTTCACAATCGCACCGCATTGCAGCACAAAATTCTCTTGCCCGTGGCCAAAATGCACCTAGACTCTACGATAGTCGAAGAGGAGGCTATGCCATGGGACTGACACGGCCAATCAACGCTTTGATGATTTGTGCTGCGTTCGCATTCATCGCGCTACTCATTATGGGAGTGCTTCCATAGAGTGCGATTACTCTCCCGGGCAGCGACGTGCTGTTCGTCGACAATCGGGAAGGCCGGGTCCAGGGATCCGGCCTTTTCGATTCAAAGGCCGCAATCCGGATTCAGGCTGCCGCCGTTTGTGCCGATGGTTGCTCGGAGGGCATGCGGATCCCGATCATGTGGCAGATGGCGAAGGCCAGATCCGCTCTGTTCATCGTGTAGAAATGAAAATCGCCGACCCCGCGCTCGACGAGATCAAGAACCTGTTCGGCCGCGACGGCAGCGGACACGAGCGCATGGGTCTGCGGATCGTCGTCCAGTCCGGCAAACCGCTCCGCCAGCCAGGCGGGCATGTGCGTGCCGCAGCGTGAAGCGAAATTCGCCACCTGTGTAAAATTATAGACCGGGAGAATGCCCGGAACGATCGGGATATAGATCCCCGCGCGCCGCACGCGCTCGACATAGCGCTCGTAGAGATCGTTATCGAAGAAGAACTGGGTGATCGCGCGCGTGGCGCCATTGTCGACCTTGCGCTTCAGCATCTCGATATCGGTGGCGAAATCCGGGCTTTCCGGGTGCTTCTCCGGATAAGCCGAAACTGAAATGTCGAAAGTGCCGGCGCGGCCAAGCGCTTCCACGAGTTCCGCCGCGTTGGAATAGCCGCCGGGATGCGGCTGGTAGGCAACGCCGACGCCGGCTGCCGGATCTCCGCGCAATGCCACAAAACGCTTGACCCCCATGCTGGCGAAATCGCTGATGACCTCGTTTACCTCGCCACGACTGGCGTCGATGCAGGTCAGGTGCGCGGCGGCATTCAGGTTGGTCTCACCGAGAATGCGCCCGATTGTTCGCGCCGTGCGTTCGCGCGTCGAGCCGCCTGCGCCATAGGTGACCGAAATGAAGCTTGGCTCAAGCGGTTCGAGCCGTGTCACCGTATCCCATAACCGGCCTTCCATCTCGTCGGATTTCGGCGGGAAGAACTCGAACGATACCTTGATCCTGTTTCCGATATCCGGAAGCCGGGAAAAGCGGAACTGGGACATCAGGCGGTCCTCCTGTCCGATTGCGAGGATTGTTCGGCATTGGCGATCAACACGCGGCGATCCTGTGCCAGCCAGAGCTTGACCGTCAGCCGCGGCCCCTCCCCGCGCGTGACGAAGTCGAGTGTATCCCCGGCTTCGAGCCCCGCTTCTTCGAGCCAGTCCGCCATTTGACGGTCCGAAAAGCCGAGGCGCAGATGCGCGTGCTCGTCGCGCAGGAATTCCAGCGAATGCGGCGCGAAATCGACGATCACCAGCCTGCCGCCGGGACGAAGCAGTCGCGCCGCCTCGCGAATGGCGGCAGCAGGATCGTCCAGATAATGCAGGACTTGGTGGACGGTCACCAGATCGAAGGAATCGCGTTCCACCGGCGGCGCGAAGATATCGCCCTGCCGCACCTGGGCGTTATGCACCCCGGCGCGCTCGAGATTGGCGCGCGCCACCGTCAGCATCTCGCGCGATTGGTCGATGCCGACGCCACGCGCATAGAGCGGCGCAAAGATTTCCAGCAGGCGGCCAGTGCCGGTCCCGAGATCGAGCATGGACTGGAACGGACGATCGCCGATGATTTTCCTGAGCGCGGCCTCGACCGCGTCATCGGGCGCGTGCAGGGAACGGATGTGGTCCCAGCTTGCGGCATTGGCGCTGAAATATCCGCTCGCCCTCTCCTGCCGCTTGCGCTTGACCGCCGCCAGTCGCTCCAGGTCGCGCTCTACCGCGGCATCCGCCAAATCGATGCGGCGCCACGATGCCTTGAATGGTCTCACGCGCGTAATCATCGTCCGACAGTCGAAAATAGGCCCAGGAGCCTTCCTGATAGCGGATGATGAGCGCCGCATCGAGCAGCAGCTTCAGATGCCGCGAAACACGAGGCTGCGACTGACCGAGCACTTCGGTAAGGTCGCTCACGGTAAGATCGCCCCGCGACAGCATCAAAAGGATGCGCAGCCGGCTGGATTCGGCAGCCGCCTTCAAGGTATCAACCATGGCCTCTAGGCTTACGGGGGCGCGCGTCAGCATTCTTAACTCCAAAAAGATATAAACATATCTTTATGTGATTTCGCCTCCCTTGGCAAGAAGCGTGTCGTGGTTGGACCAAAAAATGGCGCATAGTCTGGAAGGAGCGGGGATGGCTGCCAAACGCGAAGGCGAAATCGAACTGGCACACGATCCGGCCGCCATGCTCGGCGATGCCCAAATCATATTCATCGGCGTCGTGCGTTCGCCATGGAAGAACCGCGAGGACTGCCCCAAGAACATGGCCACGGCGCGGGAACGGCAGATGGTGGCCAGCGTGGAGATCGCGCCGGAATATCGCCGAGGACTGGCTGGGCTCGAACAGGCGAGCCATGTCGCGATCCTGACATGGCTGCATCTTTCGCCGCGGAATCTGATTGTTCAAAAACCACACCATGCGCCTCATCCGAAAGGCGTTTTCGCGCTGCGGTCTCCTGCTCGCCCCAATCCGATCGGCCTGCACGTCGCCGGGCTCACCGAACTCGACATTGACGCCGGCATTCTTACCTTGGGAGCGATCGACGTTCTCGATGGTACGCCCGTTATCGACATCAAGCCCTACTACGCCTCGGTGGACGCCATTCCGGAGGCGACAGTCGGCAGAAGCAACGAATGATCGCCGGCACAAATCGCCAGCGCGCCATCGGCAAGGCGCTGACGCTGTTGCTTCCGATGGCGCCCTATGCCGATGCCGAGCCCATCCGCAACGCGGCGCTGGCGGCGAAATTCAAGGCGCTACCGCCATCGATCGCGGTCTGGCTTGCCACCATCGCCCATGTCCGTCACCAGCACACCGATTACGACCGGCTGTTGTCGGACGGATACGATCGCGATGCGGCGCGTTTTTTCGTCATCGACGCGATCAACGCGGTGCTGACGCGCTGGCGGGCAACACGCCTGCTCGACCCGGACGACGAGGAGGAATGACGCCCCGCTGAATTAATCACGACACGCCCTTTAAAAGCGGAGGATACTCCGTATATGCCCGGGACGAAGCCACGCCGCACAAGTGGTTTCCCGATTTCCATCACGTCAGACAGAGAAGGGTTGCATCATGGCATCGAAGGTTTGGTTTATCACCGGCGCATCCAAGGGGTTCGGACGCGTATGGGCCGAAGCAGCACTGGCGCGCGGCGACAAGGTGGCGGCGACGGCGCGCGACGAAAGCACGCTCGACGAACTCGTTTCCGCCTATGGCGACAATGTGCTTCCCATCCGGCTCGACGTTAACGATCGGGCCGCCGACTTCGCGGCAATCCGGCAGGCGCACGAAAAATTCGGCCGGCTCGATGTTGTCATCAACAATGCCGGCTATGGTCATTTCGGCGCCATCGAGGAGGTCAGCGAAGAAGAAGCGCGCAACCAGATCGAAACCAACATATTCGGCGCTCTGTGGGTGACCCAGGCAGCCTTGCCGATCATGCGGCAACAGGGCTCGGGCCATATCATCCAGATATCGTCCATTGGCGGCGTCAACGCCTTTGCGACCATCGGGCTCTACCATGCCTCCAAATGGGGCCTCGAGGGCTTCAGCCAGGCGCTCAGCCAGGAAGTGGCCGAATTTGGCGTCAAGGTGACCCTCGTCGAGCCGAGCGGCTTTTCAACCGACTGGTCGGGACCGTCCGCCAGCCGTTCGGCGCCGATTGCAGCCTATGACGGCGTCCGGTCGAAAAATGCAGAACGCCGCAAAGGCGTGACACCCGGCGATCCGGAAGCGACAGGCCCGGCGATGCTGGCCCTGGTCGATGCGCCCGAACCGCCGCTCCGGGTATTCTTCGGAGATGTCGGACTGCCCATGATCAAGCAGGAATATGCCAACCGCTTGGCGCTGTGGGAGAAGTGGGACAATATCGCGGTGATGGCGCAGGGTCAGGGCAAGAACCGCGCCTCCTGAAACAGGGCCCCCGCCGCGCTGCCTTCGGCGGCGCGGCGTCTCCAGTCTCAACGGTAGATCCACTGCTCCGGCAGGCGAACGGTCACCGTCTCGCCTTGTGTGATGCGACCGGGCTTTTCCACCCAGGCGACCAGACCGCGCAACCGCCGCGCCACTTTCGGGAAAAGCAGCGCGCCTTCGTTCAAATCCGGCATTTTCGCGTTCTCGGCGATCGAGCGTCCGGCGATCTTGCATGGAATATTCTGTCCGTCGATCTTCAGCGTCACGCCGCCGGGGAAGAAAAGCTTGGTCCCGGCAGGCAGCATGGACAGGTGGCGAATGCCCGACAACAGGATGTTGGCGCCGATCCATTCCGGGTCGATCTCGGAAAGTCCCATCGCGGCGGCGATCTCGGCCAGTTCGTCGGGCGCTACGATGGTGATCTGCCGTTCGTTGCGCATCTCCGTGCCGCGCGAATACCAGGGCTCCCGCCCGCCCGATCGCCGCGTGTAGCCGCGATGGAAATCGCCCTCAATCCCCTCGAAACCGAGAATCAGTTCGGAGGTGGCGCGCGTCTCGAAATGGTCGAACGGCGCGCGGTAGAGGCCGCTGATCCTTGCCTCGAGCTTTTGGCCGGGAAGGATGTCGATAGTTTCGGGAAACAGTTCCAGCGTTTCGGACAAAGGCTTTTCCTCTCGACTTCCGTCGAACCTGCCTCATCGACACGCCAGCCATCAAGCCAAAAAGGCTGAACGCTGGCATCAGCCGGACGCAACACCGAGATGCGTCCTACATCATCCTGAGCAGCGCGCCGCCGATCGAATAGCCGGCGCCGAAGGCACAGATCAGCCCGTAATCGCCCGGCTTCAGATCGGCGTGGTTTTCCTTGAGCGCGACGATCGCACCGGCCGCCGCCGTGTTGCCCAGCCTTTCCAGCACCATCGGCGCGCGGTCCTGATCCGCCTCGTGGCCAAGCGCCATGCGCAGCATCATGGCGTTCATGCGCGCATTGGCCTGGTGCAGCCAGAAGCGCCGCATCTTGGCAGGCGTAAGATCATGCTCGGCGAGAAAATCGATGATGAAATGATGGCCCGCCACCGTCACTTCCTTGAACACCTTGTTGCCGACCTGCCGGATCATGTTGTCGCCCATCAGGACGAGCGATGTATCTTCCTGCGAGGCGCGGTTCAGAAAGCCGAAATTCGAGCGAATATTGTTGGAAAACTGCGTCCATGTCCGCGTATCGATGACCTCCAGCCTCCCCGGCCTCACTTCATCCTCCTCCAGCGGTTCCACCACCATCGAGGTCGAGGCGTCGCCGAAAATGAAATGCGTCTGCCGGTCGCGGTAGCTCAGATGCGCCGAGATGATTTCCGGCGTCACCACCAGCACGCGCTTCTGCGCGCCTGTGCGCACCAGATTGCTCGCCACATGCAGCCCCATCGCCGCCGACGAACAGCCAAGGCTCATATCGACCGCCGAGCCCGACGTGCCGAGTTCCCTCTGCATTTCGATGCTCATCGCCGGATAGGGGCGCTGCTGGTGCGACGCCGCGCAGATCACCATGTCGATGGAAGCGGGTTCCACGCCCGCATCCTCCATGGCGCGCCGGGCAGAGGCGACGCCGAACTCCGCCATCACCGACAGTTCGTCATCGCCGCGCTTGGCAATGCGCGGCGCCATCCGCTCCGGGTCCAGGATGCCATCGGCCGAGATGACATGCCGCGTGCGGATGCCGGAAGCATATTCGATGAATTCGCTCGACGATTTCTGCAGCGGCTCCTTGCCGGCGGCCTCGCGCTTCGGGTTTTCCGCGTCGACCCATGTGTTGAAGCTTTCGACCAGTTCGTCGTTGGTGATCGTAGCCTCGGGAATCTCGATCCCGATGCCGCTGATAGCGACGCGATTCATGGCTTGTCCCGTTCCGTATTCATGGCGGCGTCAGCCCGGCCGGGAGGATGGCGGGCTCAGCTCGAATATATTGCGCTGCAGCGATGTAGTGCCGATTGGCCCCCGATGCAAAGAATGGCGGAGGCATTTCCCCCGATTATGGTTTCCGTGTGGCATGATCGCCATCCCCTATACGCGTCCTTCGAGGAAGGCGGCAGCTCATTTCCGTTGGGCCACGATGAACAGGCGCGGGAAGCGCAGCAATACCTTGCCGTCCCTTTGCGACGGATAAGCCTCTTCGACGCGCGCCAGATAATCGGCGAGGAACATCTCCTTTTCCTTCGCATCCAGCGGGTCGAGAAACGGTTTCAGCCCGGTCGATTTTACCCATTCCACGATCGCCTCCGCGCTGGCGAGCGGATGATTGTAGGCCGTATGCCAGATGTCGAGCCGCGACGACCGGTCGATCAGGAGGTCGTAATAGAAGCCGACGGGCGGCAGGGGCTGGCGCGCCGCGCCCTCCATTTTTGCCGCGAACGGCATGGCGGCGGCTGTTTCGCGCATCGTCTTATGCGACGCCTCGGTCAGATTGTCCGGCATCTGCACGGCGAGCATGCCGCCCGGCGCCAGATGTCCCATCAGCCGCTTGAGAATTTCGGGGTGACCGGGCAACCACTGAAACACGGCGTTGGCGAAGATGACATCCACCGGCTCGGCGGGCGCCCAGGTCGCGGCATCGGCCAGTTCGAACGCCACCCCGGGCAACCGCGCCCTTGCCTTCTCCAGCATGTCCGGCGACGTATCGACGCCGAGCACCTCCGCATCCGGCCAGCACTCGGCCAGAAGCTCGGTCGAGTTGCCCGGCCCGCAGCCGATATCGACGACGCGGCGCGGGCTTTCGAGCGGGATCTGCGCCAGCAGATCGCGTGAAGGCCGCGTGCGCTCGTCCTCGAATTTGAGATATTGCGCGGCCGACCAGTCGGGACGGGATTGTTCATTCATTGTCGTGTCTCCGGGCGAAAGGAAATCGGCTGCTTCTTAGGCCCGGCATTCCCTTTGCGCCAGCGCGGCGCGTCTTCCTCGCCCCTTGTGGGAGAGGATAGGGAGCCCTCGTGAGGCAGAGCGCCGCCTTACTTCCCTTCAACCCCGCCCCCGGCCTATGCGCACCGGGTGCGCACGGGGCCGTATTACCCCCGCAGGAACGCCACAAGAGACCTCCCGGCCGCCAATGCCACGTCAGCATCGCGGCGGAGACGCCGGTCCCTCCCACACACGCAATCACCGGCATGACCGATGCTCCCCTGGGAGAAACTGCCGACAAGGATAAGGGATGTTGGAAAGGCGCGGATAAAAGTGCAAAAGAAAATGCGAAGCCAACAGGCGCGGAGCCTTCATGCGAGCCCTATTCGTCGATGCCAATGACACCCTCGCCACCATTGCCGAGCGGTTGCTCAAGCCGGGCGATCCCGACATCACGATCAACCGCCAGCCGGCTGTCACTCCGAACGAACTGCCCGATGTTCTAGGCGACGCCGAGATCGCCATCATCGACCACACTCATCTGCCGCTGCAAATCGCGCTCGCCTGCAAGGGCCTGAAGCATGTCGTGTTCCTGGGCACGGGGCCGGGCAGCTACATGGATGTCGATGCGCTCGCCGAAAACGGCATCGCCGTCCACATCGTCAAGGGCTATGGCGATACGGCGGTGGCCGAATGCGCCTTCGCGCTGATGTGGGCGTCGGCGAAAAGCCTTGCCGGCATGGACCGCGCCATGCGCGCCGGCGACTGGCGGCGCACGGACGGCGTGCAACTCACCGGAAAGACGCTCGGCCTGGTCGGCTTCGGCTCCATCGCCACCGAACTTTCCCGGCTGGCGCTTGGCTGCGGCATGAAGGTGATGGCCTGGAATCGCTCGCCGAAATTCTGGCCCGGCGTGGAATTCACCGAACTCGACCAGGTTCTGGCCGAGTCGGATGTCCTGTCTCTCCACCTGCTGCTGACGGACGAGACAAAGGGCCTGATCTCGCGGGAGCGGATCGCCGCCATGAAGCCGGGCGCGGTTCTGGTCAACACGGCGCGCGGCGCGCTGGTGGACGAGGATGCCATGGTCGAGGCGCTGCGATCCGGGCAAATCCGCCATGCAGGACTGGATGTCTATGCGGTGGAGCCTTTGCCCGCCGGACACGTGCTGACGACGCTGGAAAACGTGACGTTATCGGCGCATTCGGCGTTTCGCACGCCGGAAGCCAGCGACAATCTCATCGGCGCGGCGCTCGATCATTGCAGGCGGATCGCGGGGACGGAATAGTCGCCGCCGCGGGCCGTCCCGAAGCATCCGGGGTTTGGCTTCCCATTGGCCTGATCCGGGCCGCCGCTACCCCGCAAACACAACCTTCACGCCCTTCTGGCGGAAATAGGCCTGCATCAGCTTGCGCCCGGAGCGGTTGTTTTGCGCCAGCCTGGCCGGATCGAACAACGCCTCCTTCACGCCCTCGCGCGCCAGCGCGGCCTTGAGCGTCGCGATGTGAGCATCGAGTTCGGCATTGTCGGCTTGCAAGGAGGCATAGATGCTCTCGATCGCGTCGGCCGCAGTTGGTTCACTCACGCATTGCACTCCCGATTTGCCGGACCTACCGCGTCAGCCGCTTGTAGGTCATCTTGTGCGGGTTGAGCGCCTCGGGGCCGAGGCGGCGCACCTTGTCCTGCTCGTAATCCTCGAAATTGCCCTCGAACCATTCGACATGGCTGTCGCCCTCGAAGGCCAGCATGTGCGTCGCCATGCGGTCGAGGAACATGCGGTCATGCGAGATGATGACGGCGCAGCCGGCAAAGCTTTCCAGTGCGTCCTCGAGCGCCGCCAGCGTCTCGGTGTCGAGATCGTTGGTCGGCTCGTCGAGCAGGAGCACGTTGCCGCCATTCTTCAGCATCTTGGCCAGATGCACCCGGTTACGCTGGCCGCCCGAGAGATTGCCGACCTTCTGCTGCTGGTCGCCGCCGCGGAAATTGAACGACGAGCAATAGGCGCGCGAGTTCACCTCGTGCTTGCCAAGCTTGATCACCTCGGCGCCGCCGGAGATTTCCTCCCACACGGTCTTGCCCGGATCGAGCGTGTCGCGGCTCTGGTCGACATAGCCGAGCTTCACCGTCTCGCCGACGCGGATCGAACCGGCGTCGGGCTTCTCCTGGCCGGTGATCATCTTGAACAGCGTCGTCTTGCCGGCGCCGTTCGGCCCGATGACACCGACGATGCCGCCCGGAGGCAGCTTGAATTCGAGGTCTTCGATCAGCAATTCCTCGCCGAACCCCTTGGCGAGGCCTTCGACCTCGATGACGACATTGCCCAGCCGCTCGCCATGCGGGATGACGATCTGCGTGTCGGACGGGCGGCGCTTGTCGGCCTGGTCGAGCAGTTCCTCGAACGCGGCGATACGCGCCTTCGATTTGGTCTGGCGCGCCTTGGGCGAGGAGGCAATCCACTCGCGTTCGCGGCCGATGGCGCGTTGGCGCGCGTCGTCCTCGCGGCCTTCCTGCTTCAGCCGCTTGGCCTTGGCCTCCAGATAGGCGGTGTAGTTGCCCTCGTAAGGGATGCCGCGGCCGCGATCGAGCTCGAGAATCCAGCCGGTGACATTGTCGAGGAAGTAGCGGTCATGGGTGATGATCATCACCGCGCCCTTGTAGGCCCGAAGATGCTTTTCCAGCCAGGCGGTGGTCTCGGCGTCGAGATGGTTGGTCGGCTCGTCGAGGAGCAGAAGATCCGGCTCGCGCAACAGGAGCTGGCAGAGAGCGACGCGGCGGCGCTCGCCGCCCGACAGCTTGGTGACGTCGGCGTCCTTGGGCGGGCAACCCAGCGCTTCCATCGCCATCTCGACCTGCTGTTCGAGGTCCCAGAGGTTCAGCCGGTCCATCTCGTCCTGGAGATGCGCGGATTCGTCCGCCGTCTCCTCGGAATAGTTCATCATCAGTTCGTTGTAGCGGTCGATGATGGCCGTCTTCTTGGCCACGCCTTCCATGACATTGCCGAACACATCGAGCGCCGGGTCGAGATCGGGCTCCTGCGCCAGATAGCCGACAGTCGCGCCCTCGGCGAGCCAGGCTTCGCCGTTCCACTCCTTGTCGAGCCCGGCCATGATCTTCAGCACGGTCGACTTGCCGGCGCCGTTCGGCCCCAGGATGCCGATCTTGGCGTCGGGGTAGAAGGACAGATGGAGGTTTTCGAGCACCTTCTTGGCGCCGTAGGCCTTGGTAAGGCCCGACATGTGATAGATGAACTGGCGTGCCACGCGCGCTTTTCCCGTTATTCGAATGAAAAGGAGAGTTGGCCGCTATCTAGGGGATGCGAGCCCAAGGGGCAATGGCGAATGCTGTGGCATGCTACAGCCGGAAGAGGAGAGGCAACGAAATTTCAACTGCTGGATCAGTACCGTTAAGTTCCTCGCACCGAGCAAAGGCACATATGGATGCCGAAGAGTATCAGCCTGTACATCTTCCTCGCCCTTGTTTGCGAATGGGCGCTGCAGCACGTTCCGATTGTGGGATTGTTTATGCAAATCGCGCTTGCAGCGGCATGGAGCTCTTTTCTGGTGCCCGCTCTGCTGCTCTCGATCATCATCGAGGCGTTCATCGGTGCTATTCCGCGTTATTTTATTGCCATACCTGCAGTCGCCCTCAGTGGCTACTACGGCGCCTTTGCCTACCAACGACTTGCGATAACAAAGGCCGAAACCGAACTTCAGGCCAGCAACCCGAAATTCGTCACCCCTTTTGATCCAGTCACGCAATCGCTCGTCTTTGAGCACGGCGCCCGGAACTTCGCCAACGGGCACAAAATTCCGATGGTCTACGGATCGTTTGAACACTCGTTCAATGCCTATCAATTGCTGCCCAACTCCGACTGCCGCGCTCTTAACGCGGCACGTCACGGGCGGCGACACTTCTGGATTCAGTTTCGCAATTGGAAAGAGAATGACGCGGAACTTAAGTTCGGTCCGGAAAGTTATTCAATTTGAACAGAGCTTTCGCAGCATGAGGCGGATCGAGGCCAATTTGAGGAAGGCAAGCGCGTTGCACGTAAGGTTCTCGAAGTCCTTGGCCAGCCTGCGGCATCGCCCCAGCCATGCGAAGGTCCGTTCCACCACCCAGCGCCTCGGCAGGACCTCGAAGCCTTTGGCGGTGTCGGATCGCTTGACGATCGCGGTCGCAAGTCCGGGCATGGCCTTCTTCTGGCCCTTGGCGAAGACAGGTCCCTGATAGCCGCCATCGGCGAACAATTCTTCAAAAACGGATAGCGCCCGAACAGCGTCTTCAGGACCAGCGCACCGCCGTCGCGGTCCTGGATGTCGGCCGGATGGACCAACGCGTGCAGCAATAGCCCTACCGTATCGACGAGGATATGGCGCTTCTTGCCCTTGACCTTCTTCCCCGCATCATACCCGCTCGGGTCGATACAACGCCCCCTTTTTCAGCACCCTTGACGCTCTGGCTATCAATGATTGCCGCCGTCGGGCTGGCCTCGCGTCCCATCGCCTCACGGCATTTTACGTAGAGTTCCTCGTGAATACGACCGAGGGTGCCATCCCAATTCCACAGGTCGAAATAGCTGAACAGCGTGCTCCTGGGCGGTAGGTCCTTCGGCACGGCTCGCCATTGGCAGCCTGTGCTGAGAACGTAAAGCAGGCCGTTGACAATCTCGCGCACATCAACTTCGCGCCTGCGGCCGCCTCGTTTGGCGGGCGGGATCAAAGGCTCGACCAGCCCCCATTCCGCGTCCGTCAAATCGCTCGGGTAGCGCAGGCCATCCCGATTGTATTTCTCACGGTTCGCCTTCGTCCACATTTCCATGCTCCGTCGAATCAACCCAACAGCATGGAATCACAAGCGATTCATATCATTCAACTTGTTTGTGGACCGACACTTAGGGAGCCGTGCATGCTCACGGTTCTCGGACAAGAGCCATCCGGCACGCCCGTATCGATCAAGCTCGAGCATCACAAATATGGTCGTTTTCGTTTTGTGCCCGCGATCGGCCGGCTATTGCTTCGCGTGGATGGCGTGGTCAAGACAAGCTATGGAGTGGGCATCGTAGATCGGCTGCCCGCGTTACCGTTCGTGATCGCCGGATGTGGATGGGACGGCTGCGGGATCACGCTGAATACTGAACTTTATTCGCTGAAGCATGCGGCCAAAGGAGTTGATCCGGTGCGGTTTGATACACCAGCAAGCATTATGCTAGGCATCGAAAAACTGTCAGACAGCGATATTGAAGCGCTGCGTCACGCCCCACCATCGCCGTCCTTCTTGAACCGATATACTGGACGCGATTTAGCGGACTGAAACTGACTGCGGTCCGATTTCGCTTGCGATGCCCCCGCCGCCGCCCGTCAGCATGCCCTTTCCGGCCTCTTACCCTTGCCGCCAACCCACAACATACGGCCGCGGAGGAACGCACTTGCCGAAGAAACGCCACGCGATATCCACAAGCCAAAGGCCGCCGCATTTGCCGGTTTGGGCCTTCGCCGTCAGACGCTTTTCGCGGCGCTCAACGGATTGGGGACGAATGCTGCCTGCGCGTTCCGTTGGCCCGCCCACGCTTCACGAAATGAAATCAGCCGCCGCTGCTGTTCGTCCCACAGGACAAGCCGCACGCATCCCAAACTCTCCAGCAGTGTCAGCCGGCCGATCTTGCCAAGGTCGGGATGATCGTCGAGTACGCGCGGCAGCCGATAATAGGGTATCCGGCTGCTGAGATGGTGTACGTGGTGAATTCCTATATTGGCGGTGAACCAGCGCAGTATCCATGGCAAATCATAGTGGGAGGAGCCATGCAGCGCCGCCTCGTGAAAACTCCAGCCGTCATCCTCGTTCCACGACGTTTCCTCGAACTGGTGCTGCACGTAGAACAGCCAGACGCCGACAGAGGCCGCGACCATCGTGATCGACAGATGGACGAGCAGAAAGGCCTTCACCCCTATCAGCCAGATCAGCCCGGCGCCGACGACCAGGATCGCCGCGTTTGTCGACTGCGTGCTGACCCAGGGTTGCCAGCCAGAGCGCATGAAGCCGAAGGGCAAGCGGTGGACCAACAGGAACAGGAATGCCGGGCCGAGCCCGAACAGAACGAGCGGATTGCGGTAAAGCCGGTATTTCAGCCGGCCCCAGCGCGAGCGCTCGAAATACTCCCGCACCGTCAGCGTATCGACGTCGCCTATGCCGCGATGGTCGAGATTGCCGGATGTCGAGTGATGGATGGCATGGGTTCTGCGCCAGAAGCTGTAGGGCGTCATGGTGAGGACGCCGATCACACGCCCGACCCAATCATTGGCGCGCCGGTGCCGGAAGAAGGCGCCATGGCCGCAATCGTGCTGGATCAGGAAAAGACGGACGAGGAACCCGCCGGCGGGAATGGCAATCAGAAGCGACGCCCACCAATAGCCCAGCGAATAGAGGAACCACGCGGCGGCCCATAACACGACGAGCGGGAGTGTGGTGACGGCCAGTTCGGTCACGCTGCGCGCGGGGCTCGGCTCGCGATATAAGGCAAGGACGCTCATCCAGTTGCGGGCGTCGCCTGAGGGTGTGGAGAAGTTCTGTTCGATGTTCAATCCGCGGGGCCCAGTTCAGACAAGACCGGCGAGTCGATGTCGACCTGCGGCGCAACAATGACAGGAGAGTTTTGTGTACCCGACGATCGAAGCTATTTCAAGTTTCAACGCCGCTGTGGATCAGGATATGACTGGACCATGCGTCGCATGTCCAACCGCCCCCGCCCGATCGGAAAATCAGAAGCCCGCCACATCTGGCTCCACGCGCAACGCCTCGATACGCGCGAACCGTTCGGCGCCGGCCCCGAGGCGACAAGGCTCGCGATCGAACATCTCGGCTATGTGCAGATCGACACGATCAACGTCATCGAGCGCTCGCACCATCACATCCTCTATACGCGCATCCCCGAATACCGGCGCAAGGATCTGCATCGGGCGCAGAGCGTCGACAAAAGCGTCTTCGAATACTGGACGCACGCGCTTTCCTTCGTGCCGACGCGCGATATCCGCTTCTATCTCGGCGTCATGAAACGGCGCGAGGCGAAGGCCGTTCGCTGGTATTCGTCCGTCACGCCCAAAGAGAGGCGCAAGGTATTGTCGCTGCTGCGCAAGGACGGCCCGCTGACCATCCGCGACATCGACGATGACGTGCTGGTAGAGAAGGAGCATCTGTGGGCAAGCCGCAAACCGTCAAAGCGGGCGCTTCAGCTTGCCTTCTTCGAAGGCGTGGTCACCATCGCCGCGCGCGAGGGCATGCTCAAGACCTACGATTTGCTGGACCGGCATTTCGGCTGGGACAAGCGCCCTCGCCCGGCGACCGAGAACCAGTTCGCCGAATATATCCTCGACCGCGCCCTGACTGCCCAAGGCATCGTCAGCCTCAATTCGGCCTGCCACCTCGACGCGCCGCGCAAGCCAGCGGTGCGGAAAGTCATCGAGCGGCGGGTAAGGAAGAAGGAACTGGTGCCGGTGGCGATCGAAGGCGCGGGCCAGGCAGAACACTGGGCGCGGCCGGAGGCGCTGGAACCCGCCGGCGAGGCGGATGCCGGCATCGTCCACATCCTTTCGCCCTTCGATCCGCTTATCATCCAGCGCAAACGTCTGGCGCTGTTCTTTGGCTATGACCACAAATTCGAGGCCTATGTGCCGAAGGAAAAGCGCCTCTTCGGCTATTTCTCGTTGCCGGTGCTGGTCGGCGACGAAATCGTCGCCGTGCTCGACCTCAAGACCGACCGCGCGGCCGGCAAGCTGCTCATCCAGCAATGGAAATGGGTCGGCGAAAATTCATCCGAACGCCACAAGGCGCTGATCGAAGATGAGTTGCAGCGCTTCGAGCGCTTTCAGCTTGGCTGAGCCGGGAGCTGCCTTTTATGTTTGATGAACAGCGCAAACTCAACTCGCCGACCGGCGCGGCGCTGAATCTCTACGTGAAGAAAGCGGCGCAACCGGCCCGCGCCGTCGTGCAGGTCAACCATGGCCTCGCCGAACACGCCACGCGCTACGCACGCTTCGCCGACTTCCTCGCCGGGCGCGGCTTTCATGTCTATGCGCATGATCACCGCGGCCATGGCGAAACCACCGCGCCGGACACACCGCCACGCATGTTTGCCCGGCGTGACGGCGCGGCGAAAGTCATCGCGGATGTCGTCGCCGTCCATGATCTGATCGCTGGCGACCATCCGGGCCTGCCCGTCATTCTGTTCGGCCATTCCATGGGCGGCCAGATTGCATTGAATTTTGCGCTGCACCACCCCGGCCGCATCGCCGCCACGGCGATCTGGAACACCAATTTCACCGCCGGGGCAGCGGGCCGCCTTGCCCGCGCCTTGCTCGCCTGGGAGCGCTTCCGCCTCGGCTCCGACATGCCGTCGCGACTGCTGCCACGGTTGACCTTTCAGGCCTGGGCCCGGCAAATCCCCGATCGCCGCACCGAATTCGACTGGCTGTCGCGGGACCCGGACGAGGTCGACCGCTACATCGCCGATGCGCTTTGCGGCTGGGACGCCTCCGTCTCTATGTGGCGCGACCTTTTCGATCTCATCTTCTTCGGCGCTGACGATCGCAATTTCGCTGCCCTGCCGAGGTCCCTGCCCCTGAACCTCGTCGGCGGCGCGAGCGACCCTGCAACCGATCACGGCAAGGCCGTTACTAACCTCGCCGCGCGAATGAAACGAATGGGCTTTTCGAATCTGAAATCAACGATCTACGCGCAGACCCGCCACGAATCCCTGAACGAGGTAAACCGGCATACGATCATGGAGGATTTCGTTCGATGGCTGGAAAACATTCTCCGCGACCAGCTCTCCTTGATCAGTTAAACGGCGATGAGCCATGGTTTACATTGACGCTCATGAGAGGCATCTACGATCCCATATGAAATAGCCCCCGCTCCACTGAAACCATCCAGCCCACTCATCCAGACGGCATCCATGGCAAACCCTCCCCTCTCCGGCGTCCGCGTCATCGAACTCGCCCGTATCCTTGCCGGCCCATGGGCCGGGCAGATGCTCGCCGACCTCGGCGCCGACGTCATCAAGATCGAGAACCCGAATGGCGGGGACGACACCCGCTCCTGGGGCCCGCCCTTCGTCATGGGCAAGGATGGCGAGAACCTTTCCGCCGCCTATTACCATTCCACCAATCGCGGCAAACGCTCTGTGGCGCTCGATTTTGCAGAGCCCGAAGGCGCGGAGAAACTGAAGGAACTGATCGCCACGGCGGACGTCCTGATCGAGAATTTCAAGTTCGGCGGTTTGAAGAAATACGGCCTCGATTATGAGAGCCTGAAAGCGGCCAATCCGCGCCTGGTCTATTGTTCGATCACCGGTTTCGGCCAGAGCGGCCCCTACGCGTCGCGCCCCGGCTATGATTTCATCATCCAGGGGATCGGCGGGCTGATGTCGATCACCGGCGAAGCGGGCCGCGAACCGCAAAAGGTCGGCGTCGCCGTGTCCGACATCTTCACCGGCCTTTATTCGGTGATCGCCATCCAGTCGGCGCTGCGTCATGCCGAGCAGACCGGCCAGGGCCAGTATATCGACATGGCGCTGCTCGATACCGAATGCTCGATCCTCGGCAACCAGAATTTGAACTATCTGGTCTCGGGCAAGTCGCCGGTACAGATGGGCAACGCCCACATGAATATCTCGCCCTATGAGGTTCTGCCCGTCAAGGACGGCCACATCATTCTCGCGGTCGGCAATGACGGACAGTTCCAGCGGCTTTGCGGCGCGCTCGGCATCCCCGAACTGGCGCTGGACCCCGATTTCGCCACCAACCCGGCGCGGGTAACAAACCGGGTGCGCCTGCGCGAGAGACTGATCGAGGAACTGGCCGAGAGCGAGCGCGACCCGCTCCTCGCGTTACTCGAGAAGGCCAATGTGCCGGCAAGCCCGATCAACAACATCGCCGAAATGTTCGCCGATCCGCAGATCATTGCGCGCAACATGCGCATGGACCTGACCGACACCAAGGGAAACGTCCTGCCATCGGTGCGCGCTCCGATGCTGATGTCGGAAACGCCACTGCGCTATGAGCGCCCCTCGCCGCGCCTTGGCGAACACACCGAAGAGATATTGCGGGAACTGGACGGGAGAATGCCATGAAGACCGGCGGCCAGCTAATCGTCGATGCGCTCGAGGCCAATGGCGTCGACCGTCTCTATTGCGTGCCGGGTGAGAGCTATCTCGCGGTATTGGACGCGCTTTACGATTCGAGCATCAAGGCGATCGTCTGCCGTCAGGAAGGCGGCGCGGCGATGATGGCCGACACCTACGGACGGCTGACGGGCCGTCCCGGCATCTGCTTCGTCACGCGCGGTCCCGGCGCTACCAACGCCTCGGCCGGCATCCACATCGCCATGCAGGATTCCATTCCCATGATCCTGTTCATCGGCCAGATCGCGCGCAAGGCACGCGGCCGTGAAGCCTTCCAGGAGATCGACTATCGCGCCTTTTATGGCGGCGTCGCCAAATGGGTGACGGAGATCGACGATCCGGCGCGAATTCCCGAACTCGTCACCCGCGCTTTCGCCATCGCCACGTCGGGTCGGCCGGGGCCGGTCGTCGTCGCCCTGCCCGAGGATGTGCTGACGGAAGAAGCCGAGGCCCCCGCGGCCCGGCATTACACGCCCGTCGAAACCTCCCCCGGCGCTGGCGAAATGGTGGCGTTGCGGGAATTGCTGGCCACCGCGAAGAAGCCGTTCGTCATTCTCGGCGGCACACGCTGGGACGAACACGCCGTTGCCGATCTCCAGAAGGCGGCGGAAAACTGGGCTCTGCCCGTCGGTGTTTCCTTCCGCCGGCAGATGCTGTTCGATCATCTGCATCCAAACTACGCCGGCGATGTCGGCATCGGTCCGAACCCGAAGCTGGCCGCCCGCATCAAGGAAGCCGACGTCGTGCTGCTCGTCGGCGGTCGTCTCGGCGAAATGCCGTCCTCGGACTACACGCTTTTGAAAAGCCCCTACCCCGACCAGAAGCTGGTGCACGTCCACCCCGACACCAACGAGCTCGGTCGCGTCTATCGACCGACGCTCGCCATCAACGCTTCGCCGATCGCCTTCGCCAAGGCTTTTGCACAGACCCGGCCGGAGGCGGCTCCGGCATGGGCGGCGGACACGAAAGCCATGCATCAAAGCTATCTCGAATGGTCAACTCCTCCCGAAACCGGACCGGGTCCGGTGCGGATGGGACCGATCATGCAACATCTCGAGGATGTGCTGCCGGAAGATGCGATCATCACCAATGGCGCCGGCAACTACGCCACCTGGATACACCGTTTCCACCGTTTCCGCCGATTCGGCACGCAGGCGGCGCCGACTTCCGGCTCGATGGGTTTCGGCACGCCGGGCGCGGTCGCCGCCAAGCTGCTTTATCCCGAACGGCTGGTCGTCGCCTTCGCCGGCGACGGCTGCTTTCTCATGAATGGCCAGGAATTCGCTACCGCCGTTCAGTACGATGTTCCCATCATCGTTCTCGTCGTCAACAACGGAATCTATGGCACCATCCGCATGCATCAGGAGCGCGAATATCCGGGCCGGGTGTCGGCGACCGACATCAACAATCCGGATTTCGCCGCGCTGGCCCGAGCCTATGGCGGCCATGCCGAAACGGTGGAGAAGACGGAGGATTTCGCCCCGGCCTTCGAACGCGCAAGAAAATCCGGCAAACCTGCCCTGATCGAGATAAAGCTTGACCCGGAAGCCATCACGCCGACGCGAACGCTGACGGATATCCGCGAAAAGCGCTGAAAACGCCGCGCTGACGGGCTTGTGGCCTTGCACCAGTTTCAGTGTTAAGGACGCACCGAATTTGATCGTGCGGTGCACATGAACCCATTAGACAATCCTAAAATCTCGGTCGTCATCCCCTGCCGCAACGAGGAAGCCAATCTTGCCTTCCTGCTCGACGAAGTCGAGGCCGCGCTCACGGGGAGGGATTACGAGATCATCGTCGTCGACGATGGATCGACGGACGCCACGCGCGCGAAAATAACCGAACGCATGCGCCAGCCAAACTCACCGGTCCGGCTGATCGGCCACGACCGCTCGGCCGGCCAGTCCGCCGCCGTGCGTTCCGGCGTCTTCGCGGCCAGCGGCGATGTCATCGCCACCATCGACGGCGACGGCCAGAACGACCCGGCCTATATCCCCCGGCTGGTGGATGCGCTGGTCGCCGCCGGCCCGGCAACTGGCGTTGTCGCCGGCCAGCGCTTGAAGCGCACCGATACGAAACTGAAGCAGCTTTCCTCGCGCTTCGCCAACCGTCTTCGGCAGTCGATGCTCCACGACGACACCCGCGATTCCGGTTGCGGCCTGAAGGCCATACCGACCGACCTCTTTCGCCAACTGCCCTATTTCGACGGCTGGCACCGTTATCTGCCGGCGCTGGTTCTGCGCGAGGGCTACGGCGTCGCGCATCTCGACGTGGTCGATCGCTCGCGCCGCCACGGCAAATCCAATTACGGCATTCTCGACCGCGGCCTGCGCGGCGTGCTCGACCTCATCGGCGTCTGGTGGCTGCGTCGCCGCCGCAAGGTGGTGCCGGCAGCCACGGAGGTGAAGCCATGAGTGACGCTCTGATCCATCTCATGGACTGGTTCCACAAGGTCTTCGTGGCGCAATTCGACGCCTGGATCCTGCTTGGTTTCGTCGCGCAGGCTTTCTTCACCATGCGCTTTCTCGTCCAGTGGATTGCCTCGGAACGGGCCAAGCGCTCGGTCGTGCCGATCGCCTTCTGGTTCTTCTCGCTCGGCGGCGGCGCGCTGCTCCTGCTCTACGCCATCAAGCGTCAGGATCCGGTCTTCATTGCCGGCCAGGGACTCGGCCTCATCATCTACATCCGCAATCTCTGGCTCATCGCCAACGAGAAGCGATCGTCCATGAACAAGGTGGACTGAGATGACGGTGAGCGCCGTCGGGCCCGCCGTGGCGCAGACGGGCAGAAGGCTCGGCGCCTGGCAGCTATTGCCTGCTCGTCATCCTGTGCCTGTTCACCTTCCTGCCGGGCATCTTCACGCTACCGCCGACAGACCGCGACGAATCACGCTTCGTCCAGTCAACCAAGCAGATGGTGGAGACCGGCAATTACGTCGATATCCGCCTGCAGGACGTGCCGCGCTACAAGAAGCCGGCCGGCATCTACTGGCTGCAATCGGCGGCGGTTCTGCTGAGCGGCGATGGCGCAAACGCTCCGATCTGGGTCTATCGCACGGTCTCGGTGCTTGGCGCGACGCTCGCCGTTCTGGTCGCCGCATGGCTTGGCGCGCGCATGTTTGGCCCGGCGGGAGGCATGGTCTCCGGCTTCGTTCTGGCGGGCATCGTCATGCTCGCCTTCGAGGCGCGCATCGCCAAGACCGACGCGACGCTGCTGGCGACCGGCATGTTCGCCCAGGCCGCGCTTGCCCGGCTCTATCTCGGCGACCGGGAGGGCCGGCCGAGATCGGGCACGGCCCCGTGGGTCTTCTGGGCCGCGCAGGGCGCGGCGATCATGGTCAAGGGACCGGTCATCCCGCTGCTAAGCGCGTTGACGGTGGCGGCCATCGCCCTCTTCGACAAGGACCGGCGCTGGCTGCGCCAATTGAAGCCGTTGCGCGGCATCCTCCTAACCATACTGATCTGCGCACCCTGGCTGGCGCTGATCACCTGGAAGAGCGGCGCGGCCTTCTGGCAGGAATCGGTCGGAAAGGATCTTTTGAGCAAGGTCGGCGGCGGCCAGGAATCGCACGGCGCCCCGCCCGGCTATTACACGCTGATCTTCGTGTTTTTCTTCTGGCCGTTCGCGGTGGCTGCGATCGAAGGCGGGCTGCGGGCGCTGAATCGCTTCCGCCGGGATCCGCGCCTGCTGTTCTGCCTCGCCTGGTATCTGCCTTATTGGATCGTGGTCGAACTGATCCCGACCAAGCTGCCGCACTACATGCTGCCGGCTTACCCGGCGGCGGCGCTGCTGATCGCCTGGCTGGCGACGGATGCCGAGGCCCGCGCCGCGCCGCTGAAGCGCTGGCAGATATGGCTGCGGCGACTAACAATTGCCGGCTTCGTGCTGGTTACCGTCGCGCTGGCCGCCGCCTCCATTGGCGTCACGCCCTACCTGATGAAGCATGTTTCGTGGTGGGGCATTGTTGCCGCGGTCTTCGCGCTCCTTGCCGGCTGGTTCGGCTCCGGCATCCGCCCGGTCGCCGCGCCCCTGCCGCGCATCCTCGCGGCGACGATCTGTTCCGCCGCGCTGTTCGCCATCCTCACCATTGTCGTGCTGCCGCCGCTCAAGCCGGTGTGGCTGAGTCCGCAGATCGCGGCCGCCTTCAAGGCGGCCAAGTCCTGCCCGGATTCGCGGCTGATCGCCGTTGGCTATCAGGAGCCGAGCCTGGTTTTCCTGGCCGGCACGGATACGCTGCTGACCGGTCCCAAAGACGCCGCCGCCGCGCTCACGGCCGACAAATGCGCGGTTGCCGTCGTCGACGACCGCAACATTCAGGCCTTCACCTCGGCGCTGCCCGGCGGTCAGGCAAGCGTCGAGGAAGTCGGCACGGTCAGGGGCGTGAACTATTCCAAGGGGACCGAACGGCTGTTGATCCTGTTCCGCGACAAGAAGTGAGTTCTCTCCGGGCCTGCGCGCGAGGCCAGCTTACCCCAATGGGGTTTTCTGTGGTTCAACACCGCGTTCCTTGCAGAAGGCAAGCCAGTCCTCCACACTGTCGTGGAAAGCCCTCACCAATTCCTTGGCGCTTTCAGCCTTGAACGTCACGATGCCCCGCATGCCGAGTAAACGCCCCTGAAACACCATGTCCGCGCCGTCAAATTCAACCGAACCGGAATATCCCCGGTACAGCTTCACGGGTTTATCCCTATGGTGCGCGCGAACCCGAAGATCGGGCGTCGCCACCGGGGTCGTACGCTAGGCCCGACACGTTTTAGCGGTATCAAAATATGATGTCATTTTAGGAATATCCATGCCCGTCATCCAGTCTCAGATATCCCCCGCCTCCGACGCCTTCAAGGCCAACGCCGAACGCATGCGCGAACTGGTCGCAGACATCGCTGACAAGGCCGGCACGGTCGAACAGGGCGGCCCGGAGGAGCAACGTGTGCGCCACGTCAAGCGCGGCAAGCTGTTGCCGCGCGAGCGGCTGGCGCAGCTTATCGATTTCGGCTCGCCCTTCCTGGAGATCGGCCAGTTCGCGGCGTGGAACATGTATGGCGGCGATATCCCGTCGGCCGGCATGATCGCGGGCATCGGCCGCGTCGAAGGCACCGAATGCGTCATCGTCGTCAACGACGCGACGGTGAAGGGCGGCACCTATTTCCCGATGACGGTGAAGAAGCATCTGCGCGCGCAGGAAATCGCGCTCCAGAACAATCTGCCCTGCATCTACCTCGTCGATTCGGGCGGCGCGAATTTGCCCAACCAGGACGAGGTCTTTCCCGACCGCGAGCATTTTGGCCGCATCTTCTACAACCAGGCCAACATGTCGGCGGCCGGCATCCCGCAGATCGCCTGCGTCATGGGTTCGTGCACGGCGGGCGGCGCCTATGTGCCGGCGATGTCGGACGAGACGATCATGGTGCGCAAGCAGGCGACGATCTTCCTGGCCGGCCCGCCGCTGCTCAAAGCCGCGACCGGAGAGGAAGTCTCGGCGGAGGAACTCGGCGGGGCCGACCTGCACACGCGCGAATCTGGCGTGGCCGACCATTACGCGCTGGACGATGCCCACGCCATCGCCATCACACGGCGCATCGTCAGGAATTTGAACCGAAACAAGAGCGTAAGCCTCTCCTTGCAGAAGCCGAGTGAACCGCTTCACGATCCGCGCGAGATTTATGGCATCATCCCGGCCGACATCCGCCAACCCTATGATGTGCGCGAGGTGATCGCGCGCATCGTCGACGGCTCCGAACTCGACGAGTTCAAGGCCAATTACGGCACCACGCTGGTCACCGGCTTTGCCCATCTCCACGGCATGCCGGTCGGCATCATCGCCAACAATGGCGTGCTTTTCTCCGAAAGCGCCTTGAAGGGCGCGCATTTCATCGAACTATGCTGCCAGCGCAAGATCCCGCTGATCTTCCTGCAGAACATCACCGGCTTCATCGTCGGCCAGAAATACGAGGCGCGCGGCATCGCCAAGGACGGCGCCAAGCTGGTGACGGCGGTGGCGACCGCGCGCGTGCCCAAGCTCACGATCATCACCGGCGGCTCGTTCGGTGCCGGCAATTACGGCATGTGCGGCCGCGCCTATTCCCCCCGCTTCCTGTGGATGTGGCCGAACGCGCGCATCTCGGTCATGGGCGGCGAGCAGGCCGCGACCGTACTTTCGGTGGTCAAGCGCGACAGCATCGAGCGCAAGGGCGGCACATGGAGCGCCGAGGAAGAAGCAAAATTCCGCAAGCCGATCCTGATGAAATACGAGCACGAGGGCAACCCGCTCTATTCCTCCGCCCGGCTGTGGGACGACGGCATCATCGATCCGGCCAAGACGCGCGAAGTGCTGGCGCTGAGCCTTTCAGCGGCGTTGAACGCGCAGGTGGAGGAGACGAAGTTCGGCGTGTTCAGGATGTGAGTGGGATAAGCCTCGACCGTCGATCCTGCCGGGGGAATGATTGGGATCCTGGCCCTTAGACCGCATCGAAATCGAGCATCAGCTTTTCGCTTAAGGGCCGCGTCTGGCAGGCCAGCGTAAAGCCGGCCTCGATCTCCCATGGCTGTAGCGAGAAATTCACCGCCATCTCGGTCTCGCCCTCGACGACGCGGCATCGGCAGGTGCAGCACATGCCGCCGGCGCAGGAATACGGGAGCTCGATGCCCGCCGCATGCGCCGCGTCGAGCACGGTTTGGGCCGGATCGGTGACGGCGAAGGATTTTCGTACGCCGTCGAGCACGATTTCCACCGGCACGCCTTTCGCCACCGCTTCTTGCGCCTTGCGCGAGGCCGGCCGCGCTTTTGGCGCTTCGCCGGAAGGCGTGAAACGTTCGAAGCGGATGCAGTCCTCGGCGACGCCCATATCGCGCAGTCCCCTGGAGACGTCATCGATCATCTCGCCCGGTCCGCACAGGAACACGCCATCGGCGCCCTGCGGATCGATCAGCCCGCGCTCGGCAAGCAGGGCGATGCGCGCGCCATCGATGCGGCCATTGAGGATATCGACATCCTGCGTTTCGCGCGACAGCAGGTGGATCAGCGTAAAGCGGCCGAGATAGCGGTCCTTCAGATCCTCGATCTCCTCGAGGAACATGATCGTGTCGCTGGAGCGGTTGCCGTAGATCAGCGTGATCTTGCTGTCCGGCTCGTGGCCGAGCACCGTACGCGCGATCGACAGCATCGGCGTGATGCCGGAGCCCGCCGCGACCAGCAGATAGTCGTGGCGGCCGCCGACCAGCGCGGTGAACCGGCCCTCGGGCGTCATCACCCGCAGCGAATGGCCGACCGCGAGATGCTCGTTGACGAAGCGCGAGAAACGGCCATCGGCGACCTTCTTCACCCCGACCCGCAAATGCGGATCGCCGGGCACGGAGCAAATGGAATAGGAGCGCCGCGCCTCGTCGCCGTCGATTGTCGCGGCGAGCGTCAGATACTGGCCGGGATGGAAGGTAAAAGCCTCGGCCAGTTCGTCCGGCACGGTGAAGCCGATCGCCACCGCGTCTGGCGTATCGCGCACGATCTCGGCGACCGTCAGTTCATGAAAACGGGGTGGCATTCATTTTCTCCCGATATTCGCCCAAAATCAGCATGGAGAACCCGCAATCTCGTGACAGATGCCGTGGCGCTTCGAGAACCGGAGCGCAGCGGACATTCAGGTCCGTGAGCACCGGAAGCGCAGAAAGTCGCGACAGATGTCCGACAGTGTGGCGTTCGCATGCGGATTTTCAGATGCATTTGAAATAGTCGAAGGGCTCGCGGCAAGCCGTGCAACGGTAAAGCGCCTTGCAGGCGGTAGAGCCGAATTCGGAAACCCGCTCGGTGTCGCCAGATCCACATTTCGGGCAAGCGACCTGCGTCTCGCCGAACAGCGCGCGGATCGAGTTCGACGCGTTCTCCGGCGGAGCGATGCCGTAGGCGCGAAGCTTCTCGCGCCCCTCGGACGTGATCCAGTCCGTCGTCCAGGCCGGCGAAACAACTCGCTCCACCCGCGCCTCGAAACCGGCGTCGCGCAGCGCCGCCTCGACCGACAATTCGATCGCCAGCACCGCCGGACAACCTGAATAGGTCGGCGTCACTTTCGCCACCGCGACATTCCCGTCCATCTCGACCGAGCGCAATATGCCGAGATCGACGATCGTCACACACGGCACTTCCGGATCGACGACCGCGGCGGCGGCGGCGTATGCCATTCTGGCAGCGTCGCCTTCCTTCGCATCGAATGCAGCGGCAATTCTCACCATACCGCTCCCGGATAGGTCCGCTGCATGGTCTGCAGTTCGGCCAGCAGAAAGCCCATCGCCTCGCCATGACGGCCTTCGCGTCCGCCGCTCTGCGCCCACGGTGCCACGGGAATTTCAAGCCCGGCCTCGGCGAAGATCGCGCCGATGGTCCGGTCGAACTCAGGCCTCAGCGAGGCCGGGTCAGGCGCGATGCCGGCCGCCGCCATCGCCTCGGTCAAATCATCCGTTTCGAACAATTCGCCGATATAGGGCGCCAGTTCGTCCGCCGCCGCCTTCATGCGCCGCGCGCTCTCCTCGGTGCCGTCGCCGAGCCGCACCACCCATTCGCCGGCATGGCGGATATGGTAGGCGACTTCCTTCACCGCCTTGGCCGCGATCCCGGCCAGCGTCGCATCGCTCGATGCCGTCATCGCCTGCCACATCGGCTCCATGAAGGCCGCGAAATAGAGCTGGCGCAGCATGGTATGGGCGAAATCGCCATTCGGCCGTTCGGCGAGCAGGCAGTTCTTGTATTCGCGTTCGCGCCGCAGATAAGCGAAATCGTCTTCGGTGCGACCCTTGCCCTCGATCCCGGCGGCATAAGCGTAGAGCGCCCTCGCTTGGCCGATCAGGTCGAGCGCCATGTTGGGCATGGCGAGGTCTTCCTCCAGCATCGGGGCATGGCCGCACCATTCCGAGAGGCGATGGCCGATGATCAAATGATCGTCGGCCAGCCGCAGCACGAATTCGAGAAGTTCCTTCCTGTCCGTCATGGCGCGTCACATATGCCCGACATCATCGGGAATGTCGTAGAAGGTCGGATGGCGATAGACCTTCGACATCGCCGGTTCGAAATTCTCGTCCTTCTGCTGCGGGTCTGAGGCGGTAATCGCCGCGGACGGCACGACCCAGATGGATGTGCCCTCGCCGCGCCGCGTATACACATCGCGGGCCGCCTGCAGCGCCATCACCTCGTCGGCGGCGTGCACCGAGCCGCAATGCTTGTGCGCCAGGCCGTTGCGCGGGCGAATGAACACTTCCCAAAGCGGCATTTCGTTCTTGGCCATCGCTCTACTCCGCCGCCATCTGTGTGGCTTCGCGCCGGGCGCGGCGCTTTTGGGCATGGGCCAGCGCGGCCTCGCGCACCCAAGCGCCCTCGTCCCAAGATTTGTTGCGTTCGGCCAAGCGTTCACGGTTCATCGGGCCGCCGCCCTTGACCACCTTCCAGAACTCGTCCCAGTCGATCGGCCCGAAATCGTAGTGCCCGCGCTCATCGTTCCACTTCAGGTCGGGGTCCGGCATGGTCAGGCCGATGAACTCGCCCTGCGGCACGGTCGCGTCGACGAATTGCTGGCGCAACTCGTCATTGGTGAAACGCTTGATCTTCCATCTGGTCGACTGGTCGCCATGCTGGCTGTCGCTGTCATGCGGGCCGAACATCATCAGCGACGGCCACCACCAGCGGTTCAGCGCGTCCTGCGCCATATCCTTCTGCTCGGCCGTGCCGCGCGCCAGCGTCATCATGATCTCGTAGCCCTGGCGCTGGTGAAAGCTTTCCTCCTTGCACACCCGGATCATGGCGCGCGCATAGGGGCCGTAGGAGCAACGGCAAAGCGGGATCTGGTTCATGATCGCGGCGCCATCGACAAGCCATCCGACAGCGCCGATGTCGGCCCAGGTGAGCGTCGGATAGTTGAAGATCGAGGAATATTTCGCCTTGCCCGATAGGAGCTCCTCGGTCATCTGCTCGCGGCTAACGCCAAGCGTCTCGGCGGCGGAATAGAGATAGAGGCCGTGGCCGCCTTCATCCTGCACCTTGGCTAGCAGCGCCGCCTTGCGCCGCAGCGATGGCGCGCGCGTGATCCAGTTGCCTTCCGGCAGCATGCCGACGATCTCGGAATGGGCGTGCTGGCCGATCTGGCGGATCAGCGTCTTGCGATAGCCTTCCGGCATCGGATCGTTTGGTTCGATTTTCTCATCCGCGTCGATGCGCGCCTGGAAAGCGGCGAGGAACGCCTCGTCCTCGTTCGTCTCGGTTTTGGCGCCGATCAGGCCTTGGCTGTACATCGCATCTCCTCCATGCTGACCTATATCATAGCCAGCTTTCTATATGTAACAAAAATCCAGCATTATTGCAATATTTCGTAACGTATTTTTCAGAGGGGACCATGGCGGAATTCGGAACCGATCAGGCCAACGAACTGCTGGGACGCATATTCGCGCCATGGGTCATCGATCTGGGGCTTGAAGCGAAACGCTTCGATGCGAACGGCGGCGACTTCCTGCTGCCGGCCAACCCGAGACTGGTTCACTTCGGCGGCGTCATTTGCGGCCAAGCCATAGCCTCGGCCGCCAACTCGGTCGCCGTCGTCGCGCTGGCGGCCTTGAACGGCCGCTTCCGCATCTGCACGACGGTCGACCTGACCACGCATTTCATCCGCCCGTTGCCACCAGGCGATGTCGAGCTCCGCGCCGACGTGCTTTCCAATGGCAAGCGAATGGCGTTCACGCGCGTCGAGCTGCGCGCCGCCGGCGATGCGCGGGTCGCGGTGTCGGCGACCATGGCGTTCGCCTATATGGAGGATTGATCGCCGCCGCCCTTCAGAGCAGGCGCGTCACTCCATGCCAAAACGGCCAGAGAACTCTTTGGGTTGCGTCAACAGTGGCTGGCCCGCCTCGCTCAGCCACGCCTCGCTTGGCGCGACCAGCCGCGCATAAATGTCGCGTGCAAGCGTTCGCGCCTCCTCGCACGGCCAGTCTTTCGACAACAATGCGGCCGGAAGCCCGGGATCGCGCAACACGATACGGCGCCAATCGTGAATGAGCAGCGTGCGCGCTGCCATCGCATCCAGCGGACGAAGGGAACCGCCCGATTCCAGCGCTTTCAGCAGAGGCCGATGCGCCTCGATAAAAGCAAGATACGCGGCGGCGATCTCCCCGCTCGGCCACAGCATGCCGAGCGTCTCGGGATGGTCGGCGCTTTCGCCATGAATGACCAGCATGCCAGCCAGCGCATCGGCGGCGTCCGGCGCCGCGGCGGTTTGCGGGCGCAGATAGACGCCGCCTTCCACGCGCACGAAGCCGGCTTCGATCATGTCACGGCGCGCTTGCGCGTCACCGCCGGGCGACGCGATGGCCACCGTCCAGCTTCCGTCCCATTGCGGCGGCCCCGCCGCGTAGATGCGGCGCGTCGCCAGATCGAAGGAATGGCGCCCTTCCTCGGCCAGCCGATAGAAACTGTTGCGGCCATTGCGCTCCCGGATCACCCATTGGTCCGCCGCAAGCCGCGACATGGCGGTGCGCAACGTCCCCGATTCCACGCGCAGCCGGCCCAGAATATCTTGCAGCGTGGCCAGGGCGACCCGCCCTTGTCTGGGCGCGATGGCATCGCCGAAGATCGTGATGACCAGCGACCAGACGCGTGGCCGGCCGCGTTCGTGCAACCGGGCGATCAGCCGGTCGAGCGCCGCCTGGGCAGGTTTGGAAGTTGCATCCATGCTTCCAGATGGCACGGCCAAGGCTAAAATCGCAAGCGCGAGGCAGCAATGGTTTCAAATGGGCGAAGGCAGCCAATGCCGGTTCCCCAATTCACGACCCGCTCATCCGGGCAAAGAGCTCGGCCGCCGGCACCGGCGGTTCGATGTGGAAAGTCTCCTGCAGAATGTCCCCGAAATCTTCGGCGCTGTCGATGTTGCGCCCCTCGACGATACGCCCGCCATCTTCCTCCACCACCAAGCGACGGTTGATAAGCTTGTAGCGCCGACCGTCGGCGACCCGCTCCAGGACGAGATTCTGGACGAGGACGTGGTTCGGATTGTTGGAGGTGAACCAGTTCGCCATCTCGTAGTCCGACGGTTCCTGGCGCGCGGAATCGAACACATACATCGTCCGCCAGCCGCCGGGCTGCAGCGCCGCCAACGAAAAACGCCCGTCTTCTTCGGTCAATCGATAGGTTCCGGCGCCTGTCTTCTGCTCAAGGCCCGGTTCGAACCGCAAAGGCTGGTCGAGCAGGCAACCGCCGAATCCGACGTCGGCAAGCCAGGACCCGTCCGCCAGATCGACCTTGAGCAGCATATGCGTCCGAGGCCCCAATGGCGCATCGGGCGGCGCCATCCATCTCACCCGCCCCCCAAGGCCCGTCACCCGGAAGCCGATCGTCTCCAGCGCGGCGCCAAACAGTGTGTTCTGCTCGAAGCAGTAGCCGCCGCGCCGGCCATGCACCATCTTCGCGTGCAAGGCCTCGATATCGAGCGAAACAGGAAGCTTCAGAAACGGATTGAGCGATTCGAAAGGGATAGCGCCCACATGCGCGGCGTGAACGGCGGCAAGCGTCGCGACATCCGGCGCGGGCTCTCCTTCGAACCCGATCCGCTCCAGATATTCCTTCAATTGAAAATGCCCCATAGACATGGACATTCACCCCAGCCCCCGCACTCCGTTCACCAGCATTTGCGTCGCCAGTCGTGCATAGTCGTCGCGGCTGATCGCCCCGCCCTCGCCGGAACCACATGTAGAACCAGTTGAGCATGCCGAAAAGGCTCATCGTCACCGGCTTCAGGAGCCGGCCATCCTCGAAACCCGCCGGATCAGTCGTCCGGATTGCTTCAGCGAATTTCTGCACCAGCTTGCGTTCCAGCATCTTCAACTGTTCCTGCTCGGGGCTAGGCAGCAGGCCAAGCGCATTGATCTGCACCTTGTGTTCGGCGTCGGCGTCGCGATAGGCGTCGAGCAGCGCCGTCACGAGATTTTCCAGCCGCTTTTCAGGCGACAGCGCCGCGTCGTCCGCCGCATCCACCGCCTCATCCAGAGCGGTCAGGTGATTGAGAAGAATGTCGAAAAGTAGCGCCTCCTTGGAGGCGTAATAGTGGTAGAGCAGCGCCTTGGAGACGCCGAGTTCGCCCGCCAGCCCCGCCATTGAGGCGCGATCGTAACCGTCGCGCGCAAAGACGATGGCCGCCTGGTGCAGCATCGCCTCGCGCTTGTCGTCATAGTCGGCGGCGCGCGTGCGGGGCATCAGTCTTCCGTCACCCCCTTGGGCCGCTTGTCGACGATGCGCTGAGCCTTGCCCTGGCTGCGCGCCACGCCCTCCGGCGGCAGGCAATTGACCTTCACGGTCACGCCGACCACATCCTTGATGCGCTCGCGCAATGCCCCGGAAGCGGCGGCGTGATCGGTGTCCGTCGAGGCCATTTCCACATGCACGATCATCTCGTCCATGCGCCCTTCCCGCGTAAGTTCGATCTGGAAATGCGGCGCCAGCCCCTCGATCGTCAGGATCTGCTCCTCGATCTGTGTCGGGAACACGTTGACGCCGCGCAAGATCATCATGTCGTCGGAGCGGCCGGTGATCTTCTCCATGCGCCGCATCGAGCGCGCCGTGCCCGGCAGAAGCCGGGTCAGGTCGCGCGTGCGGTAGCGGATGATCGGGAACGCCTCCTTGGAGAGCGAGGTGAAGACCAACTCGCCCTTTTCCCCGTCCGCCACCGGATCGCCCGTCTCCGGGTCGATAATCTCGGGATAGAAATGGTCCTCCCAGATATGCAGCCCGTCCTTGGTCTCGACACACTCGTTGGCGACGCCCGGCCCCATCACTTCCGACAGGCCGTAAATGTCGACGGCGTGCATGTCGAAGGCATCCTCGATCTCGGCGCGCATGGCGTTGGTCCACGGCTCAGCGCCGAAAATGCCGACTTCGAGCGGGCTCTTCCTCGGGTCGAGTCCCTGCGCGCGGTATTCGTCGAGGATGGAAAGCATGTAGGACGGTGTCACCATGATGGTGGTGGCGCGAAAATCCTCGATCAGCGTCACCTGCCGCGTCGTCATGCCGCCCGAGACCGGCACGACCGTGCAGCCCAGCCGTTCGGCCCCGTAATGCGCGCCCAATCCGCCGGTGAAGAGCCCGTAGCCATAGGCGATATGGGCGATGTCACCGGGGCGCGTGCCCGACGCTCGCATGGAGCGCGCCATGCAATCGGCCCAGACATTCAGATCGTTCTTCGTATAACCGACCACCGTCGGCTTGCCGGTGGTGCCGGAGGAGGCATGGATGCGCAGCACTTTTTCGCGCGGCACGGCGAACATGCCGAACGGATAATTCTCGCGCAGATCCTGCTTCACCGTAAACGGAAATTTCTTCAGATCCGACAGTTCGACGAGGTCGGTCGGATGCACGCCCTTGGCGTCGAAGGCCTTCTTGTAGTGCGGGACATTGTCATAGGCGTGCTTGAGCGACCATTTCAGCCGCAGCAATTGCAGCGCCGCTATCTCGTCGCGCGAGGCGATCTCGATCGGGTCGAGGTCTTCGCGCCTCGGGGTGAGATCCTTCATATTACTCCTCCCTTTCCGCCGGCTAAAGCTGTTCGCCGTCGAAATGCCGGCCCTCGATCGTCCGCGACGCGCCGCGAAACTCGGCGATCAGCGCGCCGTCCTGATTGATTACCCGGACATCGTAGATGCCGGAGCGGCCGAAGCGTGCGACCTCGCGGCAGACAGCAATCAGCCGGTCGCCGAGTTTGCCCGGCGCTACGAAAGTGATGGTGTTGTGCTGCGCCACGGCCAGCCGGTTATAGGAATTACAGGCGAAGGCGAAGGCCGAATCCGCCAGCGTAAAGATGTAGCCGCCATGGCAGATGTCGTGGCCGTTGGTGTGGTGTTTTTCCACCACCATCGACCCGGTCGCGGTTCCGGGTCCCACCGCGTCGAGCGAAAAGCCGAGCCATTTGGAGGCGCTGTCTCGCGCCCACATGGCGTCGGCGCTCTTCCTCGCGACCTCCTCCGCTGAAAGCGCCATATTTCCTCCCCAAGGTCGTTCACGACGGCTTTCCAACACTTGCATAGACCGACCGGACGGTCAATAATACTTAAGCGTCGAGCGGGAGGGAGTGCGGCGGGATGGAGCAATCATTGGCCGACAAGAGCCTCGCCGAGCAATTCGAGCTGACCGCGCTGCCGGCCGGCTTCGCCGAGGACCCGTTTCCGACCTACCGCGCGCTACTCGAGCACGCGCCGGTCAAGCACTTCGCCGACGGCTCGGTGATGCTGTCGCGCTGGGCCGATCTCGACCGCGTCTATCGCGACACGAAGAATTTTTCGTCCGACAAGAAAATCGAGTTCCTGCCGAAATACGGGCAAAGTCCGCTCTACGAGCACCATACCACGAGCCTCGTCTTCAACGATCCGCCGCTGCACACGCGCGTGCGCAAGATCATGGTTGGCGCGATGACGCCAAGGGCGATCGCTGCGATGGAGCCGGGGCTGGTCGCGCTGGTGGAGCGGCTGCTCGACGGCCTCGCCGAGAAGGGCGACGTGGATTTGATCGAGGATTTCGCCTCAGCGATCCCCGTCGAGGTGATCGGCAATCTCTTCGACATTCCGCATGAGGAGCGCGGTCCGTTGCGCGACTGGTCGCTGGCCGTTCTCGGCGCGCTGGAGCCCGTACTCTCACCCGAACAGCAGCAACGGGGAAACCGCGCCGTCACCGACTTCAAGGCCTATCTGAAAAAGCTCGCCGACGAGCGACAAAAGCATCCGGGCGATCCCGCGACGGACGTGTTGACGCGGCTGATCGGCGGCAATGAGGGAGAGGTGCTGAGTGAGGAAGAGCTCTTGCAAAACTGCATCTTCATCCTCAATGCCGGCCACGAGACGACGACCAACCTGATCGGCAACGCGCTCTACGAACTGCTCGAATGGCGCGGCGAGCGCAAGCGCTTGCTTGCCGACCCCGACCTGATCCAGACGGCGGTGGACGAATTCCTGCGCTTCCAGAGCCCCAACCAGCTTGGCAACCGCAGGGCCGCCGTGCCGGTCGAATTCCATGGTGAGACGCTTGCTGCCGGCACGCGCATCCATCTCGCCATCGGCGCGGCCAACCGCGACCCGCGCCATTTTGCCGATGCCGACCGGCTCGACCTTTCGCGCAAACCCAACAAGCACCTCGCCTTCGCCGGCGGCCCGCATCTCTGCGTCGGCTTCTCGCTGGCGAGGATGGAAGGCCGCATCGCCATCTCGCGATTTTTGAAACGCTTCCCGGAGTATCGGCTGACCGGCGAGGCGAAGCGCACGGGACGCGTTCGGTTTCGCGGGTTCGCGAGTTTTCCGGCGCGGTTGGGGTAAGGAAAGAGCGATGCCGGCGCCCTATGTCGCCCGCCTCTGTCCTGCCGGACATCTCCCCCACACGGGGGGAGATTGGCAGCTTCGCTTGCTCCACTCATTTTGCAATTTCAGTGACTGTTGCAATGCCGATGATTGGCTGAGCCGTCCCAACACCTTGATCTCCCCACCTGTGGGGGAGATGTCCGGCAGGACAGAGGGGGGCGTGAAGGAACTCCCTCGTCACAAATTGAAGCTGTCAGTTCCGCCAAAGGAGCCCCAAGCATGACCATCCTATCCCTGCAAAGCTTCTCCGCCGGCAAATGGATCGGGCCGTCCGGCTCGCCGAGGAAGCTCAAGAGCGCCGTCACCGGCGACACCATCGCCGAACTCGGCTCTTCCGGCCTCGACTTCGCGGCCATGGCAGACCATGCCCGCACGGTCGGCGGGCGGGCGCTGCGCGCCATCACCTTCCACGAGCGCGCCGCGAAACTGAAGGCGCTGGCGCAGTATCTCAACGAGCGCCGCGAGCCGCTCTACGAACTCTCCTACGATACCGGCGCCACCAAACTCGACTCGATGATCGACATCGACGGCGGCATCGGCACCATGTTCGTCTATGCCTCCAAGGGCCGGCGCGAATGCCCGACGATGTCCTCTATGTCGATGGCGCGGTTGAACATGCTCGGCAAGACCGGCACCTTCCTTGGCCAGCATGTCTGCAATTCCCTGCTCAGGGCGTCGCCATCCACATCAACGCCTTCAACTTCCCCGTCTGGGGCATGCTGGAGAAGCTGGCGCCGACCCTGCTTGCCGGCGATGCCGGCCATCGTCAAGCCGGCCACCGCGACCGGCGTGGCTGACCGAAGCCTGCTTCCGGATGATGCTCGAGAGCGGCATCCTGCCCGAGGGCGCGCTGCAGCTGGTCGCCGGCGACACCGGGCGATCTGCTGGACCGGCTCGGCCGACAGGACGTTGTCTGCCTTCACCGGCTCGGCCGCAACCGCCTCCATGCTGCGCGGCAACCGCAACATCATCGAGAACTCGGTGCGCTTCGTCGCCGAGCAGGACAGCCTCAACGCCTCCATCCTCGGGCCCGACGTGACGCCCGGAAGCGCCGGAATTCGACATCTTCGTCAAGGAGGTGCATGCGCGAGATGACGGTGAAGGCCGGGCAGAAATGCACCGCCATCCGCCGCATCATCGTGCCCGACGCGCATGGTGGAGCCGTGATCGAGGCGATCTCGGAGCGGCTCGCGCAAACGGTCATCGGCGATCCGCGCGATGAAAACGTCCGCATGGGCGCGCTGGCAAGCCTCGCCCAGACGCGACGACGTGGTGGAGAAGGCGGCGCTGATCGCGCCGGAAGCGCGCAGGTGTTCGGCCCGAGAGCCTGACGACGCAAGGCATGGAGCGCGGCGCCTTCGTCTCGCCGATACTGTTTTGCCTGCGACGACCCGGACGCCGCCGACAAGGCGCACTCCGACCGAAGCCTTCGGCCCGGTCTCCACCGTCATGGGCTATCGCGACCTCTCCCATGCGGTGGCGCTGGCCAATCGCGGGCAAGGGCTAGCCTCGTCGCCTCGATCTTCACGCATGATCCGGCGGTGGCGCGGCAGGCGGTGCTGGAGGCCGGCGCCTGGCATGGCCGCCTCTATATCACCGACCGCGACGCCGGCAGGGAGGCGACGGGCCACGGCTCCCCCCTGCCCCATCTCGTCCATGGCGGCCCGGGCCGCGCCGGCGGCGGCGAGGAGCTGGGCGGCATCCGCGGCGTCATGCACTACATGCAGCGCACCGCCATCCAGGGCGAGCCCCGACCTCTTGACCGGCGATCACGCGGCGCTGGGTCAAGGGCGCGCAAGACGATCGAGGGCGACGTGCCACCCCTTCACGCCGCCCTTCGGCGAACTGGAGATCGGCGAGACGATCCACACGGCCTCGCGCACGGTCACGCTGGAGGATATCGAGCATTTCGCGGAATTCACCGGCGACAACTTCTATGCCCACATGGACGAGGAGGCCGCCAGGGCGAACCCGTTCTTCCCCGGCCGCGTCGCGCACGGCTACCTGCTCCTGTCCTTCGCGGCGGGGCTTTTCGTGCAGCCCGACGCCGGGGCCGGTTCTGGCCAATACCGGCCTCGACAATCTGCGCTTCATGAAGCCGGTTCAGCCCGGCGACGCGCTTTCGCGTGCGCCTGACGGCGAAGGAAAAGACCCGCCGCAAGGACGAGTACGGCGAGGTACGCTGGGACGTCGCCTCACCAATCAGGATGGCGATCAGGTCGCGCGGATACGAGCTGCTGACGATGAACGCGATGTAGGGGATAATTACGACCCGGCAAAGGCCGCCGCCAAAAAGCAGAAGCACGGCATCGACTTCGAGGAGGCCAAGAACCTTTGGCGGGATGATGCACGCCTGATTGTGCCAACCGCTTGGGTGGAAGAGGAGCGCCTGCTTGCGATTGGCCGGATCGATGAAAAGATATGGACGGCCGTTTTCGCCTACCGCGCGGAACGGATAAGGCTGATTTCGGTACCGCGCGCGAGGGACGAAGAGGTGTTGAGATATGAAGAAAATTTCCGCCGCTGAGTTCGAGCACAAGTTCGATGAAGGCGAAGACATTTCGGGGTACGTCGATTGGTCGAAGTCTACCCGGCCGGGGCTTGAAACCAAGCGCGTCAATGTCGATTTTCCGGGATGGGTGGTTGAGAGCCGGGACAGGCAAGCCAGAAAGCTTGGAATTTCGCGGCAGGCGGCACTAATCAAGATCTGGATTGCCGAGCGCCTGCAGTAGCGTCTTCTGGCGCTTACCCGTTCTCGGCGACAAATTGGATATTGCCAACCAGCCGGATCGCCGTTCTCAGCGCCGCCCCTGTCGCCACCACCATCTGCGGCAAGAGCATCCATTCCAGCGTCCAGGCCGCGCCGGAACGCTCGTTCTCGTGGACCAGCGCCTGATGCATGCCCGAAACAAGCGTGGCGTTGAAGCGCGCCAGCGCCACCAGCACCTCCGCGCCGACGGGATTGACCTTGTGCGGCATGGCGGACGAACCGCCGCCCCCTTTCAGCTTGATCTCGCCGACTTCGCTTTGCGCCATCAGGGCGATGTCCTGGCCCATCTTGCCGAGGCTGCCGGTAACCAGCGACAGCCAGCCAGCCAATTCCGCCTGCGCATCTGGCTCGGAATGACGCGCGCGGGGTACGACGCCGAGGCCAAGTCGCTTCGCCGTATGCGCCGCCACCTGCTCCCCAGACGCGCCGAGCTTGTCGAGCGTGCCGGCTGCGCCGCCGAAGGTGAGCACCGCGATCTCCTTGCGCACAGCCGCAAGCCGGGCGCGATGACGAAGCAGCGGCTCGCGCCAACTCAGGATTTTTCGGGATGCCGGAACCTCGATCGCGGCCTGCATGCGCGTATGCGCCATGGTCTGGATTGCGCCGTCGCGGGCCTCCAGCGCTTCCAGCTTGCCCGCGACATCGTCGATCCGGCTGGCCATGATTTGCAGTGCCGAGTTGAGCCGCAATGCGAGACTGGTGTCGATCACATCCTGGCTGGTCGCCCCGAAATGCACTTGCCTTGCGTGCGGCTCGCCCACCGCCTCGCGCAGTTGCCGAACGAGCTCCGCTACGACGACACCGTCGCGCGCGGTTCCTTGTCTCAGCTTTTCAAGGTCGGGCTTGAAGCTTGCGCAAGCTTTCGAAATAGCCGCCGCAGCGCCTTTTGGGATCACTCCTTCCTCGGCCTCTGCAACGGCCAAGGCCTCCTCGAAAACAAGCATGGCGGCGAGGTCGGCGTCCACGGAAAAGCACGCGCCAACCGCCTCGTCGCCGAGCAAGCCGGACAGGAAAGGATGATCGAATACCGAGACACTCATCGCAAAAATCAAGCCATGCCCGTAGTGTTCACAATCGCCTGAAATCTCAGATATCGAAGAATACAGTTTCTCCCTCACCCTGCAGGCGGATGTCGAACGTATAGGTATCGCCCTCGCGCTGTGCGATCAGCGTCTGCACGCGCATGCGATGCTCGATCCGGGCCAATATCGGATCGGCATTGTTCGCCTCTTCCTCGTCCCCGAAATACATGCGCGTCTGAAGCCCAAGATTGATGCCGCGCGCCACGATCCAGAAGGTGATGTGCGGCGCCATCGGCCGCCCGTCGCGGAAAGGGACCGTGCCCGGCTTCACGGTGTGAAAGACATATTCGCCGGTTTGCATGTCGGTCGGGCTACGGCCCCAGCCGGTGAAATTGGGATCCGCTGACCCACGCATTTCCGAGGGGCTGTTGTAGAGCCCCCCAGCATCCGCTTGCCAGATTTCCAGCAACGCGTCGCGCAGCGGCGAACCCGATCCGTCGAACACCCTGCCCTTCACCGTGATGCGCTCGCCCCTGGTCTTGTCGTTGACCATGGACTTGCCGAGATCCTCGGGAAAAACACCGGTGATTCCGCTGAAATTCGGGGTACAGCCAATATGCACATAAGGGCCGGCAGTCTGCGAAGGCGTCTCCTTGAGATGATTGAGCGACTGGATCATCAATTCCCCTCCTTCCGGTTCTCGAACAGGGTCGAGCGGCGCCCCCTCAGCACGATGTCGAACTTGTAGGCGCGCGAATCCATCGGGATCGTCGCCGACATGTCGAGCGGCGCGATGAGCGCCTCGATCGCCTTCGGATCATTGATGGTGCGCACGATCGGACAGTGCGGGATCATCGGGTCGCCCTCGAAATACATCTGCGTGATCAGCCGCTGCGCGAATCCGTGCCCGAAGATCGAGAAATGGATATGCGCGGGCCGCCAGTCATTGGGACCGTTGGGCCACGGATAGGCGCCGGGGCGGATGGTGCGGAATGTGTAGAAGCCGTTCTCGTCGCTGATCGTGCGGCCGCAACCTCCGAAATTCGGATCGAGCGGCGCCAGGTAAGTCTCCTTCTGGTGGCGATAGCGGCCCCCGGCATTGGCCTGCCAGAACTCCACCAGCGCACCGGCGACGCCCACACCGCGTTCGTCGAGCACGCGCCCATAAACGATGATGCGCTCGCCGATGGCGCTTTCGCCGGGCTGGGCGAAATTCAGGATCAGATCATTGTCGAGTTCGCCGAGGATCGACTGACCGAACACCGGCCCGGTGATCTCGCTGATCGTGTTGTCGAGCGACAGGTAGGCGTATTTCGGCGAGCGCAAAACCGTCGTCTTGTAGCCGGGTGCGTAAGCCGGCGGATGCCAGTTGCGATCGCGCGCGAAGAACGATCCGGTTTCAGGTTTCTCGTTGGAGGCCATGGTCTATTCCTGCTTTTGGTCCGCGGTCTTCATTTCGGCGAGCGTCTGCTTGACGATCTTCATCGCATGGTTTGCCGCCGGGATGCCGGCATAGATTCCAACATGCAGCATCGCCTCGCGGATGTCCTCCGGGCTCGCCCCGGTATTGACCGTGGCGCGCGTGTGCAGGGCGAGCTCGTCCCATTGCCCGAGCGCGGCGAGGATGGAGAGGGTGATCATCGAACGCTCACGCCTGCTGATATCGGGCCGCGACCAGACATGGCCCCAGGCCAATTCCGTCAGCAACGCCTGGAAGGGCGCATCGAACTCGGTTTTGCCGGTTTGCGTCTTGTCGACATAGGCCGCGCCGAGCACGGAACGCCGTGTCGCCATGCCCTGTGCGTAGCGGTCAACCGGTTCGTTCTTGTCGTTGCTCATTCCATGATCCTTCGCCTCTCAATAGGGCAGGCCCACATAGTTCTCAGCCAATGACGTGGAGGCCGCGTGCGAATGCACGAGATAATCCAGTTCGGCCTCCTGAATGCGCTGCCCGAAATCTCCCGCCTCCGGAAAACGGTGCAACGTGGTGGTCATCCACCACGAAAACCGCTCCGCCTTCCACACCCGCGATAGCGCCTTTTGCGAATAGGCGTCGATCCCCGCCGCCGATTTCTCCGCATAATACTCGCGCAGTCCGTCGAATAGATAGCGCACGTCGCTTGCCGCGAGGTTCAGACCCTTCGCCCCGGTCGGCGGCACGATATGCGCGGCATCGCCGACAAGGAAGAGCCGCCCGAAGCGCATCGGTTCAGCCACGAAGGACCGCAGCGGCGCGATCGACTTTTCGAACGACTTGCCCGTCACCATCCGCTCTGCGACGTCGTCTGGCAGCCGCCGGCGAATTTCGTCCCAGAAACGGTCGTCCGGCCAATCCTCGACCTTGTCGTCGAGCGGGCATTGCACATAGTAGCGGCTGCGCGTGGTCGAACGCATCGAGCACAAGGCAAACCCGCGCCGGTGGTTGCAATAGATGAGTTCATGGCTGGCCGGCGGCGCCTCGACCATGATACCGAGCCAGCCGAAAGGATAGGTTCGCTCGAACGTCTCAATCGCGCCTTGCGGCGCCGATTTGCGGCTGACACCATGATAGCCGTCGCATCCGGCGATGAAATCGCAGTCGATGCGATGGGTCGCGCCATCCTTGCGGTAGGTGACGTATGGCCGATCGCTATCGAAATCATGCGGCGCGACATCCTCCGCCTCGTAGACCGACACGCGGCCACCCGCTTCCCGCACATCCATCAGATCCTGGGTCAGTTCGGTCTGGCCATAGACCATCACCCGCTTGCCGCCGGTCAGGCCGAACAGATCGATGCGGTGATGCTTGCCGTCGAACGCCACATCGAAACCGTCATGCGGCAGCCCCTCGCGCCGCATGCGCGCGCCGGCGCGGGCTTCCTCGAGCAGCGCCACCATGCCTTCTTCGAGTACTCCGGCGCGGATGCGGGAAAGGACATGCGCCTTGCTCGACCGTTCCAGGATGATGTTGTCGACACCGGCATCGCTCAGCAATTGCCCAAGCAGCAGGCCCGAAGGCCCCGAACCAATGATGACCACCTGCGAGCGCAACACATTCCTCCCTTTATCCCGGGAGCTATGCTTATGGCCAGACAACCTGTTCGCAATGGACAAACCCTGCAAATGATTGGATTATCCGACCAAGCATCTGGGGCTCTCCGCATGAACGCTTCCATCCCTACCTACCGGCTCTACGGCGAATCCGCCGAGGAAAACGCCGATTTCTGGCTGCATTTCGAGGATCTTCCCTCCCGCAGCCGGCCTTACCGCTGGGAAATCGGGGCGCACCGGCACGGCGATTTCTTTCAAATTTTTACCATTTCCAAGGGTGGCGGCGAATTGCTGACGGACGAAGGCGTCCAGCAATTCGCCGCGCCTGCCGCCATCGTCATTCCGACCGGCGCCGTGCACGGCTTTCGCTTCGCCCATGAAAGCGATGGCATGGTGTTGACGATCCGCGCCGACCGCCTTGATGAACTGAAACGGGCTGATCGCCTGTTTGCATTCGTCTTCGACAAACCCCGTGTTTTTCCGTTGGCCGACAACAGCGCGGAAATCCTGCGCGCCGGCGAGGGCCTTTCCCGCATCGGCGTCGAACTTTCCGGCCATGGCGCAGGCCGCATGACGCTCGTCGGCGCGCTGCTCGTGGATGTGCTGGTCCATCTGGCGCGGTCGGCGGCAGCCAACATGTCGGAGACGCTGTGGGGAGAGGGGCGCGATTCCGCCCGAATGCAACAGCTTGTCGAAATTATCGACGGCCATTTCCGCGAAAACAAGCCGGTCGCCTTTTATGCCGGCAGGCTCGGCATCTCGCCGACCCACCTCAATCGTCTGGCTCGCCTCCATTTCGGCGAGAGCGTCCAGGCGCTCATCGACCGCAAACGTATCGAGCAGGCACGCCGGGAACTCGTTTTCACGCCTTTCCCGGCGCAGGCCATAGCCTTTTCCCTCGGCTTTTCCGACCCGGCCTATTTCAACCGTTTCTTCCGCAAGAAGACCGGGATGACGCCGGGCCGCTATCGGGCCGCCCAACTTCAAAAGGCCGCCCGATAGCAAAGATGGCTACATGCCGGCCTTCATCACCTGGCCGCGAATTTCACCGCCCTTGTGCGCGGCGGTATGCAAATTGACGTAATATTTGCCCGCCATGAGGTCCTTGGCCTGATCGTCGGTCAGCGTCGCCGATCCCTTGATCGGGCTGGCGAGATCGCCCTTGAGCGGGACCTGGACGCCGGCATTCTTGCCGGGCTCCGCCGGTCCATGAAAATGGCCTGCCATGGCGGGACCGCTGAGACCCGAATATTCGATCGTCCAGTCCAGCTTCTTGCTGTCGGTGTCGAAGTTGACATTGGCGGTTCCCTTGCCGGCGCTATCGTTTGGCGGCACCTCATGCGCCCCGTCCATCGTCGCCGTCATCTTGATCATGTCCGCCAGAGCCGGCGATGGCATGACGAATGCCGCCGATAGCGTCAGCCTGCAAGAGCCGGGACCAAATTGATCATACGCATTGCTTTTCTCCATCGTTGGATAGGCCGCCCCGCGGATCGGCGACCCATGAAGCAAACGTCGGGCATCAACAGAAGTTTCCGGACCCGGCCGAAACAATAAGAAAAAAGGCGACCGCCAGACGTTGCGCAGGCTTATTGAACGAGTTCACGACCCCATTTCGACAGGCCTTTCTGCGCCTCGCCGAAGCCCATGCCCGATCTCGGTCAGGCGATAGGAGACGCGCACTGGCGGGCCTCCGTCAACGACCCGGTCCACGAGGCCACGCGTCTCCAACTCCTTCAGCCTCTCCGACAGCATCCGGTCGGCAATGCCGATCAAGCCGCCGATTTCGCTGAAGCGCAACTCGCCGCGGATATGAAGCGCGGCAATGATCAGCCCGTTCCAGGGTCGAGCGAGGATATCCATCGCCGCCTGGAAATAGGGGCACAGATGTTCAGAATGCGGCGGGACACGGCTCATAATGTCAGTATTAGCGCCAAGGTTGGGAATTGAACAGCTTTTAATTACGATGCTACTTCCTTTTAGGAAGCAATTGCGCTATCTAGCCATGTGGTCGGTATCCGCCGGCGTGCCATTTCAAGGAGATGACGACGATGAAGCTCTATTACTCGCCGGGCGCCTGCTCGCTCGCCACCCACATCGCCTTATCCGAATCGGGATCGGATTATTCGCTCGACAAGGTCGACTTCTCGACGCGGAAGACGGAAAGCGGCGCGGATTTCGCTGCCGTGACGGAAAAAGGCAAAGTGCCGGTCCTCGAAATGGACGATGGCGAGAAACTGACCGAGAACGCGGTCATTCTCGGCTATGTCGCCGACAAGACCGGTAACCTCGCGCCGAAGCCGGCCTCGCCGGAACGCCTCCGCCTCCAGGAGTGGCTGAATTTCATTGCGACCGAATTGCACAAGGGCTTTTCGCCGCTCTTCAACAAGGCACTTTCGGACGATACGAAGCAGGTCTTTCGCACCAATCTCGACAAGCAGTTACGCTATGTCGAGAGCCGGCTGGGCGGTGACTATCTGACCGGTTCCGCTTTCACTGTCGCAGATGGCTATCTTTACACGATGCTGCGCTGGGCGAAGGCGACCGGTGTCGAGTTCGGCCCGAAGCTGACGGCCTATTTCGAGCGCGTCGGCGCGCGAACCGGCGTCAAGCGAGCCCTTGACGAGGAAGGTCTGCAGCACGCCTGATCAAGGGCGACAAGCACGTCTTCGCCGAACGGTCGGCAATAAGGAAAGGGGCGGTCGCCCGCCCCTTTCCGGTTTCCTTGAAACGCCGTGGCCTATTTGAGCGCCTTGTCGGTGATCTCATGCGTCCAGGCGCCTTCCGGCTTCTTGGAGATGATCTTCTGGTTGAGCACCATATTGGCCGTACGGTCATAGGCCGCCTCGTCCAGCTTCCCATCGCCGATCAGCTTGGCAACCTCGCCCGCCATGTACTTCTGGTGGTTCTCGTCCTGCGCGCCGGCATCCGTGGTGATCTCGGCGGCTTCATCCGGATGAGCGACCGCATACTGCCAACCCTTCATCGACGCCTTGACGAAGCGCACCATCTTGTCCTGGAAAGCCGGATCCTTGAGCTTGTCCTGCAGGGCGTAGAGGCCGTCCTCCAGCATGTTCTCACCAAGCTTGGAATAGTTGAAGACGGTGAGATCATCCGGCTTGTAACCGGCGTCCAGCAACTGGCCGTATTCATTATACGTCATCACATGGATGCAGTCGGCCTGATGCTGGATGAGGGGCTGCACGTCGAAGCTCTGCTTCAGCACCTTGACGCCATCGGGGCCGCCATCCGTGGGAATGCCGAGTTTGTTCATCCAGGCGAAGAACGGATATTCGTTGCCGTAGAACCACACGCCGATCGTATGGCCCTTGAAGTCCTCGGGCTTCTTGATCGGGCCGTCCTTCGGGCAGGCAATCTCAAGGCCGCCCTTTGCATAAGGCTGCGCGATGTTGACCAGGGCGACGCCCTTGTCGCGCGCCGCCAGCGCGCCCGCCATCCAGTCGACGATCACGTCGGCGCCGCCACCGGCGATCACCTGTTCCGGCGCGATATCGGGACCGCCCGGCTTGATGTCGACGTCGAGGCCGGCATCGCTGTAATAGCCCTTGTCCTTGGCGACGAAATAGCCGGCGAACTGCGCCTGCGCTACCCATTTCAGTTGCAGCGTGACCTTGTCGGCGGCCATTGCCGGCACCACCGAAAATGCCAGCGCGCCGGCGATGATCGTACTTGCCAATCTGTTCATTGCTTCACCCTTTTCATTTTTAGTTCACCCCTGAAGGACGCCTACCCACCACGGATAGACGGATGCCAGAATGTCACGGCCCGTTCCACCAGAGCCACGACACCGTAGAATAGAGAGCCCGCGAGCGCCGCCACGGCGATCTCCGCCCAGACCATGTCGACATTCATCCGCCCGATTTCGGTCGAAATGCGGAAGCCCATGCCGACGATCGGAGTTCCGAAAAATTCTGCGACAATGGCGCCGATCAATGCAAGCGTAGAATTGATCTTGAGCGCCGTGAAAATGAACGGCCCGGCAGCCGGCAGGCGCAGCTTGAACAGCGTCTGCCAATAATTGGAGGCATAGGTGCGCATCAGATCGCGTTCCATATGGCCGGAGGCGGCCAGCCCCGCGACGGTGTTCACCAGCATCGGGAAGAAGGTCATGACCACCACGACCGCCGCCTTTGATTGCCAGTCGAAGCCGAACCACATGACCATGATCGGCGCGATGCCGATGATGGGCAGCGCCGAGACGAGATTGCCGATCGGCAGCAGGCCGCGGCGCAGGAAGGGAACGCGGTCCGCAAGAATGGCGACAATGAAGCCGGAAGCGCACCCGATCGCATAACCGGCGAAGACCGCCTTGAAGATGGTCTGCACGACGTCCGCGCCAAGGATCGGAAGCGAGGCCACGAGGCGCGCCGCAATGGCTGTCGGCGGCGGCAGAAGCACGAAGGGAACGCCGGCGCCGCGCGTGATGCCTTCCCACAATATCAGGATCCAGATGCCGAAGAGCCCTGGCACAAGGATGTGCAGCAAACGCCGCATTCCGCTGCCCGCCGGTCTGAAGCGCGAGAGGAGTACGTTGAGCCGCCATGCGAGAAGCCAGGCCGCGGCCAGTTCCAGAAAGAAAGCCGGCCGCGCCGCGCCCTCGTTTCCGGCGATGCCGCCGACCAGCATAAGGGCGGCGACATGGATGGAGACGAGCAGGATCATGGCGCCGCCTACCGGGTTGATCCCACTCATGGAAAGTACCGCCGACGCCAGAAGGAGAAGTTCGATCGCGGCGCTCTGCCCAATGGTGAAGGGCAAGGCAGAAACGGCGTCGGCAAGCGGCGTCAACGCCGCGCCGGCCAGACAAAGCACCAGCGCCAGAACGGACTGCCACGCAAAACGCCTCATGAGGGCCGCGCCCCCATGCCGAGTTCAACGATACGCCCGACGATCCCCACGACCGTCACGAGGATAACGGCCACCAGCGAGCCGGCCAGCAGCGCCGACCACATGTCGATCGTCTGGCTGTAATAAGAACCGGCAAGCAATTTGGCGCCGATGCCGGCCACCGCGCCTGTTGGCAACTCGCCGACGATGGCGCCGACGAGACTGGCGGCGACCGCCACCTTCATCGAGGTGAAAAGGAACGGGACGGAAGCCGGAAGCCGGAGCTTCCAAAGGGTCTGCCTCTTGCTCGCATTGTACGTATGCATCAGGTCGAGATTGAGGATATCGGGTGAGCGCAACCCTTTGACCATGCCGACCGCCACCGGGAAGAAGGAAAGGTAGGTGGAAATCAGCGCCTTCGGGATCAGTCCTGTGACCCCGACAGAGGCCAGCACGACGATGACCATCGGGGCGATTGCCAGGATCGGGATCGTCTGCGAGGCGATGATCCAGGGCATCAGGCTGCGGTCGAGGACCGGAATATGCACGATGCCGACGGCGATCAATACGCCGAGCGCCGTGCCGAAGGCGAAACCGAGCAGGGTCGAGGACAGCGTCACCCATGAATTGTAGATCAGGCTACGCCGGCTGGTGATCCTGACATCAAAGGTATTCTTCCAGAAATTCTCGGCAATCTGGTGCGGCGCCGGCAAGGTCGGCTTCTTCTGCGCCAGCGTGCTGGCGACGAAGCTGCCGAAATCCTGCGTTACATGCGCACGCCGGTCGAGATCGTGCTGGAACGGCGTGTTGAGGATAATGGCGAAGGCGTACCAGACGACGAGTATCGCCGCCACGATAACGCTGATTGGCACGATCTTTTCACGGAAGGAGTCCATGCCCCTCAATCCTCATAGGAGTGCCCTGCCCTGAGACCCTCGCGGACCCGATGGGCGATTTCGAGGAATTCCGGGCTCTCGCGGATGTCGAGCGGGCGCGATCGCGGCAGGGTCGACTCGATGACGTCCGCCACGCGCCCTGGCCGCGGCGACATGACCACGATCCGGGTCGACAGATAGACCGCTTCGGGGATCGAATGCGTGACGAAACAGATGGTCTTTTCGGTGCGCTCCCATAATTGGAGAAGCTGTTCGTTGAGATGGTCGCGAACGATCTCGTCGAGCGCCCCGAAAGGCTCGTCCATCAAAAGCAGATCCGCATCGAAGGCGAGCGCCCGCGCGATCGAGGCGCGCTGCTGCATGCCGCCGGACAATTGCCAGGGAAACTTCTTCTCGAAACCGGTAAGGTTGACGAGGTCAAGCGTACGGGCGACGCGCTCCCGCTGGTCGGCTTTCGAATACCCCATGACCTCGAGAGGCAGCGTCACGTTGCGTTCGATGGTGCGCCACGGAAACAGCCCCGCCGCCTGGAACACATAGCCATAGGCGCGCGCTTCCCGCGCCTGCCGGGCCGTCATGCCATTGACGTTGATCGTTCCCGATGTCGGCTGTTCCAGGTCGGCGATGACGCGCAGGAAGGTCGTCTTGCCACAGCCCGAGGGGCCGATGAAGGAAACGAACTCGCCTTTGCCGACATCGAGATTGATATCGGCCAGCGCGTTGACCGGTCCGTCATTGGTCTCGAAGGTGAGGCTGAGCCCGCGGGCGGAGACGACGGCGACAGCCTCAGGCGGCGCGGCCGGATCAGTCCGGCTTGTAGGCGCGGTCATCGACATTTGCGGAGCGCGCGTTTCGCTACAACGTCGAGCGCGGCCGACACCAGACAAATCGCCTCCAACCTCAAACCCCGCTCGCCGGAATGCCTGACCGCTCGACCTTGCGCGGCGCCGTGATTTCCTTCCATTTCGACAGCGCCCGGTTGACCGCCTGGTGCGGCTCGCGCGCCACGAACTCGCCATGGCCGGGCTTGGTGTCGAGCTTGCCATCGTCGAGCGCTATCTCGCCGCGTGTCAGCACGTAGCGCGGCAAGCCCTCGACCTCCATGCCCTCGAAGACGTTGTAGTCGATGATCGACTCCTGCTTCTTGGCGGTGATCTTTTTCTTCTTCTTCGGGTCCCAGACCACGATGTCGGCATCGGCGCCTTCGACGATTGCCCCCTTCTTGGGATACATGTTGAGAATCTTGGCGATATTGGTGGAGGTCACGGCGACGAATTCGTTCATCGTCAGACGCCCGGTATTGACGCCCTTGGTCCACAGCACCGGCAGCCTGTCCTCCAGCCCGCCGGTGCCGTTCGGGATCTTGGTGAAATCGCCGACGCCGTAGCGCTTCTGGTCGGTGGTGAAGGCGCAATGGTCGGTCGCCACGACCTGCAGCGAACCCGCCTGCAGCCCGGCCCAAAGCGAATCCTGGTGCATCTTGTTGCGGAAGGGAGGGCTCATCACCCGACGCGCCGAATGGTCCCAGTCCTTGTCGAAATACTCGCTCTCGTCCAATGTCAGATGCTGGATCAGCGGTTCGCCATAAACGCGCATGCCTTTCTGCCGCGCCCGACGGATCGCTTCGTGCGACTGCTCGCACGACGTATGCACGACATAGAGCGGCACGCCGGCCATATCGGCGATCATGATGGCGCGGTTGGTGGCCTCGCCCTCGACCTCGGGCGGGCGCGAATAGGCGTGACCCTCCGGCCCGTTATTGCCTTCTGCAAGCAACTTCTGCGAAAGCGACGCGACGACATCGCCGTTTTCGGCATGCACGAGCGGCAGGGCGCCGAGACCGGCGCAGCGCTGGAACGACGCGAACATCTCGTCATCATTCACCATCAGCGAGCCCTTGTAGGCCATGAAGTGCTTGAAGGAGGTGATGCCGCGATCGACCACTTCGGCCATCTCGTTGAAGACCTGCTCGCTCCACCAGGTGATCGCCATGTGGAAGGAATAGTCGCAGGACGCCTTGGTCGATTTGTTGTCCCACATCTGGATGGCTTCGAGCAGCGACTGGTTCGGCGCCGGCAGGCAGAAGTCGACGACCATCGTCGTGCCGCCGGAAAGCGCGGCGCGCGTTCCGCTCTCGAAATCGTCCGTCGAATAGGTGCCCATGAACGGCATTTCGAGATGCGTGTGCGGGTCGATGCCGCCCGGCATCACGTAGCAACCCGTCGCGTCGAGCTCGTGGTCGCCGTGCAGATCCTGCCCGATCGCCACGATTTTGTCATGCTTGATCAGCACGTCGGCCTTCCACGTGCGGTCGGCCGTGACGATGGTTCCGTTCTTGATGACTTTGGACATGCTATTTGTTCCCTGATTTCATCGCGCTTCTATCGAGCGGCGTTCCTGTTCGAAATCTTAATTCATTCAACGATCTCCGCCGTCTCCACCACCGCGTGAAACAGCACATCGGCGCCGGCGCGCGCCCAATCCTTGGAAATCTCCTCGGCCTCGTTGTGGCTGAGCCCGTCGACGCAGGGGCACATCACCATGGCCGTGGGCGCTACCCGGTTGACCCAGCAGGCATCGTGCCCGGCCCCCGAGACGATATCGCGATGGGTATATCCGAGACGTTCGGCGGCTTCCCGCACCGCCTTGACGCAGCCTGCATCGAAGGTCACCGGATCGAAATGACCGACCGGCTCGATCTCGAAGCCGATGTCCAGCGCCTCGCAGATAGTGGCGATGCCATCCTCGATGCGGTCACGCATCTCGTTGAGGATATCCTTGTCGGGGCAGCGGATATCGATGGTGAAGACCGCCTTGCCGGGAATGACGTTGCGCGAATTCGGATAGACTTCCACATGACCAATCGCGCCGACGGCGTTCGGCTGATAGTCCATCGCCACCTCATGCACGAGCTCGGTCACCCGCGCCATGCCCAGACCGGCATTGCGGCGCTTCGGCATCGGCGTGGAGCCGGTATGGCTGTCCTTGCCGGTCAGGGTGACCTGCAGCCACCACAGCCCCTGCCCGTGCGTGACGACGCCGATGTCGATGCCTTCGTCCTCGAGGATCGGCCCCTGCTCGATATGCAGTTCGAAGAAGGCGTGCATCTTGCGATCGCCGACCTTCTCGTCGCCCTGCCAGCCGATACGCTTCAGTTCGTCACCGAATTTCTTGCCTTTCGCATCCACCCGATCATAGGCCCACTGCAAATCATGCTCGCCGGCAAACACGCCGGATGCGAGCATCGCGGGGGCAAAGCGGGTGCCTTCCTCGTTGGTCCAGTTGGTGACGACGATCGGATGCTTCGTCTTGATGCCGAGATCGTTCAGCGTGCGGATGATCTCCAGTCCGCCCAGAACCCCGAGCACCCCGTCATACTTTCCGCCGGTCGGTTGCGTGTCGAGATGCGACCCGACATAGACCGGCAAGGCATCGGGATCGGTCCCCTCACGCCGCGCGAACATGGTGCCCATCTGGTCAAGACCCATCTCGAGCCCCGCCTCCTTGCACCATTTCTGGAAAAGCGTGCGTCCCTCGCCATCTTCGTCGGTCAGCGTCTGGCGATTGTTGCCGCCCGCGACGCCAGGGCCGATCTTCGCCATTTCCATGAGCGAATCCCACAAACGGTCTGGATTGATTCGAAGATTCTCGCCGGGTGCGGCCATTTTTCCTGCCCTAACTCTTTAGTTCCACTTCGACGAACGACATCGGCCGATCACCGCCGTTGACGACGTTGTGCTCGACGCCCTGGCCCCTTCGATAAGAGGCGCCCGCCGCCATCTCGACACGTCGCGATCCCCCGCCGGGCTCTTCCAGCAGGAAGGCGCAGTCGGTGACCGGCGTCACGACATAGTCCATGCCGTGCCGGTGCCATCCCGTTTCCGCGCCGGGCACGAAGTCCCAGCGCGTGACGCGCACGCGTTCGTCGTCAACCAGCACCTCGTGCGTTGCCTGCGGCCTGGAAATAGCCCTACTCCACCTGTTCCAGAACGTTGCGTACGTGATCGATCAGTTCGTCGATCTGCCCCTTGGTGATGATCAGCGGTGGTGACAGCGCGATGATGTCGCCCGTCGTGCGGATCAGGCAGCCATTCTCGAATGCCTTGACGAAAGCCGAGAAGGCCCGCTTCGTCGGCTCGCCCGCGATCGGCCGCAATTCGATGGCGCCGACCAGGCCGATATTGCGGATGTCAATGACGTTTGGCGCATCCTTCAGCGAATGCAGCGCATCCTCGAAATAGGTTTCCAGTTCGGCGCCCCGGTTGAGAAGCCCCTCCTCCTTGTAGGTGTCGAGCGTCGCAAGCGCCGCCGCCGAGGCCACCGGATTTCCGGAATAGGTATAGCCGTGCATGAACTCGATCAGATGCTCGGGGCCGTTCATGAAGGCATCGTGGATTTCCTTCTTCACGAACACCGCGCCCATCGGGATGGTGCCGTTGGTGACGCCCTTGGCGGTGGTGATGATGTCGGGAACGACGCCGAAATAATCCGACGAGAACGGAACACCGAGACGGCCGAAGCCGGTGATGACCTCGTCGAAGATCAGGAGGATGCCATGCTTGTCGCAGATTTCGCGCAGCCGCTTGAGGTACCCCTTCGGCGGGACCAGCACGCCGGTCGATCCGGCGACCGGCTCGACGATGACCGCCGCGATGGTCGAGGCGTCATGCAGCGCCACGATTCGCTCCAGCTCGTCGGCGAGTTCCGCGCCGTGCTCCGGCGCGCCGCGTGAAAAGGCGTTCTTCTCGGGCAGATGGGTATGCGGCATGTGATCGACACCGGTCAGCAGCGTGCCGAACATCTTGCGGTTCGAGACGATACCCCCGACCGAGATGCCGCCGAAATTGACGCCATGATAGCCGCGCTCGCGGCCGATCAGCCGGAACCGTGATCCGTTTCCCTTGGCGCGATGGTAGGCGAGCGCGATCTTGAGCGCGGTCTCGACCGATTCGGACCCCGAATTGGTGAAGAAGACATGGTCCATGCCCTCGGGCGCGATATCGACCAGCCGATTGGCCAGTTCGAAGACGATCGGATGCCCCATCTGGAAGGCCGGCGCATAATCGAGCTTGGCCACCTGCTCCTGGACCGCTTCGACGATCTTCGGGCGGCAATGCCCTGCATTGACGCACCACAGGCCCGCCGTCCCGTCGAGGATCTTACGGCCGTCGCTCGCCGTGTAATGCATGTCCTTGGCGCCAACGAGCATGCGCGGCGACTGCTTGAACTGGCGGTTCGCCGAAAACGGCATCCAGAATGCGCTGAGATCGTTCGGCGCCACGTTCAACCTGTTGGACATTACCAAGCCTTCCTTTGTTAGTGCCCCATTATGACGGCCAACGCTTGGTTTTTCATGCGCAGTCGTGCTACGCAAATTTTTGACCGAATGGACAAACGTTAGCATCGCCACGGAGGCGGTCAAGGGAATAGTAGCGGAAATGCTGCGGCAAGCGCGCGCTCCACGGACAATCAAAAACTGGTCCAGTTTATTGGTCCAGAGATCATCCGCTTTCGCCTTTGCGCCAGAGGGTTGAGGATGGACGCACCAGCAAAAAAGCCGCGCACGCGAATCCAGACCGAGAAACGGGAATTGATCCTGGAAGCGGCGCTGGATGTGTTCTCGGCGAATGGATTCCGCGGTTCGACCATCGACCAGATCGCCGAGGCGGCCGGCATGTCCAAGCCCAATCTGCTCTATTATTTTCGCCGCAAGGAGGACATCCACACGACCCTGATGCAGCGCCTGCTCGACACTTGGCTCGCCCCGCTGCGCGAACTTGACAACGTCGGCGATCCGATGACCGAACTGCGCTCCTACATCCGCCGCAAGCTGGAAATGGCGCGCGACTACCCGCGCGAGAGCCGGCTGTTCGCCAACGAGATCCTTCAAGGCGCGCCGCGCATCCTGTCGCTGCTCGAAGGCGAATTGAAGAACCTCGTCGACGAGAAGGCCGCGACCATCAAGGACTGGATGCGCGACGGCAAGCTGGCCCGCACCGATCCCAGGCACCTGATCTTCTCGATCTGGGCGACGACCCAGCACTATGCCGATTTCGACGTTCAAGTGCGCGCCGTACTCGGTCCCGATCGCGGCGGTGACGGCCGTTTCGAGGATGCGGCGCGGTTTCTCGAACAGCTTTTCGTCGAGGGGTTGAGGCCGAAGCGTTAGAGCCGTTCGCTGCCGCGACGTCTTGGGTTCTGGCCGAAATCAGGTCGCGTTTGCGATCACCAGCAGAAGCCCGGCCGCGAGGGTGATATTGACCAACGTCAGGTAGAGATGCGGATCGCGCTCTTTGCCTTGAAACATTAGCGGATTGTGGAAAAGCGGGGTCGCGAGGACCAGGAAGGCAATAAGCGCCAGCGCCGCGAAGACGGTCTGGAAGTCGGCGATCAGGGCGAGGCCGCCGATCAGTTGAACGGCAAACCCGATAGCCACGACCGGCCCCGGCAAGAGCCAGCCATAATTGGTCGGCCTGCTCTGGCGCTCCGGGAAATTGGCAAAATTCCGAATCCCGGCGATCAGGAAAAAGCCGCCGAACACGACCCGCCCGATGACTGCAAGTGTCGTCGCATCCATGCTCGCCCCCCATCCCCTGTGCCCGTCCCCATAGCGGATCGGCGCGATCCGCGAAAGCAGGGATTGCCGTTGCCGCCTCCTCCCGGGGTTCCGGGGACCATTGACCGATTGTGCCGTGCAGCCAACTGCGCCATTCTGCCGGCGCCATCTCTATGGGAGGAAACCAAATGGCCAAGCTTCTGGCACTCTACAAGACGCCGAAAGACGCCGCCGCTTTCGACCGGTACTACTTCGCGAACCACGTTCCCCTGGCGAAGACGATACCGGGCCTCAGGAAATACGAGGTCACTGATGGCGGCGTCGGGATGCCGGAAGGTCCGTCAGGCTATCATCTCGTCGCAACTCTTCATTTCGACTCGCTCGCCGATATTCAGGCTGGCTTCGCATCGCCCGAGGGGCAGAAGGCCGCCGCCGACCTCGGCAATTTCGCGGACGGCGGCGTCGAGCTTCTGGTTTTCGACACGAAGGAGGTCTGAGGATCAGGCCGCCTTGGCGTGCTCGACCGGATGGAGCACGTGGAAGGAAACGCAGATGCGGTTCCAGATATTGATCATGCCGATCGCCACGGTAAGCTTCACCAGTTCTTCCTCGGAGAATTGCTCACGCGTCGCGTCCCAGAGCGCGTCAGGGACGCCCTGATTGGCGATCCTGGTGACCGCTTCGGTATAGCCGAAAGCGGCGCGTTCGCGGTCACTGAACAGCGGCGATTCCTTCCAGGCGGAGACCAGGAAGATGCGCTGCTGGCTGTCGCCGTCGCGTAGCGCCTCCTTGCTGTGCATGTCGACGCAGAACGAACAACCATTGATCTGCGATGCGCGCAGCTTGACCAGGTGCATCAGGCTTCTCTCCAGCCCGCACTCATCGACGGCCTTGTTCAGAGCATAGACCTGCTTCAGCAGGTCCGGCGCAAAACCCTGATACTTTATTCTTTGTTGCATCTTTCTTCCTTTCAACCTTGCTTTGAAACGCTTTTCTGTGGGCGCTGGTATCGCTCGGCGAAGGCGCAGCTTCTGGCGATCGAGCGCGGATCGGCCTCCTCGCTGAAGTCAGTGACGATGTCGGAGAGCGTGACCTCGGCGAGCGCCCCGCGATAGGCTTTTTCGGCCCTGAGCATCGCGACATTGATGCCGCATGGCTTGACATAGGCGGAGGCGGGAAGCGGGTCCGGCCCGCGTTGCCGGATCTCGGCACAGCGATAGGCCGGCTCCCGCCCTTCGACCGCGAGCACGATGTCGAGAAGCGTGATCTTCTCCGACTCACGGGCAAGCCGGTAGCCGCCGAGCGGCCCCGACAGTGATTCGAGAATTTTCGCGGTTGTCAGCGCGTTCAGATGCTTGAGCAGATAGCTTGGCGAAAGCCCGTGCGCCTCCGCCAATGCCGCGCCGGGCATGGTCGCTCCGGCTTCGATGCCGGCCAGCACGGCGCAGCAATGGATCGCAGCCTCAACCCCGTCACCGAGCTTCATAGGCGAGCCTCCTATTCATAGATAAACTATATCATGGATATATTTTATAGACAATAGGGTTCCGATTGAACCCATCCCCCCACTGCGAGGCTGCCTATCCGTGGTCGAGAAATTGATCGGCGGTCGAGGCGGCAGTGCGTCAAGCCACCTCTTTCACGATCGGTTCAATGCGCGAATAGTCCACCTCCGAGAGCGCCTTCGACAGGTCGTAGTGGTCCTGCAGGCGCATCCAGAACATGGCCGACATACCGAGAGCCTTCTCCAGACGGATCGCGGTGTCAGCCGTCACGGAACGCTCGCCCTTGAGCAGCGCGGTGATACGATTGGCGGGCACATCCATCTTCCGTGCCAGCGCCCTGGCTGACAGACCCATTGGCAGCATGAATTCATGGTGGAGCATTTCGCCGGGATGTGTCGTAACGCGCGCCATCGCGTCGCCTCCGTCAGTGATAGTCAACAATTTCAACGTCAAATGCGTTCTCGCCCTGCCAGTCGAAGCAGACCCGGTACTGATCATTGATGCGGATGCTCCATTGACCTTCCCGATTACCCCTCAATTTCTCAAGCCGGTTTCCTGGAGGTATCTGGAGATCCTCGAGATTGGGCACGTGTGCAGTTGATCGAGCTTTCGCAACGCTAACCGTTCAATCGATCGCCACTTCCTTTGGCAGACGCCATGCTCAAAAAGCGCCTGAGTGTGAGTATCGGCGAAGCTGGCGATCATTATGCGTTACATAACACGTATCACCACCACTGCAGTCCAGCCACCTGCGGGCGAGCCTGGCAGCGGCAGCGCGTTGGCCAACCGACCTAAAATTACTCCGCCGGTTCTGGCGCCTTCGCCATCGGATTGTTCGGATGCGTCGTCCAGTTGGCGTAGGTCGGCGACACCTTTTTGTGCGTGCGCTCGTCCATCGCCCCGGCAGGCAACGGCTGCAACGTGATGCAGTCCTCCACCGGGCAGACATTGACGCAGAGATTGCAGCCCACGCATTCCGCCTCGATCACCTCGAAATGCCGCTTGCCGTCGACCATAGAGGTGATCGCCTGGTGCGATGTGTCCTCGCAGGCGATGTGGCAGCGGCCGCATTGGATGCACAGATCCTGGTCGATATGCGCCTTGGCGACATAATTGAGGTTCAGATACTGCCAGTCGGTGACGTTGGGCGTCGCCCGGCCGACGAAATCGTCGAGCGTGGCATGGCCCTTCTCGTCCATCCAGTTCTTCAGCCCTTCGATCATCTCCTGCACGATCTTGAAGCCGTAGGTCATGGCGGCCGTACACACCTGCACATTGCCGGCGCCGAGCGCCATGAACTCAGCCGCGTCGCGCCAGTTGGTAACGCCACCGATGGCGGAGATCGGCAGGCCGCGCGTTTCCGCGTCGCGCGCGATCTCCGCCACCATATGCAGCGCCATCGGCTTGACCGCCGGCCCGCAATAGCCGCCATGCGAGCCCTTGCCGTCGATCGACGGCTCCGGCGAGAAGGTGTCGAGATTCACCGCCGTGATCGAGTTCACCGTGTTGATGAGCGAAACCGCGTCGGTGCCGCCGGCCTTCGCCGCGCGCGCCGGACGACGGATATCGGTCACGTTCGGCGTCAGCTTGGTGATGACGGGCATGCGCGTGTATTGCTTGCACCAGCGCACCACCATCTCGATATATTCGGGCACCTGGCCGACGGCCGCGCCCATGCCGCGCTCAGACATGCCATGCGGACAGCCGAAATTGAGTTCGATGCCGTCGGCGCCCGTGTCTTCCACCAGCGGCAGGATCGCCTTCCAGGCCTGCTCCTCGCATGGCACCATGATCGAGGCGATCAGCGCCCGGTCGGGCCAGTCGCGCTTGACCTGTTTCATCTCGCGCAGATTGACCTCGAGCGGCCGGTCGGTGATGAGTTCGATATTGTTCAGGCCGAGCAGCCGCCGGTCGGCGCCCCAGATCGCGCCATAGCGCGGGCCGTTCACGTTGACGACGGGCGGCCCTGCCTCGCCCAGCGTCTTCCACACGACGCCGCCCCAGCCCGCCTTGAACGCGCGGACCACGTTGTATTCCTTGTCGGTCGGCGGCGCCGAGGCCAGCCAGAACGGGTTCGGCGATTTGATGCCGACGAAATTGTTGCGAATGTCAGCCATGGCTTGATTTCTCCTCGGCCCGCGACGACATGGAAACGACAGGGTGCGGTTTCATTGGCGGCTCTCCGGCATCGTGTCGAAGGCCGGCATGCCTTCGGGAATAATGTGGAAGCTCGCCTTCTCCTCGCAGAAGATCGCGATCTTCGGCCGGCCGAAAGCCTCCGGGTCGTCCAGAGTCCCGGCCTTGAGCACGATCTGCTGCAGACCCGGCCGCCGCGTCAGCAGGTGCGTGCCGCAGGTGGCGCAGAATTCCCGGGTGACGGCGTTCGCAAGATCCGGCCGCTTGTATTGCTTGGGCTCGCCCTCGATGTAGGCAAAGCCTTCGGGCGGGATCAGCATGAAGTAGTTGGGACCCCCGCCTGAAATATGCTGGCAGGCGCGGCAATGGCATTGCGCCTTGAGAACCGGCGCGGTGGAGACGCGGTAGCGCAACGCACCGCAGTAGCATCCGCCTTCCAGTTCACCGTCCATCGAAATGTCTCCTACCCCGCCAGCGCCCGATGGATACTCTCCGCGGCATCGCGCCCTTGCGCCACCGCCGAAACTGTCAGATCCTCGCCGCCGAAAATGCAATCGCCGCCCGCCCAAACCTTGGCCAGCGAAGTCTTGCCTTCCGCATCGACCCTGATCCGGCCATTCTCCATCTCTATGCTCTCGCCACTGCCGTTGAGCGGCGAAATCTCGAAATTCTGACCGATCGCCTTGAATATCTGGTCGGCTTCAAGTGTCAGCGTCTCGCCCGTGCCGGCAAGCTTGCCGTCCCGTAGCGCCGTATATTCAAGCTCGATCGACGCCACCCGGCCGCCTGCGACGCCAACCTTCCTGGGCTGCAGCCAGTGGCGGATGGTGACACCGTTGGCGGCGGCCAGATCCTGCTCGTATTCGGAAGCGTTCATGTGCTCCTGGCCGCGCCGGTAGCAGATGGTCACCTCCTCCGCGCCGAGCAATTTGGCCTGCACCGCAGCGTCGATCGCCGTCATGCCACCGCCGATGACAACCACCCGGCGGCCGACCGGCAACGTCGAAAGATCGTCGGCCTGCCGAAGCACGGAGATAAATTCGACGGCGTTCTCCACGCCCTTGGCATCCTCGCCTTCGGCGCGCAAGGCGTTGATGCCGGCAAGGCCCGCGCCGAGAAACACCGCATCATATTTTCCGGTGAGGTCGCCCAGCGAAAAATCACGGCCAAGCGCCTTGCCGTTCTCGATGGCGATGCCGCCGATCGCGGTGACGTAATCGACTTCCGCCTGGGCAAAGCCATCGACCGTCTTGTAGGCGGCAATGCCGTACTCGTTGAGCCCACCGGCCTTTTCGCGGGCCTCGAGGATCGTCACCTCGTGGCCGTGCATGGCGAGCCGATGCGCGCAGGCGAGCCCCGCCGGCCCTGCCCCGACCACGGCGACCTTCCTGCCGGTTGGCGCGGCGCGCTCGTAGAACTGCTTGGCCTGACGCATCGCGGTGTCGGTCGCGTAACGCTGCAACTGGCCGATCCGCACCGGCTTGCCCTCGGCGGTCTCGCGCACGCAGACTTCCTCGCACAGCGTTTCGGTCGGGCAGACGCGGGCGCACATGCCGCCCAGAATGTTCTGGTCGAAGATGGTTTTCGCCGCGCCAAGCGGATTGGCGTTGCCGATCTGGCGGATGAACAGCGGAATGTCGATCGAGGTCGGACAGGCGTTCATGCACGGCGCGTCGTAGCAAAAATAGCAGCGGTCCGACTCGACAACGGCCTCGTGGTGATCGAGCGGCGGGTGCAAATCGCCGAAATTCTCGGCGTATTCCTCCGGCGAGAGCCGCGCGCCGGCAATGCCTTCCTTGAAAAGACCTTCGGCCATTTTCGCGGGTTCCCCATTGTTCGTTTCGCAAAAAGCTAGCACGTTTTATTTTTTTATCAATCGGTCAAATTTCGTGCGGCTGGCCACTCGCCTGAAATTATTTTCAACGATCTGTCGGGAGCTTGCGGCGCCATTCGTCCTCGGGTGGATTGACGAGAAAGGAGTACGTGATGTCCAAAATTTTCCCCTGTCTGCGGTTCAACGGCGACGGCGAGGAGGCCGCCCGGTTCTATATGTCGCTGCTGCCGGATTCGCGTATCGACTATGTCTAAAACAACGTTATCGACAGCCCCGGCGGTAAGGAGGGCTCAGTGCTGCTCGTCGGCTTCACGCTTGCCGGCCAAACCTATCAGGCGCTGAATGGCGGCTGCGACTTTCCATTCACACATGCGATCTCCCTGTCCGTGGATTGCAAGGACCAGGCCGAAATCGACCGTCTATGGAGCGCGTTGGGCGATGGAGGCGAAGAGGTCGCCTGCGGCTGGCTGAAGGACCGCTACGGCGTCTCCTGGCAAATCGTGCCGAGCGTCATGCTGAAATTCCTGGCCGACCCGAACCACGCAAAAGCCGCGCGCGTCATGCAGGCGATGATGAACATGGTGAAACTCGACATTGCCGCCCTGCAGGCGGCCTATGACGGGCGCGCATAGGATCATCGGGGCGAAACAAAAGGAGACTGAAATGGCTGACAAGGCGAAAGAGTTCTTCTGGTACGAATTGATGACCAGCGACACGGAAGCGGCAAAGCAATTCTATACCAAGGTCGTCGGCTGGCGTGCCGAGCCGTTCCCTGGCGCTGGCACCATGCAATATACGGTGCTGCACGCCGGCGAGCGCGGCGTCGGCGGCATCATGGAAATGCCGGGGCCCTACCGCCAGGGCGGCGGCCACCCGGCCTGGGTCGGCTACGTCTATACGCCGGATGTCAACGGCCAGGCTGAGTCACTGAAGAAAGCCGGCGGAAAGGTGCACCGCGGCCCGGAGGACATTCCGGGCGTCGGCCGTTTCGCCGTCGTCTCCGATCCGCAGGGCGCGATGTTCCAGCTTCTGCAGCCGAATGGTCCCGACCAGCCCCCGGTCCCCGCCGGTACGTCCGGCCATGTCGGCTGGCACGAATTGTTCACGACCGATTGGAAGCAATCGCTCGACTTCTATTCAGGCCAGTTTGGCTGGCGCAAAACGCGCGAATTCGACATGGGCGGGATGGGCGTCTACGCGATCTTTTCGATGGGCGGCGAGACCGAGCATGGCGGCATGATGAACAAGCCTGAACAAATTCCCGCTCCGGTCTGGCAGTTCTATTTCAACGTCGAAGGCATTGATGCCGCCGCGAAGCGGCTGACGAACAATGGAGGCAAGGTGCTGATGGGTCCGATGGAGGTACCCGGCGGGCAATGGGTCGTCCAGTGCCAGGACCCGCAAGGCGCGCATTTCGCTATGGTTGCGCCGGGGCGCTGAACAAGCGGGCGGCTTTCGGGCCGGTCCGCCCAAGCCTCTCACGCATAAGTGAGCATGGAAGCGCTTTGGCGCATTTACGGCGTCATGTTCATGCCTTACGGGGCGGCTTCATTCACAAAGGAGCCGCCCGCAATGCCATTCGAAAGCCTTTCAAGACATCAGCCCTGGGCTCTGGCCGCCTTGCGGATCGTGACGGCGCTGCTGTTCATGGAGCATGGGACGCAGAAGCTGTTCGATTTTCCGGCGAGCGGCCATGCAGGCCACTTGAGCGGCCTCTTCCTGGTGGCGGCCATTCTGGAATTGCTCGGTGGCCTGTTGGTTTTGCTCGGGCTCTTCACACGGCCGGTCGCTTTCATCCTCAGCGGCGAGATGGCGGTGGCCTATTTCATGGCGCATTTTCCACGCAGCTTCTTCCCCATCCAGAACGGTGGCGAAGCGGCGGTAATGTTCTGCTTCGTCTTCCTGTTCCTGGTATTCGCAGGCGCCGGCGCGCTGTCGATGGATAGTCGTCGCGCAGGCTGACGGATACGCCTAGATCGAGCCGTAGATTTCCGCCGCATCCTCGAAGGTATAGCGGATCGGCACCGGGCTTTCCGGTGTCCAGCCTTCGGCTTTTTCGCCTGCCATCAGCCGGCAGGCGGCCTCGGTCGTAACCACCGCTCCGCCATAAAGCCGGTTGGCGAGGTTGAGAATCCCGGTTTGGTGCATGGCCACGGAGCCGCTGCCGCAGGCGTCCTTGACCAGTGCCACGCGGAAGCCGATCTTCAGCGCCGCCTTGACGGTGGCATCGACGCAGGCTTCGGTCCACACGCCACAGATATAAAGCCATTCCGTGCCAACGGCTTTCAACTCGTCCCCGAGGCCCGAACCGAAAGCGCTCGCCTCGGATTTGATGACCAGCCTCTCCTCGCCCACGGGCGCAACTTCGGGACAGATCGCCGTCAGCGGATCGTCCTTGTCGCTGAACGCCGAACGCCCGTCGGGCATGCGCGGATGATGTGCCAGCGTCGTCGTCGCCGCCGCGTCGACGACATAGGCGAAATGATAGACGGGAATGCCGTTTTGTCGGGCAGCAGCCTGCAGCCGCACCGTATTGCCGATCACCCGATCGAATTCAACGGCCAGCAAGCGCGTATCCTGCCGGTGTTCTTCCTGAAGATCGATGCAGAGAAGTGCAGCCATGTCGCGGGAAAGGGTCAAGGTATGCCGCAAGCGCGTGCCGTCCTCAGGCTAGGTCGGTTTGGGCAAAATCATTGCCCTTGTAGAGCAGGGACACGCCGGCCTGCTTGGCGAAGGCGTAAGAGAAGCAATCTCCGAAATTGAGTTTCGCGGGGTGGCCACTGCGTCGTCCATAGCGGGCAGCCGCCTGCATGACATGATCGAAGATCGAAACCTCGGCGGAGACTACCTTGATATTCAAGCGCTTGACGAAATCGGAGACAATCTGGCCGGCAGGAACGGCATTGCCGGCAATACGGGTAAGGGCGAGCGACGCTTCGAACTTTGTAACAATCGAAGTGAACGGATCCTCTGCCGTCATAAGTCTTCTGAGGAGAGCCGGAGCATCCCGCTCGTCCAGTAATATGGCTACGATCGCCGAGCTGTCGACATACACCGGTCAATCGTCCCAATTATCGTCGATGTACTGCATGGCTTCCTCGAAACCGCCTTGCTTTTTGTAGGCGCGCATCTTTTCCACTATTGGCTCAATCCGACGCTTGTATTCGTCAAAGCTCTGTTCCTCCCGGGCCCCAGCCTCGCGAACGGCAACCTTGATGGCCTCGGTGAGGCCGAGGCCCCGACGGCGCGCGAACTCCCTGACGAGCCAGTCAGTTTCTGCATCCTGTACGTGTATAGCCATTTATCTACACAACCGCAAGTAATTTGTACATAGCTTCATTGTACAGTGTAGATAGCTGGAACACAATAAGAACAAAAAACTATCTTGCCTATGTTCTCGAACGCCTGACCGTTCTTCGACCTCACCCCCGCATCCGCTCGTAATTGGCGTCGAACAGGGGTTGAGGTTGCATGCGAGCCTTGTGCCGTTTGCCGAGCAGTTCGATCTCGAAACCGTCGCTCTCCTCGGCGATCTCCTTGGGCACGTAGCCCATCGCCACGGACGCCTTCGAATGATGTGCGTAGCCGCCGGACGTCACCCAGCCGCGCACCTCGCCGCCAAACCAGATCGCCTCGTCGCCGATCACGTCGGCGTCGACCGCATCCATGATGAAGGCGCGCAGCGCGCAGCTTGCCGCCTTGCCGGAGTTCCTCCAGCGCGGCCTGTTTGCCGATGAATTCCGCCTCCTTGTTGTAGGCAACGAAGCGATCGAGCCCGGCTTCCACGGGGCCGTAGATGGGCCGGTATTCCCGCGCCCAGGAGGCGTAATTCTTTTCCAGCCGCAGGGCATTCAGCGCCCGCGACCCGAACAGGCCAAGGCCGAATTCCTCGCCTGCCTTCATCAGTATGTTGAAGACGGCGCGCTGGTATTCGGGCTCGATCCACATCTCGTAGCCGAGGTCGCCCGTATAGGAGACCCGGCCGACCAGCGCCGGGACCATGCCCACATGCATGCGGCGGATCGCCATGAACGGGAAGGCGGCGTTGGACACGTCCTCGCCCGTCACCTTTTCCAGAAGTTTCCGCGCGTTCGGCCCGGCGATGGCGAGGCCGGTCAGGCCCGAGCCACGCGCCCGAATGCTGACGGAGCCATCAGCCGGCAGATGCTGCTCGAACCAGCGCAGATGATATTCCTCGGCAATGCCAGAGCCGAACAGCATCCATTTGCCGTCGCCAAGATTGGCCACCGTGAAATCGCCGATCAGCTTGCCGTCTTCCTTCAGCATCGGCGCCAGGGCCATGCGTCCCGCCTTCGGCAGCTTGCAGGCCAGCACCCGGTCGAGGAAAGCTTCCGCGCCCTCGCCTTCCACCTCGTATTTGGCGAAAGAGGTTGTTTCCGAAAGCCCTACGCCCTCGCGCACGGTCCTCACCTCTTCGGCCACCTGTCCGAAATCGTTGGAGCGCCGCCACGAAAACTCGTCCTTGACACCGGCGGGCGCATACCAGAGCGGGATTTCCAATCCGAAGGCCGTGCCGAACTGAGCACCCTTGGCGACAAGCAGATCGTAGATCGGCGACGTTTTCAACGGCCGGCCGGCCGGCAATTCCTCGTTGGGGAAGCGGATCGAGAAGCGGCGCGAATAATTCTCGCGCACCTTGGCGTTCGTATAGGCCATGGAAGCCCAGTCGCCATAGCGCGCGACATCCATGGCCCATATATCGAAACCGGGATCGCCCTCGATCATCCAGTTCGACAGCGCCAGCCCGACGCCGCCGCCCTGCGAAAAGCCCGCCATGACGCCGCAGGCGCACCAGAAGCCCTTCAGGCCCCGCACCGGCCCGACAAGCGGGTTGCCGTCCGGCGCGAAGGTGAACGGGCCATTGATGATCTGCTTGATGCCGGTGTTCTGAAACGCCGGGAAATGGCGGAATCCGACCTCCAGCGACGGCGCGATGCGGTCGATGTCGGGATCGAGCAATTCATGCCCGAAATCCCATGGCGTCGTCTTTTCCGACCACGGCTTGCCGGCCTTCTCATAGGTGCCCATCAGCATGCCGCCGCGTTCCTGGCGGAGGTACAACTCGCCGTCGAAATCGACCGCATGGATCACTTCCTTGCCGGTCGAGGCGTTGACCTCGGCGACTTCCGGCATGTCCTCGGTGATCAGGTACATGTGCTCCATGGCGAGCACCGGCAGTTCCAGCCCGACTATGCGGCCTACCTCGCGCGCCCATAGGCCGCCGGCATTCACGACATGTTCGGCGACGATCTCGCCCTTGTTGGTGATGACGCGCCAATGCCCGTCCTCACGCTGAACGAGGTCCTCGACCTTGGTGTGGCGATAAATTTCCGCGCCAAGCTGGCGCGCCGCCTTGGCGTAAGCGTGGGTGACGCCCGAGGGGTCGAGATGGCCGTCCTCGGAATTGCGCACCGCTCCGACGAACTGCTTCGGGTCGAGCAGCGGCATCAGCCGATGCGCTTCCTCCGCCGAGATTTCCTCCAGGTCGAGCCCGAGATAGCGGCCCTTGGCGACGACGCCGCGCAGCCAGTCCATGCGCGCCTCGGTTGCCGCCAGGAGCACGCCACCGGTGACATGGACGCCGGTCGCCTGGCCGGAAAGTTCCTCGATCTCCTTGTAGAGCTCGAGGGTGTATTTCTGCAGCTTGGCGACGTTTGGATCACCATTGATCGTGTGCATGCCGCCGGCCGCGTGCCAGGTCGATCCGGAGGTCAGTTCGTCGCGCTCGACCAGCACGACATCTTTCCAGCCATGGCGCGCAAGATGGAACAAGACCGAGGCGCCGACGACGCCTCCACCGATGACTGCGACACGGGTATGCGATTTCATGATTGTTCTCTGGTTTCAGGACTTTGGGAGAACGGAAACGGCCCTCCTTCCGGGCCGCAAAGCGGAACCCGAAATGACGTATCGCGCCTCAAGGCTCGCCACTCCCGATCGCTTCCTTGCGCTTGGCCACATAGGCATCGAGCGCCTCCGCGCGGTCCGAGCATCCATCGCCGGCTCCTCGATATTCCTCGAGCGCCTTCTTCCAGACCTTGGTCGCACGCTGCGTGGCGTCGAGCCCGCCGGCCTCCTGCCAGGCTTCGTAATTCTGCCAGTTCGACAGGATCGGCTGATAGAAGGCGGTCGAATAGCGCTCCAGCGTATGCGGCTCACCGAAGAAATGGCCGCCGGTCGGAACCGCGCCGAGCGCGTCGAGCGCCAGTTCGCCCTCGATTGACCTCGATGGGCTTCAGGAACTCCATCATGTGCTGGATCATCTCGACGTCGATGATGAGCTTCTCGAAGGACGCGGTCAGCCCGCCCTCCTGCCAGCCTGCGGCATGATAGACGAGATTGCCGTGGCCGAGGATCGCCCCCCACAGCGCCATCATGGTCTCGTACGCGCCCTGCGCGTCGGCGGCATTGGAGGCGGAGCCCGGCGTCGTGCGATAGGGCAGCTTGTAGCGCCGCGCGAGTTGCCCGGACGCGATATTCGCCTTGGTGTTTTCCGGCGTACCGAAGGCGGGCGCGCCCGATTTCATGTCCACATTCGACGTAAAGGCGCCATACATCACCGGCGTGCCGGGCCGCACCAGTTGCGCCAGCACCACGCCGAACAGCGCCTCGGCGTTCTGCTGCGCCAGCGCACCGGCCAGCGTCACCGGGCTCATCGCCCCCATCAGCGTGAAAGGCGTGACACAGACCGATTGGCCGTGCTCTGCCATCGTGATCAGCCCTTCCGCCATCTGGTCATCGAAGCGGCGTGGCGAATTGACGGAAATGATGGTGGTGACGCCCGGATCGTCCGCCATCTGCTCCAGCGTAAGCCCGCGCGAGATCGCCATCATCTCGATGCCGTCGAGCGCCCTGCCCCCGCCGATTGCCGTGCAATGGAAGCTTTTGTCGGTCAGCGTGAGATTGGAGAAATAGGTGTCGAGATGGCGTGTATTCGCCGGCAGTTCGATCGGCGCGCAGACCTGGTTGCCCAGCATACCGATGCAGTTGAAGTGCTGCGCCAGCCGCACGAGGTCGCAATAGTCGCGCAGATTGCCGGCGCGCCGGCCGCGCTCCAGATCGTGGACGTTGGGTGGACCGGCGACCAGCGTGAAATTGATGTTGTTGCCGCCGAGCACGATTTGATGCTTCGGGTTGCGCGGCGTCAGCGTATAGATCGAGGGAGTTGTCTTCAGCGCTTCGTCGACGAGCTCGCGACCGATGCGGACATTTTGCGTTGCGTGGTCGACCGTCGCGCCGGCTTTTTCGAACAGCGACAGCGCACGCTTGCTCATCACCTCGATGCCGAAATTCTCCAATATGTGCATGGAAGCTTCGTGGATCGCCTCGACCTGATCGGCCGAGAGCAGCGCCATCGGCGGCCAGGGATTGACGACATGGCGCGGCGGCAATTGCTGGATCGGAGCCGGCCCCTTATGGGCGGCGCGTTCGGCGGAGCGGCGGCGGCGGGGTTCTGCGTTCATGCGTCCGGCATACGCCAAACCCGCGCGGCTTCTATCGAAAATCCGTCACCGACGGGCGAGATTTTAGGACAGGCGTCAATTATGCGCAGTCCTGCTGACGGAAGCGACACAAAACGCCGCATTACCGATAGTGCCGAGCCTGCTTCGGGGCGTTGAGGCTTTCTTAACCATGCAGCACGCCCCGTCCTTCGCAGGCGCTACCCGGCAAGATTCCGTTTAGGAATTCGGCCTAGTTCCTGAGCCAATGGTTTGTTCAGGTTTTAGTCGAGTTTTAGCTATTGGTCTGTTGCTGGCGCTTTCCGCCTGCGCGACGGCGCCTGCCCATATCAACGATGTCTGCGCCGTTTTCGACCAGCGCGACGGCTGGTTCAACAATTGGGAACGGTCGGCGAAGCGCGCCGAAGCGAGATATAACATTCCCGTGCCGGTGCTGATGGCGACCGTGCGCAAGGAATCCGGCTTCAAGGGTCGGGTCAGGCCGCCGCGCACCTATCTGCTGGGCTTCATCCCGTGGAAGCACATTTCAAGCGCCTACGGCTATTCGCAGGCACTCGACGGAACCTGGGCGCAATATCAACTGGAGACGGGCAACAGATCAGCCCGTCGGCACAGCTTTGCCGACGCCGTGGATTTTGTCGGCTGGTACCATGACAAGAGCGCCAGGACGCTCGGCATAGCGCGCAACGACACCTATCATCTTTATCTGGCCTACTATCTCGGCCGAACCGCCTATGCACGCGGCGACCGCGGCAGCGCCGAGGTCCAGCGTTACGCGCGCGCCACCGACCAGATGGCCCGCGACTACGCCGCGCAACTGCAGCGCTGCGGCGGCTAATGTGCGAGAGCTTTCGCGCTGCGCCGAAAGTCCGGTAAGGGGTGGGAAGCCGGATTGGCAGGTTTCGGGCGGTTGCTGTAAAAGCGGACGTCGTTGATCCGGCAAAGACTTGGCCGCAAGTTTACCGTCCGGCTTTTGAGCGACCAGACTACGAAATTTACGATTATACTATCGATACTATTGCGGTCGTAACACATCGCTGCGACGGGTGCTAAAAAGCAGACTGCGATCCCAAGAGGTTCCCGTGTCCGACGATCCCATAATCCATGTCCCTTCGACCGCCGCTGTGGCAGCTCCGGCGACCGACGTTGCGGTTCCGCTCGACGCCATAGCGGGAAAGCCCGGCGGCACGGTTACGATCCGCCCCGGCATCACCACCCTCGTCGGTCCCAACGGCAGCGGCAAGACGCGGGCGTTGCGGTCCATCCAGCGGGCGCTTCGAGATCGCGGCGCGGAGGCCGCCTATGTCCGTTTTCTCCCCGCAGGTCGAACCGGACCGGTCGAGCGGTACCGAGCGGCCACCAATTCTCCTGGGGTGGGATCAAATCAAGGCGAGGCGTTTTACGGACACATAAGTTATCGTTCCCAATGGCACGAAATCGAGAGCGTTGTGGGCGACGTGGTAAATCTCGATCAGCGCTCTGATCTGCGGATCAAGGTCGAAACAAGGCTGCAACAGCTTTTCGGACGGGGAATCGACTTCCAGTGGAGTGCAGGGGGGGCTCGCGATGTCCTTCACCGCCATGTCAGGCAACGCTCGCTATCACTCCGGGCTCGAGGCGAGCGGGATCACCCAACTCGTTTCGTTACTCGCCGCGATTTACGACGACACAATACGAACTCTCATCGTCAACGAGCCCGAGATCTCGCTCCACCCACAGCTCAAGGCGTTCATCCTAGAGGAGATGGAATTGGTCGCGGGCGACTGGGCCGATCCTGGCAAAAAGCGTATTCTGATCTCGACCCACTCGCCGTCGTTCCTGCCCCTCCGTTCGCTCGCCGGCCTTCCCGGCATCGTCTTCTTTGGCGGCGACGTCGATTGCCGCCAAATCGATCCCGCAGACGGCCTTCTCCTATCGTCGAAGCTCGGAGATTTCGTCGCGCGCATTAGCCTGTCCCACAGGCAGGCGCTGTTCGCCGAGCGTATCCTACTCGTCGAAGGGCCGAGCGATGAGATCGTCGCGGCACGCACCGCCCGGCTTCTCGGCCTCAAGATCGAGGCCCGAACGCCAATTCTCCCTGCGCTCGGCAAGGGGGAATTTCGCGAGGCGAGGAAGCTCTTCACCGAAATCGGCATGCAGGTGACAGTGCTTGCCGATCTTGATGCCCTCGCCGACGACAACCGCCTCGTAATGACTTCAGAGGAGAGGACGGGGCGATTGCGATCGCAAACGCTATCGGCCATCCCTCCCTAATCGACCTCGACAGCAAAGTGCGATCCGAACTTGCCGGGCTCATCACCGCGAACGCCGCAGCGATCGAAGGGGCGATGGGCGCCTATCAGTACTGGTTGGAAAAGCAAGACCCCGATGTGAAGCGTCGTCGCTGCACGCTAGCGAAGCTCCTTACCGACCCGACCGCGTTTACTGGTGAGCTCGGCGACCAAAATGGCCGCTTAGCCACCCGCTACGGCGCGCTGCTCGACGGGCTCGAACGGCTCGGCTGCATCTTTTTCCGCCGCGGCGCGGTCGAGAACTACTATGCCGACACATCAAGCGGCGCTGGCAAGCCCGCGCGCGCGAGCACCGAGGCCGATCGCCTCGCAGCGCTGACGCCCGCACAATTGGCCGCCGCAGTATCCCGAACTCGTCCGCGCGCTGCGCTGCGCTTCACCCGGGCGCAACATCGACGAAAGCGTACTCCTCCGCGCCAAGTTGGCAGCGGCGCTGGGTGCCATTGTTTTTCCAGTCTATGGAACCCGGCTCGACCGACGCGCAGATCGAAGCGATGGCGATCTCAGTACTGCCTGCAATCGAAGGACTTTTCAACTTTCACAACGCCACGAAGGCCAACGAGCCTGCGGTGTGCGTCGAACTTCGCTCGAAAATTTTTAACCTGACCGGATTTCCCTTGACGGTTGCGAGAGGAAAGACAACCTCAACGAAGCGGTTGGCGCAGATCCAACCTGCCTGATCGTACGCTCAGTGGCGCTGATTCTCCATATCGCGGCGATAGCTCGCTCCACTTAAGTTGTCTGTGACGTGACTGTTGTTTACCGGCGGAGGACGGATGAGACGGGAATAGGAAAACTGATTGCTGTTCACTTTCGGCCAAGTGAACGGCAGCTCTTGGGAAAAGGTAGTACCCGCCCAAACGATGGGAGATGGGACGCATTGGCTCACCCCGTGAGCGCCCATGCATGACAAGCTATTAAGAAGTTTCGCTCACGGCGGGAACGACCGCAATGAGGGTCGAGAGCGACCATTCAGAGGATCGTCCCGGCCTAAATCCGGTTCTTGTCATCGAGCACAACCTGCCCACGCCCGGAGGATGTATCGGCCTCGCCGATAAGATCGCCACCTTCAGCGCCCCCGTCGCCCGCCGACCAGCGCACGCGCGCGAATACATACCATTGGCCGCGCGGCAGCCCCTTGAAGCTGAAATTCCCGTCGGCGTCGCAAATGGTGTGATGCGTGATCGTGTTGAACCGCGGGTCCGGCGTCTCGGGCAGCGCCGGTTGCGCGTGCATGCGCGCCAGTTCCACGACCCGCTCGAAGGATCGAGTGCGCGGAAAAAGCAGCACCGGTTCGCCGGTACAGGCAATGATGTCGCCCTGATCGTGAAGCAACGCGCGGCCTGAAAGTGTCGCGTTCCCCGGACGTTCGTAGCGGCCGAATTCGGATTCTGAATAGGAAATTTTCAGGGGTCCGTTCGGATTGAGCGGCGGCGCGGAAGGCGTGCAGGCCGACAGGGCGAACAGCGCGGCGCCCGCGCCCAGCCCCTGTAGCGAACGGCATTTGAGCAGCGGATGAACGCGTCGATGAACAGCCATAACTACCTTTCGCGGCATTTGATGGGCGGATCGCGTCGGCCGCCGTTCAGACAAGCGCTGCCGCCGGTTGCGGGATGAAATCCGCGAAGATGAAGCCATCCCTTTCAAAGATTTCTCCGACCGATGTAGCGATCGGTGCGGCGAAAATCGGGCCGCCGGTTACAACGGTATGGAATTCGCCGTTTTCTCCACAGGGGTCGACGCCATCCGGGAGGTCGCGCAGGAAAGCCTCATCGAACGGCCGGCCGGCGAAGGATCGATCCAGGCGGCGTTTGTCGACGCAGGCCACCCTGGCTTCCAGGCCGGAAGTGATCATCTCCTCCGCGAGGTCCTTCGTGTCGCGCCCCCACAGCGGGAAAATCGCCTGCATGACCGCAGCTTCCATCTGCTTCAGTCGGTAGGCGCGGATATCCTCAAGGAAAAGGTCCCCGAAAACAATATGATCGACGCCCCGCGCCTTGATCGATCGGCAGGTGTCCGCCATGCGCTCTTCATAGATGGCGTTGGGGCATGGGCTCGGAAGCATTAGCTTGATAACGGGCAGACCAAGCTCCGCCATCTGGCGGTCCAGCAACGCGTGGCGGACGCCATGCATCTGCACCCGGTCGGCAGCCTCGTTGATCGCCGTGAGCACGCCGACGATTTCCACCAGCCCAAGCCGCCGCGCTTCCATCATCGCGAAAGCGGCGTCCTTGCCTGAGCTCCAGGAGAGAAACGCCTTCGGTCTTTTGTCTGGCACGAAAAAGCCGCCTTTTATCTGGGCTTCTTGCCGAACACCTTGATGTATTCCGCCTCACCGCCCTTGGCGAGCGCCTTGGCCTGCCTCACCCAGTCGTCCCGCTCGATGCGGCCGGCGAATTTCAGATGGTCGTCGACCCATGCGCGTTCGGCCTTCTTCCACCCCGCGACCTGCGCGAAACGATAGATGCCGAGCCCGTTGAGAATGGTCTCGATCTTCGGCCCTACCCCGGAAATAAGCTTCAGATCATCCGGCTTCCTCGGCTTCGCCATGCGTGGCGGACGCGTGTCTTTCGCGGCTGCGGAGGCGGCTGCCGGTTTTCTGGCGGGACCTTTTCCCTTCGCCGGCTGCGTGGCGGAAGACGACGCCGCTGCCTTTGCCGACGACGAGGCCTTGGCCTTTCCGGCGCCCGATGCGGCGGCGCGCGTACGACGCGAGGGAGCAGCCTCCTTGTCGAATGCCGCTGGCGCGTCCGGATCCACGGCCTGCCGGCCGCTGCCCACCTTGTCCTGCCGCAATGGCACGGAAGCCGAAGCCTTGGCCGAACGGCGCGAACCTGCGCCCTGTCCGCCAGTGCTCTCGCGGGCCTCCGCGGCGCGAACCCGCGCGGCTTCCTCGGCCTCCTCGGTTTCGAACTCCGCTTCGTCGGCCGCCGCACTTGCGGTCTTGCCATGCGGGCGCTTCGGCGCCGGCCCGGCGAAACCCGGGTTGCCCTTGGCGCTATGCCCTTCCTTGCGGCGCGGCGCATCCGACGGCGTGCCCTCGCCCTTGGCATGCTTCTCGTCGAACTTGATGACGGGCTCCATCTTGTCGAGCACGTCGTCGGTCAGCCAGCACAAGGATTTGTGGCCGTCGCCGAATTCCCTCACGGGCGGCAATTCGGTCTCGCATTTATTGTCCGCGACCAGATGCTTGTAGCCGCAGCGGGTCTGGAACGGGCAGCCCGACGGCGGGTTCATCGCCGAAGGAATGTCGCCTTCCAGAACGATATGCTTTTTCACCACGCTGGTGTCGGCGATCGGGATCGCGGAGAGCAGCGCTTCCGTATAGGGATGATAGGGCGGCGCGAAAATCTGGTCGGTCGTCCCCTGTTCCACGATATAGCCGAGATACATCACGACCACGCGGTCGGCGATGTAGCGCACCACCGACAGATCATGGCTGATGAACAGCATCGTCGTCTTGTTTTCGCGCTGGATGTCCATCAGGAGTTCGGTCACGGCCGCCTGCACGGACACGTCGAGCGCCGATACGGGTTCGTCGGCCACCACCACCCTGGCGTTGCCGGCAAAGGCGCGCGCCACGCCGATGCGCTGTTTCTGGCCGCCGGAAAGCTGACGCGGCTTGCGCGTGGCGAAGGCGCGCGGCAGTTTCACCAGATCGAGAAGCCCCAGCATTTTCTGGTGCCGGTCGGCCTGGCTGGTGCCGATGTTGAACTTCTCCAGGGTGCGGATGATCTGCGAACCAACCGAATGGCTCGGGTTGAGCGTATCGAAGGGGTTCTGGAAGACCATCTGGATCGACGCGACGGTCTTGACGTCGCGCATCTCGACCGCCGTCGACTGGATTTCCTTGTTGTCGAGTGTGATCGAACCGCCGCTCGCCGTCTCGAGGCCGAGCAGCATCTTGGCCAGCGTGGACTTGCCGCAGCCGGATTCGCCGACAATCGCCACGGTCTCGGATTCGCGCGCCTCGAAACTGATCGTCTCGTTGGCTTTGACCACCCGGGCCTCCGCGCCGCCAAAAACCTCGTTGGCGGCGACCCGGTAATATTTCCGCACATCTTCGATCTTCAGGACCGTTTCGCCTGCCTTGACCGGTTCCGTCGCCTTGATGGCGTCGTCCGGCAGGGCCGACCAGTCGATCTCGTTGAAACGCACGCAGCGGCTGAAATGATTGTCATGCCCCTTGACCGGAACCATCGGGATTTCGGCCGCGTCGCAGACACCCTCGACGAAATGGTGGCAGCGGGGACCGAAATTGCAGCCTTTCGGGCGCTCATGCGGCAACGGCAACTGGCCCGGAATCGCGACCAGCGGCCGAGTGTTCTTGTCCGCGCCAGGGAGCGGGATCGAGCGAAACAGTCCCTGCGTATAGGGGTGGCGCATTCTGTCGAAAACGTCTTTCACCCTGCCTGTCTCGACCGCCTCGCCCGAATACATCACCGTGATGCGGTCGCAGGTCTCCAGGATGAGGCCGAGATTGTGCGACACGAAGATCATCGAGGTGCCGAATTCGGTCCCCAGTCCCTTGACCAGTTCGACGATCCCCGCCTCGACCGTCACGTCAAGCGCGGTCGTCGGCTCATCGAGAAGCAGCAGCGCCGGCTTCGACAACAGCGCCATGGCGATGACGATGCGCTGCTGCTGGCCGCCGGAAAGCTGGTGCGGATAGGAGCGCATCATGCGCTCCGGGTCGGGAAGCCGCACCGATTTCAGGAGTTCCACCGAACGCTTGTAGGCTTCCTCCTTGGAGGCCTTCTCGTGCAGGATCGGCACTTCCATCAATTGCTGGCCGACCTTCATGGCCGGGTTCAGGCTGGCCATCGGCTCCTGATAGATCATGGCGATCTTGTTGCCGCGGATGGCGCGCAATTCGTCCTCGGACAATTCGCCCATATCGCGGCCCTGGAACTTGATGCGGCCGCCCACAATCTTCCCGATATTGGACAGGTCGCGCATGATCCCGAGCGAAACGGTCGATTTTCCGCACCCGGATTCGCCGACGATGCCCATGGCTTCACCGGGCATCACATTGCAGGAGAAATCCATCACCGCGGGGATTTCGCCCTTGCGGGTAAAGAAGGAGATGGAGAGGTTTTCGATCTCGACGATAGGCTGGACGGCGTTCATGAATTTCTCCGTCAATCTTTCATGGACTGCTCACGCAGCGCGTCGGCGAGCAGGTTGAGCCCGAGCACGAAGGTCATCAGCGCCAGCGCCGGCGGCAGCGCCGGATGCACATAGGCGCGCAACAGGCGGCTTGCGTCCTTGATGGTCGTACCCCAATCCGGGCTTTCGGAAGGCATCCCCAGGCCAAAAAAGCCGAGCGTTCCAAGCAGGATCGTCGTGTATCCTATCCTGAGGCATGTATCGACGATGAGCGGCCCGCGTGCGTTCGGCAGCACCTCCCACAGCATGATGTACCACGGGCTCTCGCCACGCGTCTGGGCGGCGGCGACATAGTCGCGCGTTTTGATGTCCATGACCAGGCCGCGAACGATACGGAACACACCGGGGCTGGATGCGAAGACCACGGCCACGAAGATGTTCAGCGTACTGGGACTGACGCGCATCAGCCCAAAGGGATCGGAATTGAAGACGAATGTCGCGAAGAGCCAACCGCCCACCGCGAGCGTGATGATCATTTAAATCGCGAACAATCCGGTTCGTTGCCTGTATCGCGTGTAAAACAGCAAACCGAACATGATCACCGGAAAAAGAAAGAACAGGCCCGCCGTAGCATAAGGAAGCGGCGTGTCCTGGATACCGGGCGAAACCAGCAGGTAGAACAGCAGGATCACCGGGAACGCGAGGACGAGGTTGGCCAGGAACGACAGGCCGGAGTCGATCCGATTGCCATAGTAGCCGGCGGGCAGGCCGAGCGTAATGCCCACCGCCAGCGCCAGAAGCGTCGCGAGCGGCGCGATCAGGAGCACGATGCGGCTGCCGTAGATCATGCGGCTGAATACGTCGCGCGCCAGCAGATCGCCCCCGAACAGATAGGCTATGCCCGATTGCGGCTCGATGGCGCCGGGAAGCGCGTTGCGCATGATCACGACCTGATCCAGCGGGCCGAACGGCGCAACGATGCTCGAGAATATGGCCGCGAACAGCCAGAATCCGACCAGGATGATGCCGGCGATACCTACCCCGGTGTCGTAGAGCTGCCCGTAGAGTCCCAGCCGCGCCTTGAAGCGCCAACTGAGAACTCATGACGATGATCAACGACAGCCAGACGGGCCACAACCTGTAGAAGACGACATGAATGATGATTTCAAGAACGGAAAGATGTTGCTCGGTCATCTATTGCACCCGGATACGCGGATTGAGGAAGGCGTAGCCCACATCCGAGATCAACTGGGTGATGAGGACAATGAAGACGGAGGCCAGCGAACAGCCGAGTAGAAGATCGATATCGTTGTTGCCCGCGGCCTCAACCAGTGTGTAGCCGAACCCTTGGTAGCGGAACATGATCTCGACCACGACAACGCCCGTCAGCAGCCAGGGAAATTGAAGCATGATGACGGTAAAAGGCGCGATCAGCGCGTTTCGCAGCGCATGTTTCATGACGACGCCCCGGAAGCTCAGCCCCTTCAGGCGCGCCGTCCTGATATATTGCGCCGTCATCACCTCGACCATCGAGGCGCGCGTCATTCGCGCGATGTAGCCGGTGCCGTAGATCGCCAGCGTAATGACGGGCAGGGTGAAATTATAAAAACTGATCCCGTGGAAGGTGGCCGAGGCGGCCGATCCGTTGAACCATCGCAGCCAGCTTGCGAAAATGACGGTAAAGATGACGCCCGACACGTATTCCGGCGTCGCGGTCGATCCGATCGCTATCACCGACAGGGAACGGTCGGTTCGCGACCCCTCCCTCATGCCCGCCAGCACGCCGATCAATAGCGCCAGCGGGACCATGACGACCATCACCCAGAACATGAGGATGCCCGTCTCCTCCAATGCCGGGAACAGTTTTTCGACGACCTTGACCTTGAATTTGGTGGAGCAGCCGAAATCCCCTTCGATCACGCCGGAGAGTTGCCGCGTCATCGGTTCGTGGCAGAAACCGAATTTGAGCGCTGGCTTGCCCGTGGCGGGGTCGAGCGTCGGATCCTTTGGCCAGACGCCGATCCATTCGCCATAACGCTTGAAGAACGGCTCCCGGTAGCCGTTGGCCTGCAGCCAGTTCTCGACATCGGCCGCGCTGGCGCGCGTATTGGTCTGATTGAGCGCCAGCTTCTTCAGGTTTGGCTCGAGATTGACCAGGTAAAAGACAACCATGGTCAGCGCAACCATGGTCAGCAGCATAACGCCCAGGCGCCTTAGAATAAAGCTCAGCACAACTAGCCCCTCCCCTCGGTTGGGGTCTTATGATTTGTCTCCGATAGTCAGGGAGGGGCCGTAAGCCCCTCCCTCATGTTCGTTTGGTCAGGCTGACTTGTCCATCCAGACCTTGCCGAGATCAACCTCGAAGGTCGGGTGCATGTAGTACCCCTTCACTGCCGGAGTGGCATGGTTGAACAGATCGGTCCAGTACGCCTGAATGATGATGCCCGAATCCTGCAGGATCTGCTCGATCTCCTGCATCATCGGCTTGCGCTTGTCAGCATCGGCCACCGCGAGAGCGGCGTCGAGCTTCTTGTTGAAGTTATCATCGTTCCAGCCCAATTCGTCCCATGCGCCGGGGCGGTAGGCCAGCGACAGAACCTGAACCCCGAGCGGGCGCATGTTCCAGTTGGTCTGCGAATAGGGATATTTCGTCCAGTCGTTCCAGAAGGTCGAGCCCGGCAGAACCGTGCGCTTGACCTTGAAACCGGCCTCGCGAAGCTGCGCGGCGATCGCGTCGCCGGTGTTCTTGTGCCAGGCCTCGTCGACCGTGATCAGCTCATGCTCGAAGTCCATCTGGCCGGCTTCCGTCATCAGCTTCTTGGCGGCTTCGATATCCCGCTTCTTCTCGGGCAACGGGTAATATTCCGGGTGGATCGGTGAGACATGATAGTTGCTCGCCACGGTGCCGAGACCGTTATAGCCAAGCTGAAGGATCGTGTTGTTATCGACGGCCAATTGCAGCGCGTTGCGTACCCTTTTGTCGTCATAGGGCTTATGCGTCACGTTGGTGCGCGCCACGATCGTGGTGGCGGTATGGGCCTTGGATTCCACCAGGCTCATATTGTTGAGGATTTCGACGTAATCGGCCTGGGTCTGATAGTTGGCGTCGATTTCACCGGAATCGAAGGCGCTGACCGTTGCCGAGGGATCGTTTCCGTAGTCGATGAACTGAACCCCGTCGAGATAGACGTCGCCCTGCCACCAAGCACCGTTTTCGCGGCGCTTGAGCACCACCTTCGAGCCGACATCGTAGGACACCAGTTCGAACGGCCCCGTGCCGATCGGGTGCGCCACGATATTGGAGCCATTCTTCTCGAAGTCGCGATGCACGATGAGGGCCGGGTAGTCCGCGAAACCGGCGATCAGGGTGATGTCGGATTTCGGCAACTTCAACTTGATCGTGTAATCGTCCGTCTTGGTGATGCCGCCTTCGATGGCCTTGTTGGTCTTGTCGTCGATCAGCGATGCCAGACGCGTCGCCATCGAATTTCCGGGGACCTTCTTCTCGCACCAGCGATTGAGGTTGAACATGACATCATCGGCGTTGAAATCGTCGCCATTGTTCCACTTCACGCCCTTGCGGACATGCAGCACATATTCGGTCGCGTCGTCGTTGATCTCCCAGCTTTCCAGCAGGCGCGGCTCAAACGTGTATTTGTTCGTGTATTTTACCAGGCCTTCAAGGAACTGGCGCGTCGTGTTGGCCATTTCCGACCAGTCATACGTACGCGGATCCTTCTGCTCTTTCACGACCATCGAAATCTTGATGTTGCCGCCCTTCTTGGGCTCGGCGTCGGCGGCGCGCGCCTCGGTCGGTTCCGCGAGACCGATCATCGAATAGGCCATCGCGGTCGTAGCGCCCATGATGCTCGCCGTGGCCAGGAATTCGCGGCGGTCCATATCCCCGCTTTTCACGCTTTCTGCCAGCGATTTGATCACCGCCGGAACACGGTTTCCATTACTCTTGTACATTTTCATTGCCGTCTCCCATTGAATTGGCTTTCTGCCATTAGCATTCCGCATATCAGGCCCATTGTCAAAGCGAGGCCAAATGCGGAATTCGCAAGAGAATGTGCAACTTTGGCGGTCGCGCGGATGCCGCGATTGCGACAAAGCTGACGCAAAATCGCAAGTGCAAAGACGATTTACACCCTGCGCTTCTTTCCCAAACCACTCGCCCCACAGACGGAGGAACACGGAGAATTGACGTGGCCCTAAAGCCTTGGTAGCGTTTTTTCGCACGCTTGAGGTGCCCCGCGCCGGTTTCCGGACAGGGGTTAAGAGGGAATACGGAAGGACGAGAAAGTCCCAGCCGTAGCTGCTCCCGCAACTGTAAGCGCCGAGGCAATCGACTGAAGCCACTGGGCTCTCGCCCGGGAAGGCCGATCTGCCGTTGAAGCGCGAGCCAGGAAACCTGCCTCGAGTCGTCACCTTCCGGATGCGGGATGCTTCCGGGGCTGTGTTCTCGCAGTGGTGGCGTTCGATAGTCATCGCTGGCGGGGATTGCTCACAAGCAGATCGTTCCCACCGGCTTGTTCAGGCCATGGGCCGCGCATTCGCGGCAGGGGGACGTAATGCCAACTATTTTCCACAGGACGATTTTCATTTTCTGCGCGCTCGCCGTATCCGGGGCGACGTCCGCACTCGCCCAGGATCTCGACATCGGCGAGGTCGTGGTGACGCCGAACCGGGTCGCAACCGACAAGTCCAAGGTCGGCTCGGCGGTCTATGTGGTGTCGAAAAAAGACATCGAGAAGCAATCGAAGGCGACGCTCAACGATTACCTGACGCTGGTGCCCGGCGTGCATGTTTCATCGCCCGGCGGCACGGGCCAGGAGTCGAGCCTCTCGATCCGCGGCGCCGACAAGAAATACGTCAAGACGCTATTCAACGGCATAGACATTTCCGATCCGACTTCGACCCAGGTGCAGACGCCGTATCAAAACCTGCTGATCGGGGGGATCGGGCAGGTCGAGGTTCTGAAGGGCTCGCAGTCGACGCTGTACGGTTCCGATGCCATCGCCGGCGTCATTGGCGTTTCCACATTGGCGGGCATCGCGCCTGGCCTGCACCAGGAAGTCTCCGGCGAGGCCGGTTCTTTCGGCACCTATCGTGGCGGCTACTCGCTCACCGGCGCCAGTAATACCGGCAAAGTCGCCCTTGGCGTCTATGGCCTCGACACTGGCGGCATTTCGGCCGCGCTGGTAAATGGCCTTCCCCCCGTTGATACAAACCCTTCGCATCTCGAGCGAGACGGCTTCCGCGATCTCAACGTCACCTTCGCCGGCGAACAGAAGATCAACGAATATTTTTCGGTCTTCGGCTCGGCGCTCTACATCGATGCCAAGGGCGATTATGACGACGGTGGCAACCCTCCCACGGACAACAATTTCAACCGCTTCGACACGCGGCAGAAGGCTGCGCGGGTCGGCTTCAACCTGGACCTTCTCGATGGAAGGCTGAAAAACCAGTTTTCCGTTCAGCGGTCCGAGATCGAACGGGGCCTGAACAGTGTCACCGGTTTCGGACCCTACGACGCCGACTTCCGCGGCGTCCGCACCAAGGCCGAGTACCAGGGCTCGTTCGACGCCACGCAATGGCTGACCCTGCAATATGGCGCCGACTATGAAAAGCAAACGGCCCGGGCCACCGATAATTACGGCACGGACACGGACAATTCCTTCGACATCGGCGGAATTTGGGGCCAGGCCATCGTCACCCCGGTCAAGAACCTGACCCTGACGGCCGGGCTTCGCCATGACGAACACAGCGAGTTCGGCGGCTACACCACCTACCGGCTCTCAGGCTCCTATAACCTCCCCGACTACGGTACCCGGCTTCACTCTTCCTTCGGCACCGGTTTCCGCTCGCCGAGCCTTTATGAGCTTTACGATCCGTTCGCTGGCAACACCGCGCTGCGGCCGGAACAGAGCACCAGCTTCGATATCGGCGTCGAGCAGAAATTCCTCGGCGGCAAGTTGGTCGGCGACATCACCTATTTCATGCTGAATACCGATGATCTCATCGACTACGACTATACAACGTCGCGCTATGTGCAGCTTCCCGGAACCACCCGCCGGAACGGCGTCGAGGCGTCGCTTGCATGGTCTGCAACCCCCTGGCTCGACCTCGGCGCATCTTATACCTACACGCACACCCGTCAGCCCGACGGCGAGCGCCGGCCACGCATTCCCGAGCACGATTTTGCTGTTTCCGCGACGGTCACGCCAGCGGAGAAGTGGACGGTGACGGGGGTCGTCCATACCGTTCTCAATACCGAGGACCGCATCTCGCCCTCCTACGGCACTTTCGTTGACGTGCCGCTCAAGGATTACGTGCTTCTCGACGCCAAGGTCGCGTACAAGCCGACCGAAAGCACCGAACTCTATCTGCGCGGCGAAAACCTTCTCGACCAGAAATATGAGGTTGTGAAGGGATATGGCACGCCCGGCATTGGCGTCTTTGCCGGCTTCAAGGTCACGTTCTAGATGCGGGGGCGAGGCGCTCATATACGCGGCAAGGCGCTCTCCGCGCTGTCGGTCCTTCTTTGCCTCGCCCTCTCCGCCAACGCGGCCGGCCTGCCGCGAATCATGTCGCTCAATGTCTGCACCGACCAGCTGGCGATGATGCTGGCCGCACCCGGGCAGATCGTTTCGATTTCAAATCTCGCTTCCGATCCCGGGCTCTCCTTCATGCACAAGGAGGCCGCCGCCTATCCGAAGAATCATGGACTGGCGGAGGAAGTGTTCCTCGCCCGTCCCGACGTGGTGGTGACCGGCGCCTTCACGCTTCACAACACGACCGACCTGCTCAAGCATCTCGGCTACCCTGTCGAACAATTCGCTTATTCCCAGACCCTCGACACGATCCCAACGGAAATCCGCCGTATGGGCAGGATCCTCCACCGCGAGGCCAAAGCCGACGATGTGGCGACGCATTTCGAGACCGGGCTTTCGGCGATCGGGAAATCCTTCTGCGGGCCTGCACCGACCGCCATCGCCTACGGCCAGAACGGCATCACGCAAGGCGCTGGCACGCTCGGGGATTCGGTCATGAAGGCGGCGGGCCTGAAGAACCTCGCCGCCGAACTCGGCATCCACGGCATGGCCCCCTTCCCCCTCGAACTGCTGGTCAAGGAAAAGCCCGACATCGTGATCCTCCCGGAGCGTATCTCGGCCGCCCCGTCTCTCGCCGATCTGGTTCCCTCCAATCCGGCGTTGCGCGGGCTGAAGCAAACCCGCTTCGGCAAGTTCGTGCCGCAAGGCGCCTGGTCGTGCGGCGGGCCGTTCGTACTGGAAGCGGTGAAGGCGCTGGCCAGGGTCCGGCGGGAAGTCTCGCCATGCGCCTCTTCGGGATCGGCTGATGAAATGAACCCGGTGCGCCTCAATCTCACGCTGCTGGCGCTGATCGTGGTCACCTTCACGCTGTCGCTGCTGATCGGGCCGGCGCATCTCGGCCCCATCGCTTCGATCCGCGCGCTGATCGCCGGCGGCGACGAGGCCACCCGCATCATCATGCGCGAGATACGCCTGCCGCGCGCCCTGCTCGGGCTGGCCGTCGGGGCTTCGCTCGGACTCTCCGGCGCGGTGCTGCAAGGCTTCCTGCGCAATCCGCTGGCCGAACCCGGCATCATCGGGGTCTCGGCGATGGCGTCGCTGGGCGCGGTCACCGTCTTCTACAGCGGACTGGCCGGCGCATCGCTGCTGGCGCTGCCGGCCGGCGCGCTCGTTGGGGCCTTCCTGGCCGTGCTCATCCTGCTCGCCATCGCCGCGCGGCACGGCTCGACGCTGACGCTGATCCTTTCGGGCGTGGCGCTGTCCAGCCTCGCCGCCGCGCTGACCTCGCTGGCGCTGAACCTGTCGCCCAACCCCTTCGCCAGCTACGAGATCATCTTCTGGCTGCTGGGTTCCCTCAAGGACCGCTCGATGGTCCATGTGGCGATCGCGCTGCCGCTGATCGTGATCGGCTGCGCCCTGCTCGCCACGGCCGGCCGCGCGCTCGACGCCTTCTCGCTCGGGGAGGAGACGGCCGCCAGCCTCGGCATCGACCACAAGCGCATGCGGCTTCTGATCGTTATCGGCGTGGCGCTTTGTGTTGGCGCGGGAACGGCGGTCACCGGCGCCATCAGCTTTGTCGGCCTCGTCGTCCCGCACGTCATCCGTCCGTTCACCAACCAGATGCCGTCGCGCCTGCTTCTGCCGAGCGCCATGGGCGGGGCGGTGCTTCTGCTGGCCGCCGATGTCGTGGCGCGCATCGCCGTCTCCGGCCACGAACTCAATGTCGGCGTCGTCACCGCCCTCATTGGCGCGCCGTTTTTCCTGTGGCTGATCATCCGCTCGCGCAAGGATCTCTTCTGATGATCCTGGAGGCGGAAGACATCGCGGTCGAGCTTTCCGGGCGGCGTGTGGTCGACATCTCGGGCCTGAAACTGCGGGCGGGCCAGATCACCGGTGTGCTCGGTCCCAATGGCGCCGGCAAATCCACCCTGATGCGGGCGCTGGTGGGCCATATCGCGGGCGTCCGGCGCATTGCCGTCGATGGCCGCGACGTCACCCTCTTGCCCTTCGCCGAGCGCGCCAGGCTTATCGCCCATCTGCCGCAGGCGCGAACCATAAGCTGGCCGCTCAGCGTCGAAAATCTGGTCGGACTTGGCCGCCTGCCCTGGCAGGGAATTGCCCGCGCCTTTTCGGATCGTGACCGCGCGCTCTGCGCCGAAGCGATGGCCATGATGGATATCGCCTCACTCGCCCAGCGCCCCGCGACCGAGCTTTCCGGCGGTGAACAGGCGCGCGTGCTCGCCGCCCGCGCCATCGCCCAGGACACGCCGGTGCTGCTCGCCGACGAACCGGCCTCGGGTCTCGATCCGGCGCACCAGATGACGATGATGGCGGGGCTGCGCCAACTCGCCGCCAAGGATCGCGCTGTGCTGGTGTCCCTGCACGATCTGACGCTGGCGGCGCGCTGGTGCGACCGTATTCTGCTTATGAAGGACGGACGGCTGGCCGCCGAAGGGACGCCGACCGACGTACTGACGGCCGACACCCTGCGCGAAATCTTTGGCGTCGTCGCCCATATCGGCCATGATGCGGGCGGCATGATTTTGGCCCCGGTGGCGCTTGCCGGACAGGCGTCGGACGGAAAGGCGCCCCGATGAAACACTGGCCGAAATTCGAACCCGAGCGGAGCCTCGGCGACCAGGAGCATCTCGTCGCGCAATGGCCTTCGGTCGCCAGGGAAACCGGCACCGATGCCGCGCCGGCCGTACTCGTCGAGCCGGAAGCCCATTGACATCGCCGCGAATTCGAATGAGGCGCCTGCTATCGATCCGGTGGACAAGGCGGCGCATGTCCGACGTGCGCCGCGCCGCCGCTTTTCACCAATGCTGCTTTGCCTGTCCATTGCCGCCCACGCCGCAATGATCGCGTTCGCGGCTCACATCCTGAAACCGCCCGGTATCAACGCCGAAACCGATGCGATTTCCGTCGAGATCGTCGTCGACGCGCCGCCCGCCCAGCAAACCGATGCGTCGCTAGCCGGCCAGGACGCTGCCAAAGCCGAGCAAGCGAAGACCGCGGCCAAGAAGACGGAATCGCAAGCGGATCACAAGGTCCAGCCAGACAAGGCCAAACCTCAAGCCAGGCCGAGCAAACCCGATCAGCCCGCAAAGCCTGCTCCACCGCCATCGGTCACCGTTCCACGGCCGGCCCTTTTGCTGCCGACGACGCCGCCCGACATAAAGGTTCCGCCGCCTGCCGTAGCTCCCGAGCCGGCGCGGCAAGTGACCATGCCGTCGCTGGTCCTGCCGACGAAAGCGCCGGCAATCGAGACCACGCCTCCGGTCATCCCCGCGCCGCAAATTTTGGCAACGCAAATTCCTCCACCGGCGCTTGCCCTTCCCGCTTCGCCGCCGGCGATGCCGAAAATGGAGGAGCCGTCGGTGAAGCTGCCCGATGCGGCGCCCCAGCCTCGGCCCGCGCCTGATATTCCGGCGGCGACAGCAGAGTCCAAGCCCGCCACCGCGCAACGGAAGCGAGCGGCAACTCCGCTCCGCAAAACGCATGAGCGGCGCGAAGAACCAAGCCGGGCCGCGCCAAAAGCTGAACGCCGCGCGTCCCAACACGCTTCTTCCGCCGGCGTCGGAAAATCGGCGGGTCGCGGATCGGTCGCATCCCGTGGCGGAGCCAGCGCCGGCGAAAAGGCCGCCTACGCGGCGCGTCTCCACAGCCATATCCAGCGCTTCAAGCGCTATCCCGCCGAAGCGCAGCGCCAGGGCATCACCGGCGTTACCCGCATGACGGTCACGATCGACCGTTCGGGGCGCCTCTTATCGGCGCGTGTGTCGAGGGGGTCGGGCAGCGGATTGCTCGATGCCGAAGCCGCCGCCGTGGCGCGGCGCGCCTCGCCCTATCCGAAGCCGCCGGCCGGATTGGGCGGCGCTACCGTGACCTTCGCCGTATCGATCCGTTTCGGCGGCTGAGAAGCAGGCATGCCGCCGCCGAGGCCTGGGAGCACGGCGTTTTCGTCCGGCTGTTCCGGGGCGATACCCGGATTGCGATCAACCAGAGATGTTCGCGACATGGAGTGCCGTCATGATCGGCCTCTTCCGATTGACATCGCGCCACGATCCTTGATCATGGTATCGGGGACCGAGGACGCTTCAGGAGGACACGATGCTACGGCGTGCGGCTTGGCTATTCTCGCTCTTTTCGGCTGTACTCTTGCTTGCCTTTGTTTCACCGGCAGGCGCTGCCGAGGTTGGACGCACCGTCGTCACGACCGACAATGCCGACTATTTCGGCTTCGACCTCCGCTCCGAGCAGAACGTCACGCTCGACCAATGCAAATCCGCCTGTATCGGAGACCGTTCGTGCCGTGCGTTCACCTACAACTCGAAGGCCAGATGGTGTTTTCTCAAATCCGACTACCGCACTCTGAACTCTTTCAACGGCGCGGTTGCGGGCAAGATCGTCGATCTCACGCGCGAGCCCGACATGGGAGCGCCAGTCGCACTCGACTTCCTGCCTAAATGGCTGAACGACGAGGCCGTCAACTATCGTCAGAAGCTGACCGCAGACAACACCTCCGGCGACCAGGAGGGGGTCAACGCGCTCACCACCGAGGCCGACGCGGTCCTGCGGACCGATCCGCGCGCGGCAATGCAAAAATTCGCCGCGGCGCTGGCGATTTCACCCGACGAAAGCCGTCTTTGGATAGGCCTCGCCGCCGCTGCCGAGGCCGTGAAACCAGCCAACGACGCCGACGCGGGCGATCTGCACATGGCCGCGACCTCGGCCGCCTACAACGCGTATCTCACGTCGCGGACGACCGGCATCCGCGCCGCTGCCCTTGCCGTGCTCGCCCCCGCGCTTGAGCAGCGGCAACAGTTCAGGCCGGCGATCCAGAGCTACGAGGCAAGCCTTGCGCTGACGCCGAACGCCGCGGTTCAGGCTGCTTATCTCGATCTCAAGGCGCGCAAGGGTTTCCGCATCGTCGGCAACACGGTCGATTCCGACAACCAGACGCCTCGCGCCTGCGTCCAGTTCTCGGATCCGCTGGTCAAGAGCGGGGTCGATTACGCCCCCTTCGTCACCGTCGACGGCGCGCCGGCAAAGGCCATTTCCGCCGAGGCAAAGCAGATTTGCGTCGAAGGGCTGGAGCATGGAAAGCGGTATCAAGTGGCCTTCCGCGCCGGCCTTCCGGCAGCCGTTGGCGAAACGCTGCAGAGTCCTGTTCTCCTCAATATCTACGTGCGCGACCGCACCGCCTCTATCCGCTTCACCGGCGACAATTTCATCCTGCCCGGCACGGCGCGGCATGGCATCCCCCTGGTTTCGGTGAACACGAGCTCGGCGGACCTCAAGCTCTACCGCATCAACGACCGGTCCCTTGCCGACCTTGTGAACGGCTACGATTTCTTGCAGCAGCTCTCCAGCTACAGCGCCCAGAATATCGCCGAACAGACCGGCGCGGCCGTGTGGCAAGGCAAGCTGGACATCGCGTCCGACCTCAACAAGGAGGTCACGACCAGCTTCCCGGTCGATGAGGCGCTGCCGACCCGCAAGCCGGGGGTTTATGTATTGACGGCCAACCCGACCGGCGCTCTCGACAGCGGTGATTCCCAGGCGACGCAATGGTTCGTCGTCTCCGATATCGGCCTCTCGACCTTCGCCGGACAGGACGGCCTCAACGTCTTCGCCCGATCGCTCGGGACGGCGAAGCCGCTTGCCAATGTCGATCTGAAGCTGCTGGCGAAGAACAACGAGGTGCTCGGCACGGCCACCACGGACGCCAAGGGACATGCGGTGTTCACCGCCGGGCTGACGCGAGGCGAAGGCGGCATGCTGCCGGCGGTGCTGACGGCCAGCCGCAATGGCGACGATTTCGACTTCCTCGACATGACCAAGGCGGGCTTCGATCTTTCCGACCGCGGCGTGACGGGACGCGCCTCGCCCGGCGCGCTCGACGTCTATGCCTGGACCGAGCGCGGCATCTACCGCGCCGGCGAGACGGTTCATGCCGCCGCCCTTGCCCGTGACGACGCTTCGGACGCTGTCGGCAATCTGCCGCTCACTTTCATCTTCTCGCGTCCCGACGGCGTCGAGGACCGCCGCATGGTCAGCGATGTCTCCGAACTTGGCGGCCGCGCCGTCGATCTGGCCTTGTCGCCAACCGCCATGCGCGGCACCTGGAACATGCGGATCTATACCGATCCGAAGAAGGACCCGGTCGCCGAAAGCATGTTCCTGGTCGAGGACTTTGTCCCCGATCGCATCGAGTTCGACATGTCGAGCGCCAGCGACACCATCACGCCTGGAGCAACCGCCGAAGTGAACGTCGACGGACGTTTCCTTTACGGCGCGCCGGGCGCCGGCCTTTCGCTCGAAGGCGAGGTCAATGTCACGACCGAACGCGAATGGGACCAGTTCCCCGGCTATCGAGTTCGGGCTGGCCGAGGAGCAGAACCAGGACGCCACCTCGATACCGCTCGAGGACCTGCCGACGACCGGCGACGACGGCAAGGCGACCGTCGACGTGAAGCTCGGCAGCCTCCCCTCCACTACGCGCTTCCTCAATGCTGAAGTCGTCCTGCGCATGCGCGAGGGTTCAGGCCGCGCCGTCGAGCGCAAACTCGACCTCAATGTCAGGCCGGACGGGCCGAGGATCGGCATGCGGCCGGCATTCTCCGGCGGCCAGGTCGCGGAGAACTCGCCAGCCGAAATTCAGTGTCATCGCGGTGGATCCGTCGGGCGAGAAAATCGGCATCGATGGGCTCAACTGGTCTCTCGTGAAGCTCGTGCGCAACTATCAGTGGTATCGCGACGGCAATAGCTGGCGCTACGAGCCGGTCGACCTCACACAGAAGGTTGCCGACGGGCATGTCGACGTAACGGCCGATGGCCAGGCGGCGATCTCCGCCCCGGTTGGTTGGGGCCGCTACCGCATGACGGTCGAGAGTTCCGAACCGGACGGACCCGCCACCAGCATCGAGTTCGATGCCGGCTGGTATGTCGCGTCGTCGACCACCGAGACCCCCGACGCGCTAGAAATCGCGCTCGACAAGGACAATTACGCCGTCGGCGACACGGCGCATCTGAAAATCTCGCCGCGCTTTGCCGGCGAGGTACTGGTGACGGTCGGCGCCGACAGGCTTCTCGATACCGAAACCGCGTCCGTTCCCGCCGATGGCGCGACCATCGACATCCCCGTCAGGTCCGATTGGGGCGCCGGAGCCTATGTCACGGCGACGCTCTACAGGCCGGGCGAAGCGCAGGCGTCGCGCATGCCGATGCGTGCGATCGGCGTGAAATGGCTGAAAATCGACCCGGGCGAGCGCAAGCTCGACGTTTCGCTGGAAGCGCCGGCGAAACAGTTGCCGCGCCAGCCGCTTGTGATTCCCGTCAAGCTCGGCGGATTGCAGCCCGGCGAAGAAGCCTATGTCACGGTCGCCGCCGTCGATGTCGGCATTTTGAACCTGACCAATTATTCCCCGCCCGATCCCGAAAAATGGTATTTCGGCCAGCGCCAGCTCGGGCTCGAGATCCGCGACATCTACGGCAAGCTCATCGATGGCTCCGCCGGCGTCATGGGACATATCCGCACCGGCGGCGACGGCGCGCAGATGGCGTCCGAAGGCTCGCCGCCGACGCAGAAGCTGGTCGCTTTCTTCACCGGCCCGGTGAAGGTCGACAATGACGGCCGCGCCGTCGTCTCCTTCGACCTGCCGCAGTTCAACGGCACCGTCCGCGTCATGGCCGTCGCCTGGTCGAAGAAAGCCGTCGGCCACGCCACGTCGGATGTGGTGGTGCGCGATCCGGTCGTCATCACCGCCGGCCTGCCTCGTTTCATGGCCCCCGGCGACAAGGCCCAAATGCGGCTCGATATCGCCAACACAGATGGCCCCGCCGGCGACTACGCCTTGTCCGTCGAGACCGGCGGCATGGTCGCAGCCGGTCAGGCCTCCGCCCAGACGGTGACCCTCGATGCCGGCGCGCGCAAATCGGTGTTCGTGCCGATTACGGCATCCGACACGGGCGACGCCGACATCAAGGTGAAACTCGCCCACGCGGACGGCCTCTCGATCGAGCAGGACCTGACCTTCCCGGTGCGGCCGGCGACGCTTCCGGTCACGACGCGTCGCGTGGTGAGCCTGGCTGCGAACGGCGGCAGCCTGACCATCGACAGGGAATTGCTCGCCTCCAGCCTGCTCAATGGCGCCACGGTCAGCGTCGGCGTCTCCACCTCCGCCGCCTTCGACATTCCATCGCTGCTGATGACGCTCGACCGCTACCCCTATGGCTGCGCCGAGCAGACGACCAGCCGCGCCCTGCCCCTGCTCTATGTCAGCCAGCTATCCGCTACCGCCGGCATGCCTGTCGACGACGACCTGCACAAACGCATCCAGGACGCCATCTACCGCGTGCTCAACGACCAATCGTCGTCTGGCAGCTTTGGGCTTTGGGGTCCGGGCTCGGGCGATTTGTGGCTCGACGCCTACGTCACCGACTTTTTGACGCGGGCGCGCGAGCAGAAATACGACGTGCCCGATCAGGCCATGCGCCAGGCGCTCGACAATCTGCAGAACACGCTTTCCTACAGCACGGACTTGAAGAGCCGGAGCACCGAGATCGCCTATGCGCTGTATGTGCTCGCCCGCAACCACAAGGCGTCGGTCGGCGATTTGCGCTATTACGCCGATACGCAGATGGACGCCTTCCAGAGTCCGATGGCGCGGGCGCAGATCGCCGCAAGCCTGGCGCTCTACGGCGACAACCAACGCGCCAACCGCGCCTTCGCGTCGGCCTTCAATCTCGCGCAGGTTCCTCCCACTGTGATCGACAGCTCCCGCGCCGATTATGGTTCGCGCCTGCGCGACGGCGCGGCCATGCTGGCGCTGGCAGCCGAGACGAAGCCGGCGCCGGCGCTTATCCCTGCCATGATCCGGCTGGTATCGGCGGAACGCGAGAGCGCCCGTTACAGGGATGGCCACACGAGCACCCAGGAGGAAGCCTGGCTGCTGCTGGCCGCCCGAGCCATCAAGGCGGGATCGCAGGCGATTTCGCTGGATATCGACGGCGCGCCGCACAAGGGAGCCTTCTCCGAACGCGTCAACGGCGGCGAACTCAAGGATCATCCCATAACCATCGCCAACAGGGGGCCGAACCCCGTCGATGCGGTGGTCACCAGCGTGGCAGCGCCAGCGCAGCCCTTGCCGGCCGGCGGCGACGGCTTCTCGATTTCGCGCACCTATTACACGCTTGACGGCAAGGAGGCGAACATCACCGAGGCCACCCAGAACGAGCGCTTCGTCGTGGTCATCAAGGCGACGGAACAGAATGCCTGGCCGTCGCGCGTGCTGGTCACCGACCTTCTGCCGGCCGGCTTCGAGATCGACAATCCGGGTCTTGTCGGCAGCGCGCAGCTAAGCAATTTCGACTGGCTTGGCAGCACCGAGACCGCGCATACGGAATTCCGCGACGATCGTTTCGTGGCAGCCTTCGATCGATCCGCCTCCAGCGATCGCGACATGACGCTCGCCTATGTCGTGCGCGCCGTGACGCCCGGCGTCTACGCGCTTCCGGCGGCCAGCATCGAGGACATGTATCGGCCGCAGCTCTCCGCCCGCACCGCTACCGGTACGATGGAGGTGAAGGCGGCGCGGTAGGGCTAAAGTCAAACGAGTGCCGAATATGGGAAGCCGCTGAGGTTGCGCTTTACGTTGCCCCTCTCTGTTCTGCCGGACATCTCCCCCACATGCGGGGAGATCGGCCGTCATCGGCTCCAGTATATTTCCTGTTATGCAGGCGATTGGCGCGGACAATGGCGCCAACATGATCTCCCCCCGCGTGGGGGAGATGTCCGGCAGGACAGAGAGGGGCAACATAGAGCGGGGCCTTCGGTGGATTTGGGCCTCGGCCCATGAACCGCCCGCTCAAATACACGCTCCTCGCCCTGCCCCTCCTCGCCATCCTTGGCGCCGGTGCATGGTTCGGCCTCCTCGCCCTCGACCGCGCCTGGCCTCCGCCGCTCGCCGAGGCGGGGCTGGTATCGACGGAAGTGGTCGACCGCGACGGCAATCTGTTGCGCGCCTTCGCCACGCCGCAGGGCCGCTGGCGGCTCGCCACCCACATCGAGGATGTCGATCCGAAACTGATAAAAATGCTGATCGCCTACGAGGATCACCGCTTCTATTCGCATCATGGCGTCGATATCCGGGCGCTGTTCCGCGCCGCCGGACAATTGATCTTGAACGGCCATATCGTCTCGGGCGGTTCGACGCTGTCGATGCAACTTGCCCGGCTGCTGGAGCCGCGCGATGAACGATCCGTCAGGGCGAAGGTCATCCAGATCGTGCGCGCCATCCAGATCGAAAGGCGGCTGACCAAGCGCCAGATTCTGACCGACTATTTGACGCTGGCGCCTTATGGCGGAAATCTGGAGGGCGTGCGCGCCGCCTCGCTCGCCTATTTCGGCAAGGAGCCGAAGCGCCTGACGGTCGCGCAGGCGGCGCTTCTGGTTTCCCTGCCGCAATCCCCAGAGGCGCGGCGCCCCGACCGCCATCCTCAGGCAGCGCGGCAGGCCCGGTTGCGCGTGCTCGACCGGATGAAGAGCGACGGCATCATCGTGCCGCGCGAGATCGCCTTGGCGACTGCCGAGCCCATTCCAGCCACGCGCCGTGAATTGCCGCTTCTCGCCGCGCAGGCGACGGCGGAAGCCATGCGCAAGACGCCATCGGCGCGGCACCTCGAACTCACCGTCAAGCGCAGCGTCCAGGAGGGTCTGGAGGCGGTCGCCCGCGACGCCGCCCGGCAACTCGGTCCGAAAGTGTCGATCGCCATGGTTCTGGCCGATGCGCCGACCGGCGACATTCTCGGCGAAGTCGGATCGGCTGACTTTTTCGATGCCGCGCGCGCCGGCTGGATCGACATGACGGACGCCGAACGCTCGCCGGGCTCGACGCTGAAACCCTTCATCTACGGGCTCGCCTTCCAGGAAGGACTGGTGGCGCAGGAGACGATGATCGAGGACCGGCCGGCTGATTTCGGCGGCTACCAGCCGCACAATTTCGACATGAGCTACCAGGGCAACGTGACCATTCGCCAGGCGCTGCAAATGTCGCTGAACGTCCCCGCAATCCGCCTCCTCGACGCCGTCGGCCCGCTGCGGCTGATGGCGCGATTCCGGCAGGCGGGGGTCAAGCCGGCGCTTCCAAAGGACGAGGCGCCCGGTCTGGCCATCGGCCTCGGCGGCGTCGGGCTGACCCTCACCGATCTGGTTCAGCTCTACACCGCCTTTCCCAATGGCGGCCGGGTGACGATGCTGCATGATCGGCCGGTCGGCGAGCCAAGGACCGCCGCGCTGCTGGAACCGCAGGCGACGTGGCAGGTCGCCGATATTCTGTCCGGCGTGCGTCCGCCGGCGGGATCACGCACCACCGGCATCGCCTACAAGACCGGCACCAGCTATGGCTATCGCGACGCGTGGTCGATCGGCTTCGACGGCCGTCATGTGCTCGGCGTGTGGATCGGACGGCCCGATGGCGGCCCGGTGCCGGGGCTGGCCGGCTATGTTTCGGCCGCGCCGGTCCTGTTCGACGCCTTCGCCAAATCCGGCATCGCCATCACCCCGCTGCCACAGGCGCCCGCCGGCGCATTGCGCCAGGCGCGCGCCGACCTTCCCGTCACGCTTCGCGATTTCACGCCTCCGGGTGAATTGCCGGTCGTGCATGGTGTACCCGAACCGCCGCCACAGATCGTCTTTCCGCCCGATGGGGCGCATGTCGAACTGAGCGCTTCCGCCGGTCAGCCGGCCTCGCCGCTCGTATTGAAACTGCAAGGTGGCCGCGCGCCTTTCCGCTGGCTGGCCAATGGCAAGCCTCTGCCCGCGACGTCGCGCACCCGCATGAATAGCTGGACGCCGGATGGCGACGGCTTTTCGACGCTGACCGTCATCGACGCGGTCGGCCGGGCGGCGAGCGTCTCCGTGTACGTTCAGTAACCGGCCGAGCGACGTAGCGGCGTCATGGTGTCGCGATCTTGATGCTTGTCAAATAGCTGTCGAGTTGCACATGATAGATGAGTTATGGTCGACGAAACCGCATATTCCGGCGCCACGCAAATTCCCTTTGCCGGGCGCTTTACCTTCTCCCGCGGCGAACTTATCGCCGACGGGGTGGTGCATGTCCTCGGCTTGGTGCTGGCAATCTCCGCCGGTTCGATCCTGCTGGCCCTGTCGGCGTTCCATGCCGGTCCTTGGGAATATGTCGGTACGATCTTCTATGTCGCATCGCTGCTGACGGTTCTTTCGCTTTCCGCCATCTACAATATGTGGCCGATCTCACCCGCCAAATGGGTCCTGCGCCGTTTCGATCACGCGGCGATTTTCCTTTTGATCGCGGGGACCTACACACCTTTTTTCGCACAGGTCGGCGATCCGCTGACGGCGCGCCTGATGCTCGTTTTCATCTGGGGCGCCGCGGCCTTGGGTATCGCCATCAAGCTGCTCTTTCCCGGTCGCTTCGACCGCGTCGCGGTGATTTTCTATTTGGCGATGGGGTGGAGCGGAGCCGTCGTCTTCAACACGCTATCCGTGACCTTGCCGCCGGCGACACTCTGGCTGATCGCGGCTGGGGGAGTTGTTTATTCCGTCGGCGTGATCTTCCATGTCTGGCAGCGCCTGCGCTACCAGACAGCGCTTTGGCATGCCTGCGTGCTTCTCGGCGCCGCGCTGCATCTCGGCGCCGTCATGGACAGCATGGTCATTTCGCGCTTCTAAGCAAACCTTATAGCGGCTTTCGCCGTCCGCTTCCGCGATCCTTCGATATTGGGTAGGAACACGGTAAGCAGGCCGATCGCCGGCAGGTACGAGCAGATCGAATAGACGAATTCGATCCCTTTGGAGTCGGCGAGGATGCCGAGCCCGGCCGCGCCGACACCGCCCATGCCGAAGGCGAATCCGAAGAAGATGCCGGCGACGAGCCCGACCCGGCCCGGCAGCAATTCCTGCGCATAGACGATGATCGCCGGAAAAGCCGAGGCCAGGATGAGCCCGATCGGAACCGTCAGAATTACCGTACCGACAAGCCCCATATGCGGGAGCAGCAGCGTGAACGGCAACACGCCCAGGATCGACACCCAGATTACGTATTTGCGGCCAAAGCGATCCCCGAGCGGACCACCGACGATGGTGCCAATCGCGACCGACCCCAGGAAGACGAACAGCAGAATCTGCCCCGTCTGCACGTCCACGCCAAATTTGTGGATCAGGTAGAAAATGTAATAACTCGTCAGGCTGGCGAGATAGATGTATTTCGAGAACACCAGCATTCCCAGAACGACGAGAGTGCCCAGGACGCGGGAGCGCGGCAGGTCGGGCGCGGCTCCTTGGGCCCTTGCCCGTTTCGCGACGGCGAGATGGTTACGCTTGTACCAGCCGCCGACATTCCACAGCACGATCATGCCGATGAGCGCCGCCAGCGAAAACCATGCGAGGCTCGACTGGCCGTGGGGCAGGACGATGAAGGCGGCCAGAAGCGGCCCGATCGAGGTCCCGATATTGCCGCCGACCTGGAACAGCGATTGCGCCAGCCCGTGCCGGCCGCCGGACGCCATGCGCGCCACCCGCGACGCATCGGGATGGAAGATCGACGAACCCATTCCCACCAGCGAGGCGGCGACCAGCAGCAGCCAGTAATGCGAGGCGTTGGCCAAAAGCAGCAACCCGACCAGCGTGAACCCCATTCCGCAGAACAACGCATAGGGCTGCGGCCGCTTGTCGGTGACGATGCCGACGACCGGCTGCAGCAGCGACGCGGTCCCCTGGAAGGTGAAGGTGAGGAAGCCGATCTGGGCAAAGCTCAGCGCATAGTTGGTCTTGAGCATCGGATAGATCGCCGGCAGCAGAGACTGCATCACGTCATTGAGAAAATGGCAAAAGGCCAATGCCGAGAGAACGGCGAAAACCGTCTGGTCCGCCGTGATGGGCTCGCTTGAATGTTGCGCCGCCGCTACGGCCGGGCCGGTTGCGGGATTTTCAACGATGGATGAGTTCTGCGACAAGTCCCTGCTCCAAATCATGCCGATGCGAGCGTCGGATATAGCGCGTTGCATGGCGACCTGCCTTCGTGGTTAGATCAATTTCTTTCGCGACTGGGTCAAAGCGTTGACGTTGATCGACATCAGCAATCTGGAAACGATCCCGCGTCCCGTCATCGCGAGGCGGGCCGAATATCCGGCCGACGACCGTATCCTGCCGCATAGCCACAGGCGCTCGCAGCTTTTGTGCGCGCTGAAGGGGATGGCGGTCGTCACCGCCGAGCGCAACCGCTGGCTGATCCTGCCCGACCACGCATTGTGGATACCGGCGGAGGTGCCGCATTCGGTGGAGGTGATCGAACCGCTGACCACCGGGTCGGTCTATGTCGAGCCGATGGCGATCTCGAGCAGACCGGCGCAGAGCCATGTCGTTCGCATGACGGGGCTGATGAAGAGCCTTCTCGACGAGGCCTTCGAACTGCCGTTTGAATATGACCCGGCCGGCCGCGCCGGGCTGATCATGGCGCTCATCCTGGAAGAAATCCCGCGCCTGCGCCAGACGCCGCTCTCGCTTCCCCTGCCGCGCGAACCGCGGCTGGCGGAGATCTGCCGGCGCTTCGTCGCCGCGCCGTCCACGCATGGAACCATCGACCGCTGGGCGGCTGAAATGGCGATGAGCCGCTCCGCCTTCACGCGCGCCTTCCGGCGCGAGACCGGCCTGGCTGTCTCCGAATGGCGTCAGCAGGCATGCCTTCTCGCCGCCCTGCCCAGGCTGATGTCGGGCGACAAGGTTGCCAATGTCGCCTTTGATCTGGGCTATGAAAGTCCGGCAGCCTTCACCACCATGTTCAAGCGCGTGCTCGGCGAGCCCCCCCGCCGCTATCTGGCGGCAAATTCGGTCGCGGCTTCGCCGTGAACCTACGCGACCGCGTGGTTCGCCAACCGCTCTAGCACGCGTACCAGTCCGGAATGATCGAGCCCGCCCTCGCCATTGGCGACCATTGAATGGAAAAGCTGCTGGGTGGCCGCCGTGTTGGGCAAAGCCACATCGAGCGCCCGCGCGCCTTCCAGCGCCAGGTTCAAATCCTTCTGGTGCAGTTCGATGCGGAACCCAGGATCGAATGTGCGCTTGATCATGCGCTCGCCATGCACTTCGAGAATGCGCGAAGAGGCGAAGCCGCCCATCAGCGCCTCGCGCACCCTGGCCGGATCGGCTCCCGCCTTGGCCGCGAACACCAGCGCCTCCGAAACCGCGGCAATGTTGAGCGCGACGATGATCTGGTTGGCGACCTTGGCGGTCTGCCCGTCGCCGCAATCGCCGACCAGCGTGATGTTCTTGCCCATCAATTCAAACAGCGGCCTGGCGCGGTCGAAGGCGGCCTCGGAGCCGCCCGCCATGATGGTCAGCGTTCCCGCCTTGGCGCCGACTTCGCCGCCGGATACCGGCGCGTCGACATAATCGCCGCCGAGATCGCGGATTGTCTTTGCGAATTTTTTGGTCTCGATCGGCGAGATCGAGCTCATGTCGATGACCAGCTTGCCCGATGAAAGCCCTGAAGCGACTCCGTTTTCGGAAAACAGCACCTCCTGTACCTGCGGCGTATCGGGCAACATCAGGATGACGATCTCGGCCGCGCGCGCCACGTCGGCCGGCGTGTCGAGCACCTTCAGATCGCCATCCGTCAGTTTCTTCGCCGGCGGCTTGCGATGCTTCGACGTAACAAGCTTGTGCCCGGCCTTCTGCAGATTGAGCGCCATCGGCGTCCCCATGATGCCGAGCCCGATGAATCCAATGGTGGTCATTCCAACTCCTTGTAGAAAACTAGCTATGCCGCCGCCCTCGCACGCCCGGCCTTGCCCATCCAGCCCAACCCGTCTTCCGTATTGCCCTTTGGCTTGTATTCGCAGCCGATCCAGCCCCCGTAGCCGGCGGCATCCAGCGCCTCGAACACGAAATCATAGTTGATCTCGCCGGTTCCCGGCTCGTTGCGGCCGGGATTATCGGCAAGCTGAATATGGGCGATGCGATCCTTGTGCTTCAGGTACGTCGCGACCAGTTCGCCCTTCGTGCGCTGCTGGTGGTAGAGGTCGTACTGGATGAAAAGGTTGTCGCTGCCGACCTCCTCGATGATCGCCTCGGCCTGTTCGACCGTATTCAGGAAAAAGCCGGGAATGTCATAATGGTTGATCGGCTCGATCAGCGCCTTGATGCCGCGCTTTTTCAATTCTTCCGCCGTGTAGCGCAGATTGGCGACGAAGGTCGCATGCAGCGCTTCGGCGGGATGATCGGGAGACGCGACGCCGGAAAGGCAGTTCACGTGCGGACAGCCGAGCGTCTCCGCATAGTCGATCGCCAATCCAACGCCCTTCCGGAACTCTTCGACGCGGTCGGGAAGGATACCGAGCCCCCGCTCGCCCGCCGCCCAGTCGCCAGCGGGAAGATTGAACAGAACCTGTGTCAGCCCGTTCTCCGACAGCGCCTGTTTCAATGCCTGTTTGTCGAATTCATACGGAAAGAGGAACTCGACCGCCTCGAATCCGGCCTTGCGAGCACGATGAAACCGTTGCAGGAACGGCACTTCATTAAAGAGCATCGTCAGATTGGCGTTAAATTTCGGCATTCTGGTCTCCGGTAAATCCTGCGGGCCGCGGCGCCGCCTTTGATGGCATTGTCACCGCGGCTCCACCCCTCAGTCCAACGCCGCCAGCGCGGCGATCGCGGTCGGGGCGTCCTCGCCCCTTTCGGCAAGTTCCTCGAACTCCACGACCTTGTCGATGTCCGCGCCCATGGAAATGTTGGTCACGCGTTCGAGGATGAACTCGACGACGACGGGCACCTGGTGCTCCTTCATCAGCTTCTTCGCCTCCGCGAAGGCGTCGGCGAACTCGTTGGGACTGCGCACGCGTAGCGCCTTGCAGCCGAGCGCCTCGGCAACCGCGACATGATCGACGCCATAGCCTGCCTCGCCATCATCACCCGTGTTGATGTTGTCGAAGGCGAGACTGACCTCGAAATCCATGTCGAGGCCTCTTTGCGCCTGGCGGATCAGGCCCAGATAGGCGTTGTTCACAACGACATGCAGATAAGGCAGCTTGTGCTGCGCGCCGACCGCCAGTTCCTCGACCATGAACTGGAAATCGTAGTCGCCCGACAACGCCACGATATGCCGGTCCGGATCGGCTGCGCGCACGCCGAGCGCCGCCGGCAATGTCCAGCCGAGTGGCCCGGCCTGGCCGCAATTGATCCAGTTGCGCGGCCGGTAGACATGCAGGAACTGGGCGCCGGCGATCTGGCTGAGGCCGATGGTGGAGACGAAGCACGTGTCGCGGTCGAAGGCCTTGTTCATCTCCTCATAGACGCGCTGCGGCTTCAGCGGGACCTGGTCGAAATGCGTCTTGCGAAGCATGGTGCGCTTGCGCTCGCGGCACTCCGCCGCCCAGCCCGACCAGTCACGCAGCTTGCCCGCCGTCTTCCATTCGGTCGCGACGTCGAGGAACAGCTTCAGCGCCGCCCCGGCGTCCGAGACGATGCCGAAATCCGGCGCGAAGACGCGGCCGATCTGCGTCGGTTCGATGTCGACGTGGACGAACTTCCGGTCTCTCGTATAGGTCTCGATCGTGCCCGTATGGCGGTTCGCCCAGCGGTTGCCGACGCCGAGCACGAAATCGGAGGCGAGCAGCGTCGCGTTGCCGTAACGGTGCGAGGTCTGCAGCCCGCACATGCCGGCCATCAGCCGATGGTCGTCGGGGATGACGCCCCATCCCATCAGGGTAGGGATGACCGGCACGCCGGCGATCTCGGCGAATTCGACCAGAAGGTCGGAGGCATCGGCATTGATGATGCCACCGCCCGCGACGATCAGCGGCCGCTCGGAAGCATTGAGCATGGCAAGCGCCTTCTCCGCCTGCGCGCGGGTCGCTTCCGGCCGGTAGGGCTTCAGAGGCTCGTAGGTTTCGGCATCGAACTCGATCTCGGCAAGTTGCACGTCGATCGGCAGATCGACCAGCACCGGACCCGGCCGGCCGGAACGCATCGTGTGGAACGCCTTTTGCAGCACGAACGGCACCAGCGCCGGCTCCATGACGGTGACGGCCCATTTGGTCACGGGCGCGGCGATCGAAGCGATATCGACCGCCTGGAAATCCTCCTTGGTCAGCCGCGCCCGCGGCGCCTGCCCGGTGATGCACAGGATCGGGATGGAATCGGCAGACGCCGAATAAAGCCCGGTGATCATATCGGTGCCGGCCGGCCCCGAAGTGCCGAGACAGATGCCGATATTGCCTGCCCTGGCGCGGGTGTAACCTTCGGCCATGTGCGAGGCGCCCTCGACATGGCGCGCCAGGATGTGACGGATCGAACCCCGCGCCTTCAGCGCCGAATAGAGCGGATTGATCGCCGCGCCGGGCACGCCGAACGCGCAATCCACCCCTTCCTTCTCGAGAATCAACACCGCTGCATCGACGGCACGCATCCTGGCCATGGCAACCTCCATCCTGATGGCTGCGACTATAGCTTCTGCCGGCGGGTTGAAAAGAATAAAATGGAAATAATTTCCATGATATAGAAATAAGGAATTTCAAGTTTTCCGAGGGAAGCGACCCGGCCTCCCTTGTCGGCGGGCCAAGCCGGTGATGTAAGGAAGAAATAGAAAGGGACCGAATGAAGGAGAGAGCGGAACCACAACGCGCCCGCCGTGGCCGCAAGCCCGGCGACCACGCGGCTCCCTCCTCCGTGCAGGTTCTGGACCGGGCGCTCAACATGCTGGCGATCGTTTCGGCGCGCGACGGCGCGCTCTTGACCGACATCGCGGAGGCCACCGCCATGGCCCCCTCGACTACCCACCGGCTGCTGACCTCGCTCGCCAGCCACGGCATGGTCGCCGCCGATCCGGAAACCGGCCAATGGACGATCGGCGTCAAGGCGTTCGAGATCGGCAACGGCTTTCTGCGTCAGCGCAAGCTCGGCACGATCGGCCGCCCCTTCCTGAAGCGATTGATGCAGGACAGCGGCGAGACCGCGAACCTCGCCATCGAGGACGAGGGCGACGTCGTCTTCATCTCGCAAGTCGAAAGCCACGCACCCATGCGCGCTTTCTTTCGCCCGGGGCGTCGCGGTCCGATGCATGCATCGGGTATCGGCAAGGCCATCCTCGCGGCGCGCCCAGACCGGGAGATCGACGCTCTCCTTGGGCGGCGCAAGCTGGGACGTTTTACGGACAAGACGCTTGATACGCAGGCGGCGCTCCATGCCGATCTCGAAGCCATCCGCGCACGAGGATGGTCGATCGACGACGAGGAGCACACGATCGGCATGCGCTGCATCGCCGCCCCGATCTTCAACGAATATGGCGAGGCGGTTGCCGGTCTTTCCATTTCAGGTCCGGCTGTCAGACTGCCCTATGAGCGCGTTGAGGAGCTGGGGGCGAAAGTGCGCGCGGCGGCCGACGCCATGACGGCGGCGTCCGGTGGAATGAGACCGGAAGAAGCACGGCGACCGGCATGATAGTGCGTCTTTCGAGGGTCGCTCCGCTCGCACCTCAGGATGAGGACCGTCCCTGCCATTTTCCCGCATAAAGACGGCTTGGACCTCCCTCATCCTGAGGAGTGAGCCCGCTATTCGGCCGCAATGCTCACGCCGCTTTTGGGGGCGAGCCTCGAAGGACGCACCAGGTTTCCGAATGGAAGGTCGGTCCTGCCGATCAGGATCAGAAACTACCCAAACCGCTTCCGCGCCAACCTCGCGCCCGCGCCCAGCGCCTTGAGCTTGCCTTCCGCGACCGCGCGCGACAGCGGCGCCAGGCCGCAATTCGTGCAGGGCTGGATGCGTTCGGCGTCCGCGTATTTGAGCGCTTCCTCGATCACCGCGACCACCGCTTCCGGCGTCTCCACCTTGTCGGTTGCGACATCGATCGCCCCGACCATGATCTGCTTGTCGGAAAGCAGTTTGATCAGCGACATCGGCACATGGGAATTCGCGCATTCAAGCGAAACCTGCTGGATCGTGGATGCATTGAGGGCCGGAAATATCTTTTCGTACTGGCGCCATTCGGAGCCCAGCGTCTCCTTCCACTTGATGTTGGCCTCGATGCCGTAGCCATAGCAGATATGCACGGCGGTGGCGCATTTCAGCCCGCGCGCGGCGCGTTCCAGCGCCGCCACGCCCCATTCATTGACCTCGTCCATAAAGACATTGAAGGCCGGCTCGTCGAACTGGACGACATCAACGCCCGCCGCTTCCAGTTCGAGCGCTTCCTCGTTAAGGATCTCGGCAAAGGCCATCGCCATGTCGGCGCGCTTTCCGTAATGGGCGTCGGCCAGCGTGTCGCAGATGGTCATCGGGCCGGGCAGCGTGAATTTCAGTCCGTTGCTGGCGTGCTCCCGGCAGAACGCCGCCTCGTCCTTGTGCACCGGGCGGCTGCGTTTCAGCTTGCCGGTCACCGTGGGCACATCCGCTTCGTATCGATTATTGCGGATGCCCATCTTGGTCATCAACTGCCAGTCGATGCCTTCCACCGTTTCCAGGAAGCCATGCACGAAATGCCGGCGGAACTGCTCGCCATCGGAAACCACCGAAATCCCGGCATCCTCCTGATGCTTGATCCACACCAGAGCCGCGTCGCGCTTCGCCTGATCGAGCGCCGCGCCCTCCAGCTTCCATTTCGGCCAGAGCTTTTCGGTCTCGGCCAGCCAGCCCGGTTTCGGCAAACTGCCGGCGATCGTTGCGGGAAACAGCATGGTCATGTCCTTTTTTTCGTGCGCGCCGCGTGCCAGCGCGCCATCGTTTCGGGCGGCCAATAGTCGCTGGCCTTGTAAGATTCCGGAACGGCTGGCACGCCTTCCGGGAGCCTCACCCAGGGCAGCTTTGTGGATGTGTAAATGTGGATGTCGGGCGGCATCGATGCGGAATCGTCCAACGTACCGACCCGCACGAAACTCACGGCATCCCCGCTCCCGGAATAGTGGCTCCATACCGCGACGCGGCAGTTCGGGCAGCGCATGACCATCTGCCCCTTGCCGCTGAGGCTCGGCGTGACGATGCGCTCGGGCTCGCCGGCGAGAAGATCAACCCGGTCGCCTTCGATCATGGCGTTGACGGCGAAAGCCGAGCCGGTCTCGCGCTGGCACCAACTGCAATGGCAGCAATGGACAAAAAACGGCCGACAGTTCATCCGGTAGCGGATCTGCCGGCAGGCGCAGCCGCCGTCGAATGTCTCAGCCATATCGGTACCCCGGGCACTCGGATCGATGATCACGCGGGCAGCGCGCCGGACTTCTTCGCCATCCACTCGGCGATATAGTCCATCAGGCCGGGCGACAGGCAGTCGTAAGGCTCCAGTCCCGCCTTTGTCAGCCGGTTGCGAATGCCCTTCATCTTCGACGGCTGGACGCCGGACTCGATGATCGAGGAAACGAAGGCGGCGAAGCCGGGGGGCGCCCATCCGCTTTCCTTGAACCGTTCGGGATGGATGAAGGACAATCCCTTGAACGGATGGTCGCGTTCGACCGGCCCGTGCATATGCACGCCGCAGGCGCGGCAGGCATGGCGCTGGATGAGCGCCTTCTTGTCAACCACCTTCAGCTTGGACTTGTTGGCGCTGACGGTGACATTGTCGGTCGGCACGACGGCGACGACCGAAAACAGCGCGCCGGCCGGCTTCCAGCATTTGCTGCAGCCGCAGGCGTGATTATGCGCGACCTGTCCGGTGATCTCGACTTCCACAGGATTGTTCACGCAGGCGCAGACAAGCGTGCCACCCTTGAATCTCGCGCTCTTCTTCGGCCGGCCCCTGTCTATGTTCGGATGCAGCTTTTCCGGCATGTCTTCCTCCCTGTTGACTGTCCAACTTGAAGTCGTCGGCCCAAGGTTTCTGGCCTTTGATGGTCGGCGGCTCTCCTCTTCTCAATAAATCAATATACCACCACGCTTCTAATGCTCTTGCCCGCATGCATGAGGTCGAAGCCCGTGTTGATGTCTTCCAGCTTGAGCGTGTGGGTTATCATCGGATCGATCTCGATCTTGCCCGCCATGTACCAGTCGACAATCCTGGGCACATCGGTGCGCCCTCGCGCACCGCCGAACGCCGTACCCTTCCATGTGCGCCCTGTAACGAGCTGGAAGGGCCGCGTCGCGATTTCCTGCCCGGCCCCCGCGACGCCGATGACGATCGACTGGCCCCAGCCGCGATGGCAGGCCTCCAGCGCCTGGCGCATGACCGTCACATTGCCGGTGCAGTCGAACGTATAGTCCGCCCCGCCAATCTGGTCGGCGCCACGCTTGGTCATGTTGACGAGATGCTGGACGACATCGCCGACCTCCTTGGGATTGACGAAATGCGTCATGCCGAAACGCTCGCCCCACTCCTTCTTGTCGTTGTTGACGTCGACGCCGATGATCATGTCCGCGCCTGCGAGCTTCAAGCCCTGAATGACATTCAGCCCGATGCCGCCGAGCCCGAAGACGGCGGCGGTTGCGCCGGCTTCGACTTTCGCCGTGTTGATCACCGCCCCGACGCCCGTCGTCACGCCACAGCCGATGTAGCAGATCTTGTCGAACGGCGCTTCCGGATCGACCTTGGCCACCGCGATCTCCGGCAGCACCGTAAAGTTGGAGAAGGTCGAGCAGCCCATGTAATGGTGGATCTTGTCCTTGCCGATCGAGAAGCGACTGGTGCCGTCGGGCATGACGCCCTGCCCCTGCGTGGAGCGGATCGCGGTGCACAGATTGGTCTTGCGTGACAGGCAGGACGGGCACTGACGGCATTCCGGCGTATAGAGCGGGATGACGTGGTCGCCCTTCTTGACCGAAGTCACCCCCTTGCCGACATCGACCACCACGCCAGCGCCCTCATGGCCGAGGATCGCCGGAAACAGCCCTTCGGGATCGGCGCCCGAAAGCGTGAATTCGTCGGTGTGGCAAATGCCGGTCGCCTTGATCTCGACCAGCACCTCGCCCTCGCGCGGCCCCTCCAGATCAACCTCCATGATCTCCAGCGGCTTGCCTGCGGCGATGGCGACGGCGGCGCGTGTCTTCATGATAATGGTCTCTCCCTGAATATTTTTCCGTGCGGATTTGTCGAAACAATTCTTGGTCAATTGCTTACAGGCTGATCTTCGTCCAATCAATTCACGCCGCCATCGGCGGCCAAATGGCGTCGGGGCCATCGAAATATCAAATAATGGCTGGACATCGCGCCATCCCTAAAATTGAATGCGTTTGCGCTAAACTGCCGGCCGGAGTTCCACTTGACTGCAATGCCTCATTTTTCCGTGGAATCGGGCAGCAGCCAGCAGAGCGGAACCGTGCGCTTCGCCGGCGTCGAGAAGACCTACGACGGCGAAACGCTGGTCGTTCGCGATCTCGACCTCGACATCGCCGCGGGCGAATTCCTGACGCTGCTTGGCCCGTCGGGCTCCGGCAAAACCACCACCCTGATGATGCTGGCCGGCTTCGAGGTGCCGACGCGCGGCACGATCTTCGTCGGCGGTGAAGACATCACCCGCGTGCCGCCGCACAAGCGCGGCATCGGCATGGTCTTCCAGAACTACGCCCTGTTTCCGCATATGAGCGTCGCCGAAAACCTCGCCTTTCCGCTCGGCGTGCGCGGCATCGGCAAGGCCGAACGCAAAGAGCGCGTCGCCGGCGCGCTCGAGATGGTGCGCATGCAAGACTATGGCGGCCGCATGCCGGGCCAGCTTTCCGGCGGCCAGCAACAGCGCGTGGCGCTGGCGCGCGCGCTCATCTTCGAGCCAAAGCTGGTGCTGATGGACGAACCACTCGGCGCGCTCGACAAGCAGTTGCGCGAGCACATGCAGTACGAGATCAAGGATTTGCACCAACGCCTCGGCGTCACGGTGATCTATGTGACGCACGACCAGAGCGAGGCGCTGACCATGTCCGACCGCGTCGCGGTGTTCAACAAGGGCCGCGTCCAGCAGGTCGCCCCGCCCCGCGACATATACGAACGCCCCGAGACGGCGTTCGTGGCGCAGTTCATCGGTGAGAACAATCGCATCGACGCCACGATCGAACATTTGTCGGGCACGCGCGCCACGGCGCTCACGACGCCCGGGGATCGCATCGCCTGCGAGGCGGCGGCCGGCGCCAAAGCGGCGGACCGTGTGCTCCTGTCGATCCGCCCGGAATCCGTCTCGCTTGTCGAGCCGGGAACCGTCGTCGACAACAAATTCGCCGCGACCATCGCCAACATCATCTATCACGGCGATCACATGCGGCTGACGCTGACCACCAAGGGAGGCCATGAATTCATCGTCAAGGCGCCCGTGCGGGAGGCGAAAAACGCTTCGATCGGCGCCGGCGTGGAGATCGGTTGGCGCGCCGAGGACGCCCGCGCCTTGCCGATTGATTGAAGCGGGTTTCCGGCAGGTCGCCCCCAAAGGAATAAAAAAGGAGAAGGAAAATGAAAAAGTCACTGAAATATACTAGCATCCTTGCAACAGCCCTTGCAGGCGCCGCTTTGCTCGCCATTCCGGCGGTCGCACGGCCGCTCACGGTCGTTTCGTGGGGCGGCGCCTATCAGGCGGCGCAAAAGAAGGTCTATTTCGAACCCTTCATGAAGGCCTCCGGCGTCAACATGATCGACGAAAGCTGGGATGGCGGCATCGGCGTCCTGCGCTCCAAGGTCGAGGGCGGCACGGATTCGGGCTGGGATGTCGTTCAGGTCGAGAGCGAGGAGCTTCAGGCGGGCTGCGACGAGGGCCTTTTCAAGCCTCTCGACTGGTCGAAGATCGGCGGCAAGAATTCCTATATCGATGCCGCCGTCAACGATTGCGGCGTTGGCGCCATCGTCTATGATTTCGTGCTCGGCTACGACAAGGACAAGATCAAGGACGCACCCAAAAGCTGGGCCGATTTCTTCGACATGAAGAAATATCCCGGCAAGCGCGGCTTGCGCCAGGGACCCAAGACCAATCTGGAAATCGCCCTGATGGCCGACGGCGTCGCGCCGGGCGATGTCTACAAGGTCCTTGCGACGCCCGAAGGCGTCGACCGCGCCTTCAAGAAACTCGATGAGATCAAGAAGGACGTCGTCTGGTGGAAGGCTGGCGCGCAGCCGCCGCAGCTTCTGGCCTCCGGCGAAGTCGCCATGACCTCGGTCTATAATGGCCGCATCGACGCCGCCAATCATGACGATCACCGCAATTTCGGCATCCAGTGGAATGGCGGCCTCTACACGATCGATAGCTGGGTGATCCTGAAAACCTCGCCCAATGTCGACGACGCTTACAAATATCTCGACTTCGTCGGCAAGGCCGAAAACCAGGCCAAGCTGCCCGAAGCCATCGCATACGGCGTCACCAACAAGGCGGCGACTCCGCTGATCGACAAGGCGCGCCTGCCCGACCTGCCGACCGCGCCGGAAAACTTCGCCAACGTCGTGCATATCTCCGATGCCTTCTGGCTGGAGAATATCGACAAGCTGAACGAGCGCTTCAACACCTGGGTTGCCAGCAACTGATTCTGGCAGGCCGGAGAAGGAACGGGTGACGGCGGAACCCCTTCGGGATAACCGGGCAAAGCTCCGGCGCGACCTCGCGCGCGCCGGACGCCGCCGGCGGTTGCTGGCGATCGGACTGGTCGCGCCGCTTTTCCTGTTCCTGATGTTCTCCTTCATCATCCCCATCGGCGACATGCTGCGCCGGGCCGTGATCGACACCGACATCGCACAGACCTGGCCGCATGCCTCGGCGATGTTGAAGCAATGGGACCGCCATTCGCCGCCGACGGACGCGATGTACGCCGCGCTCGGCCGCGACGTTCGCGCCTCCATGAAGGCCCATACCGTGGCCATCGCCGCCAGACGCCTGAATTACGCGCTCGACGACGGCCGCAGCCTCGCCATGGACACGGGCCGCGCCCTGCGCAAAGTGGATGGCGATCCGCCCTCCTGGCGCGACACGCTGATCGGGATCGAGCCGGCCTGGGGCGACCAGAAGACCTGGATCGCTCTGGCGCATGCCGCCGGACCGCTGACCGATTTCTTCCTGCTGCGATCCGTCGATCTGGAGCGCAACGCCGCCGACCAGATCGTCCACCGTCCACCCGAGCAATCGCTTTATATTTCCGTGCTCATCAGGACCGTGCTGATTTCGGTGACGGTGACCGTGCTATGCCTTCTGCTCGGCTTTCCCCTCGCCTATTACGTGGCCAACGCGCCCTCGCGCCGCGCCGGCCTACTGATGATCCTCGTGCTTCTGCCGCTTTGGACCTCGCTGCTGGTGCGCTCCGCCGCATGGATCGTGCTTCTGCAGGATCAGGGCGTCGTCAACCAGGCGCTGATGGCCATTGGCCTGATCGATGCCCCGATCCGCCTCATCTACAACCGCACCGGCGTCATCATCGCCATGACTCATGTGCTGTTGCCCTTCATGATCCTGCCGATCATCGCCACCATGAAATCGATCCCGCCGACCTATGTACGCGCCGCGATTTCTCTCGGGGCCCATCCGGCCGTCGCCTTCTGGAAGGTCTACATGCCGCAAACCCTGCCGGGCGTCGCGGCCGGCACGCTGCTCGTCTTCATCATGGCGCTCGGCTATTACGTCACGCCAACGCTGGTCGGCGGCGCCAACGACCAGATGCTCGCCTATTTCATCGCCTTCTACACGACGCAGAGCGCCAATTGGGGCCTGGCGGCGGCACTCGGCGTGCTCCTTCTGAGCGCCACGGCGATCCTCTATTTCGCCTATTCGCGGCTGGCGGGCCTCAACCAGGTGAGGCTTGGCTGATGAACCCGTCCGCCAAGACCCGCACCGAACGCATCTCGAGGCTGCTGCTCGCCATCTTCGCGACGCTTGTCCTCATCTTCCTGATCGTGCCGATCCTCGCCATCCTGCCGCTGTCGGTCAACGATTCGAACTTCCTCACCTATCCGATGCGCGGTTTCACCCTGCATTGGTACCGCGACGTGTTCGCCAGCGAGAAATGGCGGCTGGCGGTCGAGAACTCCTTCCTGATCGGCATTCCCGCCGCCTTCATCGCCAGCGTGCTCGGCACGCTGGCGGCTATCGGCCTGTCGCTCGCCGATTTTCGCGGCAAGGCGCTGGTCACCGCGCTTCTCCTGTCGCCGCTGGTCGTCCCCATCGTCATTGTCGCGGTCGGCCTCTATTTCTTCTTCGCGCCGCTCGGCCTCACCCAGACCTATACGGGGCTGATCATGGCCCACGCCGCGCTCGGCGCGCCGTTTGTCGTGGTGACGGTCAGTTCCGCGCTGGCAAGCTTCGACCGCAACCTCGCCCGCGCCGCCTCAAGCCTCGGCGCGCCGCCGCTCACCGTGTTTCGCAAAATCATGCTGCCACTGGTGCGGCCGGGGGTGATCTCCGGGGCGCTCTTCGCCTTCGCCGTCTCCTTCGACGAGGTCGTGACGATCCTGCTGCTGGCGGCGCCGCAGCAGCGCACCATTCCCCGCGAGATGTTCGACGGCTTGCGCGACAGCCTGAACCCGTCGATCACCGCCGTCGCCACCATGCTGGTGACCTTGGCCATCCTGCTTCTGCTGGTCGTCGAATGGCTGCGTGTCCGCAACGAAAGGCTGCGCCACACCAGGCTCGACGAGGCGTGAATTTCAGGCCGCTCTGGAACTAAGCGTTCCCGAGCGGAAAAGCAGTATCGTCATCACCGAGATGTTCATCAAGTTCCAGACGATGCCGTTGAGGAACGCGGCTTCATAAGAGCCCGTCTGGTCGTAGATCCAGCCCGACATCCAGCCGCCGAGCGCCATGCCGGTAATGGTTGCCATGATGACGATGCCGACGCGCTTTCCTGCTTCCGCCGCCGGCAGATATTCGCGCACGATGATGGCGTAACACGGCACGATGCCGCCCTGGGCCAACCCGAAAACGAGCGAGACGACATAAAGCGACGCAAGGCCGTCGAACGGGATGTAAAGGAAGAGCGAGATGCATTGCAGGACCGACCCCATGAGAAGCGTCGGGATACCGCCGATGCGGTCGGCGAGCCCGCCCGAGAAAAGCCGGCTCGCCACGCCGCCGAACAGCATGAGCGACAGCATGTGGGCGCCCGCGCCCGCGCCATAGCCCAGATCCGTGCAATAGGCGACCATGTGCACCTGCGGCATCGACATGGCCACGCAACAGCCAAGGCCGGCGCAGATGAGCAGGATCTGCAAGGCGCGCGGCGATACTGAAATCGGCTTGACGGTATGCGCCGACAGGGTGGGAATGCCCGCCGGATCGCCGCGATAGGGCGATTTGCGCCGCAAAAGAAGCAGGAGCGGCGTCATGGTGGCGAGGCAGATGACGCCGATCCCGACATAGACGTCGCGCCAGCCATCCGTGTTCACGAAGCCCTCGATAGCGGTCGGCCAGATGGCGCCGGCAAGGTAATTGCCGCATGCCGCGGCCGCCACCGCCTTGCCCCTGTGTTTGGCGAACCAGTGCGAAATATCGGCGATGAGGGGTCCGAACGTGGCGGCCGCGCCGACGCCGATCAGCAATCCCTGCACGAGGGCGAACTGCGTGACCGACCCGGCCAGCGACGCAAGCAGGAAGCCACCGCCCAGCATCAGCGCGGCGACGATCGCCGGCAGCATGAAGCCGACGCGGTCGATGACCCGGCCGATCAGGACGTTGCCGACCGCGAAGCCGATCATCGTCATTGTATAAGGAAGCGAGGCCTCGCCGCGGTCGATGGAGAATTCGGCCTGCACCGCCGGCAAGACTACCACCACCGCCCACATGCCGACGCCGCCGATCGTCGCGATAAGCATCGAAACGGCAAGCCGCAGCCATGCGTAACCGCCATCGATGTCGGAACTGTACGGTTTGTCGGCGGGTATGGATGTTGGCATGACGGTTTGTTCTTTGAGTGATCCGGCACAGTTTCACGCCAATCCCCGGCTCCGGCAGCACCACATGACAGCTAACGCTGTTCCAGCAAATCGAGCCCGTCTGTCGCCAATCACAGCCGTGGTTTTTGCTGCGCATGCGGGGGTTTTGGTGTAGGCACCGGGCGAACCATGAAAATTCGACCTCGCAACGGGCGATCCGGCCCTTGCCCCCTTGTAGAGAAAACGATGCTGAAGAAGACCGAAGAAAGCCGCCTCACCTTCCCCTACGCCGAACCCCCGGAAACCGGCAAGACGATCGAGATCGCGCCGGGCATATTGTGGACCCGCATCCCCCTTCCCTTCCGCCTCAACCACGTCAACATCTACCTGATCGAGGATGGCGATGGCTGGGCGGTGCTCGACACCGGCATCGGCGACCAACCGACCCGTGACATATGGCAGGCGCTGGTCGATGGACCGCTGGCCGGCCGGCGGCTGACGCGGTTGATCGTGACGCATTATCATCCCGACCATATCGGCCTTGCCGGGTGGCTGTGCGGGAAATTCGACCTGCCGCTGTTGACCAGCCAGACAGCCTATCTCGGTTGCCTCACCATTTCGCTGAGCCCCGGCGCGCTGGAGGCTCAGCCCTACCGGGAATTCTACAGCCGGCACGGCATGGATCCGGAAACGGTCGAGCGGGTGACGTCGCAAGGGCACAATTACCTGCGCATGGTGTCGCCGCTGCCGCCAACTTTCACGCGGGTCGTCGCTGGCGACGTTCTGACCATCGGCGGCCGCGAGTTCCAAATATTCACCGGCGACGGCCATGCGCCTGAGCAGTTGATGCTGTACTGCGCCTCAGAAAAAATCTTTCTGGCGGCCGACCAGGTCATCGCCAGGATCAGCCCCAACATCAGCGTCTGGGCCGTCGATCCGGAAGGCGATCCGCTCGGCCTCTATTTGCGCTCCCTGAAAAGTCTCCGGGCGAGCCTTCCCGCCGACGCGCTCGTGCTGCCTGGACATCAGCTACCCTTCCATGGGTTGCATGAACGCTGCAGCGAACTCATCGAGCATCATGCGGAACGCTGCGGGCTGATCGCCGAGGCCTGCGCCGGCAAGCCTCATTCCGTCGCCGATCTCGTCCCGGTCCTCTTCACGCGCGCCCTCGATCCGCACCAGCTCAGCTTCGCCTTCAGCGAAGTGCACGCGCATGTGAACTATATGCTGCGGCGCGGTGAACTGGAGCATGCGGTCTCCAAGGACGGCAATATCCGTGTCGAGACGCGCACGGCCTGAACGCGTTTCAGAACTCTCGCATAGAGCGGCAGGATCGCCCCGTTGACTTCCATATTGGTGGGCGATGCGAGATGCACGATCGCCTCGGCCGCCGCCTTGGGCGAAAGCCATTTCGACGTATCGGCGTTGGGCATGGCTTCGCGGTTGGCCGGCGTGTCGATGGTCGAGGGCGCCACCGCGTTGACCAAAATCGTTTCCTTTTTCAACTCCTCCGCCAACGCCAGCGTGATCGCCGCGACCGCGGCCTTGCTCGCCGCATAGGCGGCCATCCCGGCTCCCTTGCGCGGATCAAGCCCCGGCCTTGCCGAAACGTTGACGATGCGCCCGCCGCGCCCCGCCTTGCGCATGTTGCGCACGGCGGCCCGGCAACAGAAAAAGACCGTTGCCGCGTTCATGTCCATCATGCGGGCGAAATCTTCCCGCGACGTGTCGGCGAGCGGCGCCATGGCAAATCCGCCGGCCAGATGCACCGACGCCCACAGTTCCGGAATCTCGTCGAAGAAACGGTCGGTGGTCGCTTCGTCGGCAAGGTCGATGCCTTCAACCACCCTGACCTGCCCGCCATCCGCCAGCGCGAAGCGGCCCGTGTCGAACGGTTTGCGGCTCGGCACGTGGCAGATCGCGCCGGCCCGGGCAAAGCGCGCGACCACCGCCTCGCCGAGCGCTCCCGTGCCGCCGGTAATGACGACATTTCTACCCTCGATTGGACTGATCATCCTGCCATTCCTCCCTGCCCCGCCGGATGACCATTCCGCCACCGGCAACACGCCAAATGCAAGTCTTTTCGCTCGGTGTTAGGGAGCGACATCCTCCGGCCGGGTGTTCGCCAGAAGAGACGCGAAGAGATCGACGCGCGGCTGGATGCTGGAAACGAAAATGTACTCCTGCAAGGTATGCGCGCCAGCGCCGTCAACGCCAAGCCCATCCAGCGTCGGAACACCGAGCGCCGCGGTGAAATTGCCGTCGCTGCCGCCGCCGGCATGGATGCCGACAAGATCGATGCCGATATCGCCGGCAAGTTTCCGCGCATGTGAAAAAAGCGCCTTCGACCCGGCATCCGGAGCGAAGGGCGGCCGGTTCAGATCGCCTTCGACGGTCAGCTTCACCTTGGGATCGTGCGGTTTGATGCCGTGGATTGCTTTCACGATTGGCTCGGCCTGATCCAGCGTTTTGACGCGGACATCGACTTCCACCGTACAGAATTGCGCCACCGTATTGGGCGTCGTGCCGCCGTTGATCATGCCAACATTGAGGGTGATGCCATTCGCCGTGTCGACGAGGCTGTCGAGGAAGACGATCTGGCGCGCCATTTCGCTGATGGCGCTGTGGCCCTTGTCGAAGGCCGTGCCGGCATGAGAGGCGACGCCTTCCGCCTTGATGACGAACCGCGCCACGCCCTTGCGCGCCGTGACGATCTTGCCGCCGTCGCGCGCCGCCTCGACCACCAGGGAGGCGAAGGAATTTTTCGCCTCCTCCTCGATAATGGCGCGCGAACCCGGGCTGCCGACCTCCTCGTCGGGCGTGAACAGGAAGGTGATAGGGAAATCCGGAACCTTGCCGGCGGCCTTGAGCGTGCGCCACGCCTCGAGGGTTAGCAACGCGCAGGCCTTCATGTCGGAAGTGCCGGGGCCGTAGAGCTTGTCGCCGTCTTGCCGCCATGGCAGCCCGTTCGCCAATGTCCCGGTTGGATGGACCGTGTCGAAATGGGCGAGCGAGAGCAGCCCCTTTTGCCCGTTCGGCGCGCGGCTTCGGGCGCGGATCGTATCGCCGAGACCCGGTGCGCCCGGCACGCGGTCGACAATCAGCCCTTCGTCGCGGCAGGTCTTCTCGATGAGCGCGCCAAGGCGGTTCACCGCCGTCTTGTCGTATGTCGGCGTCTCGATCTCGATCCAGGTCTTGAGTTCGCCGATAAAGTCGTCGACCGAAGAATGCATCATGCCTGCCTTGCTGTTGGGTCGCGGGTTGTCGGATTGCCGGTCACGGATAGCATCCCGCGCCGGCATGGGCCATCCGCTTCACCGGTGGCCCGGCGTCTCTGCGAGAGCGCCAGATTACAAATCCGTTCAGAACCATATGCTTGGAAGGGTTCGCTGAACTCACTTTATGCGAAGTCTCCGGACAGGAGCATGCCGCCCTTCGCCAGTTCCATCAGCGCGGCGAGATGCGCCTCGATCGCCGTTGAATTCCTCCTTCAGGCCGGCGGCGACGGCCCGCGCCGAATTGCCTATGACAAACAGATCGAGCAGGCTTTGGGCGAAGCGCGGATCATCCGGATGCGACGAGGAGCCAGCAATGTGCTCGCGATAGGCGGCAAGGAAATCGCGGCGCGCAATGGCGCTCCATTGGGCGACGCGTCCGACCAGCGCCGGTTCCGGCTCCGTGGCCGGGTGAAGCCGGCGCAGCGCCCCATCGGCGGCTTCATGCAGGGATTGCAACATGTCGGCTACATCCCGCAGCGGCGACGTCTTTTCACGATCCGCTTCCGCCGCGCCGCCCAGCCCCACAATCATCAGATCATCCTGCGCCACCAGCACGCGGCCAAGGCGAAAATCGCCGTGCACCCGCGAACGGGCACCACGAGGACGCATTTCGGCCGCCGCCCGCAACCGGAAAGCAAGAGACGCGCGCCCGGCCATCACCTCATCGATCGCGATGCGCGCATCGCCCGACATCGGCGGCAGTGGCCGCGCCAGGAGATCGAGCATCGCCTCGAAATCCGCCAGCGCCTCGCGCGTCCATTTTTCCACGTCCTCGCCCGTGATCCGCTCGACCGCGAATGCGGGGTTGTCGGTGCTTGTGGACAAAGCGCGGTGCATTTCAGCGGTTCGGCGTCCGAGCAACGGCCCCATCATGAGTGGAAATGCAAACCCGGAAGCTTCGGCATCCGGCGAGCCGAGCTCAAAATCTTCCAGGTCGCGCTGCAATCCGTCGGCGATCACGTTCCACGCGTTCCCCTGGTTGTGCGTGAAGGCAAATGCCGCCGCGAGGGTTGCCGTGTCGCCACCCGGCGACCGGTGCTCGACATCGCCCAGATAGGCGGGAGTGTGCGTAAAACCGGCGGTTTCCGTCAGGAATTTCTGGATTTCGACGTCGGGCCGGATGCCACGGCGTGTCCGCCGGTAGAATTTGAGGACGACATTTGCCCCAAACGCGATCGAGACATTCGAATCGCCGATGGAGACCGGGTAAGGATCGCCGATCTCCGGCATTCGCTTGAGGATGTCGGCGCCGTGGAAAGCAATCGTGTCGGAATCGTCGCCGAAAACCGGATCGCCGCGCATCCCGTCGATCATCCGGCGGGCGAAATCATCGTCGAAAGAGCCGTCGATCAGCGCGCCGACACGCGAACTGCGGCGCAATTTCGCGATCGTATGGGAGAGTTTGGGCGCGCCGAAGTCGAGATTTTCCTCTCCCCATAGCGCTGAAAGCGGCAACAGGTAGTCGCGGCTTTCACCGCCCGACGCCACCTTGACGGCGGTGATGGCATGTCGGCCGTCGGCCGTTTCGGCCAGATTGGAGAGCGATATTTCCGAGATGGGGCCGCGTTCGGAGAGAAACCAGCGCTGCAACGGCAGGAATTTCGACAGGATGTCCTGTTCCAGAAGCTGCTTCTCGCGCCCGGAAAGCGCGGTGGAAACCCGTCCGTCGCGCGTGGTCAGCGTGACGAATTCCGGGAGGATATCCTGGGCCGGCTGATGCCAGCGAGGCGCCTCCGCCTCTTCGGCCAGAAGGAACCAGTAGAACCCATAGGCCGGCAGCGTTACCAGATACGGGAGATCGCCGACCGGCGGAAAGGCGGACGCGCCCGACAATTCGATCGGCACCGCGCCCTTCCATTGCGCCAGATCGAGCTCCACCGCCTGCGCCGCGCGCGAGAGGTTGGCCACGCACAGAATGCTGTCGCCGTCATAATGGCGCACATAGGCCAGCACCTTGCGGTTGCGCGGATAAAGCAGCGTCGTCGTTCCACGGCCGAACGCCGGGTGCTCCTTGCGCACCGAGACCATGCGCCGTGTCCAGTTGAGCAGCGAGGAAGCGTCGCGGCTTTCGCTCTCGACGTTCAGCGCCTGGTATCCGTAGATCGGGTCGAGAATGACCGGCAGATAGAGCTGTTGCGGGTCGGCGCGGGAAAAGCCCGCATTGCGGTCGGACGACCATTGCATGGGCGTGCGCACGCCGTCGCGGTCGCCGAGATAATAATTGTCGCCCATGCCCAGTTCGTCGCCGTAATAGAGGATCGGCGTCCCCGGCATCGACATGAGCAGCGAATTCATCAGTTCGATCTTGCGCCGGTCGTTCTGCATCAGGGGCGCCAGCCGCCGGCGGATGCCGAGATTGATGCGCGCGCGCGAATCCTCCGCATAGGTCTTCCACAGATAGTCGCGCTCCTGGTCGGTCACCATTTCAAGCGTCAGCTCGTCATGGTTGCGCAGGAAAATGCCCCATTGGCAGTTTTCCGGAATGTCCGGCGTCTGCCTGATGATGTCGGTGATCGGATGCCGGTCTTCCTGTGCGACCGCCATGTACATGCGCGGCATCAGCGGAAAGTGGAACCCCATCTGGCATTCGTCGCCCTCGCCGAAATAGGGTCGCGTGTCTTCCGGCCATTGATTGGCCTCGGCAAGCAGCATGCGGTCGGAATAATGCGCGTCGAGTTCGGCGCGTATCTTCTTCAGGATGACATGCGTCTCGGGGAGATTCTCGTTGTTGGTGCCTTCCCGCTCGACCAGATAGGGAATCGCGTCGAGCCTCAGCCCGTCCACGCCCATCTCCAGCCACAAATGCATGACCTTCAGCACTTCCTGCAGGACACGCGGATTGTCGAAGTTCAGATCCGGCTGGTGCGAATAGAAGCGGTGCCAGAAATAGGCGCCGGCCTCCGGATCCCACGTCCAGTTCGACTTTTCCGTATCGATGAAGATGATGCGCGTTTCCGGAAATTTTTCGTCGGTGTCGCTCCACACATAGAAATCGCGCGCCGCCGAGCCGGGCTTGGCCTTGCGCGCCCGCTGGAACCACGGATGCTGGTCGGAGGTGTGGTTGATGACCAGTTCGGTGATGACACGCAGGCCGCGCCGATGCGCCTCGGCGATGAAGGCGCGGAAATCGCGCATCTGGCCGTAGGACGGGTTGATCGACGTATAGTCGGCGATGTCGTAGCCGTCGTCGCGCAGGGGCGAAGGATAGAACGGCAGCAGCCAGATCGCGGTGACGCCGAGATCCTGGATATAATCCAGACGCTGCATCAGCCCGGCAAAATCGCCGATCCCGTCATTGTTGGCGTCCTGGAACGCCTTGACGTGAAGCTGGTAGATGATGGCGTCCTTGTACCAGTCGAACCGGGTACGGTCGACAAGCCCGTCGCCGCGGGCGCGCAGTGCTTTCATTGCGGAGGATTTCCTTGCTGTGGCGCGCACCGCGCTACCGGTACAAAGCCTCTGATCCCTGGGCTGCGGTGAACCATCGAACGGGCAGGTTCCGAAAAATGTTCCATCCCGTCAATATCGGGAGCGCCCTGGACATGGCGCCGAGTGGGGCAATTTAGCCAACACTCTAGTACCGCCACCGCGCGATTGAAGGCGGAATGAACAAAGCGTGAGGCTCGTGAGGTTGCAATTCATGCACCGGAGGGCAAAATTGCGTCCATCATGCATTTATTTCTCCCCTCCCCCGTGCGCGGCGATTGTCCTGGTCAGCCCGCGAAATGAATTCACCCAAGAAGAACGCCGGCAAGCCGATCGAGGATTATGGCCTCATCGGCAACATGATTTCCGCCGCCCTTGTCGGCATGGACGGTTCGATCGACTGGCTCTGCCTGCCCCGCTTCAATTCGCCGGCCTGCTTCGCCTCGCTCCTTGGCGGCCCGCAATTCGGCCGCTGGCTGATCGCGCCGAAGGTCGCGTCCAAGATCACGCGACGCTATCTCCCGTGCACCGCGGTGCTGGAAACGCGTTTCGAAACCGATAGCGGCGCGGTAACGGTTACCGACTTCATGCCGCTGACGGATGACGAGGAAAAAGTCGATGTCGTGCGGATCGTGAAAGGCGAGCGCGGCACGGTCGAGATGGCGATGGAACTGGTGCTGCGCTTCAATTTCGGCCAGGCCGTGCCCTGGGTTCAGCGCCGCGATTATGGTCTCGCGGCGGTCGCCGGTCCCGACGCCGTCGAGTTGCACACCCATGTGCCGCTCGAAGGGCGGGATATGAAAACACTGTCCAGCTTTACGGTGAAGGAGGGTGAAAGTGTTCCCTTCACCCTCTCCTACCACCGATCACACATGACGCCGCATTTCGTGCCCGACCGCAACGAGAGCCTCGGCCGCACGGCCTCCTGGTGGCGCGAATGGTCGAAACGGTGCAATTTCGACTATGACGACGAGAATTGGCGCGACGCGGTGATCCGCTCCCTGATCACGCTGAAAATGCTCACCTTCGCGCCGACCGGCGGCATTGTCGCCGCACCCACGACGTCGTTGCCGGAAGCGATCGGCGGCGAGCGCAACTGGGACTACCGCTATTCCTGGATCCGCGATTCGACGCTGACGCTCTACGCGCTGCTCAACGGCGGCTACCGGGAAGAGGCGGAAGCGTGGCGGCAATGGTTGCTGCGCGCCGCCGCCGGCCATCCCGAGCAATTGCAGATCATGTACGGCATTTCCGGCGAACGCTGGCTGCCGGAAAACGAGATATCCTGGCTGCCGGGCTACGAGGACAGCCGACCAGTGCGCATTGGCAATGGCGCCGCCGCGCAGATGCAACTCGATGTCTATGGCGAACTCATGGACGCCCTGCATGCCGCCCGCGAGGCCGAACTGAGCCCTCTGGAAGAAGCATGGCGCTTGCAGAAATCGTTGCTCGAGCATCTTGAAAAGGTCTGGCGTGAGCCGGATCGCGGCATCTGGGAAGTGCGCGGGCCGCCACGCGCCTTCACGCATTCGCGCATGATGTGCTGGGTGGCGTTCGACCGCGCGGTGAAATCCTGCGAACGCTTCGGACTGGAGGGACCCGCAAAACACTGGCGCAAGGTCCGCGAGGAAATCCACGCCGACATTTGCCACAACGGCTTCGATGCCGAACGCAACACCTTCGTCCAGTATTACGGCGGCGACGCGCTGGACGCCTCGCTGCTTCTCATTCCGCAATTCGGGTTCCTGCCGCCCAACGATCCGCGCGTCGCCGGCACCGTCGAAGCCGTCGAAAAGGAATTGCTTCAGGACGGCCTTGTCCAGCGCTATTCGACGGAAGATGTCGATGACGGTGTCGGCGGCCGCGAGGGGGCGTTCCTCGCCTGTTCATTCTGGCTGGCGGACGCCTATGTCCTGACCGGCCGCCTCGACGAAGCCGCCGAACTCTTCGAGCGGCTGTTGGCTCTGCGCAACGATCTTGGCTTGCTGGCCGAGGAATATGACACGGTCGACAAACGGCTCCTGGGCAACTTTCCCCAGGCCTTTTCCCATGTCGGCCTCGTCAACACCGCCTACAATCTGATCGACACCCATGGCCCTGCCCAGCAGCGTTCAAAAAGCGTCGCCCCGACGGATGGGGAAACGGCCGAGCACCGGCCTGTCCCCGAATCCGCATAGGCGGGAACACCGGGTCAGAGACGCAAATACCGGACACCCTGTCTGGACTGGCGCGAATAGTCCGGAATGGACAAGGCGATGTCCCCTTGGGATGTCCCACCAAAGGGGAGTACAGGGTCTAAGGCTTTGTTTCCGAAAGCAGTGGTGGGCCCGGAGGGACTCGAACCCCCAACCAAGCGGTTATGAGCCGCCGGCTCTAACCATTGAGCTACGGGCCCCACGCGGCGCTCAATTAGAGGCTTTTTTCCAGGCGCACAAGGCGCGCGCCCCATTCATCCCATAATGCTTCAACTATGCGCCGTACCGAAGGGCAAGGAGAATCGGAGATAATGATGAGATACGCCTGTTTGCCGCTGGCGCTTGGATTGGCCGTTGCAATCCCCGGCGACAGCCGTTGCCGCCGAACAGCAGCCGGCGCCGCGCATCACGGTCGTCGGCGAAGGGGAAATGGCCACGAGCCCGGATATGGCTCTTTTGACGCTCTCCGTTCTGCGTGAAGCCGATACGGCGCGTGCGGCGCTCGACGCCGACAACAAAGCCATGGCCGATGTAATCGGCGCCATGAAGAAGGCCGGTATCGCCGACCGCGACTTGCAAACGGCCGGCCTGTCGATCGATCCCCGCTATTCGACGGTGAAGCCGGGAAACCAGGAGCAGGAGCCAAAAATCATCGGCTACAGCGCGACCAATACGCTGACGGTGCGCGTGCGCGATCTCGACAAGGTGGGCTCCATACTGGACCGTTCAGTCTCGCTTGGCGTGAACCAGGGTGGCGACATCGCCTTCACCAATCAGGATCCTGCAAAGCCCATGGCCGAAGCGCGCAAACGCGCCATGCAGGATGCGATTGCCCGCGCCAGGACGTTGACGGAGGCGGCCGGGATCACGACCGGCAGGATCATCGAGATATCGGAGCAATCCTCTCGGCCGCAGCCGATGATGATGAAGGCGCGCTCATTCGCGGCAGCGCCCGCCGCCGTGCCGGTGCAGGCGGGCGAAAACACCTACCACGCGACCGTCACGGTAACGTTCGAACTCAAGCAATAGGTGTAATCGGCCAATCGTTGAATTGGGCTATGGCTCAAATCGATCAGGCCTGAATCGAAATGTCATGCGCCGCGGATAAATTCCCGCGGCGTCTTTCTTTTACCCTGAAGGCCGGTTCGGCGGCCGTCAGGGTTCTTCTTCGAGCATGAAATCGAAATAGGACTCCGCGTCGGGCATATCCTCTTCGGACGCCGCCACCCGGCCGCGCATGGAGATGCCCGCTTCATGCACGGTCTCGTCCGACCCCGAAACGAGCTTGTGCCACCAGTAGAGATCGCGCCCGTCCGCAACCAGCCGGTAAGCGCAGGTCGCGGGCAGCCAGGTGATCGTGCGGACGTTTTCAGGGGTCAGCCCGACGCAATCAGGCACCCTCGCATGCCTGTGCGCATAGTCCGTGCAACGGCATTCGCCAGCATCGAACAGGCGGCAGGCCACGCTGGTCCAGTAGATTTCACCCGTATCGGCGTCTTCCAGCTTGGCGAGGCAGCATTTCCCGCAGCCGTCGCAGAGCGATTCCCACTCGGCCGGGCTCATCTCCTCCAGCGATTTCGTTTTCCAGAAAGGCGTATCCATGGACAGTGGTGTGGGGGCCCGTCGCGCTTTGGTCAAGCGGCTCTTTCCAATTTGGGCACGCGGCCATGTTTCAGCCTTTGCGGCGACTTGGAAGCGCCCATCGGCCGCCGACATTCCGTGAAATACGGAACCAATGCCGGAACAAACAGTTTGCGGCCCGATGGGACTTTTCTAAGCCAGGAGTACGAACCGATGAATTTCTATTCCCGCGCCCTTGCAGGTACCGCGCTAGGCCTTTTTGCCGCAACGCTGCCAGCCGCCGCGATGAACACGGCACATGGCCCCGCCAGTATTGATCTCAAAACCCCCGCCGCGAATGCCGGCGTGGTGCTGTTGGCCCAGGCCGACACCGATACCGCGCCCGATCGCAAGCAGAAGCGTGACGAGCAGCGCAAGGCCAGGCAAGCCGAACGGCAGGCTCAGAAGCAGCAGAAACAGGAAGAGAACCAGGCTCAAAAGGAGCAAAAGCAGCAGGAACGTCAGTCACGCAAGGAGCAGAACCAACAGGAAAGGCAGCAGCGTAAGGCTGCGAGACAGGACAACTCCCAGCAGAAGATGGGCCAGCAGGATTCGGAAAATCCCGATAGCGGCCAACCGAAGGCCAAATCCGATCACAGCAAGGTCGCGGATCCCGGTCGGACGGACCAGCGCAAAGCGCGCCGCGCCGAAAAGCAGGGCCTGCGGGAGCAGCAGAAAGCCGAACAAAAGCCCGATGCCTCCGACAGCGGCCAGCCGAAGGCAAAAGCCGATCACAGCAAGATGGCGGATCCAGGCAAGACTGATCAGCAAAACACCCAGCGTGCCGAAAAACGGCCGCAACGGGAGCAAAAGCAAGGGCAACAGGAACAGCCCTCACAAGCTTCTGACAATGACCAGCCCAAATCCGATTCTGGCGGCCAAGACAGTGGTGATCAGAAGATGCGGGCGCGGGAACAGCATGGCAAACATGGCGATAGCTCGCAAAAGCCCGCTGATGCTTCTGGAAAGGCTGACTGAAAGAATACATTCGTGCCGCCAAAGGCGAGGCTAACGGCAATACACCGGCCAACGCCGCGCCGGTACTGGACAGCGACAAGCGCCACGGCGGCCACAATCGCGGCCAGAACGGTGAAAATCGCGCCGATCAGGGCGGCCAAACTGGGCAGAAGGGAAATGACAACCAGAATGGCGGCAACCGCAATGCCGACAACAACCGGCAGCAGCGGCCAGAAAGGGCCGGGCCTCCGCCAAAATCCGACGCCTCCGCGCAGGATTTCCGCCATCACGGCAAATTCGAGTTGATCGATGCGCAGAAAGGCAAGCGCATCGAGGGCGATCATCCGCCTCGCCGCGAACGGCCCAAAGGCGCCGATGTCGTCAAGGAGATCGGCTCTCGCGTGATCCTGAACATCGGTGGCCAGACCATCGTGCAAAGCACCGATCAGCCGAGGCTGCGCCATCATGCCAAGGACGTCTATTACGAGGACCTGCCGCACGATCGCCGGCGCGAGACGATCGAGCGTCCGGATGGCAGCCGCGTGGTGACCATCCGCAACGAATATGGCGATGTCATCCGCCGCTCGCGCTTTACGCCGGACGGCCGCGAAATTCGCCTCGTCTATGTCGACGACCAGGATCTGCAGCGTGATCGCGATCATGGCTGGCGCGACCCCGGCGACGACCTGCCGCCGATGCGCCTGACCGTTCCGGTGTCGCACTACATCCTCGATTCCGAAGACGTCCATGACTCGGATCGCTATTATCGATTCCTCGACCAGCCACCGGTCGAGAAGGTCGAACGGCTCTATTCGCTTGGCGACGTGAAACGTTCGGCCCGCCTTCGCGACAAGCTGCCACGCATCGATCTTGATACGATCAATTTCGAGACCGGCTCCGCGGACATCTCTCCCGATCAGGTAGACGATTTACAAGGTGTCGCCGAGGCCATGAAGCGTATCATCGACCGCAATCCGGCCGAAACGTTCCTGATCGAGGGCCATACCGACGCTGTCGGCTCGGAGGACGCCAATCTGGCGCTTTCCGACGAGCGCGCCGAATCGGTCGCTTCCGTGTTGACGGACACTTTCGACATCCCGCCCGAAAATATGACGACGCAGGGGTATGGCGAGGACTATCTCAAGGTCGATACGGATGGCCCCAGCCGCGAGAACCGGCGCGTCGCCATTCGCCGCATCACGCCGCTGGTCTCGCCGGTCGCCCAGCAATAGGTCTGCCGGGGTGGCGGCCGCTTCTTGAAACGCCGCCGCCCCGGCACCACATCAGTTCTGTTCCCTGCCCCATCCCTCATCCGGAGCTTGTCGAAGGACCGGGGGATAGGCAAGAAGGCCCGGCTGGATCCCCTCCCCGCCGGGTCTTCCCTTTTTCAACTTCCCGCCCCCACCTGACCCTCTTGCCGTCGCCTCTCCGCCGCGCTTGAATGGCCGCGCCACGGAGGCCTGCCCTTGCCGCATCAACCGCTCAACGACCCCGCCGAAATCCCGCGCGAACTCGATCGCTGGAATTGGGGCGCGTTCCTGCTCAACTGGATCTGGGGCATTGGCAATTCGACCTTCATCGCGCTTTTGATGTTCGTGCCGCTGGTCAATATCGTCATGTTCTTCGTGCTCGGTGCGAAAGGCAGCCGCTGGGCCTGGGAAAATCGCGCATGGCGCGACGCCGACCATTTCCGCCGTACGCAGCGTTCGTGGGCGATAGCCGGGCTCATCGCCTGGGTTGTCGTGCTCGGTGGGTCGGCGTGGCTCATCACCTCCGTTCCGCGCCTGATGAAGGGTACGGAAGCCTATTCGATGACGATGGCCGCGGCCCGCGCCGACCCCCATGTGCTGGCCGCTCTCGGTCCCAATATCGCGGCCAATTTCTGGGTCGGCGGCAATGTCCATATCGAGGGGCGCGGCTCCGGCGAGGCGACCTACAAGATCCCCGTGCATGGCGACAAGGCGTCGGGCGCGATCTTCTCCCACGCCGTCAAGGCAAGCGGGAAATGGACCGTCAAGCTTCTCTATGTCGTGGTCAAAGGCAAGGCGCCAATCGTCGTCGTCAACGAAGACGATGTGCGCGTTCCCGGCGCCGCGATGGGAATTTAGCGCGACGACAAAACGGCCATTCCCGGACAATTTCAGTAACTTATCGAAAAAAGCGGACTCGCCGCGGCAATTGTTTCAGATGCGCCTGAGCGGAATTGTCCAGGCGAGCACGTTCGCGATCACCACAAAGCCGGCGATCGTCAAGAAAGACGCCTTGAAAGCGCGTGCGATTTCAGCCGAGATAACCGCCGCCTTCGCCGCCGGAACGCCGGCCAGCGGATCCGAGGCGGACTGGAACAGCGCCGTGAAAACGCGCGTCGCCTGCGGATCGATCAGCGCCAGCGCGGCAAACAGCACCGCACCGACGATCGCGGTGCCGAGCGCCGCCCCCAGCGAGCGCGAGAACTGGACCGAGGCCGCCGCCGTGCCGAGCAGGCTGCGCCCCGCCGCCGATTGCACCGTAACCTGCACCACGCTCATCACCGACCCGAGGAAAAGCGCGGTCACGGCAAGCAGGATCGACAATTGGTGGTTGCCGAGCGAGCCGGCAAAAAGCGCCACCGACACCAGTCCCACAAAGGCGAAGATCAGGGCGATGGACGGGAAGATCGCGGTGTAGCCGCTACGGCTCACCAATTGCCCCGTCGTCATTGAGCCGATGCCGACCGCCGCCATCATCGGCAGGAGGAAGACTCTCGATTTCGGAAGCCGTCGCGCCATGCACGACGCGCAGGTAGATCGGCATGTAGGTGACCAGCGAAACCAGCACCGCGCCGTGGCAGGCCGCCAAAAGGTCGCTGCGCCAGATCGCCGGGTTGCGGAAGACAGGGATCGGGAAAAGCGGATCGTGGGCGCGCGTCTCGCGCCACACCAGCACGACCACCGAGGCGAGACTGACCGCCCCGAGGACCAGGATGGAAGGCAAGTTCGCGGCTTGCAGTTTTTGCGCCTGTTCGAGCATGACGAGAAAGCTGGCGACGAAAGCGGCGAAGAGCACCAGCCCGGCCAGATCGAAGCGCCCGCGCTCCGCCTCGCCGGGCCGGTTTGTTACCCTGAGCACGAGCAGTGCGGCGATCAGACCCACGGGAATGTTGACCAGGAAGATCGACCGCCAGCCGAAAGCTTCCGTCAGGATGCCGCCGGCGACCGGGCCGAAGACGCTGGAGGTGACCGCCACGCCGGCCAAATAGCCTTGGAAGCGGGCGCGGGCTCGCGGCGGCACGGCCTCGCCGATCAGCGCCTGGGAAAGCGTCATCAGGCCGCCGCCGCCAAGGCCCTGCAAGACGCGGCCGGCGACCAGCATGCCGAGCGAAACCGATGCCGCGCAAATCACCGACGCCGCCATGAAGACGCCAAGTGCGACAAACATCAGCCGCCGCCGGCCGAGCGCGTCGCCGAGCCGTCCATAGACCGGCGCGGCGATGGTCGTGGCCACGAGATAGGAGATGACGATCCACGAGACCCGCTCGACGCTGCCGAAGGACGAGGCGATCGCCGGCAGCGCCGTGGCGACGATCGTCTGATCCACGATCGCCAGGAACATCGGCAGCATGATCGACGGGAACAGCGTGAAGAACTGCCGGCGCCCGCCATCGTCGGGCATGTCATCGGCGGTCGTCCGGGAAGTTGATTCGGTCAGGTCAGGCACGATTGCAGGCCGTTGGAGGAAAAAATCGTCGCTGCTCTGTACAGCGTCGTCCTCCCTGGCGCAAAATAGACTTGTCATTGGCCGATACGCAATCGGTCCACACTTGCTTGACGATGCGCCAGAATATCAGGGTGAACGCCATGAAATCTATACTCGTCCCCGTCGAAGACCATGACCGAACGGAAGCGATCCTGTCGGCGGCGGCGTTGTTTGCCGGCCGCTTCGGCAGCCGCGCCACCGGTTTCGCGCTGGCCCCGGCGACGACACCCTTCCTCGCCGCCGATGTGGTCGGGGCATCGATCCTTTACGAACCGCTGACCGAGCAAAGCGAAGAAAACGCCGCCAAATCCCGGAGCCTTTTCGAGAAATTCATGACCGACCGGAAAATCGCCTGGGACTGGCGGGAAGGGGTCGCGCCCGGCGACCATATGGTCGGCTATCTCGGACGCGTTTTCGACATCACGATTGTCGGCCGTCCCGAACAGCGAATATCCGGTCCCCGTCCCCTCACCCTCGATTCCGCTCTGTTCGACAGCGGCAGACCCCTGTTGATCGCGCCACCCGTCGCGCCGGCGAGCATCGGGTCCACCGTTGTCATCGCCTGGAACCGCAGCACGGAGACGGCGCGTGCGGTTGCTTTCTCCCTGCCGGTTCTCGAACAGGCCAAGGAGATCGTCGTCTTGACGGTCGAAGGCTCCGGCGTTCCCGGACCGGACGGCGACGAACTGGCCGACTATCTGACGGCGCGCGGCATCACCGCCCGCGCCATCACCGTCAGCCCGGGCAGGCGCAGTGCCGGAGAAACCATTCTTGCCGAGTTCTGCGACGCTTGGCTGCGACCTTCTGGTCAAGGGCGCATTCACGCAAAGCCGGCTGCGCCAGGTCATTTTCGGCGGCGCCACGCGGCATATTCTGGAAAACGCGGAAATCCCGGTGTTCATGGCGCACTGAGCGCGAACCGGCCGGACTCCGATTCATACCTTGGAGAGTTCCATGCGCATGCTCGTTGTCGGAGCCTGATCGACCGGCGGCTATTTCGGCGGCCGTCTGGCCCAGGCAGGACGCGATGTCACCTTTCTCGTGCGCCCCGCTCGCGCCGCCCGGCTCAAGGCCGATGGATTGCGGATCGTCAGTCCGAATGGCGACGCCACGCTGCATCCGCCGCTCGTCACCGCGGCGGAGATCAACGAGCCTTTCGATGTGGTGCTTCTGACGGTGAAGGCCTATTCGCTCGCCGCCGCCATGGACGATTTCGCGCCCGCAGTGGGCCCCGAAACGATCATCCTGCCGGTGCTGAACGGCATGAGGCACATGGATGTCTTGGCCGCACGCTTTGGCGAGAAATCAGTCGCCGGCTGCGCCTGCAGGATAGCCGCTTCGATCGACAACGACGGCCGCATTGTCCACGGCAGCCGCTTCAGCGACATCGTCTATGGCGAGATGGATGGCTCGGCCTCCGAACGTATGCATCGGCTCGACGCGTTCATGCAGGACGCGAATTTCGATGCGCGTCTTTCCACCGCGATTGCCCGTGAAATGTGGGAGAAATGGATATTGCTGGCCACGCTAGGCGGCGTTAACGCGCTGATGCGCGGCTCGATCGGCGACATCGAGGCAGCGGCGGGCGGCAGGGATTTCATGGTGCGGTTTCTTGGCGAGGCGGTGGCCATTGTCCGGGCGGTCGGCGTTCCGCCGAGCGACGCTTTCCTGACCAGCGCGACCGCCATGCTGACGACGAAAGGCTCGCCATTGACATCGTCCATGTATCGCGATTTGCAAGCGGGCAATGCGGTTGAAGCCGACCAGATCATCGGCGATCTCCTCGCCCGCGCCCGGAAAGCCGGCCTCGACACGCCCTTGCTCGCTGCCGCTTACACCAATCTCATGGTGTACCAGAACCGGATCACGGCGCCGCGCTAGGTCAGGGATCGGCCTCCCTGCCCTTTACATCGCGTTCATGCACACTACGTTGAGAGCGTGAGCCGTCGCATCAGGTGGCTCCCTTCGCCGGCGACGGAACAAGGTTCCCGCCACGATCTTCAAGCAAGATAGACAAGAGATCCAGACATGACCCAGATCAAGAACGGGGATGTCGTGCGCATCCACTATACCGGAAAACTTACCGACGGCACGGCATTCGACAGCTCCACCGGACGCGATCCGCTGGAATTCAAGATCGGCGCGGGCGAGATCATTCCCGGCCTCGAACGCAACGTCGCCGCCATGAATGTCGGAGACAAGGAAACCGTGACCATCCCGGCCGACGAGGCTTATGGACCACACGATGATTCACGGGTTCAGGCGATTCCGCGCACAGCGGTTCCCGAAGGCGTGGAAGTGGACGTCGGCACACGTCTGCAGGCAAATACGCCGGACGGCCAGCCGATTAGCCTGACGGTAGTCGATCTCGACGATTTAACGGTGACGGTGGATGCCAATCATCCGCTGGCTGGACGCGACCTCGTGTTCGATGTCGAGCTGCTGGAAGTCATCGCAGCCTGATAATTCGGCGCCGGTCATACGGCGCTTGAAACGGGCTACGCGCATCATCTGGCGTAGCCCGTTCCAACCATGGGCGTTACGCCCGATTTATCCGAACATCCTCTCGCCCTGCTCGTCGACGAGTTGCTGGCCCTTGCGCAAGGCGAAATCGCCCGCGTCGTCAGCCGACGGAAAGCGATCGGCGCGAATGAACTTGTGTTCCTTGGCGACACCATCGATCTCCTTCGAAACGATCCCGCAGCATTGATACTGGCCTTCAGCCTGAAAGGGCGTGGCGCGGATGGTGAAGCCCTTGTGCTCGATTTCCTTGCCCGCGACCGGAACTTCCGTCGTTCCTCCGGAAGGAGCCCCGCCGAACAATTTCTTCAGCAATGACATGTTCCTCGCCTCTCCTGTCTGTCGGCACTATCCGCTGATCGAGATGAGCGGAGCCACGCTTTCGTTCCTATTTCGCCTATATAGGGGCAATCGCGGCGACCGGCCATGCCAGGCGACTTGACGCGACCGTTCATGCAAGATGCAGGATAACCTCGCGCCGATGCGGACGGGTCCGATGTTCGAAGAGATAGATCCCCTGCCAGGTGCCGAGCCCAAGCCGGCCGCCCATAATGGGCACGGATAGAGAAACGGCGGTCAACGCGGCCTTGATATGGGCGGACATGTCGTCGGGACCTTCCGTGCGGTGGGTGAGATATTCCATCGACGGATCGTCGGCAGACGGCACGAGATGGCAAAAGAAAGCCTGCAAATCGCGCTGGACATCCGGGTCGGCATTTTCCTGGATAAGCAAAGAACACGACGTGTGGCGCACAAACAGCGTCAGAAGGCCGACATCGACCTGACCCTTCGCCACGAATTCGGCGGCCTGGTCGGTAAACTCGTAGAGACCGGGCCCGGAGGTCGAAATACGGATGAGCTTTTGTTGCATGGAAACTCCTCGATGCGAACGCTATGATGTGACTGCCGTGATGTGTCCATTGCACCGCTGCGAAACATCCGTCGCGACATAAGCATAAAGGCGGGCGCAACCGAACGAGTTCCGGCGCGTTTTCAAGGTTCATCTCTTTTTCAGGCAGTGGGGTTTCATGAAGCAGGGCAGTCAGGTGCGGCATTACTCGATCCTGGCCTTATCCCTGATCTTGATGATGATAGCCGCCGCAATTCCGTCCCTCGCCGCCGATGCCGGGCACGCAAGTACCACGTCTGGCATGGGCGGCTCCGGCGAAGGCATATTCGTCGCCGAGATCGTGCTCCTGCTCATTGTCGGCCGCGGCCTTGGCGAGCTGATGGAACGCCTGGGCCAGCCCGCTGTGATGGGCCAGCTTATCGGCGGCATCCTGCTCGGGCCGTCGCTTTTCGGCTGGCTGTGGCCCTCCGTCCAGCATCTGATCTTCCCGTCGAACCCCGAGCAGAAGAGCATGATCGATGCGGTCTCGCAGTTGGGCATCCTGCTCCTCCTGCTGCTGACCGGGATGGAAACGGATCTGCGGCTGGTAAGACGCGTCGGCGCCGCCTGCGTCTCGATTTCCACGGCGGGCGTCATCTTGCCCTTCGCCTGTGGCTTCGCCCTGGCGCAATTCCTGCCCCAATCGCTGCTTCCCGAACCGTCCGAGCGCGTCGTCGCGGGCCTGTTCCTCGGCACGGCGCTGTCGATCTCCTCCGTCAAGATCGTCGCGATCATCGTCCGGGAAATGGGCTTCATGCGCCGCGACCTCGGCCAGATCATCGTATCCTCCGCAATCATCGAGGATACGGTCGGCTGGCTGATCATGGCGGTGACCTTCGGCATCGCCACCAACGGCAAGGTCGAGATCGCGCCATTGGCGCTGACGGTAGCCGAGGTCGCCGCCTTCATGATCTTCAGCTTCACCCTTGGCCGGCGCATCGTCTTCGAACTGATCCGCTGGGCCAATGATACCTTGCGCAGCGAATTCGCCGTCATCACGGTGATCCTGATCGTTATGGGCGTCATGGCGATGACCACCAATCTGATCGGCGTGCACACCGTTCTCGGCGCCTTCGTGGCCGGCATACTGGTCGGCGAATCGCCCATTCTATCCGACCATATCGAAGCGCAATTGCGCGGCATCATCACCGCGCTCTTCATGCCTGTCTTTTTCGGCATGGCCGGCCTTTCCGCCGATCTCACGGTGCTGGTCGATCCGACGCTGGCGATGTTGACCGTTGGCCTCGTGCTTATCGCCAGTGTCGGCAAGTTCGGCGGCGCCTTCGCCGGCGGCAAGCTTGCCGGCATGTCGTTCAAGGAGGCGACGGCGGTCGGCTGCGCCATGAACGCCCGCGGATCGACAGAGATCATCGTCGCCTCGATCGGCCTGTCCATGAATATCCTCTCCCACAACCTCTTCACCATGATCGTGACGATGGCGGTCCTCACCACGCTCGCCATGCCGCCGATGCTTCGCTGGGCGCTGCGGCGCTTGCCAATGGCAAAGAGCGAAAAGGAACGCGTCGACCGCGAAGCGCTGGACGAGAGGGGTTTCGTCTCCCGGCTCGAACGCCTGCTGCTGGCGGTGGACGACAGCGCCAATGGCAAGTTTACCGCATACATCGCGGGCCTGATCGGCGGGTCGAGCGGCATGCCGACAACGGTGCTTCGCCTTGAGAAGAACAGGGATGGGGACGAAACTTCCAGACGCGAGGAAAAACACCTCGACGAGGTGAAGAAAGGCGCCAAGGCGAGCGCCAGCGCGGTCGAAGAGGCCGAGAATACCTCCGTCGACAAGGTGCGCCTCACCGCGCGCACTGAATCCGGCTCGCCCGGCGAAAGCATCGCCGAGGAAGCCCGAAAAGGCTATGACATGCTGCTCGTCGGGATCGGACGATCCCTGACGCCGAAAGGCGCTTTCACGCGCAAGCTGAACCACATCACGCGCGGCTTCGACGGGCCGCTCTGTCTCGTCGTCAAAGGCACGGGCAAGGTTGAGAATTTGCCCATCCTCGAGCCCGGCGCTACCATCCTCGTCCCGGTCAATGGCACGGAAGTCTCCCGCCGCGCCGCCGATCTGGCGCTCGCCATCGCCCGCCCGCAGCGCGCGCGCATCAAGGCGCTGTACGTCTCGCCCAGAGCCAAGGGCGCGCGCAGCCGGGCGTCGCTTTCGCACCGGCGCGAGGAAGCCGCGCTAAAGGACATCGCCGACCTTGCCGAACGCTACGGGGTGCCCATCGAGACGGCGATGCGCGCGCAGGGCGGCCCGGCGGAGGCGATCCGCAAGGAAGCGGCGAAAGGCGCCGCGCTGGTGGTAATGGGTGTGGCCCAACGCTCCGGCGACGAGTTGTTCTTCGGGGACACCACAAGCGCCGTGCTAACCGGCTGCGCCGCCCCCGTCCTGCTTCTGGCGGGCGAACGCGTACGCCGCGACGACGCCGCCAAGGAAGCGGAACGCTCGGGCAAATCCGACAGCGCGGCAACCGCGAAGGAAGCTGTCGAAGCGAAAGGCTAACAATGCCCCGGTCGGGCGTAAGAAATCCCCGACCCCTCACCAAAAACGGAAGCTGTCTTCCCTAGCTATCCAGGAAGCTCCTAAGCTTCCGCGAGCGGCTCGGGTGCTTGAGCTTGCGCAGCGCCTTGGCCTCGATCTGGCGGATGCGCTCGCGCGTCACCGAGAATTGCTGGCCGACTTCCTCCAGCGTGTGGTCGGTGTTCATGCCGATGCCGAAGCGCATGCGCAGCACACGCTCCTCGCGCGGCGTCAGCGAGGCCAGAACCCGCGTCGTCGTCTCGCGCAAATTGGCCTGGATCGCCGCATCGATCGGCAAGATCGCCATCTTGTCCTCGATGAAGTCGCCAAGATGCGAATCCTCCTCGTCGCCAACCGGCGTTTCAAGCGAAATCGGCTCCTTGGCGATCTTCAGCACCTTGCGCACTTTTTCGAGCGGCATGGCGAGCTTTTCGGCCAGTTCCTCCGGCGTCGGCTCCCGGCCGATTTCGTGCAGCATCTGGCGCGAGGTGCGCACGATCTTGTTGATCGTTTCGATCATGTGCACGGGAATGCGGATGGTGCGCGCCTGGTCGGCGATCGAACGCGTGATCGCCTGCCGAATCCACCATGTCGCGTAGGTGGAGAACTTGTAGCCGCGCCGGTACTCGAACTTGTCCACCGCCTTCATCAGGCCAATATTGCCTTCCTGAATGAGATCAAGGAATTGCAGGCCGCGGTTCGTGTATTTCTTGGCAATCGAGATGACCAGCCGCAGATTGGCCTCGACCATCTCCTTCTTGGCGATAGCCGCCTCGCGCTCGCCCTTTTGAACCTGATTGACGATCTTGCGGAATTCGGCGATCGAGATGGCCGTTTCCGTCGCCAGATTCTGGATCTCGGAACGGATTTCGCGGATCTTGTCCTTCTCGCTCTTGTGGAATTCCTTCCAGCCGCGCGCCGACAGATTGGCGATCGACTTCATCCAGTTGGGATCGAGCTCGGAGCCTTGATATTCCTGCAGGAAGCTTTCGCGCCGCACGCCATAGCTTTCGGCGAGCCGCAAGAGCTTGCCCTCGTTCTGCACGAGGCGCTTGTTGATGTCGTAAAGCTGTTCAACCAGCGCCTCGATGCGGGCATTGTTGAGCGACAGCGATTTGACCGCCGTGATCAGCTCTTCCTTGAGCTGCTTGTAGCGCCGCTCCTGGCTGGGCGACAGCGTTCCGGTCGCTGCCAGCCGGTTCTCGACCTGCTGGTCCTGCAGCTTCCTAAGCTTCTTGTAGGTGTTGGCGATGACGTCGAAGGTCTCCATGACCTGCGGGCGAAGCTCCGCCTCCATGGCGGCAAGCGACAGGCTTGCCTCGTCCTCGTCGTCGTCGTCCTCTTCCTCGGAGCGGGATTCTCCGCCGACATTGGTGATATCGTCATCATCGCGCGAGCGCCGCGTCTTCTCGTCGGTTGATTTTTCCTGCTCGTCCGGGCGGGCGACAACAGCCGGGGCCTGCTTGGCTTCAGGCCCGGCATAGGTCGTTTCCAGATCGATGATCTCGCGCAGCAATATCTTGGCTTCGTTGAGTTCGTCGCGCCAGATGATGATGGCCTGGAAGGTCAGCGGGCTTTCGCACAGGCCCGCGATCATGGTCTCGCGGCCGGCCTCGATGCGCTTGGCGATGGCGATTTCGCCCTCGCGCGACAGAAGCTCGACCGAGCCCATCTCACGCAGATACATGCGAACCGGATCGTCGGTGCGGTCGGTTGGCTCCTTCTTGGTCGTCGTCGCGACTGCCGTGCCGGTCTGCTCGGCCAGTTCCTTGGCATCTTCCATCGCCATCGGACGCCTGGGCTTCCGGCTCCTCGCCGGCCTCGTCGTCCTCCACGACATTGATGCCCATGTCCGACAGCATCGCCATCGTGTCCTCGATCTGCTCGGAGGTCACTTCCTCCGACGGCAGCACCGAGTTCAACTCGTCCATCGTCACGTAGCCGCGCTTCTTGGCGGCCTTGATCATCTTCTTGACCGCGTCGTCGGAAAGGTCGAGCAGCGGGCCGTCCGTCGTGGCCTCGCGTTCGGTTTCGACCTCTTCCTTTTCCTTCGTCGCCATGCTTTGCTTCTCCAAGGGCCTGTCGGGCCTATGCGCCCCGCCCGCCACATCGGGCTTGAGCGGACGCGTTGTTTTGTTCACCGTTTCAGCGCGCTGGCGCTGTTGCGTCAGGTATCGATTGATCCAGATACATAGGGCGGGTCCCCTTCCCGTCCAAACAAGCCCATCCTGAGCGCACTCCGCCTGGGCCGTATAATTTTAAAGCCGTCCATGGATCGCTCCCTGCCCGGCGGTTCGAATCGTCCTGATTCCGTCATTACGACGGAAGGTCAAGCGGCTCTGCCACGATTCGCCTGAAAAAAGCGAATCAATTGACATTCCCTGTGATACTTCTGAATGGTCAACCGGAAGTAACCGCTGCCGTTTCGCCCTAAATGGGGCCTTGCCCATATATGGCGCGGCAATTTTCCGCCGCAAGGTGCAAGGTTGGCCGCCCGGGCCACACATCAGCCGTCGCGTTGTCCCGATCCGGCGCCTTCACGGCGTAATGGCCGCGCTCGCGGATCAACGGCGGTCGTACCGGGCTCAACCTGTAAATGGGGGAGCCGTCTTCGGTGGACCGGGACGATGGGCGGCAAGCCCGTCCAGCACCACCTCCAGCAACAGACGCGCCCGCTTCGGATCGCCATCGGCCGGCGCCACCACGCCGTTGACAAGTTGCATCAGCGCACCCGCATCGATGTCCGCTCTTGCGACGCTCGCTTCCTGCGCGCTGACAAGAACCGTCGCCAGCGCCGTCACCGCATTGGCACGCGCATCCGCGAGCAATTGCGGTTCGGAATCAAACAGCGGCGTCAGGTCGCTGAGCATCAGCCTTTTCGCGTAAATCTCGTCGATATAGGTTTGCAGCCAGGTTCTGAGCGCCATTCCCGGGTCGCGCTCGTTGGTCGACCGGTTTGCCATGTCCACCAGATCGTCGAGCGCCTCGCGAAAAATCGCTTCCGCCAGCCCCGCCCGGTTCCCGAAGGAACGATAAAGGGTTCCAACGCCGACCCCGGCGAGGCGGGCGATGTCTTCCATCCGGACGGATGGACCCTGCTCGGCAAAGCATTTTTTGGCGGCGGCAAAAACACGATCCCAGTTGCGGCGCGCATCGCTGCGGCGCACGCGCGCCGAACCAGGGGAAGCGGTATCTTTCATAGCCCTTGTTATCGTCACATGGGAACATTGGCCATCCGGGAATCGAACCCGGTCTCCGGGCTGACCGTGCGGCCATGGGCCCACCAGTTTTCCCTGGCGACTTCGACGATGTTCATCATGACATCCTCGATCCGCAAGCCGACCGCCTCCACGAGGTTTTGCGCAACCGCCTCGAACAGCTTCTTCTTCAGTTCTGGCGAGCGGTGATTGAAGCTCATAGAGACAAAGATCATTCTCTCGCTTCGCGGCAGTCCGAAGAAGTTCGGATCGTAGATCATGTTCTCCGGCTCGTGCTCGAAGGTCACCTGATTATAGTCGTCATCAGGCAGTTCGAACACGCCGTTAAGCGCGCGCTTGATCGCCCCGGCAACGGACGCGCGGTATTCTCGGCTGGTACCTTTCTTCAAGTGGACATGGACGAGGGGCATGACTTTTCTCCTTAAGTGGAATGCAATTCCGCTTAAATACGGAATGACATTCCGTTTGTCAACGGCGCAGGTTTTGCCGCCCCACCAAAGCCCGGGAGCGCGCAATTGCGCCCGTTCTCAAGCCGTCCGCACGGAAGAATGCTTTTATCCGGAAATCATGTCCGCGCCTTGCGGCCGCTCGCCCTGCCGGTGTTTTCGTCGGCCGCCTGCGGCGCACGCCGGTGCTCGGTTTCGGCCGCCTGCGCCTGCATCAGCCGGGCGGCGGTTTCCTCGTCGCCCTCCTCGACGAGCCTGAGCCACAATTCCTGAAGGTTCTCGACATTGCCGCTCTTCAGATCGAATTCATTGTGCAGATCGATCACATTGAGGAAGGCCTCGCGCACGTCGAGAATGTCGCTGTCCGGGCGCACCTGCCAGTCGCCAAGCGAAATCAGCTCGCGTTCAACGCGGCCGAAATAGTCGCCGACATCGCTGTCCAGCAGCCGCCCGCGCAATCCTGTCCTGTTCGCTTCCGAGCCTTCGCCAAGGAAGTGCAGCACAGCGCCCCGCATGCGCCGTTCGTCCGCTCCGCGCAGCGCCATACGCTCGAACACGTCATGGAATTCGTCGAGCAGGTCGGGATGGTTGGCGGCGAGCACGACGATCAGTTTCTCGCGCCTGAGCGGCGCATCGGCCAGATGCGATTGCCGCCAGCGCGCCAGCCCGGGCGTCTCAAGCACGGTTTCCCGGCGAAAACCTTTGCGCTCGGCTTTTCCCGGCTGCCACTTGCCGCGTCGGTCGGCGGGCGCGAAGAACGCGTACACCCGCTCGCGCATGTCCTGGTTGTAGTGTCGCCTGACAGCCTCGTCGCGGATACGGCCGGTGAGATCGCGCAGCCGCTTTTCGAGTTCGGCGCGCCGCTCCGGCGTATCGAAAATGCCGCCCTGCGTTTCGCGCGTCCACAGGAGATCGGCCAGCGGCTGCGCCTCCTCCAGCACCTTGCGAAAGGCTTCAGGACCCGAAGAGCGCACCAGATCGTCCGGATCCTGGCCTTCGGGCAGCAGCGCGAACCGCGCTGTCCGGCCCGGCTGCACCGCCGGCAAGGCCATATCGGCAGCCCGCCACGCCGCGCGAAGGCCCGCCTGGTCGCCGTCGAAGCAGAGCACCGGTTCGCCCGTCATGCGCCACAGAAGCTCGAGTTGGTTTTCCGTCAGCGCTGTGCCGAGCGGCGCCACCGCATTGGCGTAGCCCGCCTGCGAAAGCGCGATCACGTCCATATAGCCTTCCACGGCGATGATCGTTCCGTCCCGGCCCTGCGCCTTGCGAGCGCGGGCGAAATTGTAAAGCACGTTGCCCTTGTGGAAGAGCTCCGTATCGGGCGAATTCATGTATTTGGCCGGCTGGTCGGCAGCGAGCGCCCGCCCGCCGAAAGCGATGATACGACCCCTCGAATCCGGGATGGGAAACATGATCCGGTCGCGAAACCAGTCATAGGAGACGGGAATGTCCTCGCCATGGCGGACCAGCCCGCAGGCCTCGATCTGATCCCTGGCAACGCCCTTGCCGGCCAGAAATTCCTTCAGCGCGTTGCGGCTTTCCGGCGCATAGCCCAGCCGGAACGCCTGCTGCGTGGCCGGCGTCAGCCCACGTTCCCGCAGATAGGCGCGCGCCTTCGCCCCTGCCGGCGATTGCAATCTCTCCTCGAAGAATTTGGTCGCCATTTCCATCACGTCATGCAGGCTGGCGCGTTCTTTTTCCCTTGCCTCCTCTCTTTCGTCCCGCGCCGGCATCGGTACGCCGGCCATGTCGGCGATGCGCTCGACCGCCTCGGGAAAATTCATGCCGTCGAGTTCCGTCAGGAAGCGGAAATGGTCGCCCGATACGCCGCAGCCGAAGCAGTGATAGCGGCCCTTCTTGTCCTCGCAGTGGAAGCTCGGCGACTTTTCGCCGTGGAAGGGGCAGCAGGCCCAGTAATCGCCGCGCGAGGCGTTGGTCTTCTTCCGGTCCCACGAGACACGCTGGCCAATCAGCGCCGAAATCGGCACGCGGTCGCGTATCTCATCAAGGAAGGAATCGGAAAAGCGCATGGCGACTATGTAAGCTCTGATCGGGTCCGCTGCTATTGCTGTCGGACAGGCTTTCCGTGGACGCCCTGTGGAAAAGTTATGACGTGCCCATCAAAATCGTACATGCGAATGTCAATGGCTGGCATGATGAATCTGAAGCCTCCCGCACGATTTATGGATTGCCCGACTTCGCCGGACATGGTCTGAGGCCGTTCCTTCTTTGGTCAAGAATCCCATGTCGCCTCCCCTCATCGCGCTCTTCATCGCCGCCTTCGCTTTCGGCAGCACGGAATTCGTCATCGCCGGCGTCCTGCCGGAAGTGGCGGACGGTCTCGGCGTCACGGTGCCGACGGCGGGCTATCTCGTCTCCGCCTACGCCATCGGCATTGCGGTCGGCGGCCCGCTCTTGACGCTGGCCACGGCGCGCGTCTCGCGCAAGACATTGATCCTCGGACTCGTTCTTACCTTCACCCTGGGACAGGCGGCCTGCGCGCTCGCCCCGCAATTCGCCGCCATGCTGGCCTTCCGCTTCCTGACCGCGATCGCCCACGGCGCCTTTTTCGGCGTCGCAATGGTCGTCGCGGTTGGGCTGGTGCCGGCCGGACAGCGCGGACGCGCCGTTGCGGTGGTGCTGGCCGGGCTGACCGTCTCCAACATTGTCGGCGTGCCGCTTGGCACGGCGGTCGGCAATATCTGGGGCTGGCGCGCCACCTTCTGGGCGATGTTCGCGCTCGGACTGGCGGCGATCGCAGCCATTATCGCCCTCATGCCCCGCGGCGCGGCCACTGCCCCCCGCCCCGTCGGCTTCGGCAGCGAAGTCCGAGTGCTCGCCCGCCAGCAGGTTTGGTCCTCGCTCATCATCATGCTCATGCTGATGATGGCGCAATTCATACCCTTCACCTACATCGCGCCGATGCTGCGGCAGGTCACGGGACTGGATGAAGGCAGTATCCCATGGGTCCTCCTGCTCATCGGGTTCGGTTCCACCGCCGGGGTTTTTGTCGGAGGCCGGCTCGCCGATTGGAAACCGATGGGAGCTCTGATGGCGACACTGGTCCTGCAAGCCGCCATGTTGACCGCAACCTACTTTTTCGCGCCATACGCGCTGCCGATGATCCTGGCGCTCATCCTTTGGGGCGGCCTGAACTTCGCCATCGGCACACTGGTGCAGACCCGAATTCTGGCATGGACGTCGGATGCGCCCAATCTGGCCGCCTCCCTCATTCCTTCCGGCTTCAATTTCGGCATAGCGCTCGCCGCCTTCATCGGCGCCATGCTGCTCAATGGCGGCTATGGCTATCGCAGCCTGCCCTTGGTGGGCGTGGCCGCGATGATTGTCGCCACCGGCGTCACGATGCTCTCCCATCTGGCGGAACGGCGCAGCGGGGCGGTTGCCCCGCAGACTTCCGGCACCTGATATCCGATCACCGCCGAACCCCTCTTGCGGACTTTGATGCTTCGTCTCGGGGCGCCGGATTCATCAGCGTTCAGGGTCCGCTTGCACAGCTGACCAAAGCCGCGATATCTTAACCGGCTAATCGAATTGGCGACTGGAATCCTGCGCTTGAAGTTCTATCTCTGTGCCATGACGACCTTCATTTTCATCGGCTGCCGGGCGTCCGATTCCGTGGCGCGAGCATGAGCGGCTCGCTCGTTCTCGTCCATCTGGCGGGCGCGGTGGCCTTGCTCCTGTGGGCGACGCGCATGGTGCGCACCGGCGTCGAGCGCGCCTATGGCGACGTTTTGCGCCAGAAGCTGCGCGCCACCATGAAGAACCCGCTACTGTCGGCGGCGACCGGACTGGCGCTGGCCGTCGCGCTGCAAAGCTCGACCGCCGTTACCCTTCTGATCGGCTCGTTCGCGGGATCCGGCATCGTCACCGGACTGTCGGGCATTCTTGCGGTTCGTGGTGCCGAGGTCGGCTCGGCGCTCGTCGTCAAGGTGTTGAGCTTCGACCTGTCGCTCCTCGTGCCGATCTGCCTGATCGCCGGCATGGTCATGTTTCGCGCCACGGAAGAGCGAACCTGGCGGCAATTGGGCCGCATCGTCTTCGGCGTCGGGCTGATGATCCTGTCCCTGCAGATGATGGGCACGGCCACCGAGCCGCTGCGCGATTTAAGCCTCCTGCCGGTCATCGTCAACTATCTTTCCGGCGACCCCGTAACGGCCTTCCTGCTCGCCGGCCTCATCACCTGGCTGTTTCACTCGAGCATCGCCGCTGTGCTGCTGCTGACGGCTCTCGCCGGACGCGGCATCATCCACCCCGAGCTCGCCATCGTCATGGTGCTCGGCGTCAATCTGGGCAGTTCGGTGATCGCGCCGCTGCTGACCCGCGGAGCGCCGCCGGCCGAGCGCGTCGTGCCTCTAGGCAACCTCCTCATGCGCGGGGCGGGCTCGATCGTCATGCTGGTGCTTTATCTCCTGTTCAAGCCGCCAATGGCATTCCTCGGCGCCGATGCGGTTGGTCAGATCGTCAACGCCCATATCCTCTTCAACCTCATCATCCTGGTGACCGGCATTCCTCTTTCGGGCCTCGTCCTGAAGGCGACGGAGGCGATCGTGGCGCTCGGCACCGCCCCGGAACCCGAACAGCCGACCGAGATGGAGGAGTTGAGCGCCCTCAACAAGTCGGCGCTGGCGCACCCCGGGCAGGCGCTTGCCAACGCCACGCGCGAAGTTGTGCGCGTCTGCGAGATCATCGAAATCATGCTGCAGCGGATCATCGAGGTCTATGAGACGCCGGACAAGAAGAGAATGGACGAGTTGGCGGCGCTCGACGACCGGGTCGACAGGCGTCACGCGGCAATCAAGCTCTACCTCGCCAATATCGCCACCGGCGAAATGACCGAAAAGGAATCCGTACGCTGCCAGGAACTGCTCGGGGCTTGCGTCAAGCTCGAGCAGGTCGGCGACATCATCGTGCGCAACATGCTGCCGCAGGCGCAAAAGAAGCTGAAGCGTGACATCGACTTCACGCCGGAGGGATGGCGCGAATTGTCGAGCTTCCACGCCGCTGTGCTCTCCAATGCGAGGCTTGCCTTCAACCTGCTCGTCAACCGCGATCCCGTCACCGCCCGGCAATTGGTGGTGGAGAAAGACCGGCTGCGCGACGTGGAGAAGGAAACCAGCAAACGCCACTTCCAGCGCCTGCGCGATGGAACGGCGAGAAGCGTCGAGACCAGTTCCATCCACCTCGACACGATCCGCGACCTCAAACAGATCAACTCGCTGCTCGCCTCCATCGCCTATCCGGTGCTCGAGGAAGGCGGCGAACTCTCCGGTTCGCGGCTGAAGGCGATTTGAGCGACAGGGAGTATCCAGGCAGATCATTTCAGTTTGGGCGGCGTTCTTGGAACTTGGTTTCCTTCGCCGCGCCCGCTTCGGCAAAGCGGCACTCTATGCAGCCATGCGCTGATCCGGCTAGACTCGCGCGAAGCGATGCCGGAGCCAAGCCATGGACACCCATTCCCGAAGTTTCGCCAAAGCCATATCCTGGCGCATCACCGGTAGCATCGACACGGTTCTGCTTTCGCTGATCATCACCGGCAGCATCAAGATCGCCGCGACGATCGGGCTGACCGAGATCGTCACGAAGTCCGTGCTCTACTATTTGCACGAACGCGCATGGCTGAAAATTCCGTTCGGGCGGGCGGCGGAACCAGCCGCCCGAACGTGAGATAAAAACCTGGAGTAGTCTTTTCCGGGCCTAGCATTACAGTTGCGATTTTGATTTGATGTGAGCTTGTCGGGCGGCGGCCTGATGGGCGCGTCGCCAGAGTGACCATGCGATGACATGGGCGGGTTGGATACGTCGTTGGGCGAGCGTGTGGCGATGCGGCGGATTTCCTGGACCGACCAGCGGATCAGCGGTGGGTCTGCTGGTCCGTGGCCGGCGCATCGTTTTTTGGGGGCGGCGCGGCATTGGCATGGTGCGGATCGCGGCCATCATGGCGAAGGCGAGCATGACGAGCGAGACATGGCGATGCCAGCCATGCCAGGAGCGGGTTTCGTTGTGGTCGAGGCCGAGTTCGTTCTTGGCGGTCTCGAAGCTGTCCTCGATCGCCCAGCGATGGCCCTCGACGCTGACCAGCGTCTCGATGGGCGTTCCTGCCGGGCACCATGTGGAGAAGAAGGCGAGATCGCCGTCGGCGATGTTGCGGCGGATCAGCAGGCCGCGTGTCCAGATGCCGGTGAAGGCGTCGTCGATATTCGCCGGCGTCGAGATCGGCCAGTTCGAGATAGGCCCAGTCATGCAGCCGCTCCCCTTGGTTCCTTCACCCGCCGATAGGCGCCGCCATGCAGTCTCGGGCAGGCTCTCGGCGATCTCCTCGGCGGTTCCGGCGACGGCGCTGCGGCTTGGCCCAGGAGCGGAAGCGGATGGTTGGCGTTGACGCCCAGCACATAGCCTTTGCCGGCGCGCCGCAAGGCCATCTCGATATCGCCGACGCCGTAGACGCTGTCGGCCGCGACCCAGGAGAACGGCACGTCTGCCGCCAATGGCCCGCTCGATCATGGCGCGCGCGAGCGCCGGCTTGGTCGCAAAGCCGACGCTCTCACGGCACATGGGCCGCCGCCAGACGCGCCGGATCGTCCGTCCAGGCCTTCGGCAGATACAGCGCCCGGTCGATGAAGGCATGGCCGTGGCGCGAGACATAGGCGGCGAACACGCCGATCTGGCAATTGGTGATCTTGCCCGCCGACCCGGTATATTGCCGCGCCAACACCGCAGGACGCCTTGCCCTGCTTCGAGAAACCCGGTCTCGTCGATCACCAGAACCGCGTCGTCGTCGGCCAGCGTCTCCAGCGCATAATCGCGCACGATGTCGCGCAGCGCATCGGCATCCCAGCGGCCGCGGCCCAGAATGGCCTGCTGCCGCCACGGACCGGGATCGCCGGCCGCTTCGGCCCGCATCCAGCCGGTCTTGCGCCGTTCCTCGCCAAGCAACCGTCCAGAAACAGCCCCGCCGAAACCGCCACCCGCTCCTGGCGTGAACAGCGGCCGCATCCGCGCCTTCACATCCCGCAGCGACGACGCCCAAAGCTCAAGCGTCGCCTCAATCGATGCATCCCGTCATCCATGACCTCCGAATCATGGTGACCCATGGATTCAGAAGTCAGTCAAAATCGCAACTGTAATGCTAGAACACCGCGAGATATTTCAGCAGCGAGATGATGCCGATAATGATGACGATGATCTGGACGATCTGCCGCATGCGCGCGTCCATCGGAAGCCGCTGCACCAGATAAAGCACCAAAATGATGACGAGAAACGTGATCAGGATACCGATTAACATGAAATTTCTCCCCTCTCCGGGTTCGAATCACCCGCGTAGAAATATGCCATAACCACCAGCCGCCCGCTTGCAAATCTAGCCGAGCAGTCCCTTGACGATGCCGCTGGCCTTGGAGAAATCCATTTGACCGGCGAATTGTTCCCTCAAGCGTCCGATGACCTTGCCCATGTCGCGGATTCCGGACGCGCCGGTGTCGGCGATCGCGGCTTCGGCCGCCGCGCGGATTTCCGCCTCGTCCATCTGTTTGGGCATGAATTCTCGGATAATGGCGATCTCGGCGCGTTCCTTTTCCGCCAGTTCCGGCCGCTTACCGGCCTCGAAGGCGGCAGCCAATTCCTCGCGCTGCTTCACCATCTTCGCCAGAATTTGCAGGATGTCGGCGTCGCCGGCCGCCTCCTTGCCGGCGCCGCGTGCCGCGATGTCGCTCGCCTGTATGGCGGCGCGGACGAGACGCAGCGTCGAAACGCGTTCCGCCTCGCGCGCCTTTTGCGCGCTCTTCAGCGCCTCGTCGATCGTTTCCCGCAATGCCATGGTTTCTCCTGTCGAATTGAGGGGGAAAACGGCGCGGCGGTTGACCGCATCCCTGCCCTCCCTTATTGACCGCTTTCTTAGCGACTATCATTTGAGGACGCACGCGAATTGCGCATTCGCGTCAAGCCGCGTGACGGGCGCGCGGCGCAGTATGCCGCGCGCGAAAGGATCATATCATGGCCAGCACCGCCCCATGGAGCACACAAAAGCCGACCGCCCTTCTGGTTCTGGCCGACGGAACGGTGATCGAAGGGACGGGCTCGGCGCGGTGGGCATGGCGGTCGCCGAAGTCTGTTTCAACACCGCCATGACCGGCTATCGAGGAAATCCTCACCGATCCCTCCTATGCCGGCCAGATCGTCACCTTCACCTTTCCGCATATCGGCAATGTCGGCGCCAATGACGAGGACATCGAGGATCTGAACCCGGCGGCGCGCGCCGGCGCGGTCGGCGCCGTCTTCAAGGCCGACATCACCGAGCCCTCCAACTACCGCTCCGAAGGCGACCTCGACGCCTGGCTGAAGCGGCGCGGCATCGTCGGCCATGAGCGGCGTCGACACCCGCGCGCTGACCGCGCGTATCCGCGAGACACGGCGTGCCGAACGCGGTCATCGCGCATGCGCCCGACGGCGTCTTCGATATCGAGGCCTCAAGCGTCAGGCGAGCCGAATGGCCCGGCCTCGTCGGCCTCGACCTGGCGCCAAGGACGTGACGTCCGGCGCAGAAGTTCGTCATGGACGAGACCCCTTGGGTCTGGAACGAGGGCTATCGGCGACGCAGGAAGCGCCGACGATACCACATCGTCGCCGTCGATTATGGCGTGAAGCGCAACATCCTGCGGCTGCTGGCCGGTCTCGGCGCCAAGGTGACGGTCGTGCCGGCGACGATGCGGCGGCCGAGGATATCCTGGCGCTCGAACCCGACGGCATATTTCTCTCCAACGGTCCCGGCGATCCGGCCGCGACCGGCGAATACGCCGTGCCGTCGATCCGCGAGATTGCTGGAATCGGACGTCCCGGTCTTCGGCATCTGCCTCGGCCACCAGATGCTGGCGCTCGCCGCTCGGCGGCCAAGACGGTCAAGATGCATCAGGGCCATCACGGCGCCAACCACCCGGTCAAGGACTACACGACCGGCAAGGTCGAGATCGTCTCGATGAACCATGGCTTCGCCGTCGACGCGCGATAGCCTGCCCGACGGCGTCGAGGAAACCCACGTATCGCTGTTCGACGGATCGAATTGCGGCCTGCGCGCTGAACGGCAAGCCGGTCTTCTCGGTCCAGCATCATCCGGAGGCTTCGCCCGGCCCGCAGGATTCAGCACTATCTGTTCCGGCGCTTCGCCAATCTGATCCGAGCCCGCCGCGGCGAACCCGCTTTGGCCGAACGGTAGTTCCGGCTCAGGAAGCCAGTCTCACATCGACGATTTTCGTCTTGATCGACTTGAATACGGCGTCGAGATCGTTGCGCGAGGGGGCATCGAAGAAATGCGCCGCGTCGGTGGCGCAATCCTTCAGCATCATGCCGGTCTTCACGTCCGGCTCTTCCAGCCGGATCGTATACATTTCGATGTTCTGGGCCTTGGCGTTGGCGCAGGCGTCGAGCGTCTTGGCGTTCATCAGATTGTTGGTCGTCGTGGCGTTGCCGGTGGTGGTGCCGAGCCGCCCGTCCACCAGAAAGCCGAAGCTCGAATAGGCCGAGCCGAGGCCGGTAGTGTTGTTGCCAAAATTATTGGATCCGTCCGTCAGCACGATCATGATCTTCTTGACCGGATGTTTTTCCTTGGTCGGGTCCAGACCCTCGGTGAAGGGCGGCTGTGGCGACAGCACGCGCGTGCCCCAGGCGACGCCTTCCATGATGTTGGTATTGCCGGCGGCCGTCAGCGAATTCACCTGGTCCTCGATGGCCTTGTAGTCGTTGTTGAGCGGCATGATCGGCTTCGACACGCAACCCGAATTGGGGCCCTTGCCGCCACTCAGATCCATTGCCGGCGGCGCCCCCCAGAGATTGATGGAAATCGGAATGCCGAGAGGATCGAGCGAAATGCCGTATTTCAGCATTTTCTTGATCAACCCAAGCGGGGTCTTGTCGAGGGGGTCGACCGAGGACTTGATGTAGCTGTTTGTGTAGCCGCCCGTGTCGCCCTCATCGATGGCAAAGGCAGGTTCGAACAACGTCTTGGGCTTCTTCGGATCGGGCGCGATATCTTCCGCATCGTAGCTTTTGCCACCGGAGGCCACGCGCGACTCGACGCATCCGCCCCATTTCATGCCGAGATGGTGCAAGATATCGAAGCGGCTGGTCCCCTTTTTCAATTCGACCTGGGGAATGTTTGCGTCGCCCTTCATATCCAGCCAGCTGGCGCCGTCATCGTTCTCCTTGCCGTTCTTGTCGAAGGTCGGACCGAAATGGTCCCCGGCATTGACGAAGGCGGAGAACGGCACCAGCGCGAATTTCAGCTGGTCCTTGTCGGCAACCTGCTGCGACATGGTATCGATCAGCCCAAGCACCGCGTCCTTCATCGATTGCAGCTTGCCGCCGGCCATGGAACCGGTCGTATCGAGCACCAATCCGATCTCGTAGGAGGCGTAGGCGATGTCGGCCGTCGAGGCCGCCTGTACCTGAGCGTCGTTATAGCCGAGCAGCCCGGCGAAACTCATCTTCACATGGGTTGCCGCCGAAACGGTGACGGCGGTGCCATCGCGCTTGAAATCGATCTGGGCATGTTCGCCGTCGTAATTGCTGTCGACGAACTGCTTGGCTATCGCCTCGGCGTCGACGTCGGAAAGCTGGTCGCCTTCGCGCGCGATCGCCAGCGATGCCGAAGTCCATGGCTCTCTGCAGGGCGGCCTTCGTTCGGTTGATCGAGGTGATATCGACAGAAAGGCCGACCGCGATGACAAGAGGAATCATAAGCAGCGACAGGATGATCGCGAAATTGCCGCATGCATTCGCGGCAAAGCGTCCAAATAGGCTCTCCATTTCGGTACACCCCAACCAAGATTAGCTGAGCCTTAGCACCGAGATTTTTAAGGCCGCTCTAAATGCGTCGGGTGAAGTTTACAGAACGCGTTAACCCTGCCCGACCTTGTTACAGGGGATTGTTGAACGTATCGCAAGCCGAAAGCTTGCCGGACTGATACCCGTTCTGGAACCATCTGCGACGCTGGGCCGACGTGCCGTGATTGAAGCTGTCGGGCACGACGTATCCCTGGGTCTCCTTCTGCAAGGTGTCGTCGCCGATCTGCGATGCCGCGTTCAACGCTTCATCGATATCGCCCTTCTCCAGAATGCCTTTCTGTTCGGTGAAATGCGCCCAGATGCCGGCGAAGCAATCCGCCTGCAATTCGACCTTGACCGACATCTTGTTGGCGTCGACCTTGCTCATCTGCTGCCGCATCTGGTCGAATTTGCCCAGGACGCCGATCTGGTTCTGCACATGGTGTCCGATCTCATGCGCGATCACATAGGCTTCAGCAAAATCGCCGGAGGCGTGAAATTGCTGCGAAAGCTGCCGGAAAAAGTCGGTGTCCAGATAGACCTTCTGGTCGGTGGGGCAATAAAACGGACCCATCGCCTCCTGCGCCATGCCGCATCCGCCGCGAATGCTGCCGGAAAACAGCACCAGCTTCGGATCCTTGTAGGTCATGCCCTGCGACTGGAAGATGCCGCTCCACGTGTCTTCCGTTTCGGCAAGAACGGTCGCGACGAACTGCTTCATCTCGTCATTGTTCTGCGCCTGCCCGCCCGACATCGAACTGTCGGAGATTGAGCCGCCGGGTGAGGTCATCGGCCCTCCGCCATTATCGGCAAGGATTTGCAGCGGATCGATGCCGCAGGCGCGCAGCACCAGGAAGATGACAACAAGGATGACGAGGCCCGAAATACTGCCGCCGCCGGCTCCCCGCCCGATCGGGATGCGAAATCCGCCCCCCTGCCCGAGTCCGCCGCCGAACCCGCCACCGCCACTTTCGTCGCGCCGGTCCTCGATATTGTCGCTTTGGCGTCGGCCTTTCCAGAGCATGGTACACCTCTCCTCGATCTTCCACGCCGTATCCCCGCCGCAATGATTAGCCCAACCCCGAGGGCAAGTCACAGGATATATTTCGGCGGCAGGCTGGTATGGCGGCCTTGAATTCAGGCCGGAGCCTCGCCGCCGCGGCAGTCGAGCAGCGCCAGCGCCGGCCGCACGACGCCTTCGAGCAACTCGCGCTCGGGGCGTGTTCGCGCCAGGACCCGAAGGCCGAGTTGCACGCCGAGCAGCAGCCTCGCCAGATCTTCCGCCGGTTGTGGCGAAGCGATCGATCCGTCGCGCTGGCCGGCCTCGACCGAGCGGCGAAAAAAGCCCTCGATCCGCCCGAACACCTCCGCGACATTCTTCTGAAGGTCGGGGTCATGCGGGGCCGATTCCAGCGCCGAATTGACGACCATGCACCCCTTGCGCCGGCTGTCGCTCAACGACCGTTCGATGACCTCGTCGAAGAATGCAGCGATGGCGTCGCGTGGTGGCAGGCTGCCTTCCAGCAGTTTGACGCGCTCGCCCAGGCTTTGCTCGACATAGTGATCGAGAGCACGCCGGTAGAGCGCCCGTTTGTCGCCAAAAGCGTTGTAGAGACTGGCGCAGGTAATCCCCATCGTTTCCGAAAGATCGCGCACCGACGAGGCCTCGTAGCCATATTCCCAGAAGCGCGCGACCGCCGCGTCGAGCACCTCGGCTTCGCTGAATTCTCTCGGCCGAGCCATTCTTTTCTCCCGAAAGAGCCGCCGGCCGCTTGCCAGATCGGCGGCGTCCATGCAATTATATAACGATTGATCTAAAACGCAACTGCCCCATCCGCATGAAGAATATCAGCGCGTGGGTGGCAAGACGATCGACGCAGGAGACTTCATGATCCGTTTCTATTTTCACCCGACGCCCAATCCCGCCAAGGTCGCGCTCTTTCTGGAGGAAGCCGGGCTGCCCTATGAACTCGTGCCCGTCGATACGTCAAAGGGCGAGCAACACGATCCCGCTTTCCGCGCCATCAATCCCAACGGCAAGGTGCCGGCGATTGTCGATACGGACGGCCCCGGAGGAGGCGAGGCGCGGATCTTCGATTCCAGCGCCATCCTGCTTTATCTCGGCGACAAGACGGGACGTTTCGTCGGTTCGCCCGCCGACCGCCCCGAACTCCTGTCCTGGATGTTCTTCATCGCCTCGGGCGTCGGGCCCTTTTCGGGGCAGGCCGTGCACTTCCAGCACGCGGCCCCGGAAAAGCTGCCCTACGCCATCAACCGCTACCGACGTGAGATAGAACGGCACTACCGCGTGCTGGACGGTCATCTGGCCGATCGCCAGCATATCGTCGGCAAGGAGTATTCGATCGCGGATATGTCGCTCTGGGGTTGGCTCGACCGTGCTTCGCGCGTCCTGCCGGGCGAATCCGACACGCTCGATGCCTTTGCGAACCTGAAACGCTGGTTCCAGATAGTCGACGCCCGTCCCGCGGTTGCCCGTGCCCGCGCCGTCGGCAAGGACCATGATTTCAAGAAGACGCAGGATGAAGAATCCCGGCGCGCCTTGTTTCCTTCCAATTATCCGCCGGCCGCCTGACTGGGGAAACCCACGGAAACCGACACTATTTCAACGATGGGCGAAATCAGATGGATCTTCAGGGCAAACGCATTCTCGTAACGGGCGGCTCCAGCGGCATCGGATTCGCGATCGCCAAGGCGCTCGGCGCCAAGGGCGCGAGGATCTTCATCACCGGACGACGCCAGGAAGCACTGGACGCGGCTGTCGCGAAACTGAAAGCCGACGGGGTGACCGCCGGCTCGATAGCAGCGGATGTCGGGACCGAAGCCGGCAGGGCCGCGACGCTGAAAGCGGCGGTCGGCGCGATGGGTGGGCTCGACGGACTGATCAACAATGCCGGCGCTGTACGCGCCAGCCCGCTTGAGGAAACCTCGGAAGCCGAAATAAGGACCATGATCGATGTCGATCTTCTGGCGCCGATCCTTCTGACGCGCGCCGCGTTGCCTGAATTGCGCAGGAGCGGCGACGCGATTGTCGTCAACATTTCCTCGAGCATGGGCCTTGTCGCCATGCCCTTTTACACGACCTATGCCGCGGTCAAGGCCGGGATCTCCCATTTCGGCAAGTCCCTGCGCCGTGAACTGAACGGCGAAGGCATTCGCGTGATGACTGTCTATCCCGGCGCCACCGACACGCCGATGATGCAATCATCCAACGCCGTCGCACCGAAGGAATCGCCGGAAGCCGTCGCCGACGCGACCGTCGCCGGAATCGAGGAGAATGCGCTGCACATCATTCGTGGCGGCGAGGAGCGGGCCAAAATGATCGCACTGAACCGGGACGATCCGGCGGCGCTCGACGCAAACCTGCTCGCCACGAAAGATGCGTTCAGGAAAGCCGTCGAGGGCCACTCCGCCCTCTGACGGCAGACCTGAAAAAGAATCGATATTTCGCTAGCGCTGCTTGGCGCCGGCATTCTTGCCGTCGGAACTGCGTGAGCGCTCATCGACGCGGGCCGCGCCCTTCTTCAGCGCGCTGCCTTTTTCAGCTTCCACCTTGCGCTCTTCGGCTGCCGTTTCCTTGCGATAATCGCGCGCCGCTTCCTTGCCTTTTTGGGTTGGGGCCTGATTGACGCCCATGGGACTTCCTCCGCGAAAAGCGCCGCGACAATTCACGGCGCTTGCGCAAGAACGCGCGGCTGAGAATGACGTTCCCTGACCCGACAGCCTATTCAGCTGGAACCGCATGCGCGCCGACGCCACGTCGCCACGCCGTCGCCAGCACAACAATCAGACCAGCCAGCGGGAACAGCGCGGCGACACAACCGAGATCAACGGGCGATCCGACCCGCAGCACCTCGCCGCCAACGACGGAGCCCAGCGCCACGCCGAGATAGAGCGCCGACCCGTTAAGCGATAAAACGACCGGCGCGTCGTCCGGCGCGATGGCCAGGATGCGGCTTACCTGCGCCGGCAGGAATGCCCAGCCCACGATGCCCCAAGGCACCATTGCGCCGATAAACAACGGCCCGGCGAATACCGCCGGCAGCGCCGGGATGGCGGAGAGTCCGAGGAGAACGACGATGGACAGGGCAAGCGACCAGTAAACCGTGCGCGTCGCGCCAAATCGATCCGCGGACTGGCCACCGACAAAATTGCCGATCACCGCGCCGACGCCGAAGGCCAGCAGCACGCCGGGCAGCGCCAGCATTGATAGCCCTGTTCCCTGCATGGCGAGCGGCGCGATATAGGAGAACACGGCAAATGCGCCGGTAAGATTGAGCAGCGTGGTGAGAAGCATGGCGGGAATACCGGGCCGCATTGCTCCGGCCATGCGCTGGCCAAGCGTCAGACGCGTGCCGGAAAGTCCCCTGGGCAGCCGCCACCAGAGGACGACGCCGGCGAGCGCGCCAAGCGCGGCAATCGCCAAAAACGTTCCGCGCCAACCCACAGCCGCCCCGATCAGCGCACCAATCGGAGCGCCGAGCGCCACCGCCACGGTGGTGCCGCCGACAACCACGGCGATGGCGCGGGCCCGGTGATGATTATCCACCATGGCCACCGCCGTGGCCTGCGCGGTAGCGGCGAAAAGGCCGGCGGCGAGGGCCATGACAATTCGCGCCACAAGCAGCGTTTCGAAGGAAGAACCGAGCGCCGCCATCAGATTGCCGAATACGAAAAAGGCCATCGTCCAAACGATGATGCTCCTGCGATCCTGTGCGCCGGCCAGTGTCGCCAGGATCGGTCCGCCGAGCGCGTAGGCGAGCGCAAATGCGGTGATCAGGCACCCTGCGAGTGGAATGGAGATGCCAGCGTCGGAGGCGATTGCCGGCAGCAGGCTGGAAACGACGAAGCCCTCGGTCGAAATCGTGAACGACCCGACCGCCAGCCAGAAAATACGCTTGTCCATGTGCATGTCCTTAGTTCAAAATTCTTTGAACAATTGGATATCGCACCGCAATATGTCAATTGCACCGCACAAAAATAAGCCAGCGGTGCTGACAGCCCTGTGTCAGGAAAGGCGGGCGCTGTGGCCAGTCTTCAAAACCGCCCGCGCCGCACCGACGTTGAAAACGGCGCGATTTGTGCTTAATTCATTGGCATGAGCCTGCCGCACCCCACCGCCGAACAGATCACGCTACCGAATGTGCTTTCAGCGCTCGGCGACGATACGCGCCTGGCGATTGTAGGCATGCTGGCGCGCAACGAAGGGACCAGCATGGCCTGCGGCCAGTTCTACGATCTCGGCTCCAAGACCAGCATGAGTTACCATCTGGCCAAATTGAGGGAGGCCGGCGTGGTCAACGTAGAGCCCTGCGGCACGTCGCGACTGATTTCGCTACGCCGCGCCGATCTCGACCAGCGCTTTCCGGGCTTTCTCGATTCTGTGATCGCGACGGCGGTGAAGCTGCCGCTCGTTGCCGGAGACGATCGAATTCCCGCCGAATGACGGGTGTCTCGGTATGACGCCCCCGCTTGCGCGCGAGGGCGTGGTTTGCCGCCAGGGAGACGGCCCCTACTTGCTGCCCCATCCGGCCTCGGCCGAGCAGGCTTCCTGTTCTTTCGGATGGCTCTTTTCCCATGTGGTGATGGATTGCGTCGCGCTTTCCGGCATCTTGTTGTCCATGCAGGAACAATAGGTCGCGATGACGCCCGACGACTGTCCCTGGTCACTGTTGTCGGAGACGCAGCGCTTGATCCAGGCGGCGTCGTCCGCGTTGGCGAAGGCCGGCGCGACGGCGAACAGTGAAAGCAGGGCCGATGCCGCGATTGCAGGTAGGAGGGCTTTCATGGAAATCTTTCCTTCATGAAGAGGTTGAAGAGGTCTGTGCTGTTGCGCCTTGCAAAAACCATGGTGGTCAGCGACAACGGGATATGATTTCTCATATTTCTCAAATTTGAGCAATATGTGCAGGGCGTGAAAAATGGCTCCGAGTGACGATTTGGCTGATCGAGTGCGTCAGGCGTTTCTGGATTTCGGCTATGAGCAACTGACGATGAGCGGCATCGCGCGGGTGTGCGGCCTGACGCGGCGCGGGCTCTATCATCATTTCTCCAACAAGGAGGAGGCGTTCCGCCATTTCCTTCGCGTCGCGAACGAACAGTCGGTTCGTCGCGGCATGGCGGCCGGCCGGGCGGCGCTGGAGGCGGGAAGCGGAGCCGGCGACATTCTCGGCGAGACCATGGATTCGCGCTATGGCGACACGCGCCGTCTGCTGGCGACCTCGCCGCATGCCCTGGAGATAAACGACCAGGCATTTCGCCGGGCCGGCGACCTGATGATCGAATCGGCCGTCGACTTCCATCGCCAGCTTGCCGACTTCCTTGCCGAACTCGCACATCGTGGGAAGCTGGCCCTGAAACCCGGCATCGACGTCGAGAACCTCGCCCAGATGCTCGCCGATGGCGCGCGCGGCGTGAACCAGTCGCGGCCGCCGGTGCCGCCGGACGGGCTGGCGGGACGCTACCGGCGCATGTGCGAGGCGATCCTCTATGGCTGCGCCGAACCGCCGGCAGGCTAGAGCGCCGGCGGCGGAGCAACCCACGCGCTGCAACCCCGCCTGTGGGCCATGGCATTTACGGGGTTCCCTCGCCCGGCTTCATTTCCTATGAATCCGGCCGTACGGACCCTGGACGAGGCTGGCGTGCGTATGGCTGGAGGGCCCGCCGAATGGCTGGCCGCAATCAAGCAAATTGCAGAAGCGTGTCGGGCATTGGTGCGGTATTTGTTGGCTCTGAGTCGCGTTGACGAGTTGAGACCCGGCCGATGCGTGGTTTCCAGCAGGATCACGCGCGCCCGAATGTGGAAAGCAATCCCGCCTGCCCTGATCGCTGCCTTCGCGATCCTCCCGTGGCCGGCGCGCGCCACCGAAGCGGCCCCCGCGACAAATCCCACGGTCTCGATCGTAACGGGGCTTGCGGCGGATGATCTCCTCAATGTCCGGGTCAGCGCCAGTCCGTTCGCGAAAGTGAGCGACCGTCTCGCCAACGGCGCGACCCTCAAAAACCACGGCTGCGGTGACTTCAAGGGCTATCAATGGTGCCGGGTCGAGGAAACCGGCGGGCACGCGGTGAAAGGCTGGGTGCCCGGCCGCTATCTGCGCGATGTCGACCCCGGCGAAGCGGCCGCTCTGGCGACGACGCTGGCCGGCGACGCTTCGGAGAAGGAAGCGGCAACGGGCGGCGAGCCGGATGCCGGCGGCACGGCTGAGGCGGCCACGCCACCGCCCGAAGCCGAGGCAAGGACGGCGGCGGCAACGCCCGACAATTTGGCCGACAGGCTGGATGTCGACGATCACCCCATCCAGGCCGGGAACACCGCCGCGACGGCGGAAAAAAAGGCGGCGCTGTCCGCCTATGTCCGCGCCTATGCGGCGAGCAAGGGCATCGCCACCGATGCGGCGGCCCCGACCGGGCCCGAAGACCCGGCCGGCGACCCCGCAGACCCCACCGGCGACACCGCGACAGCCGCCGACGCCGGCATACCCGTCCCCACCCCGCGGCCGGATCCGGCCGGCGCGCCGCCGATGCAGGTCGCCGTTACGGCTGCGCCGGCCCTCGACCCGCAAACCGTCGGGCAGGTCAGCGAGACGGAAGCCGCGTCGGGTCCGGGACCTGCGAAAATCGTGAACGGCGAGGTTCCCTGCGCGCGCTATTACGGCCAGCCCATGACGCATTGCGACGCCAGCATCGCGCGCTCCGGGGCCGGTGCGGCGGAGGTGACCGTGAAGTGGACCGACGGCAGCACGCGCATCATCGACTTCCGCGACGGCAAGCCGTCCGGCTCGAACGGCCATGGCGATTTCCGCTATACGCGCGAAGCCGGGCTGAACATGATCCGCATCGGCAAATCCGAACGCTTCGAGATCACCGACGCCCTGGCGTTCGGAGATTAGGGCTTTCAGGCACTAGCCGTCGAACTTGCTGATCGCCTCCGCCGTGACCGGCGTGAAGAAATTGATCAGATTGCCGTCAGGGTCGCGGAAGAGCAGCGAACGGTTGCCCCATGGCATGGTCGTCGGCCGCTGGACAAAATCGCCGACCGCCGCCGCAAGCTTTTCATACTGCTTGTCGACATCCTCGACACGGAATTCGATGATCGCGCTGCGATTGTCGGCCGGCCGCGCCACCCCCTCGCCGAACAGCGCAACGGTGCGGGTGCTGCCGATCGCCAGCGTGCCCGACGGCGTCGCCAGTTCGGCGAAATCCTCGGTGTACCAATTGGCCGAAAGGCCCGTCACCGCTTCATAAAACCCGACCAGGCGTTTGATATCGCCGGTGATAATGCGGATCGAAACGAAATTCATGACACATCCCTTGCTGGCCTGCCGGTCCGCTTCCATCCGCGCGTTGCGGGGCGGAAGCGGCGATGCCGCGTTGTTTCACAGCCCTCCTGACAGCTTTGTGTCAGGAGCGGGACGCGCTGAACCCGGCCGCCGCCAGGCCCTGAAACAAGGCCCTGCCGGGGGGTCTATACGCTTGGGCATCGCCGAAGCCCTGTTGGGGGCGCGGGGCGGCTACCGGGAAAGGCGCCGCCTGTTGGCGCGCACTTTCGTGCGGTAGCCGCGCATGATCTTGGCGGAAGACGCGCCGGTCAGGAGTTGCATATAGGCTTTCGCCGCCGCCTCGACCTTTTCGCTTACCATGAGATTGGCCTCGCGCTGCCCCGCCGCGCCGCCCGCCGCCATCTTCAGGCAGCGCAGCCACATCACCTGCTGCGCCTCCATGCCGAGCATGGCGAGGGTGAACCAGGTTTTCTGCATGGGGAGACCTTTGCGATCGTTAAGGGGAGGCGCTCAGCAACTCCCGGCAGGCCAAAGCGTTCCCGATGGCCGCCCACCGGATTTTTTCGGCCCGCTCTGGATGGAGCGCTAGCAGTTTAGCAAGCGGATCGACAACTTCACCGACTAGACGCCGAAGGATTTCTATTCTTCTAGCTTGCGTGATTATGCTTTCCTAAATACCACCCACGAATGTTCATGGGTATCGTGCCGTCTTCTATCATTGGCCCCAGCGCGACCCAATAAATCTGCTGGCAGAAAGTGCATCGTCTAGTGATACCGAAAATATCTTCATATCGGATACGGCCCCAGACATAGAGGGAACAGCCGATAGCGGCCTTCGTCCTTTCAACGTCTTCTTCGGCAATTCTTTCAGCGACAACGGCAATCATCTGGGAAGTCTGTTGCGGTCCGAGGAGATTGCTGCCGCGCGAGTCTTTGGGCAGCGGGAATTTGAAATCAGCTGGCAAGGGGACGGGGAGAATATCAGCGCTTATTCGATATCTAAGATTCTTGGCCGGAGAATGACCGGTATTTATAATGATAGGGGAAGCTTCGAACCTAATAGTATCATCCTGATAGCGCGCGCCGCCGATCAAAACAGATATATATGCGCGCAATTGAGCTTGGCCAAACGTTTCCTGATGCTTCACGCTACGTACGATTTCGGCGGCGTTAATCTCCATGGATTTGGCAACGCTTTGCATGGCAATCGCGGCACGGCTGGCTTCATCTATGGAGCGTTCCATGCGCGCGCCATCCTCTCTGGCGGACACCAACATACTGTTGGTGGCGCGCCACAAGGTGAAGGTAAAAAAAGCCAAGGCAAGCGTACCGAACGCGATAATAGTCTCGCTGCTCTCTTGAACGATTTCGAATCCTTGCAAGAGAATGAATAGAAAAGAGTTGTAAGCGGCGCAGATTTCTTGACCTGTATTTGAATTCTTCTCGCATATTTCGTTATGTATGGAGAGCCAGCCCATGTGAATCGAAAAAGAATCGTTGCTGCAGCAAAAATAAAAATAACAACGATCGTGCGCCATGATATATGTTTCAACATTGCTCCATCGCCGTCCAAAAAATATCTACATTCATCCGTTTGTTATAGCGGAATTAGAACTCGGCGACATAGAGCGACAGGTACTTTTTGATGCCCCTGTGACAGGTGCCGACCACGCCGTGCTTGAGAACATAGGCGATGAAAAGCGCCCACCGATAGACGCCTTATTCGCTTCCCCCGTCATCCCCAGACGACTCGTTTTCAGGGGGTTCCCTCCCCGTGATCTCTACCCTATAAGGCGCTCTTAGCCTGACACCACCACTTGTGTTTTGCGCGGCCGGCCGGGCAGCCTCGTCCGGCTTTCCGCGCGAGCAGCCACGGATTGCCCATGCCAAAACGCACCGACATCAATTCCATCCTGATCATCGGCGCGGGCCCGATCGTCATCGGCCAGGCTTGCGAGTTCGACTATTCCGGCACCCAGGCCTGCAAGGCGCTGAAGGCCGAGGGCTACCGCATCATTTTGGTCAATTCCAACCCGGCCACCATCATGACCGACCCGGAACTGGCCGACGCCACCTATATCGAGCCGATCACGCCGGAAGTCGTCGCCAAGATCATCGCGCGCGAGCGTCCCGACGCGCTGCTGCCCACCATGGGCGGCCAGACGGCGCTCAACACCGCCCTGTCGCTCAGGCGCATGGGCGTGCTGGAGCGCTACAATGTCGAGATGATCGGCGCCAACGCCGACGCCATCGACATGGCCGAGGACCGCGCGCTGTTCCGCGAGGCGATGGCGCGCATCGGGCTGGAAACGCCGAAGTCGATGCTGGCCAACGCCACCGAGGTCAAGGACGACGACCGCAAGAAGCACGAGGCCCGAGCGCGCCGAGCTGAAGGCGTCCAGCCCGCGACGATCTCGACGCCGCGCTCGACGCGCTGGAGACCGAGTGGAACCTTGGCGAGGGCGACCGCAAGCAGCGCTATATGAGCCACGCCATGGCCGTCGCCGCGCAGGCGATCGACACGGTCGGCCTGCCCGCCATCATCCGCCCGTCCTTCACGCTCGGCGGCACCGGCGGCGGCATCGCCTACAACCGCGCCGAATTCTTCGAGATCGTCGCAGTCGGGCCTCGACGCCTCGCCGACCACCGAAGTGCTGATCGAGGAGAGCGTGCTCGGCTGGAAGGAATTCGAGATGGAGGTTGTCCGCGACACGGCGGACAATTGCATCATCATCTGCTCGATCGAGAACATCGACCCGATGGGCGTGCATACGGGCGATAGCATCACCGTCGCCCCTGCCCTCACCCTGACGGACAAGGAATACCAGATGATGCGCAACGCCTCGATCGCGGTGCTGCGCGAGATCGGGGTGGAGACCGGCGGCTCCAACGTGCAGTTCGCCGTCAATCCGAAGGATGGCCGCCTCGTCGTCATCGAGATGAACCCGCGCGTGTCGCGTTCCTCGGCGCTGGCCTCCAAGGCCACCGGCTTCCCGATCGCCAAGGTCGCGGCGAGGCTCGCCGTCGGCTATACGCTGGACGAACTGGAAAACGACATCACCGGCGGCGCCACGCCGGCCTCGTTCGAGCCGTCGATCGACTATGTGGTGACGAAAATCCCGCGCTTCGCCTTCGAGAAATTTCCCGGCGCCAGCCCGGTCCTGACCACGGCGATGAAATCGGTGGGCGAGGTGATGGCGATCGGCCGCACCTTTGCCGAAAGCCTGCAAAAGGCCCTGCGCGGGCTGGAAACCGGCCTCACCGGCCTCGACGAGACCGAGATCCCCGGCCTCGGCTCCGGCGACGACAAGAACGCCATCCGCGCCGCACTCGGCACGCCGACGCCCGACCGGCTGCGCATGGTGGCGCAGGCGCTGCGGATGGGCACGTCCGTCGCCGACGTCCACGAGATGTGCCACATCGACCCGTGGTTCCTCGACCAGATCGCCGACATCGTCCACATGGAGGCGCGTGTTCGCGAGCACGGCCTGCCCGGCGACGCCGACAATCTGCGCATGCTGAAGGCGATGGGCTTTTCCGACGCCCGCCTCGCCTCGCTTGTCAACGGCGAGCCGGAAGCGATTCAAAAACATCGCCAAAAGCTCGGCGTCCACCCGGTCTACAAGCGCATCGACACCTGCGCGGCCGAATTCGCCTCGCCCACCGCCTACATGTATTCGACCTACGAGAAGCCGTTCGCCGGCGAAACGTCGTCGGAGGCGGAAGTCTCCGACCGCAAGAAGGTGGTGATCCTCGGCGGCGGCCCCAACCGCATCGGCCAGGGCATCGAGTTCGACTATTGCTGCTGCCACGCCTGCTTCGCGCTCGCCGACGCCGGCTACGAATCGATCATGATCAACTGCAACCCCGAGACCGTCTCGACCGACTACGACACCTCCGACCGGCTTTATTTCGAGCCGCTGACGGCGGAAGACGTGCTGGAAATCCTGCGCGTCGAGCAGGAGGCGGGAACGCTGGTCGGCGTCATCGTGCAGTTCGGCGGCCAGACTCCGCTCAAGCTGGCGGATGCGCTGGAGCGCGCCGGCATCCCCATCCTCGGCACGTCTCCCGACATGATCGACCTCGCCGAAGACCGCGACCGCTTTCAGAAGCTTCTCATGAAGCTCGGCCTCGCCCAGCCGAGGAACGGCATCGCCTGGTCGGTGGAGCAGGCGCGAACGGTCGCGGGCGAACTGGGCTTTCCGCTGGTGGTGCGCCCCTCCTATGTGCTCGGCGGCCGCGCCATGCAGATCATCCATGACGAGACCATGCTGCAATCCTATCTGCTCGACACGGTGCCCGGCCTGGTGCCGGAGGACATCAAGCAGAAATACCCCAACGACAAGACCGGCCAGATCAACACGCTGCTGGGAAAAAATCCGCTGCTTTTCGACACCTATCTGTCCGACGCCATCGAGGTCGATGTCGATTGCCTGTGCGACGGGCGCGAGGTGTTCGTGTCGGGCATCCTGGAGCATATCGAGGAGGCCGGCATCCATTCGGGCGACAGCGCCTGCTCCCTGCCGGTGCATTCGCTGTCGGACGAGATCGTCGAGGAACTCGAGCGCCAGACCGCCGCGCTTGCCCGCGCGCTGCATGTCGGCGGGCTGATGAATGTGCAGTACGCCATCAAGGACGGCGCCATCTACGTGCTCGAGGTCAACCCGCGCGCCAGCCGCACCGTGCCTTTCGTGGCCAAGACGATCGGGCGGCCGATCGCCAAGATCGCGGCGCGCATCATGGCCGGCGAGCCGCTGGTCGCCGCCTTCGATCATTATGGCGACATGCCCGACCCCAGGCGGCCCGGCCACATCGCGGTCAAGGAAGCGGTCTTCCCCTTCGCCCGCTTCCCCGGCGTCGACACGCTGCTCGGCCCGGAGATGAAGTCCACCGGCGAGGTGATGGGCCTCGACTACGACTATGCGCTGGCCTTCGCCAAGTCGCAGCTCGGCGCCGGCGTCGACCTGCCGCGCGCCGGCGCGCTGTTCGTGTCGGTGCGCGACGAGGACAAGGCGCGCGTGCTGCCGGCGGTGAAGCGGCTGGCCGGCCTCGGCTTCAAGGTGCTGGCGACGTCGGGTACGGCGCGCTTCCTGCGCGAGAACGGCGTCGAGGCGGAAAAGATCAACAAGGTGCTGGAAGGCCGCCCGCATATCGAGGACGCCATCCGCAACCGCCAGGTGCAGATCGTCTTCAACACCACGGACGGCCAGAAGGCGGTGTCGGACTCCAAATCGCTGCGCCGCGCCACGCTGATGCAGAAGGTGCCCTACTACACGACGCTCGCCGGCGCCGAAGCCGTCGCCGAAGCCATCGCGGCGCTCAAGGCTGGGAGCCTGGAGGTACGGCCGTTGCAGGAATATTTTTGAGCGCTGTTTCACCTCCCCCTTGAGGGGAGGTCGGCGGGCATAGCCCGCCGGATGAATTTCGCCTTCCCAATCCTTGCCGCCATAGAACAGGCGCAAGCAACCACCTTCGTCATCCCAGGGCGGAGCAGGCCGCAAGGCCGTCGCGGAGACCCTGGGATCCATGCCGTGACAGATCGGCAGTGTTGGATGAGGCAGAACGGGCATGCCCTTTTGACCGCTTGCGGTGGCCGCATCGTCACGGCATGGATCCTCGGCTCGCGCCCTTCGCTTTCGCTCGGGCGTGGCCGAGGATGACGAAGCGGCGGGGAAGCGCCAACCGCATCTGCGTGGTCAGTTCTGCCTACCTGTGGTAAATGTAAGCGGGAACGAGCAATCAAAATGACCAAGCTTGAAAAGATCGAACAGGATGTCGAGCAGTTGGAGCCCGACGAGTTGGCGCGGTTTCGCGCCTGGGTCGCCGAGTTCGATGCCGCCAATTGGGACGCGCAGATCGAGGCTGACGCCAATGCCGGACGGCTTGGCGCGTTGGCCGAGGACGCGATCGCCGCCTACTGGGCCGGACGCAGCCGCCCGCTGTGAAACGCTTCGCCTCGCACTACAAGGAGGTTATATGTGCCGCATGAACCTCCTCCTCTCCGCCTTCCTCGCCCTCTCCCTCGTCACCGCCGCTTCGGCCGCCGAGAAGCTTCCCGCCACCAGCAACACGGCGATGTCGATCACCGGCGACGTCACGCTCGGCGCTGGCAGGATCACCTTCGGCAACGGCAAGTCGGTCGCGGTAAAGAAGATTGCTTCCGCCAAGGAAGGCCAATGGGACCCGATCGCCTCGGGCACGGCAAAGGCCGATGTCTATGAACTGACGAAGCCGCAGGACCCGAAGCTTCTGCGCGGCAACAGGCTCTGCGGCTCCGGCCCGGTGCGCTATCTCGCTTTCTTCAAGACCGGCGACGGGCTGACCGAGATGGTCGTGTTCAATCCCAAGGCGGACCCGTTCGGCTCCGGTCCCGACCGCGTCTGCGCCACCTATACCTATGGCGACTGACGCTCGGTCCGGCCTCTGTTCTGTTCAGACGCGGGCAACGTCCCCTCTATGCTGCAAACGCGGAAACATTCGCTCCACACGTCCCGGCAACTTCCTTGACAATGGCCAGACCGGAAACGGGGCGTGGCAACGGGAAAGCTCGGTATGCGAGGCGACGGGGTCACGCGGCGGGAACGTTCCGCCGCCCCGGGCATTGGGCGATCAGCAGGAGAAACGACGCATGCAGGCATTCGCGAAAGGCACGAAGGTGCGCTGGAACTGGGGCGCCGGCACCGGCGAAGGCAAGATTGCTCAAAGCTTCGAAAAGCCGGTGACGCGCACCATCAAAGGCGAGAAAATCAAGCGCAATGCCTCGCCCGAGGAACCCGCCTACCTGATCGAACAGGAAGATGGCGGGCGGGTGCTCAAAAGTCACTCGGAATTGACGAAGGTCGGCGCGTGACATGCCAGGTCCCCGCACCAGCGGGAGCAGCCATGCCCGCCTAGCTGTGGCGCAGGTGTTCGGCCTCGGCCATGGCCTCGTCATGGTACCAGGCGCCGCCGCCGGCGGCTGCAACATGGCACGCCGCGCGCCGCGCATCGCGCTCGACCTTCGCCATGTCGTCGAGCGGCGTTACAGGCTGGCGCACAGGAAACTGATAAATCTTTGCACACTCGCGGTAAGCATTCGCAGTCATGGCTCGCATCTCCACTTGCCGCCGCGCCCACGAGCGCGAAGCACTTAAAGGAAATATAAGTCCTGCCCGCGCTTTATGCAATATGCCCATGTTATTATCGATATATGACTGCAAAATAGGCAGTTTTATTCTTTGCTCTATTGCTTGGCATGTGTGTCGCAGTCGTTGAAGCCACATGGCGGGATGCGCCGATTTGCCCTCATCCGTGACCGCCGCGCCGCGAATGGCGATTTCTCGCGACGGCACAGGCATTTAGCCGGCGCCGCTCACATGCGGGCATCAGGTCGAACGGATGCCGCGCAGCAGCCGCCACCCATCGCCCGGAACTGGCACGTTAATTGCGTTTCAAACCGTGGCCGCTGGCGGCCCGGCACTCCCATCGGCGCCGCCTCGAAATCCACCCCAACCCTCATGGAAGGTCGGAAATGACGAAATACAAGCTCGAATACATCTGGCTGGATGGCTACACCCCCGTCCCCAACCTTCGCGGCAAGACGCAAATCAAGGAATTCGACGCCTTCCCGACGCTGGACGAACTGCCGTTGTGGGGCTTCGATGGAAGCTCGACCATGCAGGCGGAAGGATCGAGTTCCGATTGCGTGTTGAAGCCGGTGGCCATCTATCCGGACCCCGCCCGCGTAAACGGCGCGCTGGTCATGTGCGAAGTCATGATGCCCGATGGCGAGACCCCGCACCCCTCCAACAAACGCGCCACCATCCTCGATGATGACGGCGCCTGGTTCGGCTTCGAGCAGGAATATTTCTTCTACAAGGACGGCCGTCCGCTCGGCTTCCCCGCCACCGGCTATCCGGCGCCGCAGGGCCCCTACTACACCGGCGTGGGCTACAAGAATGTCGGCGATATCGCCCGCAGCCTCGTCGAGGAGCATCTCGACCAGTGCCTGGCCGCCGGCATCAACCATGAAGGCATCAACGCCGAGGTCGCCAAGGGCCAGTGGGAATTCCAGATCTTCGGCAAGGGTTCGAAGAAGGCCGCAGACCAGATGTGGATGGCGCGCTACCTGCTTCTGCGCCTGACCGAGAAGCACGGCATCGACATCGAGTTCCATTGCAAACCGCTCGGCGACACCGACTGGAACGGTTCGGGCATGCATTGCAACTTCTCGACCGCCCACATGCGCGAAGTCGGCGGCAAGGCCTATTTCGAGGCCCTGATGGCCGAATTCGGCAAGAACTGGGAAGAGCATATCGCCGTCTACGGCCCCGACAACCATCTGCGCCTGACCGGCAAGCACGAGACGGCGCCGTGGAACAAGTTCAGCTACGGCGTCGCCGATCGCGGCGCGTCGGTCCGCGTTCCGCACTCCTTCGTCAAGAACGGCTACAAGGGCTATCTCGAGGACCGCCGCCCCAACTCGCAGGGCGACCCCTATCAGATCGCCTCCCAGGTCTTGAAGACGGTAGCCGCCGTATCGACCGAGGCCAAGGTCTCCGCCGCCGCCTGATCGCCACTGCCGTCCATAAAAAACCCCGCCCGATCCAGGATCGCGGCGGGGCTTTTTGACGGAGAACTCAGCCGGCAGCCCGGCTGCTAGAGCGTCACCTCGGTCTCTTCCATGCCCTGCCAACAGGTCGCGCGCTCGGCATGCACCGTGATCATCGCCACGCCTTCCGTGTTGATGCCGTCTTCGAACCATTTGTCGAACTCGGCCTTCCAGTGCTGCCTGAAACTGTCCTTGTCGCGTGATATTTCGGCCTTGCCCTCGACGGCAAGGAAGAATCCATCCTCACCCTGGAACGCCAGAGAAACATTGGGATCGGCCTCGATATCCGAGATCATCAACGACTTTTCCCACGTGAAATAGTAGGAATTTCCATCATATTCGACCTCGCGGTTGTTGCTCATCGGGCGCGAGCCGATCCTGCCGCCCTTGGTGTGGGTGGACAGCATGGCGATGTCGATGTCGCGCATTTTTCCGGCGATGTAGGACAGGCTTTTTTCGGTCATGGATCGGCTCCTGTTGGGACGGGCAACAGGAACGCGCCATGCGGCATTTGGTTCGGCGGTGGATCGGGTGAATCGACCGAGCTATCGCGCCGGACGCTCTGGGGGCGCCCGCATGATCGCCGGCATGGGCGCGGCGGCGGGAACCGATCCGGAATAGCCCATCGCCACGGTGGTTGCGGCCCGAGTGGAGCCTTGGCCCGATTGAGCGGCAACCGCCGGGGCGAATCGCGCCACGTCCGGCCCTGCCGCGGAGGCCACCGTCGTGGGGGCGGCGATCGAAGCCGATTGCGCGCTCGTGGCCGCCGGCTGCACAGCCGCGACGGTTGCATCCTGTGCGGCGGCAGGCTCTTCGGCCTTCGCCTCGAGGCTCGAACCATTCCAGCCGACCCTGTCGAGCATGCCCTTTTGCTTGGCGGTATAGTAGTAGCCGGTCTGGTAAAGGCGGTCGGCCCGGGGCTCGTCGCGGCCAGCAACCAGCCAGGCGCCCTTCAGGTACTTTACCGCGTATTTGAGATTGGTTTCCGCGTCGAGTAGCCCGTGCGGCCCGCCATCATAGCCCATGCCCTTGGCCGTGCCGTAGCGGATCTGCATCAGCCCGTAATTGCCGGCATGATAAGCCTTGGGATTGTAGTTGCTCTCCCGCCGGATCACCCGCCGCACCAGGGTTTCGGGCACCTCGTAGGCAACCGAATAGCGGGAAATCAGGCGGTCGAGCTTGCCATGCTTGCCGTCATCGGCGGCGGACGCCGTCTGAACATCCGGACGCGATGACGGAACGATCGAGCTCACGCCCGGAAGGCCCGTCCCCATATCCCCGGTGGTGCAGCCGGCAAGCGCCGCCGAAGCGAGCATCAGGCCGGAAAGAGCGCATGTACTGCGTATCGTCAAAAGTAACCCTCGCGCCCCCGCGAAGTTCAAATCATCGTTGCGCTGCCCGACCCTCCCTTAGCCCAGGTTGAAAGCCATCGCAATGCACGAAGCGAATCAACGGGCCGGCATCACGGCGCCGCCCTTCTCGACCGCGCGCTGGTAGGCCGGCCGCGCATGGATCCTCTCCAGCCAGCCGGAAAGCCTGGCAAGACGTCCGTCGAGCCCGCCCCGCGCGGCGGCGGCTTCCAGCGGGAAGCTCATCTGGATGTCAGCGGCGGTGAAGCGATCTCCCGCGAACCAGTCACGGCCGGCGAGTTCGCCCTCCATGAAGGCAAGCTGCTCGGCGATCTGACCATCGATACGCGGCATGATCGGCGCCGCCGCTTCGCCAAGCCGCGAAAGATACAGCTTGAGGAGCAACGGCGTCATCGCCGAGCCCTCCGCGAAGTGCAGCCAGAAAAGATAGGCGTCGCGGCCCGGCGCGCCGACCGCCGGGCGCAGAACACCCTTGTCATGGTGATCGAGCAAGTGCTCGATGATCGCCGCCGACTCCGCCATCGCCATCCCATCCTCCACCAGCACCGGCGCCTTGCCGAGCGGATGAACCTTTTTCAGTTCCGGCGGCGCCAGCATGGTTTTCGGGTCGCGCTGGTATTGGACGATCGTGTAGTCGAGGCCGAGCTCCTCGAGCAGCCACAGGATGCGCGTCGAGCGCGAGTTGTTGAGATGGTGGACTGTCAGCATAGGGGAAGCCTCCGGATGCGAGGAATGGCGGTACGTCTCTATAGGTGGGCGCGACAAGCCATACAATTCACAGCTTTTGGCGGCGCGTAAAATGTTTATGTTTTGTTCTTTTCACAAGCCGTGGTAGGAGAAGACGATGATGCGCAAGGCCACGACCGGGAAACAGCAAATCCCTTATGCGGTGATCGAAACCGCGATAGGCTGGATCGGAATCGCCTGGAGCGAACGCGGGCTGACGCGCCTGCAATTGCCGGGCGGTGACAGGGCCGCGACCGAGCGTCGACTGTTGTCGACGCTCGACGGGCAGGCGGTGGAAGCGGGCGAACTCCCCTCCCCGATCGCCGGCGCGGCCGATATGCTGTGTCGCTACGCGGGCGGTGAGGCCGTCGATTTCTCCTCGGTTCCAATCGATCTCGACGGCGTCGACCCCTTTCGCCGCTCGATCTATGACGCGGCGCGCAAACTTGGGTTCGGCGAGACCACGACCTATGGCGGCCTTGCGACGAATGCCGGCTATGAAGGGCGGGCGCAGGACACCGGCCAGGCGCTCGGGAAGAACCCTGTCGCCATCATCGTGCCATGCCATCGCATTCTGGCGGCGGGCGGCAAGATCGGCGGCTTTTCGGCGCCGGGCGGTTCCGCCGCGAAAGAGCGACTGCTCAAGATGGAAGGTGTGCGAGTTGGCCCGCCGCCTTCTGCCCAGCAAAGCTTCGGGTTTTAGATTATCTCATTCTCGGAAACCGAAGACAGCGGCAATAAGGCGCCGCTCAATTGTCCGGCTCGTCATAGGTGATGTCACGGCATCGCAAAACCTCGCATTGCGGATTATCGGCTGTCGGAACGGTATCCAGCACGGGCCCCTGCCCCATCGCGCATTCGCCGCCACTGCTCACGTAGCGGTCGTAAAGAAGAAGGTTAGGATGCCGCTTCGAATAGTGACGCAGGATCACCGCGCCTTCATCTGCGATCTTCTGCCGGGCGGAGGCACAGGTCATTTTCTGCGAATTATAGCGCGATATCGCCTGGGCGGGAACGGCGGCGAGAACCACAAGCGAAGCAAGAAGCAGTCGTTTCATTTTGGCCTCCCTGAGCCCGGGGCGGAAAACTCGATTGCGGGCTCGGCTGAAGAACATGGCTTTCATAGCGGAATGTAGCCCTGCCGGTGGTTTCGCCAAGTCCGGCAGCTGAAACTCCGTGACGGAACATCCGCCCCGACGCCTGGCCGACAGGCTAAAAATGCGCGCCTTCAAAGCCCGGCCTTGCCTTGGACGCAATTCGCTCCTATATGCGCCGTGTTGATATTTCGGCCGATCGATATAAAGGCCCGCGCCATTTCCACTCTGGTCGCGTTTGCTGACGTCCATCTCCAAAATCTCGATACAACCGATCCGGCGAATATGTTGGATCAAAACCGTTGCAAACACGATAGGAAATCAAAATGGCGACTGGAACAGTAAAGTGGTTTAACAGCCAAAAAGGCTTCGGCTTCATTCAGCCTGACGCGGGCGGCCAGGACGTTTTCGTCCACATCTCCGCTGTCGAGCGTTCGGGCATGAACAATCTGGTCGAAGGCCAGAAGATCAATTTCGAGGTTGCGCAGGACCGCCGTACCGGCAAGTCCGCCGCGGAAAACCTCAGCGCCGCAGGCTGAACCAAAGCTGCCGGGGATTTAGCCCCGATCGCACGGGCCGGACAGATTGTTCCGGCGTGATCGGGCTCAGTTAACTGAACATCCCCGCACGGCAAGTCACGGATGTACTGGCGGCCGCGCAAGGCACGCGCCGCCTGCGATGCAAGCGGAAGGCGGGGTAATTCCCCGCCTTTTTCGCGTCTGGAATCCAGCGGAACCCCACCCAAACTTTCCGGAAAATTCAGCGCCTCGATAAATTCTGCCGTCTCGATTACCACAACGGCGCGCCGTGACCGCGTGGGCGAAACCCTTTAAGGTCTAGCGGCAAGTGAGAATACGGAGCAAATGCATGAGCAAGGAAAAAATCGGTTTTGCCGGCGTCGGCCTGATGGGCCACGGCATGGCCAAGAACATCAGCGCAAAGGGATGGCCGCTGACGGTGCTCGGCCACCGCAACCGCGAACCGGTCGAAGATTTGAAGAAGCGCGGCGCGGCGGAAGCCAAAAGCGCCCGCGAACTCGCCGAAAATTGCGACATTGTCTTTCTATGCGTGACTGGCAGCCCCGAAGTCGAGGCCATCATCAACGGCCCCGATGGTCTCGCCAGCGCCGGAAAGCCGCTGCTCATCGTCGATTGCTCCACCTCCGATCCATCCTCCACCGTCCGCCTGGCGGAAGAGCTCGCAGCCAGGGACATCACCCTCATAGACGCGCCGCTCAGCCGCACACCCAAGGACGCCGAGGAAGGTACGCTGGATGTCATGGTCGGTGGCGATCATGAGGTGGTGGCGCGGGCTCGGGCGGTCATTGACTGTTTCGCCGGAAAAGTCGTCCACACCGGGCCGACCGGCAGTGGTCACACCATGAAGTTGCTCAACAATTTCGTGGCGATGGGCTATGCCGCCATCTACTCGGAAGCGCTGACGCTTGGCGCCAAGGCCGGCGTGACGCCACAAGTCTTCGACGCCGTCATTCGCGGCGGCCGCATGGACAGTCCCTTTTACCAGACCTTCTTCAAATATGTGCTGGAGCGCGATCGTGACGCGCACAAATTTGCGCTTCGCAATGCGTTGAAGGACATGACCTACCTGGCAGCCTTCGCCAACTCTACCAACATGGCCAATCCGATGGGCGCCGCGACGCGCAACTCCTTCGCCCTTGCAATTGGCCAGGGCCGCGGAGACGATTACGTGCCGATGCTGTCGGACATCATCGCGGAATTGAACGGGGTGAAGCTCGGCGGCGCATAGCCGGTTGCCGAGATCGGCGCGCTATCCAGACCGCTTGGACACTGCCGCCCGCCAGCCAGAACGTGGAGCGCAATAGAGCCTGCAAAGCCTGCGAACTTGCCTTCGATATGAATACCTCATAGCTTTCCATGCAATCCTGGGGTGCAGGCGATCACGTCTGTTCAGTAAAGAGGGCACGAGGGGACAGGCGTGGCCGGCGCAAACAATCGCTCGATGACACGTTGCGTGCAAGCGGCGTTTCCTGCGCGCCAGCGTAACGTGCCCGAACGATACGGCGCCACGCGATGACTCTGCTGCGCTTCTCGACGCAAGGCCTGCCACCGGAGGCCCGAAAGGCAGCGGTCGAAAATGTGATTGTGCCACATTCCGAGGTCGGCGTCGAATTCCTGCCCGATGAGCCACCCTCCGTTACCTTCGGCATGCGCCTGCTTCCAGGCGCGCAGATCCTCGCGGGTACGTCGTGCTCATTCAAATGCAAGGTCACTCCCGCCGATGGCTGGTTCGACCTCGTTATTGGGCAGGCAGGAATCGGCGTCATCGAGGACGGCTCCGGCCGGACAGTGGAGATCAAGCCTGGAACCGCCCGCGTACCCTCTTTTGACCGCGCCTGGACCGAACATGCGCATAACCCGATCTCCTTTATCTGTCTCGCCCTTCCGTGCGGGCTTCTGGAGCGCGGGCGCGTGAGATCGGGCTTGTCCACACGCGATAGTCTGCCGACCAGCCCCGCAATGCACCTTCTGCAATCCTATGCGACGACGGTGCTCAGGGAGGATATGGAGATGTCGCCGGGTGAGGCTGCCCGTTTTGCCTCACATGTCCACGACCTCGCCCTGCTCGTTCTGGGCGCGGATGACCGCGAGGAAAGGGAGAGGGCGGAGAGGCGGGGACTTCGTGCCGCCCGGCTCACCGCGATCAAGGCCGACATCGAATCGCATCTGTTTCGTCCCGAGTTTTCGGCGGACTGGATTAGGGCGCGCCATCGCATTTCGGAGCGCTACCTACGTTCGCTGTTTTCCGACGAGCAGACGAGCTTCACGGATTTCGTGCTTGGCAGGAGGCTCGAGGGCATCATGCGACGCCTCGCGGATTCGCGTGAAATGGGCCAACCCGTTAGCACGATCGCTTACGAGGCGGGGTTCAACGACCTGTCCTGGTTCAACCGCGCCTTTCGCCGCCGTTTCGGCCTGACGCCGTCGCAGGCGCGGCAAGCCGCGCTCGAACGCGCTCTCGGCAAAGCCGAATAGATCCCATAGGTTCGACGCGGCGGATGCCGCTGAAGCACAGCCTTTGTGCCGCTCAGCCCAAGCGGCAAGTCCATGTACCCTTTAGGTTTTCCGCAACGCAATCGTGACGCGAAGCGCGCCCCGGGTTCAGGGCGCGCCTTCCCTCACGCCATTGCCGGGCATGAAGCCGCGGATGGCCCCGCGGCGGAATCGGCGGATCAAGGGGGCGTCTTTGAGCAAGGGAACGAAAATTCCGGCAGGCAAGCGCAACAGGCGCGCGGCATTGCCTATGCAGGTGCTTCTGGCCACGACGGCGCTGTCGCTGTTGCCGTTTGCGGCCCTTGCCGCCGACAATTGGACGGGCGGCACTTCAAGCGACTGGAACGACGCCAGCAACTGGTCCGGCAGCGTTCCAAACGTCTCGATCGAAACCAGGATCGACGCCACAGCGCCGTACTTGCCGGTCATCGACGGAGGGTTTGCGGGGACGGGCTATCTCTATGTCGGCTACGATGATAGCGGCGCTCTGATTGTCGAAAACGGGGCGACCCTGACCAGCGGCGACGTGGGTTCCATCGGCTACAACGCCGGATCGACGGGCAGGGTCACGGTCACCGGCGCGGGCTCCTCCTGGTACGCGGGCGACATTACGGTGGACGATCTGGGAGGCGATGGCACACTGACGATCGTGAATGGCGGTTCCGTCGGCAGCCGCAATGGCTGGATCGGCAACGGCGGCGTCGGGCCAGGCGCCTCCGGCACGGTCACGGTCTCGGGGCCCGGCTCCAACTGGACGATCGCGAGCGTCGGCGGGGCCGGCTCCGGGCAGTTGGTCATTGCCTACTTTGATCCAGGCTCATTGACGATCGAAGGTGGCGGCGCGGTCAGCGACGATCACGGCATCATCGGATTCGGCGGCGGAACCGGCACGGTGACCGTCACCGGCGACGGCTCGACCTGGACAAACAGCGGCGACGTCACCGTCGGCAGTTTGTCGTCGGGCACGCTCAATATCGAGGCCGGCGGCGCGGTCACCAACGACAATGGCATTATCGGCGACCTGACGGGCTCAAGCGGCCAGGTGACGGTCACAGGCGACGGCTCGAGCTGGACGAACACCGGCAACGTCTTTGTCGGCAACAACGCTACGGGCACGCTTGATATCGAGGACGGGGCGACCGTTAGCGACACTATCGGCATCATCGGTTCCAATGATGGCTCCAGCGGCACGGTGACGGTCACCGGCGACGGATCGCGCTGGACCAATTCGAGCAATCTTTTAGTCGGGGATCGCGGAACAGGCGCGCTGAATATCGAGGCAGGCGGCTCCGTCAGTGACGTCTATGGCGTAGTGGGAGGCACCGGCTTCACCGCGTCGCAGGCGACGGTGACCGGCAACGGCTCCACCTGGACCAATTCCATTGCTCTCAACGTCGGCGGTGCGGGCGGGGCCACGCTGACGATCGCAGATGGCGCCACCGTCAGCGCCGGCACCACCGTCGGCATCGGCGGAACCTCCGGCACAATCAATATCGGCGCGGGAGAAGGCGAAGCGGCGGCTGGCGCCGGCTTCCTCGACACACCGGCGGTCGCCTTCGATGGCGGCACGGGCAAGATCGTATTCAATCACACGTCGAGCGACTACCTGTTCACCGCCGGCTTCACCGGCGATGGCGCGATCGAGCATCTTGCCGGCGACACCACGCTTTCCGGCGATTCCTCGGACTTCACCGGCCAGACCTATGTGCAGGGCGGCACGCTGACGGTCACGGGCCATCTCGGAGGCGACAGCGGCTTCGTCGGCGCGCCGGCCTATTCCGGAGCGCCGTCCGGCGCGACCGGAAACGCGGTGATCACGGGGACAGGCGCCGACTGGACAGTGAGCGGGCTGTTCTATGTGGGGTACGATGGCGACATCGGAACCTTGACGATTTCCGACGGAGCTTCGGTGCACGATTTCGATAGCCCATGTCGGCTACGCAGGCGCGATCGGAGACGGTACAGTAGGCAACGTCACGGTCACCGGCTCCGGCTCGACCTGGGCGACCTCCAATGATCTCTACATCGGCAGGTCGGCAACCGGAACGCTTTCGATTTCAGACGGCGGCCTCGTCACCAGCGCCAGCAGCTACGTCGGCGATTTAGCCGACACGGCCGGCACGGTCACGGTCTCGGGAAGTGACTCGAAATGGACCAACACGAACGACATCACGCTCGGCTATGAGGGAAGCGGCGCGCTGACAATCGGCAATGGCGGCACGGTGAGCGCCGGAACGCTCACGATGGCGTCCGAAACCGGCTCCAGCGCCACATTGAACATCGGCGCGGCAGCCGGCGACGCGGCTGTCGCACCCGGCACGCTTGATACGTCGCAAATATCAATCGGAGATGGCGATGCGACCATCGTCTTCAATCATACCGGCGGACATCACATCTTCGCACCCACAATTATAGGCAATGGGCAGATCGATCTTTTCGCCGGCACCACCGAGATCGACAACGCTCCGGGCTTCACCGGCGACACCAGCGTCGGTGACGGGTCGACACTCATTGCTAACGGCACGCTCGGAGGTACGCTGGGCGTCGCGGCTGGCGGCCGGCTCCAGGGTTCGGGTACGGTCGGAACGACATCCGTGTCCGGCACGATCGCTCCCGGCAATTCCATCGGCACGCTGAGTGTCTCCGGCGCCTATACCCAGACCCCGGGTTCAACCTATGAAGTCCAGATCGACAGCGCTGGCAATTCCGACCGGATCCAGGTGTCCGGCGCGGCGACGCTCAATGGTGGCACGGTCGAGGTACTGCCCTATCCGGACTATGAAGCCGATACGCCCTATACCATTCTCACGGCGTCCAGCGGCGTCACTGGCGCCTTCGCGGATGTCTACTGGGGCGGGAGTTCGCTCTTCCTTTCTCCCAGTCTTAGCTACGACCCCAACACCGTCTATCTGACCGTCGCCGAAACGGCGAGCTTCGCGAGTGTCGGGCTCACCCCGAACGAACGGGCGGCGGCGGCCGGCGCCGACAGCCTTGGTCCCGGCAACGAACTGTGGGACACCATCGCCGGCCTCGGGACGGCGGATGAAGCCCGCGCCGCCTTCGACGCGATCGCCGGAGAGGCGTATGCCTCGGTCAAGTCGGTCCTGATCGACGACAGCCGCTTTCCCCGCGAAGCCGCCAGTCGCCGTATTGCCGAGGCATTCGGCGCATCGAGCGCCCACACCCTTCCTGTGCTTGCCTATGGCGAAGGCGGACCGAAGGTCGCCGAAGCGACCGTCCCCGGCTTCGCCATGTGGGGCCAAGCCTACGGTTCATGGGCGCATTATGACAGCGACGGCAACGCGGCAGAAGTGGACCGTTCGCTGGGCGGACTGATCGTGGGGGCCGACATGCCGCTTGCCGACAATTGGCGTGCCGGGCTGATGGCCGCATACGAGCACACCAGCCTCGACATCGAGCGCGCGCATCATCGGCCGCTGCCGACACCTTTGCGCTGGGTGCCTATGGCGGCGGCAGGCTCGACCACGTGCTCCTGAGCCTCGGCGCCGCCTATGGCTGGAGCAATGTCGACATGCAACGCACCGCATCCTTCACCGGCTATGCCGACCGACTGTCGGGGCACTACCACGCCGGCACCGCCCAGGCCTTCGCCGAAGCGGGTTATCTGGTCGATCTCGGCGAAACCCGCCTGGAACCCTTCATCAATCTCGCCGATGTCAGCCTGCATACGGACGGCTTCAACGAATCCGGCGGAAGCGCGGCCCTGAACGTATCCTCCTCGACGCTCAACACAGCTTTCACGACACTCGGACTACGTGCCGAAACCGATCTTCCCTTCGCCTCGGTGCGGGCGAAGCTCTCCGGGATGATCGGCTGGCGCCATGCCTTCGGCGATATCGTCCCAACCTCGGTCCAGGCATTTTCAGGGGGAGATGTGTTCACTGTCGCCGGCGTCCCGATCGCTGAAGATGCCGCGACCGTCGAGGCGGGCCTCGATTTTGACATCGGCAGCAAAGCGAAACTGGCGCTCACTTACGAGGCACAGATCGGCTCGGGATCGGAAGACCAGAGTGGACAGGCGCGGTTTGCCGTCCGCTTCTGATATCAGCATTTCGGTCCCGACGGTGCGCCCGGCGGCCACGGTGCTTCTGGCAATCTTGATGACGGCGACCTCGGCGCTGGCGGGGTCCTTGCCTGAAGGCGCCAGTTCGATCCGGGAAAGCTATCAGGATTGGCAGGTCACATGCGCCGTTTCAAAGGGCGCAACACATTGTGCAATGACGCAGAGGCAGGTCGACTCAAAGTCACACCAGAACGTCGTCTCAATTGAATTGCTGCCATCCAGGAAAGGCGGGTTGTCCGGCAGATTGTTCCTTCCTTTCGGCCTGACGCTCGCCTCGGGTGTCACGCTGCAGATCGACGGGCATCAAAAAAGCGCGTCCCTGCCTTTCGGGACGTGCTTTCCGGCAGGCTGCATGGTGACACTTGAATGGACAAAGCCGATGATTGCGCTTGTGTCCCGTGGCAAGTCGCTGGTGATTGCGGCCCAGAGCTTCAACTCGCATCAGCCACTCTCGTTCACGGTTCCTCTCAAAGGGTTTGCCGGAGCCTATCAGCGAATAATGAATCTCGGCGGCTAGAGCAACGGTTGCCCAGAGCAGCCTGCTATCCGGACAGGACATGCATGGAATCAACGATATAGAGTCCGTCGATGGGGTGCGCACTGCAACGCCACGCTCTGGAAGCGTCGCCGCGCTCTACCCGCCAATCCGCTTGCCGCTTTCCTTGTCGAACAGATGCGCGCTTGTCGGCTCAATGGCCAACGGCAGCACATCGCCGGGCTTGATGGCGGCGCTGCCCGGCAGACGCGCGACCATCTCGCCGCCCTGCCCTGCCGCATCGGCCAGCCGCCCATGCGCCAGCGTGTCGGCGCCGAGTGTCTCGACCGCCTCGACCGACAGTCGGAGGTCGGCATTGAGATCCTCGACCGGAATCAGACTCTCCGGCCTTATGCCCAGAAAGACCGACCTGCCCGTCTCCGGCAATTTCGTATCGCGCGGCTTCACCACGCCGCCGCCGTCGAGTTCGAAGCCCTTGCCGTTTTCCGTGACGGTCGCCGCCATGATGTTCATGGCCGGCGAACCGATGAAACCCGCGACAAAGGTCGACGCCGGTTCGCGATAGACGTTGAGCGGCGTGTCGATCTGCTCGGCTATCCCGGCATTCATGACGACCAACCGGTCGGCCAGCGTCATCGCCTCGACCTGGTCGTGGGTGACGTAAAGCGACGTTGTCTCCACCTTGCGCTGCATCGACTTGATCTCGAGCCGCATCTGGACGCGCAATTTGGCATCCAGGTTGGAAAGCGGCTCGTCGAACAGAAACGCTGCCGGCTGCCGCACCAGCGCCCGGCCCATGGCTACACGCTGCCGCTGTCCGCCCGACAGCGCCTTCGGCTTGCGGTCGAGATAGGGCTTGAGCTCCAGCATGGCGGCAGCGACATCGACGCGTTCGCGTATCGCCTCCTTGGAAAGACCGGCGATTTTCAGGCCGTAGGCCATGTTGTCGTAGACGCTCATATGCGGATAAAGCGCATAGTTCTGGAAGACCATGGCGATGTCGCGCTCGCGTGGCTCCAGATCGTTGACGACCCGCCCGCCGATCTCGATCTCGCCCGAACTGATTGCCTCGAGCCCCGCGACCATGCGCAGCAGCGTGGATTTTCCGCAGCCCGACGGACCGACGATGACGATGAACTCGCCATCAGCAACATCGAGGCTGACCCCATGGATGACCTCGGTACGGCCATAGCTTTTCTTCACGTCGCGGAGCGAAATCGTCGCCATTATTTATTTCTCGCTTTCGACCAGGCCTTTGACGAACCACCGCTGCATCAGGACGACCACGAGGATCGGCGGCAGGATGGCCAGGATGCAGGTCACCATCACCAGATGCCATTGGGTATCGGCATCGGCGAAGGAGATCATCTTCTTCAGTCCGATGATGATCGTGTTCATGTCGTTGGAATTGGTGACCAGCAGCGGCCACAGATATTGCGTCCAGCCATAGATGAACAGGATGACGAACAGCGCCGCGATATTGGTCTTCGATAGTGGCAGCAGGATATCGAAGAAAAAGCGCCACGGCCCGGCGCCGTCCACCCGCGCCGCCTCGACCAGTTCCGCCGGGATCGTCATGAAGAACTGGCGGAAGAGCAATGTCGCGGTCGCCGAGGCGATCAAAGGCAGGATCAACCCGCCGAACGTGTCGATCAGGTGGAGTTGCACCATCACCTTGTAGGTCGGCAGGATGCGCACTTCGACCGGCAGCATCAGCGTGATGAAGATGATCCAGAAGAACGTCATGCGCAGCGGGAAGCGGAAGAAGACGATCGCGTAGGCCGAAAGGATCGAGATCCCGATCTTGCCGATCGCCACGCACAGACCGACGATAGTGGTGTTGAGCAGGAGGCGGGCGGCGCTGACGCCGCCGATCTTCTGCACGCCACCGAAGATCGCCTCATAGTAGTTGTGGAAGAACTGGCTTCCTGGCAGCAGCGGCAACGGCGGATTGAGGATCGCCTGCAGCGTATGGGTGGAGGCCACGAACACGTAGTAGATCGGGAACGCCACGATCAGGATGCCGAGGATCAGCAACAGCGTGTGCGATGACGCGGCTGGTGAAGCTGGTGGAGATCCATGACGCCTCACCCATAATGCACCTTGCGCTCGATGTAGCGGAACTGCACCGCCGTCAGCGCGATGACGATGGCCATGAGGATGACCAACTCCGCCGCAGAATCGCCGAGGATCAGATTGACGAAGCCGTCCTTGTAGACCTTGTAGACCAGTGTCTCGGTCGCCCTGCCGGGTCCGCCGCCGGTGACGGCGTCGATGATGCCGAACGTGTCGAACAGCGCATAGACCGTGTTGACCACGAGCAGGAAGAACGTCGTTGGCGCGAGCAGCGGGAACGTGATGGTCCAGAACCGCTTGGTCTCGCCTGCCCCGTCGATCGCCGCCGCCTCAAGCAGCGATTTCGGAATCGATTGCAGGCCGGCGACGAAGAAAAGGAAATTGTAGCTGACCTGCTTCCACGAGGCCGCCGCCACCAGAAGCGCCATCGCCTGGTTGCTCTTCAGCAAGGGGTCCCAGTCGATGCCAAGCGATCGCAAGGGATAGGCCAGCGAGCCGAAGGACGGATTAAACATGAAAAGCCAGAGCATGCCTGCGATTGCTGGCGCGACCGCGTAGGGCCAGATCATCAGGGTCCGGTAGAAATTCTTTCCGAAGATGATCTTCTCGGCCATGACCGCCAGAAGCAGCGCGACGGCCATCGAAATGACAGCGGTCAGCAGGGAAAAGACGACTGTGATTTCGAGCGAATTGATGTAGTTGGGCTGCGACAGCACATGCCTGAAATTAGCCAGCCCGACGAATTTGCTCCTGAGGCCGAACGGATCCTCGCGCAGCAGCGACTGCCGCACCGCCTGCGAGGCGGGCCAGTAGAAGAATACGATCGTAATGGCCAGTTGCGGGGCCACCAGCAGGTAGGGCAGGAATTTATGCGGAAAGGTCGCGCGTTGGCTCACCGGCTGTACCCGCTGGATCGAGTTTCATCGTGAGAAAGCATTCCCGTCCATGCTCACACACGGACGGGAACCGTACTGGGACCGACGAGGCCTACTGCCCGATCGCCTGCTGAATGGCCGCGTTGCCGCGCTCGACGGCATTGTCGAGCGCCTGCTTGGCGGTCTCCTTGCCGGCCAGCATCTTCTCGAACTCCTCGTTCTGGATGTCGCGCACCTGCGGCAGGTTGACGAGGCGGACGCCCTTGGAGTTCGCGGTCGGCGCCTTGCCGGTCATTTCGAGGATCGGAATTTCACGGCCGGGATTCTTTTCGTAGAAGCCGGAATCCTTGGTTGCCTTGTAGGCGGCGAGGGTTACCGGCAGATAGCCCGACTTCTCGTGCAGATATTCCTGCACGTCGGTCTGCGACAGGTAATGGAAGAATGCCGCGACACCCTTGTATTCCGCATCGGACTTGCCGCCGAAGACCCAAAGGCTGGCGCCGCCGGGGATGGTATTCTGCGGCGCGTTCTTGGCGCTGGAATCATAGGGTAGCTGGCCGGTGCCGAAATTCATGCCCGACTTGACGATATCGCCGATACCGCCCGAGGATTCCGTCATGATGCCGCACGTGCCGGCCAGGAAGATCTGCTTGGCCTCTGAAGTCCGCCCGCCATATTTGAACGTTCCGTCCTTGGCGAGATCGGCGATCTCCTGGAAGTGCTTGACATAGATCGGCGTATTGATCTCGAGCTTCACATCGGTTCCGGCGAGACCGTTTTCCTTCGTCGCATAGGGAACGTCGTTCCACGCCGCGAAATTCTCGAGATTGATCCAGGTCAGCCAGGTCGTGGTGAACCCGCACTCCGCGGCCCCGCTCGACTTGATCTTCTTGGCGTCGGCCCACACTTCGTCCCACGTCTTGGGGGGCGTGTTCACGTCGAGCCCGGCCTTCTTGAAAATATCCTTGTTGTAATAAAGGATCGGCGAGGACGAGTTGTAGGGGAAGGACAACATGGTGCCATCCGGCTTGGAATAGTAAGCGACGATGCCGGGAATGTACTGGCTCTTGTCGAACTTGTAGCCGGCGTCATTCAACACGTCCGCGACCGGCTTGATGGCGCCTTCGGCGTTCATCATGACGCCGGTGCCGACGTCGAAGACCTGGATGATGTCCGGCGCCTGACCGGCGCGGAAAGCCGCGATGCCGGCGTTCAACGTTTCCGGATAGGTGCCCTTGAACACCGGCACGACTTCGTAGTCGCTCTGGCTGGCATTGAAATCCTTGGTCAGCTTGTTGACCACTTCGCTGTTGGCGCCGGTCATGGCATGCCACCAGGTGATTTGCGTCTTCGCTTCGGCAATCGCCGGCGCCATTATGGATAGTGCCGTCGCTGCGGCGAGTAGGGTGCGGAATTTCATTTTCGTTTTCTCCCGTGGGAAAGCCGTTTGGGTACGGCTTCGTTATTGGTCGGCTTTTATTACCGCCAGATGACAACATTAGGCGTCACGCTTGTCTAGACCAGCTTTGAGCACCTGTGCAAAGAAAATTAACCGGCTAAGCCGGGCATCGCACAGGGCCATTCCGCATGCGCCGGCGGTCAATCCACGGATTTTTGGGTTTCGTCACTTAAAAAGGTGAACCACATTCGCGTCCGGGCGAAGCAGAATATCGAGGCGAAGCGAAATCGAATCGAAGATCGTTCCGGCGAGTTGGGGCCGCGACAGCAGATATCCCTGCAGGAGATCGACACCGGCGTCGATGGCGCATTTCAGTTGCGGCTGCGTCTCGATCCCTTCGATCAACACCTCGGTCCCCAGACTGTGGAGGCCGGAAACGAAATTCTTGAAAAGGCCGGCGGCGGCGGGAATGGAGGCTATCTGCCGAAACCAGGCTCCGTCGATCTTCACGATATCGGGAGAAAGCAGTTTCACGCGCTCGAGATTCGAATGCCCGACGCCGAAATCATCAATGGCGAGGCGGATTCCGTGACGACGCATTTCGGCAACGATATCGACGAGCGTGCCCGCGTCCTGCGCTTCGGTTTCGATGATCTCGCAGACAAGTAGCCGGCTGTCGAGTTGGATCTCGCCATATCGCCCGGCGATGAATTCGAGTTCCTTCACCGTAAGGGCAAAATCGCTATTGGTCCGCGGATCGAAATTGAAGAAAAGCACAAGGCCTTCGACACCGATATTATCGTAATTGCGCAGATGCAGCGCCCGGCACATGCTTTCCACGAACACCTCGTCTTCTGGAGGCGTCATTTCAAAAAGAACCTGCGGCGAAACGGGGGTTCCAGCGAGAAACGGCGCGACGAGGCCTTCGACCGCGAACGGGTGAAGCATGCCCCCTTCACGCCGAAAGATTTTCTGATAGGCGCTTTTCAGAATGAAATCATTATAGCGGCCATACTCGATGCCGATTTCGTCCGCGACAATGGCGTCGCTCACGCGCCAAAGACGTTCCATCTAGCGGCCTCCGGCGGCGCGGCGGCCAAAAGGCAGCCGATTGATCTTGCTGGAAACCACACGCGGCATTTCCACCGGGGGCGCGGGATGGTCCGCATGAACAGGGTGTCTCGTGCGATCCACACCCAGCAGGGAATCGGTTCCCGCCTCTCGCTGTTCGAACACCGAGAAACGCGTCGGTGCGAGCTCCGGCCGCGCCAGCGCGTAGCCCTGTATCATGGAAGCTCCCGCCCTTTCGGCGAGGTCGAGTTGCCAGCCCTCCTCGATGCCTTCGAAAACCGTGGCGATGCCGCGTTCCGAAAATGTGTCGACCATGGCGCTAAGCAGGCCGAAACCTGGGCCTGATTCCATCAGTCGGGTAATCCAGTAGGCATCGAACTTGACGATGTCGGGCTCCAGTTCCTCTATCCGGCGGATATCGGAATCATCCGAACCGTAATCGTCGACCGCGATCCTGTAGCCATGGTCGCGCAACGCCTGGACGAACCGGTAGAGCACGCCATCGGTGGCCGTATATTGTTCGGTCACTTCGCAAACGATGCGGTGCGGCTCGATATTGGCTTCGTGCAGGACAAGCCGCATGTCGCGCAGCGCGGTTTCGGTCACCTCGCGGTCGCCGAACAGAGACGGATCGAAATTGATGAAGATGCTGGCCTGCCGCGACAGGCAGGCGCCGGCGTTCAGCAGATGCAGGGTCCGGCAAAGCGTCTCCACATGGAAGCGATCGAGCGGCGGAATGCTTGGAAAAAATGTGGAAGGCGGAGCAACTCCCCGTCGCGCGCCGGGCGCACCAGCCCCTCGAAGGCGGCGATCGACAATTTTCCGTTCTGAAAGGCGAAAACCGGCTGAAAGGCGCTCCGCAGGGTAAACGTCCCCCATACGCCGGACGACGTGCCGTCGTCCTGCCGGATGATGTGCGCAAGGCCAACACTGCGCGACAAGGGACTGTCCTCGGTACTTGGGCGAAGACCCATACGTCTCGTTTCTCGCCAGAGGATCGCATTCAAGCTTTTATCGCCGGTTAACGGTTGCCGGAATTGCTCGCTTCTTCGGGCATCAAGCCTTGCGATTTGCAGCGCGATCGGACATGAGAAACGCGGCATTTTTCCAGTTTTCGATGGAGTCGATATCATGGCCTTCCTCGCCGACGCCCTTTCACGCGTAAAGCCTTCCGCCACGATCGCGGTCGCCCAGAAAGCGCGCGATCTGAAAGCGAAGGGCCGGGACGTCATCGGTCTCGGCGCCGGCGAGCCGGATTTCGACACGCCCGACAACATCAAGGAACGCCGCGATCGACGCCATTCGCCGCGGCGAGACGAAATATCCGCCCGTGTCGGGCATTCGTGCCGTTGCGCGAGGCGATCGCCGACAAGTTCAAGCGCGAGAACAACCTCGACTACGAGCCGGAGCAGACGATCGTCGGCACCGGCGGCAAGCAGATCCTGTTCAACGCCTTGATGGCGACGCTCAACCCGGGCGACGAGGTAGTGATCCCGCGCCCCTACTGGGTGAGCTATCCCGAAATGGTGCGCGATCTGCGGCGGCACGCCGGTCTTCGCCGAACCACCATCGACAACGGCTTCAAGCTGACGCCGGACGCGCTCGAAAAGGCGATCACGCCGAAGACCAAGTGGCTGATCTTCAACTCGCCGTCCAATCCGTCCGGCGCCGCCTATACCGAGACCGAGCTTAAGGCGCTCGCCGACGTGCTGATGAAACATCCGCACGTCTGGATGCTGACGGACGACATGTACGAGCACCTGACCTACGGCGATTTCGTCTTCACGACGCATCGCCCAGATCGAGCCGGCGCTCTACGAGCGCACGCTGACGATGAACGGCGTCTCGAAGGCCTATGCCATGACCGGCTGGCGCATCGGCTATGCGGCGGGCCCGCTTCAGCTCATCAAGGCGATGGACATGATCCAGGGCCAGCAGACCTCGGGCGCCTGCACCATCGCCCAATGGGCCTCGGTCGAGGCCTTGAACGGCCCGCAGGACTTCGTCGGCGAAGAACAAGGCGATCTTCCAGGCGCGCCGCGACCTCGTTGTCTCCATGCTCAACCAGGCGCGCGGCATTCCATGCCCGACGCCGGAGGGCGCGTTCTACGTCTACCCGTCCTGCGCCGGCGCTGATCGGCAAGAAGACGCCGTCGGCAAGGTGATCGAGACCGACGAGGATTTCGTCACCGAATTGCTCGAGGCCGAGGGCGTGGCGGTGGTGCACGGATCGGCCTTCGGACTCGGCCCCAACTTCCGCATTTCCTACGCCACCTCGGACGAACTGCTGGAGGAGGCCTGCAACCGCATCCAGCGGTTCTACGGCCAGCCTGGACTGATCTCCAGCAAGGGCGACTTAAAAAACTGCCGCCCTTGCCCTCCTCCGGTCCGCGCGCAATATAGCTGTCGCACACATACCGTAGAGTATGTGGTGAACGGCAAAGGCCGCGCGAACCGAGGAGGAGAACCAACATGAATGGATGGAAGAGCATGGCGGCGGCTGTTGGAATCGCGGCGCTGACGGCGACGGCGGCCCATGCGGCGGACACGCCGGTCGTCTTCGTGCACGGAGACAGCGACAATGCCGGTCTGTGGATGGTGCAGATTTGGCGGTTTGAATCGAACGGCTACAAGCGCGAATTGCTCGATCCCGTCGACCTCAAGCATCCGCAAGCGCGCAGCGATGATACGGTGCCGGAGGAAAATCGCTCCTCCACAACCGATGTCGCAAGCGAACTCGCAGGCGACGTCGCCCGCGTCCTCATCACCACCAAGGCGCCGAAAGTGGATTTCGTTGGAAATTCACGCGGTTGCTCGACGATACGGAACTATCTGAAGAATGGCGGCGGCAAGTATATCGCCGATACCGTCGTTTACGCCGGTTGCGTTTACCACGGCGTTTTCAACTTCCCCGACGCCGCCAAGGGATCGGAATATAATGGCATGGGAACCTTCCTGACCCAGTTGAACTCCGGGCCGGAAGTCGAGGATGGCGTCAAGACTTTCACCATCCGTTCGGAGAAATACGACCTCTATAACCAGCCCAAGGGCGACTATATCGGCATGGCCGGCAAGGATATCGGCGGCAAATATACCGGCCCGGAACTGAAGGGCGCGACCAACATCGTGCTTCCCGGTGTGGTCGACCACCGCGGCACCGCCTATTCGCCGGACGCCTTCAAGGTGATGTACAAGGCGATCACCGGCAAGGACCCCGCCACGACGGCAATCACGCCCGAAGATCATCCGGTGCTGAACGGCAAGGTCTCCGGCTGGGTCAACAAGTCGCCGACCAACGTACCGCTCGCCGGCGCCAAGGTCGAAATTTTCAAGACCGATCCGAAGACCGGGGAGCGCATCGGCGAAGCGGTCCACTCCAAAACCGTCGGAGAAGACGGCATGTGGGGGCCGTTTACAGCCGATCCCGAACAGACCTACGAGTTCGTGGTGACGGCCGAAGGCTATCCCGTACAGCACATCTATCGGTCGCCTTTCCCGCGAGGCTCGGACTACATCAATCTGCGCCTTTACCCACAGGAAGGGCCGGAGATCGGGTCGAAATCCCATGTCGGCATGATGCGCCCGCGCGGCTATATCGGCGCCGACCGCGATACCGTGACCTTCAATGGCGAAAAGGCCGATGTGCCCCCCGGCGAGGTCCCGCATGTCTGGAAAGTGTTCAAGACATTCGATGACACAAAGCCGCGCACCGTCGTGGGCGAGCTCGATGGCGAGAAAATCGCGGCCCGCACATGGCCGAGCGACGGCAACAATGTCTGGATCGAACTGACCTACTAAGACCACCGGGCCAAGACTACGGGGCGGGCAAACGCCCGCCCGGAGATCGAACTTCTCAACGGGAACACGGGCGTTGACCTTGATGGTCAAGCAAAGCATCGACATTGCTGAAGTTCGAGCCGAATACGCCCGCCGGATGGCGGCGGAAAGCGGATCGGACGATCGGCGGCTGGAACAGGCCTTCGCTGAAGTCCCACGCGAGGATTTTGTCGGCCCGGGTCCATGGATGATCATGGGTCTGAAAGCGGCGTTGGCCGGTGACCGCTACATCCGGACGCCTGACGGCGATCCCGCCCATCTCTATCAGAATGCGCTGGTCGCCCTGGATCCCGCAAAGGGCATCAACAATGGCGAGCCCTTCCTGCACGCCGCATGGATCGGCGCCGTCGCCCCGCAACCCGGCGAGACGGTGAGCCATATCGGTGCTGGAACCGGCTATTATACGGCCATCCTTGCGAAGCTCGTTCAGCCGGGAGGAACGGTGGCCGCCTACGAGATCGATCCGCATTTGGCGAATAAGGCAACGCGCAACCCCGCCGCCTATGACAACGTGACCCTCATTGCCGGCGATGCGGTCAACCTGCCCCTTCCCGCCTCCGACATCATCTACGTCAACGCCGGCGTCGCCGCGCCGCCGGCGCGGTGGCTGAGCGCGCTGAAGCTCGGGGGACGCCTGGTCTTTCCATGGCGGCCCTCGGAGGAGGTGGCGCTTTCCGTGCTCGTGACGCGCCAACAGACCGGGCTCGCATTCAGACCGCTGATGCCCTCATGGTTCATTCCCTGCATCGGTGCATCGGCCACCGATCGCTCCACGAAGATACCCACGCCTAAGGAAGCGCATCGGACCCGTTCGATCTGGCTGAGCGCGGAGAGACCGCCCGACGAGAGCGCGACAGCGGTCTTTGACGACATCTGGTTCTCTTCGAAGCCAATCGGGTAGAGCAGGATTCCGGAGAGCGGATATCGGCTTTTCGGAAAAGATCATGCTCAACCAAAAAGCAGTGCATGGCGCGATTCATTACGGTCCCATCAAGCTCGGGTGATTTACGAAACATTACCCATTTTTCGCGATTTCATCTCCGGAATTGCTCCAGATTTATTCAATCGCAGCTTCGAACCCGTATCTGTTGCCACAAGCTTCGGGGACAACGGCAAGGGGCCGGAACATAACGAGGCATTGGGTAACGGGGGTCCGCTTCGGCGGTCGCAGAAAATGAGTGCTCGTATGAACGCCGCCGTGAAGGCGGGCGAATGGTTTGACGCGGCCAATGTGGACGAGCCGCGCGACAATCCTGGCGCGATAAACAAACTTCCCTCTTCTGCGGCAAAGAGTTCCGAATTTGCAGGAACGCAGGATGCGACCGCCCTGCAGTCTGAACCGCCCCGGGTTTGCCGGAGGCCATTTCGTTTAAGCTATGCGGCCATGGCTGCTTCGTCCAGCATGGCATAATACCGCTCTTCAGCTTCGGCTGGTGGTATATTCCCGATTGGCTCGAGAAGTCGCCGGTGGTTGAACCAGTCGACCCATTCAAGAGTGGCGAATTCCACTGTCTCGAAGCTCCTCCATGGTCCACGCCGATGGATGACCTCAGCCTTGTAGAGACCGTTGATCGTTTCGGCGAGGGCGTTGTCGTAACTGTCGCCGACGCTTCCGACGGAAGGCTCAATTCCAGCTTCTGCCAACCGCTCGGAATACCGAATGGACACATATTGAACGCCCCTGTCCGAGTGATGCACGAGGCCGCCGCCATGAGCGGGACGCCGATCACGAAGCGCCTGCTCCAGAGCATCGAGGACAAAGCCTGCATGTGCCGTCCTGCTCGCCCGCCAGCCAACGATGCGACGAGCGAAGACGTCGATGACAAACGCCACGTAGACGAAACCCTGCCAGGTCGCGACATAGGTGAAGTCCGAAACCCATAGCCTGTTTGGTGCAGGAGCTTTGAACTGGCGGTTAACCCGGTCAAGCGGGCTCGGAGCTGTCTTGTCCGAGAACGTCGTGCGGATCGGCTTTCCTCGAATGATACCCTGCAGGTTCATCGCCCTCATAAGCCTGGCGACACTGCAGCGGGCGACGTCAAAGCCTTCACGCTTCAATTGCCGCCAGACCTTGCGAACGCCATAGACGCGGAAGTTCTGTTCGAAGACACGACGTATCTCGATCTTCAGGCTGATATCGCTGCGGGCGCGGATCGACAGGCGATCCACGTCCAGGCGTTTGGCTACATTCTCGTAGTAGGTTGAAGGGGCAATCGGCAGCAGCCTGCAGATCGGCTCGACCCCGAACACGCCTCGGTGTTCGTCGATAAACGAGATCATCGCTTGAAGGGGCGGTCGAGCTCCGCCATCGCGAAATATGCAGAGGCTTTGCGCAAAATCTCGTTGGCCTGGCGAAGCTCGCGGTTCTCCCGCTCAAGAGCCTTCATCTTCTCGGCCAACTCGCTCGGCACGCCTGCTCGTTTGCCGCTGTCGACCTCGGTCTTCTTGACCCATTCATGCAGCGTGGCCGGTGAGCAGCCTATCTTGGCAGCGATCGATGAAACGGCGGCCCAGCGTGATGGATGCTCGGCTTCGTGGTCCAGCACCATACGAATGGCACGGTTGCGGACTTCAGGTGAAAACTTGTTCGTTGTCTTGCTCATAATGGCTCCACTCTCTCAGAAGTTGGAGCCTCCGGCAAACCCGGGGCGGTTCAGTCGCTTCTTAAAGAGCGTTTCGACGACAGCCAATGGGAAACCGAACCGAAACCTGAGGCCCTTGCGGATGCCGCCGGTCCTTCCGGCTCTCATCTGCCTTCACGGCTGATAAAAAGCCTGGTCGGCCTGGCTCTGGTGGCCACGGTCGGGTGGATGCCCGCCCAGCGGCTCTTCCAGGTGTCCAGCAGCGAAGCCGTCGTCAACGCGCGGCTCGTCACGGTCCGGGCGCCCATCGCCGGGGTCGTCGGAGCCGGGTCCCACGCCATTGAAGCGGGACGGCGCATTGACGCCGGCGTGGAACTGGCCTCGGTGAACAACCCACGCATCGACCGCAGCGGCTTGAACAGCGCGCTCGAAGATATCTACCGGGCCAATGATGAGCGTGACGCGCTCGCAGCCAGGCTGAAAGACGCCGTGGCACTGCGCGACAGCCTGAAGACGCAACTCGATGCTTTCCACAGCAACAGGATCAAACTGGTCGACGCCGAAATCGCCGCGGCCGACGCACGGATAGCGTCCGCGCTCATTGTGGCGGAACGGGCACAATCGGAGCAGGCGAGCAAAGCCAATCTGGGCAGGAAGGGCATTACCTCCGCTTCCGCTATCGAGGACGCCACACGCGACGCTGAAGTTGCCCATCGGGCCGTGGACGAGGCGCGGGCCAACCGCGATGCCTTGTCTGTCGAACTCCAGGCGCTCAAGAATGGCGTCTATCTCGGCGACGGCTACAACGACCAGCCGCGCTCCGCGCAACGCCTTGACGAGGTCGAGCAGTCGATCGCGGGACTTAAGGCCGATCTGGCCATGCAGGATTCACGCATCGCACGGGCGAACTCGACCGTTCAACGCGAAAGGCAAAGGCTGGAGCTGCAAAGCAGCGCCAAGCTCGATTCCCCGGTTGCCGGTCGCGTATGGGAGGTCCTGACCGCTCCGGGCGAGCAGGTCGTCGCCGGCCAGCCGCTCTACAGCATTCTTGACTGCTCCGCGAGCATCGTAACCGCCGCCGTCAGCGAAGCGGTCTATAACAGCCTGAGCGTCGGCTCGCCGGCGACGTTCACCTTCCGCGAGGGCGGGCACGCCTTGGCCGGCAAGGTCGTGCAGCTCAGCGGCGTCGCCTCGGCGTCCTCGAATTTCGCCATCACCCCCTCTGCCCTGACCAAGGAACCCTACCGGGTCGCGGTGGCGGTCAAGCAGATTTCGTCGCATGGCTCCTGCCCCGTCGGGCGCACCGGTCGCGTCGTCTTCGGTTCGGCTGGAAGCTGATCCGACAGCGCTGATCCACGCTCCGCACCTCAGGGTCAGGACCTGCCAAAATGATGAACCCGATCCTCTCGATCTTCTTGCAAGGCGCGACACCCGGCATATTGCTTGGCGCATCGCTGATGCTATTGATGCCCTGGCTTGACCGGGACAGCCGCTGGCGCATGCTGCCGATCGCGATCGTCCTGGCGCTGACCGCCAACTATCTCTTCTGGCGCGTAACGGTCACGATCCCGCCAGCCAGCGATCCCCTGGATTTCTACGCCGGCTGGCTGTTTTTCGCCATAGAGTGCGCGGCCGTCACAGGGTCGGTGATCTCCTACATCACGCTGAGCCGCACCAAGAATCGTTCCGCCGAGGTGGAGGCCAACACGGCATGGCTGTTTAGCCAGACCAATCTGCCGCTCGTCGACGTGTTCATCTGCACCTACAATGAGGATCGCGAAATCCTCGAGCGCACGATGCTGGGCGCCACGGGAATGTCCTATCCCAACTATCGGGTCTGGGTGCTGGACGACGGCCGTCGGGCATGGCTTGCCGATCTCGCCGCGGAACTCGGCTGCCAATACCTGACGCGTCCGGACAACGCCCACGCCAAGGCCGGAAACATCAATCATGCCATCCAGCATGTGTCGGCCCTGGACAATCCTCCCGATTTCATCTCGATCCTAGACGCCGATTTCGTTCCCACCCCGATGTTTCTGTCGCGGGCCCTGACGCTGTTCCGTGAGAAGGATGTCGGCATCGTCCAGACGCCGCAGCATTTCATCAATCCCGACCCGATCCAGGCGAACTTGCAGGCCTCCGACGCGTGGCCGGACGAACAGCGCTATTTCTTCGACGTCCTGATGCCGGCGAAGGACGCATGGGGCACTGCGTTCTGTTGCGGAACATCGTCTGTCATTCGCGCCACGGCGCTGCGCAAGGCAGGTGGATTTCCAACCGAATCCGTTACCGAGGATTATCTGCTGACCTTGCGGCTGAAGCGCAGCGGCTACCGTACCGTCTATCTCAACGAGCGCCTGTCGCTGGGCCTGGCTCCCGAAGGCCTCAAGGAATACATCACCCAGCGCAGCCGCTGGTGCCTGGGCTTCATGCAGATCATCCGGGGCAAGGACGGCCCATTCAACCTCGGCAACGGGTTGCGCTTTCTCGACCGCGTCAGTCTCGTCGAAAGCCTGCTTTACTGGTCCGGCGCCTATCTCTTCCGGGTGGCGGGCATATTGGTCCCGATATTGTATCTGCTGTTTGGCATTCATGCCGTGAACGTCGGAACCGCAGACGGCATTGCTCATTTCCTGCCCTATTACCTCGCCCAGATCATCGTCATGGGTTGGCTGTCGGGCAGGCGCGTGCTGCCGGTCATGACGGATGTCTCGCAACTTCTCGCCGCCCGGCCGATCCTGACGGCCGTCGCCATCGGACTGTTTCGGCCGAAGGGCCAGAAATTCAAGGTCACCGCCAAAGGCGGAGATCGCGCCAAGACGATTATTCAATGGCGCATGATGGGCCCGTTCGCAGCTCTTCTCGCGCTGACAATCATGGGGATCGTGGTGGCCTTCGGCGGCAACGGTTCGCTGCAGGATTCCAGCATGGTGGCGCTCTACTGGTGCTGGTACAACATGCTGATCCTGTTTTCAGCCATCGCGGTGTGCGTGGAGAAGCCGCGTGTACGCAAGAGCGACCGTCTGCGCGGTGCCGAACGTGTGACGATTACGGAGGGGTCACTCACGCAAAGCTTTGTCACGGCGGATATTTCCCTTGGCGGCATGCGTATCTCCGGCGCTGCGCCGGCGCGCGTCGGAGCATCGGTCGCGGTAAAACTCGGCCAGGCGCAACTGACCGGCCGCATCGTGCGGAGCTCCGATCGCGATTTCGCGGTACAACTCGATCAAAGCCTCGGCGTCCGCGCGGCAATGGTGCACCATGTCTATTCAGGCGGCTTCGAGTCGACCGTGAAACAAATCCGATCCGGATTCGTCGCCCGCAAGGTTCTGGCCCGGCTCTTCGGATAATCCATCCTCCCGCATCACCACCCTTGCCCTTCGCCCGAACCCGTGTGACGATGGCTTGACGACGGGACACCCAAGGCAACGATCCCGCCGCGCGACGGCCGCGTGGCCGGCCGCCGCTCAACCGGAAACGCTTGAGAGGAGGTCGCATCATCATGGGAAATCGTGCGGGAGAACGACGTCAGGGACCGAAATGCATCGCCATCATCGGTCCCTTCGCAAGCGGCAAGACAACGCTTCTTGAAGCCATTCTGGCCCGCACCGGGGCCATCCCCAAGCAAAACGCCGTAGCCTCGAAAGCCACCGTTGGAGATCACTCGGCGGAGGCCCGCGCCCACGCCATGAGCGTCGAGGCGTCGTTCGCCACCACGGAGTTCATGGGCGAGCAGATGACATTCGCCGATTGCCCCGGCTCGATCGAATTCGCGTATGAAGCCGTACCCGTTCTCGCCGCCTGTGATCTGGCCGTGGTCGTCGCAGAGCCCGATGAAAAGAAGATCCCGGCCCTGCAACTCATCATGCGCCAGTTGGACGAACTCGGCGTGCCGCGCATGCTCTTTCTCAACAAGGTCGACAAGACCGACGCCAGTGTGCGCGATACGCTGAAAATGCTGCAGCCCGCTTCGACCAATCCGCTTATGCTGCGCCAGATTCCGCTGCGCAAGGACGGCATCATCGTCGGCTCGATCGATCTCGCCCTGGAACGCGCCTATATCTATCGCGAGCACGCTGAAAGCGAGATTGCGACCATTCCCGACGACGAGAAGGCGCGCGAGATCGAGGCTCGCTTTTCCATGCTTGAAACGCTGGCCGACCATGACGACCAGTTGATGGAGCAGTTGCTCGAGGAAATAGAACCGCCACGTGACGCCATTTTCGACGATCTGGCGGCCGACCTGCGCGACGGCGCGGTCACGCCGGTGCTCATCGGTTCGGCCGAGCATGGCAACGGTGTATTGCGGCTTCTGAAGGCTATCCGCCACGACGCGCCCGACGCCACGGTCACACGCGAGCGACTGGGGCTCGACGACGTCCAAAGCGCATTGCGCGTCATGAAAACCATCCACACATCGCATGGCGGAAAATTGTCCATCGCGCGCGTGCTGGCCGGCGGTTTGAACGACGGCGCGGAACTATGGCGGTCCAGCGGCAATTCCTCCAAGGCCTCCGGCCTCTACAGGGTGCTCGGCAAGGATTCGACCAAGGCCGCGTCGGCCAACGAGGGCGAAACCGTAGCCATCGGCAAACTTGACGATGTGCCGACCGGCGACACGCTCAGCTTGACAAAGGGCGGCGTATCGGCTGCCGAGCCCGCGGCGCCACCCCAACCCGTCTATGCGCTGGCGCTCAGGCCACGCGAACGCAAGGACGAAGTCAAGCTGTCTTCCGCGCTGCAGCGCATCGGCGAGGAGGACCCTTCACTGGTATTGGAACACCATCAGGATTCCGGCGAGACGGTGCTTTCTGGCCATGGCGAGATGCATCTGCGCGTCACGATCGAGCGACTGGAGGGCAAATACCAGATTCCCGTCGAAGCCCATGCACCGGCGATCCCCTATCGCGAGACCATCCGCAAGGCGACCCAGCAGCGCGGACGTCACAAGAAGCAATCCGGGGGTCACGGCCAGTTCGGCGATGTCGTCATCGAGATCAAGCCGCTGCCACGCTCCGGCGGATTCGAATTCAGCGACACCATCACCGGCGGGGTCGTTCCCAAGCAGTATATCCAGTCGGTCGAAACCGGGGTGCGCGACTATCTGAAATCAGGCCCGATGGGATTCCCGGTCGTCGATCTCGCTGTCAATTTGTCCGACGGTTCCTACCATTCCGTGGACTCCTCCGACATGGCGTTTCAAATGGCGGCGAAACAGGCGATGAAAGAGGGAGCCGCCGCCTGCTCCCCGGTCCTACTCGAGCCGGTCATGAAGGTCGAAATCGTCACCCCGGCCGACGCGACGGCCAAGATCACGGCGCTCATCCCGCAACGGCGCGGTCAGATTCTCGGCTATGATTCCCGTCCGGGCTGGACCGGCTGGGACATTGTGGAGGCGACGATGCCGCAATCCGAGATCGGCGACCTCATCATCGAGCTTCGCTCCGCGACGGCGGGGGTTGCCAGTTACACGGCAAAGTTCGATCACATGGCCGAGTTGACCGGGCGACTTGCCGACGAGGTCTTGAACATGGCGGCGGGAAAAGCCGCCTGACGACTCCACGAAACCGCGTCGGCAAAGCTTCACGGCTTGCGCCAAGGTAACGGAGGCTGTGGCGTCATCGGCCTTTCCCGCCACAGCTGTTTCTTTGCTTTTTCACGCCGCCCGGACACGCACGATCGCTGGAAAAAGTATGTGAACCACCCCGTCAGCGGCCTGCAGGCGAATCTCCGTTGCATGACTAATTTATAGGCATACACTTGGCGCGCCTGAAATTAAGGCTTTTTCGGCGCCGAAGATGACGTTGCATGACCGCAGTGCGGAAAGAGAAAAGCAAAAGAATTTCTGGCGTTTAGGCAACAAAAAAGCCGGATCGCGAAGACCCGGCCAAGTTGAATTGGAAGCGCCGTTTCCGGCTAAACCTCCAGAGGGGAACACTCAACGGACGCTAATGGGAGGAGGAACGCGTCCGTGAGATGATTACGATATCGGCTTCCTTTGCTTGTTTAACAAGCACTCTTTTGCAATGGACCCATGCACCTAACGCATATGTCGTGGCGCCGCCCTTTGCGCCTGTCAGAACGACCAGCTTCGCGATTTGGCGATCAGAAAATCACGAAAGACGTGCAGCTTGACCTGGTTCTTCATGGCGTCGGTGTAGGCGAAATAGGTGTCGAAGGACGGCACCTGGCTTTCCGGCAGCAATTGTATCAGTTCCGACTCTTTTTCCACCATGTAGTCCGGCAGCATGGCGATGCCCGCGCCGCGCTGCACCGCGCGCTTGATGGAAAGCAAATCGTTGATCTGGAGATTGGCGATGCGGCGCGAGCCGTCGGGGCGCCCCGCCGTCTCCAGCCAGTTCACATCGGCAATATGGGTTGGGATCGGCTCGCCGAACGTGACGATCCGATGCCGGTCCATGTCCTCGATCGAAGACGGCTTGCCATGCTTGTTGACGTAGGATGGCGACGCATAAAGATGCATGTGCACGGTGAAAAGCCGGCGCTGGATAAGATCGGATTGCTGCGGCTGGCGCAGCCGGATCGCGCAATCGGCGTGACGCATCATCAGATCCAGTTCCTCGTTGGCGAGGATCAGTTGCAACTGGATATCGGGATAGAGGTCGAGGAATTCCTGGACGCGCTCGGTCAGCCAGCCGGCGCCGAGCCCGACCGTCGTCGTGACCCGCAAGATGCCAGACGGACGGTCCTTGGCTTCCGTCAATCGGGTGCGCACGTTTTCCAGCCGCATCAGTACGTCATGCGCCGTGCGGAAGAGCAATTCGCCCTGCTCCGTCAGCACCAGTCCGCGCGCATGGCGGTGGAAGAGCGGCACGCCGACATCGTGCTCCAGCGCGCTAACCTGGCGTGAAATGGCCGATTGCGAGAGATTCAGCGTCTCCGCCGCATGCGTGAACGACCCGGCTTCCGCCGCGGCGTGGAACACGCGCAGCTTGTCCCAATCCAAACGACATACTATCCCCTCTTTCCGGAAATCGGGCGACTTATTCCGGCCGCTTCAGCGGTCTCTCTGTGCGCGCCGACTTCCGCCAGATAACGCTCCGCCTCCAGCGCCGCCATGCAGCCGAGCCCGGCCGCCGTCACCGCCTGCCGATAGATATCGTCCGTGACGTCGCCGGCGGCGAACACGCCCGGCACGTCGGTTCGCGTCGAATCCGGCGCTGTCCACAGATAGCCGTTCGGCTTCTGCTTCAGCTTGCCGGCGAACAGTTCGACCGCCGGCGCATGCCCAATCGCCACGAACACGCCGTCGATGGGCATTTCGATGATCGCGCCTGTGATCGCGTTCTTCAGCGTAATGCCCGTGACGGAAGGCGGCATCGGCAGCTTGCCCGGCTTGCCGGTGATTTCCTCGACCACCGTGTCCCACAATACCGTGACGTTTTCCTTGGCGAACAGCCGCTCCTGCAGGATGCGCTCGGAGCGAAATTCGTCGCGCCGATGAACGACAGTGACGTGGCGCGCGAGGTTGGACAGATAAAGTGCCTCCTCGACAGCCGAATTGCCGCCGCCGATGACCACCACATCCTTGCCGCGATAGAAGAAACCATCGCAGGTGGCGCAGGCCGAGACGCCGAAACCCATATATTTCTGCTCGCTCGGAATGCCGAGCCACTTCGCCTGCGCGCCGGTCGCGATAATCAGCGCGTCGCAGGTGTAAAGCGTGCCGGAATCGCCAGTCAGCCGAAACGGACGGCTATCGATATCCACCTCGACAATGAAATCATTGACGATGTCCGTGCCGACATGCTCGGCCTGCTTGAGCATCTGCTCCATCAGCCATGGGCCCTGGATCGGATCGGCGAAGCCGGGATAGTTTTCGACATCCGTCGTGATCATCAACTGGCCGCCCTGCTGCAGGCCGGCGACGAGCATGGGTTTCAGCATGGCGCGCGCGGCATAAATCGCGGCGGTATAGCCGGCCGGACCGGAGCCGATGATAAGGACGGGGGCGTGTTTCGCCGTCATTGAAACGCTTTCTTTTGGGCGACCGGATGCCCGGCGCGAGAATCGTCGTGCGAAGCCAGGCCAATTTAGGTATTCGCCGCCCCGCCTTGCAAGGTGACAGGATGTCAGCCCGGCGCTGCACCGCGAATAACGCGCCGGTCACGCCATGCCCGCACTCCATACGGAACATTTTCGCCAATATCCATTATATCAGCGACAGAATATTGCGCCAGTGATTCGGAAACCGTCCATGCCCCTGAAAGCAGATCTCGACGCCATCGACTGGAAAATCCTGCGCGAACTCCAGGACGACGGGCGGATGACCAATGTGGAACTGGCGCGCCGGGTCGGCATCTCGGCGCCGCCCTGCCTGCGCCGCGTCAAGCGCCTGGAGGAAGCGGGCATCATCCGCGGCTACCGGGCGCTCCTGAACGCGCCGGCGCTCGGGCTCGAAGTGGTTGCGTTCTGCCTTGTCGGCCTGCACCACCAATCCGACGCGGAGCTCAAATCCTTCGCTGGCAATACCCGCGACTGGCCGCTGGTGCGCGAGGCGTGGATGGTGTCGGGTGAATCCGACTTCCTGTTGCACTGCGTGTCGCCCGATCTCGCGACCTTCCAGAATTTCGTCATCGAGGACCTGACCTCCACCGCCAATGTCGACACGGTTCGCACCGCTCTGACCATTCGCCAGATCAAGGATGACGGACTGGTTCAGATCGGTTAGACGACTGCCTCGCAGGAAGGTGGTGAATGTACGTTTCCGTCGAGAAGAACTTTATCTTCGTGCATGTCGCCAAGACCGGCGGCCAGGCGCTGAAGAACGCCTTGCGTCCTTACGCGGTGACGAAAGCCCCCGGACAATGGCGGCGGCTCCTTTCACATCTCCCGGTGCGGGAAGGATTCGACATCCAGTTCGGTCCCCATGCCTCGGCGCGCTGGGCGAAACTCAAGCTGCCGCGCGCCTTCTTCGACGGCGCCTTCAAATTCGGCCTGGTGCGCAACCCCTATGACCTCGCAGTCTCCCGCTATGCATTCGTTCGCGGCCATCCCAACCACCATCGTCACAAACATGCCCAAACCCAGAGCTTCGCCGACTTCTTGCGGCTGGAGCGCCGTCGCGCCCTGTGGCGTCCGCGCGACCAGTCTTCGATGCTGTGCGATTTGCGCGGCAGGCTTCTGGTCGATCAGGTTTACCGATTCGAACGGATGGAAGAGGCGTTCGCCGACATCGTCAATCGCCTGGACCTTCCCGACGCGCCCGAACTGACGCGGAGGAACGCCAGTCAGCGCGGCCCGTATCAGGATTACTATACCCCGGTTGAGCGTAAGCTTGTCGAGCAGATTTGGGGCCGGGACATCGAAAAATTCGGATATGAGTTTTGATTTGCGTTCGACTGAGAAGGAAACCATGACCTTCGAAGGTTTTTGTTCTGGGATGCTGATTGTTATGTATGCGATCCGAGTTCCGCGAGCATATTTTCTGAGGGTGCCACAATGAAGGTTCTGTTCACGGGCATCGGACGGTTTGGCGCCTGGACAATGAGGGCGGAGCAGATCGCCGCGACACGCAAAGAGTGGAAGGCTGTTCCTCACGCTACTCGCCGAGACGCCGAAGGAATGGACGTAGTCGTTGTCGTGAAGAAGATTGAAGACCAGTCTCTGTTAGAGCTGAAGGCTTGGGGAGGACCATTGGTCTACGATGCCTTGGACTTCTGGCCCCAGAAGCGCGGGATCCGGCGAATGTGGCCGCCTCTTCGGAATATGGAGGATGCCAGGGCAATGGTCCGTCCCATCATAGCCAGGATCGATCCTGACATGGTGCTCTGCCCGACTGCGCAGATGGCGCGCGACCTGGAACCGCTCGGTTGGCCGACAAGGCTCTATTATCACCATTACGATCCACGCATGGAGCCTCTTCAGCGGGGGCGACAGGCGGCTAAGCGGGTGGTCTACAATGGGCGGAAGAGCCACCTTGGAATTTGGCGTTCATTCGCCCGCATCTCTTGCTTTCTTCATGGGGCCGAATTCGTGGCATCGAACGGGCCTCAGCCTGAATGTGGGGATGTCCTGCTTGCCGTCCGACGTAGCACGCCGTGGATATCTCGCAGATGGAAATCGAATATCAAGGCTGCCGTTGCATTGAGACTCGGCCTACCCCTCGTGGCCTGGCCTGAGTGTCGGTCCACAAACAAGTTGAATGATATGAATCGCTTGTGATTCCATGCTGTTGGGTTGATTCGACGGAGCATGGAAATGTGGACGAAGGCGAACCGTGAGAAATACAATCGGGATGGCCTGCGCTACCCGAGCGATTTGACGGACGCGGAATGGGGGCTGGTCGAGCCTTTGATCCCGCCCGCCAAACGAGGCGGCCGCAGGCGCGAAGTTGATGTGCGCGAGATTGTCAACGGCCTGCTTTACGTTCTCAGCACAGGCTGCCAATGGCGAGCCGTGCCGAAGGACCTACCGCCCAGGAGCACGCTGTTCAGCTATTTCGACCTGTGGAATTGGGATGGCACCCTCGGTCGTATTCACGAGGAACTCTACGTAAAATGCCGTGAGGCGATGGGACGCGAGGCCAGCCCGACGGCGGCAATCATTGATAGCCAGAGCGTCAAGGGTGCTGAAAAAGGGGGCGTTGTATCGACCCGAGCGGGTATGATGCGGGGAAGAAGGTCAAGGGCAAGAAGCGCCATATCCTCGTCGATACGGTAGGGCTATTGCTGCACGCGTTGGTCCATCCGGCCGACATCCAGGACCGCGACGGCGGTGCGCTGGTCCTGAAGACGCTGTTCGGGCGCTATCCGTTTTTGAAGAAATTGTTCGCCGATGGCGGCTATCAGGGACCTGTCTTCGCCAAGGGCCAGAAGAAGGCCATGCCCGGACTTGCGACCGCGATCGTCAAGCGATCCGACACCGCCAAAGGCTTCGAGGTCCTGCCGAGGCGCTGGGTGGTGGAACGGACCTTCGCATGGCTGGGGCGATGCCGCAGGCTGGCCAAGGACTTCGAGAACCTTACGTGCAACGCGCTTGCCTTCCTCAAATTGGCCTCGATCCGCCTCATGCTGCGAAAGCTCTGTTCAAATTGAATAACTTTCCGGACCGACTCTGAGGCCGGTTATGTCGAAACCCATCCTTCGGCCTTCTGGTTCAAGAACCCGTTGCAAATGCACCGCGCAATCGGCAAAGCGCTGAGCGCTGGGCCGCAACTACCTGATGAAAGCTTCTCTGTCGAGAGATGCGCGGATCGGCTGGAAGCGATACTGGAGGGACTGCTTCTATGGAAATCTCTCCCTATAAATCTAAACACGTATCAGTAGACCAGATGGTCTCTACCTGATGTCGTCTAATTGGAAAATTTCCAAAAATTATCCCATGCAAACCACAACAAAAAAACGAGCGTTGATCGTTCTCAATAATTTCGCGGGAGGCGGCGCAGAAAAAAGTATAGAAAAATATATAACCGAGTTGTCCAAGAGCAGCTATGATATAGTCGTGATTACCCTGGACGATAGGGCTGATTTTTCCATATCGACCCCTTTTAAATGGCTTCATCTAAAAAGCAACTCAACAAAAATTGCATTTATCCGCCGCAGGCAACAGGCAAGACAACTGCGTAAAATTATAGATTCAGAAGGCGGGTCGGCGTCATTCGATATAAAGTTATCGACGTTAATCGAATCCGATAAGATCGTATCATTATTAAGTGACAAAACCTTTATATATAGAGTAGCAAATGACTATAGTAAGAAAATTGTTAAGAAAAAATATCATTTTCCTATTATGCATTTAAGAAAGTTTTATTTTAGGAAAATATACAGAAGTGGAAAGATTTTATGCGTCTCAAGAGAGTTAAAGAAGGGGACAAAAGTTCTCATTGGTTGTGATGATAATAAAATCGGTACATTATATAATCCATTCGACTTTGAAAAAATACGCGACGCGGCAAAAAAAAGAGATAGAGATACTCCACTGGAGCCCTATATAATACACGTTGGGCGGCCCGTTGCAGAGAAAAGACACGATCTTCTGATCGAAGCATTCAGAAAGAGCAGAATTAGACACAAGCTGCTTCTTCTCGGTAAAACCACGGAGCGGATCAGAGCGATGGTGAAGAAGGCCGGCATCGAAGACCGGGTTGTTTTTGTCGACAGTAGGCAGAACCCTTACCCGCTTATCGCCAATGCTGATGCGCTGATCCTGTCCTCGGATTGGGAGGGCCTGCCAGGCGTCGTCGTGGAGGCGTTGATTTGCGGTACGCCGGTGGTCAGCACACGATGCAACTACGGCCCTTCAGAAATTTTAACTGGCCCCCAAGCCAGCTTTCTGGTCGAGCCCGGAGACGCCGTGGCCTTGGCATCGGCGATCAGAGCAATTCTGGACGAGCCTCCCGACCTCAAACAAGTTGATCTAGACAAGTTCCGCTCCAGCGGGTTCGTGAAAAGGCTTGAGGAATTCGCCGCAATGGACTGATATCGTAGCATCACAGTACGTGTCGTCTCTGCAGAGATTAGCTGCGCTATCTGAATTAATTGTCCGACAGGCGCGCCCCAATCCACTCCCGCTCAACGTCCCAAGAATGCCGTTTCCATCCCTCCCAACTGAACCCGAAAAGCTTGTACCGGTTATCGGCGGTCGGCCATAGCGTCAGGGCATAGCGTATGCCAATGAATCCCGTACTGGGAAAGACGCGACGCCTGTCGGAGGGCGATATTCCGAGCTCATCGCAGCATTCTTCGTAAAAGTCGGGCGGCAGGATCAATATCTCCTTTCCCGCCCGGCCGAATTGGTCGATAGCCCGCATGGTCCAGTCCGCCCTGCGGCCCTTGGCGCGTGATAACAGGTTCGGCTTGGGGAGATAGCGCGCGATGATCGTCGGATGGTAGGGAAAAACAAGACGTTCCGCATTGCTGAAAGCGGGCGAGGCAATGAATTGCGGGCTCGCCAGCCATTTCTGAATAGGCTTTCCGGAATTGACTAGGAACAGCAGATCGGTCTTCGTGCCAGTTCGGTCGGGGCCGTTGGAAGATTCGTTGAAGCGCATCACGATATCGCAATCGTCGATCTCGGCGGCATGCCCCTCCGGGATCGACCCGTTTCCGACGATCGCGATCGTTTGGCGTCGCTTCCCGCTCACTTTTTCCGCGCCGCCATTCGGATCGCCAGGCGATAACGAAAACGGCTTATCTCGCGTGTAAGCACCTCCGAGATCGGTTTATTCTTCTTCTGCGTGACGGTGCCGCCCAGTTCATGCGCGACCTCCCTTGTACAGCTAGAGCGTTTTCCGGATAATTGCGGTTACGGATCATAGCCGGCGTGTGCGAACATGTTTTCGCATTCGTGTGGTGCGAATTGCTCAATGGCCAAGGCCACAGCGTCCCATAATTGCGGGATGGACCGGGCTGCGACCTTCCGCAGGAAAGCCTTTAGCTTGGCGAAGGCCATCTCAATCGTGTTGTCATGATGACTCTCCAGTCCGGTTTCCTGTTGAGGCGTGGGACAGGCTGACGAGCCAGATACGTTGTGCCCCCACCTTGGCGACGCGCCCCTTGAGCTTTCCGCGTCGGAGCCAGCCGTAAGCGGTCTGACGATGGACGCCGAGCTGTTCGGAGAGTTCCTGCAGGGTCACCTCGTCGTCATTGCGACGGAGAACGTTGCCGGACCAGATGGGTCGTTTCTTTCCAAGTCCCTTTCGTACCAGAAGCTTCTGGACGATCAACGCGTCGAACATTGGTTTCTTCGCAGGCATCCAGCCTTTCGCATTGAGATCGTCGGCTATCTGTCGAGCGGTCGCCCCCTCAGCGCGGAGCGCTGCAATCCGATCCAGTATCTCGTCGTGATGCTCCAGCTGTTCAAAGCGTCTTACGGTTCGGACAATCGGATGCGTCGTCACGATCTCGCCGGCCCAATGGCATTTTACCTCGGCACGCTCGGTTTCTCCGAACACCCGGATGACGACGCGATCGAGCATCATACGGGCGATGGTTTGCCGGTCGCGCGATGTGGTGGACTGCGCCCTCCACAGGGCAGGCACATCTTCTGCCAGCCGGCGGACCGTGTCCATTTCCTCCGCCGTCAGCCGCTCAGGTTGTAGCGCAAGGGCCCGCTGGTGGTCATCCGCGAGCGCCTGTTTCGTCGCCATTGCTGCTTCCCAATCTCGTTCAAGCGTCCGCGCGACCAGACGATTGTCAGGATCGACAGCTTCGTAGCGCCGACGTGCGAGTGCTGTTTCATAATCCGCGCGTTCCAGTCGCTGCTTCCAGCCGTCGTGGAGCTGCTGTCGTTCGAGTTCGATATCCTCGGCAACTTGAAGGCTGACGTCGATTGCGGACGGCGAGAGGGCCTCAAGAATCAACGCGGTCACACATGTGTCCACCGGACGGGCACTGATCGACTGGCACCGTGGACCACCGTAGGTGGTGGCCTCATAGCTGCAGCTATAGCGCGCTTCCCGTCCGTCATCATTGTAGCCAGTCACCATTTTACGGCCACAGACGCCGCAGATGATCAAGCCGCCAAGCAGTGCTGCGCCACCACGCGGGACGCCGGTGTATCGCGAACGGTTTGCCGCCATCAGTTTCTGGTTCCGCTCATAGGATTGCCAGTCAATGTACGCTGGATGTGCGTTTTGGTGCAGCACCATCCATTTTTGCGGATCGCGAACGAAGCGTCGGCCGCTATGCGGTTTGCCGGGAAGTCGGAGCCGGCCGTCATAGCGACGGCGCCCAAAGACATAGGCGCCGGCATAACCAGGGTGACGAAGCATATCACTGAGCGTCGCCGTATTAGGCCGGTTCCAGCACACGTCGCCCTTTTCAGGGCCACTTCGTATACGATCGGGAAGCGCGATGTCATGGTCCACGAGGTATCGCAGGACGCTACTGATCGAGCGGCGCCTTTCGAACAAAGCGAAGACCAGGCGTATGACCCTTTGGACCTCCTCGTCCGGGTCCAGTGCTACTTCTCCTGAAGGCTTCAGCACATAACCGCGCGGCAGACCAAGGATGAGTTCGCCACGGCGCGCCTTGGCGTTGCGCCCTTCGTGCATTCGGGCCTTCAGGATATGGAGTTCAGCCTCACTCATCGTGCCCTTGAGACCGAGCAACAGCCGGTCATTGTAGGTGCTCGGATCGTAGATGCCGTCGGCATCGCCGATCAACGTGTCGAACAACGCGCACATTTCCAGAAGCTGATGCCAGTCTCGGCACGATCGCGCGAGGCGGGATACTTCGATGCCAATGACCATTCCGACATGGCCGAGCCCAACCTCCGCGACGAGGCGCTGGAAGCCCGGCCGATCAAGCGCTGATGCGCCCGAGCGGCCCAGGTCGTCATCGATCACCGTTATCTGGTCACGACGCCATCCCAGCTGGAATGCCCGATCCGCCAGCGCGTATTGAAGCCGCGTTGACTCGCGGTTGTGCTCGATCTGTCGAACCGTCGACTGCCGAACGTACACAATGGCCTGGCGATCATTGTGGCGGCTGTGGATCTTCTCCGGCAACACGAAGGTGAGCAGGCTCGGTTCTGCATTCATGACCGATCTCCCGATCCGTCGACACATTCCGTTGTATCAGACTGCTGATCAGCACCACGAGGCGTCGACGCCGATCCGGCGGCAGATCCGTCCATCGGATGTGTGTCCGCTTCTGATCCATCACGCCTCGCTATCCATTGGGCCAACAGAATCAGTGCTTTGTGGCCAATGCGTGGTATCAGCGGAGACCCACCTTCAGAGGCTTCCTGACGATGCATTTTCGATGGGATTGAAATCGGGGGAATAGGCCGGAAGATAGCGCAGGGAAGCACCAGCAGCCTCGATAATGTCGCGGACACCGGCCACTTTGTGAGCCGGCAAGTTGTCCATCACGACGACGTCGCCGGGCCTGAGCGTCGGCACGAGGACGCGCCGCAGATAGACCAGGAATGCTTCGCCATCCATCGCGCCGTCCAGGAGCCAGGGAGCGACAATCCCGTTAAGGCGCAAGCCCGCCGTGAAGGTCGTGGATTTCCAGTGTCCGTGAGGAACAGCCGCCCGGCAACGCTGCCCACGAGCAGAGCGGCCTCGTAGCCGGGCCATCTTGGTATTGAGGCCACTTTCGTCGATGAAGATCAGGCGGCTCGGATCGAGATCGAGCTGTCCTTCGAACCACTCTTCCCGCGCTGCCAGAACATCTGGGCGCTGCTGTTCGGCAGCGTGCGCCGTCTTTTTTTGTACGTGATGCCGCGCTTTGCGAAGAACGCATGGACCGTCGTCAGGCTGGCTTTGACGCCGCGCTCGGTCTCAAGATGCTCGGCGATCTCGGCAAGCGTGATGTCTCGCTCATCGGTCTCGACCAAGGCGAGAATGAAAGTCTCGTGCGCGTCCAGCTTCGACACCTTCGGCTTGCCCTGCCGCCCAGGCTCCAGCCTGCCGCTCGAACGCCAGGCGCGATACCATGCGCCAGACGTCGAAATCCCGATCGAAAACCGCCGTGCCGCTTCTCGAGTTCGACAGGCCTGACTTTATCGCTTCTATCACACGCTTCCGCAAATCCAGGCTGTAGGCTCGTGCCATGCCGCTGCTCCTTCCGCAAATCACTGCGATCAGGGAATCAGAACAAGCCGCTCAATGCAAACAAACGACTCCGATTAAGGGGAAGGCGCTCTAGGGCGTGCGGTCAGCACCTGCACACCCGTAAGCCATTCCATCTGAATGGTCGTGTCGACGGGGCGATCGAAAATTCGGGTAACCTCAAGTAGCGTGCGGGCGGCCTTGCAGCCCACCAATTGCATCTGCATGCCGAGACCCGGCAGTTTCGGCCGCACGAGACTGAATGGACCTTCCTGCGCCACCATAGTGCCCTTGTCGGTGTATGCGCGATAGGGAAACCGGGTGTAGCCGCACGCCTCCAGATGCCTGACGGCGAAATCGAAAACCCCGTGGAAAACCACCTCATCGACATCCACGTCGTCCTCGACGATCAGACCCGCGTCCAACCCGCTGTCGACGATCGCCTGCCATACTTTGCGATGCGAAAGGAAACAGCCGATTTCCGATTTCCGCATCTCGAACGGAAAGCGTGGTCTTTGGATTTGCCGACGATAGACGGAAGCGATGGCCTCCGGCGAAAGAGTAGATCCGTCCACCGCGTCGATTACGCTGGAGGCAATCGGCAGGCGGCCAAGCAGCGAATCGACCTGTGGCCGGCGACGTTCGGCCCGCGCGAGATGAATGATGAATCCGGCGGTTTTCATTGTTGTCTACCGGCCTTGCTCCACAGCCCCTCATATACCGAAACGATTTCGTTCGCTTCTCGTTGCAGCGGATGATTGCGCCGAACATGTTCGAGCGCGGCGGCGGCCGCGTCCTGCCGCCTGGCCTCATCCGCCATATAGGGTCGCACGGCGCCGATCATCGCCGTCAAGTCGTCGGGCGCAATGATATTGCCCGTAACCCCATCTTCGACAAGTTCGGCAAACGCACCCACATCAGCCGCGACGACGGGAACGCCCGATGCCATCGCCTCGAGCGGCGTCAGGCCGAAACCTTCCCATCGTTGCGGCGCGACCAGCAGCGAAAGCGCACGATACCATGGGGGAATATCGGCATGTTCGCCGACGAAGAGGATGCGGCCGGCGAGCCCGGCCTCCGCCACCCGCTGTTTCAATTCGGTCTCGAACTGCCGATGTTCGTTGGTCGCCCTGCCGGCGACGATGGCGGACCAGCCCGGGAACTCCGGCAAAAGCGCGATCATGGCGTCAACAAAGAGATCGGTCCCTTTCTGTCGCCTCAGCCTGCCAACGCAGCCCGCATAATGCTGAAGTGGATCGAGGCCCAGTTTACGCATCTCGGCATCACGATCCCTCGCCGGCGCAAATCGCGTCGTATCGATGCCATGCATGATGACGGTATTGGGAATTTCGAGATAACTTGCCGTCTTGCGCGATACCGCAATTGCCGCGTCCATGCGCCGAATGAGGAATTTGCTCCACGCCGTATGGCGACGTTGCGACGCCGACGTGAAGACCAGCCGGAGAGGCGCGCGGAACAGATGCCGCAACACAAGCCCGCCGAGCATTTCGATGTTGCGCCGCGCATGCCAGATGCGGAATGGCCGCGTCGCCGGCCGCTGTAACAAACCGGGAAGCTGCCGCCATCCGATCTTGGGAAGGGTATCCGGCAGGCCGGGACCGAGCGTCGCGATGCCGACCCGCCTGGCCTGCATCGGCACGAGCTGGATAATGGTGCTGGTGACGCCCGACAATCTTTTCTTGAAATTCGGCGCCACCACCTCGACGCGGCTCATCTTCACTTTAGCAGGCGGACCGGCGCTCTCCATGTCGGGCTTTCCGCGACGGAAGTCGCCGGTGTCAGACGAACTTCACCTTGACAATCTCGAAGCTGCGCGGCCCGCCGGGCGCGTTGACCTCGATGACGTCGCCGACTTCCTTGCCTATCAGCGCGCGGGCGATCGGCGAGGAGATCGAAATACGGCCGGACTTCACGTCGGCCTCCTGATCGCCGACGATCTGGTATTTCTTCTTTTCTTCGGTGTCCTCATCGACCAGTTCGACCGTAGCGCCGAACTTGACCTTGTCGCCGCTAAGCTTGGACACGTCGATCACCTCGGCGCGCGCAACGAAATCCTCGAGATCGTTGATACGCCCCTCATTCATGCTCTGCTGTTCCTTGGCGGCATGGTATTCGGCGTTTTCGGACAGATCGCCATGTGAGCGCGCTTCCGATATCGCCTCGATGATGCGCGGGCGCTCTTCCTGCTGACGCCAGCGCAGTTCCTCCTTGAGCGCGTCGTGTCCGCCGGCGGTCATGGGAACCTTGTTCATCGTTGTCGACCTTTCCTCTCGTTTGCGCACGGCCGGCCGAGGCCGCGAGACATAAAAAGAAAACGGCCCGCAAGCGCTGGCTGACGGAACCGTTTCACCTTGATTGCAGTCAATATAGCGATCCCGCGGCCGTTTTCACGTAAAAAATTTATACGATCGGCGTCTGAACTCGCAAATTATGTCCAATTCCGTACGAACGTTTCAGCCTTGCCGCCAGCGATGCGGGGGCTAGGTTTCAGCCCATGAAGCTTCAGATCAGACGAACCGGCAATTTCCTCGGGCTTACATTGGTGGCTATCTTGCTGGCCGCGACCCCGGCGTCCTCGGCCTCGGCGGCCGGCAAGGTCTTCGCCACCGAAAAGGTGAAAATCCGCGCCGAGGTGCTGGCCGATGGTCTCGAACATCCATGGGGCCTGGACTTCCTGCCCGGCGGCGATGTCCTTGTGACCGAACGGCCCGGCAGGCTTCGGCTGTTTTCCAACGGCCATCTCTCCGATCCACTCGCCGGCGTGCCGAAGGTCTTGGCCGGCGGACAGGGCGGCCTGCTCGACGTGACCCTGGCGAAGGATTTTGCCACTAGCCACATCGTCTTCCTCTCCTTCACCGAAGCCGGCGCCAATGGCGGCGGCACATCGGTCGCCCGCGCCAGGTTTGTGCGCGACGCCAAAGGCGCCCATTTGGCGGACACGAAGATTATCTTCTCCACAAAAAAGAAGACGGGGACCCATCAATACGGTTCGCGCATCGTGCTGGACCGGAAAGGCGATATCTTTGTTACCACCGGCGATGGCGGCCAGCCCAAACGTGCGCAGGACCCATTCGATGCCGCAGGCTCGGTGCTGCACATCACGCCCGATGGCGGCATCCCAGCCAACAATCCCTTCCGTGACGGCAAGAAGGGCCTGCCGCAAATCTGGTCGATCGGCCACCGCAATATCGACGGCGCGGCCCTCGATCCAGCGACAGGCAAGCTGTGGACCGTCGAACACGGCGCCAAGGGCGGCGACGAGGTGAACCAGCCCGAGGCCGGAAAGAACTACGGCTGGCCCGTCATCAGCTATGGCGTCAACTATGATGGTTCGAAAATCGGCATCGGCACCGCAGCGCCCGGATACGAGCAGCCGAAATTCTACTGGGATCCGTCGATCGCGCCATCGGGGCTTGCCGTCTATGACGGCAAGATGTTCCCCGAATGGAAGGGAGATTTCCTCGTTGGTGCGCTGAAATTCCAGCTCGTCTCGCGCCTGAAACGCGATTCATCCGGCAAACTGGTCGAAGAAGAACGCATGTTCAAGCGGGCTTTCGGCCGGATCCGCGACGTCAATGTCGCCCCGGATGGCTCGATCTGGCTGCTGACCGACGAGGAGAATGGCGAGATCATACGCCTGTCGCGCGCGAATTGAACGCGCCGGGAGATGCCGCCCTACCCTGCCTTGGTCGCCGCGTCGATCTGCGCGGAAAGCACGCGGTATTCCGCGCAATCGACGCCTTTGCGTCTCTTGATTTCGGTCAACTGGTCCTTTGCTTTCGCCATATCGCCGATCTGCAGATAGGCCTCGCCCAGATATTCGCGCACCAGCGTATAATCAGGGTCGATGCGCAACGCCTCCTGGTAATAGCCGAGGCCGACATTGACGCGGCCTTCCTTGCGGTGGGCATAGCCGAGGAAATTCAGGATGCGCGGATCGCGTTTGTCGGCCGCCTTGGTCAATACGTTGATGGCTTCGTCATAGCGGCCCGCATAGGCCAGCGCGCGTCCGGCCTCGAAAATGCTTTCGTCGTCGATCATGCCCTGCTTTGGTGCGACGCATTTCTTCTTCTTTTTATCCCAGACATAGCCCTTCTTGCATTTCTGCACCGTCTTGCTGCTGCTTGAATCGCTGGCGCCACCCATTGACCACGCTGGACCGGCCGCGAAGGAAAGGCCGACGAACAGCGCCGCGGCGCCAAGAGCCAATTGTCTGCGCATGAATATGCTCCTCAAACCAACCTCACCGAGTGTGAACGACGCTGCACGGCTTTTCGTCCTGCCGGCATATTACTTCAGTTGAACGAAATTTGGATCACGCCGGGATAAATATTTGTTGCCGAGCCGCGCGGTGCTATCAGGCGCGCAAATGAAAGAAGCCGTATGACCCGCCGCAAGGCCAATCTGGTCCTCCTCCTCGCCGGCGCCATGTGGGGCATGGGCTTCGTCGCGCAATCCACCGCGATGTCGGCCATCGGCCCTCTTCTCTTCATCGGATTGCGCTTTCTGGTGGCGACGCTCGCCATGCTGCCTTTCGCGTTGCGCGAGGGACGGCGCGCCGAACGTCCCGTCATGCGCCGCGAATGGCTGGGTTTCGCCATGATCGGCGTTTTGCTTTTCGCCGGCATGGCGGCCCAGCAAATCGGGCTCTTGACGACGTCGGTGATCAATTCCGGCTTCCTGACCGGGCTCTACGTCGTCATGGTGCCCCTCATCGGCGTCTTGCTTTTCCGCCAATGGCCGCATCCGCTGGTCTGGCCGGCGGTGCTCTCAGCGCTCGCGGGGATCTGGCTCCTGTCCGGCGGTTCGATCGGCGCTTTCCGGATTGGCGACTGGCTGACCATCCTGTGCGCGCTCATCTGGGCGCTGCAAGTCATCTATACGGGCCGGCAGGCGACGGACAGCGGCAGGCCGGTGACGCTTGCCGTGGCCCAATTCGCCGTCTGCGGCACGATCGGGCTGCTTTGCGCCGCTGTCCTCGAACCAATCGGTTGGCCCGCTATACGCGCCGCCATGCCTGAAATCCTCTACGCAGGTATTTTTGCCGGCGGCGCGGCCTTCACCCTGCAGGCGGTGGGTCAACGCTACACGACAGCGCCGCAAGCCGCGATCTTCCTGTCGACCGAAGCCGTCTTCGCGGCTCTTTTCGGCGCGATCTTCCTCGGCGAACGCATGCCGGTTTCCGCCCTCGCCGGCTGCGCATTGATCTTCGCGGCGATCCTGCTGGTGGAGATTGGACCGGTTATCCTGGCGCGGCGAAAACTTGCGATTTGAAGTCGGCTGGAATCCGCCGGCACCCGAGGCGGATGCCTGCGTAACATGTCGTATCGGTTTTTGACCTGGCGCAAACCGGAACCAGGGACCGCCCGTTCGATTACCTTCCCATGAGGAATGTGATCGCGAAGGGAACGGTGCTATTCCTGCTGGGCCTTACGCTTGGCGTTGGCGCAGTCCATGCGTCTTCCAACCATCTCCCTCGACACGCACCCATCCCGGAGGTGGCGCCGCGCCTCATTCCCCCGCCCCCGTCCATGGCAATGGCGGACGCGCCGCTGCCGGAACAGCGCGAGCAGCCGAAGAAACCGACGGACGCGCCTGTCCCCGAAAAGCGCCCCGAACCGCTGCACATAATCATCGGGACCCTGATCCCACCGCCAACGATGGGCTCGCTCATTCCGCCGTCAGTCACGGTGCCTCCACAAACCGCTCCAATTCCGCAACAGGCGCCGCCCGTGAAGAGAGTCATCTTCCGGCCGACGCCGCCGCCAGCGGCCGCCCGCTTTGCCTGTCGCGCGGATCTGCGCAAGCTCGGCGTGACGTTCAAGGAGCGCGCTCCACTCTCCGATCCAAGAGAAGGCTGTTCGGTCCCCAACCCGATCGCGGTGTCGGCTCTGTCATCTACGATAAAGATCGGACCGGAAGCGGTCATGAACTGCGATCTCGCGGATCAATTGGCTCGTTTCATCAAGAATACCGCCTCGCCCATCGCCGAAAGGACGTTCGGCTCACCGATCGCCAGCATCAGTCAGGCATCGGCCTATGTCTGCCGCGACCGCCACGGTACCGGCAAGATCTCCGAGCACGCCTTCGGCAACGCCGTCGATATCGCTCGTTTCGTTCTCGAGGACGGCACCGACATAGACGTAAAGGACTATGGCGACAGCGACCAGAAGCGCACCACTTTCCTGAACGAGGTGCGCAAGGCGGCATGTGGCCCTTTCCGCACTGTACTCGGGCCCGGAGCGGATGCCGACCATGCGCTGCATTTCCACTTCGACCTGGAGCCGCGCAAGAGCAAGCACGCCTTCTGCCAGTAGCCGGCCTGGCCCGCCACACCGTCGCCGCAACTGTGAAGTCCGCCGACAGCTTTCCTTTACCGTTTCCGATTAGTCTCGCTTTGGGACAGTCCGGGACGTCGCATGCTATCGCCGATCCAAATCGATTTCGCCGCATTCGCGGGCGCGCGCCTCTGCCGAGGATCGCGCCGGATCGTGACCGGCTTCGTCCTTGCCGGCGCTCTCCTTGCGGCGTCCTGCAATACCGCCAGCATCCTCACGCCGATCCCCGCCGTCGATGTCGGCACGCATACGGCTGCCATTTCGGATTCCCATCCCTCGTCCGTCGGTCCGACTCCCAACGACATGGATCTGCCGGTTGCCCGATCAGAGACCGGATCACCGATGGTCTGGCAGACCGGTCCAAGCGGAATCGCGAACCCGGATGAGCAAGCCGGCGTCGTCGCCTACCCCGCGCCGGAGGAAGTCGATACGGGATCCGCTAACGCCCAGCCGGTGGATTCGGAAACCGAGGACGCCGGCGAGTTGCTCTCAGGGTCACAGCCTGTAGAGGTATCCGCGCATCCGTCCTATGGAGCCTCGATACCCGTCTCGGCGACGGACCTCCCCGGGCCGTCTTTTGATTCCGCGCGCGCTCCACAGCGACGCGCTGTCGAGCAGCCGGCGCGGCGCTATGCAATGCTGCCGCCAGCGGCACCTGGCAATCTGGCAGCACCGCGCACCCTCTCGCCGGCGCCCGAGCCAGAGCCTGAGCGAACGCCGGAATATTCACCACCTCCCGCCGCGCCGGAATATCCCGGTCCCCCTGCCGTGATGCCCGCCAACGAGGTTGCACTGCGTCGTGAGCTGAAGCGCCTTGGGGTGCAATATCAGGATCTGCCGCCGATCTATGCCCGCGGCGGCGCCTGCCGCATCGATTACCCGATCAAGGTAAGCGGTCTATCCGGCGGTATCGATCTGAGGCCCGCCGCGACGCTAAACGCCACCCTTGCCGTCACCTTTGCCAAATACATGCGCGCCGATTTCGCGCCGGCCGTGCGCTGGCGCTATTTCTCGGGCATCAAGACAATCTACACCGGCTCGACCTATTCCTGCCGCAACATGATCGGCGAATCGACACATCACATCTCCGAACATGCCAAGGGCAATGCCATCGACGTGATGAAGATCAAGCTCGACAGCGGACGCATGGTCGACGTGACCAAGCCCGGCTTCTTCTCGTTCCGCCAGCGCGGATTTCTCAACCGTGTGCGCGCCGAGGCCTGCGATTATTTCACCACCGTTCTCGGCCCCGGCTACAACCGCGCCCACGCCAACCACTTCCATTTCGATCTGATGCATCGAAAGAATGGCTACGTCGCCTGCCGATAGGCGGGGTGCTGAAACCCGCGCCGAAACAACGCTTTGCCGGCGAACGGCGATTTAACCTCCGAGCCCCTTGAACCGGGATCTCAATGCTCCGGCGGCACCGGCTTGGGTTTGCCGGTTTCGTCGAGCGCCACCATGACGAAATCGGCGTCGGTCACGTTCTCCATCAGATCCGACAGATAGCGCTGCGCCCAGGCTTCGACCTTCAGCGTCATCGAGGTGCGGCCGACCCGCCGACATGGGTATAGATGCACAGCGTGTCGCCGATCTTCATCGGCTTGGCGAACGACATTTCCTTGACCGCGGCGGTGACCACGCGGCCCCTGGCGCGCTCGGCGGCGCGGATGCCGCAGGCGAGATCCATCTGCGCCATCACCCAGCCGCCGAAAATGTCGTTGGCCGCGTTGGCGTCGGACGGCATGGCAAGCGTGCGCAACGTCAGTTCGCCGGTCGGTTTTGTCCCGTTTTCCGCCATAGCGATGGTCCTCACACCTTGTTGCAGCGGCCTTAGTTCCCGAATTGCGTTCCGTCAATGAAGCGCCGCGCGTCGCCAGGCGAACCGCGACCGGTCGCTATTTCCACAAGGAATGCCGGAAGCGCACTGCGCGGGCCGGAGGCGACGTTTAGTATGGCGCACCAATGATGCGCAGCGATAGCATTCCCATGCGAGTTATGACTTCATCATCATCGGCGCCGGTTCGGCGGGCTCGGTCGTCGCCGAAAGGCTGTCGGCGAATGGCCGCTATTCGGTGCTGGTGCTGGAGGCCGGCGGCACGGACCTTCGCTTTTTCGTGCAGATGCCGCTCGGCTACGGCAAGACCTTCTTCGACCCGACCGTGAACTGGAACTACAAGGCCGAACCCGATCCGGGCCTCGCCGGCAATGCCGACCATTGGCCGCGCGGCAAGCTGCTGGGCGGATCGAGTTCTATCAACGCCATGGTGTGGATCCGCGGGCCAGCGCGAGGACTACGATACCTGGCGCGACATGGGCAATCCCGGCTGGGGCTTTGACGATCTGCTGCCGGTCTTCCGGCGCATCGAGGACAACCAGGCCGGCGGCGACGAATGGCGCGGAACCGGTGGCCCGGTGCATGTCAGCGATTGCACCAAGGTCGCACAACCGCTGTCGTGGGTCTACATCAAGGCCGCAGAGCAGGCGGGCCTGGCCTTCAACCGCGACTTCAACGGCGCCACGCAGGAAGGCGTCGGCATCTACCAGATCTCGACCCGCAACGGCCGGCGCATGTCCGCGGCGCGCGCCTTCCTGCGCCCGGCCATGAAGCGCCCCAACCTCCGCGTCGAAAAGGACGCGCTCGTGACGCGCATCCTCTTCGAGGGCAAACGCGCCATCGGCGTCGAATATCTGAAGAACGGCCGCACCGAGAGCGTGCGTGCCGGCCGCGAGGTGATCGTTTCGGCGGGCTCGGTCGACGGTCCCCAGCTCCTGCAACTGTCGGGGGTCGGCCCGGCCGACCATCTCGCCGCGCTCGGCATCCCCGTCGTGCTCGACAATGCCAATGTCGGGCGCAACATGCGCGACCATGTCGGCATCAATTACACCTTTCGCGCCCGCCGCCCGACACATGAACCAGATTCTTGGGCCCTGGTGGGGCAAGGCCTGGGTCGGCTCGCAATATCTGCTGCTGCGGCGCGGGCCGCCTTTCGCTCAGCATGAACAATGCCGGCGGGTTCTTCCGCACCAACCCGTCGCATGCCCGGCCGAACATGCAGCTCTATTTCCAGGCCTTTTCGACCGTCATCCCGAAGCCTGGCGAAAGGCCGATCCTGTCGCCGGACCCATGGCCGGGCTTTTCCATCGGCCTTCGAATTGCCGGCCGACCAGCCGCGGCGAAATCATGATCCGGTTCCGCGAACCCATGGAGCATCCGAAGTATCGTCGCGAATGCCCTTTCCACCAACCACGACGTCGAAGAGATGCTCGAGGCGGTGAAATTCCTTCGCACCATCGCCGACCAGCCGGCCATGCGCGAGTTGATCGAGACCGAAGTGCTGCCGGGCCCTTCGATACGGTCCGACGAGGAGCTGGTGGACGATTTCCGCAGCGCTCCGGCACCGTCTATCATCCCGTCTCGACCTGCCGCATGGGACCCGACCCCTCCAGCTCCGTGGTCGATCCGCGCTTGCAGGGTGCACGGCCTCGAAGGATTGAGCGTCATCGATGCCTCGATCTTCCCCGAAATCATCAGCGGCAATACCAACGCGCCGACCATCATGACAGGCTGGAAGGGCGCTGAAATGGTGATGGAGGACCAGAAATGAAGATCACCGACGTCAAGACCTTCATCGTCGGCAACCCGCCGCCGCGGCACCGGCGGCAAATATTTCATCTTCGTCAAGCTGATGACGGACGGCAATGTGGTCGGTTACGGCGAGGCCTATAACGCGACTTCGGGCCGGAAACGACGGCCAGGATGATCGAGGATTGCGCCGCGCGCTATCTCGTCGGTCGCGACCCGCACGATATCGAGGTTGTTTTCCGCCGAGCCTATTCCTCCGGGCTTCAGCCAGCGCCCGGACGTGTCGATGATGGGCTGCGTCTCGGCACTCGAAATGGCCTGCTGGGACATCGTCGGAAAGGAGGCCGGCCAGCCCGTCTACAAACTGCTCGGCGGCCAGGTGAACGAGAAGCTGCGTACCTACACCTATCTCTATCCCACCCGCGGTAAGCGTCCAGACCGAGGATGCGCGCGGTAAAAACGTCTACAACGATCCCGACATGGCGGCCGAATGCGCCATGGAATATGTCCGGCAGGGCTTCACGCGATCAAGCTCGACCCCGCCGGCCCCTATACCGCCTTCGACGGCCACCAGCCGCGCCTCATCGACATCGACCTCTCGGCGCGCATGCTGAAGGCGATCCGCGAAGCCGTCGGCACGCAGGCCGACATCCTGTTTGGCACGCACGGCCAGTTCACCGCCTCCGGCGCCCGGCGCATGGCGCGCGCCATCGAGCCCTATGATCCGCTATGGTTTGAGGAGCCGGTGCCGCCGGACATGCCTGAAGTCATGGCAGAAGTCGCGCGCTCGACCTCGATCCCGATCGCAACCGGCGAGCGGCTGACGACCAAATGGGAATTCGCCCGCGTGATCGACCATAAGGCCGCGAGCATCCTGCAACCCGATCTGGGCCGCTCCGGCGGCATCCTGGAAACGAAGAAGATCGCGGCGATGGCGGAAGCCATCACATCCAGATCGCGCCGCACTGCTATTGCGGGCCGATCGTCGGCGCCGCCAATATCCAGCTCGCCGCCACGCTTCCCAACTTCCTGATCCTGGAATCGATCATGACCTGGGGCGGTTTCCACGAGAAGCTTCTGAAGAAGAAGATCGACTGGCAGGATGGCTGGGTAATCCCCTCGAAGGAGCCGGGCCTCGGCGTGGAACTGGACGAGGCGGTATGTGACGCCCACCCGTGGAAGGGTGACACGCTGCATCTGCAGATGAACCAGGAACCGCTCTTTCCGTAAAAGGCCAGCGAACGCCTCTTATCCGAATCGGCGATTGCCGGAAATCTGCTCGGCGGCCGGCGGGGTTTGCCCTCCGGCGTTGTCATAGGTGGCGCGCGCGTCTTCGACACGTTGACGATGTGTCATCGCCCATTCGCCAATGGAATGGAGAGGCCCGATCAAGGTGCTGCCAAGCTCGGTCAGTTCATAGTCGACGCGCGGCGGAATGGAAGGCGTCACCGTGCGCGTCACGAAGCCGTCCCGCTCCAGGCCACGCAGCGTAAGTGTCAGCATTCGCTGCGAAATTCCGTTGATGACCCGCTTGATTTCGGTGAAGCGCCTGGGACCATCCGAAAGGCTTTGGACGACGAAGACCGTCCATTTGTCGCCAATCCGCGCAAGGATGTCGGCCACCGCCCGGCAATCCGGGGTTACAAGATTGTCACCGTGTTCCAAAAAAGTGCCTCCTTGCGCCTTTCGCTCCAGTATCCAATTTAGCATCGGTTCCTGTTTGATACCAGTATCATTCTTGTAACCGAGGCAATTGAATTGGCGGCAATCTCCCAAGGCCGCGACCGAAAGGAAGTCACGATGTCCAACATTCTCCTCGTTCTCTCCAGCCCCCGCGGCGAGGCCTCGCTGTCGACAAAGGTCGCCCGCTCCCTTGCCGAATCCATCGCCGAAAAGGGCGATGCCTCGCTGACCGTCCGCGATCTCGGCGCCAATCCGCCGACGCATATCGACACCGACTTCGTCGTCTCGGCGACCGCGCCCTCGGACACTCCCACACCCGAGCAGAAGGCCGCCGCAGGCGAAACCGATAAGTTCGTCGCCGAAATCGCGGCCGCCGACACCATTGTCATCGGCGCTGCGATGATCAATTTCGCTGTGACCTCGCCGCTGAAAAGCTGGTTCGACTATCTCGCCGTGCGCGGCAAGACGTTCCGCTATACCGAAGCCGGCCCGGAAGGCCTGCTGAAAGGCAAGAAGGCCTATGTGGTCGTCGCCAGCGCCGGCGTCTATTCCGACGGTCCGACCAAGGCGATCGATTTTGCCTCGCCCTATATCCAGCACATGCTCGGCTTTTTCGGCATCACCGATGTCGAGATCATCCGTATCGAAGGCCTGGCCTTTGGCCCGGAAGCGGCGGAGAAAGCGGTCAGCGACGCGCTTGCACGGGCCGGAACGCTTGCCGGCCAGCATTTGCAGGCACAAGCCGCCTGATCTCAGGAAACTGTCTCCATGGGGTCATCGCCGGTTGGAGACGATTCCGCTCTCGGTGATGATGGCGTCCATCGGAATGTCGTGCGGCTGCGGATAGATCGTCGGCAGCGCGCACGATCCGTAGCCGATGCCGATAACAAGGGGCTTCTTCGGCAGTGACGCCAGCGTCCTGTCGAAGAAGCCGCCGCCATAGCCGAGCCGGTAGTTCGAGGGATCGTAGCCGACCAGCGGAGCGATGACGATATCGGGAAAAACCGGGTCGCCATCCGCCGGCACGGGAATATTCCACACGCCCTTCTCAAGTTTTTGCCCGTGCCGCCATTCGCGAAAGACCAGCGGCGTCGCCTTCTCGACGACGACCGGCAGGGCCGTTCTTCCTCCCCGCGCCACGATCGTCTCGGCCCAGGCCCGAAGGTCCGGTTCGCCCCGAAACGGCCAATAGAAACTGACGAGCCGGCCGCCGATATCCCCGATCAGGGCATCGAGGCCGCTTGCAATACCGGAAGTCATGGCGGCCCGCCTGTCGGCGCTCAGCGCCAGCCTGGCCTCGATCTGGTGCTTCCGCTCCGCCTTGCGCCAGCGCGCGACATCGGCCCAGCCCTGCGCGTCACGGCCTGCAGCGAGACGAAACTCGGGGGTCAGTTCATGCATGAAACAAGGCGGAGAGGCGTATGGCGCCGCGGCGGCTTCCTCTTCTTCATCCATGGAACTCATGTCGAACCCTTCGCATTGTGTGGTTTAAATTGCCAAAGGTAGACCTGACGACGTTCGCCACCGTCTTTGAAGCGACATATTCCGGCGTTCCGATATCAAATGGAAACGGAAATCTTCATACAGGCGGCGAGTTCAGTATGCATAAGATTTTCTTAAAATGTGATCCGTTCCTTGTCGAAGGCGGACGACGCCAAGCCGGAAAACGTAGAAATTTACTATACTTGGCAATCGTCGGCGATGAACCTTTCGCTCCTAAAAGATCGGCGGTAGTAACAGGGTTACCAAATCCTGAATTTTCTGGAACACCGGATGTGTTCCCACCACGGGGGTGGAAGTGATGAATTTGATTGGAATGTTAAAGCGCGGCGATAAGTTGGATAAGGCCTTCGAGGACCTCCAGATCGGAATGCTGGATGTACTCGACGAGGATCTTTTCAGCCTTTCGGATGCGACGCAACCTGCCGATGGCGAGAATTCTTCGAATGAGGCGGTAGCGCCCGAAGAAACCCGGTCACTGGACTTGCCCGAAAGCAATCCGGAACCGGCGCCACGGATGAGTTCCCACGCACAAAGCAGATTGGCTGCTCTGGAGTCGTTGGAGGAACTTCACCGCGGCGCTCAGGACCATCTTGAAAATGTCGGCGCCGGCTTGTCGGAAATCGTCACCGCGCACCATCTGACCCGCGAATTCCTGAATGCCGTGCATTCGGACATTCATCGCGCCAGCGAATTCGAAACCGCCAACGCCGCTCTGGCGTCCGAGAACAGGAAGTTGAGCGAGCAGCTTCACGACTCTCTGAAGAAACAGCAGGAACTGGAAACCACCCTGGAGGCCCTGCGTCGGCGGGAATCCGGCCTTCTGCAGGATCGTGACGCCCTTCGCGTCGAGCTTTCGAGCGCAAAGCTCGAGAATGTCGAGCTTGGCAACACGCTTGCCAAGAGCGAGTCGGAGCGCGGCGATCTCGTCAAGACGCTATCGACCCGTACCCTGGATGCCGAGCGCCGCTTGCGCGAGAACGAGGTTTTGCGCGAAAAGCAGATAAACCTCTCGATCGACCTCGAAAAATCGCTCAAGCGAGAGGCCGAGATACGTCGCAAGTTTGACGAGATTTCCACCGCACATACCGGCGAGGCGGCGCGGCACCGCGAGACCCTGGCGGCGCTTACCCGGAGTGAAAAGGAAATCATCCGCCTGCAGAAGCAGTTTGAAATTGCCCAGGCCAAACAGGTTGAGACAAGCGAAGCAGCAATCAGCCGCGAAGCTGAAAGCGAAGCGGAGTCGAAGCGCAGCCTTGCTGAAATTCGCGGCTTGAAAGAGGAAATCCAGAGCCTGAACGCCCGTCTCGAAACGGCTTCCACCGACCGTGCGGAAGCCTCCGACGAGGTTGCCAGGCTAAAAGCCCAGCTTGACGATCTCGGCGCGGAAAAGCAGATCGCGCAGGAAATGATCGCCTCCCTGAAGAGGGAAGGCGACGCCGACAAGAAGAGCCTTACCGCCGCGAATGCCAGCCTGTCGAACATGAACCTCCAGCAGGCCTCCGAGCAGATGCAAATCGACACCGACCGGGATGGTGGCGAGAAGCTGCAGAACAAGATCGAGGACCTCACCGCCCAGATCGATAAGCTGAAAGGCGAGGTCAAGCACCTGAAGCCCTACGAACGGCTTTATCGCGAGGCCAAGGCGAAGCGGGAGGCGGAGAACGGCGCGGAGACCGCGGCCACCGACGCCGCATCCAAGAAGAAAGAGACCGACGCGAACGTGAAGCACTAAGCGCTGCCGCGGATCGTGCTCTCGCACGATCCGCATGCGGTCAGGCTTCCGCCGTCAGGCAATTTCGCACGAACTCTTCCAGCGCCGCGTCACCGCCCGGCCGCCAGCCCAGCGCGCGAAGCTTTTCGCTGGCCATGACGTTCAGCGCGGACAGATCGGCTTGTTTCGGAAGCCGCCTCTCGGTACCCGTGATCGCCCCGGCCATTTCGAGGAGCTTGCGGCGATCGACGGCGATATCGGAGACGTTGAAGATTTCGCCGGAGACGGCTTTCCTGTCCCGCGAAAGGATCAGCGAAACGGCGGCCGCCACATCCTCACCATGCACCTCGGTGCCGGCGCGAGGCGCGATTTCACGGCCGGCCACCCAGTCGTCGAACAGATCCGCCCATTTGTGCCGCCTGCCCGGCCCGGCTGGCCCGTAGACCCCGGTGACCCTCAGGCAGGCCGACTCGAACCCCTCCCCCGCCATCCCCAGCACGTCTTGCTCGCAGGCGCGCTTCACCTCGCCGTAAAGCGTGTCGGGATGCGGCTCGGTTTCCTCGGTCAGGACCGAAGCCGATGGCTGCGTTCCGTAGACAGCCCGGCTCGACAGGAACACCGCCCGGCGCACGCCGGCATCCTTGGCGGCCTGAAAAAATGCCCGCGTGCCAAGATGATTGCGCCGCCAAAATTCTTGCGGATCATCTCCCTCCCCGCCGCGATAACGGCCCGGAAGATGGTCGAAGGCGGCGTGGATAAAATACTCCGCGCCGGCAAACAGCGCCCTCGAATCTGCTTCAGGATCAAGCGCTTGCGCAAAAAAGGTCGGCGGACGCGCGAAGAATCCATCCACGGGCCTGCTGCGTCCGGTAATCCTGACCGAAATGCCGTCGCCGAGCAGCCTTTCTACGATGAAACGGCCGACAAAACCCGCGCCGCCCGAGACGACCGCAAGGGTCATCGATACGCGGCGGGGTTGGGCAGGCCGGCGATGTGAGGAATACTATCTCCAAGGTAGAAGGCGCGCCATAGTTCAATCAGTGGTTTCAATTTCTCCACCTTGGCATGGTCCTCCCACGGCTTCTCATATTGGTAGTGCAAAACCGCGATCGATTTCCAGTCCCACAACTCGGGCAAGTTGATCCAGACATATTGCAGCATGTTGAAGAAGACCGGCAAGCCGTGCCAGTCGGGAAAGAAAGTCTCGAGAAAGGTCTGGTCGGTGCGCCGCCAGAACGCGTCGGGCCGGTCGAGCATGTCCAGCATCACCGCAAACGTCGCCTCGGAAGGCGTGGCAACGAACACCCCGGAATTCAGCCGGTGGAAATCCCCAAGGCTTTCATAGACGTTGGGGGCGGCGGAGAATTCCGGATAGTCGAATAGCCGGTCGATGTTTTTCAGCGCCAGCACGTCGGCATCGAGAAAAACGACCCTGTCATATTCGGTCATCAGCCAGAGCCGTAGCTTGGCGAAATTATCGAGCGGCGCGTGAAATACCGGCTTGCCGCCCTTGGTGAAGGGCGCCGCGCCATGCAGCCCCGCCCGGCCATGGCGATGATTGAAGGCGGCAGAAGTCGGCAACAGATCGACAGGCGTCAATTTCGCGCCGAGCGCCGCCAGCGGAGCCAACGCCTCGGCCGGCGCGCCGCCGGTATGCATCACGACGATATCGGCGGTCGTATCCGTCCGCTTGAGGGAACGCACCAGCGCCACCGCGCCCTTGGCATAATCGGGATTGGTGACCAGGGTTACGTAAGCATAATGCTGCCCCACGCTAGCCTACGCTTTTCAGCCGTTTGCCTTCCGGGTCGCGCTCTATCTTCGGCGCGATATCCCGCGTCCAGGCCGAAGCGGCCGGGATGCGCGAACGGTCGACGCGGTAGGCGAATTTCTTCGCCACATCGACCACCTCCGCCAGCAATCCTTCTTCCAGCGTCGTCGGATCGAGTCCAAGCGCCAGGAACTGGTCGTTTTTCACGACAAGATCGTTTTCCGCCGCTTCCTTGCGCGGATTGGGCAGGTAAGCGATGCGCGCGCCGGTGATTTTGGCCACGAGATCGGCCAACTCGCGGACCCGATGGGTTTCCGTCATCTGGTTGAAGATCTTGACCTTCTCGCCGCGCTTCGGCGCATTCTTCAACGCCAGTTCGATGCAGCGCACCGAATCCTGGATGTGGATGAAGGCGCGCGTCTGCCCGCCCGTGCCGTGCACGGTCAACGGATAGCCGATCGCCGCCTGGATCAGGAAGCGGTTCAGCACGGTGCCGTAATCGCCATCATAGTCGAAGCGGTTGACGAGTTGCTGGTGAAGCCTGGTCTCCTCGGTATGCGTGCCCCAGACGATGCCCTGGTGCAGATCGGTGATCCGCACCCCGTCATTCTTCGCGTAGAACTGGAACAGCAACTGATCGAGGCATTTGGTCATGTGGTAGATCGACCCGGGATTGGCCGGATAGAGAATATCCTGCTGGACGGTCTCGCCGCCGAGCGTTTCTATGCCGACCGGCAGATAACCCTCCGGGATGGCCGCGCCGACCGTCGAATAGCCATAGACGCCCATTGTGCCGAGATGCACCAGATGCGCATCGAGGTTGAGCTCGACCAGTGCATTGAGCAGATTGTGGGTGGCGTTGACGTTGTTGTTGACGGTGTAGTTCTTGTGCCGGTCGCTTTTCATCGAATAGGGCGCGGCGCGCTGCTCGGCGAAGTGGATGATCGCATCGGGACGGTTTTCGCCAAGCCAGCGCTTCAGAACCTCATAGTCGCGCGCCAGATCGATCAGGTGAAAATGGATGCGTCGCCCGGTCTCCAGATGCCAGATGCGCGTGCGTTCCTGGATGGAGTCCATCGGCGTCAGCGATTGCACCCCGAGTTCGGTGTCGATCCAGCGCCGGGAGAGATTGTCGAGGATGTGAACCTCGTGGCCACGCGCCGAGAGATGCAGCGAGGTCGGCCAGCCTATAAACCCATCACCTCCGAGAACCGCGATTTTCATCGAATCATCCTGTACTGTCACCGCCGCATTCCATTAAAGCGGCTTTGTGACAGAAAATGTAGGGTAGTGCAGGTGACCGCAAAGAGGCCATGCCGCCGTCACGCGCCACCTCTTGCCCCCTGCCCTTCGCAAGCGTATCTCAGATAGGTCAGGGTTGCGGTCCTTTAGGTCTGTGGGTTGCATCCCGTGACAAGTCGGGGCGCATGGCCCGCCGGCCGTTTCGGACTAAGGAGTAAAGATGGCAAGACCGGTGATCGGCGTGATCGGCAACACTTACACGGTGGAAAACCGGTTTTCCGTGCAGATGGCCGGGGAACGCAATTTGCGGGCCATCGCCGCGGTGGCGGGAGCGCTGCCTGTCATATTCGCCGGCGATCCGGAGATCACGCCCATCCCCGATCTGCTGGATGCCGTTGACGGGATTGTGCTGACCGGCGCCCGGGCGAACGTCCATCCAAGCCGCTTCAAGACGGAGCCGACGCCGAAATACGAACCATTCGACGAGGCGCGCGATGCCCTGGCCCTGCCGCTCATCACCGCCTGCGTGGAACGCGGCATCCCTCTTTTTGGAATTTGCCGGGGTTTTCAGGAAATGAACGTCGCCTTTGGCGGCTCGTTGCATCCCGAAATTCGCGAACTGCCCGGCCGCATGAACCACCGCATGCCGCGATTGGAGAATGGCGAGATCCATCCCGACCCGACGGTCGTTTTTGCCGACCGGCACGAGGTGCGGCTGACGCCGGGCGGCGTGTTTGCCAAAATTTTCGGACGCGATGCGATCAAGGTGAATTCACTGCACGGACAGGGCGTGCTCGAACCTGGCAAGCGCGTTGTCCTGGAAGGTATCGCCGAGGACGAGACGATCGAGGCGATACGGATCGAGGGCGCGCCCGGCTTTGCTCTGGGCGTGCAATGGCACGCGGAATACGATCCGGAGACCAACCCCGTAAACCGGGCGCTTTTCGAGGCCTTCGGCGAAGCGGTCAGAGCCCGCAAATAACACGCCGCCGCGCCCTGCCCTCAGCCCTGTTTCCGTATGACGCCGCCATAGACATTTCCATCGGCGCAATTGTCCGCCAGGCGCTGCGCTACGTGGTGACGAACCACCGGGTCGTGTCGTGTATCGTGCGGGCAGTCAACTGGCTTCGGCCGTCCGCGATGTGACCCGCCATGCCTGGCGGAAAGCCCGCAGTCGGGCTTGCCGCTCACTCCGACGTCGCCGCGCAACAGCGCGCAAGCCGGATTACCTTCACTCATATCGGACGGCCGCATCGCAATGCCTGTGAAGATGATTGCCGCTGCGGCGGACAGGCAAAGGGCGATCGCGGTATGCGGCAACGGCATGGAAAAGGCTCCTCTCGACGGGCGGGTGGGCATTCATTCGTTTAAGCGAGCGAGCGCAATCTATCGTCTTTGAGGCGCGCGGCAACGCGCTCACGCGAGATGTGAACCGCCACTTCGCGCATTGGTTAACCGTCCGGGTTCGCCTGTTAACCAGACCGGGAAAACAGTCGGCTCGCGCCAGGCCTGCGAAGCGTCTCCGGTCTGTGGAGAAAGCGTTAGCCTTGGTTCGTCCGCACCTGCCGCAACGCCTGGCGCCTTATTGTTCTGGGAAATTCGACAGGCCATTTTTTCCCGACCAGCGGCGCGACGCTTTCCAGGGGGACCGGAGGACTGAACAGGAACCCCTGGGCCAGCGTGACTCCCTTGCCCGCCAGCATTTCAGCCTGCGTACCGGTCTCCACGCCCTCGGCGGTAATCGAAAGATCGAGATCGCGGCAAAGATCGATCATCATATCGACGATGATCGTGCTTTCATGCCGCCGGCCATACCCGGCGATGAAGGACCGATCGATCTTGAGCCGGGTAAAGGGCAGCCGGCTGAGCAGGGCGAGCGACGAATATCCGGTACCGAAATCGTCGATGGCGATCGAAATGCCGAGTTGCCGGAGCGCATCCAGCCGCCGCGACGCCGCGGCGGGGTCGCTGGTCAGCGCATTTTCGGTGATTTCCAGTTCGAGTTGGCGCGGCGAAAGGCCGCTCTCGGCGAGAATGCGGGCGATCGTGGCCGGAAAGACCGGATCATCCAGTTGCACCGGAGAAACATTGACCGAGACATAAGGCGCCCGCTCGTGCCCCCAGCCCGCCGCCGCGCGACAGGCCTGCCCGAGCATTTCCTCACCGATCGCGGATATGTGGCCGGACTCCTCGGCCAGCGCGATGAACTGATCGGGGGCGACAAGGCCTTCGCCCCTTCTGCGCCAGCGCGCCAGGGCTTCGAAACCGACCGTCTCACCTGTCTCCAGATTGACGATCGGCTGAAAATGGCACTCGATTTCGCCATTGGCCACGGCGCCGGCCAGATCCCTGAGGCGTTCGTTGCGCGTGCGGAACTCCATATCGAGTCCCTCGGTAAACCACCTGATGCCGCCATCGGCGGCGTGATCGGATTTATCGAGCGCGTGGCCGGCATTGCGCAGCAGGCCATGCGCTTTGGCGCCGTCCCGGGGAAAAAGCGCTGCGCCGGCCTGATGGCGAAGCCGCACCATGCGCCCATTCAGTCGCTGGGGCTCGGTAAACAGCGCCAGGACTTTTCCGACATCGTCAAGCACGGCGCGAGACGACTGCCGGATCTGGGTTGCGACGGCGAAACTGTCATGGGCCAGCCGTGATACCGAAGCGCCCGACTCCGAAAGCCTCTGGAGCCGGTCGCCGATCAGGCGGATGATTTTCGCATCCTCCACGGTCTCGGTATCGCCGATCAGATGACCAAGGTCCTTCAGCCTCACCTGTACGACCGCCAGCCGGTCGCCCGGAAGGGTCTGGGCGAGCGTGTCGTCGACGTCGAAAAGAAACTTGTTCTGCTTGGCCAGCCCTGTGAGGGGATCGTAGCGTAGCAGTTGGTCGACCCGATCTTCGGCTCGCTTCTGCCTGCTGATGTCGAGGGAGACGCCGATCATGCGCCGGGCCTTGCCTCTTTCGCTTGGCACGATGCTGCCGCGAGAATGGACCCAGCCATAGGTTCCGCTTTTCGTAAGCGCCCGGTAGCGCGCTTCGTAAAGATGTTCACCGGTAGACGCCGCGGCATCCGCGAAGATTTTTCTCAGTTGCTCGACGTCGTCCGGATGGATCCTGTCCAGCAATTCCGGGATCGTGAGGGGATCTTGCTCACGAACGCCCATCTGCCGGGTCAATTCAGGAGAGACATAGGTCAGCCTCTCGACGCCGCCCGTCAGGTCGAGTTCCCATGCGCCGCCGCGGGCGGCCGCGAGCGCCAGTTGCAAACGGCGCTCGCTCTCGCGTGACGCCTCATACGCCGCCGAAATGCCTTTCCAGGCGGTGCGCAGCATAAAGAAGATGACCAGCGCGGAGAGGGAGATGAAGAACCATCCCTTCCATGTCTGCAAGGTCTGATAGTGGGGGTAGTTTCCGGCTATTCGAACGAGTAGCCGGTCGCTGCAGACGATCCAGATGGCGCTGACAACGGCATAAGTACCGGCGACGATGGCGGGAACCATTCTGAACAGGCGATCGGATCGGCCAAGGAGGGTACTCCGGCGCCAGCGATGATACGGCATTTCGGCCAACCAGTTATTCATTCGTCAAAAGCAGACCGTTTCTTATGCCTCTCATCGATTAAGGATTGTCTTACATGGACATTCTCATTTTCGCGGTGATCGTTACCGTTTCAGCACATCGAAGGGGAAAGCAATTGCCATCCCGTTGCCATCATGCTGACATGGCGGCCTGACGCACTTTTCGGGAGGACTCCATGCTGCGTTCCATCATCGCCGGCGCCGTTGCGCTTTTCGTACTCGCGCCAATGGCCCATGCCCAAAACGGCATGCCGCAATCACGGCTCGACCAGATCATCGCCGCGGGCGTGCTCAAGGTCGGCTCGACCGGCGACTACAAGCCCTTCACCTACAAGGATCCGGCGACCGGAGAATTCACCGGCTTCGACATCGACCAGGCCAAGGGCCTCGCCGATGCGCTGGGGGTCAAGCTCGAAATCGTACCCACATCCTGGCCCAATTTGCAGAAGGATTTCGAGGCCGACAAGTTCGACATGGCCATGGGCGGCGTTTCCGTGACCCTCGGCCGCCAGAAGGTCGGCGAGTTCTCCATCCCCTACATGCAGGAGGGCAAGACGCCGATCGCCCGCTGCGCCGACAAGGACAAGTTCCAGACGCTTGCCGACATCGACAAGCCGGATGTCACCGTCATCGCCAATCCGGGCGGCACCAACGAGAAATTCGACCGCGCCCATTTCAAGCAGGCGAAGATCGTCGTCTTCCCCGATAACACGAAAATCTTCGACCAGGTCGCCGCCGGCAAGGCCGATCTGATGATCACCGACGCGTCGGAAACCCGCTACCAGCAGAAATTGCACGAGGGCGTACTCTGCTCGATCCACCCGGAAAAACCTTTCGACTTCGCCGAAAAGGCCTACTGGCTGCAGCGCGGCCCGTACTTCAAGGCGTTCGTCGACGAATGGCTGCACCAGGCGAAGAACAACGGCGCCTACCAGGCCATCAACGACAAATGGTTCAAATAGACTAGCAACCCCCGAGGGGTGGCGACCCACCCCTCTTTCCGGAGGATCCGCCATGCCGGCGATCACGGTTCATCTGGGAAATATCGAGGGAACGGAAGCGGCGCTGGGCCACGCGGGCGGCCACACGCTGACGGTCGATCGTCCGCCCGGCCGCGCCGGCGGCATGGGCCTCGGCTTCAATGGCGGCGAGCTCCTCGCGCTCGCCATAGGCGGATGCTTCTGCAACGATCTTCGCTATGCGGCGGCCGAAATGGGCGTGACGCTTTCGCGGCTTTCGGTATCCGTCACGCTCGACCTCGATGGCAACCCGCCGATCGCGCGGGCCGCCGCCCTGCGGGTCACGTGCGAAACCGCCGATGGCGGCGACGCGAGCCGTGTCATCGACGCGGCGCGCTCCCGCTCGACCGTCAGCCTGTCCGTCGAGAAAGGCTTCCCGGTTACGCTGGCGGGATGAGGGCGCGGCCGACCCGGCGCGCCGCGCCTCTTCCGGCATCAACCTTTTGAGATCGGCGCGTTCATGGCCCAGTCGATGCCGAACGGATCACGCAGGCTGCCCCACTTGTCGCCCCAGAACATCGGCTGCAGCGGATTGACCACCTCGCAGCCGGCCTTGACGGCGCGCGCCCACCATTCGTCGATGTTCGCCTCCTCCAAGAAAAGTTGCATGGTGAAGCCCTGCGGCTGTTTGAAGGGATGGCCGTGCTCGGGATAGGGATCGCCCAGCATGAGGGTTGAGCCGTTGACGTGGAGATGGACGTGCATCGTCCGGCCCTTCTCGTCCGGCGGATAGAAGAATTTCGTCTCGGCGCCGAACGCCTTGCCGTAAAACTCGGCCGCCTTCAGCGCGCCCTCGACGGAAAGATAGGCGGCTAGCCCGCCAAGCGGCTTGGCTGGTGCCTGTTGGTTGCTATCGGCCATTGTCGGTTCTCCTTGTCGTTTGATCCTGAAGTGCCCCCATAGGACGGGTGAAGCGACGGTATTCCGACATTGGGGACGAAAATTTCTGATCGGTGGCCCACAAATGACAACTCGCCACCGCCGTGATTTCACTCCGTTCTGGCCCATGCCATAGTCGCTGGCAACGGACGCGATACAGCGAGGTATTCATGAGCACCGTTCTGGTCACCGGCGGGTCCGGCTTCGTCGGCAGCCACGCGATCCTGCAGCTTCTCGATGCCGGCCACGCGGTTCGAACCACCGTCCGCGGCCTCGGCCGCGAAGGCGATGTGCGCGCCATGCTCCGGGCCGGCGGCATGACGGCGAGCGACCGCCTCGCCTTTATCGCCGCGGACCTGGAGAAAGATGCGGGTTGGGCGGAAGCCGTGGCGGGTTGTGATTATGTGCTGCACGTCGCCTCTCCCTTTCCCGCCAGCGTGCCGAAAGACGAAGACGAGCTGATCGTGCCGGCGCGGCAAGGCGCGCTGCGGCTCTTGAGGGCCGCCCGCGATGCCCATGTCAAACGCGTCGTGCTGACCTCCTCCTTCGCGGCCATCGGCTACGGCCATCCGGACCGAACCACGCCTTTCGACGAGACCGTCTGGACGGATCCCGATTTCAAGGGCGTCGCCGCCTATCCGAAATCGAAGACGCTGGCGGAGCGCGCTGCCTGGGATTTCATCGATCGCGAGGGCGATGGGCTGGAACTCGCCGTAGTCAACCCGGTCGCCATTTTCGGGCCGGCGCTCGGCAAGGATCTGTCGACCTCGATCCTGCTGGTGCAGCGACTGATGAACGGCTCGGTTCCCGGCCTGCCAAAACTCACCTTCGGCGTCGTCGACGTGCGCGACGTCGCCGATCTGCACATCCGCGCCATGACCGATCCCGCGGCGAAAGGCGAGCGCTTTCTCGCCACCACCGGCGATTTCATGACCATCCACGAGATCGCGATGGTGCTGAAGCGCCGCATGGGCAAAGCGGCGGCGCGCGTGCCGACGCGGCAATTTCCCGACTGGCTGGTGCGGCTGGCGGCGCTGGCCGACCCGGCGCTCCGCGTCGTCACGCCCGAACTCGGCAAGAAGAAAAACGCCAGCAGCGAAAAAGCGCAACGCCTGCTCGGCTGGAGCCCGCGCTCCGCCGAAGACGCCATCGTCGCGACGGCCGAGAGCTTGATCCGGTTCGGGATGGTGTGAGGGGTGGCGCTTATCCTCGCCCCTTGTGGGGTGAGGAGCGGTCGGCAGAAAGCCGATCGATCGACAACGAATTGTCAGTCGAAGCGACGAACGCCTGGAGCCATAGTGGAGGGCAGATAGGAAGCCCCCGCGAGGCGCAGCCAAGCGGCTGGGCGAGCTTGGTGAGGGGTAAATTCGCGCTCCGCCAACACCCCTCTTCCGACCTCGCTTCGCTCGGCCACCTTCTCCCACAAGGGGAGAAGGGATTGCGGGCCATGCGCCCCGCTTCCCCGAATCTCGGCTTGGCGCTATCATCGCCGCCTCGGCGGTGGAGGGATGCCCATGGCGGCGGGACGTTCGTTCGGATTTGCGGTGGTCGGAGCGATTGTGGGAGCGGCACTCGGCGGCGGCGCGGGCATGCTCTGCGGCCAGGCGTTCAACAGCATGGCACTTTCCTCGAACATGGCGGGATTTGCCGGTTACGTCGCGGCGCTGGCGACCCTCTGTGGCATCATCACCGGATTTCTGGCCGGGATATTGGTCGGGCTGAGATGGGCGCGGTGAACCCGCAAGTTTACCGGCCGGCTGGCGGCGCTGCCGGCGCTATGCGTCGTCACCCTCGAACTCGGCAAGAAGAAGAACGCCACCAAAGAAAAAAGCGCAACGCCTGCTCGGCTGGAAAACTCCGCTCGGCGCAAGACGCCATCGTCGCGGCAGTGGAGAGTTTGGTCCGGTTCGGGTTGGTGCGAGGGAGCCAATGGCAACAAGACGACTTGGCTCCGTCACCGCAGACTGTTATCCCACAGCTTATAGAAATCGCCCATGTCGGACGGAAGCTGGAAATGGCAACAAGAATAGACTTCAACACAATCAAGCTAAAAACAGAAGATTGGATTGAACCAGCCAGTGGGTTCGATGTCGCAGCGAAAGCCTTTCAGGCTTTGATGGTCTCAATGATCTTGGGATTGGATGAAGACGAAGCGCGTGACTCCATCGTGGATGGAAGCCATGACCGCGGCATCGACGCAATTTATGTCGATGAGAGAAATGGAAGAAATACCGTCCATCTGTTTCAGTTCAAGTACACAGAAAAATTCGAAAAAATAAAAAATAACTTTCCCAGTTCCGAATTTGACAAAATTATTTCATTCGTCGATGATCTTCTAAACGAAAATGAAAAACTCCAAAATAGTGTAAATCCTCTTGTTTGGGAAAAGATAGAGGAAGCTTGGGAGGCATTTGAGCGTGCCAAGCCAAAGATAGAAGTTCATTTTTGTGGCAATATGGCGCTTCCAACCGATATAGAAGCGGATCGGATCGCGTCTTCCTTCAAGAAATACGCTTGGATAGATATCAATTATCACAATATTGATTCAATAATAAAGTTTTTTATAGAGAGTGAAAAGGAGTATATTTCAAAGACTATAGGGCACCTCGAACAATGGCGTTTTGGGGTTGACGTAGGTCGCTTGCCGGGGTGACGGCGCGCAGGGTCATCGATTTTGGGCCCTTCGGCACCCTGTTGGGGTGCCATTTCAGGTTAATCCGGCCGATTTGGCGACTGGATCGCGGATTTTGGGCGCTATCCTGCTGCCAGCATGCCGCGTTCGAGCACGACCAGGCGGCGCATGTTATAGGCCAGATTCTGCATCCCGATCTTCATGCTGGCGCGCGCGATGCCGATGGTGCGCACGAGCTTGCCGCCCATGCTGGTGTGCTGGCTGCCGAACACATGCTCAACCCGCGCCCGCACCTTTGACCGGACCTTGTTGGCCGCCTCCTGTCGCGCCGTGAGTGGCTTGCCCCGACATCCGCGACGGTGGATCCGGCTCGTGAACCCGCGCGCGGCGAGCTTCTCCTCGGCCTCCTGGCTGCGATAGGCACTGTCGGCCCACACGGTGCTGGCGGTGTTGCCGGGATCAAGCAGGTCCTCGAGCTTCTGACTGTCGTGCACCGAGGCACTGCTCACCGCGTAGCGGCGCACCAGCTTGTGCCGCCGGTCCACGTTGATGTGATTCTTGTAGCCGAAATGCGACTTCCCGTGCTTTTTGGTCCAGCGCGCGTCCTTGTCCTTCTGGCGGTTTTTCGCGGGGTGCTTCTCCCACTCCTCTGGGGTTTTGCCCGACTTCACCGTCGCATTGTCGTCGCGCGAGTTGCGCTGACGTGGTGCCGGCACGATCGTCGCGTCGATGATCTGTCCACCCATCGCAAGATAGCCTTTGGCCTTGAGGTAGCCGTCAAACAGGTCGAACAACTTCTCAACCGCGCCGGCCTTGGCCAGCGCCTCGCGATAGAGCCACAGCGTCTTGGCATCGGGCACCGCGTCTTCCAGGCCAAGCCCGACAAAGCGCATGAACGAGAGCCGGTCACGCAGCTGGTACTCCATCTGATCATCCGACAGATTGTACAGCGCCTGCAGCACCAGCGCCTTGAAGATCAGAACCTCGTCCCACGGTTTGCGACCCGCCGCGCTCTTGCGATCGGCTTCGGATCGCCGCAGCCCGCCCTTGATCAGTGCCGTTTTCAGCTTCAACCGGAACAGCTCGAACGGCACCGCCACATTGATCGCCACCAGCGGATCGCCATGCGCGTCCAGCCCCTCGTAACGGTGCTGCAAATCGAAAAATCCAGGCTGCCCCATCTCGCGACCCCAAGGTTGACGCGCTCATCGCGCGCTAACCCTGAATCCGATTTCAGCCGATCAGGAAAGCCCTATTTTTCGAGGTGCCCTATAAAGATAGTTGATAAGGATTATTTTGAGAGAACAGATGGAAATGTACGGGCCTTAATTGCCAGCGTAGAAGCTTCTGAAGTTTGCGAAATAATTAGGAGTGATTCAAACGCTGACTCGGTCAATGAGTCGATATTCGATGAGAACGTTCGTGTTTATCTTTCACGAAGCAATCCAATTAACAAGGAGATAATGGCCACCGCTTTATCAGAAGACAGGCGACTTTTTTGGTATTTGAACAACGGGCTGACAATTACATGTGATTCGTTTAGCTATCCAGCCGGGGCAAGAGCGCCAAATGTGGAAATAGAAGGCATACAAATTGTTAATGGTGGCCAGACATCTCATGCGCTCTTTGAGGCACAGCGAATTAACAAGAGCAAAGTTGATGATGTTATCGTTTTAGTTCGGATAATCGAAGCCAAAAAAGCAGATATTGGTAGTAGAATTTCAGAAACCACTAACAGTCAAACACCTATAAACAGCCGCGACCTAAAAGCAAATACCAACGTACAAAGAAAAATTGAACAAGCTCTTCAGACGTTAGTGTCGGTCCACAAACAAGTTGAATGATATGAATCGCTTGTGATTCCATGCTGTTGGGTTAATTCGACGGAGCATGGAAATGTGGACGAAGGCGAACCGTGAGAAATACAATCGGGATGGCCTGCGCTACCCGAGCGATTTGACGGACGCGGAATGGGGGCTGGTCGAGCCTTTGATCCCGCCCGCCAAACGAGGCGGCCGCAGGCGCGAAGTTGATGTGCGCGAGATTGTCAACGGCCTGCTTTACGTTCTCAGCACAGGCTGCCAATGGCGAGCCGTGCCGAAGGACCTACCGCCCAGGAGCACGCTGTTCAGCTATTTCGACCTGTGGAATTGGGATGGCACCCTCGGTCGTATTCACGAGGAACTCTACGTAAAATGCCGTGAGGCGATGGGACGCGAGGCCAGCCCGACGGCGGCAATCATTGATAGCCAGAGCGTCAAGGGTGCTGAAAAAGGGGGCGTTGTATCGACCCGAGCGGGTATGATGCGGGGAAGAAGGTCAAGGGCAAGAAGCGCCATATCCTCGTCGATACGGTAGGGCTATTGCTGCACGCGTTGGTCCATCCGGCCGACATCCAGGACCGCGACGGCGGTGCGCTGGTCCTGAAGACGCTGTTCGGGCGCTATCCGTTTTTGAAGAAATTGTTCGCCGATGGCGGCTATCAGGGACCTGTCTTCGCCAAGGGCCAGAAGAAGGCCATGCCCGGACTTGCGACCGCGATCGTCAAGCGATCCGACAGCCGCCAAAGGCTTCGAGGTCCTGCCGAGGCGCTGGGTGGTGGAACGGACCTTCGCATGGCTGGGGCGATGCCGCAGGCTGGCCAAGGACTTCGAGAACCTTACGTGCAACGCGCTTGCCTTCCTCAAATTGGCCTCGATCCGCCTCATGCTGCGAAAGCTCTGTTCAAATTGAATAACTTTCCGGACCAACTCTTAGGATATTTCTATGAACGAAAGAAGAACCAGCATAAAGACAAGCCAAAGTCGAAACGAATTGACACATTAGAAGTCGGGCAATGCTATCTCGCCTATGCGTTAGATATGCCGGAAGTCTCAAAAAAAGATCGTGCTCGTATATTTGGAGATTTATTCGAGACCGTATTTTCTGAAGAACTCAATCCAAAAGAACTTATTCCTCCGCTGAAATTGTTTCGAGAAATAGAGGGGAAAAAGAAGGATTTGCAAAGGCGGATTAAGAATAAAGAGAAATTTTCGGATGAAGAGCTTTTTCTTATCGACGGAGCTTACCACGTTCTTTTTGCTACAAAACTGCTCGCGCGAAAAAGCGGTGCAGACATATTTGATTTAACTTCTACCGAGAAATTTGTCGATCAAGCCATTGACATTGTCTCAGCTTGCGTTGCCGAATCTAAATCGTCTGATGTTGGTTTTTCGTTTAACCGCTTTTTCAAGGACGCAAGCACCCGAACTATCATAGCTGGTCGTCCGTGATTTAGGCGAATTCAGAAGACTTGGCAGGCTGGCATTGTGTTCGATGCGCACTGTTTTGTGGGGCTGATGAGAGCGGCCGCAAACAGGAACGCCAAAAGCTGCTTCATCCATGCGATGAGCAGGCGCAGATTGTGACCGGCTGCGGCGAGGATGGCGTTGGCGGCATCGCCCTCGGCACCCTTGAGATGGTTCCTTTCCAGCAGGCCGTCGCTCTTGAGATGACCGATGATGGGCTCGATGGCATTGCGCCGTCGCAGTTCACGCCGGATCGTCGGCGATACGATGCCCCTGGTATGGGCGACATAGACTTCGGCGCGTTGCGGATCGATGCCATGGCCGCGATAGCCGCGGTCGACATAGGCGCGCCGCACCGTCACGCCGGTGAGCCGCTCAGTCTGTTCGATCTGACCTTCGAGCGTATGGCCGTCGTAGGGATTTCCCGGCAGCGCCATGGCCCCGAGAATGAACTGCCCGCCGGCGCTTGCCGCATTGGTGACGGCGATCGACGTCTTGACGCCGAACTCATAGCGGGTGCGGGCCTTGCCCTTGCCGATGCATTCGACCTCTGGGGCGTGGAGGGCGTAGAGTTTTTGCTTGTCGGCAGGCTTCTGGCCGAGCAGCCTGCGCACGCGGGCGAGCGCCACGGCGAAGGCCTGTTCCAAGAGGGCGTTGCCGGCGATCCTGCGGGCGATGTCGCGCTCCAGCCGGCCGAGCCATGTCCTCAATTTTCTGACCCAGCGCATGGCCTGCTTGTGGCCGCGCGTATGGATCAGCCGGCCAACCTCGCGGACGGCACGGGCGGCAACCCGCAGATAGGACTGGCGCAGCTTGAGAGCGTGTTTCCTGGCAAGGCGGTTCAGCCATTCGATGCCGCGCACCAGGAGACGGCTGTCGGCGGGATGGGCAATCGCCTTGGTCTGAACCGTGGTATCCACCGTCACCCGTTCCATCGCCGTGCGCTTCAAGGCCTTGCCGCGCTCGGCCGTGGCGATCGTTTCGGCCAGCAGTACCTCCAGGCGGCGCGCACCGATGCGCTGACGCCAGCGTGTCATCGATGAGCGGTCGAGCGGCAGGCGGGGAGCTATGGCGGAAACTGGGTGATGACGGTTTGATGAGGGCGGCGTATCGAGGCGGGTGAAGAGCCTGCCAGAACCTCACGAAGGAGCGATACGCCATGAAGACAGATAGCAGAGTTGTTTCCTTTCCGCATCCCGACGAAGTCGACGATCCCCTGACATTGGTTGTGCGCGAAGGCGCGCGTCGGCTTTTGACGCAGGCCGTCGAGGCGGAAGCGGAGGCATTCCTTTCCACCATGTGTGACGAACGCCTGGCCGATGGCCGTGCCCGGGTGGTGCGCCACGGTCATGGCCCGGAGAGAACGATCCAGACGGGGATCGGCGAGGTGCCGGTAAAGCGCGCCAAGTTGCGCGACCGGGGCGCGAACACCTCTGGCGACGATCGCATCACGTTCACTTCGGCGATCCTGCCGAAATGGGCGCGGCGGACGAAGAGCCTTGATGCGCTGCTTCCCGTTCTCTACCTGCGCGGCATCTCCACCGGCGACTTCCAGGAAGCGCTTGCAGCACTGCTCGGCAAGGACGCGCCGAACCTGTCGCCGTCGGTGATCGGGCGGCTGAAGGAGGAGTGGCAGGCCGACTATGATCGCTGGCAGCGCCACGACCTGTCAGCCCGCCGCTACGTCTACATCTGGGCCGACGGGGTCTATCTGCAAGCGCGCATGGAGGACGATGCGGCCTGTATGCTGGTCGTCATCGGCGCGACACCGGAAGGCAAGAAGGAACTGGTCGGTTTCCAGGTCGGTGCCCGTGAAAGCACCCAGAGTTGGCGCGAGTTGCTCGTCGATCTGAAGGCCCGCGGATTGTCGATTGCTCCGGAAATCGCCGTCGGCGACGGCGCGCTCGGCTTCTGGAAGGCGCTTGAGGAGATATTCCCTTCAACCCGCCACCAGCGCTGCTGGCAGCACAAGCTCGTCAACATCCTCAACAAGATAGGGTATTCGGCTTGAGCCTCACCTTCAGATAGCAGTGGATGGTAGGAGAGAGGTGCTGCGCTTCGAGCGATGATAAAACGTGATCATGTTTTGCAACTGCCACAAGCATCGGAAGGAAGCGCAGCATGAAGCATTATATAGGCCTGGATGTCTCGGTGAAAGAGACCGCCATCTGCATTGTCGATGAAACGGGCAAGATTTGCCGCGAGGTGAAGGTTCCCAGTCACCCCAACGACTTGATCGCGGGGTTGCGAGATCCGGCTTGGAATCTTGAACGGGTTGGCCTTGAAGCCGGACCTTTATCGCAATGGCTATACGAGGCCCTCGCCAGAGCAGGCTTTCCTGTGATCTGCATCGAAACGCGCCATGTAAAAGCCTTCCTGAAGGCTCAGCCAAACAAGACCGATCGCAACGATGCACGTGGCATCGCGCAGATGATGCGGGTCAATCTGTATCGGCCTGTGCATGTCAAAACGCTGACGAGTCAGAAACGACGTGCGCTTCTGACGGCGCGAAAACTATTGCAGGAAAAGGCGATTGCTATTGAAAACGACATCCGCGGACTGTTGCGCAATTTTGGTTTGAAGGTCGGGAACGTTGGCACCGTCAAGTTCGAGGAACGGATCCGCGAACTGGTCTACGACATGGCAGATCTCCAGGAAATCATGGAACCGCTGCTGACAGCGCGGCGTAAATTGCGTGAGGAGTTTGCCCGGTTGCACAAGAAGGTTCTGGACATCACGCGCAACGATGAGATGTGCCGGCTGCTAATGACGATCCCCGGTGTTGGCCCCGTCGTATCGCTGGCGTTCACGAGCACCATCGACATTCCGCAGCGGTTCAAGAACTCGAAGGCTGTTGGACCGATACTGGGACTGACGCCGAAGCTCAACGAGTTAGGGGAAAGCAAGCGTGTCGGCCGCATCTCGCTATGCGGTGACGGCATGATGCGAACCCTGCTCTTTGAAGCGGCGCAAGTTCTTCTGACACGGGTCACAAAATGGTCATGGCTGAGAGCCTGGGCGATGAATGTTGCCAAACGGCGCGGCATGCGAAAGGGCATTGTTGCGCTTGCCCGCAGGCTCGCGGTGATCATGCATCGCATGATGAGTGACGGCACCAAATTTTGCTGGACGCGGGGTGATTTGCCAGCCGCCACCTGAATCCAAGCGGATAACGGCACGGCATAGAGAAGGAGATAACGCAACCTGCCACCGGCAGAAAACCGTCCTTCGCAGGACGATGGATGAGGTGAGTTCGATTGGCACTTCGTACCGATCGCACCATGCGGTCAGGACGCCAACAAGATTGTTCCACCTCATTCTCCTAACCCTATGCTGGGAGGGCGAAATGCCGATCCCGAAGAGAAGCAAGGCCTGCGAAAGACACCAAACGCCGGTCATATGGAAAGCTCGAAGACGCTTGACCTCAGTACGCCGAATAGAGAAGGTGCCGAAATCGGTGCAGCCCAACATGAAGGCCGACCTCAGGGAGGTGCGCGACGCGCCGGATCGGGCGACGGCCGAGGCTGCCGCCGCCGTCTTCGTCGACAAGTACAACGCCAAATATCCAAAGGCCGTGGATCGCTTGACGAAGGACCGTGAGAGGCTGCTGACCTTCTTCGACTTCCCGGCCGAGCATTGGGACCATCTGCGCACCTGGAACCCGATCGAAAGCGTCTTCGCCACCGTGAGGCATCGCACCGTGCGGACCAAGGGCGCGCTGTCGCACAAGACGGCGCGGCTCATGGTCTTCAAGCTCATCATGAGTGCCGCCAAAACCTGGCGTCGGCTGAAGGGCGAAAATCAGTTGCCAAGGGTCGTCGACGGCGTCAAATTCACCGACGGTGTCGCTAACTCGCTGACGCCAGACCATCGCGCCGCCTGATCGGCCTCGTCACCCAATTCCGACCATAGCT
>CAVVZH010000014.1:0-62606 GCA_963752795.1 uncultured Alphaproteobacteria bacterium
CGACAACGCTCACCCGGCGCGCATTCGGCGCCCATACACAAAATGAAACACCCGCAACACCTTCAACCGTAACCGGCTGCGCGCCGAGCCGCGTGTAAAGGTCAGATGCTTGCCCTCGGCCATCAGATATTCGTCGAGTTCGCCCAATACAGGCGGAAACCGATAGGGGTCTTCCACCTCCCACTGCTGATTGCCGGCGGTAACGCGCAGCCGGTAGGCAAAGCGCTTTTTCCTGCCTTTCAGATAGGAAGAAAAGAACCCTTCCCGGTCGATCTTTTCGAGCTCTGCGACCACCGCGCCGCTTTCGGCATCCAGCACTGAAATCGTCCCCGCCTGCGGCATGAACACATTCACCGACAGAGGCTGTCCTTCCCCGCCGTGCATTCCAAGCACCGAAAAGGGATTGCCGTGTCTGCCGCGCAGAATGGCTTCGACATCTGACGGCTGGGCCGGACGCTCGTCGCTCATCAGGCAACCTCCTGATGACGCTAAATCAGTTTAAGGGCTGATGGGGCGTTGGTTCCGCGACGCCGTGGTGACCGCCTGGGTCGCTTGCCTCTCGAAGGCCCGCATGAGACCCGTGGGGCCGCGGCGGCCGGAAGCCTCCGACGGGCTACAGGAAGATGCGCCACGGGCGGCCCGGCCAGGCTGTACCCAGAGCGCCGATTGATGAGCATCCCGTAAGGGCTTCCGGCACATGGAACCTTACTCCAACTGGGGGAGAAGTATCCATGTCCATTTTCGTCGGCCTCGACTGGGGCGGATCGAGCCATGCCGTTTGTATCGTCGACGCCACCGGCGGGAGCCTCCAGCATTTCGTGGTGGCTCACGATCGTGATGGTCTCGACCGTCTGGTCGCGCGCCTGCGCCGGCACGGCCCGCCCGAAGAGACGCCGATCGCCATCGAGCGGCCCAGCGGGCTCCTTGTAACGTGCTGGTCGAGGCCGGGTTCCTCGTCACGCCGGTCCATCCCAACATCGTCAAGGCGTGCCGGCCGCGCTACCGCGCCGTCGCCGCCAAGAGCGATCCCGGCGATGCCTTCATTCTGGCCGACATCCTGCGCACCGACGGCCATCGGCTGACCGCACTGAAGCCCCAGTCCGACGCCATCAAGGCGCTCAGGGCGCTGGTCCGCGGGCGCGACGACCTCGTCGCCACAAGGCTCGTGCTCGCCAACCAGCTCCGCGCCCTGCTCGAAAGCTTCTGGCCCGGCGCCGCCTGCTTCCGACATTGCCAGCCCCATAGCGCTGGCCTTCCTCCAGCGCTATCCCACCCCCGAAGCGGCCCACCGCCTGGGGGAGAAGCGCATGGCCGCCTTCCTCGCACAAAACCAGTATTGCGGCCGGCGCCATGCCGGTGACCTGCTCGCGCGGCTGAGGGCCGCCCCGGCCGGCATGGCCGCCGAGGCCGAAGCCGATGCCAAGGGCGAGCTCGTGCGGGCATTGGCCGGCACCCTCGAAAGCCTCGTCGCCCAGATCGCCAGGCTTTCCAGCCGTATCGAACATGCCGTCGCCCAATTGCCGGAGGGGCGCATCGTCATGTCCTTCCCGCGCGCCGGAAAGATCTGCGCCGCCCAGATCACCGCCGAACTCGGCGACGTGCGGGCCCGCTTCCAGAGCGAAGACCATCTCGCCGCGGAGGCCGGTGTCGCGCCCGTCACCTATCAAAGCGGCAAATCCCGAGGCGTCGGATGGCGATGGGCCTGCAACAAGCGGCTGCGCGCCGCCGTCACCTGCTTCGCCGACAACTCCCGCCATGCCAGCCCGTGGGCCGCAAACATTTATCGACAAGCTCGTCTGCGCGGCTGCAGGCATCCCCATGCCGTGCGCATCCTCGCACGTGCCTGGCTCAAAATCCTCTGGCGCGCATGGCAGGACAACCTTCCTTACGACGCAAACAAACACCTCGCCGCAAAGGCCTTCATCGCCAATGGTTGACACAGGAAGTCTCATGGGGTCTCCGTGTCGAGAAGATCGATGGTGCCGCGCAACGGGATGCCGACCCAATCGGGCCGATGCGCGAGCTCGTAGGCAATCTCGTAGGATGCCTTTTGCAACAGGAAAAGGTCGAGCAACCGGCGTGCCGTGTCGGGATCGTCCGGATAAGTCGGGCACCCGGCGATATGTTCCCTGTAAGACGCCAGAAATTCTCCGATCGCCAAGTCGCGCCAACTCGCCACCCTTCGAAATCGCGGCTTCGCTGGTGGCCGTGGCGCCGCCGCGATACTTTTCCAGAGCTGCGGCGGCGGCGTAATCGAGTGACCGCATCATACCCGCCACGTCGCGCAACGGACTGGACTTGCGCCTGCGCTGTTCGAGCGGCCGACGGGGTTCCCCTTCGAAATCGATGATCAGAAGATCGTTCTGCGCCACCAGCACCTGACCGAGGTGGAAGTCGCCATGGATGCGCGAGCGGCCGCCCGGAAGGCTTCACACTGGATGCGGCTTCCAGGCGCTGGAAGAGTTCGTCGCGCAAGGAAAGAAGACGTGTCGCGGCCTCGCCAATACTGTCGGGCAAGGTCGCCCGCGCGTTTTGAAGCCGCTCCAGCATGGTCGAGATGTCCTCCGACGCCTCCTGCGACCACCTTTTTAAATCGGCTAGCGTTACGGCTTCGACGCTGAACGCCGGATCGTCCGTCGGCGTGGCCAATGCCATATGCAGTTCAGCTGTGCGCTGGCCAAGCAGGCTGCCGATATTCAACGGGAAATCATAGGCTTCTTTAGCCGGCTCAGTGAGACCATCCGGCAGCACGACGGCGAGATCGTTTTCCTCCACGTCTCGCTGGAGACCGGAAGTCACCACTTCCCACGCATCGCCCTGATTTGCGGCAAAGGCGAACGCCGCCGCGAGCGTCGTTTCGCTGCCCTCCGTTGAAACATGTTGGGCAAGACCGAGAAAAGCGGGCGTGTGCGCAAATTGCGCCTTATCGATCAAAAACCTGGCGATTTCGACATCGGGCTGAACTCCGTCGCGAAGGCGCCGGTAGATCTTCAGGATGACCGAGTCACCGTAGACGATCGATAGATTGCTCTGTTGGACGGCGAGCGGACGCGGCTCGCCAACCTCGTCCATGGACTGCAGCGCCGGCGTCGCTAGGAACTGGACCGAACCGGCAGCCGATTCGATCGTCCTGCCCTGGCGAATACTGGTGAGAAGCGTATCGGCCAGTTCCTGATCAAAAGCACCATCGATCAGTGCCCCCACTCGCGAGCCCTGCCGTAATTTGGCGATCGTGTAGCTTAGCTTCGGCGCTCCAAAGCCGAGGTTCTCCTCGCCCCATAGGGCTGCCACCGGCAGCAGATAGCGATGGGTTTCCCCTTCAACCTCGACGTCGACCGCCGTCAATGCATGGCAGCCATCGTCAAATTGCGCCAGGAGCGTCAGCCGTGTATCCCTCAGGGCGCGATCCTTTGCCGCGAACCAGCGCTGGAGGGGCAGAAATTTCGGCAGCACATCTGTTTCGAGCTGGCGCAGTTCGCGCCCTGAAAGCGCGGTGGAAACACGTCCGTCGCGCGTGGTCAGCGTGACGAATTCCGGGAGGATATCCTGGGCCGGCTGATGCCAGCGAGGCGCCTCCGCCTCTTCGGCCAGAAGGAACCAGTAGAACCCATAGGCCGGCAGCGTTACCAGATACGGGAGATCGCCAACGGGCGGGAATGCCGCGCGCCCGGTCAGTTCGATCGGCACCGCGCCCTTCCATTGCGCCAGATCGAGCTCCACCGCCTGCGCCGCGCGCGAGAGGTTGGCCACGCACAGAATGCTGTCGCCGTCATAATGGCGCACATAGGCCAGTACCTTGCGGTTGCGCGGGTAGAGCAGCGTCGTCGTTCCGCGGCCAAATGCGGGGTGCTCCTTGCGCACCGAGACCATGCGCCGTGTCCAGTTGAGCAGCGAGGAAGCGTCGCGGCTTTCACTCTCGACGTTCAGCGCCTGGTATCCGTAGATCGGGTCGAGGATGACCGGCAGATAGAGCTGTTGCGGGTCGGCGCGGGAAAACCCCGCATTGCGGTCGGACGACCATTGCATGGGCGTGCGCACGCCGTCGCGGTCGCCGAGATAATAATTGTCGCCCATGCCCAGTTCGTCGCCGTAATAGAGGATCGGCGTCCCCGGCATCGACATGAGCAGCGAATTCATCAGTTCGATCTTGCGCCGGTCGTTCTGCATCAGGGGCGCCAGCCGCCGGCGGATGCCGAGATTGATGCGCGCGCGCGAATCCTCCGCATAGGTCTTCCACAGATAGTCGCGCTCCTGATCGGTCACCATTTCGAGCGTCAGTTCGTCATGGTTGCGCAGGAAAATGCCCCATTGGCAGTTTTCCGGAATGTCCGGCGTCTGCCTTATGATGTCGGTGATCGGGTGCCGGTCTTCCTGTGCGACCGCCATGTACATGCGCGGCATCAGCGGAAAGTGGAATCCCATCTGGCATTCGTCGCCCTCGCCGAAATAGGGTCGCGTGTCTTCCGGCCATTGGTTGGCCTCGGCAAGCAGCATGCGGTCGGAATAATGCGCGTCGAGTTCGGCGCGTATCTTCTTCAGGATGACATGCGTCTCGGGGAGATTCTCGTTGTTGGTGCCTTCCCGCTCGACCAGATAGGGAATCGCGTCGAGCCTGAGCCCGTCCACCCCCATCTCCAGCCACAGATGCATGACTTTCAGCACTTCCTGCAGGACACGCGGATTGTCGAAGTTCAGATCCGGCTGGTGCGAATAGAAGCGGTGCCAGAAATAGGCGCCGGCCTCCGGATCCCACGTCCAGTTCGATTTTTCCGTATCGATGAAGATGATGCGCGTTTCCGGGAATTTTTCGTCGGTGTCGCTCCACACATAGAAATCGCGCGCCGCCGAGCCGGGCTTGGCCTTGCGCGCCCGCTGGAACCACGGATGCTGGTCGGAGGTGTGGTTGATGACCAGTTCGGTGATGACGCGCAGGCCGCGCCGATGCGCCTCGGCGATGAAGGCGCGGAAATCGCGCATCTGGCCGTAGGACGGGTTGATCGACGTATAGTCGGCGATGTCGTAGCCATCGTCACGCAGGGGCGAGGGATAGAACGGCAGCAGCCAGATCGCGGTGACGCCGAGATCCTGGACATAATCCAGACGCTGCATCAGCCCGGCGAAATCGCCTATCCCGTCATTGTTGGCGTCCTGGAACGCCTTGACGTGAAGCTGGTAGATGATGGCGTCCTTGTACCAGTCGGACTGGGTGCGATCGATGCCATCGACGGGCCTCTTTGACCTGCTCATCGCGGCGCCCCCGGTGGAAAGATGCGCCAAATGGCGTAAGGCCGCGAAGCCGGCTCCAGCCTCAGGCTCTGGATTTTGCCGTGCCAGGTGAAGCGATTGCCCTGAAGGAGGTCTTGGACCTCGATGGACGCGTCATCGGGCAGGCCGAACTCCCATAGCGGTATCTCGAATGAGCCTTCCTGGGCATTGCGCGGATCGAGATTAACGTGAAAGAGAAGGAAGCTCCCCGCTTGCGGATCGCTCTTGCCGTAATAAAGGATATTGTCATTGTCGAAATTGTAGAAGCGTAACGACGCAAAATTACGAAATGCGGCATGTGCGCGGCGCAATCTGTTGATGCCCACGATGTCTGCGCGGATACTGCCGGGCTGGTCCATCTCCCAGACCCGAGTCTGATATTTTTCCGAATCCAGATATTCCTCTTTACCGGCAATCGCATCGGCCTCGCAAATCTCGAAGCCGTTATAGATTCCGTAGTTGCCGGCAAGTGTCGCCGCCAAGACGAGGCGCGTTTGAAATCCTGCCCTGCCGCTGGTCTGCAGGAACAGCGGGTTGATGTCGGGCGTGTTGACGAAGAAGTTCGGCCGCATCGTATGACGGCACTCCTCCTGGGTGAGTTCGGTAAGATATTCCTCCAGTTCCCCCTTGAGATTTCGCCAAGTGAAATAGGAATAGGATTGGGTGAACCCCACCTTGGCCAGCCGCTTCATCACTTTCGGCCGCGTGAAAGCCTCGGCCAGAAAGATTATTTCCGGATCGCGCCCACGAATGTCGCTGATCAGCCACTCCCAGAAGGGGAAGGGTTTGGTGTGAGGATTGTCGACGCGGAATATCTTTACGCCATGTTCCATCCAAAACAGGACGATGTCGCGCAACGCATACCAAAGGCCTGGAATAGCCTTCCTGTAAAAATGGACGTTGACAATGTCCTCGTATTTTTGGGTGGATTCTCGGCGAACTTTATCGTGCCGTCCGGCCGCCAGTCGAACCATTCCGGGTGCTGTTTGATCCATGGGTGGTCGGGCGAACATTGGATGGCGAAATCAAGAGCGATTTCCAGCCCGTGTTGCGCGGCGGCCGCGACGAGGCGATCAAAATCCTCAATTGAGCCTAGTTCCGGGTGGACGGCGTCGTGACCGCCTTCTGCCGAACCTATCGCGTAAGGGCTGCCCGGGTCGCTGACTGTCGGCGTCAGGCTGTTGTTGCGGCCCTTCCTGTTGGTCGCTCCGATCGGATGAATGGGTGGGAAATACAGGATGTCGAAGCCAAGATCGCGGACATAGGGGAGTCTCTCAATCACATCGTCAAAGCGCCCATGGCGCGAGGGATCAGAGGTCTGCGAGCGCGGAAACATCTCGTACCAGGCGCCGAACGAGGCTAATGGTCGGTCCGCCCAAACTTCGAGAATGCGCTCGTACTGGCTTAGATTGGTCCTCTGTCCAGCCACTCCCATAAGAGAGCCTGCTTCATCCGACATGAGAAGGTCGAGTTTGTCTTTCGCATCCGATTTCGCGACGTTCGCCAGCAAGGCCGCCAGCTTCCGGCCGCAAGATCCCTGCGCTTCCCTCGCTGCCGCCTCGACCAGGAGACGGCCTTCCTCGCATTCGAGCGTCACTTTCTGCCCAGCCGCGATCTTCTTTTCGATCTCCTTGCGCCATGTGATGAAAAGGTTGCGCCACGCAATCAGTTTGAATTCCCAGAGGCCAGGCCGAGCGCAGGCGAATTCCCCCCGCCAGCGGTCATTTTCCAGAAACGCCATCGGCCGCTCAGACCACGCATCGCCTGAAGATTTTCGAAAGAGAAGCGCCGCCTCGATTGCGTCGTGCCCATCGGAAAAAATGTCTGCCTCGACGATGGTAGGCTCACCGGCAATCGTTTTGGCTGGAAAACGTCCGCCATCAATCTCCAGATTGACTGCCTCAATAGCAATTCGGTTGTCCGCAAGGCCCTTCAACTGGTCCTCCGAAGGGTGCGAACTCCGCCGCATATCCGTTTTGTCGCGCTTCGCTCCAACCATAAGCTTTTGCGTGCTCTTTAACTTTTCGCCGCCGGACGTCTTGGAGGAACGCGGCTTAAATTTCTGATCGGGCAAGGATACCCCTTCACATCCATTATTCGGACAGAACCATCAAACGGTTCGGCTCTGCTAAACCGCTGTTCTAACCCCACTTTGCCGCCTGTAAGCGTTTTACATAAACCCACACGGTGAACATGTGTCGGCCGGATATGTTCCAAATAAGCAGACCAAATCGAACACATGTGTGGATTTCGCCATGTGTCGCGTCGCTTTGCGACTTATTTGAATCAACGCGCTGTGATTAATGGAGATCAACGCTTGGCGGCGGGAACCATCCGTCTGCTCAACTCTTGTAAACGTTGGTAATACGAGAACAACTATCGACGCCAAATTCGAGGGCAAATTGGCATTGATTTACGCGTCGAATTACCCGCTGGAAGCGGCAGTCAGGGGAGGTTCAAATGAAAAAGATCGACACGGAACAATTCTATAAAGACAAGCGTGCAAATGTGAAATCCGGCCAAGCCTTTAATTTCCGCAGCAGCGATGGCAGTCTGATAACGCTGACGGTCGATCAATCGAAAAAAGTGATTTCGCGCCAGGATGCATTGAAAATCGCCCAGGAAGCGATGGCGCTGGAAGTTCCCAATCCGGGCAAGCCTTCGGACAGGAAAGAGCACGATGGTAGCCTTTTTTGGAGTTGGGCGGGACCGAGAAACTGAAGTTTCCATTGCCAATGGATCGAGAACACGGACATGCCCGTGAATCGTGTGCCGAGTGGGCCTTGATCGCCGTAACGGCTCGGCGCTCGTCCTCTCCCTTGGCCGTCGCCGGCCCGCCGAAGACGTTTGAACCGGCTCACGCGACGAAAGCACCCTCCGCAATCCTGGACACGCCCGGCTCAATTGCCAGCAAGGCTCCCGCGAGCGGCTCCGTCGCAAGCTCGGCCTCGCCCAAGCCTTGCCGCGCCGGTGCTCGCCCTGCCGAAATCGCGCATTCGCGTAAACCACAGCCGCCCGTAGCCATCACAGCGAGCATCGTTGGTGCGATCCACAGGATCGCGCCCGGCAAAGTCCAGCAGCCGCTGGAACGTTCCCCTCTGGGGATCGAACGCATCGAGGCCGGATTCCAGGCCGACGATGACGCCACCCGTTCTGTTGAGGACGACGGATCCGGCCAGTTCCGGCATCGGCCAGCAGTCGACCGCGCCGCCGGCCCGCAGGCGGAACAGCGCCGGCGCCCTTATGTCGGTCCAGTAGAGAGCCTGTTCACGGACGGACCAAACGGGTGACTCCCCGAGCGTGTTTGCACAAGAAGAAGCCACTTCGGCCCGGACATCGCAACGGGAGATTCTCAGTTCAGCCATGGATGGCTACAACAGATTGCGGGTCGAACCGCGCACTACGATATCGAACCCAAGGTCTAGAACCGATCCGCCAACCGGCTTCCCGGCGAGCATGACACGCTCCTTCCTTCATGGTGGAACGCTCACTCAATTAGGCCCGGTCGGCGTAAAGCCGCCATTCGCGATTTGGGTAAAACGCATAAACAGGGAATAAACAGCGCCCCTGTTGAAGGTTCGCACGTTTGGCGCGGCAAAAACTTCTCCAAGAGACGCTTGACGCAGGTCAAACAGCCTGTTCGCCGAACAAGCTACAAAGAGCAATCATCGGTGCAAAATCAGCTGGAGCGGAGCGACATCGGAGATTGCCTCGGCGCAAGATCGATACCATCTCGCGCGTCTTCTCCAAGCTCAGGGCGAAACGGATCGTCCGTTTGCCAAGCCTGCGCAGCGCCGAGATTTCTCAAATGGGATGTACTGCATCGCATGAGCGAATGAGCGGCCTGGAGAATGGACCGGCCTGATCCGAGGCAAAAGCACCGGAGAGTGAGGCGGTCGTCCGGGACGGGGGCGTCTCACCACTTCAACCTTCCAAGGAAAGGCACACCATGTACGATCACCTCCTCATCCCGACCGATGGCTCCGAACTCGCCCAGAACGGCGTCGACCATGGTCTTGCATTGGCGAAGGCTTTGGGTAGCAAAGTCACGACCGTCATTGCCACGGATTCTTTCCCCTTGTCCGGACTGGCGCTCGGCACGGGATGGATTCCATCGGCGGAAGAAATCGATGCATTCAACGCGGGGCAGAAGCAATTCGCAGACAAGATCCTGTCGGCGGTGAAAGCATCCGCGGACCGGATGGGTATAGCCGCCGAAACAATCCATGTTGCCGATTCACGGGGAGCCGATGCGATTCTGAAGCTGGCCAAGAGTGACGGCTGCGATCTCATCGTCATGTCCTCCCATGGCCGGCGCGGCGTCGAAAAGCTATTGCTGGGAAGCCAGACGGCCGAGGTTCTCGCCCATTCCACCATTCCGGTCCTCGTGGTGAAATAGCTGGTGAAGGCTCCCACAAGTCCAGAGCCGTCAACGTGGGGCGAACGGGGGTGACTTGCCCTTGCAATTTACCAACTCCTGAGAAATCGGCGCCGCTTTAACCCATCGCGTTCGCGCCCGCTCTAATCTCGTCGGGACGAGAGCGAGGCACAACCCAATGGGTGCAGAACACCGGAATGAGCGACGCCGCATGGCTTCGCTGGATCTTTTGAGATTGGTGGCGGCGCTCGCCGTTGTGGGTTTTCACTACCTCTTTCGGGGCGCGGCGGCGGACGGATTGCTCGATACCGGCTATCCGTCGGCAGCTCCGTTCGCCATCTATGGCTATCTTGGTGTCAATTTGTTCTTCCTGATCAGCGGCTTCGTCATCGCATGGTCGGCCGAAGGGCGGAATTGGGCGGATTTCGCCATCGCGCGGTTCGCCCGTCTTTATCCCGGCTATGTCGCCTGCATGACCGCGACGTTCCTCGTGTTCTTGATCGTCGGCGAACCGCGCCTTGAAACGACTTTCTCGACCTATGCCGCCAATATCTTGATGTTCGCCCCTGCCCTGCATCGGCCCTTCATGGACGGCGTCTACTGGTCGATCGTGCTCGAAATCATCTTCTATGGCTGGATCGCACTGTTGATCCTGGCCGGCGTCTTCCAGCGTTGGAATCTGTTGATTGTCGCGGCATGGCTGATGATCGCCGCGGCCAACGAATTCGTCTTCGGAAGCGAAGCGCTGCGCCTGGTCTTCCTCACCCAATACGCACCGTACTTCGCCGCCGGTATCCTGGCCCAGTACATGATCGCCAATGGGCGATCCCCGGAAGCGTTGATCCTGCTTGGCGCGGCGTTCCTGCTGTCATGCAATACACTGACGGTGATGCAGGAATGGATGCAGGCGCATTACGGCGTCGCCATCTCGCTTGGCGGGCTCATCATCGCCAATGCCGTGATCTACGTCGTGTTCGTTGGCGCGGTGCTCCTGCGGCGCCTTATCGCGCCGTCCCGCACCGTTCTGATGTTGGGTGGATTGACCTACCCGCTTTATCTGCTGCACCAGAATATTGGCTATGTCCTGCTCAACGCTATCGTTCCCCATCTGGGAAGGTGGCCGGGATTTGCAGTCGTGCTGGCAGCAATGCTGGCCGCTTCCTACCTGGTCTGCCGGTTTATCGAAGTGCCGGTTCGCAAACCGCTCATCGATCTGCTGCGTGGGCTCGCCGACAAATTCGGCGGGCTCGCCCCGAAAGCGACCCTTGCAGCGCAGGCATGAAAAAGGGCGCTCGAAGCGCCCTCTTCCCGATCGCGATGATGAAGATCGCGCCTATTTCGGCATCTTGCCGTCCACACCCTTGACGTAGAAGTTCATGCCAAGCAGCGTGCCATCCTTGGCGACTTCGCCGTCCTTGAGCCACGGCGTGCCGTCCTGCTTGTCGATCGGGCCGGTGAACGGGTTCCAGCCGCCGGCGATCTTCTTTTCGGTCGCTTCCGCCATCGCCTTCACATCGTCGGGCATATTCGTGTAGGGCGCCATCTTGACGGCGTTTTCGTCCTTGATGCCGAGCCAGACATTGTCGGACTTCCAGCTGCCGTCCAGCGCCGCCTTGACGCGGCTCACATAATACGGAGCCCAATTGTCGGTCAGGGCGGTAAGTTGCGCGTGCGGCCCAAACTTGATCATGTCCGATGCTTGGCCGAAGGCGTGAATGCCGCGCTTCTCGGCAACCTGCATCGGCGCGGTGGAATCGGTGTGCTGGATGAGGATGTCGGCGCCCTGGTCGACCACGGCCTTGGCGGCATCGGCCTCTTTGCCTGGATCGAACCAGCTGTTGACCCACACGATCTTGGTCTTGAAGTTCGGGTCCACCGAATGCGCGCCGAGCGTGAACGCGTTGATGCCCATCACGACTTCCGGAATCGGAAACGAGACGATGTAGCCGGCGGTATGCGATTTCGAAACCTTCGCCGCGATCTGGCCCATGATATAGCGGCCTTCGTACCAGCGCAGATTATAGACGCCCATATTCTTGGCCGTCTTGAAACCGGTCGCATGCTCGAAATCGATTTTCGGGAATTCCTTGGCAACCTTGAATTCGGCATCCATGAAGCCGAAGGAGGTGCCGAAGATCATCTTGCAGCCCTCGTGGGCAAGCCGCTCGAAGGCGCGTTGCGCATCGGGGCCTTCCGAGACATTCTCGAGATAGGCGGTCTCGACCTTGTCGCCGAGCTCCTTGGCGACCGCCTTTCGGCCTTGGTCATGCTGATAGGAATAGCCGAAATCGCCGATCGGCCCCGTATAGACCCAGCACGCCTTGTACTTGTCGGCTGCGTCGGCGTTCGCCGCGACAGCCATGGCGGCGGCCGCGGTTAGTGCGAATAGAAGCTTCTTCATGATGTTACCTCTCTGATGATTTTTTGACTTCCGTTTGTCGTTTCCTCGAACTTCTTGTTTTTATTGCTTTTGTCAACGGTCTGGAACGAAGGCGCGTCCGAGTGACGCCGGCGTGTTCACCATCGTCAGCCGCCTGTTGCGTGAGATTAGGACAAGAACGACGACGGTTGCCAGATAGGGCAAAGACGAAAGGAACTGGGTGGGGACGGATTTGATGGCGTTCAGCAGCCAGTAGATCGGCGTCGGCACATTGCCCAGGGTGCTGAGGTCGATCGCCTGTACGTGAAGCTGCGCGATGGTGAGCGCCCCGAAAAGATAGGCTCCGGCGAAGACGCGCCATGGCCGCCACGAGGCGAACACCACCAGCGCCAGCGCGATCCAGCCGCGCCCGGCGGTCATGTTCTCCACCCATTGTGGCGTATAGACGATCGAGAGCTGCGCGCCGGCCAACCCGGCACAGGCGCCGCCGAACATCACAGCGAGATAGCGGATGCGGATGACCGGGATGCCGAGCGCGTGCGCGGAGCCGTGATTGTCGCCGACCGAACGCAGCGTGAGCCCGGCCCTTGTCCGGAACAGGAACCACGAGACGGCGATCACCAGCACGATCGAAAGGTAAAACAGCGGATCCTCGCCGAACAGCAGCTTGCCAATATAAGGCAGGTCGGTAAGTCCCCGAATATAGAGGCTGGTCATCTGAATGCCGGGATGGCCAACGAAGGGCTCGCCGATGAGGCCCGACAGACCGATGCCGAGAAGGGTCAGCGCCAGGCCGGTGGCGACCTGGTTGGTCACCAGCGTCAGCGTGAGAAAGCCGAAGAGCAGCGAGTATGCGGCGCCGACGATGATCGCCGCGAGTACGCCGAGCCAGGGGTATCCGGTCAGCGTGGCGCCGGCAAAGCCGCTTACCGCGCCCATGAGCATCATGCCTTCGACCCCCAAGTTGAGCACGCCCGACCGCTCGACGACAAGCTCGCCCGTCGCCGCGATGAGAAGTGGCGTTGACGCCGTGACGACGGTCGTCAGAATGGCTTCAAGAATGTTCAAGGAGAGCCTCCCCAGCGATGTGACGGGTACGGACCAGACGGATCCGGTAGTAGATCAGCGTGTCGCTGGCGAGCACGAGGAACAAGAGCATGCCCTGAAAGACGCTCGCCGTCTTGTCGGAGATGCCGATCGCCGTCTGCGCCGCCTCGCCGCCGAGATAGGAGAGCGCCAGCACCAGCCCCGCCACGAATATGCCGAGCGGATTCAACCGGCCGAGAAAGGCCACGATGATGGCGGTGAAGCCATAGCCCGGCGAGATGACAGGCTGGAGTTGGTTGATGTTGGCCGACACCTCGGCGATGCCCGCCAGACCCGCCAGCGCGCCGGAGACCAGGAAAGAGAAGATGACCATGCGCGCGCTGGAGAAACCGGCGAAGCGGCCCGCACGCGGACTCTGGCCGATGACCCTGATCTCGAAACCCTTGAGCGTCCTCGACATCATGAACCAGACGACGAGCGCCGCGACCATCGCGAAGACGAAGTCCCAGCTCGTTCGACCCGACGAGGGGAAGATCGCCGGGAGCGTCGCCGCGTCGCTGAACTGAAGGGTTTGGGGGAAACCGTGTCCTTGCGGATCGCGCCATGGGCTACGCACGACCCAGTCGAGGAAGAGGTTCGCGATATAGACCAGCATCAGGCTCGACAGGATCTCGTTGGTGTTGAAGCGCACCTTGAGCAAGGCCGGAATCGCGGCATAGAGCGCGCCGCCGATCATGCCCATGACCATCATCAGCGGCAGCAGGAAAATGCCTTGGTAGGAGGGCACGAGCACCGGCAGGATCGAACCGGCTATGGCGCCGATGGCGAACTGGCCCTCGGCGCCTATGTTCCAGTTGTTGGAGCGGTAGCAGACCGAAAGACCGACCGCGATCAGAATCAGCGGTGCCGCCTTCACGGCGAGTTCGTGAAGCTGCCAGACCTGGGTCAGCGGCTGGACGAAATATATGTAAAGCCCCTCCAGCGGATTCTTGCCAAGCAGGGCAAAGAGGATCGCGCCGAAGACAAGCGTCAGCGCCAATGCGATAAAGGGCGAGAGCGCCGAAAAGAGCACCGAATGCTGCGGCCGTTTGGTCAGTTCGATGCGCATCAGGCGGACTCCCCGACAGGGTGATTCGCTTCCGGCGCCGCGCCGCCCATGAGAAGGCCGATCTTTTCGAATGTCGCCTCGGCGATCGGCATGGGAACGGACATGCGGCCGTCATGCATGACGGCGATGAAATCGGCGATCTCGAACAGTTCGTCGATATCCTGGCTGATGACGAGAACAGCGGAACCGCCGCGCGCGAGTTCGATCAGCGCCTGCCGGATTCGCGCCGCCGCTCCCGCATCCACTCCCCAGGTCGGCTGGTTGACGACGATCACATTCGGCTGGCGGTCGAGCTCGCGCCCTACAATGAATTTCTGGAGATTGCCGCCCGATAATGCGGCCGCTTCCGGATCCTTGCCGCTTTTGCGGACATCCATTTTTTCGATAATGCGTTGCGAAGCCGCCACGATCGTGCTCGTCCTGACTGTTCCCAATGCTCCCAGAAATGCCTTTCCGTCGGTCGTATGGCGAGACAGAAGAAGGTTTTCCGACAAGGACATTTGCGGCGCCGCGCCATGGCCCAGCCGTTCTTCCGGCACGAATGCGGCGCCCAGCAACCGCCGGCCGGAGATATCGAGACGCCCGGCATCCTTGCCGCAAAAGCGGACGGAGCTGGCGTCGTCCTGCAATGCTTCTCCCGACACCGCCTCGAAAAATTCGCCCTGACCATTGCCGGCCACACCGGCGATTCCAATGACCTGACCGGCAAGGACTGAAAGTGTGATGTTGCGCAGCGGGATCGAGAACGGGGTTGCCGCTGGGCGGGTCAACCCGCTGATTTCCAGGAGAGGCGCATGGTCGGCGCGTTCATCGACAGGCGGACGCACGACCGCATCGACTTCGCTTCCCACCATCATGCGCGCAAGGGAGGCAGCGGTTTCCCGCTGCGGGTCGCAATGACCGACAACCTTGCCGTGACGCAGCACGGTGGCGCTGTCGCACATGCGTTTCACTTCCTCGAGGCGATGTGAAATGTAGAGGATCGATTTGCCTTCCGAGCGAAGCCTCTCCAGCGTTTCGAACAGCTTGTCGGCTTCCTGGGGCGTAAGCACAGAGGTCGGCTCATCGAGAATGATGAGGTCGGGGGTCTGCAGGAGGCAACGGATAATCTCAATGCGCTGGCGCTCGCCAACGGAAAGATCGCCGACCAGCGCATAGGGATCGAGCGGCAGGCCGTAGCTGTAGGAAAGCGCCTTGGCCTTCGCCGCGATGGCGCTGATCGGTGAGCCGTCATCAAGCGAAAGGGCGATGTTCTCGGCGGCGGTAAGCGCATCGAAAAGCGAGAAATGCTGGAAGACCATGCCGATGCCGAGCCGCCTTGCCTCGCCGGGACTGGCGATACCAACCTTCCGGCCCTTCCACCATATCTCGCCCGAATAAGGCTCCAGCGAGCCGAACAGCATCTTTACGAAGGTCGATTTCCCGGCTCCGTTCTCGCCAAGAAGAGCATGGATTTCACCGCGATTTATACGCAGATCGACATTGTCGCATGCTTTAAGCGAGCCGAATATTTTCGTAAGCCCGCGCACGTCAAGCAAGGCTTCACCGGCACTGCCGTGTTCAGCTTCCAACGTATCCCTCCGGATTTCTTTTTATGTTCCCGGAGCGATCCTAGGCGAGAAACGTCTCGCCCGCAAAGCGCACTCAATTTGAAATAGCTTCAATTGTTTCACGCCGAATTCACGGTGTCAGCACCGTGACGCCGGTTGTCTTGCGAGCCTCGAGATCGCGGTGTGCCTGTGCCGCGTCTTCCAGCTTGTATGTCTGATTGATCTCGATGCTGACCACGCCGCTCTTGACCACATCGAACAGGGCGCTTGCCGATTTTTCCAGATCCTCGCGCTTCGCGACATAGGTGAAGAGTGTCGGACGCGTAATATAGAGCGATCCCTTTTGCGCGAGCACACCGAGGTTGACCGGGGGCACGGCACCGGACGATTGGCCGAACAGCGCCAGCAGTCCAAGCGGCTTCAAGCAGTCGAGGGACCCATCGAATGTATCCTTGCCGACCGAATCGTAGACAACCTCGCAGAGTTTGCCGCCGGTGATCTTCTTGACCTCTTCAACGAAGTTCTGCTCGCGATAATTGATGACGTGATCGAAGCCATGCGCCTTCGCGAGCTCGACTTTTTCTGGCGAGCCGGCGGTTCCGATCGTCGTGGCGCCGAGATGCTTCGCCCATTGGCCGGCGACAAGGCCGACGCCGCCGGCGGCGGCATGAAACAGGATGGTATCGCCCTTCTTCACCTTGAACGTCCGGCGCAACAAATATTCCGCCGTCATGCCCTTGAGCATCATTCCCGCCGCCTGCTGATCCGAAATCCCCTCGGGTATCCTGACGAGCCGATCGGCGGCGATCCTGCGGCGCTGGGAATAGGCTCCCGTACCGACGGCGTAGGCGACGCGGTCACCCTGCTTCAGCCCCTCGACGGCCTCTCCGATCTCGACCACCTTGCCGGCGGCTTCTCCGCCCGGGATGAGGGGTAGCGAACCGCCCGGAGGCGGGTAGAGGCCAGTGCGGAAATAAACATCGATGAAATTCAGGCCGATCGCCGTCTGCTCGATGAGTACTTCGCCCTTGCCAGGCTTGCCGGCGTCATTGTCCTCGTATTTCAGGACCTCGGGGCCACCATGCTCATGAATGCGGATCGCCTTGCTCATCGAATTTACCTCTCAGTCCAAGTCTCGGAAACATCTGCATGATGCCTCCGACAACAAAGAGATAAATGCCGGTGATTGCAATGCCGGTTTTTATCGTGGGTGACGCATGCATGCCCTCCACCAAGGCAATGGCGCCCAGGACGCACCAGGCCAGGAACACCGGCAGATTTATGTTTCGCAGGCGTTGAACCCGAACGGGATGCAGAAAATTCACGGGCAAAAATGTCAGGATCGCCGACACAACCACCACGGCAAATGAAGCGTATTCGCCCGGTTCGATGACGAAAAGAGTGAAGACGATCATGTTCCAGACGACCGGGAAGCCCCTGAAGAAATTCTCCTTCGTCTTCATGCCGGTGTCCGCGTAATAGATGGCGCTGGAGATGACGATGATGGCCGCCGACGTGAAGGAAAGTCCGGGACCCATGAAACCGCGCTGATAAAGGGCGAAAGCCGGGATCAGTACGTAGGTGACATAGTCGATGATATTGTCGAGCATGACACCCGACCAGGTCGGCAGGATCTCCTTCACCTGAAGCTTTCGGGCCATGGGCCCATCGATGCCGTCGACAAACAGCGCCAGTCCCAGCCACCAGAACATGGCCGGCCAACGCTCCTCGCTTGCCGCGACGAGCGAGAGAAAGGCCAGAAACGAACCGGACGCCGTAAGAAGATGGACAGAGAACGCGCGCGCTTGCGGCCATGTGACTTTCTTGCGTTTCACGGTTCACACCGACCCGAATGGAGATCGCATAGGAACCGCACCGCCCTGCGCGATGAGGCGACGGTAATTCGGCATTGCCGCCGAAACCGTGAGCGCCATCCAGCCAAGGGATAGCGTTGAGATGAATGCATGCGGTGGCGGATTATCCCGCCAATACACGACGGGGCATGACTGCCCATCTCCCGGTTGATACGGCCCATCGATTGTCCTCTCCGGTCGAGAGAGTAAAGCGAAGCATTGGAAAGTGGAAGCCGGTTTGGTCAGACATCCACCTTAAACAATTGAATTTTCGTTCAAAGTTGCAGTTCTGGTCGAGCCGGAGATGGCGTCGCGACGGGCAACGGAACGCGAAGGATGGAAGGCTGGATATCGTGTCCGGCGATACCCTGCTCGTTGCCAATTCGAACGCCTTTCTCATATAAGGAGAGAAATCAGGACCGATGGGTCGGAGCAACCAAAATGGATCAAGTACCACATTCGCAAATTATCGTGGCCGGCGCCGGTCCGGCCGGTATGATTGCGGCGCTTGCGTTTCATAATGCCGGCTTTGGTGTAACGATCGTCGGCCCGTCGGCGCGTGGACGGGATCGTCGGACCACGGCGTTGATGATGCCCTCGCTGGGGGTCCTCAAGGAGTTCGGACTCTTCGACGAAGTGGTCGAACATTCCGCGCCGTTGCGCACCATGCGGATCATCGACGCCACTTCCAGGCTGGTTCGCAGCCCGCCGGTCACTTTCAGGGCGAGCGAAATCGGAGAGGAAGCCTTCGGGTACAATGTTCCCAACGAGCACCTGTTCGGCTGCCTGAACGCTGCGTTGCAGGCTCGCCCTGCCATCCATTGGCGCGATTCCCTCGTCGCGGACTGGCGGCTTTCAGACACGGAAGCCGCGGCGACGCTCGACGATGGCGATGAAATCGTCGCGCAGCTTGTCGTGGCCGCTGATGGTAAAGCCTCCCCCGCACGGCAGGCCGCTGGCATCCGGACGCATCAGCACCGTCACGCGCAATCGGCGCTGGTGCTGAACTTCGCGCATGGACGGGAACACGGTAACATCTCGACGGAATTTCACACCGAGACGGGACCCTTCACGCAGGTTCCCCTGCCCGGCCGGCGCTCCAGCCTGGTATGGGTTGTGCGCCCGAAACCGCATCCCGCCTCTCCGAGATGAGCGATGCGCTCCTGTCGCGGGAAATCGAGGACCCGCATGCAATCGATGCTTGGCAAGGTGGACGTGGAAGCCTGGGCGGCAGATCTATCCGCTTTCGTCGGCCATGCCGGCGCGTTTCGCGCCAAACGAAGTCGCGCTCGTCGGCGAGGCGGCGCACGTATTCCCACCGATCGGCGCGCAAGGGCTGAACCTCGGCATCCGCGACATCCAGGATATCGTCGCTAGCGGCGAGACCAGCCGGGACGATCCCGGCTGCTCCGGCGGCGCTTCGTCGCTACGACGCCATGACGGCGGCCGGACATCTCTGCGCACGGTGCGGTGGACATGCTCAACCTGTCGCTGCTATCCGACTTCCTGCCCGCGCAGATCTTGCGCAGCGCGGGGCTCGGACTCCTGGGCGGGTTCCGCCAATGCGCGGATTTTTCATGCGCGAGGGCATGCGTCCCGGAAGCGGTTTGGCGAAAAGCCTTCGGAGCATCACGGAAAGAGGTCCGGCGGTAAAATGCCGATCTTAATGAGATAGAGAAGACCGGTCACGGTCGCGATCGAGAAGACCGTGGTGGCAAGATGCTGGTCGAGGCCCGTTCGACCCATACGTCGTATTGCTGGGCGATGACGAAGACATTGGTCGCCGTCGGCAATGCGGCCAGCAGCATGGCCGAATAGACCCATATCGGGCGGAAAATCTCCGATCCAGCTCAGAACGAAATAGACAAAGAGCGGGTGGACGACCAGCTTGATCGGAGGCGATCGAGGCAGAGTTCCTTCGGCACCCGCTTGAGCGGTCGCAAGGCGAGCGACACGCCCATGGCAAAAAGCGCGCACGGCGCGGCCGCTTTCGCCAGATAGTCGAGCAGCGATCCGATCGGCGTGGGCGGATGAAAGGCGAAGACGGCCGCCGCGACACCGCCGCCGTGGCGATGATGAACGGGTGCGAGGGAGATGCGTTTGGCGACGCCGCACCGCCAGCTTCGAACGGCCGATGCATTGTCATCGCCCGACACCGCCATCATCATCGGCGCGATCGTGAAATGCATGATATTTTCGAAGCAGAAGATCAGCGCGATAGGACACCGCCGCCTGCTCGCCAAGGCCAGAAGCGCGATACCCGGTCCCATATAGCCGATGTTGCCGTAGGCGGCTGACAGTCCCCGTATCGTGTTTCCGCGATCTGGCCGCGCGGCGATCAGGGCCGAAGACGACGAACATCATCATAAAGATGATGAAGGTCGAGAAGACCGATGCCGAATATGAACGTCCATTCCGTCAGCTTCTCGATCGGCGTCTTTGACAAGCAGCTGGAAGAAAAGGGCCGGCAGCGCGACATAGATGATGAATGTGTTCATCCAGCCAAGCGCTTCTATGGGTTGATGCGCCTGATCGGGCTACGACGAAGCCGATAAAGATCAGTCCAAAGAACGGCAGGACCAGGCCGAGGCAACGTCAGACATGAGACCCGCGCCAATGATACGAAGGCGCTAGCGTGACCGTCACCCGCGCGTCAACCCCGGGCGCAAGGGATTGAATATGCCTTGTCGCGATCGGTCAGGTGCGGCCGACGAATAGGCCATTGAATTGAGGAACTCCGAAATCAATATGTCTACGGACCAAGATCATGAACGAACACAAGCGAAATTTCAGATCGGCCAGGTGGTCCGTCACCGACTGTTCCCGTTTCCGTGGAGTCATCTATCGACGTGGATCCCAATTCAGCAATTCGGAGGAGTGGTACGAGTCCATCCCGGCCAATGTCCGGCCACAAAAGGACCAGCCATTCTACCATCTGCTCGCTGAAAACGAGGAAACGGAATACGTCGCCTATGTCTCGGAGCAGAACCTGCTTCCCGATGAGAGCGGCGAGCCGGTCAGGCATCCGCAGATAGACGAGAATTGTTCAAGCAGGATGACGGACGGACAGTACCGGACGAAGCGGCCTCGCGCACATTAGAGCCCGTCACGTGGCCGCCATGCGCCTTCTGCAACCGTTCATCAACGAAAAAAGAGCGGCGGTGATGCCCGCTCTTTCTGTCTGGGTGCCATACAAGGAAATCGGTGCCGCTTCTTGGCCTTGTCCTGCTCTTCCTTCAGCTTCTTCTCGAAGTCGGCGCGGCGCTTCTGGATTTCCTGCTGAAGCTCCTGCTGGCGCTTCTGGATATCCGACTGCTGCAGGCCGGGCCATCATAGGCGCCGGTAAATCCGGTCAGGGACACCTTGATCGGGTTCTGCTTGTTCTGGAAGTTCATCGAGGTGAAGGTCACGTCGCCGCCCTTCTTCAGCGCATTGACCAGATCGTCGCTGAGGGCCGTCTCGGCGATGCAGCGGTCAGGGAAGCAGACACGTAGTCGATCTTGGTCGTCTTGCCGTTGTCGATCTGCATGCCGACGCCGGGAGGAATCAGCCGGCCGCTGGGAACGGCGATCTGGAAAACCTTGCGATTGACCTTGCCCTTGATCTCGATGAGGTTGACGGCCGTCAGGAGCTGGCCGGTATCGGCGGTCTTGATGTTCTGCATGTTGCAGATGTCGTTGTCTTCCTGCTTGGCACAGACCTTGAACCAGCCTTGCGGCGGCTGCTGTTGCTGCGCAAGGGCTGGAAGAGCGCCGGCTGCAAGCACGGCGGATGCTCCCACCGAAGACCGCGGCTGCAAGGAGTTTTTTCCGGCTGGTCATGGTTGATCCGTTCCTTTTTGACACTCGAATTGGTGTTGCCATCTCGCCCTGCGGGCGCTGGATCACTGATGCCAAAATGCGGCAACAGCGATGACTCCCCGGCGGTGTTACACCGCATGGACCTGCGAATCCAGACCGCAGCCTAGAGGGCTGCCCCAAAGTGTCGGATTGCCTGCATGCTCCAACGAGCCGCACCGGCGGTGCATGTTAGAGTGTCACTCGAATCAAGACGACATCCGGGATCCGATCAGCGATGCGAATTCACCTGCCGCGCCTCCAGGCGGTCCTCCTCGCAATCTGTCTCGTCTGCGTGCTCGGTGGCGTCCGCGGAGCGTTTGCACAGCCAACCTACGCCATCGCCATGCATGGTGAACCGGCCTTGCCGGCGGATTTCACGCACTTTCCCTATGCCAATCCGGATGCTCCCAAGGGCGGCCGGATCATTAGCGGTGTCCGGCACGTTCGACAGCCTCAATCCGTTCATCGTCAGGGAGACACGGCCGCGCGCGGCCTGTTCGATTCCGCAATTCGGCTACAATCGTCTTCGAAGCCTCATGCAGCGCTCGCGCGACGAGGCCTTCACGCTCTACCGGCTGCTCGCGCAGAAGGTCGAGACGGACGACGCCCGCAAATTTGTCGAATTCACCCTCGATCCAAGGGCGAGGTGTTCCGACGGCACGCCGGTTACGCCGGACGACGTCATCTTTTCGATGAAGTTGATGCGCGACAAGGCGCGCCCGCTCTATCAGGGGTGGGTCGACCGCGTCGATCGCATGGAGATCGTTGGCGAGCATGGCGTGCGCTTCACCTTCAAGCCGGGCGCCGACCGGGAACTGCCTTTGCTGCTCGGCTTGCTGCCGATCCTGCCACGGCATGCGACGGACGCGCAAAACTTCGATAAATCGACACTGAAGCCGATGATCGCCTCGGGCCCATACACGATAGCGGACGTTCGCCCCGGCGATTCGATCACCCTTAAGCGGAATCCCGAATTATTGGGCGAAGGACCTGCCCTCCAAAGTCGGCTTCGACAATTACGATGAGATCCGCATCACCTATTTCCGCGACGAGAACTCGATGTTCGAGGCGTTCAAGAAAGGCCTTGTCGACGTCTTTATCGAGGGGGATACGGGCCGCTGGAAGACCGGCTACGATTTTCCCGCCGCCAAGGACGGGCGGATCGTCCGCGACACGTTCACCAATGGGCTTCCCTCGGGCATGTTCGGCTTTGTCATGAACACGCGGCGGCCTGTGTTCAAAAGCCGGGCGGTGCGCGCCGCCCTTACCGATCTGTTCGATTTCGAATGGGCCAACCAGAATTTGTTCTATGGCGCCTACAAGCGGACGAAGAGCTATTTCGACGGGTCGGTCCTGTCGTCGTCCGGCGTGCCGGCCAGCAAGGCGGAAAAGGCTCTGTTGAAGGATTTTCCGGATGCGGTGCGGCCCGCCATGATGGCGGGAACCTACGCGCCACCGGTTTCCGACGGCAGCGGGCAGGATCGAAAATTCCTGCGAAAAGGCTACGACGCGCTGCGCGCCGCCGGCTTCTCGCTGCGGGGCCACCAGATGGTCGGTCCCGACGGCAAGCCGCTGACCTTCGAGATCCTGCTCAACGGTACGGCGGGAGAACCGGTGAGCATCGCCTGGCAGCGTACCCTGGCTAAACTCGGCGTCAACGCGGTTATCCGACCCGTCGACAGCGCCCAGTATCAGCAGCGCGTCCAGACCTACGACTACGACGTTATCCTCCAGCTTTACACGGCTTCCCTGTCGCCCGGCGGGGAGCAGGTCGGGCGCTGGGGTTCACGCTCGCGCGATCTGCCGGGCTCCTTCAATTTCGCCGGCGTTGCCGATCCGGCCACCGACGCCCTGATCGACGACTTTGTCCACGCCCGCACGGAAGACCAGTTCGTTACCGCGGTACGCGCCTTCGACCGGGTGCTCCTCAGCGGCAGCTATGTCGTCCCGCTCTACCATCGGCCCGAACAATGGGTGGCGCGCTGGAAGGACTACGAACATCCGGCAAAGACCCCTATATACGGTTATCAGCTTCAGACGTGGTGGAAGCACAAGTAGTTCCGGGAGATCGAGCATGGCGAACGACAGGGAAATCAGCATCGACATCGTGTCGGACGCGGTCTGTCCGTGGTGCTTCATCGGGCAGAAGCGGCTCGACAAGGCGGTGGCGGCATTGCCCGACATCGACGTCACGATCAACTGGCGGCCGTTCCAGCTCGACCCGACCATCCCGCCGGAAGGCAAGGATCGCAAGGCTTACATGAAAGCCAAGTTCGGTGACGGAAACCGGATCGACGAGATCCACGCCCGTCTCGATGAGGCCGGCTCCGCGGAAGGCATCGACTTCGATTTCGACGCCATCAAGGTTTCGCCGAACACGCTCGACGCGCACCGGTTGATCCGCTGGGCGTCGACGGCCGGTGAAGGGGTCCAGAACCGCTTGGCGCGCCGGCTTTTCCAGCTCTATTTCGAGGAAGGCAAGAACATCGGCGATCACGCCGTGCTGATCGATGCCGCCCGCGACAGCGGCATGGACGAATTGGTGGTGCGGACGCTGCTTGCCACCGATGCCGACACCGACACGGTCCGCGCCGAAATCGCCACCGCCAACCGCATGGGCGTCACCGGCGTCCCATGCTTCCTGATCGAAGGACGATACGCGGTCATGGGCGCCCAGGATTCCGCCACGCTCGCCGACGCGATCCGCCAGGTCTCTGAAGCCAAGGAGCGCGGCGAACTGGAAGCCGCCGCTGGCTGAGGACGCGCGGCGCTACGCCGCCACCTTGTCCGCCAGCCGCGCCAGTTGCGTCATCACCACGGCCGATCCCGAAAGTCGCTTCTCCGGCGTCGGCCAATCGCGTGAGAAGACGACGCTCTGGTCCGGCCTGATCTTGGCCAATGAACCCTGCTGGCCGATATAGCCGACGAGCGCGGTGGGATCGGGGAACTCCTTGTGGCGGAAATGGATGACGACGCCCTTGGGCCCGGCATCGAGCTTTTCCACATTGGCGCGACGGCACAACACCTTGATGTAGACGATCTTCAAGAGGTGCTCGACCTCTTCCGGCAGCGGCCCGAAACGGTCGATGAGTTCTGCGCCGAAAGCGTCGATATCCTCCGTGTTTTCGATGTCTGCCAGCCTGCGGTAGAGGGCGAGACGGAGCTGCAGGTCGGGAATGTAGCCTTCCGGGATCATGACGGCTGTCCCGATAGTGATCTGCGGCGACCAGCTCTCGTCAGCGGGCTCGCCCGAACCCCGGATTTCCGCGACCGCTTCCTCCAGCATCTGCTGGTAGAGTTCGAAGCCGACTTCCTTGATATGACCCGACTGTTCCTCGCCCAGCAGATTGCCGGCGCCGCGAATGTCGAGGTCGTGGCTGGCCAACTGGAAGCCGGCGCCAAGCGTGTCGAGCGATTGCAGGACTTTCAGCCGCCTTTCGGCAGTCGTCGTCAGCTTGCGTTTGGCCGGCAGCGTGAACAGCGCATAGGCGCGCAGCTTCGAGCGCCCTACCCTGCCGCGCAACTGGTAGAGCTGCGCCAGGCCGAACATGTCGGCTCGATGCACGATCAGCGTGTTGGCGGTCGGAATGTCGAGGCCGGATTCGACGATGGTCGTGGAGAGAAGAACGTCGTACTGGCCATCGTAGAACGCATTCATGATGTCGTCGAGCTCGCCCGGCGGCAATTGCCCGTGCGCCGTCGCCACTTTCAGTTCGGGAACGGATTGCGTCAGGAAATCATGCACTTCCGCCAGGTCCGAAATGCGCGGCACGACGTAGAAGCTCTGGCCGCCGCGATAGCGTTCCCGCAGCAGCGTCTCGCGGATCACCAGCCCGTCGAAGGGCGAAATGAATGTTCGCACCGCCATCCGGTCGACCGGTGCGGTGGTGATGAGCGACAGTTCGCGCACCCCGGTCAGCGCCAGTTGCAGCGTGCGCGGAATCGGCGTGGCCGAAAGCGTCAGCACATGCACCTCACTCTTCAGCTCCTTCAGCCTTTCCTTGTGCTTGACGCCGAAATGCTGCTCCTCGTCGATCACCAGAAGGCCAAGGTTCTTGAAAGAGGTCGCCTTGCCGAGAAGCGCATGAGTACCGACGACAATATCGACGGTGCCGTCGGCGATGCCCTTTTTCGTCTCGGCCAGTTCCTTGGGGCCAACCAGCCGCGACGCCTGACGCACTCTGACCGGCAGGCCGGCGAAACGTTGCGAAAACGTCTTGAAATGCTGTCGCGCGAGAAGCGTCGTTGGCACGACGATGGCCACCTGGAAACCCTCCATCGCGGCAAGGAAAGCGGCGCGCAGGGCAACTTCCGTCTTGCCGAACCCGACATCGCCGCAAATCAGCCGGTCCATCGGCCTGCCCGATGCGAGATCGTCCTGCACCGCATCGATGGCGGTCTGCTGATCCTCGGTCTCCTCATAGGGAAAACGCGCCGCGAATTCGCCATAGAGGCCCTGCGGTGGAACGAGCGCCGGCGCGGTGCGCATCTGGCGTTCGGCGGCGATACGGATGAGCTGGCCGGCGATTTCGAGGAGCCGGCGCTTGAGCTTCGCCTTGCGCGACTGCCATGCCCCGCCGCCAAGCCGATCGAGGGTCGCCGTTGCCGAATCCGATCCAAAGCGCGACAGGAGCTCGATGTTTTCGACCGGCAGGAATAGGCGGTTTTCGTCGGCGTAGTGGATTTCAAGACAGTCATGCGGCGCGCCCGCCGCCTCGATCGTGCGCAGGCCGACGAAGCGGCCAATGCCGTGATCGGCATGGACGACAATATCCCCGGCGGCGAGCGCCCCGATTTCGGCAATGAAATCGGCGCCGCGCTTCCTGCGCTTGGAACGACGGATAAGCCGGTCGCCCAGAATGTCCTGTTCGGCGAGCACCGCGAAACGATCGGTTTCAAAGCCAGATTCCAGCGGCAGGACGGCAAGCCCCGCCTGTTCGGGCGGCAATCTATCGAGTGCATCGAGCGTTTCGACGCGGGCCACATTGCCCAGATGATGCTCGGCCAGTATCTGCGCCAGACGGTCGAGCGATCCTTCGCTCCATCCGGCGACGATAACCCGCTTCTTGGCGGTGCGGAGGTCGCCGATATAATCGACGGCGCGTTCGAAGACGTTGATCGACGGATCGGCGCGCTCCTCGGCAAAAGATCGGCCAGCCTTCGACCCGGCATGCAATACCCGACGCTCCGCGCTCCCCGGCGTATCGAACGGGCTGAATTCGATGGACAAATGATCGTGCAATTTGTCGGCGATCGCTTCCGGCGACAGAAACAGCAAGTCTGGCGGGACCGGCTTGTAGGGAACCGCCTCGCCGAGGGACGAGGCGCCGGATTGCTCCTGGCGCGCCTCGTAATGATCGAGGACGAGGCGATGGCGCTCGTCCAGCGCTTCATGCGCCAGATGGTCGAAAACGATCGGGACGCCAGGCAGATAGTCGAACAGTGTTTCGAGCCCATCATAAAAGAAAGGCAGCCAGTGCTCCATGCCGGCAAAGCGCCGGCCTTCGCTGATAGCCGCATAAAGCGCATCGTCGCGGGACGGCGCGCCGAATGCGTCTATATAGTTGCGGCGGAAGCGGCTGATCATGTCGGAGGTCAGCGATACCTCGCTCATCGCTTCCAGCGTGAAACTCTTGCGTTGTCCGGTGGTGCGTTGCGAGGCGACGTCGAAGGCGCGGATCGATTCCAGCGTATCGCCGAAGAAATCCAGCCGCAGCGCTTCGGTACTGCCGGGCGCAAAGAGATCCAGAATGCCGCCGCGCACGGCATATTCGCCGACCTCGCGCACCGTGGCGACGCGTTCGAAGCCGCTGGTCTCCAGCCGCGCCACCAGTACATTCATATCGACCTGGTTGCCGGGATGGGCCGAAAAGCCCTGCGCCTCGATCGCCGCCATAGGGGGCATGCGCTGCAACAGGGCATTGGCCGTGGTCAGGATGATCGCACGGTGCGGCTTGCGGCGCAGCGACGCCATTCCGGCCATCGCCTCGAGGCGCTGCGCCGCCACGCCGGCGCCCGGCGACACGCGGTCATAGGGCAGGCAATCCCAGGCGGGCAGTTCGAGAACGGGAAGTCCGGGCTCGGCGAAGGACAGCGCATCCATCAAGAGAGGAAGCCGCTGGCCGTCGCGCGCCACGAAGACGAGCGGACCATCTGCGGCAGTCTCCGCGGCAGTTCTGGCCAGCGCAAAGGCCTCGTAACCGTCGGCCACGCCATCGACAATCACATTGTCGCCGGCGCCACGCTTCTTCAGGCCGATGGAATCGATAAGCTTCATGGATGGTTCTTCAATGGTTGATGGACCGCCGCGACGCCATTATGCGGGACATGACGGTTGTCTGGAATGGTTCCGGGACCGGGCGTTCGCCGGTGAGCCACGGCAGGATATCGCCGTCCGGCACGTCGAGAAGCCTTTCATATTGGTCCAGTTCCGCATCGGTCAAGGCGGCGATCTCGGCATCGGCGAAGGCGCCGAGAATGAGGTCCATCTCGCGCATACCCCTGTGCCACGAACGGAACAGGGCCTTCCTCCGGCGCGCATCCAGACCCGCGCTCGATCGCATCATACCCGTCATGCCGATGTTCCTTTGACAGAGCGGCGCATATAGCGTGGAAAGGCTGTGCTGTCAGCCTTGCGCACCACAATACGCCACCTAAGGTCCTACGATGCGCCCTTCCATCCTCGATCCGCTGTTCGCTCCAGCCATCACCCTCGACGGCGTGGGCGCGAAGGTATCGGCTCTGCTGAAGAATATCGTCGCGGCGGATCTGTCCGCGCGCGAGTTGCGCGTTGCCGACCTGCTTTTCGTCCTGCCCCATTCGGTGATCGACCGGCGCAGCCGGCCGGGCATCGCCGGCTCTGCGGAGGGACAGATCGTGACGCTGGACGTGCGCGTCGACCGGCATCAGCCTGCCCCGCGCTCCGGATCCGCGCCCTATCGTGTCTTCGCGCATGACGACACCGGCGAGATCGGTCTGACGTTCTTCCATGCCAACAGGGCATGGCTGGAAAAGACCATGCCGATCGGCGAAGACATCATCGTTTCGGGGCGCATGGAATGGTTCAATGGCCGGCCGACCATGGTTCATCCGGACCATGTGACGCTTGCCAGCGAGGCCGAGAACCTGCCGCTGATCGAGCCGGTCTATCCGCTGACGGCCGGCCTTTCTCCCAAGACGCTTCGGCGGGCGATGACGCAGGCGATCGCGCGTTTGCCGCAATTGCCGGAATGGCAGGATTTCGAGCTCATGCGGCGGCAAACCTTTCCCGCCTTCGACCTGGCGCTGAAGCGCATCCACAATCCCGCCGATCCCATCGATGCCTCGCCGCAGAACGCCGCGTGGCGGCGTCTCGCTTATGACGAATTCCTCGCCGGGCAGATCGCGTTGGGGCTGGTGCGCGCCAGGACCCGGCGGCTTGCGGGCCGGCCGCTGCGCGGCGATGGCCGCATGGAGGCCCTGATTCGCGCCGCCCTGCCCTATTCGCTGACCCCTTCGCAGGAGCAGTCCTTATCCGAAATCCACGCCGACCTGGCCAACCCCGAGCGCATGCTTCGCCTGCTGCAAGGAGATGTCGGGTCGGGAAAGACCGTCGTGGCATTACTCGCCATGGCGCGTGCGGCGGAAGCCGGCGGACAGGCAGCGCTGATGGCGCCGACCGAGATCCTGGCGCGCCAGCATCTGGCGACGATCGTGCCGCTCGCCGAGCGCGCCGGGCTGCGGGCGGCCATTCTCACCGGTCGGGAAAAAGGCCGCGAGAGGGCGGAGACGCTAGCCGCGATTGCGGACGGCTCCATTCATTTCATCATCGGGACGCACGCGCTTTTCCAGGAACACGTCGTGTTTCACGATCTGGCGTTGGCGATCATCGACGAACAGCACCGTTTTGGCGTGCACCAGCGGCTTGCCATGAATGCCAAGGGCGATGCGCCCGACATGCTGGTGATGACGGCGACGCCGATCCCACGCACGCTGGTGCTCACCGCTTTCGGCGACATGGACGTTTCGCGGCTCACCGAGAAGCCGGCGGGACGGCGTCCGATCGCTACCGTCACGCTGCCATTCGAGCGGCTCGACGATCTCATCGGACGAATCGGCAAGGCGATCGACGAAGGCCAGAAGATCTACTGGATCTGTCCCCTGGTGGAGGAATCCGGCGAGATCCCCCTGATGTCGGCCGAAGACCGCGCGGCATCGCTGCGCGAACAGTTCGGCGATGCCGTCGGGCTCATCCACGGACGCATGAAGGGCGCCGACAAGGACGCCGCCATGCTCGCCTTCAAGAGCGGCGAAACGCGCATCCTTGTCGGCACGACAGTCATCGAAGTGGGCGTCGACGTTCCCGACGCGACGATCATCGTCATCGAGCACGCCGAGCGCTTCGGTCTTGCGCAACTGCACCAGTTGCGCGGACGCGTCGGCCGTGGCGACAAGGCATCGACCTGCGTGCTGCTCTACAAGGCGCCGCTCGGCGAAACGGCGACGCGCCGCCTGTCGGTGATGCGGGAGACGGAGGACGGCTTCCTGATCGCCGAGGAGGATTTGAAATTGCGCGGCGAAGGTGAATTGCTGGGTACGCGGCAGTCGGGCACGCCCGGCTTTCAGGTCGCTCGCATTGAGGAACATGCCGACATGCTCGAAACCGCGCGGGATGACGCACGGTTGCTGCTGGTTCGCGATCCCGAATTGACGTCGCCTCGCGGAGAGGCTGTCCGGACGCTGCTCTACTTGTTTGGCCGGGACGACGCGGTGCGCCTGTTAAGAGCCGGCTGAGCGACCTCGGCAAGGGTGGGGTTGGAGATGGTTCCCTCGATCGTCTCGCCATTCAGCGAAACGATCTTGCTCTCATATTCCGGCGCGACCAGACCCGCCGAGACGATCAGCTTGGCGCCGTCCTCGATTGTCATGTCGAGGACAACCACCTCGGATTTCGGCACATACATGAGAAAACCGGTCGTCGGGTTGGGCGTGCAGGGCATGAAGACGGCGATCAGCGGATCGCCCTCCTTGTCGAGTTTGCCATTGATCTCGGTCTCCTTTTCGCCGGCGACGAAAACCAGCGACCAGACGCCCTTTCTTGGATACTCGACCATGCCGACCGTGCGGAACATATCGCTCTTGTTGGATAGCACCGTCTCGAAAATCTGCTTCAGCGCCTTGTAGACACCGCGTACCAGCGGCATCCGGTTCAGCAACTTCTCGCCGAACGAGACGATGCTGCGCCCGACGATGTTGGCGGTGAGAAAACCGATCAGAGTGATTCCGACGACAGCGACCACCAGCCCGAAACCGGGGATATGGATCGGCAGATACGTATCGGGATCATACTGATGGGGGATGTACGGCCTGACCCAGGAATTGACCCAGCCGATCAGGGACCAGACAATGTAGATCGTGATCGCCAGCGGCGCGCAAACGATGAAGCCGGTGAGAAAATAATTCCTGAGACGCGTCATGCGGCAAGCAAACCCCGAACCCGTATGAACCGCCAAAGCCTTGCGGCACCGCACCGTTCATAAGGCAGTATCGCGCTTTTGGATATTCAATTTGTCCGTAGCCGCGAGGCCGCGACTATTCGACGGTGACAGACTTCGCCAGGTTTCTCGGTTGGTCGACGTCGGTCCCCATCTGCACGGCCGTATAATAGGCCAGCATCTGGACAGGAAGCGCATAGACGATAGGCGCGATGAATTCCGGCACATCAGGCAGCACGATCGTTTCGAATGTCTTCACCCCGGCGCGGGCGGCCCCCGTCTGGTCGGTAATGAGGATGATCTTGCCGCCGCGCGCCGCAACTTCCTGCATGTTGGAAACGGTCTTGTCGAATATGCGGTCATGCGGCGCGATGACGATGACCGGTATGTTTTCATCGATGAGCGCAATTGGACCGTGCTTCAATTCGCCGGCGGCGTAGCCTTCAGCATGAATGTAGGAGATTTCCTTGAGCTTCAGCGCGCCCTCGAGCGCCAGCGGGTAGTTGGTGTCGCGGCCAAGATAGAGCACGTGCTGAACCTGGGCCAGATCGCGGGCCACCTTCTCGATCTGCGGGGCGAGCTTGAGCGCCTGGCTGGCCAAGCGCGGCGCTTCGGAAAGCTGGCGCACCAGTTTCTTCTGCTCGTCCTCGGAAATGGTGCCGCGCGCGGTGGCGGCCTGTACGGCAAGGGACGCCAGCGCGGAAAGCTGGCAAGTGAACGCCTTGGTCGAGGCGACGCCGATTTCCGGCCCCGCGAGTGTCGGGAAGGTCACGTCGGATTCACGCGAGATGGTCGATTCGCGAACGTTGACGATGGAGCCGATCGGCACGCCCGCCTTGCGGCAATAGCGTAGCGAGGCCAGCGTATCGGCTGTTTCACCAGACTGCGAAATGAAAAGCGCAGCGCTCGCCCCCGAAAGGGGCATCTCGCGGTAGCGGAATTCCGAGGCGATATCGATATCGACCGGCAACCGCGCATAACGCTCGAACCAGTACTTGCTGATGAGACCGGCGAGATAGGCGGTGCCGCAGGCGGAGATCGCCAGGCGGTCGAGCATGGCGAAGTCGAACGGCAAATCCAGCGGCCGGGCGCAGCCGTTGGCGAAATCGAGATAATGCGCCAGCGTATGCGAGACGACTTCGGGCTGTTCATGGATTTCCTTCTCCATGAAATGGCGGTGATTGCCCTTGTCGACGAGAAAGCTCGTACCGACCGACTTCTGGCGAACGCGTTCGACCTCGTTGCCGGTTTCATCGAAAATGACGACCGACTTCGAGGTGAGCACGGCCCAGTCGCCATCCTCGAGATAGGTGACGACGTCGGTGAAGGGGGAAAGCGCAATGGCGTCGGAGCCGACGAACATTTCGCCCTCGCCAAAGCCAAGCGCCAGGGGCGAACCCCGGCGAGCCGCGATCATGAGGTCGTTTTCGCCATCGAAGACGATCGCCAGCGCGAATGCGCCCTCCAGCCTACCCAAGGTGTGGCGAACCGCTTCCACCGGCGTTGCGCCACGGTCAAGTTCGCGCGTGACCATCTGGGCGACGGCTTCCGTGTCGGTGTCGGTCTGGAAGGCGTAGCCGTCGGCCTCCAGTTCGGCGCGTAGTTCAGCGAAATTCTCGATGATGCCGTTGTGGACGACGGCGAGCTTGCCGGTGGCGTGCGGGTGCGCGTTGCCTTCGGTCGGTGCGCCATGGGTGGCCCAGCGTGTATGCCCGATGCCGGTCGTTCCGGAAAGCGGCGCATCCATCAGACGACGCTCCAGATTGACGAGCTTGCCTTCGGCGCGGCGGCGCGTCAGCCGGCCCATTTCAAGCGTGGCGACGCCCGCCGAATCGTAGCCGCGATACTCAAGCCGCTTGAGGGCATCGACCAGCAAGGGTGCGACGGGCGTACGCCCAACAATCCCGACTATTCCGCACATGGACGATCCCCGGATGAAACAGACTTCAATTACACGCGCTTAGGGCTCGCCGATCAACAACGAAAGTCAAATATGGTTTCCGTTCGTGACAGCGACTTATTGAACAGGCGTGCCGCTCTATTGAATTACCACAGAAGAACCCAATGCCGATTACACCTTTTCGATTGAAGAGGCGTTACGCCGGACGTTCATTTTGTCGGGACGCCGGTACCTTCGCGGCGCTATTTTTTCTTCGCCGCGGCCAGACGTTCCCGCAATCTGCGCCCCATGTCTTCCTTTGTCGCCTGGCGTGCGCGACCGAACGCCAGCGCGCCTTCCGGGACATCATCTGTGATGACGCTTCCCGAGGCGACATAGGCCTCCTTGCCGATCGAGACGGGAGCGACGAGTGATGAGTTTGATCCGATGAAGGCGCCTGCGCCGATCTCGGTATGGAACTTGGAAAAGCCGTCATAATTGCAGGTGATGGTGCCGGCACCGATATTGGCTTTCGCACCCACGGTGGCGTCGCCGATATAGGTCAAATGGTTGATCTTGGCGCCCTCCTCTATCACCGACTTCTTCACTTCGCAGAAATTGCCGACCTTGGCTCCCCGGCGCAGGTCGGCGCCCGGCCGCAGCCGCGCGAAAGGCCCGACTTCGCAGCCCGGCCCGACGCTTGCCGCCTCCAGGTGCGAGAAGGAATGAATGCGGGCTTCTTCCGCCACTTTGACGCCGGGGCCGAACCAGACATTCGGTTCGACGACCGTATCGACGCCGATTTCGGTGTCATAGGAAAGAAAGACCGTCTCCGGCGCGATCAGGGTGACACCCGAATGCATCAGTTCGCGCCGCTTTCGCGCCTGCCAGAAGGCTTCGGCCTCCGCCAGTTCGACGCGGTTGTTGATGCCGAGGGCGTTTTCGTATGCCGCCTCGACCGCCACCGCCAGCAAGCCTCTCTCGCGGGCGATCTCGACGATGTCGGTCAGATAATATTCGCCCTTGGCGTTCTCGTTTCCCACGGCGTCGAGGAGCGTGAGCGCCATGTCGCCGGCGACCGCTATCACGCCCGAATTGCAGAAATCGATCTTGCGCTCCTCGTCCGAGCAATCCCGCTCCTCGCGAATGGCAATCAGCGCGCCGTCTTTTTCGATCAGCCGGCCATAGCCGGATGGATCGGCGGCGCAAAAGCCGAGAACCGCGATCTGAGCGCCCTGGGCAAGTTCATGACGGACGGCTTCAATGGCTTCCGGTTCGATCAATGGCGCGTCGCCGCATAGAAAGATCAAATCATCATAACCCTTCTCGATCATTCCACGCGCCGTGAGCGCTGCGTGGGCGGTTCCACGGCGTTCGGTCTGGACAAAGGCCGTAATGCCGGGCGCGTAAGCTTTCGCGCCGGCGCTGACCAATTCGGCGCCATTGCCGACGACCAACGCCATATCTCCAGCGCCAGCCGCAGACGCCGCGCGCACGACATGCGCGACCATGGGCAGTCCGGCGATCGGGTGCAGCACTTTCGGCATGGCGCTCTTCATGCGGGTCCCCTCGCCGGCGGCGAGAATGACCGATAAGCAGGTTCTTTGGTTCATATGGAATCCGGTTCGTTTCCTGGAAAGGCGATCTCCGCCTCTCATAACACCGCTTGCACGCGGCACAAATGTCGAGGGATGTTATCCGAGCTGGCCGAGCACGGGAAAGGCTTCGAGCAGCCAATAAGAAACGAATTGCACGCCACCCGTGAGGAACAGCACGCCGGCGACCACCAGCAATCCACCGATCACCTTTTCCACGCGGCCCAGATGGACGCGGAATCGACCGAGAAAGCGCATGAACGCACCGGAGAAAAGCGCGGCCAGAAGGAACGGCAACCCGAGCCCGAAGGAATAGGCGGCCAGCAGGAGCGCGCCTTCCGGTACGGTCTGGCGACCTCCGGCAAGGGTGAGGATCGGGCCGAGGACCGGGCCGATGCACGGCGTCCATCCGAAGGCGAAGGCCAAACCCATGAAATAGGCGGCGACGGCGCTCGCCGGCCGACCCTTGGTCTGGAATCGTGCCTCGCGCGATAAAAGCGGGATCTTCAGAACGCCGAGGAAATTCAATCCCATCAGGATGATGAGAATGCCGGCCACGATCGCCAGCGGCTGTTGCCATTGACGAAGCAGCCCACCGATAGTGGATGCGCCCGCACCCAGCGCCACGAAAACCGAGGAGAAGCCGAGCACGAAGGCGACGGAGGCCGTCAGCAATTGTCCTCGCGCGCGGCGTGTGCCCAGAACGGCATCCGGGCCGTCGGCGCTGCCGCGGAAATCCTCTACCGAAACACCGGCCATATAGCACAGATAGGGAGGCACCAGCGGCAGCACGCAAGGCGACAGGAACGAGAGAGCGCCCGCCCCTATTGCGCTCAGATAGCCGATGTCGATCGCCATGCCCTGCCAGCCAGATGCGTTTTCACCTGTCCGGCCTATACAGTGCCCGGCGGTGACGCTCCAGTCACCATTGCGTGGCATGTCGCCGCGAAAGAAAGACAATCAAATCGAACCGCCGCGCTGAAACTGCGTCGGGCGGGCGTTAAACGCCGAAGTAATGACGGCTGACAAGGTAGGCGATGCCGATCAGAACCATGGGAAAGATCGCATCGAAGACGATACTCACCCATTTCCCAATGCGTTTTGCCTCCTTTTCGGGAGGTTCGTGATAGTCAAAACCCATATCTTTGGTCATTTGGCACCACCTCGATCGATGGGCCATTATGATGGCGGCTGATTAAGCCTTGGCGCTCTAAATCGATAAAATTCGATAGGAGTTTTCCGTGTGCCGGCCACCCGTATCTACGAGCTTTACACAAGGCAGGGTGGCGATCCCGGCAGGACTCGAACCTGCGACCATCGGCTTAGAAGGCCGGTGCTCTATCCATCTGAGCTACGGGACCACGATATTCGGAGGGAAGCCATATCCGAAATGAAATTCGTCAGTGCGTCCACGGCACCTTGCGGTCATAGCGAAAATTCTCCGCATAGGAAATCTGCCGGCGCTTGGCCTCATTGGGCAACTCGACGCGATAGGCGATGCCGTTTTTCTCGGCGTAGGCGACGGCCTCTTCGCGAGTCGGGAAGTTCAGCCTGATCTGGCTCTTCATGTCGCCCGATGTCGTGTAGCCCATGAGAGGGTCGATCTTGCGCGGCTTCTCAGGATCGAACTCCAGGACCCAATAACCGGTCTTGGCCTTGCCCGACTGCATGGCCGTCTTGGCGGGACTGAAAATGCGCGCGGACATCGTTTGCTCATCTCCTATGGTCGGAGCGGCAGGATTCGAACCTGCGACCCTCTGGTCCCAAACCAGATGCGCTACCAGACTGCGCTACGCTCCGAGGCCTGCTTCTGTAGGGATTCGTATGCTTCTAGGCAAGTGCGGCGAAACGTGAATATGCATGATGCCGCAGCAAGGTTCGATCGAGGCGCTACCGCAGCATGACCTCCAATGCCTGCCGCATCGACGTGCTGGGTATGCCGAACAAGCCGCCATATGGCAGATCGAGGTCGAGAATCACGAAGATAGCGCTCGTCACGGAGATGATGCCGATGCCGATGGCCACGCCCGCCAACAAGTTGCGCGGGGCCTGCAAGCCGAAACTGAGAAAAACGAGGACAAGCCAAAACATCAGGACCGCGGCAAACGGCGCCGACACCGAGCCATGGACGTCCTCGATGACAACCCAGCGAGCCCGCGAAACGTCGGCATAGTCGGCCGCGCAACGCGCCAACAGAGTTTTGTGCGCATTGTCTCGAGGTTCGATTGCGTCGATGGCGAGCCCGATCCTGTTCATCAATCCGGCAAGGGTCGGCACTTCGCCCAAGCGCGGCATCTTGCTGGTGTCCGGATAGTCGACGCCGACCGGCGGGGGCTCTTCAGGCCAGGTGCTGACGATCACTGCGGCTGTATATTGGTGAAGCATTTTGCGCGCGTCGGAGAGATCGGGCCCGTAATCGCGCATGCAGGCATCGAGTTCCGCCAGCGTCGCCGCGTAGTGACCCCGATCGCGGAAGGCGGTATCGTACGAATTACGCACCGAGGCCAACAGGAGACTCATAACCAGCGCCGCGAATGTCACCAGCAGCGCCGTCACGATGCGCAGGAAATCGATGGTGGACTGGTTGCGGTGTGGCTCGGGAATCCATGACCGGAAGAAAAACCCTCCTGTCGCGCCCGTCACCAGGAGCGCCAGGAGCAGAATGGTCAGCAATAGCTCGCGCATGCCGCTTTCGATCCCTGCTCCTGCCAGTCATCGACGATACGGCGATGCGTGATGACTGACAAACACCAAATATGCCGACCCGAAACCGTTATCGGGAAGCGATCCGGAACCAACCTCCCGGCGCGCCGTTTGTCCTGCCTGTGAGTGGTAACAGCAAAAGGAGAGAGCCATGGCGGAACCGAAGACAACGGCGGACGATGTGAACGAGGCTATGGAGAAACAGATCGCCGACCTTAAGCGGCAGATCAGCAAAATCAACAAGACGCTCTCCGAACGGGCGGAAGAGGCAGCAGACGAGGCTCAGGGCTGGTATGACAGCGCCTCGTCAAGGGCGTCGAGAGCCGCCTCGGCGTTGCGCTCCCAGGCTCAAACGGTATCGGACGTGGCGCAGGAAAATCCTGTCACTGTGTCGACGGCCGCGCTCGCCATCGGCCTCGTCGGCTTCATGGTCGGCTTGGCCGTCGGGCAGTCTTCGGCGTCGTCCAACCGCTACTGGCGTTAGAATTGGAAGAGGATGGGCGGCCGGCCAGTCTTGCAGCCCTCCTCGCTCCATTGTCAAAGATGCGATCAAACATCCAGTTCGCTTTGACCCTCGTCGATTGCATTGACGATCTCGGCGGCCAGCGCGCGGGTAATACGCGACTTTTTTTCGAGGGCTGTCTGATCAAGCCTATCCACCACGGCGATGGCGGTAGCGAGAGAGCGTTCAATCCGGCGTGCCAGATAGCTGATGACGTGAGGCTCGACCTCGACTTGGCGGTCGGCGAACAGCTTGGCGATAACGCCCTGTAGTAGGGCGTCGTCGGGTTCGTACACTTCGATCGTGGTCGCCGCCTTCAGCCGGGAAGTGAGATCCGGAAGGCGCACGCGCCATGCCGTTGGAAAATGGCGCGACGTCAATAAAAGATCCGTTCCGGCGGCACGCACGGCGTTTATAAGATGAAACAGCCCCGGCTCGTCAAAGGGGTCGGATCCGATGCCATCGATCAGCACGGGTCCGTGGCCGACAATCGGTTCTCCGTTGCCCAATTCGCCCGGCGTGATAGCGGTGGCATTGGACCATTCGCGCCAGATTGTCGCCAAATGCGATTTTCCCGACCCTGCCGGTCCGGCGAGGATGACAACGGGTGAAGGCCAGTCCGGCCAGCGGTCTATCAGCGAAACAGCCTGCAGGTTTGCCGGCGTGACGATGAGATCGTCGCGCGAAAGGGCGGGCGCGTGGGCGAGCGGAAACGGTATCTGGCGCGGCCGGTCGGGTTCGCGCATGGCTACTCGTCCGATGAGGCGCGGGGCGCTCTACGCGGTGGGGCTTTAGCCGCTGTTTCCTCTCCACGGTAAAGGGGTGATTCAAGGTAACGGGAAATTGCGAAGCGCATGATCACCGCGATCGCTGCGGCGCAGGGCACCGCGATCAAGAGGCCGACGAAGCCGAACAACGCGCCGAAGGCGAGGAGAGCGAACATCAGCCAGACCGGATGAACGCCGACGCTGGAGCCGACCAATTTCGGTTGCAGGATGTTGCCCTCGAAAAATTGCCCCACAAAAAAGACGACAGCAACGGCTCCGATGGTCAGCCAGTGCGGCGAGAATTGAACGAACGCCACTCCAAGCGCCAGGATCAATCCCGTCAGCGAGCCGACATAGGGGATGAAACTGATCAAGCCGGCGATAAGACCGATCAACAGACCGAAATTCAGGCCGACGACGGTCAGCCCCAGCGCATAATAGACGCCCAGGATCAGGCAAAGCGTGCCCTGTCCCCGAACGAACCCGGCGATCGAACTGTCTATATCGCGGGCAATTGCGCGCACTGTTTCGAGATGGTTCCGCGGCACCCAGCTATCGATTTTGGCGACCATCCGGTCCCAGTCGAGCAACATGTAAAACGCCACGACAGGAGCGACGACGAAAAGGCTGGCGAGATTGATGATCGCCAGGCCGGAACTCCAGATCGACTTGAACAGCGTCGTAACGAACCCGACACCTTGCGTGAGAAGCGAATTCAGGCCGTCGCGCAGTTCACTGGCGCTGACGCCGAGCGTCTTTTCCAGCCAGGAGGAATCGAAGCCCGTGAGCAGGGACTGCAGACGCGCGATATAGTCCGGCATGTCCTTCATGAGACCGGCGAACTGGTTGGCCAGAACCGGCACGATGATCATCAGTGCGATGGCCAGGATCACGACAAACCCTAGCAGGATGAGAATTGTCGCCCACAGGCGCGAAAACCCGAGGCGTTGGAGCCTGTCGGCCACGGGGTCGAGAAAATAAGCCACCGCCATGCCGGCAATGAACGGCAGGAGCACGTCGCTGAAGACGAACAGAAACAGGCCCAGGACCATAATGGCCGAAACCCAGAAAATCACCTGCCGACGCCAGGCTATCGGCGTCGTGTTTTCGTCAGCCGTTCGGGGTTTCGCTTTCGGCATATCCTGCCATGTGCTTGAGCCAGGATACGAGATAGGCCGCAGCGGAAGCCACGGTCAAGATGCCGGAGAGAATGACCAGCCAGTGACGGTATATTCCGAAGGTCGAGCCAAAGGCCAATTCGGCGAGGACCCATGCCGCCAGAATGATTTGCACCGCCGTGTTGGCTTTGGAAACGTAGAGGGGTTTCACCTCCACCGGATGGCCCATGATCGTGGAAAGGAGTACGGCTCCGATAATCAGCCCGTCGCGGGAAACCGCGGTGATGACCAGCCATAGCGGCAGTTCGCCCATGAAGCCCAGCACGACGAAAACGCTGACGAGGAGCAACTTGTCGGCGATTGGATCGAGATAAGCGCCGAGTTCGGAGCGTTGGTCGAAATGACGGGCGATGAAGCCATCGACGCCATCGGATATTCCCGCGACCAAAAAGGCCGCCAGGGCCCACTGCATGTGCCCGGTGAGCAGCGCCAGAACGACCGCTGGCACCAGAAAGAAGCGCAACACGGTGATAAGATTGGGTATTGTCACCTTGGTCCTCAACGACAAGGATTATTGCGCACCGGGCGGGCCGCGCACCCGATAGATGGCCGCTTGCCAACAAGCCTTCAAGGCTCCAGTCGGCATATAGCGCTTGTCCACGGATTTCACTCGAACCAATCACGCGATAGGATCGCTTCTGTTGCGATGGGCCTGGCTTCATGCCATGAGCCGTCCTTCGCGATCTGGAGAAACGGCGGACGCCCGCGATGAACAACAAGACCAATGGCTTGACCTATGCAGACGCCGGCGTCGACATCGATGCCGGCAACGCGTTGGTGGAGCGGATCAAGCCCTTGGTGCGCTCGACGCGGCGGCCGGGCGCGGATGCTGAAATCGGTGGTTTCGGCGGCATATTCGATCTGAAGGCGGCGGGCTTCAAGGATCCCCTGCTCGTCGCGGCGAATGACGGCGTTGGCACCAAGCTGAAGCTGGCCATCGAATCGGGCCGCCATGACACGATCGGCATCGATCTCGTCGCCATGTGCGTCAACGATCTGGTCGTGCAGGGCGCCGAGCCACTTTTCTTCCTCGACTATTTCGCAACAGGCAAACTCGATCCCGCCCAGGGCGAATTGATCGTGGCCGGGATCGCGGAAGGCTGCCGCCAGGCCGGCTGCGCATTGGTCGGAGGCGAAACGGCGGAAATGCCGGGTCTCTATCAGGAAAAGGACTATGACCTGGCCGGCTTCGCCGTCGGCGCGGTCGAGCGCGGCCAGCTTCTGCCGACCGACGATATCGTCGAAGGCGACGTCCTGCTGGGCCTGGCTTCGTCAGGCCTGCACTCGAATGGATTTTCGCTGGTCCGCAAGATCGTGGAGAAATCCGGGCTGGATTGGCAGGCTCCCGCGCCGTTCGCGGATGGAAAGACCATGGCCGAGGCGCTGCTCGAACCGACGCGCATCTACGTCAAGCCGGTTCTCGGGGCAATCAGCGGCACCCACGGCATCAAGGCGCTGGCCCATATTACGGGCGGCGGCTTTCCGGATAATCTGCCGCGCATCTCCCACACGATTATGCGGCCGAGATCGACCTGGAAAGCGATCGATGTGCCGGACGTATTTTCATGGCTGGCGAAGACGGGCGGCGTGCGCGACGAGGAGATGCTGCGCACCTTCAATTGCGGCATCGGCATGATCGCCGTGGTAGCCGCCGGCCAGGCGGCCCAGATCGCGGCCGTCCTCAAACAGGCGGGCGAGACCGTCACCTCGATCGGCAGCGTCGTTGCGCGGCGGGATGCCGGCGTTATTTTCCGCGGGTCTATCGACTTATGAATACAGACAAAAAACGCATTGCAGTCCTGATATCGGGGCGCGGCTCCAACATGGCGGCGCTGATCGCCGCTGCCGCCGTTCCGGCCTTCCCGGCCGAAATCGCCTGCGTCATCTCCAACAGGGCGGACGCAAACGGCCTCAAGATGGCCGAGAAGTATGGCATCCCGACCGAGATCGTCGCGCACCGGGATTTTCCAGATCGCGCCCAACACGACGCCGCAATCGACGCCGCGCTTGCGGAACGCCAGATCGATCTCGTCTGTCTCGCCGGCTACATGCGTCGCCTGACGGACGCGTTCGTCGAGAAATGGGAAGGCAGGATCATCAACATTCATCCAGCCCTGCTGCCGTCATTCAAAGGGCTCGATACCCACAAAGGCGCGCTGGCGGCCGGCGTGCGGATTTATGGCTGCACGGTGCATTTCGTCACGCCGGAAGTCGATTTGGGACCGATCATCGCCCAGGCAGCCGTCCCCGTCCTTGCCGACGACGATGAACAGGCGCTCGCGGCGCGGGTGCTGAAGGCGGAGCATCAGATTTATCCGCTGGCACTGGCTCTCGTGGCCAGCGGAAGCGCCATGCTGAAAGCTGGCAAGGTGATCCTCGATGATCGCAATATGAGCGAGACCGGCTCCATGCTTCTGTCTCCAGCGCCGCAATCGAACGAGTCGGGGCCGGTGGACCTCGAATCCCTGGCTCGGTTCACGCCCTGACCCGTGGCAATGCCGGAGGTGTTTGATTCCGGTGCTTGATGAATTGGGATCGCCAGAGGCAAATGTCTGGCGATTATTCTCCGTACGTCCATTCGCTATGGCTTCTGGCGGTCCAGTTCTAAACCGCGATGTTGGTAGCCTCTTCCCATGCGCTGCCTCAGCCCTTATATTCGGCGTGCCGGCTTGTCCGGCTATGGCGATAAACTGCCGATGCAATAAGCCGTTCGGACCCGGGGGCGGTACCCGGCGCCTCCACCAAAATCCGCCGACCGAGCCTTTTGCTGGCGGATTTTGATGGGGGCGAAATAGGATCGACGAAGGTGTAAAGATCGGACTTTTGCCCGGCATGGTACCACCGTTATCGGGCTAAACTTGTAGTTGCAAATGACAACTATGCGGAAGCACGTCTCGCCGCGTAAGCGGTGCGATAGCTTCAAATTAAAGCCTTAGGTCTTCGCAGGCCTAAGCGGGGTTCGGAGGCACCTGGCAACAGAAGCCTCCACTTTCTCCCATTTATCCCGCCTATTCCGCCGGCATCTCTTTCGCGACGTCCCTGCCCGGTCTTAGCGTCATCTGCGCCAAAACGAACGAAACAAGCGCGCAACCGGCAATGCCCGCGACCATCGGCAAGGTCGTTCCGTTGGAAAGCGCGCCGATGACGGCCATGGCAAGCGCACCTACCGCGAATTGCAGCGTTCCCATCAACGCCGATGCGGCGCCGGCGATCGGCCCATGCGCGTCCAGAGCCAGGACGGAAGTCGTGGGAATGATCAGCCCAAGAAATCCGTAACCGATGAAAAGAAGCCCCATCAGAACGTGTATGCGGTCGAAGTCCAGCCAACGTCAGGGCAAGAAGGACAAGCATCGACGCCAGATAGCCGACGACCGCGACACGCACGACCCGTTGCAGGCCAAAGCGTTCCGTCAGCGTGCCGGTAAGCTGGGCCATGGTAAAGAACGATATGGCGTTGAACGAGAAGGCGAGGCTGTAGCGCAGCGGCGACAGGCCGAAATGATCGATGAAGATGAAGGACGAACTCGAGAGATAGACGAAGAAGCTGGCGGTCCCGAAGCCGCCGATGAAGGTCAGCGCCAGAAAATGACGGTCGCGCAGCAACCGACCGTAGCTCGACAGCGCGCCAGTCAGGCTGCTGCCTTGGCGATCCTCAGGTGGCCTGGTTTCTGCCTGAAACAGGAAGAGCAGCAGCATCCCGATGGCGGCCGCGACGGTGACCACCCAAAAGATGGCCCGCCAGCCAAGGCTTGCAATGATGAAGCTTCCGGTCAACGGAGCCAGCAGCGGCGAAACGCTGAACACCAGCATCAGCAACGACATCAGTCGGGTCGCCTCGGGTCCGGTGTGGAGATCGCGCACGATGGCGCGGGGCACCACCATGCCGGCGCAGGCGCCCAGGCCTTGCACGAAGCGGAACGCGATCAGCCATTCGATAGTCGGTGACAGGGCCGCGCCTATGCCGCCAAGCGCAAACAGGCCAAGTCCGGCATAAAGCGGCGCCTTGCGGCCCACCATGTCGGAAATCGGCCCGACGAATATCTGCCCGACCCCGAGCGACAGGAAAAAGGCGAGCAGGGTCATCTGCACCGCGCCCGTCGATGCCGAAAGATCCGCGCCGATGGACGGCAAGGCAGGCAGATACATATCGATCGCGAACGGACCGACAGCCGAAAGAAGGCCGAGGATGATCGCGATGCGGAAAAATCTTCCAGTCATGCTGCTTTTCCCGACGAGGGTTTGGCCCCGAGCTCCGTCCAACAGACGAACCGCCGGGCACGAAACCGACATTCCATTGGAAATTCTCCTGGCGCTTGCCAGCATTCCAATATTGAGCGAACCTGCCTGGATAGGAGGCCGGGGCGCTTATATGCCCGCCGGCGGCTTTCTCATACCCGGTTTACGCCGAAGCGAAGCTTCATTACAGGTAACCGTCATCCGAGTCACCGGAAGTTCCAAGGATCCATGGCCGAAGATCATATTCGCTACGATATTCTCGTCCAGGAGGCCTTGCGCGGCGTCATGCGCAAGGTGCTGACGGAAGTCGCGCGTAGCGGCCTTCCCGGCAACCATCATTTTTTCATCACCTTCATGACCGGCGCGCCGGGCGTTCGTATATCGAGCCGCCTGCATGAGCGCTATCCGGAGCAGATGACGATCGTCGTCCAGTTCCAGTATTGGGATCTGAAGGTCACCGAAACCGGCTTCGAGATCGGGCTTTCCTTCTCGGACATTCCCGAGAAGCTCGAGATTCCTTTTTCGGCAGTGCGCGGCTTTTACGATCCTTCGGCGAATTTCGAACTGGAGTTCGATCCCAAGCAGGATGCCGATGCGGAAATCTCCGAGGCGCCCTTGGCCGAGGTCGAAACGCTGAAGAAGCCGCGCGAAATAACCAAGGCCCCTGCCACGGAGGGCAAGAAGCCTGCGTCGAAGGAAAGCGGCAAGGCGGCGAAGAAGGAAACGGCAGCCGACGGCGACGGCAAAGGCGCCGAGGTCGTTTCACTCAATTCATTCCGCAAGAAATAGGCGGTTTTCGACAGTGGCCGAGATCCTGAATCTTAGGATGGCCCGAAAGCGAAAGGCGCGCGCCGAACGCGGTATGCAAGCCGCCGCAAATCGTGCGCTCCACGGCCGCGCCAAGGCCGAGAAGCAGCGTCAGGATGCGATCGCCAAAAAAGACCGGGCCTTTGTCGAGGGCCATCGGCGCGACAAGCCCGCTTCTCCGAAGTGAGTTCCGTCCGCAAGAGATCGGTGACCATTCGCGGCCATCGAACCAGCTACTCGCTGGAGGAACCGTTTTACGCGGAACTTGAGACCATCGCGGCAGCGCGCGACATGCCGCTCGCCGCCCTTGTCGCGGAAATCGACGCGGCGCGGCCGCGCGACACCAATCTTTCGTCGGCTCTGCGACTTTACGTCTTCGACCGGGTCAGGCGACCTTGACCGCGTCGCATCCCGTCATCTGGACGGCGTGAGTTTCTTGGCCGAAAGATTGTCCGGCTTGAAGATATCCGTCACCCCGGGAAGGTTTTTGAAGTCCCCAGAAGAGTTCGGCTTGCTGGTACTGGCCGGGGCCGCAGATTTTTCGGGTGTTTTCGGGGCCGCATGATCGCCGGTATCACCGACCGGATTTTTTCGGGCCCATCCGATTTTTGCTTTACTGCGGAACCTTCTTCGGCAGCGTTGTCATCCTGAAGCAGCTTCTGGATCTTATCCTCAAGAGCGCGTGCGTCTTCGGCCTCTTTTCGCGCCTTTTCCGCTGCCGCCTGCCGGGCCGCTTCGAGCGCTTTTTGCCTGGCTTCGTCTTCCGATTTCTGGCGGGCTTCTTCCGCCGCCTTTCGCGCCGCTTCCTGTTGCGCCTCCTGCTCGGCCTTGGCGGCCGCTTCAGCCGCGGCCTTCAGGCGAACTGCTTCAGCCTTCTTCGCGGCCTCGGCTTGCTGCGCGTCTTCCAACGCCTTCTGTCTGGCTTCCTCAGCCGCCTTCTCTTTTGCTTTCTCGGCTTCCTCTGCCGCCTGCGCTTCCGCCGCAGCCTTGGCTGCCGCCTCGGCGGCGGCCTTCTCGCGCGCCTCTTCCTCCAAGCGCAGCCGGGTTTTATCGCGGTCCTCGTAATACAGAACCTCGCGCCGCAGCCGTTGTTTCTCCAAAAGAGCTGATTGCAGCGCCTCGACGCGGGCTTCCTCGCGTTCCAGCGCCCGTTGTGTCAGGAATTGCGCCAGCGGCGCGGTATCCAGTTTGAATTTCATCCCACCCAGCGGACCAGAGCCAGAAAAATTGACGTCCGGCTCGGAGCCAACCAGCGCTTCCTCGCCCGCCTTGTAGGCAATATCGCCGTCAACGGCCGCTGTGGCGCTATTGAAATCGATTGAGGGATTGACCGTCACGGTCGCATTCTTGTCTTCCAGCCTGAGCGGCGGCGCGCGCAAGATGCCCTCGGCAATCGTAAAGGCCAGTTCGCCTTGCGCTACGGCGAACTTCCCGTCGCCGATAATCGCCGGCGCGAACGCCGCCGTCTTGCCCGCATCGATATCGCGCCCGATGCGATCCGCCCCGGCCAAGATCGCGGCGAAACCGCCCGTGTTGATACCTGGCGCCACCAGATCGCGAAACGCCAACGTACCCGACCCCGCCAGCGCGGCGACCATACCGTCGACCGATTTGCCACTCGCGGTGACGGCGGCCGATAGATCGCTGTCCCCACTGAGACCGGATCCCTTGAGCAGTTCGCCTAGATGGGCTCCCTTCAATTTCATCTGGCCGGAAAGAAGGCCGGTTCCTCCATTGTTGCGCAATTCGAACAAGCCGGAGAGAGCGCCGCCATCCGCCTTTGCGACGAGATCGGAGACCTGCAAACCGTCACGGTCGAGGCGGGCGGTCAGTTTGGCGTCATGCGCGACAAAGAGCGGACCGCCTTCCAGGGTCTTCGCGGAAATCTGAAGGTCAGCCAGAAGGGCCGGCTCGGCCTCGGCATTGAAAGGCGCGGTTGGCCATTTGCCGTTATTGCTTTGAAGCGATTGCTCGCCCAGAAGCATGTCGGCGGCAAGCCCGAGATCGACCGTATCGGCCGAAACGGAACCGCTCAACCGCGGCAGGCCGTCCTTCAGCTCGGCATTCAGCTTGCCTGATAGTGCGCTGCCGGCGATCGATCCCTTGAGTTCATCGACGGAAAGAGACCCCTGCGCCATCGCCACTTTCGCGGCGAGCGCCACCGGCAAGCCCAATCCCGTTCCGGGAAGCCCCACCCCGGCGGTCATCAGCCAGGGTTGCAAATTCTCCGAGTGAAGTTTCGCCTGCCCCACGGCGGAATAACTTTGTCCGTCGCTTTTCAGTTTGCCATCGAAGGACGCCGCAAGGCCTTTACCGGAGATGCTGAGCGATGTGGCCAGCCCTCCGCCGAGCGACCCCTTGGCGGCAAGCGAGGCTTCGGTGTGGCCCGCTGCGTCGATCGGCAAGGTTGGCAGGCCGAAAAGCGCATAGACGGGCGCGGCCTCGTCGTTCGACAATGAACCGGTCAGCGAAAGGTGCGCCTGCCCGATGGCCTGCCTACGGCCGTTGCCTGAGGCCGAAAATGTGAAGGCGCTGCCGCCCGCCTTTCCATGGGTGCTGAGCGCAACTCCCGTGGAGCCATCCTTGTTGGCTGCGGCGCTTGCGACCAGATCTATCCTTGCGTCGGTGAGCAGTCCGCCATAGCCCCGCGCCCTTTGGTTGAGACCGGCGACCAGCGCATTGCCGGGATAGCGCTCGGCGAGCAGCGATACCAGCGGCGCCAGGTCGACCGATACGATCGATGCGTCGATATTGCCCGTCGGGGTCGTGGCCAAATCCTTCATGGAGCCAGTCGCACTGATCGTCGCACCGGCGAGGCCGTCGACGCTCAGCCGGTCGATTTCGAGTTGCCCGCCGCTCAGCCGCAGGCCGGCGTCGATGGTTTTCGCGGTGATGCCGGTGGCCGTGACCGGGCCGGCCTTGACCTCCAGATCGATATCGTGGTCGGCCAGCCGGGTCTTGCCCTGGTCGCTGACGAAAAGCGAGGCGAAGGCCGTCAGCCCTTCCACGTCGAGCTTGCCGCCATCGAGCTTCAGCACCATGGAGGGATTGGCGTCGTCCGGCTCGGTGTTTTCGATGCTGCCATGGAAGCGGGCGTCGCCGAGGATCAGTTCCAGATCGTGGAAGACCTGCTTGTGCTGCGAAATATCGACATTCGCTTGGAACCCCGCTGCGGGCAGCCGGCGGATCGCCTCGTCAACATCGTGCGAAATCCATGCCGCGAACCCTGACGGTTGCTTCACGGCCAGAACCAAGGAACCGGCAAACCCGAAATTATCGCCCGTGCGCAAAAATCCCTTCGCCTCCAGCGCCGTCCGACCCGGTAAGGTCGCGTCCAGCGTTTCAACTTTCCAGCCGCCCAGCGCCGGCTGGGCGGTAACTTTGACGTTGCGGATCGTGGTATCGCCGGTGAGGACCGCCGGAAGATCGATGTCGAGCTTTCCGGGAATGGCGGGCTTTGGCAGCGCTTCGACGACCCGTTTGAACGCGGCGATGCGGTCGTCCAGCGTCAACGCCGAGCCTGGCTTGTCGCTGCCGCCGAGAGCATCGTCGAAACGCACCTGCGCCCCTTTTGCCGTAATGCCGAAGCTTGGCTTGGGGCCGATATCGATAAAGGCGCTGCCGTTCGCCGTATAGGGATTGTCCTGCGGGCCTGTTTCGAAGCGGAATTTGTCGATGGAGAACTGCTTGTCGTCAAAACTGAAATCGCCCGTGACGCGATAAGGCGCCGGCCTGTCGGCCTTGCCGGTTTCTTCAGTCGCCTTGCCGGCAGAATTGCCATCGGCGGCCTGCTTGTCGTCCTGGGTATTTCTCGCGTCGAGATGAAAACCACCGGCGTATCGCGCCACGCCCTTGTCGATCCCCGCGTCGCCATCGGTTTCAATCGTCACCGGATAGTCGCGCGGCTTGGCGCGGATGCGCAGATGGATATGCCCCTTTTCGTCGACCGGCCCCGTGGACAGGGCGACCGTCACCGGCTCGCCATCCGCGTCGAGCGTCCCGTCGAAGCGCCATGGCCCGGCAAGCGATTTGGCCGAAAGATCCGCGTCGATGTTCGACAGCAGATAGGTGCGGTCGCCGGCTCCATGGTTGATGGTGATCTCGCCGTTGCTGACGGCGACTTTTTCCAACGTGACCTGATGTGGATCGAACAATGTTTTGGCGCGCGACGCCAAGTCGACTGTCCCGTCCTTGCCGATGCTGACGGTAAGATGCGGGTGCACGAGGCGCATATCGAAGATCAGGATCTCGCCGCGCAGGAACGGCGCGAGTTCCGCGTCCATGGAAAATTTGTCGACCGTCATTGCCGGCGCGGCGGGATCGGCGCCGGCAACGCGAACATCAGAAAACGTGACCGAGGGAAATGGCAGCAGCCGCGCCGTGGCGGTTCCCTCCACCTTTACCTGACGGCCAAGAATCTTGCTGGCCTCTCGCTCGAAATCGGTCCGGTAGGAACTCCAGTCGATAAAATATGGCCCGATCAACGCCGCGAAGAGCGTCAACACGATCAGACCGCCAATAAAGACAAAGAGCCGCGCCAGTTTCCTTCTCCGGTGTGAGGATTGCAAGCGATCGAAGCCGATCGTTCCAAGGCGCTAGTCTATTCCATCCAGCTTGTCCATAAAGTGGCGAATTCGGCAGACGGAACGTGCCCTTGGTGCACGACTGGAACTTACGAGCGCCACCTGGGTTGGCATGCCATTGAGAAGGAGAAAACATGTTTCCTCAATGGCTTCATATTCTCTCGATCGCCGCGCTTGTCCTCGGCTTCGGCTGCGCGACTATGGTTTTGATCGATGTCTTTCGTCATCCCCAGCACATGGGCATCATGAACGTGGTCTGGCCGGTGACGGCCCTGTTCGGCGTGGTTTTCGTGGTCTGGGCCTATTTCCTCTACGGACGCGCGAACCCGCACAAGGCCCTGCGGGCGAAAGAGCGCGGCGAAGAACCGCCGGGGAAAAGCGAGGCGCCTTTCGCCGTTATGGTCGGCAAAGGCGCGTTGCATTGCGGCAGCGGATGCATGATCGGGGACGTCCTCGCCGAGTGGTTGGCGTTCCTGGCTCCGGCGGTCGCAGTATGGTTCGGCTGGCACTGGCTGTTTTCCGAAAAGATGTTCGCCGTATGGGTGCTCGATTTCCTCTTCGCCTTCGTGCTTGGCATCGTCTTCCAGTATTATGCGATCGTTCCGATGCGCGGACTGCCGCCCGGAGAGGGAATCAAGGCGGCGATCAAGGCCGATACGCTTTCGCTGCTTTCCTGGCAGGTCGGCATGTACGGCTTCATGGCCCTCGCCCAGTTCTATCTGTTCGGCCACCTGCTCGGCGTAAGGGCAGAGGTCGACACGCCGGAATTCTGGTTCGCCATGCAGCTATCCATGATTGCCGGCTTCATCACCGCCTACCCGGTCAATTGGTGGCTCATCCGCGTGGGCATCAAGGAAAGGATGTAGCCAGAAAAATCAGGGCGGCTGTCGGCTCCGGTCTCTTCCGTGCGTCCTTCGATCACTCGAACGGAGAATTTCCGTTCCTTCACCCCAGATAGAGGAAGCCCGGCCATGGAACCGCACAAGATCGTATCGCAGGAAGAATGGTTCGACGCCCACAAGGCGCATCTGGCCCGCGAAAAGGAATTCACGCGCGAACGTGACCGGCTCTCCGCGGCGCGGCGCGCGTTGCCGTGGGTAAAGGTCGAGAAGAATTACATCTTCGATACGACCGAGGGAAAAAAGACGCTGGCCGACCTCTTCAAGGGCCGCAGCCAATTGCTCGTCTATCATTTCATGTTCGGGCCAGGAGCCGACTATCGATGCGAAGGCTGCTCCTTTCTATGCGACCATATCGATGGTGCCGACCAGCATTTGAAGCATCAGGACGTCTCATTGATCGTTGCTTCGCGCGCGGCTTTGGCGGAATTCATGCCCTACAAGGAATGGATGGGCTGGAAATTCGACTGGGTGTCGTCGGGGCCGAGTGACTTCAACTTCGATTTCCAAGTGTCCTTCTCCGAAGCGCAAATCGCCTGGGGACATCTGACCTATAATTTCAAGGAATTCGAGGTCGGTCCGGATTTTGGCTCACGCGATTGGCCCGGCATCACCGCCTTCTACAAGGACGAAGACGGCACAATCTATTGCACATTCGCGGCCCGAGCGCGTGGCGGCGACATCCTGATCGGCGCTTACAACTGGCTCGACATGGCCCCGCTTGGCCGCAACGAGACCCATGCGATGCAGCGGGTACGCCTTCACGATGAGTATGCAGAGCCTGCCGGCGACGCTTGCCGCCACGGGTGACTATGCCCTCGGAAGAGAAGCGGCGCTCGCGTCGGCGTCAGTGCCGGCGGCTCGGCAATATCTTGCCGGGGTTCATGATGTTGTCGGGATCAAGCGCCTTCTTGATCGTGCGCATGACGTCGACCGCCGCCCCGAGTTCGCGCTCCAGGAAGGCCATCTTGCCCTGTCCGATGCCATGCTCGCCGGTGCAGGTGCCGTCCATGGCGATGGCGCGCATGTTAAGCCGGGCGATGAAGGCTTCCGCTGCCTCGACTTCCTTGGGATTCTTGGAATTGAGCAGCAGGGCGACATGAAAATTGCCATCGCCGACATGTCCGACGATCGGTGCGATCAGGCCCGCCTCGGCGATGTCGGCTTCGGTCTGCGCGATGCACTCGGCAAGCCGGGAGATCGGAACGCAGACATCGGTTGAAATGCCCTGCGCGCTGGGCCGGAGGGTGAGCGACGCCCAATAGGCGTCGTGGCGGGCCTTCCACAATTTCGCGCGTTCATCCGTGTTGGTGGTCCACATGAACGGCCCGCCGCCATATTCGGCGGCGATTTCACCGAACATCTCCGCCTGCTCCTTCACGCCGGCATCGCTGCCGTGAAATTCGAGAAACAGGCACGGGCTTTCCGGGTAGTCGAGTTTCGAATAATCGATCATGGCGCGCATCATGAGTTGGTTGACCAGTTCGATCCGGGCGACGGGAATGCCCATCTGGATCGTGGCGATCACCGCTTCGCAGGCAATTTCGACGTTCGGGAAGGGGCAGACGCCGCCGGAAATCGCCTGCGGGATGCCGTGCAGCTTGAGCGTCAGTTGGGTGATGACCCCGAGCGTTCCTTCCGCGCCGATGAAAAGACGGGTTAGATCATAGCCCGCCGAGGATTTCTTCGCGCGCTTGGCCGTGGTCACGACCGAGCCGTCGGCCATCACTGCGGTCAACGCCATCACATTGTCGCGCATGGTGCCGTAGCGCACCGCGTTTGTGCCGGACGCGCGCGTCGAGGCCATGCCGCCGATCGAAGCGTTGGCGCCGGGATCGATGGGAAAGAAGAGGCCGGTGTCGCGCAGATGCTCGTTTAGCGCCTCGCGCGTGATGCCCGGCTCGACCACGCAATCCAGATCCTCGGCGTCAACCCGGATCACCTTGTTCATGCTGGACATGTCGAGGCAGATACCACCGCCGGGCGCGTTGACATGGCCCTCGAGCGACGATCCAACGCCGAAGGGGATAACCGGCACGTGGTGCTCGGCGCAAATACGGACGATCTCGGCGACCTCTTCCGTGCTTTCGGGAAAGACGACGCCATCGGGCGCCTGAGTGGGGATATAGGTCGTGGTGTGGCCGTGCTGTTCGCGGATGGCGAGGCCGGTTTGCAAGCGCGAGCCGAAGCGCTGTTTCAGGATGCCGAGCGCCACGTCGATGCCGACGGGATTGCGTTCGATCCGCTCGAGGTCCGCCAATGCCATGATTTCCTCCATAGGGGGACCGGTTGCGATCCTCATGTGGTCTGTTCTAACGGTATTTGGACAATCCTCAATGCCTGTCCAGCCAGGTCGGGCATATCCCGTCTCACAATTCCGGAGGCCGACACACATGCCTTTTGCCGCCCCTTTCGTTTCGAGCGTCCTGGAAATCCAGAAGGATTGGATCGATTATAACGGCCATCTCAACATGGCGTACTACAATGTGCTGTTCGACCGTTGCAGCGACGAAGCGTTCGAGTTGATGGGCATGGGCCCGAACTACGCCAGAGACCGCAAGCTGACCGTCTATACCGCCGAAGTGCACATCTGCTACGTGCGGGAACTGCACCTCGACCACCGCGTCACCGCATCGTTGCAGATCCTGGACCACGACGCGAAACGTATCCGCTTCTTTCAGGAATTGCGCCATACCGACGGATGGCTGGCCGCCACGTCGGAGAACCTCATCCTGCATGTCGACATGGCGGGACCGAAGGTCGCCCCTTTCCCCGCCGACATCGCTGAAAAGATCGAGGCGATGGCCGCAGCGCATGCGACGCTGCCCGTACCTGAACGTGCCGGACGCTCGATCGGCATCCGGCGCAGATAGCCGTCTTTCGGTTTACGCCGGAAGTTGGGCCTTCCCGGCGCCGGGAAGGCTTCGAGCGGCGTTTCCGGCGCCATCGGCGCGCTTCAGCCATTCGAGATAATGGGCGATTGCGAACTGTACGCCGATCCCCGTCGCCAACAGAAACAAATCATAGGTGAAACTGGCGCTCTGGAGCGATTTCAGCACCTGCGCCAACATCGCGCAGATGGTTCCGGTGATGAATACCGGCAGTGAATGCCTGCCCAGCACCGCGAGCGGATGATCCGGGCGCAGCCGCGCCAGTTCGGCGAGCCGGGGAAACGCCGCCAGCACGACGAAAAGCGCCAGAATATCGAGGAGGCGCGACAGCGACAGAAATGTCTTGTCGAAGCCGCCGAGAACCGGCGGCAGGCCGAACCATGTCACTTGCCCCCAGAACGGGCTGTGCACCCAATAAAGCGCGCCCGCCACGTAGGCCAGCGCGGCAACAGCGAGCCAAGGCGAGATCGGCAACCGGCCGCCTCCCCGGACATGGATCATGCCGGTCATGCCGATCACGAACAGAAACTGCCACGACAGCGGATTGAGAAACCAGAAGCCACCGTCGGGATAGTTCGGTGGGGCGATCTGCCAGATCCCGGCAACGAGCCAGAGGATGCCCGACAGGATGAGCGTGGCGCGGATGCTGACCGACGCGAGCCAGAGAAACGCCGGGGCCAACAGCAGGAGTACCGCATACATCGACAGGATGTTGTTGTAGCCCAATTGGTGACCGAGCAATGCGAGGCCGACGAAGGCGCGCGCGGTGTCGTTCATCAACGGCTCAATGTTGATCTGCTTCAACAGGTCGGGCCGCAACGCCAGCACGGACGCGGCGCAGAAGATGGTCAGCGTGGCCACGGTCGTCATGATGTGGGCGCAATAAAGCACGCCTGCCCGCCGCCACATCTTGAGCGCGGTCAGGAAGCGCCGGCCCGGCTGGAACTTTGGCGCATAGGCGAGGCCGACCGCCATCCCGGAAATAAGAACGAAGGCTTCGGCCGCGTCGGCGAAGCCGAAATTCTTCATGGTCAGATGCTCGAACAACGTGCCGGGTACATGGTCGATAAAGATGGTCAGCAGCGCAAGGGCACGAAAAACGTCGATGCGCGTATCGCGTTCGGATCGCATTTATTCACCTGATCGGAATTGTGGTTGGATGGTCTCATGTGGAAGCGACAGCCATGTGACGGAATCAGTGCCATCGACGCGGATAACGCTCGTGAATTCAGTCTGAATTGAGTCATTGCGAATCCAGACCCGATCAATTTTCATGGACGTCGCTAATCATTCGGGCATTGTACCGATTACCTGCCAGACGATATGAGCAACCATGCACGCTTCGGGTTTCCTGATGAACGAAGGCTCGCTTGCCGGAGATCTGTCGTTCCATTACCGCGTCCACCGGCCGCGGCAGGGTACGATGCGCAGCGTCGTGGCGTTGCACGGGTCCGGCGTCGATGAAACGACCGTGATGCCGTTGGCCGAAAAGATTGCACCCGACGCCCTGGTCATCGCGCCACGGGGCCGCATCCTCCAGAATGGCGAGCGGCGCTGGTACGACAAGATCACGCCGACCGAGTTCGATCAGGACAGCATTCGTTCGGAGGCGGCGGCGTTCGCCGGCTTCATCCAGGATCTGATGGACGGTGGCATGATAGAGCTGCGGCGCACGCTGTTTCTCGGTTATTCGAACGGAGCCAATCTTGTCGCCGCGCTCATGCTTCTCCATCCCGGGTTGATCCACCGGGCCGCGCTTCTGCGTTCCATGCCGGTGCTGCGCGACCCGCCGCACCAGGATCTGAAAGGGGTGCGCGCGCTCGTCGTGGCCGGCCGAAACGATCTTACCTACGGGCCCTATGCCCCCGCGCTCGTCTCGTTGCTGGCGGCTTGCGGGGCAACGGCGGAACGGGAAGTGGTGAATTCGGGCCATGAATTCGGCGATGCCGACGTCGTTTCGGTCCAGGCCTGGCTCCGTCGCGACGCGGAATGGTCGGGCCTGGAGGCCTCGCTAGGCCGGAAGCATTCCTGAGCCGGATAGCCAGGCCGCGAGTAACGCCAGCACCAGCGCCGGCGGCATGACGACGATGCCGACCTTGAGGAAGGAGACGGCGCTCACGGAAATCCCCTCGCGCCGAAGCGCGCTCAGCCACAGAATGGTCGCCAGAGAGCCGGTAACGGAGAGGTTGGGGCCGAGATCGACCCCGATCAGAACGAAACGGCGCACCATTTCAGCGATCGCGGCGGCGTGGAATGTTGTGGCGGCAACGAGACCGGCCGGCAGGTTGTTGACGATGTTGGCCGATATCGCCGTGCCGATCGCCGCGATCCAGGCCGTTGCAAGAGGGGCGCTCGCGGAGGAATTTTCCACAAGGCGTCCCAACGCCGGCACGAATCCGGCGTGGTCCAGCCCCTCCACCAGCACGAAAAGGCCGGCGACCAGCGGCAGTACGCTCCAGGAAATGCCACCCAGTATCTTCAGCGGCGAGATTCGTTGAACGGCCAGCATCACCATCGCCGTCAGCGTGCCGGCAATGGCCGTCGGCAAGCCGAGTTGCCAGCCGATCCCCGACACCGCCATCAGCACCAAACCCGTGGCGACGATGCCGAGCGCCGCGACACGGCCCGTCACGGAGAGCGCCGGCATGGTGGTTTCATGCACGATCTCTTCTTGCAGATGAGCCGATTGCGACCAGCGCAGCATGCCGTAGGTAACGACAATGGCGACGGCCGAAGGCAGCGCGAAGAGCGGCAGCCAGACCAGCAAAGGCGGCATGGCGGAGCCATAGACGACGAGGTTGGCCGGGTTGGAAATCGGCAGCACGAAGGACGCGGCGTTGGCGACGAGCGCGCATATCAGAAGGTAGGGTAGCGGCTTGCCCACGCCCGCGGTGCGCATGGAAGCGGCCACCGCCGGCGTCAGGACCACGGCTGTCGCATCGTTGGAGAGGAATATCGTGACGACGACGCCAACCGCGTAGACAAGGGCGAAGAGACGGGTCGGGGAGCCGTTGGCCCATTTCGCCGCCAGCGCCGCCAGCCAGTCGAACAGGCCCAACTCCCGCGCCACTTCCGAAAGCAGCATCATGCCAAACAGAAAATAATAGACGTCGAGCCCCGCCAGCAGCCCATGCAAGGCGCCCGCCAAAGGCAGGAACCGGAGCCCGACCATCAATAGTGCGCCGGCAACAGCCCATATCGCCTCGGGCCAGCCGCGCGGGCGAAAGACAATTCCCGCGGCCGCCAGCGCCGCTATAATGCCGACGCCCACCTGCGCCGCGGTCAGGCTCATGCGGTGGATTCCAGCGACAATTCGGATTTGGTACCGGCTGCGTCCGGCGCGCAGGCCGGCCTGAGAAATCCACCGAATCCGATCCACAGCGCCAGCGATCCGAGCGCAAAGCAGCCAAGGATGGTGAAGGCGGCGGGATACCCCAGCCATTGCGCCAGCCATCCGCCGATCGCCGGGCTGAGAGACGCGCCAACTCCTTGTACCGTCATGACGGCCCCCTGCCCCACATTGACGCGGCCCGTTCCGTTGAGGATGCGCGCCACGATACCTGGCACCGCGACGCTCTGCAGGCCGGCGCCGATGCCGTCAAGCATCTGCACCGGATAGACGCCCCAATACTGGATGACATGCGCCGCCACCAAACCGCGCACCGGAAGCACCGCGAAGGATATGAGAAGCACCAGCCAGTAGCCACGTTTTTCGGCCGTCCACATGGCGAGGAGCGACACCACGATCATGACCGCCTGCGCCACCACGACAGTAGTGGCCACGAACCCGGCCGGATTGACATTGGATTTGGCAACGACCGCCAGGCCATAAAGCGGAAGCATCGCGCCGTTGCCGAGATGGAAGCAGGCGAGCGCCGCCGCCAGAACAAGCAATGGCTTGCACTCGAGCAGGACTTTCCAGCCGCTCGCCTCCTTTTCCTGTCCACTATCCTCCCGCATGCCACGCGCCGCGTCGTCGTCGATCGCTTCATGTGGAATGAGCAGAACCGAAAGGACCGACAACATTCCGAACAAGGCGGCGAGCAATACGACGGCCGTGAAGCCATATTGCCAGCCAAGCAGTCCCGACAGGCCGGCGCCCACCATATTACCGGCGTGGTTGAAAGCCTGGTTCCTGCCATTCTGGCGATTGAAGCCGCTCTGGCGCACGATGCCCAGTGTGATGCCCGCCACGGCGGGTCCGATCGCCGCCCCGGCGATGGCCGTGGTGACCTGCGAGGCGACCACCACCCAAAAATGCTGCGACAAAAGAATAATCGCCGAGGCGAGTACGGTGCAGATGCCGGGAAAGATGATGTAAAGGCGCTTTCGCCGGGTGGAATCGATCAACGCGCCCGCTGGCGTCGTCATGATCATGCCGGCCACGCCGCCAATGGTCATGACCGATCCGATCAGGCCGCTTTGCCAGCCATGCGCCAGGAGGAAGACGCCGAGAAACGGTCCAATTCCGGCCTGCATGTCGGCCATGAAGAAATTCAGAGCCAAAAGAGCCGACCGCCCACGCTTCTGAAGGCCGCCGCTCGCCTCGAATGTCATCCCGCCACACCCCGGATTCGCCAGGCATGTTCGCCGGCCGCGATCATAACTGGCTCACGGACCGAAATATGCAAGACGCCGCGGAGACTTTCTCAATCCCTCGCTATCGATGGCTGCGACGAAAGAGTGCCTGAAAAACCATGATCCAGCCGTTAGAAGCCAAAAGGCGGCCGATTATAAATTCGGCCGCCCATCAAGTTTCCGAACGCCGCATCTTGCGGCTTGCGAGCGCCTTCAGGTCTTATCTGAAGACGAAATGGCAGCGCCGCACCGGAACGCGACGAACATGACGGTGATGGTGCCGCCAGAAGACGTGCGTACGGTAGTGGGTGCGGCAGACCCGAACCCGATGGTGACGATGGTGATGATGGCGCCTCATCATATGGTGGTGGTGATGATGCCCCGTCATATGATGATGGTGGTGATAACTATGGTGATGCATCGGGCGGGCCTCAGCCGACCCTGTTATCGCAAACATCACACCGCCAAGCATTAATGCCAGCGCAAATGCCAACTTCCTAATATTCATGACATTTCTCCCTCTTCACTGAAGTCCCTTCAGCCGTCTATTTTAAACCCATTCCTGAATCTGGCCATACAATTCGCGCAGATCCTTTTTCCGGCCTCCAAAGTGTGAATGCGGCGGCGGCTATTTCGAACCGCAGACATTCGGATCGTTCGACCGCGCGTTCATGAGCGCCCTGATGCGATCGGCATCCTCCGGGGTGGCCGGATTATAGACCACCATGCCGAGATCAGGCCGGCCATCGACGGCGAAGGCGGAATACTCGAAGGCAATCGGACCGGCTTGGGGGTGGATGATGCGTTTTGAGCCTCCACCATAGGACCGGACGTCGTTTTCCGCCCACATAGCCTCGAACTCGGGATTCAACTGGCAAAGCTCCTCCACGAGAGTCTTGACATGGGCCGCATCGCCGGCGCGGGCCGCATCGGCGCGGAAGGCCGCAACCACGAAGCGGGCGACACTTTGCCAATCCGTCTGCGTGGCGCGGATATGGGGATCGGAGAACATAAGGCGCAGGATATTTCGCTTGCCAGGTTCCAGGGTTCCATAGTCCGTCAGTACCGCGGAGGCGGCCCGGTTCCACGCAAGAACATCCCAGGTAGGTGTCTTCACGTAGGCCGGACTGAATTTAAGCGCGTCGAGCAGGCGTTGCAGTCTTGGCGTGATATCCTCGGAGGGCTGGCGGTGTGTGTCGGCTGGCCGGCCCAGTCCAAGCAGGAACAGGTGTTCGCGCTCAGCGTCTGTCAGCATGAGCGCGCGGGCGATGCGGTCGAGTACGTCGGCGGAGGGCGCCCCACCCCTTCCCTGTTCGAGCCAGGTATACCACGTGGCGCTGACGTTGGCGCGTTGCGCCACTTCCTCGCGTCGCAGGCCGGGCGTTCGACGGCGCGACAGCGGGATGCCGAACGCAGATGGGTCGAGTCTCCCGCGCCGGTCCTTCAGAAAAGATCCGAGCAGATTTTGTTCGTTCAGCATGCGTACCCTGTTAGCTATTATACCTGTATAAAATCACTACTTTAACAGCATAGCAGAGTACCCGATATGAATCTCCTTGCATCCAAGGAGATTTTTTCATGCGTATCTTTCTTACCGGCGCGAGCGGCTTTGTCGGCTCCGCCATGATCCCCGAACTCATCGGCGCGGGACATCAGGTCCTGGGCCTAGCGCGCTCGGACGCGTCGGCAGCGGCGATCGAAGCGGCCGGGGCGACCGTCCATCGGGGCTCGCTTCAGGATGTGGAGAGCCTGATGAACGGTGCAGCCGAGGCCGATGGCGTCATACACACCGGCTTCATCCATGATTTCGATACATTTCTAGAGAATTGCGTCATCGACGAGCGGGCCATCGAAGCGATGGGATCGGTACTCGCCGGTTCCGAACGCCCGTTATTGGTGACGTCCGGCCTGGCAAATCTGGCACAAGGCCGCCCGGCGACCGAGGATGACGGGCATAGCGCGGATTTCCCGCGCAAATCGGAGGCGGCGGCGGAAGCGCTTGCCGAAGGCGGGGTACGTGCAGCGGCCGTGCGGCTCGCCCCTTCCACGCATGGCCGGGGCGACCACGGGTTCGTTCCGATGCTGATCGGTATTGCCAGGCGAAAGGGTGTGTCAGCCTATGTCGGCGACGGCGCCAACCGCTGGTCGACTGTCCACCGGGTCGACGCGGCGCGCCTCTATCGCCTCGCCATCGAGAAAGGCGCCCAAGGCGGGCCCTATCATGCCATCGGCGACGAGGGCGTGGCCTTCAAGGATATCGCCACCGTCATCGGCCGGCGCCTCGATGTCCCTGTCGTCAGCATCCCTGCCGAGCAGGCGGCGGAGCATTTCGGCTTCATCGGCAGGTTCACCGGAACCGATCTGGCGGCAACCGCCAAGCGGACGCGTAAGCTGCTCGGCTGGGAGCCGAAGGAGCGGGGCCTGATCGCCGATCTGAACCAGCCCTACTATTTCGGGGATTGAGCGAACCGTAGCATCGTGCAGCCACCGGCGGCGGGTATCGCTAAAGCGCCTTCACCCAGACCCTGTTGTCATGAAAGGCCGCGCCCCCGTAAGGCGCGATGGCGTCCGCGCCGGTCAGAACGTTTATCCCCTCGCCCCGCTCATGGGCGGAATTCGGCCATATGCCTTCCGCAATGACCACGCCTCGACGCATGCCCTCGAACAATTTGGCATGCAGCACCACTTCGCCGCGCTTGTTGCCGATCTCGACGCGGCTGCCATCCTCCAGTTCGAGCGCCGCGGCGTCTTCCGGATGGACGAGCAATTGCGGCCGTTGCTCGCGGCTCCGCGAAGACGGGGTCTCGGTAAAGCTGGAGTTGAGGAAATTGCGGGCTGGCGACGTCGCCAGCCTGAAGGGATGAGCGGCGTCCTCGGCTTCGATCAATTCCACATAGTCGGGAAATTCGGGCAGCCGAGCGTGAGGCCCCTGCGCGCCCATGCTTTCCGGCGGGCGCGTGGAGGCCGGCGTCGTCGTCCAGCGTGGCCGGAACCGGAACTTTCCATCAGCATGGCCGAACCCCGAAAGGAAGTGCGCGCTCTCGAAATCGGGCTGGACATCCGCCCAGCGTTCTTCGCTGAAGGTGTCGAAGCTGCCGAGCCCGCGCTTGCCGAGCATGACGTCGATGTGCTGCCGCTCGGTCATGCCGAAGCCGGGCATATGCGCGACGCCAAGGCGCTTCGCCAGTTCTTCGATGACGAAGAAATTGGTGCGAGGCCCTTTGGGTGGCTCGATCAGTTTCGGGCCGAGATTAATGTGCTGGTTACCCCCACCGCGATAAATGTCGTCGTGCTCGAGGAACATGGTTGCGGGCAACACGACATCGGCCAGTTCCGCCGTGTCGGTCATGAACTGCTCATGCACACAGGTGAACAGATCCTCGCACATAAAACCCTTCTTCACGAGCCGCTGCTCGGGCGTCACGTTGACCGGATTGGTGTTCTGGATGAGCATGGCCGTGACCGGAGGTCCGCCATAAAGCGCTGCCGAATCGCCCGTCAGTATGCGACCAATCTTGCATTGATCGAGATAGCGGACATCCGGATCCTGGTAGGCGCGTCCTTCGATTTCAGATTTGTCGAGCCTGAAAATATCGCCGTTAATGTAAAGGGCCCCGCCACCCTCGTGCCGCCAGCTGCCGGCGACGGCGGCGATCGAGGCGCCGCATGCATGTTGATCGCGCCGTTGCGTTGGCGGGTAAATCCGTAGCCAAGACGAAAGAATGTCCGTTCCGTCGTGCCTATCAGCCTGGCGAAACTCTCGATTTCGGCCGCTGACAGGCCGGTGATCGCTTTCGCCCATTCGGGCGTGCGCGTCTGCAGATGTGCTTCCAGACCTGCCGGATCGTCCTGAATCTGGCGAGATAATCGCGGTCGGCCAGACCCTCGCGAAACAGTACATGCATCACGGCGCAGGCAAGGCGCCGTCGGTGCCGGGTTTCACCACCAGCCTGATATCGGCCTGCTTCATCGTCGGCGGTTTCATAGATGTCGACAACGACGATCTTGGCGCCGCGCTCCTTTCGTGCGCGGATGGCGTGGGTCATGACATTGACCTGGGTGAGACCGCGTTGGTGCCCCAGATCACCATGCAATCGGATTTGGCCATCTCGCGCGGATCGGAGCCGCGCATCGCGCCGGCGCCCATGGCGAAGCCGGTCCAGGCCAGGTTGGTGCAGATAGTGTCGAACTGGTTGGAGTACCGCTTGGCATGGCGCAGGCGATGGATGCTGTCGCGCTGCACGAGGCCCATGGTGCCGGCGTATAGATAGGGCCAGACCGTTTCGCGTGCCGTATTTCTCTTCCGCCTTGAGGAACTTTTCGGCGATCCGGTCGAGCGCGGCTTCCCAAGCTCGCCTCTTTCCAGGTGCCCCTCGCCTTTCCCGCCGGCCCTGACAAGCGGCTTGAGCAGACGCTCGGGATGGTGGATGCGCTCGGCATAGCGCGCCACCTTGGCGCAGATGACGCCGGCGGTGTAGCTGTTCGTCTGGCTCTCCGCGGACCCGGCCGATGCGGGCGTCGCCAGCAACTCCACGTCGAGCGCGCAGGTGGACGGGCAATCATGCGGACAGGCCGAGTGGCCAATGGCGATCTTGGCGAGTGTGTTCATATCATCTGTCTACCGGATTTCCGCGGTGCGGTGTAGAGCCATCCCATGAACTATCGCCATGTCTACCACGCGGGAAATTTCGCCGATGTGATGAAGCACATCGTACTCGCCCGGATCATCGATTATCTGAAGCGCAAGGAAGCCGCCTTTCGCGTCATCGACACGCATGCAGGGATAGGGCTCTACGATCTGTCCTCGGTAGAAGCGCAAAAGACGGGAGAATGGCGAGGCGGCATCGGGAGGATAATGGCCGCATCACTTTTCGCACCGGCTGCGGCGCTGCTCGAGGACTATCTGAGCGCCGTCAGGGCGATCAATCCGCCGGACACGCTTGCAGCATATCCGGGCTCGCCCCTCGTGGCGCGCGCCCTAATGCGCCGGCAGGACCGGCTGACGGCCATCGAACTTCACCCGAGCGACGCCAAGACCCTCAAAGCCCGGTTTGCGGGCGATCAGCAGGTCCGGATCATCGAACTTGACGGCTGG
>CAVVZH010000015.1:0-11288 GCA_963752795.1 uncultured Alphaproteobacteria bacterium
CTAGATAGTTTGAAATACTCCCGCACCAGAAAGCAACGATAACAATTAGCGGTTGTTTCATCGCAAATGAATTGAAAATAGCATAAGGTTAGATATGAGTTGATGAGACAGAGAAAACTTTAACTATCAAACGGAACACGGCTTCACGAAAATGAGCGCCCGTGCTCGGTACGTTGAAAATAGATCAGGTCGAGGGAAGGGGACTCCTTGCCGAGAACGGAAAGGATCATATGGGCGTGGCCCCGGTGATGGGTCTGGTGGTTGAAGAAATGATCCAGCGCCGGCGCCAGGCGTTGCGAGACCGTCCGGAGATCGGTCACCGTCATATAGGTGAAGCGCCCCGAGAGCGCCTTTTCGGAAAGGCCGGTAACCCAGTCGACGATGCGCCTGTCCTCGGCCTCGCGCGCCATACGCAACGGATCGAAATTTGGGTGAACGATCGCATTAAGCGCCTGGGGGGCCTCGCCTTCGCTGGTGAAGCGTTTCATCCAGATGCGATCGGCCACCAGCATATGGTTCAAGGTGCCCATCATCGAACCGAAGAAGGCGCCGACGTCGCGGTTGAATTCCGCATCGGTCAACTGCGCGGCGGCGTCGTAAATTCGCGCATTTGCCCATGCATTGTACGCGGCGAACATCATAAAGTGCTGTTTCATGGCGATATCTGTTTGTTTTATTCGTCGTCTGACACCTACACCGGCTCCCGCATGCCGCCAATGTCGAATCCGTATGACCGAGCCGAGACGCGTCACCCCTTCACAAGACGAGTTCGCCGCGCTAAGGAGCGCGCCACTCCCAAGGGACAATGCAAAGGAATTCAGATGGCGATCGAGCGCACTTTTTCGATGATCAAGCCGGACGCGACCAAGCGCAATCTCACCGGCGCTATCACCAAAATGCTGGAAGAGGCCGGCCTGCGGGTCGTCGCTTCACGCCGCGTGTGGATGAGCCGCCGCGAGGCGGAAGGCTTTTATGCCGTGCACAGGGAGCGGCCGTTCTTCGACGAGCTTTGCGAATTCATGTCGTCCGGTCCGACGGTCGTGCAAGTGCTGGAGGGCGAGGGCGCCATTGCCCGGAATCGCGAAGTGATGGGCGCGACCAACCCGGCCAACGCGGCGGAGGGCACCATCCGCAAGGTTCATGCGTTGTCGATCGGTGAAAACTCGGTGCACGGATCGGACGCCCCGGAGACCGCGGCGCAGGAGATGCGTTACTGGTTCTCCGATACCGAGATCGTCGGCTGGATTCCATCCGCACGGACTGGCCGTTTTTCCGGCGCGCCGAACGGCGGTCAGGCCTGCTGGCGACGTCCGGCGATGCTGTCACCGGCCCGCCGCCGATCATGTGCGGTGACAAACGCCAGAAATTCGCTTTCGGGCACGGCGGGGCTGTAGAGAAAGCCCTGGAATATCTCGCAGCCGAACAAGTGCAGAAAAATGCGCTGCTTGTCATTCTCGACATGCTCGGCAACGGCTGTCAGCCCGAGCGTCGTAGCCATGGCCAGGATGGTGCGCACCATCGTCCGGTCGCTTTCACGCGTTTCAATATCGGCGACGAAGCCTCCGTCGATCTTGACCTCGTCGAACGGCAGCATTTTCAGATGCGCGAGCGACGAGTAGCCGGTACCGAAATCGTCCAGCGAGAAGCGTATTCCAAGCTTCTTCAGTTCAGCCATGTTCGAGGCTGTCAGCTCCAGGTTTCGAGCCATGACGCTTTCGGCGAATTCCAGCGTTAGGTTGGAGGCGTCGACGCCGTAGTGGGCAACCAGGCTCTTCAGCTTGGGAACGAAGGCGGCATTGGAGAACGACCGGACGCTGATGTTGAGCGCCAGCCTCAAATGTCTGGTTTCGGGCATGCGCTGCCAGCCGGCCAGCATGGCGATTCCCGACGTGAGGACGAAATCGTCGACCTCGTAGATCAGGCTGCACTGTTCCGCCAGGGGAATGAAGAGGCTGGGCGGGATATCGCCGAGCTCGGGATGCCGCCATCGCAACAACCCTTCCGCGCCGCCGACCAGTCCCTCGCGATCAATCTGCGGCTGAAAATTTAGCGCCAGTTCGTTTCCGGCAATTGCCCTGCGCAGATCGTTGATAAGCTGGAACCGCTTGGACTCCATTTCAAGCGAGGCGGGATCAAACAGGGCAACGGCATTCCGCCCTCCGGCCTTGGCGTTGTACATGGCGATGTCGGCGCGTCGGATCAATTCCTCAGCGCCGGATTCGCCGCCGTCGAAAACGACGACCCCAACGCTTGCCGAACCGCGATGATGCACCGGTCCAAGGATGAAGTCCTTCTTCAGGGCATCGAGGAGTTGGTCGGCGGCCAGCATCGCCTGACAGGTACCCTGCGATGGGTCAGGCCCGATATCATCGAACAGTACGACGAATTCGTCACCGCCCATGCGCGATACCGTCGCCGCTTCGCCAACGCATTCGCGCAGACGTTCGGCAACCTGGACAAGATACTGATCGCCCACGTGATGGCCTTGGCCGTCATTCAGAGTTTTGAAATTGTCGAGATCGATGAAAAGCAGCGCCCCGGCTCTGCCATTCTTGCCGCATTTGCCAAGAGCGATGGCCGTCCGGTCCATCAGCAAGCGGCGGTTTGGCAGCCCGGTGAGTGGATCGAAATAGGCAAGCTTTTCGATCTCCATTTCCTGCTTCTTGCGAGCCGAAATATCGACCAGATAGCCGTGCCACGTAATCGCGCCGTCGCTTTTTTCGGCTTTGGCCATGATCCGCAGCCATTTGATTTCGCCTTGCGGCGCGCGCAGACGGAATTCGTGGTCCCACGCACCGAGGTTACGCCGCGATCGGGCAAGGGAACGAAAAAATTCAGCCTTGTCATCCTCGAAAACCAATTCGGTGAAATTGGCTGGCGCGCGGAAAGCCGCATCTTCCGGCGCGCCGGTGATCCTCCGGAACCCGCTACTCAAATACACCACCGTGTAAGAGCCACCTTGATCGCGTCTGAACTGGAAGAGCCCGCCGGGCAATTGGCTGGTAAGCTTCTGGAACTGTTCTTCCAGCTGCAGCCGCTTGACCGTCTCGGTGATTTCTCGGACGGAACCTTCGTAAAACAAGGGTTTTCCGTTCTTCGGATCGTGAACCATGCGAGCCGAACTCGGTGATCCATATCCGCTCGCGCGTTTTGTGCCGGTAAACCTCGGAGACGAAATCCTGCACCTTTCCTTGCTGACGCAGGATGGACTGGAATTCGCCGCGCCGCTTGGGGTCAACGTACCATTCCGATGCGATGTCGTTCACGCCATGCAGCATCTCGGCTTCACTGTCATAGCCGTTCATCCGCACCAGCGACCGGTTGGCGCGCAACTGCCGTCCTTCGAGCGAGGACCGGTAGATGCCTTCATTGAGGTTATCGATGAGTTCCGCGCCATTGAGCTGGTCTCTGATCGCGGCGCGATAACCACGCTGATAGCGCAGCAAGACCAGGAGAAACGCCATGAACAGGACAATATTGGCTAAAAGTAGCCAATGCGAGGAGTTGCTCAGTCCAGAGACGAGAACGGAAATGAAATGCATGCGCTTTGAAATGCCGTTTGATCGCAGCTAACGTAACGGCAGCAGGATTTCAAAAAGTCTAATTGGTCCCGATTCTGTCTTGCATTATTAATTTCTGGTTGCAGCCGATTGCCATTACAGCCAGCCGTTCTTCCTGAAGCGCCAGTAGAGCACCACGCAGACGGCGACCATCACTGTCAGAACGGTCGGGTAGCCATACTCGAATCGGAGTTCGGGAATATCCTTGAAATTCATGCCGTAGATGCCGGCCAAAGCCGTCGGAACCGCCAGAATGGCGGCCCATGAGGCAAGCTTCTTTGCAATCGCGGTTTCCTGGCTCTGGCCGACCAGGACGCTGGCTTCAAATGCGAAAGCGAGCACCTCGCGCATATTATCGATCTTCTCCTGGACCGTACGGATGTGATCGGTGACATCGTTGAACAAGGTGTACATCGCAGGCCGGATTTGCGGCAGCTCCGTTCCAGCCAGACGCCGGCAGACTTCCACCAACGGCCCGGCGGCGTTGCGCAGGCGCAGAAGGTCCCGGCGCAGCATGTACAGCCGCTCGATATCCGCCGCATCCATCGGCCGCGCCAGCACGCTGTCCTCGATCGCTTCCACCTCGTCCTCGATCGCATCCAATACCGGCATGTAGTTGTCGACGATGAAATCGAGCAATGCATAGAGAATGAAATCCTCGCCTTTGGCGAGCGCTGTCGGGCAGGATTCCCAATGTTTGCGAACCGATGCGTAAGTCGTCGAAGGTCCATGGCGGACGCTGACGATGTAACCGGAGCCGACGAAGAGATGCGTTTCACCGAACGTCACGCGACCCTCAATCAGTTGCGCGGTGCGCGCCACGATGAAGAGAGCATCGCCATACCGTTCAAGCTTCGGTCGCTGGTGCGGGTGTTCCGCATCCTCTATGGCGAGATCGTGCAAATGAAATTGCGCCTGGACGCGAAGCAGCAGTTCACGCTTGGGCTCCAGAAGGCCTATCCAGACGACATGCCCTTCCTTGTTCGCCCATTTGCCTGCTTCATCGATGGCTATGTCGGTCAGGCGGGCGCCATTCTTGTAGACTCCCGAGGCGATAATGCCATCGGCGTGAAGATCAGGTGCAAGGATGTTTTCGGCAATTGCCATTATGCCCTCCCGGTAGCCCGATTACGCCCATAATGCATCTTGGGCGCGGAGGATCAAATTTTTGCGACACCGGGACCAGCCTAGTTGTCTATGTCGGCACCAACTTCACTGTCGCCACCCGATGTGTCGTTACCCGTGGGCGTTTCACTCTTCGAGGAACTCGCGCTGGGATTCGCCTGAGCGGAGGGACGAGCGATCATCGCTACCGTGATGTTGACCGGATAATGTTGCGAAAGCGGAGCGACCTCGGCATTCTCGCTGCTCGAAAACCAAAGGGTGCTGCTCGAGCCGATCCGCGCGTCCAGCGCATAACGGTGGCCGTAAAGGATCAGTCCGTCGTCGAACGACATCGTAAAGGGAATCGGATCACCCTCGGCCGGCAGGGTATAGTGGGTGACCACGCGCGCTGGCGAGCCCGGGATGGAGATGTCGAGCAGCCGGACTTCCAGCAGCGCGGCGGCGGGAAGGGCGACGGACCTGTCATACACCACTGTTCCCGAAAGCGTCTTTTGCTCGGCAAGCGCCGTTCCCTCCAGCAACGGCAACATGAGGAGCGCCAATGGGATGAAAGCGTAGTTGAAACCTTTGGTCATGCCGCCATCGAACCTTGCTATCGGATAGGGTTCAGTCCTGCTTCCAGCGCTTGGCCGCCGCTTCATCGGCTTCCCTGGCGTCGACCCAATCGCCTTCGCCGCCGTTTCGCAAATGCTCCTTTTTCCAGAAAGGCGCCCGCGACTTGAGATAATCCATCAGGAACGAAGCCGCGTCGAACGCTGCCTGCCGGTGGGTTGAACCCGCGACAACGAGCACAATGTTTTCGCCCGGCGCTATCTTTCCATAGCGGTGGATGACGCTCAAACCAGTCAGCGGCCAGCGCTTGAGGGCTTCGGCGGCTATGCGGGCGATTTCCGTTTCGGCCATGCCTGGATAATGCTCGAGTTCGAGCGCCGCGAGCTTGCCGCCTTCGTCACGGCATAGACCGCTGAATGTCACCACGGCGCCAACATCGCGGCGATCTCGCGTCAGGCGGGCGATCTCCGCCGCGACATCGAAATCCTCCGTCTGAATGCGAATGGCGGGCACGACATGGGCCGACATCGGCTTCAGCCCCCCGTCATCGGCGGAAAGAGTGCGATCTCGCGCGCGCCGGCAATGCTTTCACGATGATCGACGTGTTCGTGGTCGATCGCCACCCGGATAATGTCCGAGTGTTCGAGCGCCGCTTCATATTCCTCGCCGCGCCCCTTCAGCCAGCCAAGGAGATCGTTGACGGTCTTGACCTCGTCGGGAAGAATTATTTCTTCTTCGCCACGCCCGATCCGCTCTCGCACCCAGGCGAAATAGACGAGTTTCAAGGCAGCCCTATTCGTCGATGACATGTTTCAGCCCGGCACGGAAATAGTCATAGCCCGTATAGAGCGTCACGATTGCCGCGATCCATAGAAGAACGATGCCGATCGTTGTCGAGTAAGGCAATACCTTGTCTCCCGCCGGTCCGGCGATCAGGAAGCCCAGGGACAGCATCTGTATCGTCGTCTTCCATTTGGCGAGTTGGGTAACCGGCACGGAGACCTTCAGCGCGGCGAGGTATTCGCGCAGGCCGGAGACCAGGATCTCGCGGCACAGGATGATGATCGCCGCCCAGAGCGAAAATTTGTCGATCGTGCCGTTATGCGCCAATAACAACAAAATGGCGGACACGAGCAGCTTGTCGGCGATTGGGTCGAGCATCTTGCCGATATTGGAGGTCTGCTTCCATATGCGCGCGAGATAGCCATCCAGATAATCGGTGATGCTGGCGACGACATAAATACCGAGCGCGGTCCAGCGGGCAAAATCGGTCGGCCGCGCGCGCCCTTCCAGATAGAAGCAAAGCAGAATCAGCGGAACGGCCAGAATGCGACCGTAGGTCAGCAGATTGGGAAGATTGAACGCGCGTCGGCGCATAGATCCGCGACTCGTTGTTGCCTCGACACTCAAATCAGATAACTCCCTCCGGGGTCAACGGTCAGTCGGCAAAAGGACATTTAGGGCACTTGGCTTTTGCATTTAGCCCTTTTCATGGAAATGTCCGTAAATCTGCCGCGCAATTGTCTCGGAAATTCCCTCTACGGCCATGATATCGGCGACCGCGGCCCGGCTCACCGCCTTCGCCGTGCCGAAATGATGCAGAAGGGCCCGTTTTCTGCCGGGGCCGATGCCGCCGATCTCGTCGAGCGGGTTCTTTATCATTTCCTTCTTCCGGCGGGCGCGGTGCGATCCGATGGCGAAACGATGCGCTTCATCGCGCAGTCTCTGAATGAAATATAGAATGGGATCGCGCACCGGCAACGTAAAGGAATCCCGGCCCGGAATGAAGAACCGCTCGCGCCCGGCCTCCCGGTCGGCGCCCTTGGCGATGCCGATCGCGGTCACGAAGCCGGTGATGCCGAGATTGTCGAGGATCGTATTGACGGCGGAGAGCTGACCCTTGCCGCCATCGATCAGGATGACGTCGGGCCATGCCGGGAATGACTGGTCGGTTACGATATCGTCTTCGCTCTCCTCAGGTATTTCGGCCCCCGGCAATCCGTCCTCCTTGAGGAGACGTGAAAACCGTCGTTCCATGACCTCGCGCATCATGCCGAAATCGTCGCCGGGTGTGATCGATTCGGAACGGATGTTGAATTTGCGGTAATGGTTCTTGGCAAACCCTTCAGGTCCCGCCACGATCATGGCGCCGACGGCGTTCGTGCCCATGATGTGCGAATTGTCGTAAACCTCGATGCGGCGCGGTATGCGGTCCAGATCGAATGTTTCGGCAAGCCCCTTGAGTAGCCGTGCCTGCGAGGACGTTTCCGCCAGCCGCCTGCCGAGCGCCTCTCGGGCGTTCTGATGGGCATGGTCGGTCAGATCCTTGCGTTCGCCCCTCCGGGGAACGGCGATCGTCACCTTCCGCGATGCCTTGATCGACAATGCGTCTGCGAGCAGTTGCTGCTCTTCCACGGCGTGCGAGAGAAGGATGTGCTTTGGGACTGGCTTGTCGTCATAAAATTGCGCCACGAAGGCGCCGAGCACTTCGGCAGGCTCCAGCGACGGATCGGCCTTTGGAAAATAGGCGCGATTGCCCCAGTTCTGGCCGGTGCGGAAGAAGAACACCTCGATGCAGGTCTGCCCGCCTTCCTGATGAATGGCGAAGACATCCGCTTCCTGAAGCGTCTGCGGGTTGATGCCCTGATGGCTTTGGACATGCGACAGCGCCGCGAGGCGATCGCGAAACACCGCCGCCGTCTCGAAATCCAGCGCCTCCGACGCGCTCTGCATGGCGCCGGAGATTTCGGCCTTCACCTTCTGGCTCTTTCCCGACAGGAAACCTTTGGCTTCGGTGACGAGCTCGGCATAGCCTTCCGGGCTGATCTCGTTGGTACAGGGACCGGAGCAGCGCTTGATCTGGTAGAGCAGGCAGGGACGGGTGCGGGTCTCGAACACCGAGTCGGTGCAGCTTCTCAGCAGGAACGCCTTCTGCAGGGAGTTGATGGTCCGGCCCACCGCGCCGGCCGAAGCGAACGGGCCGAAATATTCACCCTTCCGCGAATGCGCCCCGCGATGCTTGAAGATCCCGGGCGCACGATGGTCGCCGGTGATGAGGATATAGGGGAACGATTTGTCGTCGCGCAGAAGGACGTTGAAGCGCGGCCGCAGGCGCTTGATGAGATTGGCCTCGAGCAGCAGCGCCTCGGTCTCGGTACGGGTGACGACGAACTCCATGGTCGCCGTCTGCGCCACCATCCGGCCGATACGGTTGGTGTGAAACCGGCCCTGCGCGTAATTGGTGACGCGCTTCTTGAGATTGCGCGCCTTGCCGACATAGAGCACGTCGCCGGCGGCGTTCATCATCCGGTAAACGCCGGGTGAGTTTGGCAGCCGCTTCACCAGCGCCTGGATGATCTCCGCCCCGGTCTTGCCTTCCACGCGATCGGCCGTATCCCAGGCAATATCGAGACTGGAGCGCGGGACCGCGTCCGGCGAACCGGAAACTTCTTCGCCGCTTTCAATATCCATATTATCGTCTTCGCCGCCGACTTCCATCGACGCCAGGTCCGTATCCGTATTGCGTGGCGTGCCGCCGCTCATTCCTGAATTCCCGCAACGTCGGGCGTCTGCCAGCCAAGATGCTGGCCACCATCCAACGCGATCAATTGTCCCGTCACCGAAGATGCCTCCCAGAGATAGCGGATGGTTGCGCCGAATTCCGCCAGTCCGGCCTCCCGTTTCAAAATCACGCCTTGAACCTGACGTTGGAAATCCGCTTCTGTCTGGCGCTCGCCCTGCAAGGTCGGCCCCGGACCGATTGCATTCACCCTGATGCGGGGCGCGAGCGCCTGCGCCATCGTCTGCGTGGCCGTCCACAGCGCCGATTTCGAAAGCGTATAGCTAAAGAACCGGGGCGAGAGTTTCCAGACGCGCTGGTCGATCATGTTGACAATCAGCCCGTGCTCGCCCGCGGGAAGCGCATCGGCGAAAAGACGGGAAAGATGGACGGGAGCCTTCAGGTGGATGGCGAAATGACGTTCCCAGTCCTGCCAGTCGAAATCCTGCAACTCGTCATCGGCGAAAATGGAGGCGTTGTTGACGAGCAGCCCGATCGGTCCAAGCGCGGCGCAGGCTTCCCCGAAAGCACGGCTGGCTGCGCCCATGTCGGTGAGGTCGGCTTCCACGATCGCCACTTTTCCGCCGCGGACCTTAATGGAACCGGCCAGTTCAAGGGCTTCCTCGTCCGATCCGTGATAGTGGATGGCGACGGCAAAGCCCGCATCCGACAGATCGTTTGCGATGGCCCGGCCAATACGCCTCGCGCCCCCGGTAAGCAGCGCAGTCTTGCGTTTTCTGGGCATGGTTCCCCTTATTTTCCGTGATGGCCTACATATAAGGCGAGGCGACCCGAGACGCGATAGCACGTCGCAAATTGTCGCCCGCCAGCCGTCATGTTGCGGATTTACAACGTCAATTTTCTGCCGTCTTTGCGCCGATGAAAGACCCTTTTTCCGGTGCGCTTCAGCCGCATTTCCCCGCGAAATATCCAGGCAGACAATCTCGGCCGCATCCTCCCGGTCGGCTCGGGGTGTCACAACAGGAAGGTGCGTAGTGTTGGCCTTCCGTGGCAGGAGTTAGAAAGAATGAACATGAACAGAATTGGTTTTAGCAAAGTACGGCCGATCGCGGTCGCATTCGGTGTTGCCGCCTTGCTCGGCGCCGCTCCGGCCTTTGCGGCGGATGCGGTTACCGAGGAAGCTCCGGCTCCGGCTCCGGTTATGGCGCCCGCACCGTCCGGTTGGGCCGGAGGGTATGCCGGTGTCCAGGGTGGCGCGGCGTTTTCCGGCCGCACCCATACCCAGGGCACCCGCGTCCATACGGACGGGTTTCATGGTCGTGGCTTCGGCGGCTTCAACATGCAGAGCGGCAACTTCGTGTACGGCGTCGAAGGTGACGTCGGCTATGACGGTTCCGACGGTTCCCGCAACGGCATCCGTTCGCGCGGCGGCATCGACGGTTCGCTCCGTGGCCGCGCCGGCTACGCACCGAACGACCGCCTGCTTGTCTATGGCACCGCTGGTGCAGCGGCCAAGAGCCTGAAGGTGACAACGCCCGTCAGCAGCGACCAGAATGCCGTTTATGGTTGGACGGCCGGCGCAGGCCTCGATGCAAAGCTGACCGACAAGGTCTTCGCCCGGGTCGAGTACCGCTATACCGGCTACGGCAAACAGGACTTCAACGTCGGCGGCGTGAAATCGAACGTCCGCGACGATTCGAACACGATCGAAGCCGGTATCGGCATCAAGTTCTGAAGCGACTTCCATCCGATAATTGAAAAAGCCGGGCAAAATCTTTGCCCGGCTTTGTCTTGTCCGCCGGCTATTGGGGTGCGAACGCCGCCAATTCGGGGAATTTGTCGTCGAAGCGCTTGCTCCAACGCTTCAATCTGGAATGGCCCCGTTCCCATTTCCCCGGAAAGCGAAGCTCCAGATAGCCAAGGCAGGCACGGATCGCGATCTGTCCGGCGGTAATCTTCTTCGGCAATTTCGGTGGCGCGGCTTCAAGATGGTCGAGCGCGCGCATGACCTTGCTCCATTGCTTGTCGAGCCATGGTCCGTGCACGATCTCTTCGGGACGGAACCGCCGCTCGTAGACATGCGCCAGCAGGCAATCGCATATCCCATCCGCCAGCGCCTCCAGCTTTTCAGCCTCCAGGCGTTTTTGCGGGTTGCGCGGGAAGAGCGTGTTGCGCGTTGCGCGGTTCAGATATTGGGTGATGACGCGGCTATCGAAAATGCTTTCGCCGTCATCGGCAATCAATACCGGAATCTTTCCGAGCGGATTGTTTTTCAAGAGTATTTCCGGTTCGGCGCCGGTGTCGGTTTTGACCTCATCCAGCGCAACGCCGGCATAGGCCGCCGCCATGCGCACCTTGGCGCTGTAGGGCGAAGCGGGGGCATAAAGCAGTTTGGGCATGTTTCTCTCCGGGGTTGTTTTCTGGCAAAGAGCCTATTGGGCCGGGGCCGGCGCGGCAACGTGGGCGGCCTTGGGCCACCGACTCAGGATGGGGGCATTTCCACGCTTTGCCGCCGGCACGCCGCGCGTTCG
>CAVVZH010000016.1:0-176801 GCA_963752795.1 uncultured Alphaproteobacteria bacterium
TGGTGTTCTGGGTCGGTGGGGTGCACCGCAGCAGCCAGACCCCCCGCGTCTGGGTGGTCGACGCGGCCCAGCTGGACTCCGTCGCGCGACCGGTCACCGCCGACTGGCTCGAGGACGAGGACCGGGTGCGGACGGTGTCGGTCTCCCCGGACGGCAGCAGGGCCGCCCTCGTGGTGGGCCCGGCGCAGGACGACACCGAGGAGCCGGTGGTGCACCGTCTGTTCGTCAGCGGCATCGTCCGCGACTCCGCGGGCCGGCCCCGGGAGCTCACCGCGCCCCTGCCGGTGGCGGCGCACCTGCGCGACGTCACCGCTGCCCACTGGAGTGCCGCCGGCGAGCTGGTCGTCGTCGGGCAGCGGCAGGAGGACGCCGAGCCCCAGGCCTTCCGACTCCGGCTCGGGGGCTGGCTGGAGCACCTGGGTGAGCTGCCGGGCCTCGTCGACGCGGTACCCGTCCCGAGGGTCACCGGGGTCCAGGTCATCGCCCGTACCCAGGACGGCGGGGTCTACGTCCCCGAGGGGCAGCGCGGGTGGCAGCCCGTCCGCAACGCCGACCAGGTGGTGGTCCCGGGCGGCTGAGCCGGGCTGTGGACAGCGGCACCGGAGCCTCGGCCCTGCGACCCTGGGGTATGCCGTGGCGCCCGGGTGAGGACCTGCGGGCGTTGCTGGAGCTGGTGGCCCCGGCCTGCTGCGCCGGCTGCGGGCGGGCGGCGCACCGGCTCTGCCCCGACTGCCGGTCCCGGCTGGGCCTGACGGGGCCCCGGCCCTGGCTCCCCACGCCCTGCCCGCCGGGCTTCCCACCGACCTGGTCCGGCCCGGCCTACGAGGGTGTCGTGCCCGCGGTCGTGGTCGCCTGGAAGGAGCAGGACCGGGTGGACCTCACCCCGGTGCTCGGCGCGGTGCTCCGGCGGACGGTGGGCGCCGCGCTCGCCGGGTCGACCGAGCACCGGGACGCCGTCCTGAGGTCCGCGCCGGTGGCCGTGCTCCCCGCACCCTCGGCACGGTCCAGCACCCGTGCCCGGGGCCGGTCCCCGGTGCGCGAGCTCGCCGTCGTGGCCGCGGGGTCCCGGCGCGCCGTGGTCCCGGCCCTCGTCCTGGCCCGGACCGTGGCCGACCAGGCCGGGCTGTCCGCCGGGCAGCGGGCCGCCAACCTGGGCGGCGCCGTCCGGGTGCACCCCGGGCTGGCGGGTGCGCTCGCGGGCGTCCCCTGCGTCGTCGTGGACGACGTCGTCACCACCGGGGCGACGCTGGCCGAGTGCGCCCGCGCGCTGCGGGCGGCGGGTGCGGGAGGGGTGGTGGCGGCGACCGTGGCCGCGACACCCCGCCGGTCCGCGACGACCCGGCGGCCCGCGCTACCGCCCGGGGGTGGGCCGGACTAGTGTGGGTTCATGGAGCACCTCGCGAGCAGCTGTGAGGGGGTGAGGCCGGACGAGAGCAGGCGTCTCAGCCGACGCCATACCCCGAACCACACCGCCCTGCATGGAGGTTTTTGATGGAACTCAGCGTGACTGGTCGCAAGCGGGACGTGCCCGAGCGCTTCCGCCGCCACATCGAGGACAAGATGGACAAGGTCCCGCAGCTGGCCCCCCGGGTGCGCCGCACCGAGGTGGTGCTGACCCGCGAGTCCAACCCCCGCCAGGCCAAGGAGGCCGAGCGGTGCGAGATCACCTGCTACGTCCACCGGACGGTCGTCCGGGCCGAGGCCGCCGCGGACGAGGAGTACGCCGCGCTCGACCTCGCCATGGGCAAGCTCACCGAGCGGCTGCGGCGGCTGGGTGACAAGCGGCGGGTCTCCCACACCGGCAAGCACCGCCTCCCCTCCGTCGCCGAGGCCACCTTCGGGCTGCCGACCGACCCCCTCGCGACGCCGGACGACGGCGACGAGCAGACCCCCGCGCGCACCCCCGAGGAGGCGGTCGACGAGGCGCTGCAGACCCGCGGCAACAGCCCCATCGAGATCCGGGAGAAGGTGCACGCGTCCCCACCCATGACCGTGGGCGAGGCGCTGTCGCAGATGGAGCTCGTCGGCCACGAGTTCTTCCTCTTCCACGACGCCGACGCCGACCGGCCGAGCGTGGTCTACCGCCGCCGGGGATGGTCCTACGGCGTGCTGCGCCTGGACTGCGTGGACGCCGGGACCGACAGCGACGACGACGGCCCCGCCGCGGAGCGGACCGAGGCGGCCGCCTCCTGAGAGCGGCCGGGCCGCGGAGACATCGACGGACCGGCCCCGGGGAGCACCGGCACGAGGGTGTCCCCGGGGTCGGTCCGTCGGTCGCTCCTGGCAGGCTGGCCGGCGTGCTGACCCTCACCCACGCCCAGGCCCGCCGCATCGCGCTCGCGGCCCAGGGATTCGGACGCGCCCGGCCGGAGGAGCCCGGCACCCGCCAGCTGACCGGGGTGCTCGACCGTCTCGGCGTCGTCCAGATCGACAGCGTCAACGTGCTCACCCGCAGCCAGTACCTGCCCTTCTTCTCCCGGCTGGGCGGCTACGACACGGCGCTGCTGGACCGGATGCGCGACGGCGTCGGGCAGCGGGGCCGGGCCCGGACAGGGCGTCGGATGGTCGAGGTCTGGGCGCACGAGGCCTCGCTGGTCCCGGTGCAGACCTGGCCGCTGCTCGGCTTCCGGATGCGCCGTCCCCGCGTCCTCGCCCGCCGTCAGGAGCTGCGCGAGCAGCATCCCGGCCTGCTCGACGCCGTCGTCGACGTGGTGGCGCAGCACGGCCCGCTGACCGCCCGGGAGGTGGAGGTGCACCTGCCGCACGGCGCGACCCGGCGCCACGACCACTGGGGGTGGAACTGGTCGGCGGTCAAGACCTCGTTGGAGTCCCTCTTCGCGACCGGCGACCTCACCAGCGCCGGGCGCACCAGCCAGTTCGAGCGGCGGTACGCCCTGACCGAGCGGGTGCTGCCGCCGGAGGTGGTGCGGCACGCGCCGGGGAAGGACGGCGCCCCGGACGAGCTGGAGTCGGTGGTCGAGCTGCTGGCCGTCTCGCTGCGGGCGCACGGGTTGGGCAGCATGCGGTGCCTGGCCGACTACTTCCGGGTGCGCGGGCCGGTCGTCGCGGCGGCCCTGCAGGTCCTGGAGGAGCAGGGCCGTGCGGAGCGGGTGCAGGTGCGCGGCTGGGACCGGCCGGTGTGGATGGACCCGCAGGCCCGTCGGCCGCGCCGGGTGGAGGGTGCCGCCCTGCTGAGCCCGTTCGACTCACTGGTCTGGCAACGCGAGCGGGTGGAGCAGCTCTGGGGCTTCCGCTACCGCCTCGAGATCTACGTGCCCGCCCCCCAGCGGGTGCACGGCTACTACGTCCTGCCCTTCCTGCTCGACGAGCACCTCGTCGGACGGGTCGACCTCAAGGCGGACCGGGACGCCGGCGTGCTGCTGGCCCGGGCCGTGCACTGGGAGCCGGGCACCGACGTGTCGCGGGCCGCGCCCCGGCTGGTCGCCGAGCTGGAGGCGATGGCCGGCTGGCTCGGGCTGGGGCGGGTCGACCTGCCCACCGGCTGAGCGCCGCCTCAGCCGGCCGACGGGTCGGTGAGCAGGGCGAAGCGGGCGGTGCCGTGCCTCTCGCCCCCGTCGGCGTAGACGCACGACTGGGGCTCGGTGACCGTCCACCGGAAGCCGGCGCGCATCAGCGTGCGGTGCGAGGCGTCGTTGCGCTCGTCGGTCTGGGCGGCGATCCGGTGCACCCCGAGCTCGGCCACGGCATACCGGGTGACCAGGCGCAGCGCCTGGGTCACCGCCCCCCGGCCCCGCGCGGCGGGGAGCAGCCAGTAGCCCACCTCGGCGCACCCGTGGGCGAACGGGTCCACCAGGTCGAAGAGGGAGATGCTGCCGAGTGCCGCGTCGGAGCGGGCGTCGGCGATGCACCAGGTCAGGCTGTGCCCGAGCACGGCCGCCTCGACCCGGCCCCTCGTCCAGGCCCGCGCGGCCTCCTCCCCGGGCCCCGGCAGGACGGGACCGACGAACTGCCGGACCACGTCGTCCACGGACACCAGAGCCGCGGTGTCGTCGGCGTCGTCTCGCCACGGACGCAGGTGGAGGTCGCCGCCCCGCTCGGCCAGCACCGGGACCTGCCGCCACGGGTATGCCGGCTCGCGCGGGTCGTCCCGGTGCAGCGTGGCCACCCACCCGTCACGGGGAGCGCGGTCCTGGCCCCACCCCGGCAGCAGCCCACGGACCTGCGCCGGCACCGAGAACCCGAGCCGCCAGGCGACCCGCCGGGAGGCCCAGTGACCGACCTCGGCACGTCAGCGCGCGAGCACCACCTCGTCCTCGTCGAAGGCGTGGTCGAGGGCCAGGCCGAGTGCCCGCGTGGCGGCCCCCCGCCCCCGGTGGTCCGGGTGCACGGCGTACCCCACCTCGGCGCCCCCGTGCCCGTCCGGCCGGTACTCCACCGTCCCGGCCGCACGCCATACCGGGACCGCGGTGTCCGCGGCGGTCTCCTGGGCGACCTCGACCACCCAGCGGCGCGGCGCCCACCGGTGCCTCCCGGCCCACGCCTCGCGGGCGACGCCCACCCAGGCGCGGGCCGCGGTGGCGTCACGGACGGGGACCGCGTCACCCCACCGGCGCGCCTGCTCGTCGGCCCCCAGCTCCGCCAGCAGCCCGGCGTGCCCGTCGTGCGGCGGCACGATGCGCAGCCCCTCCCGCTGACGCACCGGGCCCGCGCTCGATGCGGCATCCTCAGCCATGCCGGTTAGCCTAGACGCGTGCCGAACCTGTTCGAGAAGATGCTGCGTGCCGGCGAGAAGTCCGCGCTGCGCCGCCTGGAGACCGTCGCCAAGCAGGTCAACGCCCTCGAGGAGGACTTCGAGGGGCTGTCCGACGCGGAGCTGCGCGAGGAGACCGACCGGTTCAAGGCGCGCCTGGCCGACGGCCAGACGCTGGACCAGCTGCTGCCCGAGGCGTTCGCGGCCGTGCGCGAGGCCAGCAAGCGCACCCTCGGCAAGCGCCACTTCGACGTGCAGCTCATGGGTGGCGCCGCGCTGCACCAGGGCAACGTCGCCGAGATGCGCACCGGCGAGGGCAAGACGCTGGTCGCGACCCTGCCCGCCTACCTCAACGCGCTCACCGGCCGCGGCGTCCACGTCGTCACGGTCAACGACTACCTCGCCCAGACCAGTCCGAGCTGATGGGCCGCGTCCACCGGGTTCCTCGGGCTGGAGACCGGCGTGCATCCTGCCGACATGACGCCCGCGCAGCGGCGCGAGCAGTACGCCGTGCGACATCACCTACGGCACCAACAACGAGTTCGGCTTCGACTACCTGCGCGACAACATGGCGATCTCGCCAAGGACGAGCTGGTCCAGCGCGGCCACCACTTCGCGATCGTCGACGAGGTGGACTCCATCCTCATCGACGAGGCCCGCACGCCGCTGATCATCTCCGGCCCGGCCGACCAGGCGACCAAGTGGTACGCCGAGTTCGCCAAGCTGGTCCGCGGCTGAGCGCGGCGAGGCTCGACCGCTGCGCGGCATCGAGCCCGACGGCGACTACGAGGTCGACGAGAAGAAGCAGCACCGTCGGCATGCTCGAGCCCGGCGTCGAGAAGGTCGAGGACTGCCTCGGCATCGACAACCTCTACGAGTCGGCGCAACACCCCGCTGATCGGCTACCTCAACAACGCCATCAAGGCCAAGGAGCTTTACCAGCGCGACAAGGACTACGTCGTCATGGACGGCGAGGTCATGATCGTCGACGAGCACACCGGCCGCATCCTGGCCGGCCGCCGCTACAACGAGGGCATGCACCAGGCGATCGAGGCCAAGGAGGGGGTGGAGATCAAGAGCGAGAACCAGACCCTCGCCACGATCACCCTGCAGAACTACTTCCGCCTCTACGACAAGCTCGCGGGCATGACCGGCACCGCGCAGACCGAGGCCGCCGAGTTCCACCAGATCTACAAGCTCGGCGTCGTGCCGATCCCGACCAACAAGCCGATGCATCCGCATCGACAAGCCCGACCTCGTCTACCGCACCGAGGAGGCGAAGTTCGGCGCGGTCGTCGACGACATCGTGGAGCGGCACGAGACGGGTCAGCCGGTCCTGGTCGGCACGACGTCAGCGTCGCGAAGTCCGAGTACCTCTCCGAGCAGCTGCGCCGAAGCGCGGCGTCCCGCACGAGGTGCTCAACGCCAAGCACCACGAGCGGGAGGCCGCGATCGTCGCCGAGGCGGGCCGCAAGGGCGCCGGTCACCGTCGCCGACCAACATGGCCGGCCGCGGGCACCGACATCATGCTCGGCGGCAACCCGGAGTTCCGGGCGGTCGCCGCGCTGCGGGCCCGCGGGCTCGACCCGGCACGAGACCCCGGAGGAGTACGAGGCGGCCTGGGACGAGGCGCTGGCCGCAGGCCGAGGCGTCGGTGGACGCCGAGCACGACGAGGTCGCCGACGCTGGGCGGGCTGTACGTCCTGGGCACCGAGCGGCACGAGTCGCGGCGCATCGACAACCAGCTCCGCGGGCGGGCCGGCCGGCAGGGCGACCCGGGCGAGTCCCGGTTCTACCTGTCGCTGCAGGACGACCTCATGCGGATGTTCAACGCCGCGCTGGTCGACCGGGTCATGTCGACGCTCGGCGATGCCGGACGACGTGCCGATCGAGTCCAAGATGGTCACCCGCGCCATCGCCAGCGCCCAGTCCAGGTCGAGGCGCAGCAACTTCGAGACCCGCAAGAACGTCCTCAAGTACGACGACGTCCTCAACCGGCAGCGCGAGGTCATCTACGCCGAGCGGCGCCGCGTCCTCGAGGGCGAGGACCTGCACGAGCAGGTCCGGCACTTCATCAACGACGTGGTGGGCGACTACGTCACCGGCGCCGGCGGTGCGGGGCTGGCCGACGGGATGGGACCTCGAGCCGCTCTGGCACGAGCTGCGAGCAGGTCTACCCGGTCGGGCTCGCGTCGAGCAGGTCGTCGAGGCGGCCGGGAGCCGCGCCGGCGTCACCACGGACCTGCTCGCCGAGGAGCTGACCAGCGACGCCCAGCACGCCTACGACGACGCGGGAGGCCGAGCTCGGCGCGGAGGTCATGCGTGACCTGGAGCGGCGGGTCGTGCTGCAGGTCCTGGACCGCAAGTGGCGCGAGCACCTCTACGAGATGGACTACCTCAAGGAGGGCATCGGCCTGCGCGCGATGGCGCAGCGCGAGCCGCTCGTCGAGTACCAGCGCGAGGGCTACCAGCTGTTCCAGGCCGTGATGGAGGCGATCAAGGAGGAGTCGGTCGGCTTCCTGTTCCGTGCCGAGGTCAGAGCGCGCCGAGGAGGCGCAGGAGCTGCCGCGCCAGCAGCAGCTGACCTTCGTGGCGCCCAGCGAGGACGGCACGGCGAGGCCAGCGGGTCCGTGCGGACGGGAGCCGCCGGGGCGGAGAAGGCGAGCCGTCTCGGCGGCGGCCGCGGGCGGGAACCGGGCAGAGCGGCGCCGCGCCCAGCGCGGCCGCTGAGCGGGCGGTCAGCCCAGCTCCCAGGCGGTGACGAGCCAGCGCCCGTCCACCCCGCTCATCCGCATCGCCAGCGCGCGGGTCCGCCCTCGACCCAGACCACGGCCGCGACCTCGCAGACACCGTCGGCGGGGGGAAGCTGGGATGGCCGAGCGCACGACCGGCGGCCCGCTCGTGCGGCGCCCTCGCCGCCGCGCGAGGGCGGCCCGCCGCGGGAGGCCCGCTCACGGATCTCGGGCGCCGAGCCACCGGGAGAGCTGGTCACGGGAGCGGACGCCCTCGTAGACCTCCAGGAGCGCCTGGATCATCCGACCCGCCCAGGCGCGGCGCCTCGGGGAGGTCGCGGGTCGCGGTGGCCTGCGGGCCGAAGAAGCTGTCGTAGGCGCCGTGGCGGAAGTCGACGCCGAGGCGCCCTGCACGAAGTCGCCGTCCTCCACCTGCGCCCCGGCCGCCGCGCGGGTCCAGTCGGCCCCCTCGGCCGCGGGCTCCGCGGTGTCCACGAGCCGCAGGTGCAGGACCGCCGGGACTCCCTGCGGTCCCGCTGCATCCTCGGCTCCCCTCGGTGCCCGGGACCCGCAGCTCCTGCCCCGGGAGGATGAGGTCCGGGTCGGGGCCGATCACCCCGAGGTTCGCGGCGTACCACCGCGGCCACTCCTGCGCGATGTCCGCGGAGGTGGCCTCGGGGCCGAGATGACGACCGGCCAGGCCCCACAGCGTGTCGCCGCGCCTCACGACCACGTGCGTGGGCAGCTCCCACCGGGGCCGTGTCGCGACCTCCGACCAGGTCGATCTCCCCCTGGTGGCGGGGCGGGGAGGCTGCGGCTGGCGGGGTCCAGCCCGGCAGGGGGACCTCCACCGGCCCGGGGGGTGACACCCCCTCCGCAGCCTGGTCGGCGGCCGCCCCCCGGTCTTCAGGGCCCCCGTCGTCCCCCACCGGGCACCGCCGGGGGGACCGGGGTGGCACCGGCGGCGCCGGACCCGGTGGCGAGGCACACCGCAGGGCGGCGACGACGCGGACCGCCGCCGAGGACGACCGGTGCGGCGCCCCCGGACCCGACACCGGGCGGACCTCCCAGGCCGCGACGAGGGTCACGGTCGCGACCCAGACGAGCAGGGCGGCGGCCAACGCGAGCATGGCCGCGAGCACGGCATGGCCCGGGTCGAGGTGTCGGCGGCCTGCCACCACGCGACCGCCCGCCGGCCCAGCCCGGCGGCTGCCCCCAGGGCCAGGAGGCCCGCCAGCCCTCCCCACGCGCTGGCCCGCCAGCCGACCCGTGTGGCGTCGGGCCGACGCGATGCTGTCGTCCTCATGGTGTCCCCTCCCTGACGCCGCCAACATCTTTGTGTGCGTTTGTGGCCGTTTGCGTGTCACTCTCGGCAATGTACGACGTACCTGACCGGACGTCAAGACCTGTGGACGGGCTGCTCGCACGGCACGCCTGCTGGCACGATGGGCCGTATGCGGTGGGAGCAGCTCTTCGCGGACCTGGAGGCCCAGCTGGCCGAGGCCGACCGACGCGAGAGGCTGGCCGAGGCGGCCGAGCACACCCGCGCCGAGCAGGGCCGGGTCGGACTGGGGGACCGTCTCGCGGCGGACGTGGGCCGCGGCCTCCGGGTGCGTGTGCGTGGGGTGGGTCGTCTGGAGGGTCGGCTCGTCGATGTCGGTCCGGACTGGGTGCTGCTGCGCGACGAACGGTCCTCACCGCACCAGGAACGCCTGGTCGTGACGGCGGCGCTCGCGTCGGTCGAGGGCCTGAGCGGGCGGGCGGACGACCGGCCCCGTCGCTTCGGACTGCGCCACGCGGTGCGGGCGCTGGGCCGGGACCGGGCGCGGGTCAGGGTCCACGACCGCGAGGGCGACCACCTGACGGGCACGGTGGACCGGGCGCTGGCCGACCACCTGGATCTGGCCCGGCACGCCGACGACGAGCCACGCCGCTCGTCCGCGGTCCGTGGGACGGTCGCCCTGCCCTACGACGCCATCGCGGTCATCCAGCGGCTCTGACCCGGCCCGGCCGGACTAGGGGCCCTCGCCCAGGTGCAGCGAGTCGCGGGTCTGCGCGTACATCCGCTGGATGTAGGCCTCCAGCTCGGACGCCTCGACCCGCCAGACGCCGCGCCCGCCCAGCTTGACCCCGGCGAGGTCGCCGGACCGGACGAGCGCCTTGACCTGGGACAGGGACACGTTGAGGGTGTCTGCCACGTCGGTGAGCGTCAGGAACCTCGGCCCGGCCACGGTGGTCTCCTCTCGTCGGTGCTGATGACGATGGTACGGATCCGCCGGCCGTCCGAGGGGCACCTGTGGACACAGCGCCACGGACGCCTGCGGGGCGCTATGGTTCGGTTCCGGCCGACAGGGACGAAGGGGACCTCGTATGGGACGCACAGGGACGCGGCAGGACGGGCCCGGACGCACGGCCCGCCGGCTGCAGGCGCCCGGGTGGCGTGACCTGCGCCTGGTCGTGGGCGTGCTGCTCGTGGTGCTCTCCGTGGCGGGCGGCGCCCGCCTCGTCTCGGGCCTCGACGACACCCACGCCGGTGCACGCCGCGGCCCGTGACCTGCTGCCCGGCCAGCCGCTGCGGGACGGCGACCTCGTCACCGTCCAGGTGCGCCTCGCGGACGCCACGGAGCACTACCTCGACGCCTCCGACCCGGTCCCTGACGGGACCTACCTGCTGCGCCGCGTCACGGCGGGGGAGCTGCTGCCCGCGGCCGCGGTCGGGACGCAGCGCCAGGCACTGGACAAGACGGTCAACGTCCCGGTCGAGGGGTCGGCCGTTCCGGGCTGCAGGTGGGGACGGCGGTCGACGTCTGGGTGAGCCGCCGCGACCCCGGGGCCACGGGGGAGGTCTACCTCGACCCCGAGCTGCTGCTGGCGGGGGCCCTCGTCGACCGGGTCGCCGACCAGTCCGCCGGGCTGGGCGCCTCGCTGGGCCGCACCTCGGTGGCACTCGTGGTCCCTGCCGACCGGGTCGGGGACGTCATCGGCGCGGTGGACCAGGCCGCCCGGCTCACCCTGGTCCCGGCGCCGCGCACGCAGGGGGAGCAGGACGGGTGAGCCGGCCGCTGGTCACCGCGGTGGCCCCGCGGTGGGAGAGCCAGGTCGCGGGCCTGCTCACCGGGTCGGTCCAGGCGCGCCTGGTGCGCCGGTGCGCCGACCTGCCGGAGCTGCTCGGTGTCACGCGGGCCGGCCTGGCCGAGATCGTCCTGGTGTCCCACGACCTGCGTGGGCTGGACCGGGACGCGGTGGCGGCGCTGGAGGACGCCGGGGTGCACCTCGTCGGCCTGCACCCGCCCGACGACGAGGACGCGGCCCGCTCCCTGCAACGGCGGGGCGTCGCCGTGCTGCTGGAGGCCGACAGCAGCGCCACCGAGCTCGACGCGGTGCTGGCCTCCCTCGGGCACCGGTCCGCGGCCGGCGCCGACGGCGAGGTCGCCCCCGACGGAGGCCGCGTCGAGCCGAGCCCGACGACCCGCGCCGACAGCGCGCCCCTGCTCGTCCGAGCGCTCGGACCGGAGGGCCCGAGCGGTGCGGAGGAGCCGGCCGGTGCGCCGGCCGACGACGCGCCCGGGGCCGGGCCGGGCCCGGACTCCGACGGCACCCCGCCGGAGGGACAGGTCGTGGTCGTGTGGGGGCCGCACGGCAGCACCGGCCGGACGACCGTCGCGGTCAACCTGGCCGCCGAGCTGGCCTCGCCCACCGTCCCCGTCCTGCTCGTCGACGCCGACACCTACGGCGCCGGCGTCGCCCAGGCGCTGGCCGTGCTGGACGAGTCCCCGGGGGTCGCGGCCGCCGCCCGCGCCGCGGACCAGGGCACCCTCGACGCCGACAGCCTCCTGCGCCTCGCCCCCCAGGTGCGTCCCGGTCTGCGCGTGCTCACCGGCCTCCCACGGGCCGACCGGTGGACCGAGCTGCGCGAGACGGCGCTGGCCGACATCCTCCAGCAGGCCCGTGCCGTCGCCCGGTGGGTCGTCGTCGACATCGCGCCCCACGGTCGAGCAGGACGAGGAGCTCTCCTTCGACACCAGGCCCCGCGGCGCAACGGGGCCGCGCTGTGCGCGCTGCAGGAGCGCCGACCAGGTGGTGGTCGTCGGGACCGGCGACCCGGTCGGTCTGCAGCGGCTGGTCCGCTGCGTCGACCAGGTGGCCGGGGTGACCGGTGCGCCGGCGCAGGTGGTGGTCACCCGGGTCCGCCCGGGCCCCGTGGGTCCGGACCCGGGCCGCCGCATCACCGAGACGCTGCGACGCTTCGCCGGGGTGAGCCAGGTGCACGTCGTCCCCGAGGACCGCGACGCCCTGGACGCGGCGTTGCTGCACGGGCACACGCTCGCCGAGTCACGCCCCTCCAGCCCGGCCCGGGTGGCCATCCGCACGCTGGCCCACCTGGTGAGCGGACGCCGCGGCAGCGCCGAGGCGGCCCCGGGGCGATGGTGGCCGCGTGGGCGGACCCGCGCGTGAGGGCCCGTCGCCCCACCCTCCGGGACGGCGGCGACGTCTGACACCATGACCGTGTGGCCGTGCTCGCGGCCGCCCCTGGTGACCCGGAGGAGGAGGTCGGCGATGACGACCGTGCGTTGCTACGTGCCGCTGACCGGAGAGCGGCTCGCCGCGCTGCGGCAGGACCGCCGGCTCGGAGGGCCGCTGCGGGCGACCGCGGTCACCGATGCGCTGCGGGCGCAGGAGCCGGGTGCGGACACCGACGAGCTGGAGTATGCCGCGACCCAGGTGGCCGCCGTCGCTCTCGCGAGCACCGGGTCACCCGTCGTGCTGGCCGCCGTGGACGTGGACACCCGGCTGGTGACGTCCGGGGCGGACGACGTGTGGATCGAGGTGTCCTCGGTCGAGCTGCCGCGGGTCGCGGCGCTGCACCTGGGCGACGACGTCGTCACCGGTGACGTGTCGCTGCCCTCCGACGACGACGGCGAGGACATCGAGCTGTCGTGGTTCGACACCACCGAGCTGGACCACGTGCTGGAGCTGACCCGGCGGCTGGAGCACGACCTGCCGGGCGGCCCGGCGCCCGGGCCCTCGACCGCTCCCACGACCGACTGACAGACTGATCGACCGACCGACCCGAGGAGTTCGAGCCATGGATGGCATCGTCGACGTCCCCAGCCCACTCAACGAGCCCGTGCTGGACTACACGCCGGGCAGCGCCGAGCGAGGCGCTCTCGAGGCCGCGCTCGCCGAGATGGCGGCCACCCCGGTGGACCTCCCGCACGTCATCGGCGGCGCCCGGGTCACCGGGGGCGGCGCCGCGATCGACGTGGTCCAGCCGCACGCCCACGCCGAGGTGCTGGGCACCCTGCGGGACGCGACCAAGAAGGACGCCGGCGCAGCGGTCGAGGCGGCCCTGGAGGCGGCGCCGGCCTGGCGGTCCATGTCCTTCGACGAGCGCGCCTCGATCCTGCTCAAGGCGGCCGACCTGCTCGCCGGCCCCTGGCGGGCCACGCGTGAACGCCGCCACCATGCTCGGCCAGAGCAAGACCGCCCACCAGGCGGAGATCGACACCGCCTGCGAGCTGGTCGACTTCTGGCGCTTCAACGTCCACTTCGCCCGGCAGCTCTCACCGAGCAGCCGATCCGCAACTCGCCGGCGGATCTGGAACCGCATCGACCACCGGCCGCTGGAGGGCTTCGTCTACGCGGTCACCCCGTTCAACTTCACCTCCATCGCCGGCAACCTGCCCACCGCGCCGGCGCTCATGGGCAACGTGGTGGTCTGGAAGCCCGCCGACCAGCAGCGCGCCGCCAGCGCTACATCATGCGGCTGCTGGAGGAGGCCGGGCTGCCCGCCGGGCGTCATCAACTTCGTGCCCGGCACCGGCCCGGCGGTCACCGAGGCCTGCCTGGACGAGCCCCGACCTCGCCGGGATCCACTTCACCGGCTCCACCGACGTCTTCCAGCTGCTCTGGAAGGCGGTGGCGGCGAACCTGTCGACCGCTACCGCTCCTACCCGCGCCTGGTGGGCGAGACGGGCGGCAAGGACTTCATCGTGGCCCACCCCAGCGCCGACCCCGCGGTGCTGCCACCGCCATCGTCCGCGGCGCCTTCGAGTACCAGGGGCAGAAGTGCTGCGCCGCCTCCCGCGTCTACGTCCCCGGGTCGCTGTGGGGGACGGTGCGCGAGCGCGCTGGTCGCAGACGACGGAGGGCCTGACGATGGGCGACGTGCGCGACTTCCGGAACTTCATGGGCGCGGTCATCGACGCGCAGCGCCTTCGACAAGCATCACGCGGCTACATCGAGCGCGCGCACGCGGCCGCCGACGTGGAGATCGTCGCGGGCGGCACGCTACGACGACTCCGAGGGCTGCTTCGTGCGACCCACGATCGTGCAGTCGTCGAGGACCCCGAGCTACGAGACTGATGTGCGAGGAGATCTTCGGCCCGTCGTCACCGTCCACGTCTACCCCGACGCCGGAGTGGGGCGAGATGCTCGACCGGTGGAGTCGGTGACCCCGTACGCCCTGACCGGCGCGGTCTTCGCCCACGACCGGCGCCGCGGTCGCGCGAGGCGACGCAGCGGCTGCGCTTCGCGGCGGGCAACTTCTACATCAACGACAAGCCGACCGGCGCGGTGGTCGGCCAGCAGCCCTTCGGCGGCGGCCGGGCGTCAGCGGCACCAACGACAAGGCGGGCTCGCTCGCCAACCTCATGCGCTGGATCAACCCCGCACGATCAAGGAGACCTTCGTGCCGCCGACGGACTACCGCTACCCGTTCATGGGCTGAGCGGCGGCCGGGGCCTCAGCCCCCGGCCAGCCACTCCCGGGCGACCTGCTCCTCCAGCTGCACGACGTCGCGCATGCGCTCGGCGACCATCGCCTCCACGCGTCGGCCGATGAGGGGCACCCGCGCCTCCAGGTCACCGTCCACGATGTGCTCGGTGACCTGGGGCTCGGAACCGCGTCGCAGGTGGATGCCGCCGGTGAAGGTGATCGGCAGGCCGGGCATCTCCAGGCTCATCGCGCCCTCCCGCTCCCCGTCGGCGTCCGGCGACCCCCACCGCACCGTCTCCACCGCCAGCAGCCGCGGCCCGACCAGTCCCTTGGCCATGTCGGGTATGCCGTCGGTGGGCAGGTGCCGCTGCGTCGTCACCGTGGTGGTGCCGTCCGGCGCGGTCTCCACGTGCACCGTCTGGTCCAGCGAGCCCGCGCGCTCGCAGCGCCGGACCTGGAAGGCGTGGTCGGTCAGCATCTCGAAGGTGCGCTGCGGGTCCGCCGGGTGGCGGATGGTCTCGGTGATCCTCATGGGCTCACCGTACGTCCTGAACGGGTCGCGTGGGCAGGACGTCGCGCAGCCGTCGGTGCAGCCCGTGCAGCCGGCGCAGGACGACGCCCTTGTCGGCGCGGGTCAGTGCCCCGCGCCGGGTCCGGTCGGCCACCTGGTCCAGCAGGTCGCCCAGGTCGGTCATGACGCCGGAGGCCTCCTCGGCCCAGGGCGCGGGGTGCCGCGCCAGCTCGAGGGCGAGGACCCGCAGGCGGCCGGCGGTGGCCCGGCAGCCCGCGTGGTCGGGAGACCGGTCGGCCCCGCCGATCGCCCCCACGACGAGCGGCTGGGGTCGCGGCTGGTCACGGTCCGTGGCGGCATCGGCCAGCACGTGGGCGAGGCCGTCGAGCAGGCCCTCCACGAGACCGCTGGCCTCGGACCACCCCAGGTCGGGCGCCAGCCCGGCCACCTCGTCGGCCGCGCGCAGCAGCGCCGTGGGCCGGGCGGAGAGCGCAGGTCGGTCCCCGGCCCGCGGCCCCGGTCCGGCGGGCCCGGGGGGCCGGTCGATGCCGGTCATGCGGTCCAGCCTAGAGGGGCCGGAGCGCGCGACACCGGGGTTGTCCCCAGGCGGGCGACGCAGCCCCGGCCGAGTAGGGTGGCGCCAGGCGCACGTCGTGGTGCGCCGACCGCCCGCGACCACGAGGAGTGCACGCGCACGATGACGTCGACCGACACGCTGACCGACCGGTTCTTCCACCACCTGGCCGCGACCGACCTGGCCGGCCGCCAGCGGGAGCAGCGCGAGGCGATGGCGGGCTCGATGGCCGAGCTGTCCGAGGCGCGGGGCGACGGGCCGGCGCCGCCATCCGCGTCCTCAACCCGACCAGCGACGACGGGGGCTGGACGAGCCGGCAGACGGTGGTGCAGGTCGTGACCGACGACATGCCCTTCCTCGTCGACTCGGTGCTGGGCGAGGTCAGCCGGCACGGTCTGGGCGTGCACCAGCTCCTCCACCCGCAGGTCGTCGTGGACGAGGCCTCCGGTGACGTGCTGGACATCGACCCGCAGGACGCCGGGGAGGGTCAGCGGGTCGAGTCGTGGATGCACGTCGAGATCGACCGGGTCACGGACGCGCGAGGACCGCGAGACCCTCCGCGAGGACCTGCGAGCGGGTCCTGCGTCGACGTGCGCGCGTGCGGTGCGGGGACTGGGGGACCATGCGGCAGCGGGCCCGTGGGCCATCGCCGACGCTGCGAGACGCCCCGCCGCGACCGTGGACCCCGACGAGGTCCGCCCGACCATCGACTTCCTCAGCTGGGTCGACGACCACCACTTCACCTACCTCGGCTACCGCGGCTACGACCTGGTCGAGGACGCGACGAGGGGCTGCGCTGCGAGGCCGTGCCCGGCAGCGGTCTGGGCATCCTGCGCAGACCAGAAGGACGTCGCCGACCACGCTCAGCCCGCTTCGGCCGGAGGCCGCCGGACCGCCCGCGAGCCGCGGCTGCTCACCGTCACCAAGGCCAACACGCGCGCCACCGTCCACCGGGCGGTGCCCCTGGACTACATCGGCGTCCGCCGGTTCGACGGCGGGGCGAGGTCGTCGGGGAGCAGCGCTTCCTCGGCCTGTTCACCCAGAGCGCCTACACCGAGTCCGAGCCGCGGCTGCCCATCGTCGGCGCCAAGGTCAAGCGGTGGTGGCCGAGTCCGGGTTCGCCCCGGACAGCCACTCCGGCAAGGACCTCGTCAGCATCCTCGAGGCCTACCCGCGCGACGAGCTGTTCCAGGCGCCGGTCGACCACCTCGCCGCGACGGCCGGTGAGGTGGTGCGCCTGCTCGAGCGGCCCGCGGCCAAGGCGTTCGTCCGCCGGGACGAGTTCGGCCGGTTCGTCAGCGCGCCTGGTCTACCTGCCCCGCGACCGCTACAACACCGCCAACCGGCTGCGGGTGCAGCGGCTGCTGGAGGAGACCTACGGGGGCCAGTCGCCGACTACGCCACCCGGGTCGGCGACGAGCCGCTCGCCCAGCTGCACTTCGTCATCGCCGTCCCCCGGGACCAGGACTGCCCGAGCGTCGACCGAGCAGGAGCTGCAGCGTCGGCTGACCGCGGTGACCCGGACCTGGGTCGAGGACCTCACCGACGCGGTCGCCGCGCACGTCGAGGACGACGCCGAGGCCGGGACCTGCTGGCCCGGTTACGCCGACGCCTTCCCCGAGGCCTACAAGGAGGACTTCGACGGCGAGGCCGCCTACCTCGACCTGGCAGCGGCTGGGCGAGCTGCACGGCTGGGCGACGCCGCGGCCCGCCCGCACGTCTACCGGGACGGCGGGTGACGACCCGATCGAGCGGCGGCTCAAGGTCTACCGCTCCGAGGAGATGTCGCTCACCGCACGTGCTGCCCGTCTTCGCCGCACCTGGGCCTGGAGGTCACCGTCCAGCGGCCCTACGAGATGGAGGCTGCACCGACGGCTCGCGCAGACTACATCTACGACTTCGGCCTGCGGGCCGCCGCGGAGTCGGTGTGGGACGGCGGCGAGGACCGGACCGAGCAGCAGGTCGCCGCGGCCTTCGAGGACGCCTTCACCGCGGTATGGGCGTGGCGCCGCCGAGTCCGACAGCTCAACGCCCTGGTCCTCACCGCCGGTCTGGACTGGCGCACGGTCGGTCATCCTGCGGGCGCTGGCCGCTACACTGCGCCAGGTCGGCGGACCTCAGCCTGGACTACATCGAGGAGGCGCTGGTCGCCAACCCGGAGATCGCCGCGGTTGCTCGTCGAGCTGTTCGAGGCCCGCTTCGACCCCGACGCTCGACCGAGGACGACGCGGCGCGGCAGGAGCGCGGCCGAGCGCGTGGACGAGGAGATCGACGCAGGCCCTGGACGAGGTGGCCAGCCTCGACCAGGACCGCATCCTGCGCGCTCGGCGCGGTGGTGCAGGCCGCCCTGCGCACCAACTTCTTCCAGCGCGACGCGAGGGTGCGCCCAAGGCTACGTCAGCCTCAAGCTGCTGCCGCGCGAGCTCGACGATGCTGCCCGAGCCGCGGCCGGCGTTCGAGATCTGGGTCTACGCTCCGCGGGTCGAGGGCTGCCACCTGCGGTTCGGCGCGGTCGCCCGCGGCGGGCTGCGCTGGAGCGACCGGCGCGAGGACTTCCGTACCGAGGTGCTCGGGTCTGGTCAAGGCGCAGATGGTCAAGAACGCCGTCATCGTGCCGACCGGGTCCAAGGGCGCCTTCGTCGCCAAGCAGCTGCCCGACCCGGCCGTCGACCGCGACGCCTGGCTGGCCGAGGGCAAGGCGGCCTACCGCACCTTCATCTAGCGGGCTGCTCGACGTCACCGACAACCGCGTCGAGGCAGCGAGATCGTGCCCCCGCCGCGGGTGGTGCGCCACGACGGCGACGACCCCTACCTGGTGGTCGCGGCCGACAAGGGCACGGCGACCTTCTCCGACATCGCCAACGGGGTGGCGCGCAGACTACGGCTTCTGGCTCGACGACGCCTTCGCCTCGGGCGGTTCTGCCGGCTACGACCACAAGGGATGGGCATCACCGCCCGCGGTGCGTGGGAGTCGGTCAAGCGCCACTTCCGCGAGCTGGGGCTGGACACCCAGAGCGAGCGAGTTCACCGTCGTCGGCATCGGCGACATGAGCGGCGACGTCTTCGGCAACGGCATGCTGCTCTCGGAGCACATCCGGCTGGTCGCCGCCTTCGACCACCGGCACATCTTCCTCGACCCCGACCCCGACGCCGCGACCTCCTTCGCCGAGCGGCAGCGGCTGTTCGAGCTGCCGCGCTCCAGCTGGGCGGACTACGACACCGACCTCATCAGCGACGGCGGCGGCGTCTACCCGCGCATCGCCGAAGTCGATCCCGGTCAGCCCGCAGGTCCGGGAGCGGCTGGGCCTCGAGGAGGGCGTCAGCTCCGCTGACGCCCGACCGAGCTGCTGCGGGCGCATCCTGATGGCGCCGGTCGACCTGCTGTGGAACGGCGGGATCGGCACCTACGTCAAGGCCTCGACGGAGAGCGACGCCGAAGATCGGCGACCGCGCCAACGACCCGATCCGGGTCGACGGCCGCGAGCTGCGGGTCCGGGTGGTCGGCGAGGGAGGCAACCTGGGGCTCACGCCAGCGGGGGCGCATCGAGGCGGCGCTGCGCCGGCGGTGCACGTCAACACCGACGCGATCGACAACTCGGCCGGCGTGGACACCTCCGACCACGAGGTCAACATCAAGATCGCGCTGACCGCCGCTGGTGCAGCGGCGGCGAGCTGACCTTGGAGCAGCGCGACGAGCTGCTGGCGTCGATGACCGACGAGGTGGCCCACAGGTGCTGCGTCACAACTACGAGCAGAACGTCCTCATCGGCAACGGCCGGCTCCAGAAGGCGGGTCATGGCCGTCGGTCCACCAGCGGCTCATCCGCTACCTCGGTGAGCACGGCCGGCCTGGACCCGGCGCTGGAGTTCCTGCCCGACGACGCCGAGTGGGCGCGCCGCGAGGAGGCCGGAACGGGGCTGACGGCCCCGGAGTTCTCCGTCCTCGTGGCCTACGCCAAGCTCGGGATCAAGACCGAGCTCAGCGAGACCGAGCTGCCCGACGACCCGGCGCTGCTCGGCCGCTGCATGGGCTACTTCCCGGAGCCCCTGCGCGAGCGGGCGCGGGAGCAGATCCTGGACCACCCGCTGCGCCGCGAGATCGTCGTCAACGAGATCGCCAACGCGATGGTCAACCGCGGCGGCGTCTCCTTCGCCTTCCGGGCGCAGGAGGAGACCGGCGCGACGGTGGTGCAGATCGCCCGCGCCTTCCACGTCGTGCGCGCGGTCTTCGGGCTGGCCGACTACACCGACGCCGTCGAGGCGCTGGACAACCAGGTACCGACCGACGATCGCAGACCGAGCTCTACCTCGAGGTCCGCCGGCTGCTGGACCGCGCCACCCGGTGGTTCCTCAACAACCGGTCGCTGTCCAGCGGCATGGACGGCCGAGATCGAGCGGTTCGCCGAGCCGGTGCAGACGCTGGCCCCGCGCTGGGTGAGCTCCTCCAGGGCCACGAGCAGGAGCGCTGGGCGCAGCGGGCCGAGTGGGCGCGGTCGAACGGCATCCCGACGAGGACCTCGCCCAGACCTTCGCCTCGCTGCTGGACAGCTACTCGCTGCTGGACGTCGCCGAGCTCGCCGGGGAGATCGACCGCGACGTCGACGGAGGTGGCCGAGATCTACTTCGGGGTGTCCGAGGCCTTCCGCATGGACGACCTGCTGACGCACGTCTCGCAACCTGCCGCGCGACGACCGGTGGTCCTCCCTGGCCCGCGGCGCGCTGCGGGACGACCTCTACGGCGTCATGCGCGGGCCTGACCCGCACCGTGGTGGAGCGGACCGAGCCGCGGCCGCGGACGATCGGTGGAGCGGGTGCGCGAGTGGATGGCGGAGCAACCGCGAGGCGCTGGTCCGCACCAGCCAGGTGCTGCGCACCGTCAGCGGCATGACCGAGCCCGACCTGGCACCGCTCTCGGTGGCGCTGCGCACCCTGCGCGGGCTGGTCCGCCAGCCGGCTCGGCCGGCACCTGACCGACGGGTTGCCGTCGCGCCGACGTCCCCGCGTGGCTGTCTGGCCCGGGACGCACCTGGTGAGTGCGCGTGCTACGCTCGACCTGTCGGGACGCTGACCGACGTCGACTGGCTGCACCGCCTCGTCGGTGACTGGCAGATGCTGGCGGACCTCTCCTTCGCCGACCTCACGCTGTGGCTGCCGGTGCAGCTGGACGACGCCGCGGACCCGCACCTGTCGCCGTGGTTCCTCGCCGCCCACGCCGGCCCACCACCGGGCCGAACTTCTACCACGACGACGTCATCGGGGCAGGCCCCGGCCCGGCGCGCGAGCGCCTGCTCACCCAGGTCATGGGACCGGCAAGCCGGCTGACGCCCGACGAGGTGGGCTACGTGCGGGAGCAGTACGTCCCGGTGGCGCGCACGCGGCCGACCCATCGCGGTGCTGGTGCGGCACACCGACCTGCAGAACATGCGGCAGCAGGGAGGGCTGGAGGTCAACTACCTGCAGATCAGCCAGCAGCTGTTCAGATGATCGCCGAGGGCGCCTTCCCCATGGACGGGCGGCGACCGGCGTCGGGCCGCGGGACGCCCCGCGTGTCGGGGACGGCGTGGTGCGGCTGACCGCCGACGGGCGTCATCGACTACGCCAGCCCCAACGCCGTCTCGGCGCTGCGCCGGCTGGGGCACACCGACCAGGTCAACGGGGCAGACCTGGCGGAGATCGTCACCACCCGGCTCACCGCCGGGCCACGTGTCGACGAGACCGTCCCGCTGGTGCTCACCGGCCGGGCGCCCTGGGGGACCGAGATCGAGACCGCCACGTCAACCTCACCCTGCGCGCGGTGCCGCTGACCCACGGCGGGCGGCGCGTCGGGGCGCTGCTGCTGCATGCGCGACGTCAGCGAGATCCGGCGCCGGGAGCGCGAGCTGCTGAGCAAGGAGGCGACGATCCGGGAGATCCACCACCGGGTCAAGAACAACCTCCAGACCGTGGCGGCGCTGCTGCGGCTGCAGTCCCGCCGGCTGGACGACCCGGGCGCGCAGGAGGCGCTGGCGGAGGCCGGTCCGCCGTCTGGTCGACGGTCGCGCTGGTGCACGACACCCTCAGCCAGGGCTTCTCGGAGCGGGTCGACTTCGACGAGGTCGCCACCCGGATCCTGCGCGCGACGGTCGAGGTCGCCTCGACGCAGGCGGTGGTCGGGACCGAGCTGCGAGGGTCGTTCGGCAGGCTGCCGGCCGGAGGACGCGACCCACCTGGCGATGGTGCTGGCCGAGCTGGTGCACAACGCCGTCGAGCACGGCTTCGAGGAGCGCGGCGACGTGGCCGCGACGTGCGGCGCCGCGGGTGGTGGTCAGGCCGCCGCGGACGGAGGACGAGCACGGGACGACGTGCTCGAGGTCGGTGAGCGACAACGGGCCGCGGGCTACCCGCCCGGGACGGACCCGGCCGCTCAGGGCCTGGGGATGCAGATCGTGGAGGCGCTGATCAGCGACCTGCGCGGGCACGATCAGGTGGGAGAGGCGAAACCGCACGGGACCGTCGTGCGGTTCACCGTGCGGCTTCGGTGGTCGCCAGAGGCTGAGCCGGACACCGGCTCTCGGCCGGGCCGGCCGTCGGAGTAGCTCGCGGTCTGCCTCCCTGCTGGTCAGCCCGCCCGCCGGGCGCGCGCCTTGCGGCGCTTGAGGGCCCGGCGCTCGTCCTCGGACAGGCCACCCCAGACGCCGGCGTCCTGGCCGGTCTCCAGCGCCCACTTCAGGCAGGTGTCGATGACCGGACAGGTGCGGCAGACGGCCTTGGCCTCCTCGATCTGCTGCAGCGCCGGGCCCGTGTTGCCGATCGGGAAGAACAGCTCGGGGTCCTCTTCCAGGCAGGCCGCGCGGTCGCGCCAGTCCATCAGTGTGTACTCCTTGGTCTGTCGCCCGCGCGGGGTGTGGTGGGTCCTGCTCGCCGGCCCTTGGTCCCAGGGCGCGGACCACGCGTGTCCGGCGGGGACGACACATCGTTGTATCCGTCTGGGTGAGCTCGCACGGGAGGTAAGTCCGCGATACTCTGACCGTGCCAACGCGAGGCCGAGGACAGTGTTCCCATCCTCCCATCGCGACTGCCGGCACAAGGGTACGGCCTGCGGGCCGGCTGGGCACGCTGAGGTGTGAGTCACAGCCGTGACCCGCATAGCCTCGGCGGGGCACGGCCGGCAGGCCATGCCCGCGGGACACCGCGCCGGGTGACAGCATCCTGGCCCACCACCGGAGGAGCGCGCATGCCCAGACCCACACCGCCCTGGCGCTCGTAGGTGCCCACGTCGTCCCCGTCGACGCGGACCCGTGGAGGACGGCACGGTGCTGGTGCGACGGGGTCCATCGAGGCCGTCGGCCCCGCGCCGAGGTCGCCGTGCCGGACGACGCCGAGGTCGTGGACGGCCGGTGGCGTGGGTGGTGCCCGGGCTCATCGACGCGCACATGCACGTCGGCATTGGGAGGAGGGCGAGGGCTGGGCGGGCATGGACGTCAACGAGATGACCGACCCGGTCGACGCCGCACCTGCGCGCCATCGACGCCATCAACCCGCGAGGACCAGGGCTTCAAGGATGCCCTCGCCGGCGGCGTCACCACCGTCATGGTCGACCCCGGCAGCGCCAACATCATCGGCGGCCAGGCGGTCGCGCGTGAAGTGCTTCGGCCGCACGTCGACGAGATGGTGCGTGCGCAAGCCCGTCGGCCTCAAGGCCGCGCTTGGCGAGAACCCCAAGCGGGTCTACGGCGATCAGAAGAAGATGCCGTCGACCAGGATCGGCGTCGGCCGCTCGTGCTGCGCGAGCGCCATCGTCGGCCGCAGACCTACCACGCCAAGGTCGCGGCGGCGAGGGCAAGCCGGTCGAGCGCGACCTGGCATCGAGGCCCTGGCAAGGTGCTGGACCGCGAGATCCCTTGCGCCTGCACGCCCACCGCGCCGACGACATCCTGACCGCCCTGCGAATCGCGGAGGAGTTCGGCTTCCGGATCGTCCTGGACCACGGCACCGAGGCATACATGTCGCCGACCTCGTCGCCGAGCGGAACATCCCGGTAATATCGGCCCGATGATCGTGACCGCCGCTCCAAGGTGGAGGTGCGCGACCGCACGCTGCGGCGCCCGGGCATCCTCGCCCGCGCCGGGGTGCAAGTGTCGCGATCATCACCGACCACCGGGTGGTCCCCATCGACTACCTCATCACCCAGGTCGCGCTCGCGGTCACGCGAGGGGATGGACCGGGACGGCCGCCCTGCGCGCCGTGACGATCAACCCGGCGCGGATGCTGGGCGTGGAGGACCGCGTCGGGGCCCTCAAGTGGGGAAGGACGCCGACCTGGCCCTGTGGTCCGGCGACTGGCTCGACCTGCAGTCCCGGGTGCTGCGCACGTGGATCGACGGGGTCGAGGTGTACGCCTACGACCAGGAGAGCGGGACCGGCACCGTCCGCCCCCGCTGACGGGCGCGATCCCACCCGGCTGACCCCGGGCTCGGTCCCCGCACCTCCGCACGCCCCTGCGCCCGCGCCCGGGTGCCCGTTCTCCGCACGCCCGAGCCCCTCGGTGGGGAGTCTGTGCCAGGGATCGCAGCCTGAACACGCCTTCGGCACCCTGTGCATGCGGTATACGGCATGCACAGGGTGCCGTGGGCATGCACAGGGTTCGCCTGCACAGGCGGGGTCCGGCTGGCCTGGTCAGTGGCCGGGGGTGACCAGGTGGGGGTGGCTCGGTGCGCGGACGCAGTCGGGGCACAGCCCGTGCCCGGGTATGCGGTCGAAGAGGCAGCAGCCGCGGCGCACGAAGGCCTCGTCGGGTCGTTCCATCGCGCCGCCGACCCCGTCAGGGAGGCCGGCCCGGGGGCGGGCGCCGCCCCCGGGGGCGAGCCCCGGCGTGGAGAGCAGCAGGCGCGCCAGCTCCCACGCGGCGGGCCCGGAGCCGGGCCGGGTGTGGGCCAGCACCCGCGCGGCCCCCACCAGGCTCGAGGTGGTGTTGCTCAGCAGGACCCGGGGGGACACGCCGCCCACCCGGGTGCACGCCTCGTCCAGGTCCGCCAGGCTGCCGGCCACGAGGGTGCGCGCCAGCCGGTCGGCCGCCTCGTCGAGGGTCGCCACGAGGGTCCAGGGCGTGTCCGGCGCCAGTGCCAGCGGCACCTCGCCGCGGTGACCGGGTGAGCCGAGCAGGTGGCCGGAGAGCAGGTCGGGCACCCGGCCGTGCAGCACCGCCGTGGCCAGGCCCACCGACAGCAGCCGGGAGGCCAGGCCCACCTGCAGGGCGGACGCGGCCACCTTCGGGTCCACGTCGCCCGGGTCCTGACCGGTGCTGGTGGCCAGGGCCGCGCGCACCTGGGCCAGCCGGGCGCCCAGCCGGTCCTCGCCGAGCAGCTCGGGCCACGGCACGGCGTCGCTCCCGGCCGGGTCGGTGAGCGCGAAGAAGCCGCCGAGGCGGTGGAGGTCGACCAGCGCCTGGCCCGGCCGGCTCACCGCCGGCCCGCTCACCGCCGGCCGCCGGCCCGGCCGGGCACCGTCGAGGCGCACGTCACCGTCCTGGGTGCGCGGGTCAGGACGTCCCTGCCCGGCCAGCACCGCGCGGGCGGCGGCGAACCGGGCGATGGGGACGCGGTAGGGCGAGCAGCAGACGTAGTTAGCCCCAGCTCCTCGAACAGCAGGATGGAGGCGGGGTCGCCGCCGTGCTCGCCGCACACGCCGAGCTTGAGGTCGGGCTTGGCCGACCGGCCGCCCTCGGCGCCCAGCCGGACGAGGCCACCGACACCGTCGCGGTCGATGGACTCGAACGGGTTGTGCGGGATGACCTCGTCGGAGACGTAGGCCGACAGGAAGCCGCCCTCGGCGTCGTCGCGGGAGATGCCGATGCCGGTCTGCGTCAGGTCGTTGGTGCCGAAGGAGAAGAAGTCGGCGTGCTGCGCGATCTGGTCGGCCACCACCGCGGCCCGCGGCAGCTCGATCATGGTGCCGACGGTCACGTCGAGCTCGGCACCGGCGCTCCCCAGCTCCTCGCCGACCACCCTCTCGACCACCGCCCGCTGCGCCTGCAGCCGGAGGCGTAGGCCACGAGCGGGACCATGATCTCGACGCCGGCCGTCTCGCCCTCGCGCTCGCGGACCGCGAGGGCCGCGCGGACGATGGCCCGGGTCTGCATCTCGGGGATCTCCGGGTAGAGCATCGCCAGCCGGCAGCCGCGGGTGCCGAGCATGGGGTTCTGCTCGTGCAGGCGCTTGACCTGGCCGAGCAGGGCCTTGGCCGCGGTGAGCTCGTCGGCGTCGCCGCCGGTCAGCTCCAGGCGCTGCACCAGCAGCGACTGCTCGACGAGGTCGGGCAGGAACTCGTGCAGCGGCGGGTCCAGCAGCCGGACGGTGACCGGCAGCCCCTTCATCGCCGTGAAGAGCCCTCGAAGTCCTCCTGCTGCATGGGCAGGATGGTCTCCAGGGCCGCGGCACGGTCCTCGTCGGTCTCGGCGAGGATCATCTGCCGGACCGCCGGCAGCCGGTCGGCCGCCATGAACATGTGCTCGGTGCGGCACAGCCCGATGCCCTCGGCACCCAGCTCCCGGGCCTTGGCCGCGTCCTCGCCCGTGTCGGCGTTGGCCCGCACCCCGAGCCGCCGCACCTCGTCGGCCCAGGTGACGATGGCCTCGAAGTCCTCGTTGATCTGCGGCGGCACCAGCTCCAGCGCCTCGCCGTAGACCTCGCCGGTCGAGCCGTCCAGGGTGATGAGGTCGCCCTCGGCGAAGGTGTGCCCACCCACGGTGAGGGTCCGGTCCGTGGTGTTGATCCGGATGCCGCTGGCCCCGGCCACGCACGGCTTGCCCATGCCGCGCGCGACGACCGCGGCGTGCGACGTCATACCCCCGTGGGCGGTGAGCACCCCCTGGGCGACGATGACGCCGTGGATGTCGTCCGGCGTCGTCTCGTAGCGGACGAGGACGACCGGCTCGCCGGCCCCGCCGCGGGCGGCGGCGGTGTCGGCGTCGAAGACGACCTCGCCCACGGCGGCGCCGGGGGAGGCCGGCAGGCCCTTGGTGACCGGGCTGCGGCCGTGCTCGGGGTCGATGGCGGGGTGCAGCAGCTGGTCCAGCTGGCCCGGCTCGACGCGCTGCAGCGCCTCCTCCTGGGTGAGGACACCCTCCTCGACGAGGTCGCGCGCCACCCGCAGCGCGGCGGCCGCGGTGCGCTTGCCGTTGCGGGTCTGCAGCAGGTAGAGCGTGCCGTCCTCGACGGTGAACTCGATGTCCTGCATGTCCTTGTAGTGCGCCTCGAGGTCGTGCATGGTCTGCACGAGCTGGGAGTATGCCTCCGGCAGCACCTCCTCCATCTCGGCGAGCGGCTTGGGGGTGCGGATGCCGGCGACGACGTCCTCGCCCTGCGCGTTGACGAGGAACTCGCCGTAGAGCTCCTTGACGCCGGTCGACGGGTTGCGGGTGAAGCACACCCCGGTCGCGGAGGTGTCGCCCCGGTTGCCGAAGACCATCTGCATGACGTTCACGGCCGTGCCCAGGTCGTCGGGGATGCCGTTGGCCCGGCGGTAGACGCGGGCACGTGGGGTGTCCCAGGAGTTGAAGACGGCCGAGATCGCGCCGCGCAGCTGCTCGCGGGGGTCGGCGGGCAGGTCGCGGCCCAGCTCGCGGCGGGAGACCTCGAGGTAGGCGCCACCAGCTCCTGCAGGTCCTCGGTGGTGAGGTCGGTGTCCTGCTCGACCCCGCGGCGAGCCTTCAGCGCGGTCGAGCTCGTCCTCGTAGGCGTGCGGGGCGACCCCCTCGACGACCTCGCCGTACATCTGCAGGAAGCGGCGGTAGGAGTCCCAGGCGAAGCGCGGGTTGTCGGCCTCCGCGCCGAGTGCCTCGACGGTGTCGGGGCCGATCCCCAGGTTGAGGATGGTGTCCATCATCCCGGGCATGGAGACCACGGCGCCGGAGCGCACGGAGAGCAGCAGCGGCCGCTCGCGCCCCCAGGGTGCGTCCGGTGCGCTCCTCCAGCCGCGTGAGGCGAGGCGAGCACGTCCTCCCACAGGCCCGGCGGCCACTCACCACCGGCGTCGGTCGTCGCGATGCAGGCGGCGGTGCTCACGGTGAACCCGTCGGGGACGGGGATGCCCAGGCGCTTCATCTCCGCCAGGTTGGCGCCCTTGCCACCCAGGAGGGCACGCATCTGCGCGTTGCCCTCGGACATGTCGTAGAGGTAGGTCTGTGTCTCTCCGGCCATCTCTGCGCTCCTCGCGGTAGGGGCGGGGCTCCGTCGCCCCGTGCCGTCCTGTGTGACGGAGCCTACCGGGAGAACGAGGTGCCGGAGGCCGCCTCACGGCGCCGCTGCACCACCTCGATGACCCTCCCGGCCGCCTCCTCGAGGGCCAGGTCGGTGGTCTCGATGACCGGGCAGCCGAGGGTGCGCTGCAGCTGGGCGACCTCGTCGAGCTCGTCGAAGATCTTCACCAGGTCCGTGTAGCCGTCGCGGTGGCTCTGGGGGCTGCCCATGGCGCGCACCCGCCGGCCGCGGATCTGCTGCAGCCGCTCGGGGTCGATGGTGAGGCCGACGATCTTCCACCGCTGCACCTCCTGCAGCTGCTGCGGCGGGGCGATCCCGGGGACGAGCGGGATGTTGGCGGTGCGGTAGCCGAGGTAGCCGAGGTACATCGACAGCGGGGTCTTGCCGGTGCGGCTCACCCCGATGAGCACGATGTCGGCCTCGCGCAGGTGGTTGGAGAGGTTGCCGTCGTCGTTGGCGATGGCGAACTCCATCGCGGCGACCCGCTTGAAGTAGTCCTCCCCGACCCCGACGGGGCGCACCACCCGCTCCGGCGCCTGGCCGGTGACCGCGGAGAGCGCCGTCACCGCGGGCTCCAGGAGGTCGGCGTGGGGGAGGCCGTGCTCCTCGCACAGCTGGGTGACCCGGACGCGCAGGGTCTCGTCCATCACGGTGGAGAACACGACGGTGCGGACCTGCTCGGGCCGCATCCGGGCGAAGGAGTCGTGCAGGCCGTCCAGCGAGGACTGCCGCGGGTGCCGGATGATGCGCACGTCGTGGTCGGCGTACTGCGCGGCGGCCGCGCGGGCCACGCGGGCGGCGGTGTCGCCGGTGGAGTCGGCGATGATGTGCAGCTCGACGGGTGGGCGTGCCATGTCGCCGAGGGTATGCCCTCGACCCGCTCAGACCGGGTCGTTGCGGTCCCCGGGCGCCTCCTCGCTCGCGACCCCCTCGACGTCGGCGTCCAGGTCGGCGGCGCCCCTGGTGACCTCGGTCTCCTGCTCCGTCGCCGGCGCGGAGGCCTGCGTCGCGCCCGTCGGGTCCTCGGGCCCCTGCTCGTGCGGCTGCTGGCTCATGGCGCGGGGGTGCTCACATCCGGCCGCGGTGGTGGACGTCCTCGGAGAGGCGGATCACCGCGTAGTACAGCTCCAGGCTCATGCGCACGAACGCGAGGTAGACCAGCCCGATGATCGGGGAGGCGATGATGAGGAACAGGCCCAGGATGATGCTGGCGCCACCGTCGAACATCGTGACCAGGCCGCTGATCGCGAGGCCGATCGTCAGGAGGGCGACCAGCACGGTCGCGATGATGTAGACGATCTTGACGATGCTGGGGGTGATGAAGGTGTCGAAGTTGTAGTCGAAGAGCGCCTTGAGCCCCGCGGGCTCGGGGGTGCGACGTGGCTGGTCGGGGGTGCCGTAGGGCTGCTGTGAGGTCATGGGAACCACGGTAGTACCATCCCGCCCCTCGCGTCACGTACCAGATGTCACACTTCGCGTATGCAGCGCCCCACCCCCTCGGTCGACGACGCCGCGCCCCCGCACCCCGTCGTGGCCGTGGTGGGGCCGACGGCCACCGGCAAGTCCGACCTGGCGGTGCGGCTGTCGCTCGAGGTGGGCGGGGAGGTCGTCGGGCGGATGCCTCGCAGCTCTACCGCGGGATGGACGTCGGGACCGCCAAGCTGACCGTGCCGGAGCGCCGGGGTGTGCCCCACCACCAGCTCGACGTGCTGGACGTGCGCGACGAGGCCAGCCTCGCGGCATACCAGGAGGCGGCGCGCGCCGATCTCGCGGCGATCCGCGCGCGCGGCCGCGTGCCCGTGGTGGTCGGTGGTTCGGGGCTGTACGTGCGGGCTCTGCTCGACCGGCTGGAGATCCCGCCCACCGACCCCGGGGTCCGGGCCGGGTGGGAGCGCGAGCTGGAGGCGCGCGGGGTCGAGGCGCTGCACGACGAGCTGGCCCGACGGGACCCCGTCGCGGCGGCCCGCATCGAGCGGCGCAACGGCCGGCGGGTGGTGCGGGCGCTGGAGGTCCTCCAGCTGACCGGGCGGCCCTTCAGCGCGACGATGCCGACCCGCGAGCTGGTCGAGCCGACGGTGCTGATCGGGCTGCGGGCCGAGCGGGAGGTGCTGGACCGGCGCATCACCGACCGGGCGGCGCGGATGTGGGCCGACGGGCTGCTGGAGGAGGTCCGCGGCCTGGAGACGGCAGGGCTGCGCGAGGGGCGGACCGCCTCGCGGGCCGTGGGGTACGCCCAGGCGCTGCGGCAGCTGGACGGCGAGCTCGACGAGCGTGGGGCGGTCGCGGACACCGCCGCGGCGACCCGCCGGCTGGCCCGACGCCAGCAGTCGTGGTTCGGCCCCGACCCCCGGGTCGTCTGGCTGGAGCACGACGACCCGGACCTTGCCAGATGGTGGGCGACGAAGTGCCTCTTGCATGGTGCGGCGGAAACGGCCATGGCGGACTGGGCACCAGCGTCGAGGCGATAATGGCCGCGATCGATGACGCCTGGTCGGAGGCCGGCGTCGCCGTTCTTGTCGATCTTGGCGGCGCCGAGACGAACAGCGAGATGGCGGTTGAACTCATTGGCGAACCGCGCGCCGGCAGGATCGTTATCTGTAACGCGCCGATCGTCGAGGGCGCTGTGATGGCGGCGACGGAGGCGTCCGGCGGCGCATCGCTCAAGGAAGTGGTGGCGACGGCGCACGAACTTTCCACGACCTGATCAAACGGGAATATTGAACGCATGTCCGCATCCGCAGAAGCAACCGTTCTGATCACGCACGAGGTCGGTCTCCATGCCCGGCCATCGGTCAAGTTCACCAAGCTCGCCAAGACCTTTGCCGCCGATGTGGAGATGGCGCTCGCCGCCAACGGTCCCTGGCTCGACGCCAAGAGCATCGTCAAGGTGATGGCGGCCAAGGCGCCCAAAGGCACGGTGCTGCACCTGCGTGCCAGAGGCGAGGGCGCCGGCGAAGCGGTCGGCGCGCTGGTCGAACTGGTGCGGCGCGATTTCGACGAGGGTGGCGACCATGCCAGAACCGCTTAGGCTGACAGGCATTCCCGCCTCGCCCGGCTATGCGGAAGGGCCGTTGTTCGATCTTGACGGCGTTGCTGGTTCCTACGAGCCCAGGCCGACGGCCGGCGAGGAAAAGATCGCCCTTGAAGCGGCGATTTCGAATACCGCGGACCGTCTCGCGGCTCTGATTGCCGCCAGCGAGGGCGAGGCGGCGGACATGCTTGAATTCCAGCTCGCCATGCTGGAGGACGAGGCGCTGACCGGTCCCGCTTTTGCCGGGATCGCGCGCGGGACTGCAGGCTGATATGGCGTGGACGAGGACGCTGGATGCCGAGATTGCCGGCTATGAAACGTCCGATCAGGATTATTTCCGGGCCCGCTCGGCGGATTTGCGCGACATCCGCGATCAGGTGCTTCGCGCATTGATGGGCGGCGAAGCTGCCGCCGCGCCGCCGGGCGCGATCTTCTACGGCGCGGATATCGCGCCGACCCGCTTTCTCGAAGCCGATTGGAGCGGCGGCGGCGGCATCGCTCTCAGGCATGGCAGCCCGGCCAGCCACGTCGCCATGCTCGCCCGCGCACGAGGGGTGCCGATGGTGGTGGGCCTGGGCGATGCGCAAGCGCGCGTCGCTGGGGTGGCGCTGCTCGATGCAGAGCATGGCAGGCGTCGTCCTGACGCCGACTTCCTCGGAAATCGACGCATTCCGCAAATGCTCGTCGGTCTTCGCGGCGATACGCGACAGGGCGCGGACCCTATCTTTCCGGCCGGCGGCAACGAAACAGGGTACGGCCATCAGCGTGCGGGTGAACATTGCCGATCCAGCCGATGTCGATGCCATCGACATCTCGACATGCGATGGCGTTGGGCTGATGCGGACGGAGTTCCTTTTCAGCGGGACCGGCGGCTTGCCGGACGAGGAGATGCAGTACAGGGCCTATCGCAAGGTGCTCGAATGGGCTGGCGGCAAGCCGGTGACCATCCGCACGGTCGATGCCGGCGGCGACAAGCCGGTGGCCGGATACACGGTCGAGGAGGACAATCCGTTTCTCGGCCTGCGCGGCATTCGCCTGTCGCTGGCGCGGCCGGAGATATTTCGGGTGCAGATCCGCGCTTTGCTGCGCGCCGCGGTTCATGGCGAGTTGCACGTCATGTTCCCGATGGTGGCGGTCGCGGACGAATATCAACGCGCCGCCGGGCTTTTCGCCGAGGAGCAGGCGGCGCTTGCGTCGGAAGGCGTCGCGCAAAAAATGCCGGCGCTCGGGATCATGGTAGAGGTGCCGTCGGTGGCGATCGCGCCCCGGGAACTCGCCGCCGCCGCCTTCTTTTCGATCGGCTCGAACGATTTGACCCAGTATGTGATGGCGGCGGCGCGCGACAACGGGGCGGTCGCGCATCTGAATGCCGTCACCCATCCGGCGGTGCTTGGCCTGATCGCATCGGTCGCGGCCTTCGGAGCGGAGAACGATATTCCAGTCAGCCTGTGCGGTGACGCCGGCGGCGATCCGGCGGCGATACCCGCCTTGCTGGAAAGCGGCCTGCGCAGCCTGTCGGTTCCGCCGGCTCAACTCGCCATGGCCAAGGCCGCCATCGCGGATGTCTCGGTGTAGATCGGATGGCCGACTCGAGAAAACTGGCAGAATCGACGCCCGAAGAGGCCATTCGCGTCTACAAGAATATCCTCATGCAGGTGATCGACCAGCGGCCCTCGGGTATGCGCCAGCGCCTCGCCGACGCGCTGGGCAAGCACCGCAGTTTCGTCACGCAGATCATCGAGCCCGTCCTATTCCACGCCGATACCGTCAAAACATTTGCCGGCTATCTTTTCCGTCTGCCATTTCAGCCCGGCTGAACATGAGCAGTTTCTCGCCGCCTATCACCAAGCCCATCCCGGCAGGTTTTCGGCGGCGGCCGGCATGCGCAGGACGCGGCATATCTCGCTTGTCGTGCCGGATCTGGGCGACGACAAACAGAACAAGGCGCTGGATCGGGCGATCAACGATTTCATCCACAAGATTACCAGCATCGCGGGCAAGGGCGGCGGCTGAACGCCCGCAGCCTGGCAATTTGGGAGGATAGCCATGAAGAAGTTTCTCAATTCGGTGGAAACGGCGCTCACCGAGAGCCTGGACGGGTTCGCCGCCGCCCATGCCGACATTCTCGTCCTCGGCGACGAGCGCAAGTTCGTTCGCCGCAAGGCGCTGAAGCCGGGCAAGGTGGCGCTGGTCTCCGGTGGCGGTTCCGGCCATGAGCCGCTTGCATGGCGGCTTGGTTGGCCATGGGCATGCTCGACGCCGCCTGCCCGGGCCAGATCTTCACCTCGCCGACGCCCGACCAGATGATGGACGCCGCGCAGGCCGTCGATACCGGCGCCGGCTGCCTGTTCATCGTCAAGAACTACGAGGGCGACGTGATGAATTTCGACATGGCCGCGGAAATGTCCGACGTAGTCATGCGGATTGTCACCAATGACGACGTGGCGGTGGAGAACTCTTCCTACACGACCGGGCGCCGCGGCGTCGCCGGCACGCTGGTGGTCGAGAAGATCGTTGGCGCGGCGGCCGAGCAGGGCATGGGTCTGGCCGACCTGAAGACGCTCGGCGAACGGGTAAACGCCGCCACCCGCTCGATGGGCGTGGCGCTGACGTCGTGCACGGTTCCGGCGGCCGGCAAGCCGACCTTCGACATCGCCGAGGACGAGATGGAGTTCGGGGTCGGCATTCACGGCGAACCGGGACGGCGGCGCGACAGGCTGCAAAGCGCCGACGCGATCGCCGAGGAAATGTGCGCTTCCGTCGCCGATGATCTTGGAAGCGCGGCGAAGGGACCGGCGCTGCTCTTCGTCAATGGCTTCGGCGCAACGCCGCTGATGGAACTCTATCTTATGTACGACAGCGTCCGGAAGATATTGGAGAAGCGGGGCGCGGTCGTGGCGCGCTCGCTGGTCGGTTCCTATGTCACCTCGCTCGACATGGCCGGCTGCTCGATCACGCTTTCAATGCTCGACGACGAATTGACCGGTCTTTGGGACGCGCCCGTGCACACGGCGGCGCTGCGCTGGGGCATGTGATCCCGCGTGACATGGTCGAAACGCGTCGCCCAATGGCTGGCGTCCGATCCAAAAATGATCCCCGCTCCAAGGCCCGGCCCCGCTGCCGGAGAGTCGAGCCCTGCAACAAGAGGCGATGTCATCGGCGATCGCCAGAATGTTCCCTTATACCAGCCAAGTTGATTTAGTCTTTGATACGCATGCAAATCTCGACCATAATTTTTCCCTGAAACAGGCGGATCAAGGGAAATTCGGGCGGGCTCGATCAAGAAAGGCAAAGGCCGGAATCGGGCCTTTTGGGGTGAGGCGTCATTGCTATCTCATCAAGGGATAGCGGCCCAGGTCGTGCTCGTGAAAAATGGGACGGGTTCTCAAGATGATCTGCTGAAAGAACAGATCATGATGGCGATCAATAAGAGTAGCATCATGGTCCAGGTCGACAGGGCGGGTGGCAGTTGCCGATCCTCCACCAATCGAAGAGGCCTTGGACAGGGCTCGGGCAACAGAGGGAGGGAACCATTTCAAGCAATTCCGCGAGCGGTCCGAATCCGGCGGACGGGAAGGTTTCGTCCGGGCGAATAATGCCTGCGGTAGTATTCGACCAGCAGATGATCGTATCTCTGCTTTTCGCCCTGATTTTCGTTGCCTTCTCTGTCTTTCTCTCCGGCTTCTTCACCGTCGGCAACCTGCTTACATTGATGCGCACGGTGGCTGTTCTCGGCATCTTGGGGTTGGGCATGGCCGTTGTCGTCATCGGCCGCGGCATCGACCTTTCGATGATCGCTTCGTTGGCCGTTCCCACAGGCGTGGTGCTGACCCTCGCATCGGGAAATTACGGCGTCGCTGTCGCTCTGTTGTGCGGACTTGCCTTCGCGGTCGCCATTGGCGTTCTCAATGGCATCCTCGTGGCCTACGCGGAGATACCGGCGCTGTTCACCACGCTGGCCGTTGGCATTGGCATAGCGGGCGTCGGCCAAAGCGGCCTCTTCGAATATGATGTCATTCCCTGGCCGCCCCAACTCGATGTCATTGCGTGGCTCGGCAGGGGCTCGTTGCTCGGCATCCCCTATTCGATCCTCGCCCTTATCGCCGCCGCGGTCTGCGTGGGAATATTCATGCGCCGCACGAAACTCGGCGCATTCATCTATGCCATCGGCGATAGTCCCGGCGCCGCCCGCATCAGCGGCATTCCCGTCCGCCCGATCATGGTTCTCCAATACGTCATCGCCGCCGTGATCAGCCTGTTTGCCGGACTGGTGCTGGCGGCGTCCTCAAACAACATGGATACGCGAATTTTCAACCTGACATGGATCTACGATGTCATCCTCATCGTCGTGATCGGCGGCATTGGCCTGTCGGGAGGGCGCGGTGGCGTCTTGAACGTCATCGTGGGAACGCTGCTCATCGGCACGATCTCGAACGGCATGACGATCATGGACATGTCCTTTGAAGTTCAAAGTCTCGTGAAGGGCGTGGTGCTGCTGGCCGCCCTTTCGCTGGACAGTTTCATCAACCCTCGCAACGAAGAGACCGCGCAGCAGGGAGACATCTGAATTCCTGTCGTCGCGCCGACAGGCTCGGCGCGGTAACTGGGAAAAAGGCGCCAATCGGGAGGTCGAAAAGCAAATCGGACGGGCATCTGCCACAGTGAAGTCCAGGTAGCGCGAATGCGTTTTTGCCGAAGACGATTGGGCGGTTCGCCCAAGCCAGATGAACAGACGGCAGGCGCCAAGACGGAAGCAAGAGCGTTGTGGCGCGTCCAGGAGGACGCGTGGCGCTCCAACAGGGAGGTATAAATGGCAAAATTCAGGAAACTGGCGGTCGCCGCGGCAATGGTCGCGTCGTTGGCGTCGGTCGGGTTTGCGCGCGCGCAAAACAGCATGAACGACCCCGCCCGCGATCAGTATTACGCCCAGCTCAAGGACAAGAAGGTCGTCTTCGTGCCCGTGTTCATGGGACTGGACCTGACCGAGGGATGGTCCAAGATGATGGCCGAGCGCGCCAAGGCTCTCGGCTACCATTACGAAGTGCGCAATTCGAACTTCAATACGGCGGCCGGCGCGCAGACTCTTACGTCGCTGATAACGGAAAAGCCCGATGTCATCGTCGTGCAGAATCCCGACGTTCAGTCCTATGCCAAGCTGCTTTCCAAGGCCGAGAAAGCGGGCATTCGCGTCATTCAGTTGAACATGAAGACGAATATCCTGACGACCGGTTTCGTCGGCGCCGATGTGGTGAAACTGGGGCGCACCCAGGCCCAGGCGGTCGCCGATCATTGCGGAAAGGGCACATCGGGCAAGGTTCTGATCCTGACCGGACCGCCCACCAGCCCGTTCTCGGCCTATATGCTCAAGGGTTATCAGGACATTCTCAACGACGACAAGGATATCAAGGTCGTTTCGATCCAGTCGACGGGCAACTATGATTCCTCGAAGGCGAAGTCGATCACCCAGGTCGTGCTGCAGCAGAATCCCGACCTTTGCGGGGTGCTCGGCGTATGGGACAATACCGACATCGGTACAGCGGCCGCGATCAAGGAAGCCGGCAAGTCCGACCAGGTCTTCGTATCGACGTCGGGCGGCGGCGGCGCGCTGGCCTGCAAGGGGATCAGGGAAGGAATGTGGAACCACTATGTCAGCTATGACGTGCCCGGACAGGCGCGCGACCTTAACGATCTGATCCTGGCGGCCTTGCAGGACAAGGACAAGAAGGAGGGCAGCAAGACGATCCTCTATACGCCCTTGAAAGTGATCACAAAGGACAATGTCGCAAACGCCTCCTGCTGGACCCTCGATACGATCCAATAGGCTTCGAATGACTTGTCGGGGCGTCCGGATGACGGGCGCCCCGACCGTGTCTCAACGAATCGGTTCCGGGATTTCGGCGGCATATGGCAGACATATCCAACACATTCACGAGGTTGCGATACCGGTTCTGGCCGGACACGGTGTTTGGAGAGTTACTCCAGAAGCAATGGATGGAAACGGCGGTTCCATTTGTCGTCCTGCTTGTCGTTGCCCTGTTCTTCAGCTCGCGCATCGACAATTTCATTTCGATCCTCAACCTTTCCGACCTTTTGCGGGAAGCGAGCGAACTTGGGTTCGTGGTGCTGGGAATGTCGCTAGTGCTCATCGTCGGCGGGATCGATCTGAGCGTCGGTTCCACATTCGCGCTGTGCAACCTCGCCGCGCTCTATTGCATCAACGTGCTCGGCCTGCCGATTTTTGCGGCGATAGCGATCACGCTGGCCTGTGGCGCTCTGCTGGGGGCGGTCAACGGCATTCTGATCGGCTATCTGCGGACGCGCGCCTTCTTGACCACCATGGTTACGCTGATCGTCTACAAAGCGATTTATGATCTGCTGAACTTCAAGCTGGCGGTTGCGATCTCGTCCGTCATTCCCGATCTGCCCGCCTGGGACTTCATCGGTGGCGGAACGTTCCTGTCCATACCGGTCATCGTTTGGGTCTTCGCCGTCATCGCCATCGGCAGCCACATCTTCCTCACGCGCCTGCGGGCCGGCTGGCACGTGATGGCGATCGGCGGCAACCGCCGCTCGGCCTACAATATCGGTCTTCCCGTGAACCGCGTGGTCGCGCTGTCCTATGTGGCATCGGGCGTGTTCGCGGCTATTTCGGCGGTGTTTTACGCCGCCAGGCTTTCGAGCGCCGGCGGCGATACCGGCAAGGGCCTCGAGGTCACCGTCCTGACCGCGGCCATTCTTGGCGGAATTCGTCTCGGCGGAGGCAAGGGGTCGGTGACGAAGGCTGTGCTTGGAACGCTCATCATCCTGCTTCTGACCAACGGGCTCTTGCGCATGGCCACGCCGGCCGGCGCTTCGCGGGTGATTTTCGCCACGATCCTGCTTATGGCGGCGACGCTCGACATTCGCTGGTTCAAGAACCGCCACAAGGCCGTCGAAGAATTGTATGTCAGTCCGTCCTATCTCGACCTGCCGAGGCTGCCCCCGACATCCGCCGAATCCGGCTCGCCCTATGCGCCCAATGACCGGTTGCGGCACGTCGACACGATCGGCCTGGGCGAGGTGGAATCGCCGGAAGACGTGATCCTGGACGAGGACGACAATCTGTATTGCGGCAGCCGCCACGGCGAGATCATCCGGTTTTTCGCGCCTGACTATCAACGGAAGGAAGTTTACGCCCGCATTGGCGGCCAACCGCTGGGTCTCGCCTTTGATGCCGGCAAAACGCTCTACGTCTGCGTCGGCGGCATGGGTCTTTACCGCGTAACGCCCGACCGCAAGGTCGAGAAGGTTACCGACGAGACGAACCGTTCGTGGCTTTCGGTGATCGACGACAGCAGGCTTCGGCTTGCCGACGATCTCGATATCGCGCCCGACGGCCGGGTCTTTTTTTCCGAGGCAACCATACGTTACGAGATGCATGAATGGCCGACCGACAGTCTCGAAGGCCGGGGCAATGGGCGCATCATCTGCTACGATCCGCGCACCGCGACAACCACCACGGTCTTGCGCAATCTCATTTTTCCCAACGGAGTCGTTCTGGCGTCCGACAAGGAATCCATCATTTTCGCTGAGAGCTGGAACTGTTCCATCAAGCGCTACTGGTTCGATGGCGCCAGAAAGGGCGAGACCGAGGTCGTCATCCGCGATCTGCCTGGTTATCCCGACAACATCAACCGCGCATCGGACGGCAATTACTGGCTGGCGCTGATGGGGATGCGAAGTCCCGCCTTCGACCTGGCGATGCGCAAGCCGGCCTTCCGGCGGCGTATGTCGAAGCAGTTGCCAGGCGATGAGTGGCTGGCCCCGAACATCAATACGGGATGTATCGTGAAGTTCAACGAGAAGGGCGAAATCCTGGATGCCCTGTGGGACCTTGGCGGCGTCAATCACCCGATGATCACGTCCATGCGCGAGCATCGCGGCTATCTATATATTGGCGGCATCTCGAACAACCGCATCGGACGTCTCAAGCTCGAGGATGCCGATCCGGACTTCGTGTCGAGTGGACGTTACAATGTTTGAAGCGCTTTCCGCACTGATGAGCCCTGTTTTCGGCCGACGCGAATCGAGCCTGTCCGTCCCCATTCTGGACGGCGCGCTCAAGCCCAACAATTTGCTGGAAGAGGCCAGCATCGTCGCCGAAGACCCGGCCCTTGAAGACATCGCGATCGGCTCGGACGGCATGCTTTACGCGGCTTGCGGATCCAACGTCTGCAGGGTTTCCGCCGATGGCGGTTTCGAGCCGGTCGCCAAATTCGAACAATTGGTCACGGCCCTGGCGTTCTTGCCGGACGGCGTCCTCGCCGTCGGGTTGGGAAACCGTGTGGTTTTCGGAGCCGGCGGGGCCACCAGCCGCGTGATCGAGGCCGTCGATGGCGAGCCGCTAAACGCCGTGAACGCGCTCCATGCTGATTCGAATGGTTCTTTATGGATCACCGATGGATCCAGAAATGCGCCCTATGCGCAATGGAGCCGCGATCTCATGGAGAAGGGACGCTCCGGCCGCTTGCTGCGCTACGATCGCGCCAGCGGCAAAGCCGAAATTTTGGCATCGGGGCTGGGCTATGCCTTTGGCGCCTGCGTCGACAAGGATGATCGCGTGCTGGTCTCGGAAAGCTGGCGTCACCGCGTTGATGGCGTGACCGGCGCCGGCGATCCGACGCCGTGTATAAGCTCGCTGCCAGGCTATCCCGCGCGAATGTCGCCGGCTGCCGGCGGCGGATTCTGGCTCACCCTGTTCGCCTGCCGAACCCAGCTCGTGGAATTCGTCCTGCGCGAGAACGACTACCGGCGCGACATGATGAAGACCATTGAACCTGAATACTGGATATCGCCGGCATTGAGCTCCGGGAACGATTTTCTGGAGCCCCTACAGGGCGGCGGTGTCAAGCAGATGGGCATCCTCAAACCATGGGCTCCATCGCGCTCCTACGGTCTCGTTGTACGATACGATAGCCAATTCAACCCCGTCTGTTCGCTGCATAGCCGCGTCGGCGGACGGCATCATGGCGTCGTTGCGGTCGCACAACGCGGTGACGATCTGTTCGTACTGTCCAAGGGGGCCGGCCGGCTCCTTCAGATATCGGTTTCCGGTATCGAACCAGCGCGGATGTTGAATTCGGAGACGGGGAGCGCGGACGCATGAATCCAATTCTGGAAATGCGCCAGCTCACCAAGATATACGGCCGCGCCGCGGCGGTGGAGAACATCGACTTCGCCCTTTTGCCGGGCGAGGTCCATGCACTGCTCGGCGAAAACGGCGCGGGTAAATCGACACTCACGAAAATGATCGCCGGCGTCGTCTCGCCCACATCGGGAAATATTTTGCTGGACGGAGAGGACATTTCGTTGAAGACGCCGTCCGACGCCCTCAAGGCGGGTATCGCGATGGTGTTTCAGGAAACAAGCCTCGTCCCGTCGATGACGGTCGCGCAGAACCTGTTCCTCGGCAACGAGAATTTCTTCAATCGCGTACGTGGCATCAACATAGCCGCGCAGCAATTCATGCAGTCGCTGAATTTCCAGGTCGATCCGACCCTGCAGGTCGCCCAACTCGGCGCGGCGAAGAAGCAGATGGTCGAAATCGCTCGCGCGGTGCTCTTGAAGGCGAGAATTATCGTTTTTGACGAGCCCACGGCGACGCTGACACCGGAGGAAAAACGTCACTTTTTCGAATTGGTCGAGACCCTGAAGGCGCGGGGCGTTTCGGTCATCTTCATCTCCCACGCGCTGGAAGAAGCGTTGCAGATATCCGACCGCATAACGGTCCTGCGCGACGGCAAGCTTGTGGTGACCGATGCGACCGCGAAATTTGACCGTTCGCGCATCGTGCAGGCGATGGTCGGGCGAACGCTTTCGCAAGAGCTTTACGGCACCGGAAAGACCAGCGTTCGGCCTGCCGGCAGGCGCGTGCTCAGTGTGCGCAATCTGCGTGTCGGCAATGTCGTCAAGAACAACTCGCTTTCGGTATTCGCCGGGCAGATCACCGGCATATTCGGCTTGGTCGGTTCGGGCCGAACCGAAACCTTCAAAGTCGTTTCCGGCGCCTTGAAGCGCGACTACACCAATGGCGGCGAGGTCTTTCTGGAAGGCAGACGTGTGCGCTATCGCGTGCCCGCACAGAGCGTGCGCGACGGAATCGCCTACATCACCGAGGATCGCAAGGTCGAAGGCTTCTTCGAGACGATGTCGATCAAGTCCAATCTCTTCATCGGGCTTCTGGCGAAAGTGCTAGGAAAATTCTGGATCAGGAACCGTGAAGTCGACGCGCTGGGCGAGCAATGGGTCAAGTCGCTGCAGGTGCGCGCGGTGACGCAGGGCGCACGCATGATCGAGCTCTCCGGCGGCAACCAGCAGAAGGCGGTGATCGCCAAATCACTGGTTCAGGAGCCGGAACTCATCATCTTCGACGAGCCTACACGCGGGGTCGATGTCGGCGCCATTTCCGAAATTCACCAGATCATCAACCGGCTCGCCGACGAGGGAAAGGCCGTGGTCGTGATCTCGTCCTATCTGCCGGAAGTGATGCTGTTGTCGGACCGTCTTCTGGTGGCCCGGCAGGGCCGCGTGGTCGAGGAGTTTTCCCCGCTGGATGCGACCGAGGAAAAATTGATGTATGCCGCGGTCCACTGAACCGGCAGGCCAGTGAACCAGCCACGGGGCTCTCCCGGGCCGCCGAAATGCGCCACGCCGTCACGCAAGACGCCGCCTTTCATTTCATGTCCGGATGCCCGATCATTTCGACAAGCGCCATCAGCGCGAAGCGGTATCCGGCAGGGCCGAGGCCGGCGATGACGGCTGTCGCCGCCTTCGACACCAGCGAGTGGTGATAGATTTCCTCACGGCGGTGGATGTTGGAGATGTGGAGCTCGATGATCGGGCCGGGAAACATCTTCAGCGCGTCGAGGATGGCGATCGAGACAAAAGAGAAACCGGCCGGGTTGATGACGATGGCCGCCGCCTTGGCGTCGATCGCCTCGTGAACCCAGTCGATGATTTCGTATTCCCGGTTCGACTGGCGAAATTCCACCGGGCGGTCGCCGGCGGCTTCGCGGCACATGGCCTCGATCTGGGCCAAAGTCGTGGAACCGTAGATCTCCGGTTCCCGTGTGCCGAGCCGGTTCAGGTTCGGACCATTGATCACGTAGATCGTGTCGGACATTCAGGATTTCCTTGTTCGATCAGCCGCCGTAGCCGAAGAGACGCGGGAGCCACAGGACGAGTTCTGGAAAGAAAGTGATCAGGATCAGTGACCCGATCATCGCGCAAAGGAACGGCAGAACGTCGACCACGATCTCGCGCAGCGAGCATCCCGATATCCGGACCATGACGAAGAGCAGCAGTCCATAAGGCGGGGTGATGAGCCCGATCATGATGTTGACCACCACCATGACGCCGAAATGCACCATGTCGATGTGCAACGCATGGGCCGTGGGGATGAGAACCGGGATAACGATCAGCAGGATCGTCGTGCCCTCCAGCACGCAACCGAGCAGCAGAAGCAGGATGTTGACGTAAATCAGAAACTCCGTCGGCGATAGCTGCCAACTGGTCAGCAGGACGCGCAACGTTTCGGGAATGTCCTCGACCGTGACCACGTAATTAAAGACGATCGCCCCGGCGATCAGGATGCCGATCGACGCCGAAGTGCGCGCGCTGACCAGCACGGAGTGGTAGAAATTGGCGAAGCTGACGGAACGATACAGCACAATCGACACCAGAAGCGCATAGGCGCCGGCGACGGCCGCCGCCTCGGTCGGTGTGGTGATGCCGCTGTAGATGCCGCCCAGGAGCACCACCGGCATCATCAGCGAGGGGAAGGCGCGCCAAGTGATGCCCGGTATGTCGCGGATCGGCGTCGGCGGCTCGACGGGGAAATTGTTGCGCCGCGCGGTGTACCAGACGACCGACCCCTGAAGAAGCGCCATCATGAGGCCCGGGACCACGCCGCCCAGGAACAGATAGCCGATCGAGGCGTCCGAGACGAGCGCATAGACGACCATCGGGATCGATGGCGGGATGATCGGCCCGATGACGGAGGTGGCGGCGGTGACGGCCGCGGCATAGCTTGCCGTGTATTTGCCGTCCTTGGTCATCATGGTCTGCATCATCTTGCCCGTCCCGGCGGCATCGGCGATCGCCGAGCCCGACATGCCGGCGAAGATGATGCTCTGGAAGATGTTGACGTAGGCCAGCCCGCCCCGGAAACGGCCGACGAAGGCATTGCAGAAGCGCATCAGCCTTTCCGTCATGGAGCCGATGCTCATCAGTTCGGCGGCGAGAATGAACAACGGCACAGCGAGGATGACGTAGTTTGAATACATCCCGTTGAGCAATTGCTCGGCGACGGTCCCCATGTCGAGGTCGGCGAGATAGAGGTAGAGGATCGAGGCCGCGATCATCGTGTGGCCGATCGGCAGGCCGAGGCAGGCCAGCACCACCAGCGTGTAAATGGTGAGAGAAAACGGACTGGTGAAATCCATCAGATGTCTTCCTCCGGGAGCTTGTGCTCGGCCGAAGGCGCGCGGCGGCGATGGATCGCCTGACCGCACAGCCACACATAGCGTGCGATCATCGCCACCGCGAAGACGATGTAGATGGAATAGGCCCAGTCAAACGGGATCTTCATGTAGGCCGTGCTCTCGACCTTCATATAGCGGACATAGCTGATGACGGCCGGCAGCGATCCGCCGTAAAGCACCAGCAGGACCAGGCCCGATATGACCAGCATCACGCGGCGTGCGCCCGGGCTTGCCGCCGCGAAGAAGATGTCGAAGCGGATTTCCTCGCTCTCGCGCGTGACGAAGGCGGCGCCGAACAGGACCAGCCATATCCACAGGAGCGCGCTCAACTCGCTGGTCCAGCCGGTCGGCAGGTGCAGGAGATAGCGGAACGCGATCTGGATAAGAAAGGCGGCGAACATCATCGCCAGCATCAGCGCCAGAATGTTTTCCGCGCGGCGATACAGCCAGCCTGCCCAGCCTCCGGGTCTCGGGTCGTCGGACAATGTTCCCCTCCGGCGAAGGCGGAATACGAGGAAAGGTCGCAGGCTGCCCGCGGCGAAACCGCGGGCGGCCGTTACGGCTTAGAGCGCGCCGATCTTGTCGAGCATGCCGTCCGGCCAGCTCTTGGCGAGATCGGAGGCGAGATACATCTTCTGCGCGTGCTTGCGGAACGCTTCAACGTCTGGCTTGTAGAGCTTAAGCCCTTTCTTCTTGAAGAACTCCCCGAGTTCGCCCTCCCGATCGAGATGCTTCTGCGTGCTGAAGGCGATCGCATCGTCGGCGGCTTTCTGGACTTTCTTCTGGAGCTCGGGGGACAGCTCGTTCCACAGCTTGTTGGAGATGGTCAGGCAATCGAAGCCGACGAGATGCGCGGTCAGCACGATCTGCGACATCACCTCGTAGAACTTCATGTTCTCGACATTGGGAAGCGGATTGTCCTGGCCGTCGATGGCGCCGGTCTGCAGGCCGGTATAGACTTCCGAATAGGCCATCGGGGTCGGGTTGGCGCCCAGAGACTTGCCGAGGAACTGCCATGCATCGCCCCCCGGCATGCGAAGCTTGATGCCTTCCATGTCGGCCGGCGTCTCGATCTTCTTGTCTGGCTTGAGGCCAACCTGGCGGACGCCGAAATAGGTGGGCCCGAGCACGCGCACGTCGAGCTTGTCCTGCGTGCGTTTCTTCAGATCCTCGCCCATGTCGCTGGCGAAAAATTTTCTCAGATGGTCGGTATCGCGGAACACATAGGCCGCCGTGACGATCGACCATTCCGGCATCTGCTTGGCGAAGTCCTGTGGAGCGATGTTGCTCATCTCCAGGTTCCCGCGCTGCAACGCCACGAGCTCGGTGCCCTGCTTGAAGAGAGTGCCGCCGAGATATCCCTTGTAGTCGAAATCGTCGCTGAGCGCGCCGGCGAACTTCTTCATCATCTCGGCGCGGATGTCCTGCTCGGAAAACACGGCGGAAAAGCGCAGCCGCTTCTTGTCCGCCGCGGCGGCCTTTCCGGCAAGCCCGGCAGAGGCCAATGCGGCGCCGGCCGCCAGAACGGTTCGTCTGTTGATGTTGATCATGGCATTCCTCCCAAACCAATTTTTACGGAAGATGGCAGTCGAGCGCCTTGTCTGTCCAGATGCAATTCATGCCACTAGACAGAAGCACGATCAATAGGCATTTCAAAAAACGTATGATATTCTCCCTTCCGTCATTTGGAACGTGTCCTGAAAGCAGCTTGCTGAATGCTCGTGGAGCTGCGAATAGACGGTGATCCGGAAACGCAGCCTCATGATGACATCATTCCCCGTCACCGATACGGCCGGTGAGGTCGCCTACCGGCGCATTCGCCACGACATTATTTTTGGAACCCTTTCGCCAGGTTCGCGCCTGAGGCAGGAAGGGTTGAAGCTTTCCTATGGGGCGAGCGTCAGCACGCTTCGCGAGATCCTCAACCGCCTCGCCTCGGAGCGTTTTGTTGTCGCCGAAGGTCAACGCGGTTTCGAAGTGTCGCCGGTCTCCCAGCGCCATTTTCGTGAAGTGGCCGCGATGCGCGAACTTCTTGAAGGACATGCGCTGGAAGAGTCCTTCGAGCGGGGCGATGTGGAATGGGAAAGCGACGTTCTCGCTGCGCATCACAAGCTTGCACGAATGGAGGCGCGCATGAGCGCCGGCGACCGGACCGATACCGAGATCTGGAAGCGATACGATCGGGAATTTCACAGTGCGTTGATCGCGCGCTGCGGATCCGGCGCGTTGATGGAAACTCATCGCGGGATATTCGATCATTATCTGAGGTACCAGATCGTCGCCGTCATCTACCGCGGTCAAGCCGCCTCGGACGAGCATCGTCAATTGCTGGACGACGCGCTGAAACGGGATCACGTCGAAGCGCGCGAAGTGCTGGGGCGCCACATACGCTCCTGTGTCGAACACACGCTGGACAGCGGCCTGCTGAAGGCCTGACCAAATGATCGGCTTGCACGGCGTATCAACCGACATTATCAAAAACATATGAAGCAGAATGCTCCGAAGCTGGAACACGGCGCTCTTCCGACCATCGGAGAGAATGCGTATCGGCGAATACGCTCCGATATTGTGTTCGGGCATCTCGCGCCCCGTCAAAAGCTGCGGCTCGAGAAATTGAGGGACGTTTACGGTGCCAGCATCAGCACACTTCGCGAGATACTCAACCGGCTGTCTTCGGAAAACCTTGTTGTCGCGGAGGGGCAGCGCGGCTTCGAGGTTGCGCCGGTTTCGGTCGAGAATCTTCGCGAAATCGCGGCCCTGCGCCTTTTGCTCGAAAGCCATGCCCTCCAGCAGTCCTTCGCGGAAGGCGACATGGAGTGGGAAGGCCGTGTCGTCGCCGCGCATCACAAGCTCGCGATGCTGGAAAAGCGAATGCGCGCCGGCGATCTCAGCGAGACCGAATTATGGAAGCGTTACGACTGGGAATTCCATCAGGCGCTGATTTCCGCATGCGGCTCCACGGTGCTCATGGAGACCCATGCGGCGGTGTTCGACAAATATCTGCGCTATCAGATGATCGCGCTTTCGTTTCGCGGGGACATTGCCGCCGAGGAACACAAGATCATGCACGAATGCGCGCTTGAGCGCGATTCAGCCAAGGCCTGCGAGGTGCTGGTGCGCCATGTGGAGGGCGGCGTGAAGCATGCGCTGGCGACGGGAACGATCGTCTGAACGCGTTCCAGGGACGGGCTGCCGGACGCGGAAATCCCGACGGTCCTTCTTTGAGGAAACGTAAAACATCAAACAAAAACCGTTTTGTGTGTTGCTGAAAATACGATGAGCGATTAGCTTCCGGCTGATGTCCTTATGAAACAGTCGGAGTGCCATGTGCATGGCTGCGTTGAAGCTCGGCCTCATTGGCGACCATATAGCCCGATCGCAGTCGCCTTTGCTGCATGTCGAGGCCGGGCGCTTGTGCGGGCTGGACATCAGCTATGACCGGCTGATACCGCGTGACCTTGGCCTCGATTTTGAGACGGTTTTCGACAGGTGCGCGACCGCGGGCTTTCGCGGCATCAACGTGACGTATCCCTACAAGCAGCGAGTGATTGCGGGACTCACCGTTCCCGATCCCCTGACCACGCAAATCGGAGCCTGCAATACCGTGCTTTTCGGCGGGGGCTGTCCGGAGGGTCACAACACCGACTATTCAGGCTTTGCGGCGGCCTTCCGCGCAACGTTTGGAAACATTTCTCCCGGCACGGTCGCGATGGCCGGCGCCGGCGGGGTCGGCAAGGCGATCGCCTTCGCACTGGCGACCCTGGGGGCTCGGGAATTGCGTGTCTTCGACACCGATGCCCGAAGAGCGTCGGATCTGGTGTCCACGCTTCATTCCGTGAATGCAGCGATGACGGCCGTGTGTGCGTCGTCCGTCGCGCAAGCTGCCGACATGGCCGACGGCCTTGTCAACTGCACGCCGCTCGGCATGGACGGCCATCCCGGCACCGCCATCGGGAGCGAACATATGGGCGGCGCCTCATGGGCGTTTGATGCGGTCTATACGCCTGTCGAGACCGAATTTCTCCGCCTTGCCTCGGCCCGCGGGGCCATGGCCATGAGCGGTTATGAACTCTTTTTCCACCAGGGGGTCGACGCCTTTCGCCTTTTCACAGGCTTGAAAGTGGATGCCGCCGCGCTGCGCAACGCGCTGAAAGAAGCCAGCTTCGAGACGCAGCAACCATGAAGACCTCGATCGCGACGGTTTCGATCAGCGGTGATTTACGCGAGAAGCTCGCGGCAATCGCGGCGGCGGGCTTCGACGGGGTCGAGATCTTCGAGACCGATTTCCTGGCCTTCGACGGGACGCCGGCGGAGGTTGGGCGCATGGTGCGCGATCATGGGCTCGCGATCACCGTTTTCCAGCCTTTTCGCGATTTCGAGGGAATGCCCGAGCCGCAGCGCGCCAAGGCGTTCGACCGCGCCGAACGCAAGTTTGACGTGATGGGCGAACTGGGCGCCAGCCTGATGCTGGTCTGTTCCAGCGTCTCGCCCCTGTCGCTGGGCGGCATCGATCGCGCGGCGGCGGATTTCAGCGAACTGGGCGAGCGCGCCGCCAGGCGCGGCATTCGTGTCGGCTACGAGGCGCTGGCGTGGGGGCGGCACATCAACGATCACCGCGATGCCTGGGAAGTCGTGCGCCGCGCCGATCATGCCTCGATCGGCCTTATCCTCGACAGCTTCCATACGCTGGCCAGGAAGATCGACGTCAACTCGATCCGTTCGATACCGGGCGACCGGATCTTCATCGTCCAGCTTGCCGACGCGCCGCTGATCGACATGGATCTGCTCTACTGGAGCCGGCACTTCCGCAACATGCCTGGCGAAGGCGATCTGCCGGTCGCCGGCTTCATGTGCGCGGTCGCGGCGACGGGCTATGACGGGCCGCTGTCGCTGGAGATCTTCAATGACCAGTTCCGCGGCGGTTCGCCCAAGTCGATCGCGGTCGACGGCCGCCGCTCGCTGGTCGCCCTGATGGACCGCGTCAAGCGCGAGGAACCCGGCATCCGGATCGATGTTCCCGAGATGCCCGACCGCATCGCGGTGGAAGGTGTGGAGTTCGTCGAATTCGCCGCTGATGAACAGGAAGCCGGGCAACTCGGCGCGCTTCTCTCGACGCTCGGCTTCGCCACGGCTGGCCACCATGTCAACAAGGACGTGGCACTCTATCGGCAAGGCGAAATCAACATCGTCCTCAATACCGAAAAGGAAGGATTCGCGCATTCCTCCTGGCTGGTCCATGGCGCCAATGCCTATGCCGTCGGGCTGCGCGTGGAGGATGCCGCTGCGACGGTCGCTCGCGCCAGGGCGTTGGGGGCGGAGCCCTTCGAACAGACGCACGGGCCGGGCGAACTCTCTATCCCTGCGATAAGGGGCGTCGGCGGCGGCGTCATCTATTTCATCGATGGCAAGAGCGATCTGGCGCGCGTCTGGGAGATCGAATTCGCGACCGCCCAAGAAGACGAAAGACGCGAAGGGTGCGGGCTGACGCGGATCGACCATGTCGCCCAGACGATGAACTACGAGGAGATGCTGACCTGGCTTCTCTTCTACACCTCGATCTTCGCCACCCAAAAGACACCGATGGTGGATGTCGTCGACCCGGCGGGCATCGTCAGGAGCCAGGTGATCGAAAACGCGCAAGGCTCCTTGCGCCTGACCCTCAATGGGGCGGAAAACCGCAAGACGCTTGCCGGCCATTTCCTGGCCGAAAGTTTCGGCTCCACCGTTCAGCATCTGGCTTTCGCCACCGATGATATCCTTGAGACGGCGAAGCGCCTTGCCGCGCGGGGCTTCGCGCCACTGGTCATCCCGGCCAATTACTATGACGACCTCGAGGCCCGCTTCGGGCTCGATCCCGAATTCACACAGCGCCTGAAGGCCTGCAACATCCTCTACGACCTGGATGGGGAAGGCGGCGAGTATTTCCAGATATTCAGCGCCACCTATGGCGAGGGCTTCTTCTTCGAGATCGTCGAGCGCCGAAACGGCTACAATGGCTACGGCGCCCCGAATGCCCCCTTCCGCATCGCCGCACAGAAACGCGCCACAAAGCCGAAAGGCATGCCGAAATCATAGCGGGGCAATGGCATGCCGATTGCAACGAATGAGACGGCGCGTTGACGTGTTCGGCGTCAAGAGTGGTGCCGCTTGCGTGACTCGAACACGCGACCCCATCATTACGAATGATGTGCTCTACCAACTGAGCTAAAGCGGCCCGGCGGCGCGCTGCCGCTTGGGTAGCGCGGTTGATACCACAAAGCGTCCGGATTTCAAGACTGTTGCCCGACACGAAATATTCGGCCGTGACAACGCGCCTGAAGAGAAAATAACACAGGCGAGCGCTACCCGCCGGTAACGGCGGCCATGCTCTTCAGCATGGCCCATCACGGGGTCAGGTCGATCGTCTCCATCGTGTGCGCCACGCAGATGTAACAGCAATTGCTGCACGAACGGTTGTTGTCCGGCCCGACGCCGAAGGGAATGCTATCGTTTCCGGAGATCCAGGCACCATAGCAGATCTTTTCGCCCTGCTTGCACGACACGGTGACCTCCTTGATGGAGCCCGCGTCGAGCAGGTAAACCTTGTCGCCGCCAGGCCATACCTGATCCTTGCCGTGCAGTTCGATGGCGACGGCCTTGTCGTGCTCGTTCTGGAATACGAAGCCCATATCGTCCGCCCGGGCCGTGCTTGTGGCGAAGACCATGGCTGCCAGCGCCAGGCCGGCAAAACCGCGAGAAAATGTCGAGAAAGGCATGGGGTTATTCCTTTGGTCTTTTTCTTTTGGGTGGCGCAACGCCCAACGCGGTTAAGACGAAGTTGTTGCCTCCTGCGACGAATTGGCTTGCCTGACCCCTCTCAGAGCAATCCGCGCTTTGAAAGATTGCGCATCAATGCCGCCGCGCCGAAAGCCCAAGGCGCGCAGCCGGTCGACAGCCGCACGGTATTGGTCAGCGTGCCCAGGGTAGGTGTCGAAATCGAGACACGGTCGCCGATCTTGTGGGTGAAGCCCTCGCCGGGCACGTCGCGATCCTCGACCGGCGCGAAAAGCGTCCCGAGATAGAGCATGAAACCGTCGGGATATTGATGGTGGCGACCGATCGTCTGGGCGACCAGATCAAGCGGATCGCGGCTGATCTCCTTCATGGAACTGTGTCCATTGAGGACGTAACCGTCCTCGCCCTCAATCACCAGATCAAGTTCGGCCTGACGCACCTCATCGATACCGAATCCGTCGTCGAACAGGCGGATGAAAGGCCCGATGGCCGAGGAAGCGTTGTTGTCCTTGGCCTTGCCTAAAAGCAGGGCGGAGCGGCCTTCAACGTCGCGCAGGTTGACGTCGTTGCCGATCGTCGCGCCCTTCACGTGTCCCGCGCTGTCGACGGCGAGCACGATTTCCGGTTCGGGATTGTTCCATTTGGAAATCGGATGCAGCCCAACTTCGGCGCCCCAGCCCACCGACGACATCGGCTGCGCCTTGGAAAACACTTCGGCGTCCGGGCCGATGCCGACTTCGAGATATTGCGACCACAGGCCTTCGGCGATCAGCGCGTTCTTGACCTTGGCGGCCTCCGGCGAACCGGCTTGCAGATTACGGAGGCTGTCGCCGATGAGCGAGCCGACGCGTTCGCGGATCTCCAGCGCTCTTGCCGGGTCGCCCGCCGCCCGCTCTTCGATGACGCGCTCGATCATTGAACGCGCGAAGGTGACGCCACAGGCCTTGATCGCCTGCAAGTCGCATGGCGCCAACAGGTGGATCGCCGCGTCGCCCTCGTGCGCATCGGAATTTTTGGCGATTTCATCGACCGACAACAAGTCCTCGCCGTCCAGGTCGCGCGCCGCCGCCGCCGGATCCTCGGCTTCAAGCAGGTCGCGCATGGTCGGATAGTCGCGGCAGGTGATGTCTACGACACGCCCTTCGCGCACCGCCACGATGGACGGTCCGCCGACATCCTCGCGCCAAACGCGCCCGACCAGGCAGGCCTTTTCTGTTCCAGGTAAAATCCGCAATTCTTTCGTCATCCTGTCCTCCGCGACGCTCATTTCCCATTGACGGCGTCCATGTGGAGCCCCCATGAGGCTTTCTATCCATGCCTGTCAGGCCTTCTATCAATGATTGACCGCCCGTGAACCACAATTCCCCCTTTCGGGATGATTTCGGCCGTATATCCTCCTTTTGCCCGGATATTCGCCGCCAATATTCTCGTCACAGCGGTCTGATGAGATATGGTCGGTCGAAAGCCACAGGGCTGGACGATATCTGAAGGGAGAAGCAACCATGAGCCTGCGCATCAACGATACCGCACCGGATTTCACCGCCGAGACCACGCAGGGACCGATTCATTTCCATGACTGGATCGGCGACGGGTACGCGGTGCTCTTTTCCCACCCCAAGGATTTTACCCCCATCTGCACGACCGAGCTTGGAGCCATGGCCGGCGTCAAGGACGAGTTCGACAAGCGCAACGCCAAGATCATCGGCATTTCGGTGGACCCGGTGGAAAGCCATGAAAAATGGAAAAGCGACATCGAGACGGCGACCGGTCACAAGGTCAATTATCCGATGATCGGCGATACCGAACTGAAAGTCGCCAAACTCTACGACATGCTGCCGGCCTCGGCAGGCGACAGTTCGGAAGGGCGTACGCCCGCCGACAACCAGACGGTTCGGTCGGTCTTCGTTATCGGGCCGGACAAGAAGGTGAAATTGTCGTTGACCTATCCGATGACGACGGGGCGCAATTTCGACGAGATTTTGCGGGCGCTGGATTCCATCCAGTTGACCGCCAAATTCAAGGTGGCCACGCCCGCCAACTGGAAGCAGGGTGAGGATGTGGTCCTGACGGGCGCGGTTTCCGATGAGGAAGCCAACACCAGCTATGGCGGCTTCAAGCGGGTGCTTCCCTATCTGCGGACGACGAAGCAGCCGACCTGACGCGGCGGCAAGCCGGGATTTGGAAAAGACCGGCGTTGCGGCGCCGGTTTACTTTTTGTTCCTGCCGTGACATCGCAATGTCGGCTTTGTCTCGGGGATAGGATGTGGCGAAGGGACTGTTCCGCCATCGCGCGACCCTCATTTCGCTGGCGCTCGCCGTAACGGGGCTGGCGGCATGGGCGGCTTGGCTCGGCGCCATGGAGACCGGCGAGCGGCATGCGCGCGCCGCGCTCGATGGTCAGCTTCAGGTCCTGAAACGGTCGGTCGAAAGCGAGATCGAGCGATTTCGCTATCTGCCGGCGGTAGTGGCGCGTGATGGCCGCATCAGGGCCGCGCTGGTCGACGGCGCTCCCGATGATCTGGCCGCGGCCAACCGCTATCTGCTTTCCGTACGCACCGATTCCCATGCCGACGTACTTTACGTGATGAAGCCCGATGGTCTGACCATTGCGGCGTCGAACTTCGATCAGCCCTCCAGCTTTGTCGGCGAGAATTACCGTTTCAGGCCGTATTTTCGCGATGCGTTGAAATCAGGGGCGGGCCGATATTATGCGGTCGGGGTCACAACGGGCCTGCCGGGCTATTTCCTTGCTTCGGTCATTCGCGCCGGCGGGCGGATTATCGGCGTTGCCGTGGTCAAGGTCGACATGTCGGCGGTCGAACAGGGCTGGCGGCAGGCCGGCACCCTCGCGGCGATCGCCGACAATGACGGGGTCGTGTTCATCTCCGGCCTGCCCGGCTGGAAGTACCGGCCGCTTCATCCGCTCGGCGCTTCCGTGTTCTCCGGCATCGCCGCCACGCGCAAATATGACGGCATCAATTTGCAGGGCGCGCCGCCGATCTTTGCCGACGGCGAACCGCGCCCGGACGGGACGGCGGTGGCCGGGCTTGGCGAGCGGCATCTGCTGCGCTCCGCGGGCATCGAGCCGGATGGCTGGCAATTATGGACGGCGGCAAGCCTGGCACCGATCCGTGCTACCGCCAATCTGGTGGCGCTGCTTGCCATGCTGGCGGGGCTGCTGCTTTCGGGCGCCGTCCTCTATTGGCGTCAGCGGCGGCATTTGATCCGCGCCAAGTTCGAAGCGCACGACCGGCTTGAACAGCGCGTCAGCGAGCGCACCGCCGAATTGCACCGCGAGATCGACGAGCGCCGACGCGCCGAGGCCCAGTTGCGCGAGACGCAGGAGACCTTGATCCACGCCGCCAAGCTGGCGGCGCTCGGTCGCATGTCCGCGGCGATCGCCCACGAAGTCAGCCAGCCGCTGGCAGCAATGGAAAATACTCTGGCCTCGACCGGGCTTCTGGCCGAGCGCGGCGAGCATCAACGGGTGATCGCCAAGGTGGGGACAGCGCGCGAGATCGTGCGCCGCATCCAGCGCACCGTGAAACATTTGAAAGCCTTCGCCCGCAACGAGCCGGGCCGCCAGGAGCCCGTCGACGTCGAACGCTGCATCGCCGCCGCGCTGGAGCTTGCCGCACACCGCGCTAACGGGTCGAACGTCGGCATCCATGTGCGACCATGCACCGAGACGTTGCGCGCGTTGGCCAATGCCACGCGGCTCGAACAGGTTATCCTCAACCTTGTGACCAATGCATTGGATGCGGTGAAGGAATGCGAAGCGCCGCGCATCGACATTTCAGTTGGCATGAAGGGCGCGATGGTGGAGATCGCCGTTTCCGACAATGGCGCCGGAATTCCCGACGCGGTGCGCGATCGCATCGCGGAGCCCTTCTTCACCACCAAGGAGACCGGTGAGGGACTGGGCCTCGGCCTGTCCATTTCGCGCGCCATCATCGCCGAATATGGCGGATCGCTCGACTTTGCCTCGCGTGATGGCGGGGGCGCTACCTTCACCATCTCGTTGCCATCCGCCGACGCGGCGTTGATCGCCGAGGCCGCGGAATGAGCCGGGGCCGCGTGCTGCTCGTCGATGACGAAGACGAATTGCGTGAATTGGCACGAGAATGGTTGTCGCTCAGCGGGTTTGCCGTGGAGGCTGCGGCGGATGGGGCGTCGGCGTTGCGGCTACTCAAGCCGGCTAAATTCGACGCGCTTGTCACCGATATCCGTATGCCGGGCATGGACGGCATGGCGCTGCTGCGCGCCGCGCGAGAGGTTGATCCCTCGCTGCCGGCGATCCTGCTCACGGGTCATGGCGATGTGGCGCTGGCGGTCGAGGCGATGCGCGCGGGCGCGCATGATTTCCTTGAGAAGCCATACGACGCCGACCATCTCGTCGCCGTGATCGACCGCGCCGTGGCGGCGCGCCGGCTCGATGCCGAGGTCGAGCGCCTGCGCGAAATACACGGCGTGGAAACCGGCCTCGAACGGCGGCTGATCGGCAATTCGCCGGAAATGGTGACACTGCGCCAGCGTGTGGCGCAGCTTGCCGACGTCGAAGTCGATATCCTGGTTTTTGGCGAGACCGGGGTTGGCAAGGAAGTCGTGGCGCGCGCGCTGCACGATTGCGGCAAGCGGCGAAAGCGACCTTTCGTGGCGTTGAACTGCGCGGCGATCCCTGAAAGCGTCTTCGAAAGCGAATTGTTCGGCCACGACAAAGGCGCCTTCACAGGCGCCGGACAACGCCGCGTCGGCCGTATCGAACATGCCGAGGGCGGCACCGTCTTCCTCGACGAGATCGATTCCATGCCGCTTCCTCTGCAGGCCAAGCTGCTGCGCGTGATCCAGGAGCGCGTCGTCGAGCCGCTAGGCTCCAACCGCGAAGTCGCGGTCGATCTGCGCTTTGTCGCCGCTACCAAACTCGATCTGAGGGCGGAGAGCGACGCCGGGCGTTTTCGCGCCGATCTTTATTTCAGGCTGGCGACCGTTCAGGTATCGATCCCGCCCCTGCGCCGCCGGCGCGGAGACATCCCGCTTCTGTTCCAGCATTTTTGCGCCGAGGCGGCGCTGCGGCACGGGATCGATGCAAGGCGGATCAACGCCGGACTTTACGCCATTCTGGCTTCCAGCGAATGGCCCGGCAACGTGCGCGAACTTCGTGCCGCCGCCGAACGCCATGTACTGGGTCTGCCGCTCGCCGATAGCGGAGAAGGCGCGGCAAGCGAGAGCGCGACCCTGCCGGAACGGGTGGCGTCCTATGAAGCGGACCTCATCCGCGCCGCGCTCGACGAGCATGGCGGAAATGCGCAAACGGCAAGCCAGGCGCTCGGCATCCCGCGCCGCACGCTGAGCGAGAAGATCGTCCGCTACGGCTTGCGCCCGGGCGACGACGGCTAGACCGTGCGAGTCTCGGCGGATTCTTGCCGCCGAACCGCTGCCCCTGGCAAGAAATGGCCCTTCCGACGAGCGTCGGCATGCGGCAGACGTCACCGAAACGCCGAAACTCCGCCTTTCCGGGTGGCTAACCAGACTGGCACACACTGTGCTAGGTCTTATAGTGGAGGCTTGGCCGGTTAAGCGGTCATGAAGCGCATGTCGCTAATCGACAGGCCGATTTCAGGAGAAGAGGGAGGTATATTCATCATGAAACTCATTCATTTGCTCGCAGCCGGCGCGTTGGCGCTGTCGACCGGGCTTTCCGCCGCGTCGGCGCAGGCCGACGAATTCATCAACGTGCTCACCGGCGGCACGTCGGGCGTCTACTATCCGCTCGGCGCCGCGCTCGCCAAAATATACGGCGACAAGATTCCAGGCGTTCGCACGCAGGTTCAGTCGACCAAAGCCTCGGTCGAAAACCTCAATCTGCTTCAGCAAGGCAAGGGCGAGATCGCCTTCGCGCTGGGCGATTCCGTCAAGGCCGCATGGGCTGGAGACGAAGAAGCCGGCTTCAAGAAGAAGCTCGACAAGCTCCGCGCGATCGCGGCGATCTACCCGAACTACATCCAGATCGTGGCATCGAAGGATTTCAGGTATTACCGACCTCGCCAGCCTGAAGGGCAAGCGGGTCTCGGTCGGCGCCCCAAAATCCGGCACCGAACTCAATGCGCGCGCCATCTTCAAGGCGGCGGGCATGAGCTATGACGATCTCGCCAAGACCGAATATCTGCCCTTCGGCGAGTCCGTTGAACTGATCAAGAACCGTCAGCTCGACGCCACCCTCCAGTCAGCGGGTCTCGGCGTCGCCTCGATCAAGGATCTGGCCTCGTCCCTGCCGATCACGGTCGTCGCCGTGCCAAAGGAGATCGCCGAAAAGCTCGGCGCGCCCTTCCAGTCGGCGACCATTCCGGCCGGCACCTATGACGGCCAGACCGCGGATGTGAATACCATCGCCATCACCAACATCCTGGTCACGCGCTCCGACGTTTCGGACGACGAGGCCTATCAGATGACGAAGCAGCTCTTCGAGAACCTTCCCGATCTCGTCGCCGCGCACAAGGCCGCCAAGGCGATCTCGCTAGCGGCCGCCACCAAGGGCTTGCCGATCCCGCTCCATCCGGGCGCGGCCAAATACTACAAGGAAAAAGGCATCCAGTAGGATCCGGGATCATCCGGCCCCTCGCCATGGGAGCCGGATTGAGATGGTTGTGAGGGGCGGCAAACGACAATAAATCGCGCTGCCCCTCATTTGCATGACCAAATTTTCCTGGGGAGGAACCATGTCCGCAGCCGCACCATCACCTGAGGCCTCACGCGACGACGCTTCCGTTTCCATGCATGACCCGCTCGCCGAGACGTTTCCGGCAACGGTGGAAGGCCGCGTCCTGTTCTGGATCGCGGTGGTGTTTTCGGTGTTTCAGCTTGCCACCGCCGCCGGCCTGCTCGGCATGCCGAGCCAGGTGGTGCGCGCCATTCATGTCGGTTTTCTCCTGCTTCTCGTCTTTCCGCTGATCGCGGCCTTGCGCGGCTTGAGGCCGGAATTGCGCGCCGTAGCCTGGGTTCTCGGGCTCATCGGCGCGGCCGTCGCGCTCTACCAGTTCATCGAATACGAACCCCTGATCCTGCGCGCCGGCGAGCCTTTGCCTATCGATACGGTGATGGGAGTGATTTCTCTGGTGGTTGTCTTCATGGCCGCCTATGTGCTGATGGGGCCGGCGCTGCCAATCATCTCGGGCGCATTCCTGCTCTATTGCTTCTTCGGTCAGCTCCTGCCGTCTCCCTTCGATACGCGCGGCTATGATTTCTCGCAGGTCGTCGACCACATGGCGTTCGGGACCGAGGGTATCTACGGCATCCCGGTCTATGTCTCATCGACCTACATCTTCCTGTTCATCCTGTTCGGTTCGTTTCTCGAACGCGCCGGCATGATCCGTCTGTTTACCGATGTTTCCATGGGGCTCGTCGGCCATGCGCGTGGCGGCCCGGCCAAGGTCGCGGTCATCTCGTCGGGCTTCATGGGCATGATTTCGGGTTCCGGGGTCGCCAATGTCGTGACCGTCGGCCAGTTCACCATCCCGCTGATGAAGCGCTTCGGCTACCGCGCCGCCTTCGCCGGCGGCGTCGAGGCGACGTCGTCCATGGGCGGCCAGATCATGCCGCCGGTCATGGGTGCGGTGGCCTTCATCATGGCCGAGACGCTCGGCATCGAATACAAGGAGGTCGTCGAAGCAGCGATCGTGCCGGCGGTGCTGTATTTCGCCTCTGCTTTCTGGATGGTGCATCTGGAGGCCGGCCGCGCCGGGCTCATGGGCCTGCCGCGCTCCGAACTGCCTTCACCGTTACAGGCGTTGAAGGAACGCTGGTTCCTGCTCCTGCCGCTGGCGGCGCTGGTCTATCTGCTGTTTTCCGGTTACACGCCGCTCTTCGCCGGAACCATCGGCTTCGCCCTGACGGCTCTTCTGATCCTCGGCGGATCCGTGGCTCTCGGACTGCCGTCGAATATCCTGCGCGTTCTGTTCTGGGTCCTGCTGGGGCTCGTCGCCGCCAGTTTCTTCAAGTTCGGAATTGGTGTCGTGCTGGCGGCGGGCGCCGTGCTGATCGCCGTCAACCTTGTCATCAAGGGTGGCATGGAGACGCTCATCGCCTGCCGCGATTCACTGGCGGAAGGAGCCAAGACGGCGCTTCCGGTCGGCATCGCCTGCACCATTGTCGGCATCATCATCGGCACCATGACACTGACCGGCATCGCCAACACGTTCGGCGACTACATCGTCTCGGTGGGCAAATCGAGCCTGATCCTGTCGCTCATCCTGACCATGATCACCTGCCTGATCCTCGGCATGGGCATCCCGACCATCCCAAACTACATCATCACCTCGACCATCGCCGGCCCGGCGCTTCTGGCGCTCGGCATCCCGCTGCTGGTCAGCCACATGTTCGTCTTCTATTTCGGCATCATGGCCGATCTGACGCCGCCGGTGGCGCTCGCCTGCTTCGCCGCCGCGCCCATCGCGCGAGAAAGTGGGCTGAAAATATCGATCGAGGCGATCAAGGTCGCCGCCGCCGGCTTCGTCATTCCCTATATGGCGGTCTACACGCCGGCGCTGATGCTGCAGCCGGGCGGTCCGCTCGCCGATACGGTCGGCTTCTATCCGGCCGTCGCCTACATCATCTTCAAGGCAGCGCTCGCCATCGTTCTATGGGGCGCGGCCGTTGTCGGCTATCTGCGCGCGCACCTCGCCTGGTGGGAGCGGTTGCTGGCGACGGCTGCGGCCTTTGCGCTGATCGCGGCGCTGCCGATCTCCGATGAAGTCGGCTTCGCGCTGGCGGTGATCTTCTTCGGCCTGCACTGGCATCGGACCCGGCAGACGGTGGCGGCGGCATGAGCGTATGCATACTGGCCGCCGGCAAGACGCTCGTCCTTGCCGCAGCCGCGTTCACCCTGTCCTGGACGCATTCTGTCGAAAAGATCCGCTGGACCGAGCACTGGCGGGTGACCCCAGCGGGGCTCGTTGTCGAGCAGGCGCGGGTCGAAGGCTCCGGCGCTGGCATGGACCCGCCCGACGGCAGCGTTTTCAGGAATGGCGGCTGGGACTACAAACCCAAGCTGCCGCCCCAGCCCAAGCTGGTGCTGGCGGCATCCGGCGCGACGGGCGGCGGCTGGTTGGTCTGCGTCGAGGGCCAGGCCTGCCTCACACTCGGCGAGAAAGCAGGGCCGCCAATCTCAATCGAGCCCTGCCACGAAAAAGCCGATCACGAGAACGCGGAGTGAAAGGTCGCCCCCGCTTCGGGCAGCAAGCCGCCCCGACGCGCGCAGGCGGGGCCCGGGCCTCGCATGTAGTGCCGCTCGGGCCGATAGCTTGGTGATACGAATTCGCGGATTGCGACGCGACAATGCGTCAGCTGGTTCCAGAGTGCCATTACCCGTCTCCCTGTATGCTCGGCTGTCCCTGCCGATTGGGGAGAACTCTACCATCCAAGAATGAATCACCCGTGAACGGCCTATTAAGAACTCTCATGAATTGAGGCGATTCGGCGGCCGATTCCGGGCGCAATTCAAGACGGTCTAACAGGTGGGCAGAGGAGCGCTCCGGATCGGCGAAGGCGCTGGCGCCGCCGCATGCCTTGTATGAAAAGCATTTGTTGATCTTCGGCGGCTATTGAGAAGGGGTCTTGAAGGAAGCAGACGGGCCGCCCTTATGAGCCTATCCACGAAAATAGTCGCGACACGCGATTCTTCCGGGCGCGTCGTCAACCTTCTGCTGATGGCGAACGTGGCCTATGCCGTGATATTTGCGGTTGGCTTTCTCCGGATTTACCTGAACACGGATGGTTTCCTCAGCCGGCCCCATGCGCCTTTTGGCGACGATTTCGTGAACATCTGGACGGTAGGCAGACTGTTGCTGACGGATGGTCTCTCAAAAATCTACATCCCGCGGAAATTCATGGATTTTCAGCACAGTTTCATCGACAGCGACTTAGGTCTGCGCCTGTGGGCCTATCCGCCGCATTCGCTGCTTTTCACCTGGGCGGCGGGGCTGGGTGGATATTTCACGACATTCTGGTTGTGGAGCGCGACGGGATTGGCGGTGCTCGCGACCGGCGCGCGGCGCTTCGGCTTCGGATGGCGCGAGACGGCTATCCTCGTCCTTTGCCCGGCTTCGCTGCAATGCATCGGCAACGGCCAGAGTGGCAATATCGCCTGCGGCCTGATGCTGTTCGCGCTCGCCGGAAACACGGCCCGCGAGAAATCCTCGTTCGCGTCGGCCGCTCTCCTGACGCTCAAGCCGCAGACCGGGTTCCTGTTGCCCTTGATCTGGCTAATAAGGCGACGCTGGTCGCTCATCGCCGCCACGGCGGTGGCAACCGTCGTTCTTGTCGGTCTTTCGCTACTGCTTTTCGGGATCGAGCCGTGGCGGGACTATATCGGCAGCACGCTGCCCGATCTGTCGCAACTCGAACGTGGCGGCAGCGGTCCTTTCGTCTTCATGATCCCATCGCTATTTATGGCATTGCGCATATTGGGCCTCGACGGAGACACGGCTCTCTTCGTGCATGTCGTCCTCGCGGTCGGGGCCGTGACGCTTTTGGGCATCCGGCTCCGGCATGTCGACAATCCCAAATTCCAGGCCGGTCTTGTACTGATAGCGACCTGCCTCACCACGCCCTACTTGCACATATACGATCTGAGCATTCTGCTGGCGGGCGCTCTGACGATCCTGGGTACCGTCCACCGCAACGAGGGGCCGCACTATTTCTTCGCGATACTCGCCGTTGCAATCGCCTGGATCCTACCTCGACTTGTCGAGCCGCTCGGTCTGGCGGGGTTGCCGCTTTCGCCGGTCCTGATTGGATTGATCTTTGCAACAGCGTGTTTTTCCTTCGGTCGCGAGCCTGTCGTACACGATGGGGCGGTTAAAGGGCTTGCCGATGCGCCCCAATCTCTATGACGCGATAAGTTGAAACGGTCGTCAGGATAGCCTCGATCTTGGCTTTGCCCCTTGGCAAAATAAAAATGGCCTTGGCTGGTCGGATCGCGGGGTGCTCATATCTGCTCGATGATGCGATGCGACGGCGGACATTGCGGTGGAGGCAAGACTTGCCCGTGCACCGCTGCGCCGCAGAGCGGCGGCCACCCGTTCACGATCGCAACCGCCCTTGAAATATGCGGAACAAGCGGCATCGCGCCACGTTGAGGGCGCAGGGCAGGAGCGGCCCCCGGGGACCTTGAGGTCTTCGGCACCCAAACCCTGACGAACCAACAGGAGGGTCACGACAATGGGACTTTTTTCCAAAGACATCAAAACCATGAATGATCTCTTCGTACATCAGCTGCGCGATATCTATTATGCCGAGTCGCAGATTCTGAAAGCGCTGCCGAAGATGATCGACAAGGCGACGAGCCGAGAGCTCAAGGATGGCTTCTCCGGGCACCTTGAACAAACAAAAACGCATGTCACGCGCCTGGAACAAGTATTCGAGATGCTTGATCTCAATGCCGAGGGCGTTGATTGCCCGGCGATCGATGGCATCATCAAGGAAGCCGATGAGGTTTCCGGCGAGGTAGAGGACAAGCGAGTTCTGGACGCAGCATTGATTGCCGCCGCCCAGGCCGTCGAGCATTACGAGATCACGCGCTACGGCACGCTTGCCACCTGGGCCGACGAAGCGGGCCGCAGCGATTGCGCCAAGCTGCTTCGCGAGACCCTGAAGGAAGAAGAGGCGACGGACCAGAAGCTGACCAAGATCGCCGAAACCAAGGTCAATCTGCGCGCCGCATAAGGCAGAGGCTGGCTGGCGCCGGCTTACGAAGGCTTACATGGGGCCGGCGACGCACGTCGCCGGCCCCCTTTATCTGCCAACATATTGACCGATCGATCGGTTGGTATTATTGCTTGTCCATGCCCCGCCGCGACACACGTTCCGCCATCATCAATGCCGCCGTCGCCATTCTTGGCCGCGACGGGCCGGACGGGTTCAGCGCCTCGGCGCTGGCGCGGGAAACCGGCGTCAGCAAGGCGACCTTGTTCCATCATTTTCCCTCGCTCGACGAGATCCCGACCGAAGCTTTCCAGCGTCTGCTGGCAGGAAGCCTCGGCATCGACATGCCGCCCGACGCCACGCTGGCCGAGACGATCCAATATCTCGGCAGGGGCACGGCGGAACTGGTGCGGGTCCGGCGCGATTTCTTCAATGCGTATTTTGTGCTGATGGCGCGGGCGATGTTCGACGATCGTCTGCGCGCGCAGTTGCATGCTTCCGGTGAAGCGCTCCTCGCCAGGCTGCGCGCGCTGCTTGCCCCCAAGATGAGGCCCGGAGAAGACCCCGCCGCCCTCGCCCGTCTCATCGCCATGCTGCTCGACGGATCGGCGTTCCACCGCATGGCATTCGAAAACGACACGGAAATCGAGGCGGCGTGGGCCCTGCTTGTGGAACTCGCCGAACGGAAAGGGCAATCATCATGAAGATTGCGATCAATGGCGCCGGCGTGGCCGGACCGGCGCTCGCCTACTGGCTGTTGCGGCATGGGCACGAGCCTGTCCTCATCGAAAAGGCCCCCACCTTGCGGGGCGGCGGCTACATCATCGATTTCTGGGGCGCGGGCTACGACATCGCCGAGAAGATGGGCATCCTGCCGCGCCTGCGCGAACTCGGATACCAGGTCCGGGAAATCGATTTTGTCGACGCGAGAGGTCGTAAGGCCGGCGGATTCCGGGCCGATGTTTTCGCGCGCATGACGGACGGCCGGTTCACCAGCCTGCAACGCAGCGATCTCGCCGCGACGATTTATGGGACCATCGACGGCAGGGTGGAGACGATCTTCGGCGACAGCGTGGCCGCTATCGAAGAACACGAGCACCATGTTGGTGTTACATTCGACCACGCGCCGCCGCGTGAGTTCGATCTGGTGATTGGCGCCGATGGCCTGCATTCGCGCGTCCGGTCGCTGGCGTTCGGGCCCGAAGCGGACTACGAGCGCTTTCTCGGCTACAGGGTCGCCGCGTTTCAGGTGGAAGGCTACCGGCCGCGCGACGAACTGACCTATATCAGCCACGCGCTGCCCGGGCGGCAGATCTCGCGGTTCTCCATGCGCGATGACCGGACGCTCTTCCTGTTGGTTTACAGGGATGTGAATGGCGACGCGATCCCGGATGATCCCGTGGCGCGTCGCGATCTCTTGCATCAGACCTTCGCCGACATGCGCTGGGAGGCGCCGCGGATCCTCGAATCCATGGACGACGCCGACAACATCTATTTCGACCGTGTCAGCCAGATCGAGATGCCGCGCTGGAGCGAGGGGCGTGTCGCGCTTGTCGGCGACGCGGCGGCCTGCGTTTCGCTGCTGGCGGGCGAGGGCTGCGGCCTGGCCATGGCGGAAGCCTATGTGCTGGCCGGCGAAATCGCGCGCGCCGGAGACGATCACCCCGCCGCCTTTTCCCGCTACGAGGAGCGCATGATGCCGTTTCTTCGGGCCAAGCAGGCGACGGCGCGCAAGATGGCGGGGTCCTTCGTGCCCTCCACCGCCCTTGGCATCACCTTCCGCAACTGGGCGATGTGGCTGATGAAAATCCCGCCGGTCGCCAATTACTTCGCCGGCGACCTGTCCGACTCTATCGAATTGCCGGACTATTCAACGGGATAATTCAGGCATTGCCGATCAGAACGCCGGCGGCGAAAACCAGCGCGCCGCCTAGCACGACCTGGAAGGCCGCGCGCAAGAAGGGCGTCTCCATGAAGCGGTTCTGGATGAAGGCGATCGCCCATAGTTCGAAGAAGACGACGATCGCCGCGACCGTCGTCGCCGTCCAGAAATCCGGGATCAGATAAGGCAGCGTGTGGCCGAGACCGCCGAGCGCGGTCATGATCCCGTTTGCCAGGCCGCGCTTCAGCGGAGAGCCACGCCCGGAAATCTTGCCGTCATCATGCGCCGCTTCGGTGAAACCCATGGAAATGCCGGCGCCGACGGAGGCCGACAGGCCGACGAGAAAGGTCGCCCAGGTATTCTGCGTGGCGAAGGCGGCGGCGAAGATCGGCGCCAGCGTCGAGATCGAGCCATCCATCAGGCCGGCAAGGCCGGGCTGGACATAGGTCAGGATGAACTGCTTGCGCTCGTCCTGGCGTTCGTCTTCGGCCACGTCCTCGGGGACGTGCTTCAGGCCCAGCCGATGGGCGAGCGATACATGCGCCTTTTCCGCGACCGCCAGATCGCCGAGCAATTTGCGCGTCGAGGCATCCTGGGTCCGCTTGGCCGCTTCGAGATAGAAGCGGTAGGCCTGCCCCTCCATCTGCTCGGCCTGATCGCGAACCTTGTCGATCCCGAGTGGCCTGACGAGCCAGTCGGGCTTGCGCTCGTAATAGCCGCGCACATGCTCGCGCCGGATCAGCGGGATGCGCTCGCCGAAACGCTTGCGGTGCATCTCGATCAGCACGTCGCGGTGATGCGCCTCCTCCTGCGCCATTTCCTCGAAAACTTTTGCCGATTGCGGAAATTCTTGGCGCAGCCCATCGGCGTAGGCGCTGTAGATTCGCCCGTCATCTTCTTCGGAGGAGATGGCCAGCGCCAGCATCTCCTGCTCGCTGAGTGAATCGAAATCACGGCGTCCAAGGCCGAAGAATCGGGAAAGCATCGACAATCGTCCAGTTTAGAATTGTTCTAAATTATTGATGCGACTTCAGCCCGTCAATCGCCGATATCGCTTTCATCCTTATTATTCGCTGGTAGAACAGAGCGGCATCGGCGGCATCGCGCAAACAAGCCGATCCGGAACATTGAGAGGCCCCCATGAACGCTCCCGCGACGATCGCCCTGCCGGGGATCGAAGACATCCGCAAGGCGGCCGCGAACCTCGAGGGCCTGGCACGGCACACACCGCTGCTCGAATCGCCGGCGCTGAACGACAAATTTGGTGGCCGTCTCCTGTTCAAGGCCGAAGTCCTGCAACGCACAGGGTCGTTCAAGTTTCGCGGCGCCTATAACAAGATATCCTCGCTTTCGGAAGACGAACGGCGCGACGGCATCATCGCCTACTCGTCCGGCAATCACGCCCAGGGCGTGGCGGCGGCTGCGGCGATGTTCGGCGTTCGCGCCATTATCGTCATGCCGGCCGACGCGCCGAAGATCAAACTCGCCAATGTGCGCGCCATGGGCGCCGAGATCGTGCTCTATGACCGCGAGAAAGAGGATCGCGAGGTCGTTGCCCGGCCCTATGTCGAAGGCGGCATGGCGCTGGTCAAACCGTTCGACGATCCGCTCATCATCGCCGGACAAGGCACCACCGGCCTCGAAATCGCCGAGGATGCGCAGCGTCTGGGCGTCCATCTCGACGCGGTGGTGTCGCCCTGCGGTGGAGGCGGGCTGGCCAGCGGCATCGCGACGGCGGTGAAGGCGTTGTCGCCGGACACCGAAATATGGGGCGCGGAGCCGGAATATTTCGACGACACCCGGCGCTCGCTGGCCGCCGGCGAACGCTTGTCCAACGAACCTGGCCATCGCTCGATCTGCGACGCCATCGTCACCCCGACGCCCGGCGAAATCACCTTCGAGATCAACCGCCGCCTGCTGGCCGGCATCGTGGCGGTATCCGATCACGCGGTCGTCGAAGCGATGCGCGATGCGGCGTCCTTCCTCAAGCTCGTGGTCGAGCCCGGCGGCTCCGTTGCCTTCGCCGCATTGGCGTCCGGCGAAATCGGGCTTTCCGGCAGGACGGTCGCGGTGGTGCTTTCGGGCGGCAATGTCGATCTCGATCTGTTCGCCAGGCTTGTTGCCTCCGATCACTAAGGTCCGAAATCTTGGAGTGAGGTTGTTCCCAGCAGCTTTGGAGGGCTCGGGGGCCCGCCATGCAATACGGCATCTTGCGCCACATCCGGCAAACCGCTTTCATGCGCGGCCATGGCCAAGGAAATCGAGCGCAAATTCCTGCTGAAGAATGATAACTGGCGATCCCGCGCCTCGGATGCGTATCGGATCGTCCAGTTCTACCTGGCGGCGGGCACCGACCGCTCGGTCCGTGTTCGCATCCGCAATGGCGAGAAGGCGCTGCTCACGTTGAAGTTCGGCGCCGATACCCGCGAGCGTGATGAATTCGAATATGAAGTTCCGCTCTCCGATGCGTTGGAGATGCGCGCCTTCGCCATGGGAAGCCCGATCGAGAAAACCCGTCATCTCGTCCCTCATGGCGGCTACGTTTTCGAAGTGGACGAATTTCACGGCGCGTTTGGCGGGTTTGTCATGGCCGAACTGGAAACGGCCGATACGGTAAGGCATCCCGACTTGCCTGAATGGCTGGGCCGCGAAGTGACCGGCAATCCCGCCTATACGAATGCGTCGCTCGCCATTTCCGGGGCGCCGGCTCCCGAATGAGTTATCGCATCGTCCCCGGCCTGCCGCCAAAGGTGGAAATACGGCGCATCGCTCAGGGCCAGACCGCCGAGGCAATTGCGATCCTGGAATCCGGTCGCGAAAGGCGCGATGGCAATGTGCACGAGGCCCGCAAGCGCTTCAAAAGGCTCCGCGGCCTCTATCGCCTGGTTTCCGCCTTTGACCCCGATTTTTGCCGTCGCGAGGAACATCATGTCCGGGATATCGCCAGGAGCCTGTCGGCTGCGCGCGATGCAACGGCCATCGTCGAGACGATAGACCGCTTCGCCGCGGACGCCGCGACACCGGCCGAAATCGACCGGCTCATGATATTCCGGCGTGGCCTTGTCGCGCGGCGCGACCGCATCGTCCGGCAGCAAAGGGGATTGGTCCAGGCGGTAAACGACGCCGTCGGCGAATTGAAGACGAGCCTGCGAGCGCTGGACGGCGTCAGCTTCGAAAAGGATCCGGCCGAGGCCGGCGAGATCCTCGCCGCCGGCGTCGGGAAAACCTGCCGTCGCGGCGTCAAGGCCTTGCACAAGGCGAAGGCTCACGGACACGACGAGGATTTCCACGATTTGCGAAAAAGCGTCAAATATCACGAAATGCATATGCGGCTCATGCAGGATGCCTGGCCCAGGCCATATAAATCCCGGCTGGCCCTGGCGGGGCGTCTCGGCGACCGTCTCGGCGAGTTGCACGACATTCCGGTCCTCCGCGACATCGTCGAGGATGCGGGGATCGGCGGCCCCGCCGACCGCAACTTCCTGATGAAAATCTTGCGGCGCAAGGAAAAGGCGCTCGCCGGCGATTGCCTCGAAGGCGCCTCGCGCCTGTTCGCCCTGACGCCGTCGGCATTGTCGCGTGACGTCGCCGCTTGTTATCTCGAAGCAGCGCGGGCCGATGCCGTCCCTGCTTCGTGAAGGGAACGGCGCCTCAATTGATCGTCGCGGTCTTCACCCGCCGCGCGCGACAGTCCATAATCGCCCGCGGGAGCGGTGATGGCGCACGAGACCGACACATTTTTCGATCGTATCGGGCGTCTTCTGGCCGGGCTTCTGCAAACCAAGTCCTCCGGCTACGAACCCTATACGCCGTCCGACCCCGAGACCCTGCACCGTACGCTGCAACCGGGCGATGTCCTGCTCGTCGAAGGCAACCAGCGGATTTCAGCGGTCATCAAATATCTGACCCAGTCGACCTGGTCGCACGCCGCCTTATACATTGGCGACGCGTTGCCTGAGCCGGAGGATGGCGGCGAGCGGCCTCGCCTCGTCGAAGTCAACCTCGGTGAAGGCTGCGTGGCGGTCCCGCTCTCGGCATACCGCACCTACAATACGCGCATCTGCCGCGCCAGCGGCCTGACCCCGGGCGATCGGCAGGCTGTCGTCGGTTTCATGGTCGAGCGGCTTGGGCAAAAATACGATCTGAAGAACATCATCGACATGCTGCGCTATTTTCTGCCGCACCCGCCCGTACCGGTGCGCTGGCGCCGCCGCATGATCGCCTTTGGTTCCGGCGATCCGACGCGCGCCATCTGCTCTTCGATGATCGCCGAAGCCTTTCAGAAGATCGAATATCCGATCCTGCCGGAAGTCACCCATGTCCCGGGCCGCGCTTCGGCGCAATCGCGCTACATGCAACAGGAGATCCTGCATATCAGGCATCATTCGCTCTATACGCCGCGCGATTTCGACCTCTCCCCCTATTTCCAGATCGTCAAGCCGACGCTGTCGTTCGGCTTCGACTACAAGGCGCTTGTCTGGGACAAGACGAACAACGCGGACGCGGCGCCGGATCGGCAAAAGCGCCAGGCATCGAGGCCATGAGATTGGAGGGCCGATGCCTTCCACCATAAGCTATTGGATATGTTACAATTTTTTAATGTGACCGTTCATGCGGGGTTCACGTGACGCAGCCTAGAAAGGGTCATTGCAACGAAAGGAACCTCCCATGAAACGCCTTGTTCTTGCTACCGTCGCGCTGTCGCTTCTCGCCGCACCGGCGGCGTTCGCCCAGCCCCAGAATTCCTCGCATCGCATGCAGCCCCACCACTCCCAGATGATGAAGAAAAAAGTTGTCGTCCGCAACCACTGGCAGAAGGGCCATCGCATGCCGCATGGCCAGCATTACACCGTGATCAACGATTATGGCCGCTATCATCTGCGCCGGCCGCCGCATGGCCAGCATTGGGTGCGTGTCGACAACCAGTATATTCTCGTCGGCATCACCTCGGGCATCATCGCCGCGCTGGTCAACGCGCAGTAGGCCCCTGATCTCTTTTGAAGGCCCCGGTCCGTCCAGACCGGGGCTTTTGACCGTCTAAAGCTTTCTCAGCGCCACTTCCTCGACCAGATGGTCGGGGCCCTTGCGCAGGATCAGATCGGCGCGCGGCCGCGTCGGCAGGATGTTTTCGCGCAAATTCTTCAGATTGATGTTGGCCCACAATCCCTCGGCGATCGCCAGCGCCGCATCTTCCGACAGCGTCGAGAATTTGTGGAAGAAATTTTCCGGATTGAGGAATGCCGTCTCCCGCAGCCGCATGAAACGAGCGATATACCAATTGTGGATGAGCTTTTCCTCGGCGTCGATATAGATCGAAAAGTCGAAGAAATCCGAGACGAAGGGCACCGCCTTGCCGTCGCGCGGCAGATCGCGGGTCTGAAGGACGTTGATCCCCTCGAAAATCAGGATGTCCGGGCGGTCGATGGTGACGAACTCGCCGGGCAGGACGTCGTAGGTCAGATGCGAATAGAGCGGCGCGCGCACGTTGCGCATGCCGGCCTTGATGGCCGACAGGAAGCGCAGCAATGCGCCGACGTCATAGCTTTCCGGAAAGCCCTTGCGCTCCATGAGGTTATCTCGGCGCAGCGTAGCGTTCGGCAGCAGGAAGCCGTCGGTGGTCACCAGATCGACCTTGGGGCTCGATGGCCAGCGCTGCAGAAGCTCCTTCAGCACGCGCGCCGTGGTCGATTTGCCGACGGCGACCGAACCCGCGACGCCGATGATGAATGGCGTTTTCACCGCGCCGTCTGAACCGAAGAAGATCTTGCGCTGGCCGAACAGAAGCTGGCTGGCCTCGACATGCGCCGAAAGAAGGCGCGACATGGACAGATAGATGCGCTTGACCTCTTCCAGATCGACCGGGTCGTTGAGCGAGCGCAGCCGCTGGATTTCCTCGCTGCTCAACGTGAGCGGCGTATCGGCGCGGAACGCCGCCCAGCTTTCCGCAGGGAAGAAGCGGTAGGGCGAATATCTCTCGTCCGGCGCAAGCTGATCCATGAAGTCCATCACTCCAAAGCGCCGCGGCCGGTGTCAGCCGTTTTGGCGACTGGCCTTTTCGCTTATGCCCGACTGGCCGGTGCGCCGCTCCAGTTCCGCCATCACATCCGTCAGCGGAACCCCGGCAAGCGCCAGAACCACCAGCCAATGATAGACAAGATCGGCGCTTTCGGAAACGAGCGCCTTGGTATCGGAGCCGACCGCCGCGATCACCGTCTCGACCGCTTCCTCGCCGAGTTTTTTCGCCGCCCGTTCCATGCCGCCCGCAAACAGCTTCGCGGTCCAGGAATACGCATCGCCCGAGCGGCCGCGCGAGGCGATGATCTCTTCCAGGTCGGCGAGGGAGAAATTCGTCATGGACGTGGAAATAATGGCATCAGCGGTCGGTGTCGAGTCGCATCGGCAGTCCGGCCTCGGCCATGAATCGCTTGGCCTCGCCGATGGAGTAGGTGCCGAAATGGAAGATCGAGGCCGCCAGCACGGCTGAGGCATGGCCGTCGCGGACGCCTTCCACCAGATCCTGAAGGGTTCCCACGCCACCCGAAGCGATGACCGGCACATGCACCGCGTCGGCGATGGCGCGGGTCAGCGCGATGTCGTAGCCGGCTTTGGTGCCGTCGCGGTCCATGGAGGTCAGCAGGATCTCGCCGGCCCCGAGATCGACAACGCGGCGGGCAAACTCCACCGCATCGATGCCGGTTGGACGCCGCCCGCCATGCGTGAATATCTCCCAGCGATCCGTCTCACCTTCCTCCGACGCTTTCTTGGCGTCGATGGCGACCACGATGCACTGGTCGCCGAATTTGTCGGCGGCTTCCGCCACGAATTCGGGGTTGGCGACCGCGGCGCTGTTGATCGACACCTTGTCGGCGCCTGCCAGAAGCAGCTTGCGGATGTCGCCGACGGCGCGCACGCCGCCGCCCACCGTCAGCGGCATGAAGCATTGCTCGGCGGTGCGGGCGACAACGTCGAAGATCGTCTCGCGGTTGTCGGAGGAGGCGGTGATGTCGAGAAAGCAGAGCTCGTCCGCCCCCGCCGCGTCATAGGCCTTCGCCGCCTCAACCGGATCGCCGGCATCGATCAGGTCGACGAAATTGACGCCCTTGACGACGCGGCCGTCCTTGACATCCAGACAGGGAATGACGCGTGCCTTGAGGGTCATGGCGCTTCCGCCAGTATCGCCAGCGCCTCGGCGGGATCGATGCGCCCGTCATAAAGCGCACGCCCTGAAATCGCGCCCTCGAGTTTTCGGGCGTCCGGTCGCATCATCCGGCGGATGTCGTCGATCGAGGCAAGCCCGCCCGATGCGATCACGGGAATGGAGACCGCGTTGGCCAGTTCGATGGTCGCTTCCCAATTGATGCCGGTGAGCACGCCGTCGCGGTCGATATCTGTGTAGATGATCGCCGCGACGCCGGCGCCCTCGAATTTTTTCGCCAGTTCGATGGCCCCGAGCGTGGAGGCTTCCGCCCAGCCTTCGACGGCAACCTTGCCGCCGCGCGCGTCGATGCCGACGGCGATCCTGCCGGGGAATTTCCGGCAGGCCTCGCGCACCAGATCGGGATCGCGCACCGCCACCGTCCCGAGGATGACGCGCGCCAGCCCGCGGTCGAGCCAGTCCTCGATCTGCGCCAGCGTGCGGATGCCGCCGCCGAGCTGCACCGGGTTTTTGGTTGCCTTGAGAATGGCGCCGACCGCGGCGCTGTTGACCGACTGTCCAGCGAACGCGCCGTTAAGATCGACCACATGCAGCCATTGGAAACCCTGCTCCTCGAACGCCTTGGCCTGCGCCGCGGGGTCCGGATTGTAAACGGTCGCGGTCGCCATGTCGCCGAGCTTCAGGCGCACGCACTGGCCGTCCTTCAGGTCGATGGCGGGAAAGAGGATCAACCTAGACGCCTTCCACGATCGCGATCCGGCCCTTGGAGGCAGCCAGGCGCTGCTTCAGCACCTTCTGGTATTCCGGCGAATGATAGCAGGCCTTGGCCGTTTTGTAGGAATCGAACTCGATAGCCACGACCTTGCCGCCGGTATGGCCTTCCGGGTCTTCGTGCTCGCCGCCGCGCACCAGGAATTTGGCGCCGTATTTCTCGAAGGCAACGGCGTTCCCAGCGACATATTCGGCGTAGCCCTCCGGGTCCTCGATGTCGACGAATGCCAGCCAATATCCCTTTTTGCTCATTGGTCTCTCCCTATGGGTTCCATTTCAGAAAATTGCCGATCAGGGCCAGGCCGAGCGCCTGGCTCTTTTCGGGATGAAATTGCGTGCCGGCGCGGTTGTCGCGCGCCACCGCCGCCGTCACCGGGCCACCATAATCGGCAACAGCAAGGACATCGCCGGGATTTGTCGCATCCAGATGATAGGAGTGCACGAAATAGGCATGCAGCCCGGCATTGCCAACCGGAATGCCGGCGAAGAGCGGGTGCTCGCGCCTCAATCGAAGCGTGTTCCAGCCGATCTGCGGAATCTTGAGCGTCGGGTCGGCGGGCGTGATCTGCTTTACGTCGCCGGCGATCCAGCCGAACCCGTTGGTGATGGTCTTTTCCAGGCCTCGCTCGGACATGAGCTGCATGCCGACGCAGATGCCGAGGAACGGTCGTCCCTTGCCGTCGACCGCTTCCTCGACGGCTTCGACCATACCGGGCACGGCGTCGAGACCGGCGCGGCAATCGGCATAGGCGCCGACGCCCGGCAGCACGATGCGGTCGGCGCCGCGTACACGCTCCGCATCCGCCGTCAGGTCGATCTCGGCCGCAATGCCTGCCTCGCGCGCGGCGCGTTCGAAGGCTTTGGTCGCCGAGCGCAGATTGCCCGAACCGTAGTCGATAATCGCGACTCTCATTTCAGTGCCTGGTCGGATAGCTGAAGAGACCGAGCGCCGGGCCGGATTGAGCCGCGAGGCCGCCCGGCTGTTCCATTGGCTGAAGCTGACGCGTGAGAGTTTTTGCCGGCGGCGTTTCGGGGCCGGCCTCGCTCAGGTATCGAATGACCGCCTCTCCTTCGATATCGGCCTCCGCCGCGCCCCATTCCCGCCAGCCGCGGCGGCGCAATGCCGCCATGCGCAGCGCCGGGGCCTCGAAGCCGAGCCCGAGCGCCAGCAGGATCGACAGTACCGGCACGACACCTTCCATGCCTTGCACCCGCTCCAGCCCAGCAACGCCGATCATCGCGGCGAACACCAGCCCGGCCTCGATCCAGAGGCGATGCCAAAGAAACCAGAAGAACGGCACCAGAAACGCCAGCCAGTGGAAACCGTCGCGCACGAAGACGGCGTTTTCCGGCTGTGGCGCGCCTGGCGGCTCGAAAATGACATAACTCGCCATGGCGCCGCCTACCCGTTCAATGTGCCCTTGGTGGACGGGATCGCTCCGGCCTGGCGCGGATCGGGCTCGATCGCGGTCCGCAAGGCCCGCGCCACCGCCTTGAAGCAGGTCTCGGCGATATGATGGCTGTTGCTGCCGTAATGGTTCAGCACATGCAGCGTGATCCCGGCGTTCTGCGCCAGCGCCTGGAAGAATTCGCGCACCAGTTCCGTGTCGAACGTGCCGATCTTCGGTGTGGCGAAGTCGACGTTCCAGACCAGATAGGGGCGGCCGGACACGTCCACCGCCGCCCTGGTCAGCGTCTCGTCCATGGCAAGGTCGATCGAGGCATAACGGGCGATGCCGCGCCGCTCGCCGAGCGCTTTCGCGATCGCCTGTCCGATCGCGATGCCGGTATCCTCGACGGTGTGGTGGTCGTCGATATGCAGATCGCCCTTCGCCTTGATCGTCATGTCGATCAGCGAGTGGCGCGAAAGCTGTTCCAGCATGTGGTCGAAGAAGCCGATTCCGGTTGCGATCTCCGAACGGCCCGAGCCATCGAGATCGACCGAAACGGATATCCCGGTCTCTTTGGTCTTGCGGCTGACATCCGCCTTGCGCGCGCTCTTGCCGGCAGCCATCTCGATTCCCCGATCCGATTGAAACGTGAAGGTCACGCTTTAAGCGATTTCTACTAGCAGCATGAAGTTACCAATTCCAGTTCCCGCGTCAGCGGCAAGCGTCGGTGTTTGGCGGGATGGGGCTTCGGGAAGCCCTGTCATGACGGTGAGGGCGTGGCGAGGATGACGCGCGATTGCAATCATGGGACCTTTGATTACATAAACGCCACCAACCCTCGTACCGCGCAGGCCGCCTCAATCGGGACCGCGCGAAATCGGAGCAAAAAATGTCGAATGAATTGACCATGCACGCCACGACCATCGTGACGGTGCGCAAGGGCAACAAGGTGGTGATCGCCGGCGATGGCCAGGTCAGCCTTGGCCAGACCATCATGAAGGGCAACGCCAAGAAGGTGCGCCGCATCGGCAAGGGCGGCAATGTGATCGCGGGCTTCGCCGGCGCCACCGCCGACGCGTTCACGCTTCTGGAGCGGCTGGAAGCCAAGCTCGAGCAATATCCCGACCAATTGACCCGCGCCTGCGTCGAACTGGCCAAGGACTGGCGCACCGACCGCTATCTGCGCCGGCTGGAAGCGATGATGCTGGTCGCCGACAAGAGCGTGACCCTGGCGCTGACCGGCACCGGGGACGTGCTGGAGCCGCAACATGGCGTCATGGCGATCGGCTCCGGCGGCAATTACGCTCTCGCGGCCGCCCGCGCCCTCATGGATACCGACAAGGATGCCGAGGAAATCGCCCGCAAGGCGATGGAAATCGCCGCCGATATCTGCGTCTACACCAACCAGAGCGTCGTCGTGGAAACGCTGGAAGCATGAACGCTTCGGGCGTCAGGGCCGGAAGCGCCCTCGAAACGCCGCCCGCTTGGAGGACCGGCCTTCTCATCGCGGCCGGTCTCGTCGCCATCCAGGCGCTGGCGCTGCATTTCGAGGGGCATCCGGCAATCTGCACCTGCGGCTACGTCAAGCTGTGGCAGGGCGTCGTGCAGAGTTCCGAGAACTCGCAGCACATCAGCGACTGGTACAGCTTCTCGCATGTCATCCACGGCTTCCTCTTCTACGGCCTGCTCAAGCTCGTCGCGCCGCGCATGCCCGTCGGCCTCAGACTGGCGCTGGCCGTCGGCGTCGAAGGCGTCTGGGAGATCGTCGAAAACAGCACTTTCATCATCAACCGCTATCGTGAAGGCACGATATCGCTCGATTATTTCGGCGACAGCATCCTGAACTCGGTCTGCGATACGCTGTTCATGGTGCTCGGTTTTGTGATGGCCGCGCGGCTTCCTATATGGGTGGTCGTGACGCTGGCGATCGCCTTCGAAATCGGCGTCGGATACGTCATCCGCGATAACCTTACCCTCAACATCATCATGCTGCTGCATCCGTTCGAATCCATCCGGCAGTGGCAATCGGGAATTTAGCGACATGAGTACATTTTCTCCCCGTGAGATCGTTTCAGAACTCGACCGCTTCATCATCGGCCAGAAGGACGCCAAGCGCGCCGTGGCGATTGCCCTGCGCAACCGCTGGCGGCGCCAGCAACTCGACGGGCAGATGCGCGAAGAGGTCATGCCCAAGAACATATTGATGATCGGACCGACCGGCGTCGGCAAGACCGAGATATCGCGCCGCCTGGCGAGGCTTGCCGGCGCGCCCTTCATCAAGGTCGAGGCGACCAAGTTCACCGAGGTCGGCTATGTCGGCCGCGATGTCGAGCAGATCATCCGCGATCTGGTCGAGGTCGCCATCGGGCTGGTGCGCGAAAAGATGCGCGAAAACGTCAAGGCGCGCGCGCATCTCAATGCCGAGGAGCGTGTTCTCGAAGCGCTGGTCGGCAAGACCGCCAGCCCGGCGACGCGCGATTCCTTCCGCAAGAAGCTGCGCGACGGCGAACTCGACGACAAGGAAATCGAGGTCGAGGTCGCCGATACCGGCAATCCGATGGGCGGTTTCGAGATTCCCGGCATGCCGGGAGCCAATATCGGCGTCATGAACATCAACGACATGCTGTCCAAGGCGATGGGCAACCGCACCAAGACGCGCAAGACCACGGTCAAGGAATCCTATGCTTTCCTGATCAACGACGAATCCGACAAGCTGCTCGACCAGGACGAGGTCACGCGCCAAGCGCTCGAATCGGCCGAGAATGACGGGATCGTCTTCATCGACGAGATCGACAAGGTTGCGACCCGCGAGGGTGGCGTCGGCGCCGGCGTCTCCCGCGAAGGCGTGCAGCGCGACCTGCTGCCGCTGGTCGAGGGAACGACGGTAGCGACGAAATACGGGTCCGTGAAGACCGACCACATCCTCTTCATCGCGTCCGGCGCGTTCCACATCGCCAAGCCGTCGGACCTGTTGCCGGAGCTGCAAGGGCGCCTGCCCATCCGCGTCGAGCTTCGGGCGCTGGAGAAGGACGATTTCCGCCGTATTCTCACCGAGACGGAGGCGAGCCTCATCAAGCAGTATATCGCCTTGCTGCAGACGGAAGGCGTGGCGCTGGACTTCACCGACGACGCCATCGACTCGCTTGCCGGCATCGCCGTCGATCTCAACGCCAGCGTCGAGAATATCGGCGCGAGGCGGCTGCAGACGGTGATGGAAAGAGTGCTCGACGAGATTTCCTACGAGGCGCCCGACAAGAACGGCACAAGCGTCACGATCGATGCCGATTACGTGAGCAAGCATGTGGGCGACCTTGCCAAGAACACAGATTTGTCGCGATTCATCCTGTAGGAATGCCGCGCCGGGCAGGCTAGTCTGTCCGGCGCAACATCTCGATGTCCACCCGTGCGCGCCATGCCAAAGGACGGTCGAGCCTTTGGGAGACCTCTTGGACGTGCTCAAATCCTTGACCCTGGCCGGTATCCGCCAGCTTTTCCGCTCTCTGGCGCTGTTGGCGGCGCTGGCTCTGTTTGCGTCGCCCGCCTTCGCCGTCGTTCTGGTGCCGCCCGGCAACCGCAACGCCGAACAGCCGCCGGTGCCTGGATGGTCGGCGCAGCGCACAAGGGCGGTGAAGACGACCTATGAAGCGAAATACCAGAAAATCTACCATCTGCTTCAGGCGGACGGCAAATTGCGCGCCAAGATACGCATCGCCGCCGCGCAATATGGCATCGATCCGCTGCATATCGTCGGCGCGCTGGTTGGCGAGCATACCTACAATGTCGACGCCTATGACCGGCTGCAGACCTATTACATCAAGGCGATCTCCTATCTGGATTCGCATTTTACTTTCAGCTATCGCGACGAAAACGTCGACGACTTCGTCAAGCGTCCCGAATTCGCCGCCTGCAACGGCAAGACCGGCAGTTACGATCTCTGGACCTGCCGAAACAATGTCTGGGACGCGAAGTTCCGCGGCAAGGTCGTCGGCGGCGAAAGCTTTCCCAACAATCGCTTCAGCGCGGTGTTCTTCCAGCCCTTCTATGCGGGGCAAACATTCGGCCTGGGCCAGTTAAACCCTCTGACGGCGCTCGAAATGAGCGATCTGGTGCACCGCGTTTCGGGCCTGCCGGAACTCGACGCAAGCAACCCGCATGCCGTCTACAAGACGATCATGGATCCCGATCTGACGCTTCCGTATGTGGCGGCGACCATCAAAAAATCGATCGACGCTTATCGCAACGTCGCCGGCTTCGACATCTCGCAAAATCCGGGCATCACCGCCACGCTCTACAATGTCGGGGATCCGGAGGCGCGCGCCGAAACGCTGAAACAGGAAAACGACAAGCGCCAGCGCGATGGCGAAGAGCCAAGAATGCCGGAAGAAAATTATTATGGCTGGCTGGTCAACGACAAGTTGACCCAGCTCAGGGCGCTGTTTTAAGGCCTGCCGCTCAAAACGCCTTGAAGGTCAGCGTCGTCAGCGACCTCACGATGCCCGGCACGTCGGCGACGTTGTCGTTGATGAACTTGCCGATATCCATCCCGTCCTTGACATAGATCTTCATCAGGAGATCGTAATCGCCGCTGGTCGAATAGAGTTCGGAAGCGATCTCGCGCTCGAACAGCGCGTCGGCGACCTCGTAGGTCTTGCCGGGCGAGCATTGCAACTGGACGAAAACGGCTCTCATGAAAACTCCCAATGCCGGCGAGGCGGGCGGTTGAACGCGATGTCGTAGCCCTACGCCGTCCGCCGCGCCGGTTCAAGCATGGTACGCCTCCCTCGCGGCCTCATTTACCGTCGCGCAGGCGCGCCTCCATTTCGTGGCGCTGCACCTTGCCCGTGGTCGATCGCGGGAAGGCTTCGAACGCGATGAAATGCACTTCCTTCGGCCGCTTGTAGCCGGCCAGCGCCCGCCGGCAGAGCGCTTCCACTTCCGCCTCGTCGAGCGTCGCCTCGGAGCGCGCCACGAAGGCGACAGGCACCTCGCCCCAACGCTCGTCGGCGCGGCGGAGCACCACGGCCTCCGTCACGCGCGGATCGGTAAGCAGCACCCCCTCGATCTCGGCCGGATAGATGTTTTCGCCGCCGGACTTGATCATGTATTTGGCCCTGTCAACGAAATCGTAGCTGCCGTCCGGATTACGGCGGAAGAGATCGCCCAGGCGAAACCAGCCGCCGGCGAAATCGCGGGCGTTGGTCTCGGGTGCGTTCCAGTAGCCACTGAACACGGACGGCCCCCTGACCGCGCAGTCGCCGGGCTGCCCGTCCGCGACCTCGTTGCCCTCCGTATCGAGCAACCGGATGTCGCAAAGCGCGCTCTTGCGTTTGGAGAGCGACACCGGGACCACGCCGGGCGCAAGCAGCGAGGCGGATGCCGGCGCGAGCCCGGTTTCGGTCGAGCCGAAACTGTTGAGAAAGGGCGCGCCGCAATAGCGGGTCGCCTCGGCGATGAGCGCGCGCGGCACCAGATCGGCCATGGCGCCGATAATTGTCACGCCGAGCGGCCGTGGCGCTCCGGCGCGCCACAATTCCACGAAAGGTTCGATCGAGCCCGGCATCATCAAAAGCCAGCCGATCCGGTTATTCGCCGCGATATCGACGATTGCCGGAGCGTCGAGCCCATCGACCACGAACACGGTGGCGCCCGACATCAAGGCGCCCATCATCTGGTCGTTCGACGCCATGTGATACATCGGCGCCCAGGCGACGAAGCCGTCCGTCTCGTTGATCCTGAGATCGAGCCGCAGCAGCGCCATGCGGGCGATTTCGGCGCGGTGGCTGACCAGCGCGCCCTTGGGCAGGCCGGTTGTGCCCGACGTATACAGGATGACGAGACCATCCTCGGGATCGACATCGATTTCGGGCGGCGCGGCGGCCGCGCCGGCAAGAAAATCCTCATACTGCGTTTCGATGGTGAGGACCGGCGCGTCGAGGCGACCGGCCGACGCCAGCAGCGCCGAAAAGCGCTCCGACACGACGATCAAACGCGGCTCGACCAGTTCGATGCAGCCTTTCAGCTCGGCCGCCGTCAACCGCCAGTTCTGGCAGGCGACGATGGCGCCGATGCGCGCCGCCGCCAGCTCGATCTCGATATATTCCGTGCGGTTCTGCGACAGCACCGCGATGCGGTCACCGCGTCGGATCCCCCGCGCGTGAAGCGCCGAGGCCAGCCGCTTCACGCGTTCATCAAGCGTCCCGTAACTGAGGCGGGTCTCGCCTTCCACGATGGCGACAGCCTGCGGATCGAGCGCGGCGCGCGCATGGAAAAGCCCGTACACGGTGAGGTGGCCGGCCCGCGCGATATCGGCGTCGATCGGTGTCGGCTCGTCCGGGCCTTTCGTGCCGTATCTTGTCATGCGCCCCTGTTCTCCGGCGTCGATTGCGCTGTCCCGCGCGAAATCCGCCTGAATGTGTAGGCAATGGGCGCGTGTCAGGCAATGCCGCGCCGCTCGCCAAAACCGCTCCGGATGTTGACATGGAGGGCCGCAGGGAGCACGAAACCGGGCTAAACGACCCGAGGATGCCCGAGCCCCGCCCTAGGCGCTTCGGGCGACAAACATACGACAAGAGGTTACGTGATGCCTGCCTATCGCTCCCGCACCACCACCCATGGCCGCAACATGGCCGGCGCCCGCGGCTTGTGGCGCGCCACCGGCATGAAGGACGGCGATTTCGGCAAGCCGATCATCGCGGTGGTCAATTCCTTCACCCAGTTCGTGCCCGGTCACGTCCATCTCAAGGATCTCGGCCAGCTCGTCGCCCGCGAGATCGAGGCGGCCGGCGGCGTCGCCAAGGAATTCAACACCATCGCGGTGGATGACGGCATCGCCATGGGCCATGACGGCATGCTCTATTCGCTGCCGAGCCGCGAGATCATCGCCGACTCGGTCGAGTATATGGTCAACGCGCATTGCGCCGACGCCATGGTGTGCATCTCCAATTGCGACAAGATCACGCCCGGCATGCTGATGGCGGCGCTGCGGCTCAACATCCCCGTAGTGTTCGTCTCCGGCGGACCGATGGAAGCCGGCAAGGTGGTGCTTTCCACTGGCGAGAAGAAGGCGCTCGACCTGGTCGACGCCATGGTCGCGGCCGCCGACGAGCGAGTCGCGGATGAGGACGTGGCCGTCATCGAGCGTTCCGCCTGCCCGACCTGCGGTTCCTGCTCGGGCATGTTCACCGCCAATTCCATGAACTGCCTGACCGAGGCGCTCGGCCTGTCGCTGCCCGGCAACGGCTCGACGCTGGCCACCCATGCCGACCGCAAGCGCCTTTTCGTCGAGGCCGGCCATCTCGTCGTCGACCTCGCCCGCCGTTATTACGAGCAGGACGACGAGACCGCGCTGCCGCGCAACATCGCCTCCTTTGCCGCTTTCGAGAACGCCATGACGCTCGACATCGCCATGGGCGGTTCGACCAACACGGTGCTGCACCTGCTCGCCGCCGCGCATGAGGGCGAGATCGACTTCACCATGGCCGACATCGACCGGCTGTCGCGCCGCGTGCCGTGCCTGTGCAAGGTGGCGCCGTCGAAATCCGACGTCCACATGGAGGACGTGCACCGCGCCGGCGGCATCATGGCGATCCTCGGCGAGCTCGACCGCGCCGGCCTGCTCGACACTTCGGTCGGCTCGGTCCATTCCGAGACGCTCGGCCACGCGCTCGCCCGCTGGGACGTCATGCAGAGCAACAGCGACAGCGTCCGCGATTTCTACCGCGCCGCGCCCGGCGGCGTGCCAACGCAGACCGCCTTCAGCCAGGAACGCCGCTACGACAGCATCGACACCGACCGCGCCGGCGGCGTCATCCGCGACCTCGAACACGCCTTCTCGAAGGAGGGCGGGCTGGCCGTCCTCTATGGCAACATCGCCGAGGATGGCTGCATCGTGAAGACCGCCGGCGTCGACGAGTCGATCTTCAAGTTCTCCGGCCCGGCGCGCATCTTCGAAAGCCAGGACACCTCCGTCACCGGCATCCTGAACGGCAAGGTCGCGCCCGGCGACATCGTGCTCATCCGCTACGAGGGGCCGAAGGGCGGACCCGGCATGCAGGAAATGCTCTACCCGACCAGCTACCTGAAATCGAAGGGCCTCGGCAAGGATTGCGCGCTGGTCACCGACGGGCGCTTCTCCGGCGGCTCGTCCGGCCTGTCGATCGGCCACGTCTCGCCGGAAGCGGCGGAAGGCGGCGCCATCGCGCTGGTCGAGGAGGGCGACACGATCGAGATCGACATCCCGAACCGCACGATCCACCTCGCCGTCGACGACGCCACGCTCGCCGCCCGCCGCGAGGCGATGGAGGCGCGGGGCGCGATGGCCTGGAAGCCGGCCGAAAAGCGCAAGCGCAAGATCACCACCGCCTTGCGCGCCTACGCCGCCATGGCCACCAGCGCCGCCCGCGGCGCCGTCCGCCACGTGCCGGAGTAGAAGGCATTCGGCGCGGTGGAGGCCACGATCTATATCCTTCGCTGCGCCGATGGTTCCTATTATTCGGGGCTGACCAAACAAGAGATCGAGGCGCGGCTCTGGGAGCATGATCAGGGCGTTTATGACGGCTATACGAAGAAGCGTCGCCCGGTGGAGCTTGTCTTTACCGAGACCTATGACCGGCTTCTCGATGCGATTGCCCGGGAGCGCCAGATCAAGGGCTGGTCCCGGGCCAAGAAAGAGGCGCTGATTGCGCTGAACTACCAGCTCTTGCCGGCCATTTCGCGCAACCGGCAACTTAATGCCCGCAAGCGCAATAAAGTGAATGACACCTAGCGCCCGTGGTTCGACAAGCTCACCATGAGGGCTACTGAAACGCCGCCTGAACTTCTTCTGTCCGCAATGCCATCGACAACCTCCCTCATGGTGAGCCTGTCGAACCACGCACCCCCTCATCGCCACGCCCCGCTTCCGGTCTGGCCATTGTCAAGGAACCGGGAAGCGGGGCGCGAGGCCGAGCCTTCTGATTCTAGTATATGGCGCGACCTCGCGCCCCGCCGGCGATTGCTGTGCCCGTCCCGGCGCGCCCGTGGTCATAGTGCCACGTCGGTGCCATCGGACGGGGCCTCCCCGGCCCAGGGCAACGTCTGCCCGGGGCGGAGGCGCCGGTCCCTCCCGCACAACCACCGTCATGACAGGGCGTTCCCGCGGGAGGGACTGCCGCCATTGTGGCGAAGCGGAAGAGGCGTGGAGAAATACGGGAGAAGGAAACGCGATAGGGTAATGACGTCAGCGATTTGTGGGGCGCAAATGCGGGAATCTGTCCACGTTTCGCTTCGCCCAACACCCCTCATCCGACCTCACCTGCGCTAACGCTCCGGCTCGGCCACCTTTTCCCACAATGGGCGAAGGACAAATCGGCCTCGGTGCCGCCCGGCAACTCCCCGGCCTTCGAAGCCTTTCGTCATGCCACTGGCATGACGAATTCGCCTTCGGCGAACCGGCTTCTCAGTCCCCCATCTTGAGCGCCTGAATAAACGCCTCCTGGGGAATATCCACCTTACCGAAGTGGCGCATGCGCTTCTTGCCTTCCTTCTGCTTTTCCAGAAGCTTGCGCTTGCTGCCCTCCGCTATCGCTACGGGCGTTCGTCTCTTCGATCGGCAAATCGTTGTCGATCGATCGCCTTGGGCGACCGCTCCTCACCGTCGCCGCCATAGCATTTCGCGGTTACGTCCTTGCGCAGCGCCGAGATCGTCTCGCGCGCGATCACCGTGCCGCCGATCGCCGCCTGCATCCCTACATCTTTACCACGCCCTTGAGCTTGTATTTCTGCGGCGAAAGCTGGGCGTATTGCTCGTAGCGCTGGGTCCTGAATTCCCAATGGCCGCTGCCGCGCCAGCCGACGACGGTGCCGGTATATTTACTCTGTCCCTTGGAATTGGTGCGGTAGCCGGCGGGGCCGAACACCGACTTCAAGGCGAGGCCACCTATGGCTTGAATATCGTCGGCCTGCGTCTCGGCGACCGTCTTGCCGGCGCCCGGCGTCGAACCGTGATTGCTGTGGATGACCAGCTTGTCGCCGTTGCCGGTCTCGTGGCCGAGCCCAATCGAGCAGCCGGTGATGGTCGCGGTGAAGCAGAAATCCTGCGCCGCGCCGATGACGGCGAACTTCGTCTCCTCGCGCTCGTAAGGGCACCAATAGGCCTGGAAATAGCCGGCGGTGGCGCCCCCGATATGGCCCTTCAGCAGGAAGACGTCCGACTTGACGTTGAAGATGGTGCTGACGGCGTAGGCCTTCTGGCGGCTGTACTTTTCCAGCTTGAACCATTTTACGCCGGAGGCACCATACCCTTCCATCCCCATCAACACGATGTGGTCCTTGAGGAAATTCCACGGATTGTTGAGAAAGTCCGCTTGCGTCGCCATTGTGCTCGCCCCAAGTTTCGATGACGCAATTTCGTCCCGGACCGGGACAACGTCAAGCGCGATCAATCCCCCATCTTCAGCGCCTGGATAAACGCCTCCTGCGGAATATCCACCTTGCCGAACTGGCGCATGCGCTTCTTGCCTTCCTTCTGCTTTTCCAGAAGCTTGCGCTTGCGCGTCACGTCGCCGCCATAGCATTTCGCGGTCACGTCCTTGCGCAGCGCCGAGATCGTCTCGCGCGCGATCACCGTGCCGCCGATCGCCGCCTGCAGCGGGATCTTGAACATGTGCTTGGGGATCAGATCCTTCAATTTCTCGACCAGAACGCGACCGCGCTTTTCGGCGGCGTTGCGGTGCACCATCATCGACAGCGCGTCGACCGGCTCGCCATTGACCAGCACCGACAGCTTGACGAGGTTGCCGTCCCGGTAGTCGGTCAGATGGTAGTCGAACGAGGCATAGCCCTTGGAGATGGATTTCAGCCGGTCGTAAAAGTCGAACACCACCTCGTTTAGCGGCAGATCGTAGATCAGCATGGCGCGCTTGCCGACATAGGAAAGGTCGGACTGGATGCCGCGCCGGTCCTGGCAGAGTTTCAGGATAGCCCCGACATAATCGTCCGGCGTCAGGATGGTGGCGCGGATCCACGGCTCCTCGATGGACGAGAGCTTGACCGGGTCGGGCATGTCGGCGGGGTTGTGCAATTCGCGCTCGCTGCCGTCGGTCATGTGCAGCTTGTAGACGACGCTCGGCGCGGTGGCAATCAAATCGAGGTCGAACTCGCGCTCCAACCGCTCCTGGATGATTTCCAGATGCAACAGGCCGAGGAAGCCGCAGCGGAAACCGAAGCCGAGCGCGGCGGAGGTCTCCATCTCGAAGGAAAAACTGGCGTCGTTGAGGCGCAACTTGCCCATGGCGGCGCGCAGGTCCTCGAAATCGGCGGCGTCGACCGGGAACAGCCCGCAAAAGACCACCGGCTGCGCCGGCTTGAAGCCCGGCAGCATTTTCTCGGTCGGGCGCTTGTCCTCGGTGATGGTGTCGCCGACGCGCGTGTCGGCCACTTCCTTGATGCCGGCGGTGATGAAGCCGAGTTCGCCCGGGCCGAGGTCGTCGACCTGAACCATCTTGGGCGTGAACACGCCGACGCGCTCGACCGGATAGCGCGCGTCGGTGCCCATCATGCGGATCTGCTGGCCCTTTTTCAGGCGGCCGTCGATGACGCGCACCAGAACGATGACGCCGAGATAGGGATCGTACCAGCTATCGACCAGCATCGCCTTCAGCGGCTCGTCGATGTCGCCTTCCCGGGGCGGCGGCAACTGGTGCACGATGGCCTCCAGCACATCTTCGATGCCGAGCCCGGTCTTGGCCGAGATCGAGCACGGCCTGGCTGGCGTCGATGCCGATCACCTCCTCCACCTGCTCGCGGATGCGCTCCGGCTCGGCGGCGGGCAGGTCGACCTTGTTCAAGACCACGACGATCTCGTGGTTGTTGTCGATCGCCTGATAGACATTGGCCAGCGTCTGCGCCTCGACGCCCTGCGAGGCGTCGACCACCAGCAGCGAACCCTCGCAGGCGGCGAGCGACCGCGATACCTCATAGGCGAAATCGACATGGCCGGGCGTGTCGATGAGGTTGAGCACGTAAAGCTCGCCATTCTTGGCGGTATAGTGCAGGCGCACGGTCTGCGCCTTGATGGTGATGCCGCGCTCGCGCTCGATATCCATCGAATCGAGCACCTGCTCCTTCATCTCGCGCAAATCGAGCCCGCCGGTCATCTGGATCAGCCGGTCGGCGAGCGTCGACTTGCCGTGGTCGATATGGGCGACGATGGCGAAGTTGCGGATATGGGAAAGCGGTGTGGTCATGGCGCGGCGTATAGAGGCTTCGCCGCGCGCTGGAAAGGGGATATGCGGGAGGCGATTGCGGCTTTGCGTCCCTTTTGGGGTGGGCATCGGTCGGTAAAGCTGCTATGGCGCGCACCTTAGCTGTGAGCGACCGCTGCCGCTTGAGGGTGGCCGGACGGCCCGCGCCGCCCTATATGCGGGCGTATCATCACAAGATTCAACAGTCAGGAGAACCCATTGCAGGTACTCGTACGCGATAACAATGTCGAACAGGCCCTCCGGGTATTAAAGAAGAAAATGCAGCGCGAAGGCGTTTTCCGCGAGATGCGGGCCCGGCGCTCCTATGAAAAGCCGTCCGAAAAGCGGGTGCGCGAGAAAGCCGAGGCCATCCGCCGTTCGCGCAAGGCCGCCCGCAAACAGGCGCAGCGCGAAGGCCTGCTGCCGGCTCCCAAGAAGAAAGTATTCGCGCGTCCCGGCGCTCCGACCGCGCCTTCCCTCAACCGGGATTAGCTTGGCGCGGGAGCGCTCCCGCGAAACCGGCAACTCATTCTATCCTGCAATGAAAAAACCCTTCCCCCGAAATCCGGGAGAAGGGCGCTTTGCGTTGGGATAGCCAGCGCGGCCTATTCGGTGCCGCCGCTGTTGCCGTCATCAATGTCCGTACCATTATCGTCGGCGTCGTAATCGCTGCTATTGTCGCTCTGCGCTGCCGACAGCCGGTTGACGATCTGCATGACGACGTCGCCGCATTCCTTCGTCGTGTCGTCGTCCGCACATTTCACATCTACCATCATGTCTCCGCTGCGCACGCGGAAATGCGCTGCCTTGGACATCATCCACATGCCCTTGTGGTGTCGCCAGTGGCCGTGATGGCCCGGTCCGCCCATCTCGTGGCCCGCCATGGGACCGTGGCCCGGCGGCGGCGGGGGCGGCGGCGCCATCTTCTCGCCGGGGGCTGGCGTTTTCGGCGGCGGCGGCGGTGTCGTCTGGGCGTAGGCGGCGGCCGACGCAGCGAATGTCAGCGCCAGCGCGCCGATGATGACCTTGTTCATATGCCTGATCCTTTCGAAATTCCTTCGGGGTGAACGACAGCCAACCCCATCAAGCTGGCCCGGACATAACGCCTGACAGCCGAATTGGATGCCAAGATGGCGTCATGGAATCGGCGGCGCGCCTGTCCGGGGCCGCGCCGGGCGGCTTGAGCCGACCGCCCGCCGGATGGCTTTGGCCGTTCGCGCGACGCCTTCGGTGATGCGGTCCGTGGGGATCGAGGAATAGGCCATGCGGAAGAACCGGCAAGGCCCCTCCAGCGTCGGAAAGAAGGGCGACCCGGACTCGATCAACACGCCGTCGGCGCGAAGATCGTCGGTGACCCTGTCGGCGTCGAGCCCCTCCGGGCCCTTGATCCAGAAGCAGGTGCCGCCGAACGCCGAGGAACCGGCGACCGTCAGCCCCTCCCGCCGCAGCGCCGTCGCCATCATGTCGTGGCGTTTTTCATATTCATTGCGCATACGCCGGATCACCCGGTCGTAGTGGCCGAGCGCCAGGAAATAGGCGGCCGTGCGCTGCAGATGCCCCGGCGGATGGCGCAGCATCAGCGCCCGTAGCGCGCGCGCTTCGCGGATGACCGGTTCCGGGGCCATGAGATAGCCAAGCCTGAGCCCGGGAAACAATGATTTCGAGAAGCTGCCGACATAGAAGACGCGGCCGCGCCGATCGAGCGATTTCAGCGCCGGCGAGGGCGGCGCCAGAAAGCTCATCTCGAATTCGTAATCGTCCTCGACGATGACGAAATCGCGCTCTTCCGCCATTTCGAGGAGCTTGAGGCGACGCTCCATTGGCATGCGCGCCGCCGTCGGCGCCTGATGGCTGGGGGTGACAAAGACGGCATCGAGCTTTTCGGGAAGCTGATCGGGCGGCAGGCCGAAGCTGTCGACGTCGATTGGCGTTACTCTCGCTTCGCTGAGTTTCAAGGAAGCATGGATGTCGGGATGCCCGGGGTTCTCGCAAACGGCGTGCGACCCGCGCTTCAGGAGCAGTTGCGCGACGATCCAGATGGCGTTCTGCGCGCCAAGCGTCACCAGGATCTCTTCCGGCCGGGCCCGGATGCCGCGCCTTGGCAGGGTGCGCGAGCAGATATAGCTGACCAGTTGCATGTCGTCGGCGGCGGCGAAGTCGCCCGCCATATATTCGAAATCGTCGCGGCCCAAGGCCCGCCGCGAACAGTCGCGCCAGGCGCCGAGATCGAAGAGCGACATGTCCATCTGGCCATAGAGAAAAGGGAACGGATAACGCCGCCAGTCGAGCGGCTTGCGGATCGGTTTGGCGATCTGAAACCGCGGCTTGAGCTTGGCGCTCCAGTCGAGCGCGTGTTCTCCCGCGCTCTTCTGGCTCGCCCTCAGCCTCGCCACCGGCGCGCTGTCGGAGACACTGTAGGCGCTGCGTGCCTCCGCCTCGATATAGCCTTCGGCGGCGAGTTCCTGATAGGCCAGCGTGATCGTGATGCGCGACACATTCAGATAGCCCGCCAGCTTGCGCGTCGATGGCAGCCGCGCGCCGGGCAGCAATCGTCCCGATAGAATGCCGGAGACCAGTGTTTCCCGGATCTGCGCCTGCAGCCCGGCCGGGCCCGCCTTGTCGAGGAAGAAGATGCCTTCCGAAATCGGCGAGACCGTCATTGGGCACCCCCGGTGGCTCTGGACTTAATCAGTTTTCCATCTGGATATACGCCATTAGTCCGCCAGGGAATAGCGTTCGGGGGCCGGAAAGACTGATGGCCACTCAGCAGCGGCAAGGATGCGGTCGGGAACACTCACTCAAACCGGAGATAACATATAATGTTGACCAGGACGAAGGCGGCCATGGCGGCCGTGGCGCTGACGGCTATGCTCGCCGGCGCCGGAAGCGCATCGGCCGAAACCACCGTGGTCGTCGGCTATCAGCAGATTGTCGGCCCGTTCGTCAGCTCCATCGCCGACGGCAGTTTCGACAAGGCGGAAGAAGCTGCCGGCTACAAGATCGACTGGCGCCAGTTCGCGTCCGCCGGCGACATATCCGCGGCATTGGCCTCCGGCAGCGTGCCGGTCGGCGTGATCGGATCGACGGGCATCGCCGCCGCCGTCACCCATGGCGTCGATGTCGAGCTGTTCTGGGTCCTCGACAATATCGGCAAGTCGGAGGCGCTGATCGCCCGCAACGGTTCGGGCATCAAGAAGCCCGAAGACCTCAAGGGCAAGAAGGTCGCCGTGCCTTTCGTTTCCACTTCGCATTTCCACCTGCTGGTGGCGCTCGAGAAAATCTGGAAGATGAACCCGCGCGACGTCAACATTCTCAACATGAAGCCGCCGCAGATCGTGGCCGCATGGCAGCGTGGCGACATCGACGCGGCCTATGTCTGGCCGCCGGCCCTGTCGGAAATCGAAAAGACCGGCACAGAGATCATCAATTCGGGTGAAGTGGGCAAGGCCAGCGTGCCGACCTTCGACGGCATCGTCGTCGGCAAGTCATGGGCCAAGGACAACCCGAAATTCATGGCCGCCTTCACCCAGGTGCTGGCCAAGGCCTATGCGGACTTCGCCAAGAACGGCGCCGACTGGAAGCCGGACTCGCCGGAGGTGAAGGGCATCGTCAAGATGATCGGCGGCGAGCCGAAGGACATCATCGAGGCGTCGAAGCTGCTTGCCTATCCGACGGCCAGCGAGCAGGCCTCCGACACGTGGTTGGGCGGCGGCGCCGAGGGTGGCGCGGTGAAGGCGTTCGCCGCCAGCGCCGACTTCCTCAAGGCGCAGAAGCAGATCGACAGCGTCCTGCCCGACTACACGCCCTATGTGGACGGCAGCTACGCCAAGGCCGCGGCCCAATAGGCTACATTCCGTCAAGCCGCCGGCGCCCTGGCGTCGGCGGCGGCTGAAATCCCCTCATGGAAGGTGGTTCGACATGACGGCGCAGATGCAGAGACTGAACATAGACAATGTCAGCCTGACCTATCCCGGCTTGCGCAGCAGTGAGGCCGTCATCGCCCTCAAGGGCGTCAACCTCGCCATCGAAAGCGGCGAGTTCGTCGTGGCGCTCGGCGCTTCGGGTTGCGGCAAGACCACGCTTCTGAACCTGCTGGCGGGGTTCCTGTCGCCGACGGCCGGCGAGATCACGCTGGGCGGCAAGCGGATCGTCGGCCCCGGCTCCGACCGCGGCGTGGTGTTCCAGAAACACGCCCTGCTGCCCTGGCTCAACGTCATGGAAAACACGGAATTCGGATTGAAGCTTCAGGGCGTCCCCAAGGCGGAGCGTCGGGAACGCGCGGCGCGCAACCTCGCCCTCGTCGGGCTCGAGGATTTCCACAAGCACATGATCTACCATCTGTCGGGCGGCATGCAGCAGCGCGTCGGCGTTGCCCGGGCGCTGACATGCGATCCGGCCATGCTGTTGATGGACGAGCCGATGGCGGCGCTCGACGCGCTGACGCGCGAGACCATCCAGGAGCTTCTCCTGCGGGTCTGGAAACACACCAACAAGATGTTCTTCTTCATCACCCACAGCGTCGAGGAAGCGCTGTTCCTCGGGTCGCGGCTGATCGTCATGTCGCCGAGGCCCGGCCGCATCACCCATATGTACGAGCTCGATTTCAACAAGCGCTTCCTCAAGGAGGGCAATGCGCGCGCCATCAAATCCAGCCCCGATTTCATCCAGATGCGCGAAACCGTTCTCGGCATCATCTATGGCGACGAAAGAGAAGTCTCCAAGGAGGCGGTTCATGCCTAGTTTGCTTCCCCAGGCCAAGGCGGCGCGCGCCGGGCAGGTCTATGGCGCGCCCGGCGACGGCTATTCCGGCAATATCAGCATTATCACCGGGCTGGTCATCATCGGCGCCTGGTTCCTGGTCACCGGCGAAGGCTGGGTGAAGCCGCTGTTCCTGCCTTCGCCCTTCGCGGTCTACCACAAATTCATCATCGCCATGACCGACGGGGTCGCCAATTCGACCCTGTGGGAACACGCCCAGGCGAGCCTGACGCGCGTCTTCGGCGCGTTCTTCCTCGCCTGCCTGACGGCTATCCCTATCGGCATCTGGATGGGCGTCTCCCGGGTAGCGCGCGGTCTCTTCGACCCCATCATCGAGTTCTACCGCCCGTTGCCGCCGCTCGCCTATCTTCCGCTCGTCATCATCTGGCTCGGCATCGGCGAGTTCCCGAAGATATTCCTGATCTTCCTGGCGATCTTCGCGCCGATGGCGATCGCCGCCCGCTCCGGCGTCAAGTCGGTGTCGATCGAGCAGGTGCACGCCGCCTACGCAATGGGCGCCAGCCGCAACCAGATCATCTGGCATGTCATCATGAAGGCGGCGATGCCGGAAATCTTCACCGGCATGCGCATCGGCATCGGCGTTGGCTGGACCACGCTGGTCGCCGCCGAGATGGTTGCCGCCAATCGCGGCCTCGGCTTCATGGTGCTCAACGCCGCGCAGTTCCTGGCCAGCGACACGGTCATCATGGGCATCATCGTCATCGGCGTGTTCGCCTTCGCCTTCGACCTCTTGGTCCGCTATCTCGAACGCCTGCTGATCCCGTGGAAGGGCAAGATCTGACCATGAGCTAGCCCCGCCGCCCCCCCGCCAGCACCACAGCAAAACCTGCGAGCCGAACGCGGACGAAGGCCGGCGCCCATGACCGGACGGCAACGCTGTTGCCGGCTTGCGACGTCAAAAGAAAAGAAACGAGGAAACGATGACCAGGGAAAACCAACTTACCGCCGACGATCTGGCCGCCATGTTCGATGCCTTCAACCGGCACGACGTCGACGCCGTCATGAGCGTCTTCGCCGACGATTGCATCTTCAACGCGGTTGGCGGGCCGGCCGTCTATGGTACCAGGTTCGAGGGCAAGAAAGACATTGGCGCCGCTTTCGCCAAGGTCTGGGCCGACATGCCCGACGCGCGCTGGGATCACCACAGCCATTTCGTCCATGGCGACCGAGCCGTTTCCGAATGGACGTTCTCCGGCACCGGCCATGACGGCATGCGGGTCGAGGCGCAGGGCGCCGATCTCTTCACCCTGCGCGACGGCAAGATCATTTTCAAACAGGCCTTCCGCAAGAACCGTCCGCTGCAGCGGGCCTAGAGCGCCGACATTCGTTCTTCCTCGAGGACCCAGAGATGGACAGCAAGGTAATCCCGCTCCGTCGCATGCACAGTGCCTACGATCCGCGTTACGACCCCGTTGTCGACGCCGGGCCGGGCCGGGATCTCGACTATGCGCCGACCTACTGGATCGCCACCGCCGGCGAGCCGCCGGAAGATGACGGCCCGGTCGTGGCCGACATGGATGTCGACGTCGCCATCATCGGTTCGGGCTATACCGGCCTCTCCTGCGCCATCCATCTGGCCAAGGAGCATGGCATCAAGGCGACGGTGCTGGAGGCCAACCGCGTCGCCTGGGGCTGCTCGACGCGCAATGGCGGCCAGGCGCAGCTTTCCGCCGGCCGGCTGAAGCGTTCCGAGTGGATCGAGCGCTGGGGCGTCGATGTCGCCAGGAAGCTGCATGCCGAGATCGTCGAGGGGTTCGACCTTTTCCGCGACCTGATCCGCGACATCGATTGCGAGCCGCAGGATGGCGGCCATCTCTATGTCGCGCACAAACCTTCGATGATGCCGAAGCTCGCAGCGGAATCGCAGCTCCTCAACGATGTGTTCGTCTACAAGACCCGCATGCTGTCGCGCGAGGCCGTGCAGCGCGACTACATGCGCGACGAGGAAGCGCATGGCGCCATGTTCGAACCGGACGGCATCGCCATCCATGCCGGCAAGCTCGCCTTCGGCTATCTTCGCATGGCGCGGAAGCTGGGCGCGAAAGTCCATCCCGGCAGCCCGGTCGTCGCCTGGCAGACGAAGGATGGCATGCATTATCTGACCACACCCGGTGGCACCGTGCGCGCCCGCGCCGTGGCCATCGCCACGGCCGGCTATACGCCGCCGGGCATGCACAAATTGACCCGGCACCGGCTGATGCCGATCCTCTCCAACTCCATCGTCACCCGCAAGCTGACCGATGCGGAGCGCGAGGCCTGCAATTTCCAGACGAAGATCGTGCTGACCGACACGCGCACCTTGCGCTTCTATTACCGTCAGATGCCGGACGGCCGCGTGCAGATCGGTAGCCGTAGCGCCGTCACCGGCGCCGACGCGGAAAACCCGCGGCATCTGAAGCTTCTCGTTGAAGGGCTGCATCGCAAGTTCCCGGCCTTGCGCGGCATCGACATCGATTATTCCTGGTGGGGGTGGGTCGATGTCAGCCACGACATGATGCCGCGCATCGCCCGGCCCGATCCGGACCAGACGATCTATTACGCCATGGGCTATGGCGGCAACGGCGTCATGTATTCGGCGCAGGCCGGCCGCCGCATGGCGCAGATGGTGGCGGGCAAGGGCGGCGGGCTCGACCTGCCGATCTTCACCTCGCCGCTGCCCGGCCATGGCGTGCTGACGCCCTTCCGCCGCATCGGCCAGCGCGCCATGTACCGCTGGTATTTCTACAGGGACGAAACGAACTAGGCCCGCCGCACAGAGCAGTTGAACAGGAAAGGATAGCGACAATGAAGATGACCACGGAAGAAGCCTTTGTGAAGGTGCTGCAGATGCATGGCATCGCGCATGCCTTCGGCATCATAGGCTCGGCGTTCATGCCGATCTCCGATCTCTTCCCGAGCGCGGGCATCACATTCTGGGACTGCGCGCATGAGGGCTCGGGCGGCATGATGGCCGACGGCTACACCCGCGCTTCGGGCCGGATGTCGATGATGATCGCCCAGAACGGTCCGGGCATCACCAATTTCGTCACCCCGGTGAAGACGGCCTACTGGAACCACACGCCGCTGCTTCTGGTGACGCCGCAGGCCGCCAACAAGACGATGGGGCAAGGCGGCTTCCAGGAAGTCGAGCAGATGGCGCTGTTCAAGGACATGGTCGCCTATCAGGAAGAGGTGCGCGACCCCTCGCGCATGGCCGAAGTGCTGAACCGCGTGATCCTCCATGCCAGACGCGCCTCCGCGCCCGCGCAAATCAACGTGCCGCGCGACTTCTGGACCCAAATCATCGACATCCAGTTGCCAGCGCTGGTCGAATTCGAGCGTCCCTCGGGCGGCGACGAGGCGCTGGAAAAGGCGGCGGACCTGCTTTCAAAGGCGAAATTCCCGGTCATCCTCAATGGCGCCGGCGTCGTGCTCGCCGATGCGATCGGCGCCTCCATGGCGCTTGCCGAACGTCTCGATGCGCCCGTCTGCTGCGGCTACCAGCACAATGACGCGTTCCCGGGCTCGCATCCGCTCTTCGCCGGACCGCTCGGCTACAATGGCTCCAAGGCCGGCATGCAGCTCATCGCCAAGGCCGATGTCGTGCTGGCGCTGGGCACGCGGCTCAACCCGTTTTCGACGCTGCCCGGCTATGGCATCGACTATTGGCCGAAGGACGCCGCCATCATCCAGGTCGACATCAACCCCGACCGGATCGGCCTGACCAAGCCGGTCGCGGTGGGCATCATCGGCGACGCCAGGAAGGTGGCGGATGGCCTCCTTTCGCGGCTGGCGGCGAATGCAGGCGATGCCGGGCGCGCCGGGCGCAAGGCCGAGATCGCACAGACCAAGTCCGCCTGGGCGCAGGAACTGACCTCCATGGACCACGAGCAGGACGATCCGGGCACCACCTGGAATGAGCGCGCGCGCGCGGCCAAGCCGAAATGGATGAGCCCGCGCATGGCCTGGCGCGCCATCCAGGCGGCGCTGCCGCGCGAGGCGATCATCTCCTCCGACATCGGCAACAATTGCGCCATCGGCAACGCCTATCCGGCTTTCGAGGCGGGCCGCAAATATCTGGCGCCCGGCCTGTTCGGCCCCTGCGGCTACGGCCTGCCGTCGATCATCGGCGCCAAGATCGCCTGTCCCGACACGCCGGTCGTCGGCTTCGCCGGCGATGGCGCCTTCGGCATCGCGGTCACCGAACTGACGGCGATCGGACGGTCGGAATGGCCGGCGATCACCATGATCGTCTTCCGCAACTATCAATGGGGCGCGGAAAAGCGCAATTCGACACTCTGGTACGACGACAATTTCGTCGGCACCGAGCTCGACACGCAGGTTTCCTATGCCGGCATCGCCCAGGCGTGCGGGCTGCAGGGCGTGCAGGCCTTCACCATGGACGAGCTGACGGCGGCGCTGGACAAGGCGGTCGACGACCAGATGAAGCATGGCAAGACCACGCTGATCGAGGCGATGATCAACCAGGAACTCGGCGACCCCTTCCGCCGCGACGCCATGAAGAAACCGGTCAAGGTCGCCGGCATCGATGCGGCCGACATGAAGCCGCAGCGTGCCGCCTGACAAGCGCCAGACGCCGATGGCCCACGACAAGCGGTCCGGCATTCTCGTCTTCAATGCCGGATCATCGTCGATCAAGTTCGCCCTGTTCGACGCCGCCTTGCATCGCCGTATGTCCGGCCTGGCCGACGAGATCGGCGGCGAGGGAAGGCTGCATATCGGGGATACGGAAACACCCTCGCGCTTCGCCGATCATGGCGCGGCGCTGAAGGCGGTGCTTGGCGCACTTGCCGGGCAGGACATCCGCATGGACAATCTGGCGGGGGCGGCGCATCGCGTCGTGCATGGCGGCCGCGCGCTGGCCGCGCCCTGCCGGCTCACCCCGGAGGCGATCGCCGGCATCGAGGCCTGCGTGCCGCTCGCGCCGCTGCACAATCCGCATAATTTGACCCTTATACGGGCCGTGGCAGACATCGCGCCCGGCCTGCCGCAATACGCGTCCTTCGACACCGCCTTCCATGCCACCAATCCGGAGGTGGCGTTGCGTTATGCCATTCCGCAAACAGAGGATGACAAGGGTATCCGCCGCTACGGCTTCCACGGCATCTCCTTTTCGGGGATCGTGCGGCAATTGCCGGAGATCAGCGGACGCCCGCTTCCAAAACGCCTGCTGGCTTTGCATCTCGGCAATGGCGCCAGCCTGTGCGCCATCCGCGAAGAACGCTCTGTCGCCACCACCATGGGCTATTCGCCGCTCGATGGACTGACCATGGGAACGCGTTCGGGCGCGATCGACGGCAATGCCGTGCTGCGCCTTGCCGAGGAGCATGGCATCGAGGGCGCCGGGCGCATCCTCAACCGCGAGAGCGGGTTGCTCGGGCTCGGCGGCCAGTCCGACATGCGCGCTCTGCACGCCGCGAAGACGCCGCAAGCCGAGTTCGCGCTTCGGCACTTTGCCTATTGGGCCGTGCGCCATGCCGGCTCGATGATGGCCGCCATGGGCGGCGTCGACGCGCTGGCGTTCACCGGCGGCATCGGCGAGCACGACGCCGCCATCCGCGCCGACATTATGGACGGGTTGGCGTGGACCGGGCTTGGCTTCGACGCCGCGGCCAATGCACGGGGCGATGCCCGCCTGCATGCGGAAGGCTCCGCAGTCGAGGCCTGGATCGTGCCGGCCGACGAGGAACGGACGATCGCGGCCGACGCCATGAAGGTGCTTTGGGCCGAAGCGCGATAGCCGCGGGCAAGATGGTTCCCGGAAACGGCCTAACGGACGATGAAGCCCCTGCCGAGCACATCGTCCTCGTCGAGGGTGAATGTCGCGGTACCCGAATAATGCGCCCGCCCGGACACCCGGGCAACAATGGCGTCATGCGGACCGGCGGCTATTGTCCGCGCCACCGTTCCTTCGAAGCGCGAACCGACGATGCTTTCAAAGACTCTTGTCTCGCCGACGGTGACCTGGCGCTTGGCGTGCATGGCCGCAAGCCGCGCCGTCACCCCGGAACCCGTCGGCGAACGGTCGACCTCGGCATCGGCGAAGACACAGATGTTGCGGCTCGGCTTGCCGGCCCCGCCTTCCATGCCGTCGGTCAGAATGGAGCCGTAGAGAAAGGCGAGGTCTTCATGCTCGGGATGGGAAAGCGGAAATTCCGCCTTTACCCTGTCCGTCAGCGCTGTCGCCGCCCTGACGAAGGCCGCGGCGCCGTGCCGCCCGAAGCGCAGGCCGAACTGCCGGCAATCGGCGAGCGCGTAAAAGGCGCCGCCATAGGCGATGTCGAAATGGATGCGGCCATATTCCGATAGCACGATGGATTGGCCGGCTGTGAAGAGAAAGGCCGGCACGCTCTCGAAGGAAACGGCGCCGGCCTTGCCGTCCACTACCTCGACGGAGGCCACGACCATGCCACAGGGGCATTCGATGTTGACGAGGGTGACGGGTTCCCTTGCCTCCACCAATCCATGATCGACCGCAAAGCGGCCGAGCGCGATGATGGCGTGGCCGCACATGGTGGAATAGCCCTCATTGTGCATGAAGAGCACGGCCAGATCGGCGCCGGGCAGATCCGGCTTCACCAGCAATGCGCCATACATGTCGTGATGGCCGCGCGGCTCAAAGATCAGAAGCTTTCGGAGATGGTCGAGATTGTCGCGCACCCAGGCGCGCTTTTCCAGGATCGTTCCGTCGGGGATGGATGGATAGCCATCGGTGACGATGCGCAACGGCTCGCCGCCCGTATGCATGTCGACGACGGCAAGGGGCGTCATTTGTCCTTCGCGGAGAACAGATTCTGCAGCGTGCCGAAGGGCGTCGCCTCGCGGGAAAAGGTGAATGTGCCATGGTCCAGCATCTCGCGGGAGGCGCGTTCCACGCTGGCGAAGGCGTAGTTCGTCAGCTTCGATCCGAGCGACACACGGCGGACGCCGGCTTCGTTGAGTTGCGCCATGGTGAGTTGCGGAACCGCGAGCACATTGACCGGCAGGGAAACCGCGTCACAGATCGCCCGAACCGCGACGATGTCGGTGATGCCGGGCGCATAAAGGACATCCGCTCCGGCTTTCTCGTAGGCCTGCAACCGCTTGATGGTGTCGTCGAGATCGTCCTTGCCCCAGAGAAAGTTTTCGCAGCGCGCCGTGAAGACGAAATCGCGCGACAACGCCCTTGCCGCCTCGGCCGCCGCCGCCACGCGCTCGACGGCCTGGGCGAAATCATAGATCGGCTTGGCGCGGTCGCCCGTGGCATCCTCGATGGAACAGCCGGCGAGCCCCGCCGCTTCTGCCGCGAAGATCGTCTCGGCGGCGCTGTCGGCGCTATCGCCCTTGCCCTTTTCGAGATCGGCCGACACCGGCAGATTCGTCGCGCCGGCGATCTCCCGGCAATGGGCGATCATCGTCTCGAAATCGACGCCGCCATCCGGCAGGCCTCGCGAGAAGGCATAGCCCGCGCTGGTCGTCGCCAGTGCCTTGAAGCCCAGGGAAGCGAGGAATTTGGCGGTCCCGATATCCCAGGGGTTGGGCAGGATGAATGCCGCCTGCCCCTGGTGCAGCGCGCGAAACGCACCGATTTTGCTGGTCGCCATCGTCATCTCCTGGGCCGGGCTGTCGCCACCTCGATCGTCCCCGCAGTTCGGCGCGGAGCATCCGATCTGTCAAGGCGTCTGGCTTGGGCCAGCCCTATTCCGCCGCCACCCTGTGGGCCGCGTCTTCCTCGACCGCTTCGATGATCGCCTGCGAAAATGCCTCCAGATCCCCCGGATTGCGCGCCGTGATCAAATTGCCGTCGACAACGGTCTGTGAATCCTCCCATCGTCCGCCGGCGTTCTTCACGTCGGTGATGATGGATTTGTAGGACGTGACGCGCTTGCCCTCAATGATTCCGGCCTCGATCAGCAGCCAGGGCGCGTGGCAGATGGCGGCGAGCGGTTTGCCCGTTGCGTCGAAATCCCGGACGAAATCGACTGCCTTTTTCTCGACCCTCAAAAGGTCAGGGTTCATCTGCCCGCCAGGCAGGACAAGCGCGTCGTAGTCCTCCAGGGACACATCATCGAGCGTCTTGTCGACCTTCACCGCCGATCCCCAATCCTTCTTGTCCCATCCGGTGATCTCGCCTTCCTTGAGAGAAACGATCTCGACGGTGGCGCCGGCATCTCTCAGCCGGTCACGCGGGGTCTCGAGTTCGGATTGCTCGAAGCCGTTGGTGGCAAGGATCATGATTTTCGAATTGCTTAAACTGGCCATGATATTCTCCCTTCGAGTTGAAGAATACCGAACGCCCCAGATCGCTTCTCGTTCGATCACGTTTCGTTTGCGGGCCTATTTTGTTCCCGTCGAGCCGAATCCGCCGGCCCCGCGCGCCGTATCGGAAGACAGACTGCTCTCCGCGACGGCCATTTGTGTGACCGGCGCGATGATCAACTGGGCGATGCGCATGCCCCGGCTGATCTCGAAATCCTCGTCGCCCAAATTGACCAGAAGCACCATGACTTCGCCGCGATAGTCGCTATCGATGGTGCCCGGCGTGTTCAGGCAGGTAATGCCATGCTTGAATGCCAATCCCGAGCGCGGGCGGATCTGGCCCTCGAAACCGGCGGGGATTTCCATGACCAGCCCGGTCGGCGCCAAGGCGCGCTTGCCGGGCAAAAGGATCATCGGCCGGTCGTCGGCGACTGCGGCGCGCAAATCCATGCCGGCGGCGCCTTGCGTCTCATAAGAGGGCAGCGGCAAGCCCTGCGCATGGGGCAGCCGGACTATCGAGAGCACGGGCGTGAACGGATTACTTTTCATGCGCCAGTCCTATCGTTCCGGTCTTGCCGGCCGTCAATCGCGCCCGTCGCTTTTTCAACGCAAAATCGGCGGCAGCTCCAGCGTTTCCTTGATCTCCTCCATGACGAAGGAGGCGGAGACATCCGAAAGCGGCACCTTGGCGATCAGCCGCTGATAGAGCCGGTCATAGGCTTTTACGTCGGGAACGCGGGCGCGCAGCACGTAGTCGAGATCGCCCGACATGCGATAGACGCCGATGATCTCGGGAATCGCACTGACGGCCTCGCGAAAGGATTTCAGCCATCCCGGCTCATGCTGCGACGTTCGCACCAGGATGAAGACGGAGAGGCCGAAGCCGAGCTTTTCCGCATCGACCAGCGCCACTCTTCCGGTGATGACCCCGGCTTCCTCCATCAGCTTAACGCGCCGCCAGCAGGCATTGCGCGACAGGCTGACCCGTTCCGATAACTGGTCGACGGACAAGGTGCCATCGCGTTGCAGTTCGAAGAGGATTCGGCGATCGATCGGGTCGATATCAAACTTCATTTGGGATACTTGTCCCAATAATGACCAGACTACAAGGACAGAATGGGATAATCCGCCGCTCGATCGGCGCTATTTTCCACTGATCGACAAAGGGGAATTCAGCCGATGACAACGATTGCCCGCCTGTTCCGCGACCATCCCGCCTCGGTCGACGAGACCTATTTCGAGCACATGGCGTTCGCCGGCAAATTCTCCGGCAAGCTTTTCCTTGCTGCCTCCATGGCGCTGGTGCACGCCTTGCTGCCCTTTGTTTTCGAGAAATCGGCCAGCACAATCGTACGCGAACTCTACGAGCGCACGCATAAAAGATAATCGATCCGTCGAAATCAGGCGCTGGCCGTACCGCTGTCAGCCAAATCGATCCGGCCCATAAGGCGCGAGAAGTTGATCACGGCGGCCTTCGAGAATTTCCCGGGCGGCGAACAGGCCGAGCGCCGGAGCCAGCGTCACGCCCGAATGCGTCACGGCGATATAGAGCCCCTCCATCCCCGCCGGGCGGCCGATGACGGGAAATCCGTCGATCGGCGTCGGCCGGTAGCCGACCGTGTGAAAATCGAGTTCCAGATCGTCCGCGCCGCGCAGCATGGCCTTCATCTGGGCAAACAGCTGGCGCACCGTTTCACCCGAATCCATCCCCGGATCGGCCCCGCCATAGTCTGCGCCGGCGATGATCCGGCCCTCTTCCGTCTGGCGCATGTGAAGGGTTGAACCCAGCACCAGACCATTGAGAAGCTTGGCGTGCGGGCGTGAATGGATGATGAGGCCGGGCGGCGCCTTCATCTCCAGATCGAACCCCGCGTTGGCGGCAAGGACGGCGCTGTCAGCGCCGGCGGCGAGCACGATGTCGTCGGCCTCAAGCCGGCCCGTTTCGGTCTCGACCGCGGCCCTGCCATTCTTTCGCGGCGATATTGCCGTGACCGGGAGGCCTGTCGACAGGCGGGCGCCGCGACGCACAGCGTCGGCGATCAACATGCGGGCGGTCGCCACCGGCTCCGCCGCGCCTTCCTCGGCGACGAAGAGCGCGAATTCGGGAGGCGAGGCGAGATGGGGCTCGATTTGCGCGGCGGCCTGCCGGTCGACTTCCCGCACGCCATAGCCCCAGGAGGCGTGCCGGGCCGCATGCGCCTCCAGCTCGGCGCGTGGCTTGTCCCAGCAGAGCCCGCCATTCCAGGTTACCGGCAGATCGGCGAGTTCCGCAGCCAGCCTTTTCCATTCCTCCATGGCGCGGATGCGCAGCCGGTAATAAGGCTCGGGATTTCCCCAGCTCGCATTGATCCAGCCGAAGGAACAGGGCGTGGCGACGCCGCCGGGCTCCGCCACATCGAGGATCGTGACGCGCGCGCCGGCCTTGGTGAGATGCCAGGCGATCGACGCGCCGATGATGCCCGCGCCGATGACGATCACTTCCCTGGATGCGCTCATGTCAATTCCGCTTCGATTTGGCGTAGCTCATGCCAGTTGCACCCAGCTCTGCCAAGATCGGCCGGGGGCATTTCCGTTCGACAGCCGTGTCGCACGCTGATAAAAGCCCGCCCAACAATCGGGATTCCTCATTTTGGCTGACGACCTTCAAAAGGCGGTGGCGCGCCGCCGCACCTTCGCGATCATTTCGCACCCGGACGCGGGCAAGACGACGCTGACGGAAAAGCTGCTGCTCTTCGGCGGCGCCATCCAGCTCGCCGGCGAGGTAAAGGCCAAGCGGGACCGCATCCAGACCCGCTCCGACTGGATGAAGATCGAGCGCGAACGCGGCATCTCGGTCGTCACCTCGGTGATGACGTTCGAATATGGCGATCATGTCTTCAATCTTCTGGATACGCCCGGCCATGCCGACTTTTCCGACGATACCTACCGCACGCTGACGGCGGTCGATTCGGCCGTTATGGTGATCGACGCGGCCAAGGGCATCGAGCCGCGCACGCTCAAGCTGTTCGAGGTCTGCCGCCTGCGCGACATCCCGATCGTCACCTTCGTCAACAAGATGGATCGCGAGACGCGCGATCCCTTCGAGATCCTCGACGAGATCGAGGAGAAGCTGGCGCTCGACACGGCGCCTGTGACCTGGCCGATCGGACGCGGCAGGAGCTTTGCCGGCACCTATCACCTGGCGGAGAACGCCGTGCGGCATGGCGACGACGAAAAGGAGCGGACCAAGGTCAACGGTCCCGAGTCCGACCATGTCGCCGGGCTGTTGCCGGAAAACGAGCGCGAGTCCTTCATCGAGGAACTGGAACTGGCGCGCGGGGCGTGCCGGCCCTTCGACCTGAAATCCTTCCGCGAAGGGCACCTGACGCCGGTGTTCTTCGGTTCGGCATTGCGCAATTACGGCGTTCGCGACCTGATCGAGGCGCTCGGCGATTTCGCCCCCGCGCCGCGCGACCAGCAGGCCGATACCCGCATCATCCATGCCACCGAGCCCGACATGTCGGCCTTCGTCTTCAAGATCCAGGCCAACATGGACCCCAACCATCGCGACCGCATCGCCTTTGTCCGCGTCTGTTCGGGCAGGCTGCAGCGCGGCATGAAGGCCAAGTTGGTGCGGACCGGCAAGCCGATGTCGCTGTCGGCGCCGCAATTCTTCTTCGCGCGCACCCGCGTTACCGCAGACGAGGCCTATGCCGGCGATGTCGTCGGCATTCCCAACCATGGCACGCTTCGGATCGGCGACACGCTGACGGAAGGCGAGGAGATCCTGTTCAGAGGAGTGCCGAATTTCGCGCCGGAGATCCTGCGCCGCGTGCGGCTCGGCGACGCGATGAAGGCCAAAAAACTGAAGGAAGCGCTGCAGCAGATGGCCGAGGAAGGCGTGGTGCAGCTCTTTTCGCCCGAAGACGGGTCGCCGGCCATCGTCGGTGTCGTTGGGGCCTTGCAACTGGATGTGCTGAAAGAGCGGCTTTCGGTCGAATATTCGCTGCCGGTCGATTTCGAGATGGCGCGTTTTTCGATCTGCCGCTGGATCGACGCGGACGCGTCGGCCGAAATCAGCCGCTTCGTCGAGGCGCATCGCGGCGACATCGCCCGCGACCTCGACGGCGACCCGGTATTTCTCGCCCAGCATGAGTTTTCGCTGAATTATGAAGCGGAGCGCTGGAAGGCGATCCGCTTCACCTCGATCAAGGATTACCAGATCCGCGAGGCGGCATAGCTCCCGTCACATCGGAGGAACGACCCCGTCGCGTCCCACGACGATGCTTCCGGTGCTCATCGATCCATCCGAGCCCTTGTCGGCTGACAGGAAAACAGTGGCGCCCGATACAAGATCGCTCTTCATTGCCGGGGCGAACGTAACGACCGGCGTTCCTTCGGGCACCGAAATCTTCTTGCTCTTGCCATGATAGGAGACCGTCAAGGTGCGTCCGTCCACCGACTTTACCGCATCGGCCACCGTGCCGTTGGTCATGCTGCTGTCCGGCTTCAGATCCCAGGCATAGCTGCCTTCACCAGTGCCTTTGAGCGCCGCCGGAAAGATCACTACTTCCAGCGCGCCGTCGCCGCCATCCGCCGTGGGCAGCGATGCGATCCCGACGAAGTCTCCCGACTTGATGTCCTGGATGGCAGCTTTGGCGACGCCCGAGATTTTCCAGCCATCTTCCAGCGTGATGGCTTCGGAAGGTCCTTCGCGTGTCTTGACCGTCAGCACCGAGCCCTGAAGGCTTTCAACGGTGCCGCGTACATGGGATGAGTCGGCTGCCCAGACGGGAGCCGCGAGCATCAGCATACTGGCGGCGAGCGCCATGGATATCTGCCTGAATTTCATGGTTTTTATCTTTCCGGAATTGCCTGAGAAAAGGCTGGCTCGCCTTTTGCGAGCACAAGCTCGCAGTATCACAACGATTGCGTAACCGAACCGGTTGCCCGATCAAATGAAATTGATGCCGTCACGGGCCTTCCGCGATGTGCTCCCATTTGGAATCGGTGGCCATGGAGCGACACGCAACCGCATGCCATTTTACGCGGACCCGGATCGCAAGCCGGCCGCTATGAAAAGACGTCCGCCCCGTTTGCGGCAAAGCCGTTTGCGTCGTACCAACCAGAAGGCGGGTCCTATGCGGCAGCGGCCGAACGGACCGACGGGAGGAATACGATCCATGAACCTGGGCGAATGGTTGGCAAGGACGGCAACGCTTCATCCGGCAAACCCGGCGCTTTGCCGGGGCGATACCGTCGAGGCAGACTACCGCACATTCGCCGCGCGCGCCGCAGCGGTCGGCGCGTCGCTCATCGGAGCCTACGGCATCCGGCCGGGCGACCGTGTGGCGATCCTGGCGAAAAACGATCCGCGCTATCTGGAAGCATTGTACGGCATCTGGTTCGCCGGCGCCGTGGCGGTGCCGATCAATGCCAAGCTGCATGCCAGGGAGGCCGCCTGGATCGTCGAGAATTCGGAGGCTTCGCTGGTCTTCGCGACCGCGGCGCTGGGCGATGCCGCTGCCGCCTATTTTCCATCGACGGTTCGCGCCGTCATCGATTTGAGCGGCAAGGCCTACAGTTCCATGCTCGACGCCGACCCCCTGCCGGCTCCGCTGGCGCGGGGCGCCAATGACATGGCCTGGCTGTTCTACACGTCCGGCACCACCGGCAAGCCCAAGGGCGTGATGATCACCCATGGCAACATCCACGCCATGGCGTTTTCCTATTTCACCGATGTCGACATGGTGCAGCCGACGGATGCCGCGCTTTACGCCGCGCCGCTGTCGCACGGGGCGGGTCTCTATAACGTCCAGCACGTCCTGAAGGGCGCACGCCACGTCGTGCCGGAATCCGGCGGCTTCGAACCGGCCGAGATCGCCGCCTGCGCCCGGGCGCACGGGCAGCTTCACATTTTCGCGGCGCCGACGATGGTGCGCCGGCTGGTCGATTATTGCAAAGCCTCCGGATGGTCGGGCGAAGGCATCCGCAGCATTATCTATGGCGGCGGGCCCATGTATCTCGCCGACATCGTCGAAGCGGTCGATGTGATGGGGCCGCGCTTCTGCCAGATCTACGGGCAGGGCGAATCGCCGATGACGATCACGGCCCTGAGCCGCGATCTGGTCGCCGACCGGTCGCATCCGCGCTGGCGCGAAAGGCTGGCAAGCGTGGGCACCGCGCAATCCTGTGTCGAGGTGCGCGTCGCCGACGACAGTGGAACTCCGCTTCCCCATGGCGAGGCGGGCGAGGTGTTGGTGCGCGGCGCGGCGGTCATGGCCGGCTACTGGCGCGACGCCGGAGCCACGGCATCGGCGTTGCGCGATGGTTGGCTATGGACGGGCGATATCGGCGCGCTCGACGAGGAAGGGTTTTTGACGCTCAAGGACCGTTCGAAGGACGTCATCATCTCCGGCGGAACCAACATCTATCCGCGTGAGGTCGAAGAAGCGCTGCTCACCCATCCCGCCGTGCGCGAGGTGAGTGTCGTCGGCAAGCCCGATCCGGAATGGGGCGAAACGATCGTGGCTTTCGTGGTGGCGGGCGAGAAGGTCAGCGAAGCCGATCTCGACCGCCATTGCCTGGACAGCATCGCGCGCTTCAAGCGGCCCAAGGGCTACATCTTCATCGATACCCTGCCGAAGAACAATTACGGCAAGGTGCTGAAGACGGAGCTGCGGGACATGTTGGGAAAACAGCCGGACAGAGCGGGCGAATGAAGCTTGCACACCCATGCGTATTTATACGCTATTGCCGGGAGGCGAGCGGCGTAGAATAGTATCGATGCGCCGCATCGAAAAAATCAGTTGCAAACAGCATGCAGGGCGCTGGGAGGCCTTTCAATAAATACCGTTCCGGTCAGGCTGCCGGCGAACGAGATACCGCGCCCTTTCCAGGAACGCCTGAGGCGGGGCTGAGAAGGCCGTATCGTCTGGCTCACACATCAAGAGCTTTAAAATAGCAGGAGGAGAATCCATGAAACGCATTCTATCGACCCTGGCGCTGGCGGGAGTGCTGGCCGCCGCAATGGCGCTGCCGGCGGCGGCGGAAGACACCGTGAAGCTCGCCCTCGTGCAGGCGATCAGTAACAACCCGCTCCAGGTCTATGCCAAGCAGACAATGACCGGCTTCTATCTCGGGCTCGACTACGCCACCAAGGGCACGATGATGGTCAAGGGCAAGAAGATCGAGGTCGTCGAGAAGGATACGCAGGCCAAGCCGGACATCGCCCGTTCGATGCTCGAGGAAGCCTATGCCGACGGCGCGCTTATCGCCATCGGCGGCACCTCCTCGGGAGCCACGACCGCCATGCTGCCGGTGGCCGCGGAAAACGAGAAGATCCTGCTCATCGAGGGCGCGGTCGCGGATTCGCTGACCGGCCCGAACTCCAACAAATATGTCTTCAAGACGTCGCGCAATTCCTCCATGGACATGCAGGCGCAGGCCATCGCGCTCAAGCCGGACAAGAACCTCTATCTGGCGACGCTGGCCCAGGACTATGCCTTCGGCCATGACGGCATCAACGCCGTCAAGGCGGCGCTTAAGGGAACCGGCGCCCATGTGGTCGACGAGGAGTACGTTCCCTTCAAGACGACCGACTTTACCGCCACCATCCAGCGCATGATCGACGCGCTGAAGGACAAGCCGGGCCGCAAGGTGATCTTCGTCAACATCGCCGGCATCGACGCCTTCACGCCACTGGTTCAGGCCGGTCTCGACCGCTATGGAATCGAAATCTCGACAGGCGGATTTATTCTTCCGCAGCTTGCCGCGACTGCAAAGAAGCTGCCGGGCGCGGAAGGCGCCATGTATTATCACTACATGGCCCCCAATAATGCCGTGAACGACTGGCTGGTGAAGGAACACGAGAAGAAGTACGGCACGCCGCCGGATTTCTTCACCTGCGGCGGCATGGCGGCGGCGCTGGCCATCGTCAAGGCGCTCAACACCGCCGACAAATGGGACACCGATACGCTGATCAAGACCATGGCCGGCATGACCTGGGACACGCCCAAGGGCTCCATGACTTTCCGCCCGCAGGATCACCAGGCCCTGCAGGACATGTTCATGTACAAGATGAAGGTCGATCCGGGCGCGAAATACGCGGTGCCCGAACTGGTCAAGGTGATCAAGGCCGACGAGATGAAGATCCCGGTCGGGCGCGACGACACCAAATAACTCCACCGACGAAATTGCGGGCGGGCGTCTGATGGATGCCTGCCCGCGTCCCTGGAGCCTCTCGTGATGACGACGCCCTCCATCGAGACACGCGACCTGACCATCCGCTTCGGCGGCCATGCGGCCGTCAACGGCGTTTCGTGTGCTTTTCGTCCCGGTGAACTGACCGTGATAGTCGGCCCCAACGGCGCCGGCAAGACGACGTGGTTCAACCTCGTCTCCGGGCAACTGACGCCGACCGAAGGCACGATCTTGAAAAACGGCGTCGACATCACCCGCCTGTCGGCGTCGTCCCGCGCCAAGGCCGGGATCGGCCGTGCCTTCCAGCTTACCAACCTGTTTCCGCGTCTGAGCGTTCTGGAAAACGTTCGGCTGGCCGTACAGGCCCGGCAAGGCATCGGGCCACGCGCCTTCCGCCCGGCGCGCGCCTATAGCGACATCGCCGCGCGCGCTTATGCCCATCTGGAAGCGACGAATCTCGCCGATGTCGCCGGCCTCCCCGCCTCCGCACTGCCGCATGGCGACCAGCGCAAGCTCGAAGTAGCCCTGCTGCTGGCCATGGAGCCGGATGTCTTCATGTTCGACGAGCCGACCGCCGGCATGAGCGTCGACGAGGCGCCGGTCATTCTCGACCTGATCGCCCAAATCAAGAAGGACAAGGAAAAGACGGTGCTTCTCGTCGAGCACAAGATGGATGTCGTGCGCGCGCTGGCCGACCGCATCGTGGTGCTCCACAATGGCGAACTCGTCGCCGACGGCGAGCCCGACGCGGTGATAGCCATGCCCATCGTGCGGGAAATCTATCTCGGCCTGCCGCCCGAAGAGGAGGCCGCCTGATGAGCGGCTCGATCCTTCGCCTCGACGACGTCCATACCGATATCGGCCAGTATCGGGTGCTGCACGGCATCTCGCTCGATGTGCCCGAGGGCGGCGTCTATGTGCTGCTCGGCCGCAACGGCGCCGGCAAGACGACGACCTTGCGCACCATCATGGGCCTGTGGCGGGCGCGGAGCGGTGCCGTCGTCTTTCGCCACCACGACATCACCGCCATGCATACCGCCGACATTGCCCGGCTCGGCATCGCCTACGTGCCGGAGAACATGGGCATATTCGGCAGCCTGACGGTCGCGGAGAACATGCGGCTGGCGAGCGCCACCGGCCAATTCGACCGCGACCGGCTCGAACGCGTCCACGCGCTCTTCCCGGCGATCGGGAAATTCTGGGACCGTCCCGCCTGGTCGCTTTCGGGGGGGCAGAAGCAAATGCTCGCCATATCCCGCGCCATCATCGAGAAGCGCGATTTGATCCTCATCGACGAGCCGACCAAGGGCCTCGCGCCGGCCATCATCCGCGCCATGATCGACGCCTTCCGCGAGATCGCGAAGGAGACGACGATCCTGATGGTCGAGCAGAATTTCCTTTTCGCCTCTTCGCTGGGCGCCGGCGTCTCGGTGATCGACGACGGCCGCATCGTCCATTCCGGCGACATGCAGGCTCTGGCCAGCGACGAGGCGCTGCAGACCCGCCTGCTCAGCCTGTCAATGGCCGCACACCAATAGGAGACGATGTTGCGCCGTTTTCCGAAACTCGCACCAGCCTTCGAGCGCATCGGCGGGGTCTATGCCCTGCCGATCATCCTCATGGTGCTGGCGCTGCCGCTTGTCGGCTCGTTCTCTTCATGGGTGACGCTGACGGTTGCCGGCCTCGCCATGGGCATGATGATCTTCCTCATGGCGTCGGGGCTCAGCCTCGTCTTCGGGCTGATGAATGTCCTCAATTTCGGCCATTCCGCCTTCATCTCCTTCGGCGCCTTCATCGCCGCCTCGGTGCTGGCCGCGCTCTCGGCATGGGTCGGCGCCGATTCCCTCGCCCTCAACTTCCTCTCCCTCTTCGCAGCGATAGCGGCGGCCAGCCTGTTCGGGCTAATTGCCGGGCTTTTCTTCGAATATGCCGTCATCCGGCCGGTGGGCAACGACCATCTGCGCCAGATTTTGATCACCATGGGCGCGCTGATCGTCTCCGGGGAACTCGTTCGCGTCGTCTGGGGAGACAACCCGATCACCGTGCCGCGCCCGGCTCTGCTCAACGGTATTTTCGTCATCGGCGACGCCTCGATCGAGATCTACCGGGTCTTCGCCTTCGGTCTCGGCCTCGTCGTCTTCCTCGGCCTGGCGCTTGTCCTCAACCGCACCCGCATCGGGCTTCTGATCCGGGCGGGCGTGGAGAACCGTGAAATGGTCGAGGCGCTCGGCTTCCGCATCGAGCGGCTCTTCGTCGGCGTGTTCATGATCGGCTCGGCGCTCGCCGCCATGGGCGGCGCGATGTGGGCCGGCTATCAGGGCACCATCACCGGCGCGCTGGGCAAGCGATATGCTGGTGCTCATCACCATCGTCGTCATCATCGGCGGCCTGGGTTCGATCGAGGGTTCGCTGCTCGGCGCGCTTCTTGTCGGGCTTCTCGACAATTACGTCGCCTTCCTCTTCCCCAAACTGTCGCTCGCCTCGAACATGCTGCTGATGATCGTCATGCTGCTATGGCGGCCAATGGGCCTCAAGCCGGCGGTGAAGTCGTGACCGGCGCTGCGACCGTTCCCGACCTGCCGACGTCGGCGGCCGCCACCCGCCCCACCATGGGCCGGGTGGTGCTTTATGTCTCTGGTCGCGGCGATCGGCCTCGTGCTCCTCTTCGAGCCGTTCCTGTTCCCGGACGTGCGCTCGAGCCAGGTCGCCGCCAACATCTGCGTCTTCATCGTGCTGGCGGCCAGCTACGACCTCCTGATCGGCTATACCGGCATCGTCTCCTTTGCCCACACCATGTTCTTCGGCATGGGCGCCTATGGCGCGGCGATGGGCCTGAAACATTGGGGTCCGGACTGGGGACCGCTGCTCGTCGGCGGCGGCGCAGGGGTGCTTGCCGCGGCGGCGCTCGCCGTCCTGATCGGCGTGCTGTCGCTTCGGGTGAAAGCCATCTTCTTCGCCATGGTCACGCTGGCCGCCGGGTCGGTGATGATGGTGCTGGCTTCGCCAGCTCTCCAGCTTCACCGGCGGCGATGACGGCCTCGTCTATTCGGCGCCGCGCCTGTTCAGGCCCGCCACCAGGCTCGTGACGGATGCGTCGGGCGACGTGCTGCGCCTGTTCGGCGTGCCGCTCAACGGCAAGATCGCCCTTTACTATTTCGTCTTCTTCGTCTGCCTGATCGTCTTCCTCTTGCTTGTGCGTATCGTGCGTTCGCCGCTCGGCACCGTGCTGGAGGCCATCCGCGAGAACGAATTGCGCGCCGAGGCCGATCGGCTACCGGGTCGTCGCCTATCGCACTTCCGTCTTCGTCATCGCCGCCATCGCCGCCGCGATCGCGGGCATCGTCTGGGCGGTCTGGCTGCGCTATACGGGGCCCGAGACGACGCTCTCCTTCGACATCATGATCAACATCCTGCTCATGGTCGTGATCGGAGGCATGGGGACCATGTACGGCGCCATTGTCGGCGTCGTGGTGATGAGCCTCGCGCAATCCTATCTCAAGGATCTGATGGCCGCCGCGGCGGACGCCACGGCCAGCGTGCCGATCCTGCCGCATCTGCTGAACCCCGACCGGTGGCCGCTTTGGCTCGGCCTCCTGTTCATCCTCCTGGTGCTCTTCTTTCCCGCGGGCATCGCCGGCACGCTCATGAAAAAAGGACATCGACGATGAGCCCACGCTCGACCTACGTCTCGGCCGCCGGCTTCGAAATGCATGTGACGGAATGGGGCAACCCGAAAAATCCCGCGCTGGTCATGTGGCATGGATTGGCGCGCACCGGACGCGATTTCGACGAGGCCGCCGCCGCCCTGTCGGACCAGTATTTCGTGCTCTGCCCCGATACGCTCGGCCGCGGCCTGTCGAGCTGGGCGAAAAATCCGGCCACCGACTATTCCTACAATTTCTTCGGCGATACCGCACTCGCCATGCTCGATCACTACGGCGTGGCCGAAACCCGCTGGATCGGAACGTCGATGGGCGGCCTGATCGGCGTGACCCTTGCCGGCGGCAGGCTGAAGGGCCGGATCAGCCATCTCGTCATTAACGATATCGGACCGGAGGTGGCGGTGGAAGGCGTCGACCGCATCGCCTCCTATGTCGGCAATCCGCCGGTCCTCGACACGGTTTCGGAACTCGAGGCCTGGTTCCGGCGCAACTATGCGACCTTCGGCGAGAATACCGACGCCTTCTGGCGGCGCATGGCCGATACCTCGGCGCGGCGTACCGACAATGGCCGGATCACCGTGCATTATGACCCGAAGATCGTCCAGCAGCTGACGCAGCACAAGGCGGATCGCGATCTCTGGGACGAGTACGACGCCATCGTCGCCCGGACGCTCATCTTGCGCGGCGAGCGATCGGACGTCCTGCCCGGGCGCGTCGCCGACGAGATGCGCGGACGCGGCCCTAAGCCCGAATTGCAGGTCTTCGCCGATTGCGGCCACGCCCCGACGCTGACGACAGAAGGTGAAATCAGCCTATTGAGGGAATTCCTCGCCCGCTGAACTCATTCGGCCGGCCGGCGGCGCCAGGAATAGCTGTTTGTGGCAAGGGCCGGCTCGGCGGAAGGCTGGTAGTAGAGCGGCAGCCCGCGCAGATCGCCGGCTTCGAGGCGCTCCAGCGCCGTCCGGTTGGTCACCTCGAATTCGCTGAATCCCGTCCGCAGCATATGCGGGATCTGATCGATCAGCACGTCGCCCACGGCGCGGATGGCTCCCTTGTAGCCATGGCGCGTGCGCAGCAAATCGGCCTTGGAAAAACTGCGTCCGTCGCTGAAGGCGGGAAAGTCCAGCGCCACGAGCGGGATCGCCTCGAGGCGATCCGCTATGCGGTCGACAGGCTCGCCCGCCGAAAGCAGAACGCCGAACCTCTCGGCACCGGCGAGGGCGGTTTGCGGGTCAAGCGCCAGATAGGCCGTCAGCGGCAGGATGAGCTTGCCACCGCCGGATACTGGCTCGTCGGCGGCGATCCGCCGCCATTCATCCTCGCGGAAGCCCTGAGGCGTCCACAGGCGCGGCGATGCCGATGTGTTGGTTTCGGTCATATCGTTCCTGAACGTTTCCGGGACGACCGAATAGGCCGTACGCATCGCGGAAGCAACGGCACCATGCATGGTTTCTCCTGAAAACCTGCCTTGCCGCAGCCGACGGCCTACAATGAAGACGAGGTCAGCGACTGCTCCAGGCCTGTAAGGTGGATGCCGCACTCGGTCTTGGCCTTCCCGGCCCAGCGGCCGCTGCGCGCGTCCTCGCCGGGCTTCGCCGGCTGGGTGCAGGGGAAACAGCCGATCGACAGATAGCCATAGGCGACCAGCGGATTTTCGCGCAAATCATGGGTGCGCATGTAGGTGGCGAGATCATGGGTCGTCCACGCCGCCAGTGGATTGATGCGGATACGCTTGCCGACGGCCTCGAACACCGGAAGCGCGTCGCGCGTCGCCGACTGGAAGCGCTTGCGGCCGGTGAACCAGGCCCTGAACGGTTCGACCGCGCGGGCCATCGGCTCGACCTTGCGAATGGCGCAGCAGGCATCCGTGTCGGTCTGATGCAGCACCCCCTGCGCATCCTTGGCCGCCAGCGCGGCGGCAAGTGGCTCGACGACGCGCAGATCGGTCAGGCCGAAATCCTCGACCAGCCTGTCGCGGTAGTCGAGGGTCTCGCCGAAATGCTTGCCCGTTTCGAGGAAGATGACCGGAAGCGACTTGTCGACCCGGGCGATCATGTCGAGCAGCACGGCAGAATCGGCGCCGAACGAGGAAACGGCGGCTATCTGGCCCGCGAAGCGATGGCGGATCGCGAACTCGATGATTTCCTCCGGTTCCAGCCTGCCGTAGCGCGCCTCAAGCTCGGCCGCTTCCTCCAGCGCCGCGATGCCGGTATCAAGCGGCCTTTGCTTCGCTTCCATAGAGCGCCTCCTTGAAAGGAGCCGGCCCGACGCGGCGGTAGGCGTCGAGGAAAGTCTCTTCGTCTGACTGGCGCAGGCCGAGATAGGTATCGACCAGCGTTTCCACCGCGTCGGTGATCTCCTCGGCGCCGAAGCCGCGGCCGATGATTTCGCCGATCGAGGTCTTCTCGTCGCCCGAACCGCCCAGCGTGATCTGGTAGAGCTCGGTGCCTTTCTTCTCGACGCCGAGAATGCCGATATGGCCGACATGATGATGGCCGCAGGCATTGATGCAGCCGGAAATCTTGATCTTCATATCGCCGATTTCGGCCTGGCGTTCGGCTGAAGCGAAGCGGTTGGATATCTCCTGGGCGATCGGGATCGAGCGCGCCGTCGCCAGCGCGCAATAGTCCATGCCCGGGCAGGAGATGATGTCGGTGATGAAGCCGGCATTGGCCGTCGCCAGTTGCTGCTCGACCAGCGCGTCATAGACCTTCTTCAAATCGGCGCGGGCGACATGCGGCAGGATCAAATTCTGCTCATGGCTGACGCGGATCTCGTCGAAGGCATATTGCTCGGCGATACCGGCGACCGCTTCCATCTGTTCGGCGCTGGCGTCGCCCGGCACCGCGCCGATGGCCTTCAGCGAAATCGTCACCGAGGCGTAGTCGGGGTTCTTGTGCTCACTCACATTGCGGTCGAGCCACAGCGCGAAGCCGCGATCGCCACCCCGCGCCGCCGCCAGCACCACTGTTCCTTCCGGGCGCGGCGGCATGGCGGGCGGCGCGAAATAGGCGTCGATGGCACGGATGTCGGCGTCCGGCAGCTTCAATTCGCCTTCCTTCAACATCTCGAACTCGGCTTCGATCTGCCGGCTCAATTCCTCAAGGCCCGTCTCGTGAACCAGGATCTTGATGCGCGCCTTGTACTTGTTGTCGCGGCGGCCGTTGAGATTGTAGACGCGCAGAATGGCCGTGCAGTAGGAAAGCAAATCCTTTTCCGGCAGGAAGTCGCGCACCTGCCGGCCGATCAGCGGCGTGCGTCCGAGGCCGCCGCCGACATAGACGGTGAAGCCCAGTTCGCCTTGCTCGTTCCGCCTCAGGTGCAGGCCGATATCATGCGTCTTCATCGCCGCGCGGTCATGATCCGACGCGATCACCGCGATCTTGAACTTGCGCGGCAGGAACGAAAATTCCGGATGCACCGACGACCATTGGCGCAGGATTTCCGCATAGGGACGCGGATCGGCGATTTCGTCGGCCGCCGCGCCCGCCAGATGGTCGGCGGTCACGTTGCGGATACAATTGCCCGAGGTCTGGATCGCGTGCATTTCGACGCTCGCCAGATCCGTCAGGATGTCGGGCACGTCCGAAAGGGCCGGCCAGTGATACTGGATATTCGTGCGCGTGGTGAAATGCCCGTAGCCCTTGTCATATTTGCGCGCGATATGGGCCAGCATGCGCATCTGCCGCGCCGAAAGCGTTCCATAAGGGATGGCGACGCGCAGCATGTAGGCATGAAGCTGCAGATAGAGGCCGTTCATGAGCCGCAACGGCTTGAACTGGTCCTCGGTGATCTCTCCGGCCAGCCGCCGCTCCACCTGGTCGCGGAATTGCGCGACGCGGGCGGAGACAAATTGATGGTCGAACTCATCGTAACGGTACATGGTCTTATCCTTCGCGGCGCGATTGCCGCGCGTCAGGCAGTGGGGGAGATTTCGGGGCGGGCCTGCTTGCCGATATCGGGATGGATGGTCGGGCCGGCGGCGCGTATGCGTTCGCGCAGACGGACGGGGCGGATCACGCCGTCGGTGATCTCGACATCGATGATATTGACGTCGACGACGAGATTGTTCGCGGCGGAATCCTTGCCGGCCTGTTCGAGCCTCTCCTGCGCCGCAGCGTTGTCGGCGACGTCCGCGCCCTTTATCGTTTCTATCCAACCGTGCCCGCCCGCGTACCAGACGGCTTCGCCATCGGTCAGCCGGTTGGCGGTGAGAACTTTCATTGCACTTCTTCCCTGTTGCGCGCGCCGATGGCGAGCGGCTCTGAGTGATCGAAATTGGCGCCGGCCACCGCATCGCCGATCAGCGTCATGACCGGTCCCGTCAGGTCGGCCCGGTGTTCGAGCGACGGCAAATCGGCCAGCGTGCCGTGGAACATGCGGCGGTCGCCGAGGCTGGCATTTTCCACAACCGCGACGGCGGTATCGGGCGACAGGCCGGCCTCGATCAGATGATCGGCCACCTCCGCGGCGATCGAACGACCCATATAGACGGCGACCGTGGCGCCGGAAATGGCGAGCTTCGCCCAGTCCGGCAACGCATTTCCCTTGAGATCATGGCCGGTGGTGAAAACCATGGAGGAAGCGACGCCGCGCAGGGTAAGCGGCAGTTCGAAATCGGCGGCGGCGGCAAAAGCGGCGGTGACGCCCGGCACGACCTCATAGGAAATCCCGGCATCGCGCAACGCCTGCATTTCCTCGCCTGCGCGGCCGAAGACCAGGGGATCGCCGGATTTCAGCCGCACGATGCGCTTGCCCTCACGGGCAAGCCGGACAAGCAGCGCGTTGATCTCGGATTGCGTCTTGGAATGGCAGCCCTTGCGCTTGCCGGCGGCGATACGCTCGGCGTCGCGGCGACCCATGGCGATGACCGCTTCGGGCACCAGAGCATCGTGGACGATCACGTCCGCTTCCATCAAGCGGCGCTGGGCACGCAAGGTGAGCAGGTCTTCGGCACCCGGCCCGGCGCCCACAAGCGCGACATGGCCAGCCGAAACACCCTGCCGGGCAATCAGGTCGGACACGGCCTGGGCCGCCCCCTCCTCGTCGCCCTTCTCGATGGCGCGGGCGGGCTCGCCGGTAAAGAACGCTCTCCAGAAGCGCCGTCGCGCGGCGCCCTTCGGCAACAATTTTTCGGCAACGTCCCGATACGAAACAGCGAGGCGGGCGAGAAGGCCGAGCGACGGCGGCAAAAGCCGGTCGATCCGCGCGCGGATCAACTGCGCCAGAACGGGGCCCGCGCCCTCCGTTCCGATCGCCACGGCGACCGGCGCGCGATTGACCAGCGCCGGCGTATAGAAGTCGCACAATTCCGGCCGGTCGACCGCGTTGACGGGGATTCCGGCGGCGCGGGCGTCAAAAACGATGCTGCGATCCATGGCCTCGTCCCCCGTCGCGGCAAAGACGAGGACGGCGTCCTTGAGCAGTGAGGGTTCGTAAGTTTCGCGCCGCAAGGCCACGCCATTCGCGTACGCCCAGCCCGACAGGGAGGCCTCCGGTTCGTTGGAGACAATCGTCAGATCGGCGCTCGACTGGAAGAGGAGCCGCGCCTTCGCGAGGGCCTCCTCGCCGTTCCCCACGATAACCACCGCGCGCCCCCGCACTCGCAGGAAAACTGGAAAGGCATTGAGCTTGGTGGCGGTTGACGGCATTCCGCAACATCCTTCGAAAGAAACGCGATTTTGACCGTTTGGCAGCGGCCTTTGAAGAAATAGCCTCGCGCTCCTTATCCAGCGGCGCAATCTCTTTTTCGCTTTGCGGCGGAAGCTGAGAAAAGCAATCCGCTTCGATTGGATAGTCCCACTCCCGCTGGTTTGCGAGGAACGTTTGTTTCGTGCGCCGCGTTGGACTTCCGTGCGTCTGCCGAACGGCCTCGAATGCGACCGTTTCGCCCGTTGGCGCAGGAAAATTCAAGGAGTTGAACATGTCCGGTATCAAGCTGAAACACGGCGTCTGGGTGCTCGTCGCCGATGGAGAAAAGGCTCTCTTCCTGCGCAATGAAGGCGATCAGGAATATCCCAATCTCGAAGTTGTCCGGCAGTTGCACGAAGAAAACCCGCCGACGCATGACCAGGGAACGGACAGGCCAGGCCGCGTGAGCGGTCCAGGGACCAACAGCCGCACCGCCGTTGCGGATACGGACTGGCACAAAATAGCCAAGGGGCGCTTCGCCGACGAGATTGCTGAACGGCTTTACAAGTTCGCGCATCGAGGCGAATTCGAGCACATCATTCTTGTCGCGCCCCCTGCCGTTCTGGGCGAGATGCGCAAGAAGATGCACAAGGAAGTCGAAGGGAAGATCCTCGGCGAGGAATCGAAAACCCTCACGGGGCACACGATTTCGGACATCGAGAAGGCGCTCATGCAGAACTGGTCGGGCTGAGGACGATCAGGCCGCAGGCCCACGGCCATCCGATCCTTGAACCCGGAGCTTCCTCGCGCCTTACGCCGTCCTGCGGTGGGGGCTCTTTTGCAAGCCACCGTTCTCGACGATGAAATCGACGATTTCGGCAAGCCCCTTGCCGCGCGACAGATCGGTGAAGCCGAAATCCTTGCCGGCGCGGGCGCGCTCGGCGTCGGCATGCATCTGGTCGAGGTCGACATTGACGTGCGGCGCCAGATCGCTCTTGTTGATGACGAGATAGTCCGAGCGCGTGATGCCCGGCCCGCCCTTGCGCGGAATATCGCCGCCCTGGCAGACCGAAATCACGTAAAGCGTCAGATCGGCGAGGTCGGGCGAAAAGGTCGCCGCCAGATTGTCGCCGCCGGATTCGATAAAGACGATATCGAGGCCGGGATGACGGGCATTCATCTCGGCAATCGCCTGAAGGTTAATCGTGGCATCCTCGCGGATCGCCGTGTGCGGACAGCCGCCGGTCTCGACCCCCAGGATGCGATCCTCCGGCAGCGCCTGCAGGCGCGCCAGCATCATGGCGTCCTCCCGCGTGTAGATGTCGTTGGTGACCACCGCGATCGAATAATCCGCCCGCATCGCCTTGCAGAGCTTTTCGGTGAGGGTGGTCTTGCCCGATCCGACCGGCCCGCCGATGCCGATGCGCAGCGGTCCATTCTTGGATGTCATTCGATATCGCTCCGGTTGGGTGGCTGTTCAGCTTCGAAAAAGCCGGGAATGCTGCGTCTCATGTTGCATGGACATGATGTCGGAAATCAAGGTGGCCGAGCCGAGATCGTCGAGCGTCGCTTCGGCGGCGCGGCTTGCCGTTTCGGTGACCGCCGCCTCCAGCGCCGCAATCATGGCGACGGCGTCGGTCTGGCCGCACACCGACAGCCGGATGGCAGCCTGCGCCAGATTGGAAACGAAAGCCTGCAAATAGGCCGGCAGGGCGTCGGCGAGGGGAATTCCGTGCAAGCCGGCGACCGCGCCCACCGCGACGCAATAGGCGCATTCTTGCGGCAGCCCGGCGAGACCCGGATGCGGCCAGGCGCGTGCGGCTTGCAAAAAGGCGGAACCTTGCAAGGTCGTCTCCATATGACGCTCGGCCGATGACGCCATGGCCTCGGCCAGTTCGGCGACAGCGGCGATTTCCCCGCCATCTCTCGCGCGGCGCCAGCTTTCAGCGAACAATACGGCGTCGTTCCAGCCGGAACCGTGCTCAAGCAACTGGTTGAGCCAGGATCGAAGGCTGTCGGCGTCCGCGATGATGCCGGCCGCCACCACGCGCTCGAGACCATGGCCGTAGCTGAATGAACCGATCGGAAAGGCCGGCGAAAGCCAAGTTATCAATTTGAGCAAGTTTTGCCCGGTCATTCCGCGCGCTCGGCGAGATCGGAATAGTCGCCTAGCGCCAGCAGGTGGATTTCGCGCGCAACACGAATCGTCGGCTTGAGGGCAAAGAACACAGAGCCGACAACGAAGCACCAAAGCGCGGCATGCTCGAGCGATTTGTCGAAGAACAGCGCCGAACCGACAAGGAACAGGATGGCCGCGGCAAAGTCGACGGCGGTGAACGCCACCTCGTAAAGGGCGTAAATTCGCCGATGGTTCGGCGAGCGGCTTTTATTGTGGGGGTCAAAGAAAGTCATGATCCCTTCATAACCGGCAACAGCGGTTACGCCAAACCGGCACGGCGAATTACCTCAATCCCCCTCGTGGTGATGCGCATCGTGGTGATGGTCGTGAGAATGGCCGTGTGCGTGATCCTGATGGCCGTGCCCCGAATAGGCGCCGCGTACCGGGTGAAACTGGTCCAGCACTTCCGTTACCCGGGCGCCCAGGCCTTGCAGCATGTTCCTTATGACGTGGTCTCGCTGGATCAGGATCCGGTCGGCGTCGATCTGCGTCGGCAAATGGCGATTGCCGAGATGCCAGGCGAGACGGGAAAGCGCCAGCGGTCCATCGGCCCTGATTTCGTAGAGTTCTTCGTCGGCCGCGACCACATTCACCGTCCGACCGTCGTCCAGGACGAGCAGATCGCCATGCGCCAGCGCCACTGGCTCGGCCAGATCGACCATCAGCCTGTCGCCGGATTCCAGCGTCAAAGCCTTGCGGCGCAAATGGCGCTCGTCATGCGCCAGGACCACCCGATCTGCCGATCGCGGATCGTCCGGCTTGCCATGGCGAAAAGAACCCGCATGCAGCATCGATTCACTCCTGAAACGGCTGATCGCTATTCAAAACAGAAAATAGCGCTGCGCCATCGGCAGCACCGTCGCCGGCTCACAGGTCAGGAGTTCGCCGTCGGCGCGCACCTCGTAGGTTTCCGGGTCGACCTCGACATGCGGGGTGGCGTCGTTCAGCACCATGGAGCGCTTGCCGATACCGCCGCGCGTGTTTTCCACCGCGACCATGCCCTTGTCCACGCCGATCCTTTCCTTCAGGCCGCCCTCGAGAGCGGCCCTGGAGACGAACGTCACCGAGGAATTCGTCATCGCCTTGCCATAGGCTCCGAACATGGGGCGGTAGTGTACCGGCTGCGGCGTCGGGATCGAGGCGTTGGGATCCCCCATGGGTGCGGCCGCGATCATGCCGCCGACCATCACCATGTCCGGCTTGACGCCGAAGAAGGCCGGGTTCCAGAGCACGAGGTCGGCTCTTTTGCCAACCTCGATAGAGCCGATCTCCTTCGATATGCCCTGCGCGATGGCCGGGTTGATCGTGTATTTGGCGATGTAGCGGCGAACGCGCAGATTGTCGTTGTCGCCGCTCTCTTCCTTCAGCCGCCCGCGCTGACGCTTCATCTTGTCGGCGGTCTGCCAGGTGCGGATCGCGACTTCGCCGACGCGGCCCATGGCCTGGCTGTCGGAGGAGATGATGGAGAACGCGCCGATGTCGTGCAGGATGTCTTCGGCCGCGATCGTCTCCTTGCGGATACGGCTTTCGGCGAAGGCGATGTCCTCGGGGATCGACGGCGACAGATGATGGCAGACCATCAGCATGTCGAGATGCTCGGCGATGGTGTTTTGCGTATAGGGCCGCGTCGGGTTGGTCGAGGACGGGATGACGTTGGGCAGGCCGCATATCTTGATGATGTCGGGCGCGTGACCACCGCCGGCGCCCTCGGTGTGGAAGGCGTGGATGGTGCGTCCCTTGAACGCCGCGACCGTATCCTCGACGAAACCGCTCTCGTTCAGCGTGTCGGTGTGGATCATTACCTGCACGTCGTATTCGTCGGCGACGGAAAGGCAATTGTCGATGGCCGCCGGCGTCGTCCCCCAGTCCTCGTGTAGCTTGAGCGCGCAGGCGCCGCCCAAAACCATCTCCTCCAGCGCCGCCGGCAGCGAGGCGTTGCCCTTGCCCGACAGGCCGATATTCATCGGAAACGCGTCGAAGGACTGGATCATGCGCGCCAGATGCCATGGGCCCGGCGTGCAGGTCGTCGCCAGCGTGCCGTGGGCGGGACCGGTGCCGCCGCCGAACATGGTGGTAATGCCCGACATCAGCGCTTCCTCGATCTGCTGCGGGCAGATGAAATGGATATGCGCGTCGAAGCCCCCGGCCGTGAGGATCTTGCCCTCGCCGGCGATGGCCTCGGTGCCCGGGCCAACGATGATGGTGACGCCGGCCTGCGTGTCGGGGTTACCGGCCTTGCCGATCGCCGCGATACGTCCATCCTTGAGCCCGATATCGGCCTTGTAGATGCCGGTTGAATCGACCACCAGCGCGTTGGTGATGACGGTATCGACCGCGCCCCCGGCGCGGCTGACCTGGCTTTGGCCCATGCCGTCGCGGATGACCTTGCCGCCGCCGAACTTCACCTCTTCCCCGTAGGTGGTGAAGTCCTTCTCGACCTCGATAAAAAGCTCGGTATCGGCGAGACGCACCTTGTCGCCCGTGGTCGGGCCGAACATCTGGGCATAGGCGGCGCGGGCAATCCTGGCCATCAGCTTATTCCTTCGATCCGGTCGCGCTGCGACTTATTTTCTTCATGCCATCGACACCGAATGACCCGCGTCGTGTCGGGTTCCGACCACATTGCGGGATTGGACTGGCTGCCTCGCCCCAACAAAAATTCTTGCCCAATGATGGAAAGGCAGAACCATGCTGAAAAGTATTTTCCTTGCGTCGGCCCTCACCCTGGCGATGGCTGGCGTCGCCAGCGCCCAGCAGCAACCGGCACCGGCGCAGCCCGCGCCCAGCACCGCCGCCCCGACGATCAACGCCGTCCATGTCGTCGACATGAAGGAGCTCCCGCCGCAGACCCAGGCGAAGGTCAATGATTACGTCGCCAAGCAGGCAGATACCGACCTGCGGAAATTGCGCTCGTCGGTCGACTCCACGCCTCAGGCCAAATCGGCGTTGCAGGCCAAGGGCATGACCTCCGAGGAGGTTGTCGCGGCCAGCCTCGGCAATGACGGCACGCTGACGCTGATCACCAAGAAAAAGGCGAGCTGACCCCGCCTTCGCTGGGCGGTGTCGCGGCCTCCCGGCCGCCGCACCGCCGGCGGCGTTCGTCCTGGATCCGATCATCGGCGTCAAAGCTTCCCCATGATCTTCTGGCGGAAGCCGTAGACTTCGCGCTTGCCGCCCAACGCAACCAGCGTCACGTCGCGCGCCTGTCCCGGCTCGAAGCGAACCGCCGTCCCGGCGGCGATGTCGAGGCGCATGCCGCGCGCCTTCTCGCGGTCGAATTTCAGCGCCTCGTTGGTCTCGTAAAAATGATAGTGGCTGCCGACCTGGACCGGCCGGTCGCCGCTGTTGGCGACCTTGAGCACCATCGTCGGCTGGCCGGCGTTCAGTTCGATGTCGCCCTTTGCGGTGAGGATTTCGCCGGGGATCATGCTTTTCTCCTTCGGACGCGCTCAGGCGGCCCTGTCGGCGGGCGCACAGCCGCCGGACTTCACGACGCGTTTGGTGGACGCCGGATGTTTCGCCAGCATCGCCGCCGGCCGGATCGGGCGCGGCGAAAAATTACCGCCACAATTCGGGCACTTCCCGGCCAGGATTCCATTGGCGCAATCGGCGCAAAAGGTACATTCGAACGTGCAGATCACAGCGTTCGCCGCATCCGGCGGCAAATCCTTGTCGCAGCATTCGCAATTGGGGCGCAGTTCCAGCATCGGGCCTACCGTATCGGTTCGTGAACGGTGACGAGCTTGGTTCCGTCGGGGAATGTCGCCTCGACCTGAACATCGTGGATCATCTCGGCGATGCCTTCCATCACCTGGTCGCGCGACACGACATGGGCTCCCGCTTCCATCAGATCGGCGACAGGGCGGCCGTCGCGCGCACCTTCGACCACGAAATCGGAAATCAGCGCGATCGCCTCGGGATGGTTCAGTTTGACGCCACGCTCGAGCCGCTTGCGCGCCACCATCGCCGCCATGGCGACCAGAAGCTTGTCCTTTTCCCGTGGCGTGAGATTCATCGGCCGTTCGTCTCCTGAAGCATGTCGCCCGAAAGTGGGACCCGGTTTCGGAACAACGACATGCGCAAATCAAACCCTATAGTGACCACACTTTCGGCAGCGCTGCCCGCCCATTGAGCAGTTCCAGCACCGGTATCAGGCGTTGGCGAAGGTCGTAGCCATCCTCCGCGATCAGCCTCGCAAGAAGCTTGCCAGATTTCCCCACCCTCCAAAAGCTGGCGCCGCCGCATTTTCCGATCAGTTCGCGTACCGCGTCAAGATGGGCGGATGCGTCGGGCGCGATCAGCAGGATGGTCGCGGCCGCCGTTGCGCCAGCCATGACCGCTGACCGGGCGAGGGCGCGAGCGACGTCGGGGCCGATGGAAAAATCCTCCGCATGGACCAACCGTCCGCACACGCGAATGCGCCAGCGATCGCGGAACAGCGCGCGGGTAACGCGCTCGCCCATGGCGCTGCGGCCAAACAGCGTCGCCTCGACCACGAGTGCTTCCGCTCCCTCGGCAAGGTCCATTTCGAGCGAGCGCGACAGGGCGGAATCGGCAAACAGGATGGTCTCCTGCGGCAGCCAGGCGATCCTTCCCCCCGCGCCAACCGTGATTGTGCTGGCAATTTCAGCGCGGCCGTCATCGGCCCGATAGATCTTTTCGCAGGCCTGCGTGGTGACCTGCAGTTCGGCTCCATTTCCGACTTCCGCGCGCCAGGCCAGGCGGTCACCACCCGTCAGCCCACCGGAGCTGTTGATGAGCACGGCTTCGCGGATCGCATCGGCGCGGCGCGGCAGCCTGATCTTGGCGCAGCCCTCCTGGTAGAAGCGCTCAAGCCGCGTCTGCCCTTCGGCAAACCGCACGCCGATTTCGCCACGACCGGCGGCGCGTTGCGGACGCATGCTTTCTGTCAGCGCTCGCTCCATTTTCATGCGGATAATTGTCTTTCCCGCATCAGACATGGCAACCCGGGCGCGGCGCAAAATCGCCGCCACGCCAATGGGTGAACGCTGCGTTCGAGGCAATCACGCGTTGATGGCTCAAGGAAATGACCTATTCTCTTGCCCATTCGCGTCGTTTTTTCCCGACCAATTCCGAATTTAACCTGCCGCCAAAGGAGCAGATTCATGGCCGACCTTTCCGCATTTCCCGTCGCCCGCCGCTGGCCGGCAAAGCACCCCGACCGCATCCAGCTCTATTCTTTTCCGACGCCGAACGGCGTCAAGATTTCCATTGCGCTGGAGGAACTCGGCCTGCCCTATGAGGCGCATACGGTAAATATCATGAAGGATGACCAGAAAACGCCCGAGTTCCTCTCGCTTAATCCAAACGGCAAGATCCCCGCCATCATCGACCCGGATGGGCCGGGCGGCAAGCCGCTGGCGCTGTTCGAGTCCGGCGCGATCCTGGCATGGCTTTCCGACAAGACCGGAAAGCTTGTGCCGACCGACCCTATTGGCCGTTACGAAACGCTGCAATGGACGTTTTTCCAGGTTGGCCATATCGGCCCGATGTTGGGTCAATTCGGGCATTTCTACAAATTCGCCAAGGACAAGGTGAAGGATAATTACGCGACCGAGCGCTATACGGAGGAATCCACGCGGCTTCTCGGCGTCCTCGATGACCGGTTGCAGGGCCGGCAGTGGATAATAGACGATCTCTACACGATCGCCGACATCGCCATTTTCCCGTGGGTCAGGGGGATCAAAGTGTTTTACGAGGCGACCGAAGTGCTCGGTCTCGACAGGCTGCCCAACGTTTCCGCCTGGCTCGACCGCTGCATCGCCCGGCCGGCCAGCGAGAAGGGACTGCAGATCCCGCCGCGCGGGTGAGCGGCGGCTTCAGTTGATGACGGCATTCGCGGCGTGGCTGGCGACCGGCCAGATTTCCAGCGCGCCGCGCACGATCATGTCGAGCGCCACATAGAGGATCACCGCCAGTCCGACAAAGGCTATCCAGCGATATTTGTGCAGAAGCTTCGCTATAAATGAGGCGGCGAGCCCCATGAGCGCGACCGACAGAACGAGGCCCCCGGCAAGAACGATCGGGTGATCGCGCGCAGCACCGGCCACGGCCAGCACATTGTCCAGCGACATCGAGAGATCGGCCACGACGATCTGCCAGACAGCTTGGCCGAATGTCTTGCGGCGAAGACCGCTTGTGAGGGCTTCCGCCTCGGCACAGTCCATCTCGGCGTCGGGATCCCCCGGCGCATGCTTCAGATCGCGCCATAGCTTCCAGCAGACCCATAACAGCAAAATCCCGCCGGCAAACAGCAGGCCGAGGATCTGCAGGAACTCGGTCGCCAGAACCGCGAAGACAATTCTCAGAACGGTCGCGGCAAGAATTCCGATGAGGATGACCTTGCCGCGATTGGCTTTCGGCAGGCCGGCCGCCGCGAGGCCGATGACGATGGCGTTATCGCCGGCCAGCACCAGATCGATCGCGATGACCTGAAAAAAGGCTGTGATCGCTTCCGGTGTAAAAAAGTGCATTCCGCTGTTCTTTCCCGGGGTGGGCGATCACCAACCCTTACTTGGAGCATTTCCGTGAGCCGGGTCCCAGCTCAACGCCGCATCGGAGACCCGAAGTCCAGCTGACAATCCCGAACTTTCGCTAGCCGCAAACCGAACGATTTCTCGCCACGAATGGCTTCAAGCCAACGCGGTCGGCTTGTCCTTCCCTCATTGTGTCGCATTCGCGATCCTGCCAGAGCATTTAGGATGTCGCAGGGGTGGGCACAAGAACCAGCGGCAGGGAAGGTCGCCGGCGGGCGCAAGACAAAGAGTGCCGGATCGACGTGCGTCCCGGAGCCTTCGCTTCTATCTTGGCGCGCGCTTGGCGAGGATGCGCTGCAGTGTGCGGCGGTGCATGTTGAGCCGGCGCGCGGTCTCGGAAACGTTGCGGTCGCACATCTCGTAGACCCGCTGGATATGTTCCCAGCGGACCCGGTCGGCCGACATGGGATTTTCCGGCGGCGCGGCTTTCTCGCCGCCGCTGCGCGTCAGGGCGGCGAAAACGTCATCGGCGTCGGCGGGCTTCGACAGATAGTCGATGGCGCCAAGCTTCACCGCCGTCACCGCCGTGGCGATGTTGCCGTAGCCGGTCAGGATGACGGTTTTGGAATCGGCGCGCTTGTCGCGGATGGCGGCAACCACGTCGAGGCCGTTCCCGTCGCCAAGCCGCATATCGACGACGGCGAAAGCCGGCGCTTTCGCCTTTGCCTTGGCGACCGCCTCTTCGACGCTTTCCGCCGTATCCACCTCGAATCCACGGCTTTCCATGGCGCGCGCCAGCCGGGCGAGGAACGGCTTGTCATCGTCCACGATCAAAAGCGAGCGATCGTCGCCAAGCAGATCTTCAGCAACTTCGGGTGCTTCCATCACCATGTCCATTTTTCTTTCCTTTCTTAATGCAAATCCGTGCCACGGGAAAGCTTGAGGCCCCGCTCGATGCTAATATGGGAATTCCTGGCTGATTCCGCCCGCGATAAACATGCCGACAGGCCAGACGATCTCCACGGTGGCCCCAATGCCGGGCGTTGTGGCGTTGGCGAAGCGGATGGTCGCCCCCGATCGTTCGATGAGCGTCTTGGCGATGAACAGCCCCAGCCCCAGCCCGCCGCCTTCGTCCGAGGACTGCCTTGTCGTCATATAGGGTTCTCCAATGCGATCGACGATTTCGGGCGGGAATCCCGGCCCGTCATCCATGACGTCGATCGATACGAATTCCGCATCCCACCGCCAGCGCATGGTCACCTCCTGACGCGCGAAATCGACGGCGTTCTCGACGAGATTGCCCAGCCCGTAGATGACACCTGGGTTGCGGCGCGCCACCGGCTCGGCGCCGATCCTTTCGCCGGGTTCCAGCTTGATCGTGATGCCGAAATCGCGATGCGGGGCGATCACCTCCTCGATCAGTGAGGTGATCGGAAGCCGGGCCATATGCGCTTCGCTTTCGGACGAGAGGCTGGTGAGCTGCTTGAGGATTTCCCGGCAGCGTTCGCTCTGGCTTCGCAGCAGCGTGACGTCTTCACAGAAACGCGGATCGTTGCCGAGCGCGCGTTGCATCTCCTTGGCGACGAGCGTGATGGTGGCCAGCGGGGTGCCGAGTTCATGCGCGGCCGCCGCCGCGAGGCCATCCAGCGCCGACAAATGCTGTTCGCGCTGCAATACAAGCTCGGTCGCCGCCAGCGCGGTCGCCAGCAGGCGCGCTTCTTCCGCGACGCGCCACGCATAGATGCCGGTGAACGCGATGCTCGAAACGACCGCCATCCACATGCCGGCCACGTAGATGAAGGGCATGGGAAGCTCGGCTTCGGGAAACCAGGGCAGCGGGAAATGCAGGAACGCCAGGATGGTGGCCGCGCCCACCGTGATCGCGCCGAGCAATGCGGTGAGGCGAAGTGACAGGGATGTCGCCGAGACGACGATCGGAACCGTCATGAGCAAGGAGAAGGGATTGGTGAGGCCGCCCGTGACGTAGAGAAGCCCCGCCAGTTGCAGGACATCGAAGACGAGTATGGCGAAAGCGGCGCGCGGCCCGAGCCGCTGCGTTGCGGGATAGCGGAACGCCAGAACGAGATTCAGCCAGGCCGAGCAGGCGATGAGCGCGAAGCAAAGGCTCACCGGCAAGGGAAAATGCATCCCGTAGGCGACGAACATGACCGCGGCGCTCTGTCCGACAATGGCCAGCCAACGCAGGCGAATGAGCGTATTCAGCCTAAGCTGCCGGCTTTGCATGGGGTCGGGCGCGCGCAAATCCTGGATCATGGCGGGGTTATGCGCCGTCTCTACCGGCGCGCCAAGGGGTCAACGTTTCGAGTCCTAGCGGCCGCGTGGCTTGGCGCGCGCCGTCGCCTCCGCCTCGATCGGGTTTTCCGGCCAGAAATGCTTGGGGTAGCGGCCGCGCATGTCGGCGCGCACATCGGACCAGGAGCCGCGCCAAAAGCCCGGCAAATCCCGGGTCGTCTGGATCGGGCGATGCGCCGGCGACAGCAGTTCCAGAGTCAGCGGGATACGGTCTCCCGCGATCGCCGGATGCCTGTCCAGGCCGAACAATTCCTGCACACGCACGGCAAGCAACGGCCATTCGCCGTCATACCGGATCGGCAGAGTGCTGCCCGACGGCGCATGGAAATGCGTTGGGGCCAGCATGTCCACCTCACGCGACAGGGGGTGCGGCACGCGTGACAAAAGCGCCTCGCGCAACCGTCGCGGCTCGATGCGATCGAGAGCCGGTTCGCCTGTCAGGAAAGGCGCCAGCCAGTCGTCGAGTTCGTCAATCAGCGCCTCGTCGGTCATCGCCGGCCATGGCGCACCGAGGCCACGATGCAGCCAGCCGAGGCGTTCGCGAAGCTGCTCCGTCGATGTTTCCCATGGCAGCAAGGCAAGCCCGTGCGCGCGAATGGCGGAGAGGATCGCGGCATCGGCCTCGTCACCCGTTGGCGGCGGCGCTTGGCGTTGCGCTAGAACGATCGCGCCGAGTCGTTCGGTCTCCATTGTGCGCAAGGCCCGTTTCTGCGGGTCGAAGGCGGTTTCAGTCTGGCGCTGGATACGATGGCCGAGCGCCGCCCGGATCTCCTCCTCGGAAACCGCCGCCGCCGAGCCGATGCGGCTGTTGCGCGCGGCGCCCTGGAGATCGGCGACGACGAGGAATTTTTGGCGCGCCAGCGCATCGGCCTCGTCGAGGACGCCACCCCTTCCATTGGCGAGGACGTAACGCCCATGCCCGCCCCGCGCCATGGCGACACGATCCGGCCAGGCGTGAAGAAGCAGCGGCCCGGCGGCTGCAATGTCGTCGCTATTGCCGGCGGCGATCGATCGGCCGATCCGTCCAGCGAGTTTGCGGGCGTTGACGGCGCGCGGCGACCGGTCGGACCGGAAGCGCGCCAGCCGCGCATCAAGATCGGCGCCGGCGCCGCCCAGGCCGCGCTCGGTCAGCAGGACCGCGAGCTCCGCCGCCTGCAGGGCGTGGCTGTCTTTTGCCGCTTCCGCCACCATATGCGCCAGCCTTGGCGGCAGCGCCAACCGCCGCATCGCTACGCCCGCCGGCGTCAGCCGCCCGTCCGCATCCAGCGCCTCCAGCTCGACCAGCAGCGACCGCGCTTCCTTGAGCGCCGGCGCGGGCGGCGGATCGAGGAGGCGCAGGCTTGCCGGATCCGTGACGCCGAACGCGGCGCAGTCGAGCAGCAGGCCCGAAAGGTCGGCCTCGAGGATTTCCGGTGGCGTGAAGGCCGGCAGCGAGGCCGTCTGCTCGGCGCGCCATAGCCGGATCGCGATCCCCGGTTGCGTGCGGCCGGCGCGGCCGGCGCGCTGATCCGCCGAGGCGCGGGAAACGCGCACCGTCTCCAGCCGGGTGAGACCGGTTGCCGGTTCGTATCGAGGCAGGCGCGAGAGGCCGCTGTCGATGACGATGCGCACGCCATCGATGGTGATGGAGGTTTCGGCGATGGCGGTCGCCAGCACGATCTTGCGGCGGCCATCGGGGGCCGGCCGGATCGCCGCGTCCTGCGCCTTGCCGTCGAGACCGCCGAAGAGGGGCGCGATATCCGTGTTCGCCGGGACGGCGCTGACGAGCAGCGCCGACGAGCGTTCGATCTCGCGCTGCCCCGGCAGGAAGGCGAGGATGCTTCCCTGTTCGGAAGAAATGATCTGCCGGATGGCGGTTGCGACCGCCTGTTCGACGGGAATTTCGCGCGGGCGTTCCTGATAGCGCAGTTCGACCGGAAAAGCGCGCCCGGCGCTCTCCACGACGGGCGCATCGCCGAGCAGCCGGGACAAGCGCTCGCCTTCAAGCGTCGCCGACATGACGACGAGCCGCAGGTCGGGGCGCAGCGCCTGCTGAACGTCGAGCGCCAGCGCCAACCCGAAATCGCCATCGAGGGAACGCTCGTGGAACTCGTCGAACAGGATGGCGGCGAAATCGGGCAGTTCCGGATCGTCGACGATCATGCGCGACAGGATACCCTCGGTAACGACGAGGATGCGCGTTCGCGCCGACATCTTCCGGTCCATGCGCATCGCGTAGCCGACGGTTCCTCCCGGTTCCTCGCCGAGCAGGCTCGCCATTCGCCGGGCAGCCGCGCGGGCCGCCAGCCGGCGCGGTTCGAGGAGCAGGATCGTGCGCTCGCCGATCCATGCGGCATCGAGCAGCGCGAGCGGGACAAGCGTCGTCTTGCCGGCTCCGGGCGGCGCGATCAGCACGGCGTTCCCGCCCTGCTCGAGCGCCTCGAGCAGGGCGGGAAGCGCCTCGGTGACCGGCAATTCCGGAAGTTGGCGCACCGTCATTCGCCAATGCGGATGATTGGACCGCCCGCCGCTTCGGCGTCCGCCGCGTCATGGGTCACAAGCAGGATCGGCAGCCCGCTGGCGCGGGCCTTGGAGAAGACCAAGTCGCGCATCTGCTGTCGCAATTCGGCGTCGAGCTTGGAGAACGGCTCGTCGAGCAAGAGCGCGCGCGGAGAAGATAGCAGCACGCGGGCGAGCGCCACGCGCGCCTTCTGCCCGCCAGACAGCGTATCGGGATCGCGTCCGCCGAGGCCAGCCAGCCCGACATCCTCCAGCGCCGCTTCGGCGAGCTTGCGCCGCGCGGTCCTGCCGCGAACGTCTGGCGGCACGGCAAAAGCCAGATTGCCGCCAACCGACATGTGCGGAAACAACAGCGGGTCCTGGAAGAGAATGCCGGCATGCCGGTCCTCCGCCGCCATGGCCGTCAGATCGAGACCGGCCACGAAGACGCGGCCGCTTGCCGAAAAGGCCGGATCGAGGAACCCTCCGATAAAGGCGAGCAGCGCCGATTTGCCCGAGCCGGAAGGCCCCATAACCGTCAGTACCTCGCCGGCCCGCACCCTATGGGTGATGGCGAGCAATGCGTGTCCACCGATGGCGATCGACACCTCGTCGAGAAAGAGCCCGTTTTCCGACATTCCCGCTCCGTTAAGGCTCTATTTTTATTCAGCATCGGATTGTTCCGAAAACCGGATTCCACTTTTCGGTCCGATGCCTAGCCCGCCCGCATGGCGCGGCGATGCCGGAATACCAGCGCCGGCGTCAGCGTGGCAAATGCAAAGGCGGCGGCCGGTAGGAGCATCTGCAAAAACGCGTAGACGCCGATGACGCGGCGATTGCCGCCGGAGGCGAGCGCCACCGCCTCGGTCGTGATGGTGGTGAGCCGTCCCTCGCCGATCAGAACCGTCGACAGATATTGCCCGACCGAGACCGCGAAACCGACCGCCGCCGCCGTCAGGATGGCGCGCATGAGCATCGGCAACCGGATGCGCAACAGGATGGCCCCGTGCCGCTTGCCGAGCCCCGCCGCGACCGCTTCGTAGCGGCGGTCGAAAGCGCGCCAGGGATCGGAGAGCGACAGAAAGACATAGGGCATCACGAAAATCAGGTGCGCGAGCACCAGTGCCGGAAGGTTCGCATTGATGCGCGCCGACAGGAAAAATATCTGCAGTCCGAACAGGAAAGCCGCCTGCGGCACGAGCAGCGGCAGATAGATCAGGAACAGCGCGCCCCGCCCGCCACGACGCCTCGTTTCGCCTTCGCGGATCAGGCAAAGTACCGTCACGGCCAGAGCGATCAACGTCGCAAGGAGGCCGCAGGCAAGCGTCGTTTCCAGTGGCGCGGCGATGCGTGGCGCCGCACCCAGCCAGATCTTGGCCGTGAAGCTGTTCGGCAAGGCGTTCGGGAATTGCCACAGACCGGCAAACGACCAGATCCCGAGTACCGCCAGGCCCGCGATTATCGTCAGCGCCGCCAGCATCATGGCGGCCAGGGCCGTGTGGCGAAGCATAGCGTCATGACGCCACCGTCTGCCGCTTTCGCATACCCGCAGAGCGATCGCGCCGGCCGATTTCTCGATGCCGATCCACAGCGCCAAGGCGAGCGCGGTCACGCCAAGTTGCAGCAAGGCGCCCGCCGCCGCCAGGAAATGTTTCCTCAGGACCGGATCGCCCGCCCATTGGACCAGGCGCACCGCAAGCGGCGGCGGCACCGTCGGACCTAGTATCTGCGCGACATCGACGACCGAACTCGAAAAGGCGATGACCGCAAACACCGCGAACCTGATCTGGCGGTAGATGGCGGGCCACAGGCCGAACAGGACGCCGGCGACCCGTCCGTAGCCGAGCGAGGCAACCAGCGCCCGCGTTTCGGCGAGTTTCACCTGCGGCAGCGCGGCCAGCGTGATGAGAAGCAGGAAGGGTATTTCCTTGACGATCAACCCCGCCATCATGGACAGCGCGAACGGATCGTTGACGATCAAAAGGTCGGGAGGCCGTTGCCAACCGGTCAGCCCCGGCGAAACGAGGCGCGCGATCATGCCCGACGGAGCGATCAGGAAGGCGAGGCCGAAAGCGGCGGCGGCGTGCGGCACCGACAGCAGCGGCGAAATCATATGCTGGATGCGGCCGAAGGTTCGCGTACCGGCCCAGCCGGCGACGAAGAACATGACGACGCCGAGGGCGGCCATGGCGGTGCCGAGACCGACCGCGAGGCTGATCGCGGCCGAGTGGGCGATGCCCGGCTCGGCCAGAAGGGCGGCGAAGGGCGCCAGCGTCAGGCGGCTGCCACCGAGCGCCGGCAGATAGCCGAAGGCCGGCAGGACCGTTCCGGCAAGGCCGAACAGAACGGGCCCCGCCAACAGGAAAATCGCCAGTGGCGGGCCTAGACGGGCCAGCACGCCGGCAACGATCGGATCATTTTGCCCGCATGCGCGGGAGCCGGGTAGCCCGCAGGCGCGGGAGTCGGGACCAAAGACTCAATTGCCGACCCCATAGCGCTTCTTCCATTCGGTTTCGATGTGCTCGACCCAGCTTGGATGCGGTTCCTTGAAGGCGGGTCCGAGCTGGTCGGGTTTGAGTGTGGCGATGCCGAGGTCGAGCGTGTCGAAGCGCGCCCGGTCGGCGGCGTCGAGCTTCGACATGGCCAGAACCGTCGGGTCGCCCCAGATCTCGGGATCCTGCTTGCGCGCCTGCGCCTCGGGTGAAAGCAGAAAATTCGCCAGCACCAGCGCTCCTGCCTTTGCCGTGGCGTTATACGGAATGCTGACGAAATGGGTGTTGGCCAGCGTGCCGCCCGGAAAGGTGAACGACCGCACCGTATCGGGTAACTCTCCCTTGGCGATGGCGGTCGAGGCCTCGGCGGGATTGAAGGCGAAGATGATATCGAGCTCCCCATCCGCGAGAAGCTGCTTCATGGCCGGATAGTTCTTGGGATAGGCCTCCCCGTGCCGCCAGAGATAGGGCTTCAGTTCGTCGAGATAGGCAAAAAGCGGCGCCGCGACCTTGTCGAAGGTCGCGTCGTCGACCGGCTTCTGCAGTACCGAACGGTCGGGTGTCAGTTCCAGCAAAACCTGCTTCAAAAAGGATGAACCAATGAAATCCGGCGGTTGCGGGTAGGAAAAGCGGCCGGGATTCTTCTTTGCCCAGGCCAGCAATTCCTTCGCCGATTTCGGCAGGGCCGTCGGATCGGTCTTCGCCTTGTCGTAGAAGAAGACGAGCTTGGCCATGCCCCACGGACTTTCCAGTCCATCGACGGGCAGGGTGAAATCGGTCTGGATGGTCGGCTTGTTTTCGAAATCGACATATTTCCAGTTGGGCAGCTTTTCCGCCCATCCGGGCGCGAACAGGAGGTGCTGCTTTTTCATCGAGGCGAAATTCTCGCCGTTGATCCAGATCAGATCGACGGAGCCGCCGCTGTCCTTGCCCGCCGCCTTTTCCGCGACGACCTTGGCGACGGCGTTGGCCGTGTCGGCGAGCTTGACCTCGACAATTTTGACGCCGAAGCGCTTCATCACCTGCTCGCCGGCCCACTCGATGTAGGAATTGATGTTGTCCGAGCCGCCCCAGGCATTGAAATAAACGGTCTCGCCCCTGGCTTTGGCCAGGACGCCGGACCAGTTGGAGACATCGGGACCAGCGGCCCGCGAGGGAGCGGATAAGGCGACCAACGCGGCGGCCACGAACGCGACGAGTTTCAGCAAAGCCTCCCGGATCTTCATCTCGGGCGGATTGAGCATGGAAGGGAAAAGCCGGTCAATGCGCGCCGGGCCGACGAAAGTCACTATGACGTGAACCCTGCGTCATGCGGCCAGTCGTCAGCTTGCGAACACCGCATCGTAGGCAGTCACGACCGCGCGGGCCTTGGCCGTTATTTCCGCCACCGTCGCGCCGGGCTTGTAAAGGCTGGAGCCGAGACCGAAGGTGCGGATGCCGGCCTTGGCGTAGGCCTCGAAATCACGTTCCGACACACCGCCGACAGCGCCGATCTCCAAGTCGGGCGGCATAATGGTGCGGATCGCCGCGATGCCTCCGGGGCCAAGCGCGCTCGCGGGAAAGAATTTGAGCGCCGAGGCGCCCGCCTTGACCGCGGCCAGAGCCTCGGTAGCGGTGAACACGCCCGGCATGGTGACGATGCTACGCGAGGATGCCGCCTCTATCACGTCGGCGTCCACATTGGGGCTGACCATCAGCCGGCCGCCGCAATCGGCCAGCCGCGCCACATCCGCCACCGTCAGGACGGTTCCCGCCCCGATGAGCGACCCGGAGGGTGCGCGGCTGGCGGCCATCTCGATCGAGCGGAAGGGGTCGGGCGAGTTGAGGGGAATCTCGATGGCTTCGAAGCCGGCGTCGAGAAGAGCGTCGACGATGCCGGGAGCTTCATCAGGCCGAATGCCACGAAGGATCGCCACCAATGGCCGCCTCAACGCGGGCCACGCCACTTTTTGTGTCATCAGAACGGCTCCTCAGGCCCAGAATGCGCGACCGGCAACGCAGAGTCCGTCGCGCACGGCCGTATCGGCGTCGTGCGGGCGGACCATCTTTCCGGCGATTTCCAACGCCCTGGCGTAAAGGCTCGAAAGCGCTCCCGCGGCCAGAAGATCGACCTCGGCGAAATCACCGAAGCGGGCGACGGCGCCGGCGATCTCGACGCCGATCAACAGGCCGGAAAGACGCGCCGCGCCTCCACCGGCCGGCGAAAAGCCCAGCAATTGCGACGGCCTGATCTCGAAAATCCGGTTGGCGATATCGGCTGGACGTACCAGTCCGGCCTCGACCGCTGCACCGAACTCGGGATCGTCGGGGTCGATCCGGGTGCTTTTGATGGCATGAACAAGAATGGATTCCCGGGCAAGGAGATCGAACAACTCGCCGGTCATGAAGGTGGCGAATTCGTTGATGGCGCCCTTGTTGAGGGCCACCCATTTGGAGTGGGTGCCCGGCATGCAGAAAAGCCGGCTTGCGGAAGCGCCGACAGCGGCTCCGAGCAACTGTGTCTCCTCGCCGCGCATGACATCGGGATGGTCGGCGCTGCGCTGCGCCACGCCCGGCAGGATGCGCACGTCCCGCGCCACGCCGGGAACGCGAACCGCCTTGGCGATCAGGCTGTCGAGCCGCGCTGGAGCATCCACATAGCGCGCTTCGACCCAGCCCTGACGTGCGCCGGCCATGCCGCAGACCACGACAGGCAGATCGTCGCCGGCCTGAACCTCGGCGAGATGGCTCTCCATCACGCCGGGAAACCCTTCCGGATTCCCAATGCTTTGCATCCCGTCGCCGGATCTCCGCTCGGCAAGCACGCTGCCGTCACGGTCGACGATCCAGAGGCGGAAGCTCGAAGTTCCCCAATCGATTGCCGCGCAGAAGGGAGAAGCCGTCGACATCATCCGTTCACCTGTAGATCGCCATCGGCCACCGATCGCATGGCAGGGATTACAATATCAAGGTTTGATTTCGCGGCTCGCCCTTCGCATTCCGACATGCGCGTAGCCGCTGCAGGAAAATGCCGCCTGAACCCGGCTTCGATCCTTCCCGCACGGACTTGTCTGACTGCGGCCGTTGGGCGCTGGGTGCATTAAACTTGTATATCATTGTCTAGTTTAGAATAACTCTAAACTATTGATTTATTGGAACATTTCTAAAAGATAGCGTTTGACATATCGGCTCCGTTCGATGATTAAGGCGTCTCTGCGCTGCGTGCGCATCCCTTTGATGTCAGGGCCTTGAACCCTTTCGATTGGAGGACATCATGTCCGGACTTGGCGGCCCGCGGTTTCCAGCGCGGGCAAACCCACCACGCCCCTTGGCGTGGCATCGAATTCCAGAATTTCGCAAGCAGGTCTCTTGCCGTCCCGACCTTATGCAGGGAGGAGATGATGTCTCTGGCCGCCATGGATTGTGACGGGGACGGCGGCTGCTATTTCGCGCGGCCGCCGGAAAAACTCGTTCTCGAAGGCTACCGCCACTGGACGGCCGGCTACGAAACCGGCTCCGTCGTTCCGTGGGAGATGGCCTGGAACCTGTACGCCGGCATTCTCGGCGAGGCGGAAGGCCGCCGGGCGCTGGCGGAACTCTCGCATTTCATCCGTACGCTCGGCCGCTGCGCCAACTGTCCGTTGCGCGCCTTTCCATTCGGCGCGCACCAGGTCTGCCGCGACGAATGCCTGACTCTGGGGCTGATCGCCGCCAACCAGCACCGCGATGCCGATACCGTCGATCTCTGCCTGGGCGCGCTCGCCTGTCCGCTCGGCGTAACGGAAATCGCCGACGCCGCCAGCGGGTTCGCCGAAGCGCTTTCGGGCCTGCGCCAACGGCTCCTGCCGATCCCGCATTCGGCCATTGAAGACATTCTCACCCGCCCGACGCGGAAAACGTTTCATTGAGGGAGAGACCTATGCCGTTTCGGATGGAAAGACGCGGCGCGCTTGCCGCGCCCCTGCTCCTGACGCTCGCGGTCTGGGCGCTTCCGGCCAGCGCCGCGTCGACCGCCAAATCCGGGATCGTGCAAGGGCTTGCCGTAAAAATGTTATACTATAACGCTCCTTCTATCTAGCAGATTTCCATGGGGACGACACGATGAACAGAACTACGATTTTCCTTGCGGCGGCGATTGTGGCTGGCGCGATCACGGCTCCGGTCTCGGCTTTCGCGGCGGATGCGACGATTGCGGCCGCGCCGGCGGCGCCGGATTTGGTCACGTATCCTTATGTTGAGGGAACGTTCAATCTCCAACTGGACAATGACTGGATCTTCCATTCCAACCATCCCGGCACCGAGATCAACAATTTCTACCTGCATGCGGACACGGCGGCGTTCAAGTTCGGACTGACGCGGATATTTTCGGTCAATCTCGGCCTGACGCTGGAGCAGGTGAAGGGTCCCTTCGCCCCGGATGATTGCACCATGTGCGGCATCGGCCTTTACATGGACACGCTGGACCTGCAGGCGGATGTCGGCAACTGGACCCTCACGGCGGGCAAATACGAGCCGGCTTTCGGCTTTGCCTGGGATGTCACGCCCGGCGTCTGGGGGTCGCGCTACGCCGAGGAGTACGAACTGACCGAAAGGATGGCGCTTGGCGCCGCCTACACGTTCGACACTGGTTTCGGCAAGCACACTCTCGCCGTCAACACCTTCTTCGCCGACACGACGGTTTTTTCACAATCGCTCTTCAACGATCGCGGAAGGGTGCATGATTCCGACGGCGGCGCGGGCAATACCGGCACCTTCAACAATTTCTCCGTCACGCTGGCCGGCGAGGATATGCCGGGCCTGAGCGGCTTCAAGTACAATGTCGGCTATCGACACCAGGAAGCCGGCGCGGGCGATGCCGGCGACGAGAACGGCTTTGTCCTCGGTCTTTCCAAGGACACCGACATCGGTCATGAAATGACGCTGGGGCTGATCGGCGAAGTCGCCTATTTCGAGCATTATACTGGCGCCAGCGCCGACGCTACCTACGTAACGGTTGGCGCTTCGCTCAAGCGCAGCCATGGGCACGGCGAACTGACGGGAAGTTTTCGTGATTTCGAGACCAACGACCATCTGTTGCAGGCTTCGGCGGGATACACGTTCGACAGCGGCTACGATGTCAGCCTCGGTTACGGCTACGAGCGCGTCGGCGTCGATCACAATGACATGATTGGCCTGCGGCTGACGAAATGCTTCAGTTTCTCTTCGCGCGGCAAGGGCAAGGCGCTGGAATGTTGAAATGCTGATCTGCCACTGCAATCTGATAACCGAAAAGGAGGTTGAAGCCGCGATCCTCGCTCTTCTTGACGCCGATCCGTGGCAGCTGATCGTGCCGGCGAAGGTCTATCATTCGCTGTCGAAGCGCGGGCGCTGTTGCGGCTGCTTTCCGAATGTGGTGGAAACGATCATCCGGGTTACGGAAGACTACCATCGTCGCTCCATTGTGGATGGCGAGGAGGTGATCTCGTTCCTGGATCGCGTGCGCGGATTGCGCGGCCATTACAGGAGCAGGAATCATGAAGGGCGAAGCGGCAATCATCGAGCGGCTTAACGAGGCGTTGTTCCTCGAGTTGGGAGCCGTCAACCAGTACTGGGTGCACTATCGCCTGCTGGATGACTGGGGTTTCAAGAAGCTGGCGAAGAAGGAGCGTGAAGAATCCATCGAGGAGATGCACCACGCCGACAGGATCATCGAACGCATCATCTTTCTCGAAGGGCATCCCAACGCCCAATCCCTGGCGCCGCTCAGAATCGGCCAGAACGTCAAGGAAGTCCTGGATGCGGATCTGGCCGGTGAATATGACGCCCGCACCTCCTACAAGAAATCGCGCGAGATCTGTCACGATATCGGCGATTACGTTACCATGCACCTGTTCGAGGACCTGCTGAAGGACGAGGAAGGCCATATCGATTTTCTCGAAACCCAGATCGATCTTCTGAAGTCGATCGGCGAGGAGCGCTACGGCCTGCTCAATGCCGCTTCGGCGAGCGACGCCGAATAGACGGCGTCCTGGAACGCCGTTTATCCAACCGGCACTCCAGATCGGGCGTCGGGCTTAAGGGCGGTCTCCTCATTCCGATCCGGTGCCTTTTCGGGAGATCAGGCCTCCCTCCTCCTTGCACCATTGTCGATGGCCTCACGGATGAGGCCAACGAGACGCTCGCCAGCCTCCTCGGGCAGGCCGTCATTCCCGAGGAACACCCCTTCGGCGGGAATGGCCCCGGCGCCGCGTTGCAGACGTTTGCGAATGTCGTCGCCGTCTTCCCGCCCGCGTTCCGCCAGTCTGCCGGCGAGCGTTTCGGGCGAGGCGGTCACGTGGACGACCCGGACATGGGCATAGCGTTCGCGAAGAGCGGGAATGACGCCGCGCGAAACATTGGCGACCACGACGCGGCCCGCCCGGATGGCGCCGTCGATCTCCGCCGGAAGACCATATTTCAAGCCATGCGCCTCCCATGACAGCGAAAAGGCCCCGCCACGCTTGGCGTGCTCGAACTCGGCGTCGGTAAGCGTATCGTGATCTTCGGTCGCTCCGTCGCAATCGCGTGTGATCGCGCGGCGGGTAAATTCGGCACCCGGTTCGCTTTCGAGGCGAGCCCTGGCGTAATTGATGAGCGTGTCCTTGCCCGCGCCGCTCGGCCCGACCACGGCAAGGAAGACACCATCGCCGATCGGCGAAGGGCGGGTGACGGCTTTTTCTTCGCCACGCTCAAAAACCGTCATGCCACCCGCCGGCCCTCGCGCCACACGGAACGGACCACGGGCACATGCTCGTCAATCCGGACGCGCACAAGGTCGGCGCGCTTGCCAGGCGCGATCTCGCCACGATCATCGAGACCGGCGGCCCGGGCCGGATTCTTCGAGACCATCGCCACGGCCTGGGGCAGCGAAACATCTTCGACGACCTCGCTCAGAAAGAAGGCGGACTGGATCAGGCTGAAGGGGATATAATCGGAGGACAGAATGTCGAGCACGCCCGCTTCGGCCAGGGCGCGCGCCGAAACGTTGCCGGAATGAGAGCCGCCACGCACCGCGTTCGGCGCCCCCATGAGGACCGAAAGCCCCGCGTCCCTGGACTTCTGCGCGGCAATGGCGGTCGTCGGAAATTCGGCGATGCGTACGCCCTGCGCCACCGCTTCCTCGACATGTTCTTCCGTCGCGTCGTCATGGCTGGCGAGGATGATGCCGCGTTCCCGGCAGGCGACGGTAACCGCTCCCCTGTTGGAAGCGGAATTGCGCAGTGAATCGGCCAGCCTTTTTTCGCAATAGCGGTCGAAGACCTTCCGAGTCATTTTCAGTTTGCCCATGTAGTACATCTTGTAGGCGTCGATATTGGCGAACTGGCGCTGGCCCGGCGAATGGTCCATCAACGAGGCCAGCCTTACGCGCCGATCCGACTCGAATCTCGAAAAACACTCGAGGCAATTATCGGCCGAAACCTCGCAGCGCAGATGGATGAAGTGGTCGGCGCGCAGCCGATCCGATCTGACGCCGTCTTCGATGGCGTCGCCGAGATAGCGGATATCGTCGGCATTGATATCGCCATCGTCGATGATCCCTATGCGCAGGGCATCGAACACCGTTGTAATGCCCGACGCCGCGATCTGCCCGTCATGCGCCAATACCGCTGCAATCGGATTCCAGCGCACTTTTGGCCGGGGCGAATAATGGCCCTCAAGCTGGTCGGTGTGAAGCTCGACAAGCCCGGGGATGAGGAAATCGCCGTCGAGATTTTCGCCCGCCTCGGCCGGGCCGGCGTCGATGCCCGCGATCAATCCGTCGCGAACCACGACGGTCCCCGCCAGGATTTCCTCGCCAAGGACGATGCGGGCATTGCTGAAGATGGTTTCGTTGCTCATTTCAGGCAGTCTTCTCAGGCTTGGCTGCGGAACCCTGCGATCCGAATTCGTGAAACGAGAGCACCTCGAACGGCGCGCCCGGCTGCGGTTCGACAAACAGCGCCAGCGACCCGATCATCACCGGCTCGGAAAGGACGGGGTTGAAATAATCCCGGAGGGCGCGTTCGACCCGATCCGATTTATCCGGTGCGATGCGATCCGTCAGCGTCATGTGAAAACGAAATTCCTCGAAGACGTATGGATATCCCCATCTCTCCAGATTGCTCAATTGCACCGGGGACAGTCTTTCGGGCTTGCGGCGTTCAATTTCCCTTTCGGTGAGCGGCGCGCGAAACGGGTCGAAGCGCCGCACGATTTGACCGGCCAGACGGTCGAGTTGGGGACTGCGCGGGTCCGGCATCAGCGCCATGAACCCGTCGAGGTGGCGCAGCGCCAGCGAAACGGCGAATGGCGTCGCGCCCCGGCAAAAATCCTCCAGCCCGGCGACAAGACCGGCTTCATCGCGGCCCTCGGCCAGGCGAAATGGCGCCTTTAGCGTGGCGTGGAACCCGTAGCGACGGGCGGAGGCCGTATGCGCGCCAATTTCCGCCGAACTGACGCCGTCCGCTTCCGGAGGACAGGTCGTATCGCCCGTGAAGACGTCGCGGCCAAGCCAGGCGGCGGCGCGCCGTGTCAACGCATCCTGGGCATGCGGTGTGAAATAGATGGCGTAGCGCATCGATCGTTCCTGTTTGGCGTTGCCGCCTTCAATTCCATGAGGATCGGTGCAGGCCGAAGCCTCGGCGAGCGCCTATCAGAGTTGCGTCGCGAAGTCATCAGGGGCTATCAGAGACGAGAGAAGCCTAAAACAGCCGTTTTGGCGCATCCACGGCTCTCGAGTTCAGCGGAGGAAGAAAGATGGCGCTACACCCCGACAGGCTGCTGCCGATCGAGGCGGAGGCGCGGCAAATCGCGCGCCGGCTTTATGATCAGGTTGCCTCCCTGCCGATCATTTCTCCACACGGTCATACCGACCCCGCCTGGTACGCCAAAGACGAACCATTTGCCGATCCCGCCGCGCTCTTCGTCAAACCCGACCACTACGTCACCCGCATGCTCTATTCGCAAGGCGTCAAGCTGGAGGCGCTGGGCATCGCCCGCCGCGATGGCGGCGAGGTGGAAACCGACGGCCGCAAGATCTGGAAGCTTTTCGCCGAGAACTTTTATCTCTTCGCCGCCACGCCGTCGCGGCTCTGGTTCGAACATTCACTGGAATCCATCTTCGGGATTGGCGAAAGGCTCGGACCGAAGAACGCCGATGCGATTTACGATAATATCGCCGACGCCCTGCAGACACCCGAGTTGCGGCCACGCGCGCTCTATCGCAAATTCAACATCGAGGCGATCGCCACGACCGATGGCGCGCTCGACGATCTCGCTTCTCACGACGTTGTCCGCGCCTCGGACTGGGACGGCCGGGTGCTGCCGACCTACCGGCCCGACGCCGTCGTCAATCCCGAGGCGGACCGCTTCGCCGCTAACGTCGCAAAGCTGGTCGAAATGACCGGCAACGCCATGGATTGGAACGGCTATCTGGCGGCGCACCGGGCGCGGCGGGACTATTTCAAGGCGCGCGGCGCGACCGCGACCGATCACGGCCATCCGAGCGCGCGCACGGCCGATCTCTCGCAAGGCGCCGCGGCACTCTTGTTCGACCGTATCATGACGGGGGAAATATCGGCGGAAGACGCCGAACTGTTTCGCGCGCAAATGCTGACCGAGATGGCGCGCATGAGCCTCGATGACGGTCTCGTCATGCAAATCCATCCCGGTTCCTACCGTAACCACAATTCCAGTCTTTTCGCCGCGTTTGGGCCGGATATGGGCGCCGATATTCCACAGCAGACAGACTATGTCCGCGCCCTCAAGCCCTTGCTCGACGCGGCGGGCAACGATCCGCGCCTGACCCTGATCCTGTTCACGCTGGACGAGACGGCCTACTCGCGCGAACTGGCGCCGCTTGCCGGGCATTACCCGGCGCTGCGGCTCGGACCGGCCTGGTGGTTTTTCGACAGCCCGGAAGGCATGCGACGGTTTCGCGAGACGACGACCGAAACCGCCGGATTCTACAACACCGTCGGGTTCAACGACGATACCCGCGCCTATCTGTCGATCCCGGCGCGTCACGACGTGTCGCGGCGCGTGGATTGCGCCTATCTGGCGCGGCTGGTCGCCGACCATCGGCTTGATGAGGACGAAGCAAACGGCCTCGCACGCGACCTCGCCTATGGTCTGGCAAAGTCCGCCTATCGTCTGTAGCCGCTTGCCAATCGAGGTGTCGCGGGCGTTACGTGAATTTCCACCGAAAGAGCCGATAGGGCGGTTCGCATCACAGCAAGCGCGCCCCGATATGGTACGATCACGCCATGGCCCAACCGATCGAATCCCTCAACGAACTTGCCTTTCTGCATGCTCCGGTTGGAATCGTGATGACGGAAACGCGCGTCATCAAGGCCTGCAATCCGGCCTTTTCGGCGATGTTCGGCTATCAGGACGGCGAGTTGGTCGATCAGTCCTTCGCCATTCTCTATCCGTCCTTCGAAGAGTTCGTGCGCATCCGCAATGTCGGTGTCGAGCCCCTAAAGCAGACCAACCGCTATTCGGACGAGCGCATCATGGCGCGCAAGGACGGATCACTGTTCTGGTGCCGGGTGCGCGGCCATTCGCTGACACGCGAGGACGATCCGCTGCGCCACGCGGTGTGGAGTTTCGCCGACCTGTCGGACTACCGGCCGGTGCACTCGCTCACAACGCGCGAACGGCAGGTCGTCATGCATCTGGGCGAAGGCCGCACCAGCAAGGAGATCGCCCGCACGCTGGCGATCTCGCACAGAACGGTGGAAGCCTACCGGGCGCGGCTGCTCAAGAAATACTCGGCCGGAAACGTCGCCGAGCTGCTTTCGAATCTCGGTGGCGTGCCCCAATAGCCGCGCGCTTCATCAGACGTGCTGGCCGCCATTGATGTGAATTTCCGCCCCCGTCACATAAGACGCCTGGCCGGAACACAGGAAGAAGATGATGTCGGCCACTTCCGAGGTCTGTCCGAGCCGGCGCAGCGGAATGGTCTGCACGATCTTGTCGGTTCCCGGCGACAGGATGGCCGTATCGATTTCGCCCGGCGCGATGGCGTTGACCCGGATGCCGTGCGGGCCGAAATCCGCCGCCATCTCGCGCGTCAGGGAGGCGAGCGCGGCCTTCGACGTGGCATAGGCCGTGCCGGCGAAGGGATGGACGCGGCTGCCGACGATCGACGTCACATTGACGATTGATCCCTTGGCGGCGGAGAGCTCCTTGAACAGCCCGCGCGCCAGCATGATGGGCGCGAAGAAATTCACCTGGAAGACGTCGCGCCACAGATGCATCGGCGTCTCGATGGAATCCATGCGGCCGCCATCCTCGACCTTCGGCGAGATCGCGGCGTTGTTGACCAGCGCGTGAAGATGGCCAGATGGGCCGAGGCGGTGGCGGATCTCGGCGATGGCGCGGCCGACATCCTCTTGGTCGGCCAGATCGACCTTGATGTGGTCTTCCGGCCCGGCCGGCCATGGGCAGTCATCCGCGAACGCCTGGCGCGAACAGGTGATGACGCGCCATCCCTCGCGGGAAAACCGCTTGACGGCGGCATGGCCGATGCCACGGCTGGCGCCGGTCAGCACCAATGTCTTGCGGGGTTCTTCGGCATTGGCCATGAGCGCGATCTCCAGGCGCTCTATGTAGAGAACGAAAACCGTTCTGGCGAGTAGGGCTCTTTAGTCGGTGCGTCCCAAAATGACGTCGAGTATCGAGATGCCATGCGGGTGGGCCGTCCCGCTCCCAATATTGGCTGGCGGAACAGGCCGGTTGACGGACGCCGTTTGCGCGGTATCGACCGGGGGCGCCCTGAGCCGGGCAGAGGGGCGCGGACGATCGGACAAGCCTGCGGCAGGCCGGGGCGTCGAGCGCGCCGCCTGCGGAAGCGCCCGGTCGAGGACGCGCGGTCGGCAAGGGAGACTGATCCTCATCCTCGTTGACCGCGACTGTCCCGATAGTCTCTTGCGGCCGCGAATGCCATGAACCGGGCAGCTCGCGCACCGGTATTCCTTCATGCGCGGCGACCATGAACTCCTTCCACGCCTCCGCCGGCAAGGAGCCGCCGGTGACGCCGCGGGTCGGGCTGTTATCATCATTGCCGAACCAGACGCCGGTGGTGAGGTTGGACGTATAGCCGATGAACCAGGCGTCGCGGAAATCCTGACTGGTGCCGGTCTTGCCGGCGGCGGGCCAGCCGAACGTCGCCTTTCTGGCGGTTCCGTTCTCGATCGTCTGCTTCATCATGGCATTCATCATGCCGACGAATTCCGGCTGGATCACCCGTGGTTCGGGCTTCTTCGGATCGGTGTAAAGCAGTTTGCCGGAAGCGGAGGTGATGCGCCGGATGAAATGCACCGTCGGACGGTAGCCGCCATTGGCGAACGGCACATAGGCGGCGGTAAGCTCCAGCGGCGTCACTTCCGAGGTGCCCAGCGCGATCGACGCATTGGCGTTCAAATCGGATTCGATGCCGAGCCGGTGCGCCACCTTGACCACGGTCTTGGGCCCGACTTCCATGGCCAGTTGCGCGGCGACGGAATTCAGCGACCGGGACAATGCTTCCGTAAGGGTCACATGCCCGTAATATTTGCCGCCATAGTTCTCCGGCGTCCATTTGCCGATCTTGACCGGCGCGTCGTTGCGGATGGAATTGGGCGTGCGGCCGGCTTCCATCGCCGCCAGATAGACGAAGGGCTTGAAAGCCGAACCGGGTTGCCGGCGCGCTTCCGAGGCGCGGTCAAACTGGCTGTTGGCATAGTCGTAGCCGCCGACCATTGCACGCACGGCGCCCGAATTGTCGATGGAAACCAGTGCTCCCTGGCCGACATGGCGCTTCTTTCCATCTTCCAGGATCAGCCGATGGATCGAATTCTCGGCCAGCGACTGCAAATTGGAATCGACCGTCGTCTCGACGACGATATCGGAGCGCACCTCGCCGATCAGGTCGGGCAATTGCTCCATCACCGTGTCGGCGACGTAGTTTTCCGAGCCGCTCCAGTAGGCGGCGACGCGGGTCGCGGGCGCGCTCATGGCTTTCGTCAATTGCTTGTCGCCGATCATTCCCTGATCGCGCATCGCCGCCAGAACCAGTTGCGAACGCTGTTTGGCGGCTTTCGGATCGCGCGCCGGCGAAAGGCGGGACGGCGCCTTGACCAGCCCGGCAAGCAAGGCCGCTTCCGAAAGGGTCACGTCATGCGCCGATTTGCCGAAATAGCGACGCGACGCGGCCTCCACGCCGTACGCACCGGATCCGAAATAGACGCGGTTCAGATACATTTCGAGGATCTGGTTCTTGGTGAATTTATGCTCCAGCCACAGCGCCAGAAGCACTTCCTGCACCTTGCGCTTGATCGTTCGGTCGGCGGTCAGGAAAAGATTCTTGGCAAGCTGCTGGGTTAGCGTCGATCCACCCTCGTTGATGTGGCCGTCAATGAGGTTGGAGACCATGGCGCGCGCCAGGCCGATCGGGTCGATGCCGAAATGCGAATAGAAACGCCGGTCCTCGATGGCGATGACGGCCTCGGGAATATAAGATGACATGCGCTGCAGGCTCACCGATTCTCCGCCTGTCATGCCGCGATTGGCCAGGAGCTTTCCGTTGACGTCGACGATCTTGACGTTGGGCGGACGGTCGGGAATGGCCCAGCTCGTGGCGCTCGGCATCTGGGCGCCGTAATAGGCGGTGACGCCGACGACCGCGATGCCGCCCCAGAGGGCCATCACAAAGGACCAGTACACCAATCGGGTCGCCAGACCGAGCAGGCCGCGACCCCGGCCGCGCCTTGCCTTGGCGCGGCGCTTTCCGGACGCCTTTCTGGCCGAAGGATTCTTCTTCCCGGATGGCGACACCATTCTGTCGCCTTCACGCGCCGATAGTCCCGGGCGCGATGGTCCGTCGAAATTCGGCTCGATGCGTCGATTGCTCTTGCGCTTGGCCATTCCCACCCTTGGGCCGCGTGTTTCGAGGCGCTTGGCGTCGACAGTAGAGACGGCGATTTAAGGTCGAGTTAAGCCAGGGTCCGGTGCCCCGTTACTCCCTACCGCGTCGTGGAGACGCGTATCTCGATGACATCGACGGGTTTTCCCTGTCCGTCGATATCCGGATCGATGGTGATCCTGCCGCCTGCGTCTGGCTTCTTGTCGGGCATGTCCATCTCGAACAGGAAGTCGTTGCGCTCGTGACCCACATGATAGCGCTTGCGCCCGCAATCCCCGAGCGGGCCGAAATTGCAACTGACCGACATCTGCGTTTCCTTGCCCTCTTCGGCATGGGCGACGATGTCGAAGACGGCATGCTTGCCGGCGATCTCTTCCAGCACGCCCTGGCCGACATCGAAGGCAAATTCAGCGCCGGCCTTGGGCGACTGGATGCGCAGGAATTTGCCGCCCGCCTCTTCCAGCGCTTCCGCTTTTCCATTGGCGGGCGCGGTGACGGTAGTGGGATCGGCTGGCGAAAAGATGCCGATCCAGTTCTCCCCGGCTTGCGACGCATCGGTCGTTCGTGGCCCGGAATCGTTCAATGGCTGGGCATTTTGCTCGGCCAGCGTGGTTGGTGGATTGTCGGCGCCTGGCCGATCTTCGCCGGCGAGAAGCAATCCGAAATTGTCGGCCCACCAATAGCCGCCGCCGATGATGGCGGCCAGAATGACGAGGGAGATCAGCAGGGTGAACGGCCGGCGACGGCGTTTAGGCACGGCGCGCTCCACATGAGGTGGGCGCCCGTCATTTCCCGGCGCGTCGAATTCGGAGAAATCTCCGGAAGCATGGCGAGCGTGTGGGCGATCGACCGATTCGAGCCGTGGTTCGGGATCACGCCCGAAATTGATGGAGGGCTCTCCGCCACGCGACTCCGCTTCCACGGACGGAGCTTCCGCCTGTTCGGCGGGCACGTCCCTCCGGTCGGGATCCACCATCGGCGCATCGGCCGGAGTGGAAGGCTGGCGCGCTGGCCCGGCCTCCGCCGCAGGCAGGAACTCCGCCTCGATCTCGACGATCCTGATCTTCAGCGCCTTGCGCCGGGCCTCCGCCGCGTCGGGCGTCGTTTCAGGGCTGCTGGCGATGGCGCGTTCGAGTGCGGCGAAGGCCGAACGGTAGACCTTGACGCGGAAGGCGCGCTCCTCCGGATTTCCCTTCTCGAAGGCGTTGCGTATCGCTTTTTCGATCACGTCCAACTAACGGTTCCCTCTTCCAGCCCCGGCATCATCGTTAGCGGCAGGCGCGCAGGCAATCAATGCGCGAGCGCCGTCCGCGAGCGGTCACCCACCGCGATTGGCGTTTGCCCACCGGGCGGCTTCTGCTAAAACGAGCGACGTTTACGCTCACGTCAAACAATCCGGTCCAGAAGGCGCATTCATGGCTTTACCCGACATTCTCAGAAAAAATCTCCGCCTTCCCGTTGTCGGGTCGCCGCTCTTCATCATCTCGCATCCGCCATTGGTGCTCGCGCAATGCAAGGCCGGCATCGTCGGGGCATTTCCCGCCCTCAACGCCAGGCCCGAAGAGCAGCTCGATGAGTGGCTTCATGAAATCAAGGAGGATCTGGCCGCGCATGACCGCGCCAATCCCGAACGCCCCGCGGCGCCCTTCGCCGTCAACCAGATCGTGCACAAGTCGAACACGCGTCTCGACCACGACCTCGCGCTCTGCGTCAAGCACCAGGTTCCGATCGTCATTTCGTCGCTGGGCGCGGTGCCGGAAGTCAACCAGGCCATCCATTCCTATGGCGGCATCGTGCTGCACGACATCATCCACGACCGGCATGCCCGCAAGGCGATAGAAAAGGGCGCGGACGGATTGATCGCGGTGGCGGCGGGGGCCGGCGGCCATGCCGGGACGCTGTCGCCCTTCGCGCTGATCCAGGAAATCCGGCAATGGTTCGACGGGCCGCTGCTTCTGTCGGGCGCCATCGCCAATGGCGGCGCGGTGCTGGCCGCCGAAGCGATGGGCGCGGACATGGCCTATATCGGCTCGCCTTTCATCGCGACCGTCGAGGCCCGCGCGCCCGACGGCTACAAGGAGATGATCGTCGAATCGAAGGCGGCCGACATCGTCTATTCCAATCTCTTTACCGGCATCCACGGCAACTATCTCAAGGGATCGGTGCGCAATGCCGGCATGGACCCCGACAATCTGGCCATGTCGGATCCTTCGAGCATGAATTTCGGCGAAGGATCGGCAAAGCGAAAGGCCTGGAAGGAAATATGGGGGTGCGGCCAGGGCATAGGGGCGGTCAGTGAAACCGTGCCGGCGGCGGCGCTTGTGGATCGGCTGGCGCGCGAATATTCCGAGGCGCGGTCGCGGTTGCGGTTTGGCGCGGAGAGGGTTTCGGCCAGCGCCTGAGGGCATCGACGCAAGAACGCCGCCGCCCTTTGTTGGGCGGCGGCGTTCTTTGGCGTTCCTACTGGAACAGCTTCATCGCGTTGACGAGCGTCTGCAGCACGCCGAGCACCAGCGGGATGCCGACGAAGCCCCAGGCGAGCACGAGATGAAGCGTGGTCGTTCCACCTTGATTGGAATGGTCCATTTTTTCCTCCTCAGGCTTTCGCCGCGCGCGGCACGGCATCGAGTGCCGGAGCGTCCGAACCGGTCTTCATGTGGTAGCGCCTGTCCACCGCCTTGACGAAGAAATTGCAGATGAAACCGATGACCAGCAGCCCCGCCATGATGTACATGGTGGTATTGTAGGCCTGCGCCTTCGGGACGCCGCTATCGATCTGGTACTGGCGAATATAGTTCACCAGAACCGGACCGAAAACGCCGGCCGCCGACCATGCCGTGATGAGCCAGCCATGGATGGCGCCGACATATTGCGTGCCGAACATGTCCTTGAGATAGGCAGGCACGGTGGCGAATCCGCCGCCATACATCGAGATGATGACGACGAAGCACAACACGAAAAGCGAGACGCTGCCGATCGAACCGGCATACGGCACGATGCAATAGAGAATGAAGCCCAGCACCATGAACACGAAGTAGGTGCTCTTTCGACCGATATAGTCGGACGTTGAGGCCCAGAAAAACCGGCCCAGCATGTTGAACAGGCTCAGCACGCCGACGAAGCCGGCCGCCGCCAGTGGCGTGATGTGGCCGGGGAACATCTCCTGGCTCATCGCCGAAGCCTGCCCGAGCACGCCGATGCCCGCCGTGACGTTGAGGCAAAGCACCCACCAGATCAGCCAGAATTGCGGCGTCTTGATCGCGTCATAGACATAGACGTTGTTGGTGGTGACCAGCTTGGTCGCCTTGGTGGGTGCAACATATCCCTCGGGCGCCCAGCCCGGAGCGGGCACGCGCACGATGATCGCGCCCACCATCATGAACACGAGATAGACGATGCCGAGAACGATGAAGGTTTCCGCGACGCCGACATGCGTCGGGGTCGAGAATTTCTGCATCAGCCACACCGACAGCGGCGAAGCGATGAAGGCGCCGCCGCCGAAGCCCATGATGGCCATGCCGGTGGCCATGCCCGGCCGGTCGGGAAACCATTTGATCAGCGTCGAGACCGGCGAAATGTAGCCTATGCCGAGGCCAAGGCCGCCGAAGAAGCCATAGCCGACATAGACCAGCCAGAGCTGATGGGTATAGACGCCGATCGCCGAGATGAAGAACCCGCCGGCCCAGCACAGGCCCGCGGTGAACATTGCCTTTCTGGGTCCGCCTTCCTCGACCCAGCGGCCCAGCAGGGCGGCGGCGACGCCGAGGACGAAGATGGCGATGGAGAATATCCACCCCAGTTGGGTGAGCTTCCAGTCGCCCGGCGCGGATTGCGTTATGCCGATCAGCTTGGTCATCGGCAGATTGAAGACGCTGAGCGCATAGGCCTGGCCGATGCACAAATGTATACAAAGCGCCGCCGGCGGCACCATCCATCGGCTGAAGCCGGGTCCGGCAATCGTATGAGAGCGGTCGAGCCAGCCGCCCGACCCCCTTGTCCGCGTTTCCATGAGTCCCTCCCAGGATTATGTTGCCTAATGCACCCGCCAAATTAGGGGGATGACATTTCGTCGCAAGCGAATAACGGACGCATTAGACGATTGTCCTATGGAAAATCATCCCATTCGGCGAAAAAGCGGCGGCAAAAGGCCTTTTTGCCGGGTGGTGGCGGGCTTTGCGCCTTCCCCGCCATGCATGGGCGTGAGCCCGGCGCGGCGGTCCGGACCATCCGATTCGCGAACCGTCAGAGGAGATTCGGCGGCCAATCGGATTGGTGATGGGCGGGAAATTCCGCGCTTCAGCGCAGCGTGCGACCCGTCGCCTGCAACAGTTCAAAGCCGTCATAGCGGCGCGCATGGTATACCGCGAGATCGCCCGCCGCCGGCGCATAGGTGTCGCCCATGGCCGACATGGCGCGCATGGCGGCGGCAAGATCGGGATAAAGCCCGGCGGCCGTGGCGCCCAGCATCGCCGAGCCGAGCAGGACCGGTTCGTCCGTCTTCGGAGCCGCCACCCGCATGCCGGTCGTATCGGCCAGCAATTGGCGCACGACGGGATTTTGTCCCGCGCCGCCGCTGACGACGATGGTATCGATCGAAACGCCTTTGCTCTCCTGGGCCTTCAGGATCTGCCGCACGCCGTAGCCGAGCCCGCACACGCCCGCCACGTAGAGCCGGACGAGACCGTCCACGGAACGGTCCATGTCGAGACCGGCGATCAGCGCCCTGGCGTCGGGATCGGCGAAGGGCGCGCGATTGCCGAGGAATTCCGGCACGACATGCAGGCCATCGGCGAGAAGCGGGACCTTCGACGCATCGCCGGCCTTTTCCAGCGCACGGCTCGCCAGCCAGGAGGTCAGGCCCATGCCGGCTTCTTTTGCTTTGGCCGTCGCCTCGGGCGCGGCGGGGTGAAACGCGGCCAGATAGTCGATGGCCGCGCCGGCGGCGGATTGCCCCGCCTCGTTGAGCCAGAGGCCGGGCACCATCGCCGAATAATAGGGTCCCCATACGCCGGGAACGAAGGCCGGTTCGGTGGTCGAAGTCATAGTGCAGGCCGAGGTGCCAAAAACATAGGCCATGCGTGACGTCGCGGAACCCTCGCCCCCTTCCTCTGCCGCCCCTGCCGTGCCAATGCCGCCGGCATGCGCGTCGATCAGGCCGGCGGCGACAGGCGTGCCCGCCACCAGGCCGAAATCGGCGGCGGCTTGCGCCGTCAGGCCGGAGCCGACGGCAGCGCCGGCATCGACGATGTGCGTGCCGATGCGGGCGAAACCTTCTGTGGCCAGTTCCTCCAGCCCGATGGCGCGGAAATAGCTCTCGTCCCAGCGGCGTTCATGGCCAAGATAGGTCCATTTGCAGGTCGTCGTGCAGATCGACCGGTCGAGGCTGCCGGTAGCGCGCCAGGTCAGGAAATCCGTCAGGTCGAAAAAGTAGCCCGCCGCCGCGAAAGTTTCGGGGCGATTCTCCTTCAGCCAAAGCAGCTTCGGCGTTTCCATTTCGGGTGAAATGCGGTTGCCGACATAGCGCAGCACATCATGGCCGGTCGCGTTAATCCGCTCGGCCTGCTCGACGGCGCGGTGATCCATCCAGACGATGATGTTCCGGTCGGGCAAAGCCGGATCGCCGACGCCAAGCGGCTCGCCCTCGCGGCCAATCACGACAAGCGAGCAGGTCGCGTCCACCCCGATGCCGGCGATCCCAGCCGGATCGATGCCGGCCATGGCGACGACGGCGCGCACGCAGGCCGACACCGCGTTCCAGATATCATCCGACGATTGTTCGTAGAAATTGGGGCCGTCATTGAACAAGGCGATGTCCTGCTTGGCCACCGCGATCAGATTGCCCGCGACATCGAAAAGGCCGGCGCGCGCGCTGCCTGTTCCCACATCGATGCCGACCAGATAGTCCACGACCTAGAGATCCACGCTCTGCGGCAGGATGACGAGGTCGCGGATCGTCACGTTGCGCGGGCGGCTCAGCATGAACAACACCGCTTCGGCCACCTCCTTGGGCTGCATGAGACTGCCATTGGCCAGGGCCTCCTCCATCTTGGCCTTCGGCCAATCGTCGAGCAGGGCGGTAACCACCGGACCGGGCGCCACCGCGCCGATCCGTATGCCGTGCTTGGCGACCTGCCGCCGCACCGTGTGCACGAAGGCCTGTATAGCGAATTTTGATGCGGTGTAGATCGGCTCCCACACCACCGGCACCAGCCCTGCTATGGAGCTGGTGACGATGATGTCGCCGCTCTTTTTCTCGACCATGTGCGGCAGCACCGAGTGGATGGAGCGAAAGGCGGCATTGACGTTGAGGTTCAACATGCGATCCCATTGATCCGGGTCGCCGGTGACGACGTCGCCTCCGACATAGGAACCGGCATTGGCGTGGAATATGTCGAGCCCGCCCGCTGTGTCCAGTATCCGGGGCATCATGGTGGCGACGCTGGCGGGGTCGGTCAGGTCGATGACCAGGGGGATCGCGCCTGGACCCAGATCGGCGCAGATTTTTGCCAGCCTGTCTTCGGCGCGGTCGACGAGCACGACGCTGGCGCCGGCGGCCAGCAAGGTCTTGGCGCACTCGAGGCCTATCCCGGATGCCGCGCCGGTAATCGCCGCGACCTTTCCCTTGAATTCGTCGCTCATCTCGGTGATCTCCTCGTTCCTTCGATCTCAGGCGCGGCCATGCGAGACGCGGCTTTGCCGCGCCAGGCTGTCGACGATCACGGCAATCGCCAGAACGCAGCCGGTGATCATGTAGCGCAGCGACGATGAGAGGTTCAAAAGCGTGAGTCCGTTGGCGATCGACTGGATCACGATGATGCCGAGAAGCGCCGACCACGCCGAGCCGCGCCCGCCGAAAAGGCTGGTGCCGCCGATCACCGCGGCGGCGATCGCGTTCAGATTGACGTCGCCAGTGCCCGCCTGCTGGCTGGCCGAAGCAAGCCGCGCCGAGGACAGGATGCCGCCCAGCGATGCGAACATCGAGCACAGCACGAAGGCGCTCAGATAGATGCGCTTGACGTTGATGCCGGAGCGGCGTGCGGCTTCGGCATTGCCGCCGACCGCCGTCATCGATCGTCCCCATTTGGTGCGGGTGAACGCATAGTTCATCACGACCACGAGAAGCACGAACAGCCCGAACATCCACGGCACGCCGCGCCCGCGATTGAGGTAGAAGACGATGATTTCCAGCCCGACGATGGCGATCGCGGCCTTGAAGACCAACCCTCCGATCGAGCCGGCCGAAAGGTTGGCGGCGCGCCGATGCTCGCGCGTGCGCAACCCCATCACCAGGATGGCGATGCCCGGAAGCAGCGCCAGCGAATAGGAAAGCCAGTCGGGGATGATCAGAAGCTGGCCGAAACTCACGATGCGCGAGCCGTAGGGAAGATTGATCGAACCGGTGGAACCCAGCATGTAGAGTTGCAGGCCGAGCAGGGCCAGAAGTCCGGCCAGCGTCGAAACGAAACTCGGCATGCCCAGCCGCGTGCGCAACAGCGCATAAGCCGAGCCGATGACGGCGCCCAGCGCCAGCGCGCCGGCGATGGCGAGGATCAGGGGCACGCCCTGGTTGACCCACAATACGCCGATCAGCGCCGAGCTGACGCCGCTCATCGAGCCGACCGACAGGTCGATCTCGCCAAGCATCAGAACGCAGACGATGCCGAGCGAGATGACGCCGACCGTGGAACAATCGAAGAGCAGATTCACGAGATTGTTCGGCGACAGGAAGATCGGGTTGATGGCGCTGAACACCGTCCAGATGATGACCAGCCCGATGATCACCGGCAGCGAGCCGAGGTCTCCCGCGCGCACCTTGTCGAAGAACGCCTTGATGCTGTCGCCTATTCCGGCGGCGTGGGCGACGCGGCTGTCGCTGCGGTCGAGGAGGGATGGGGCGGAGCCGGGCGCGATCTCCTTGATGTCGTCGCTCATATCCGTGCCTCCCCTGCAGCGGAATTTTCGGCCAGCCTGCCGGCGCGGCGCGAGACGGCGTTGTCGGTGGCTCCGGTGATCGCGCCAACCAGCTCCTGATTGGATGCCTCGGGGCTGAAGACGCCATTGTTGCGCCCGAGCCGCAGCACGACGATCCTGTCGGCCACCGCCCGCACGTCTTCCATGTTGTGTGAGATCATGATGACGCCGAGCCCCTTGTCGCGCACCCGCTCCACGAGGTTCAGCACCTCCGCCGTTTGCGCCACGCCGAGCGCGGCGGTCGGCTCGTCGAGCATGATGATCTTGGGATCGAGAAGAAGCGAACGCGCGATGGCGACGGTCTGGCGCTGTCCGCCGGAGAGGGAAGCGACCACGTCGCGCACGCTTGGTATGCGCGCCGCCAACTCGTTCAGAAGGGTCCAGGCGCGCACTTCCATGGCGACCTCGTCCAGATGCCACGGATTGCGTTCCTGGCCGAGAAAGATATTGGCCACCACGTCCAGGTTCTCGCAAAGAGCGAGATCCTGAAAGACGGTCGCGATGCCAAGATCCAGCGCATCGCTGGGCCCGTTCATCGTCACCGGCCGGCCCTGAAAGCGGATTTCGCCGGATGTCGGGCGAATGACCCCGGCCAGGGTCTTGACCAGCGTGGATTTGCCCGCGCCATTGTCGCCGACAAGCGCCACGACTTCGCCGGCATGAACTTCTAGATCGATGTCGGTTAGCGCCGACACCGCGCCGAAATTCTTGGAGATGCCCGTAAGGCTCAAGATCGGCTCATCGCTGGATGCAGACGCACTGGATGTTCTGGGCATGCCGGTCATATCCCGATTTTCCTGTTGGCCGCCCGGCCCAGGGAGGGCCGGGCGGCGGGTCAGGCGTGGATCACTTGATGCCGAGCGCGGCGCAGCCTTCGGCGTAGCGGCCGGTGCAAAGCTCGGCGGCCGTGTTGATCTTCTTGTCGATGATCTCGGCCTTGAGGTTCTCCTTGGTCACGACGGCCGGCACGAAAAGCTGGGACGGCGTGTTGTAGAGCGTCGTCTTGGCCTCCGGCGTCTTGCCGTTCAGCATATCGACGGCGACCTTGGCCGCCGCGGCGGCAACGATCTCGGAGGGTTTCGAGATCGTGTTGTACTGGTCGCCGGCGATGATGAGCTGCAGGGCGGCGATGGTGGCGTCGTTGCCGGTGACCGGCGGAACGGGGTTCACGCCCGCCGCCTTGAATGCCGCGACCGCGCCGCCGCCGGTGCCGTCATTGGCGGCGACCACGCCGACGATCTTGTCGCCGAAGCGGGTGATCTGGCCGCTCGCCCATTCCTGCGCCTTCGGCGGCGCCCAATCGGGCGTGTCGTATTCGGCGAGCGTCTTGTAGTCGCTCTCGCCGATGCCGGCATGGATGCCCTTCTTGATCAGGCCGGCGGCCGCGTCGGTCGGCGAACCGTTGATTTCGAGAACGCCGCCCTTGTCGGTGGCCACGCCCGTATCCTTCAGATGCTTCATCAGGGATTCGGCGATGGCCTTGCCGATGCCTTCATTGTCGAAGGAAACGTAATAATCCGCCGGCTTGTCCGGCACTGGACGGTCATAAGCGATGACCTTGATCCCTTGGCTTTGGGCCAGGCTCACCAGAGACGCGGCGGCGCTGGAATCGACCGGGTCGAGAACGATGATCTTCGCGCCTTGGGTAATGACCGAATTGAACTGCTGCTGCTGCCGCGCCACATCGGCATCGGCATTCTGGTAGATCACCTTGCAATCGGCGCAAAGCTTGGCCATCGCGGCCTTGAAGCCGGGAAAGTCGTGCTGTTCATAGCGTGTCGAGGCCTGATCAGGCATCAGGAACGCAACGGTTCCCGACGTTTGCGCGAAGGCGGCACTGCCGCTCATCAAGATTGTCGCCAACGCTGCCGCGCCGGCAAATTTCAAATTCCCAAGGGTCATTTCAATTTCCTCCGTTCAAGATTGTCATTGTTCTTACGCGGCCGCGCCATCTCGACGCTTCGCGCCGCCTGCCTTCCAACCCTGCGGCGCGTGGGCGACGACGGGTCAAATCGTTTAAAGTGCTCCTCCTATCCTCCTCGTCGCTACATGCGTAGCACCCTATTTTGCCGGCTTACGAACTTGCGCGAACCCTCAGTGTGTCTTCTTTGCGCCTTCCTCCCGCATCGGATCCCGCATGTGCGAAGACTGCCCGTCATTCCGGCCTTCCGCTTCCCGCGCCGACCTGGTGCTTGATGGAAGCAGGTCTTTCACCGACGCCCGGACAATCAGGCTCGCACTCAATATGGTCGGCGTTATCCGTGCGGCAGGCTCCCGTTCCATGCGCAGCAGCAAGCGGTTCCAGACGGTCGAGGCAATTTCCTCCATCGGCTGGCGAATGGCGGTGAGCCCGGTATTACGCGCCGACATCCAGGCATAATCGTCGAACGCCACGACCGACGTCCTGCTGGGGATTTCGACGCGGTGCGCCGCAAGGGCCGAGAGGACGCTTAGCGTGGTGATGTTGGTGAGCGCGATCACCGCGCCGGGCAGGGGATGCCGTTCCAGCCAGCTCGAAAAGATCGTTGACCCGGCGGCGACATCTGCGCCCAGCGCCAGCACCTTCGGCGCATGCCCGGTAACGGAAGCGATGATGGCGCTCGCCCCTTCGTTGCGCTCGCCGATGGGTGGGAAACTGAGATCCGACGCCGCGATGACGATGTCGCGGTGTCCCATCTGCAGCAGATGGCGCGCCGCGACCTCGCCGGCATCGATATTGTCGATGGTCACCGTGTCGGCGATGGCGTTGCTGCTCGCCACCCGATCGACGAGAACGATCGGGACGCTGTCCTTCACCGCCACGAGTTCCGGCGGAAGCACGCTGGAACAGGGAACAACGATCAGGCCCGCCGGGCGCCACGACAGCAGCGCCTTCAGGCGCGAGGATTCAACCGAGCGGTTGTCGTGCGAACTGGCGACCACGACATCGTAGCCCTGTTCGAAGGCTTGGGTCTCCAGACGGGAGACGATGGTGGCGAAAAACGTGTCGGTCAGGTCGGGAACGAGAACTGCGACGATGCGGGTTCGGCCCGAGCGCAATTGAGAGGCGGCGCGGTCGACCTGGTAGCCGAGGCTTTCCGCTGCCTGTTGCACGCTGGCCTTGAGTTCGTCATTGACGGGCTTGCGTCCACTGAACACGTTCGAAACCGTCGCGGTCGAAACCCCGGCAAGTGCGGCGACATCACGAATGGACGGCTTTCTCGGGCTCATCGTCCAGCGCCTCCCATCGCTGTTAAACGATTAACAGTAAAACGTTTAACAGCATAGGTGAGCGATATGCAAGCGTTATTTACTGGCTGCGGATGGATTTTCCTCAAAAGAAACGGGCCGCATCAGGGATGCAACCCGCGGCCCGTTATTTGCGACGGCTCACGCGAGCGAAAAGCCGAAAGATGGCGGTTCTTCTACTTGTCGACGCCGCCCCAGATCGCTTCGGCGGTTTTCACCACGAGATCGAGCTTGCGTCGTTGATCATCCCGGGTGACCGTGTTGCCTTCCTCAGTGGACGCGAAGCCGCATTGCGGCGCGATGCCCAATTGCGCGATATCGGCGAATTGCGAGACGGCGTCGAATTTGCGCTTAAGGTCGTCGAGCTTTTCCAGTTCGGCGGTCTTGGTGGTGATGAAGCCGGGCAGCACCCGCTTCTTTCCCTTCGGCAGCAGGCGAAGCGGCTCGAGCCCGCCGGCCCGCTCGCTGTCATACTCCATGAAATAGATGTCGACGCCGGTCTTGTTGAAGATCGCGTCGGCCGCCGGGTCGTAGGCGCCCGAAGCGGCGTGGGTCGATTTGAAATTGCCCCGGCACATATGCATGCCGATCACCATGTCGTCGGGACGGTCCGAGATCGCCTCGTGCATCATCCACGCGTAGCGGTCGATCAGCCAGTCTGGATCCTGCCCCTGCGCCTTGCGGTCCTCGCGCTGCTTGGGGTCGCAGAGATAGGCGAAGAAGATGTCGTCCATCTGCAAATAGCGGCAGCCGGCATCGTAAAACGCCGTCACCGCCTTCTTGTAGGCCTTGGCGATGTCGCCGAAGAGAATTTCCGCATCCTTGTATTTCGACGGCGCGATGTCTTCCGCCTTGGTGCGGAAATGAACGGCGCTCGGCCCGGGGATCGAGATTTTTGGCGTCACATTCGTATTGGCGGCGACGAACTTGAAATGCTCGATCATTGGGTGGTCGGCGGGGAAATCGACGGTGTCGGTGATAATCGGACGCTTGGTGAGGGCGGCGCCCGCGAAGGTCACATTGGCCTCGCCCTCGACGATGGAAACGCCATCGAGCGCATCCATGAAGTCGTAATGCCAGTAGGCCCGGCGGTATTCGCCGTCGGTCACCGCGAGCAGGCCGGCATCCTCCTGCATCCTGATGGCGTCCTTGATCGCGGCATCCTCGATCGCCGTCAGTTCCTCCTTATCGATTTTCTTGTCCTCGAAGAATTGCTTGCGCGCCTGCTTGACCGGGTCCGGGCGCAAGAGGCTGCCGACATGATCGGCGCGAAAGGGCGGGGTAGGCATGGGGTGATCTCCGTGAATGGGCCGCTTGGCGGCAGGCGGGAATTCGTTCCTTCCTATGGATGAGCGGCGGCCAGTGCAAGCCGACGGGACAGGCAATCGGCGCGGCTTTATGCACCGAGGGTGCGCCGCTATACTGGCCATATCGCATCTGGGAGAAAACGATGAAGCGTTCCGCCGTCAATCGAATCATTCAGGAAGCCGACGACTTCATCCGCTCCTTCGGCTATGTCCTGCCGCCCTTCGCCTATTGGTGGCCCGAAGAGATGAAAGCCCGTCGCGCCTCCATCTCCGGCATCGTGGAATGCCGTCTTGGCTGGGATATCACCGATTACGGACGCAACGATTTCGCCGGGATGGGTCTTTTCCTGTTTACGACACGCAACGGGCAGGCGGCCGATCTCTCCAGAGGCCGGGGCATGCTCTATGCGGAAAAGATCATGATCTCGCGCCGCGACCAGATTTCGCCCATGCACCGGCACGACATCAAGGCCGAGGACATCATCAATCGCGGCGGCGGCACGCTGACGCTGAAGCTCTATATGTCGGCGGCGGACGGCTCGATCGACAAGAAGGCGAAAGTGTCGGTTCCCACCGACGGCGTGCGGCGGGAACTCGATCCCGGCGGCATTCTTCGTCTTCCGCCCGGAGAGAGCGTGACCTTGCTGCCCGGCGTCTGGCATGCTTTCTGGGCCGAGGAAAAAGATGTGCTGATCGGCGAGGTCTCGACCGTCAACGACGATCTCACCGACAATATCTTCGCCGAGCCGGTCAGCCGCTTTTCTGATGTCGAGGAGGACGAGGAGCCGCTCTACCTTCTGGTCTCCGACTACGGGAAGTGGCTCGCCTGAGGCCAGCGACGCCATTCGCGGGGTCATTATCGAGGGAGGAAGGGCATGTCTGCGATCGCCACGATTTCCGCCGCCCTGTTCAAGCATGTTCCGCATGACAGACGGGCGCTGGTCGCCATCGCCGGCGCGCCCGGCTCCGGCAAATCGACGCTTGCCGCGGCGCTCGCCGAAGCGCTGAGCGCCGCCGGTCACCGCGCCGCCGCTGTCCCGATGGACGGCTTCCACTATGATGACGCGATTCTGGAGCAACTCGGTCTCAGAGCGCGAAAGGGTGCGCCGGAAACCTTCGATTTCGGAGGTTTCGAAAGCCTGCTGTCGCGTCTTCGCAGTGGCGGCGCCGATGTCGCCATCCCCGTCTTCGACCGTTCCATCGAACTGGCCCGGGCATCGGCCGCGATTGTCGCTGCCGATGCCCGCATCGTCTTGGTGGAGGGCAACTATCTGTTGCTCGACGAAGAGCCGTGGTCGAGACTGCGGCCGCTTTTCGATTTTACCATCTTCCTCGATCTACCCCGCGAGGAGCTTGAACGCCGGCTGCTGCGGCGCTGGGTCGAGCACGGCCGCGAGGACGGCGCGGCCTGGGTGGCGTCGAACGACATGCCCAATGTCGACCGCGTCCTTGGACGGCGGCTGGTAGCTGATCTAATTGTGCACTCGGATGAAAAGGACCATCCATGAAAACAGGCTTCATCGGCCTCGGCAATGTCGGCTGCATGCTCGCGGGATCCCTGCTGCGCAACGGCTTCGATCTGACGATACGCGACCTCGAACGCGGCCGCGCCGAACCGCTTATGGCGTTGGGCGCCAGATGGGCCGACAGCCCGCGCGCCATGGCCGAGACCTGTGATCTGGTCATCACCTGCCTGCCGTCGCCCGCCGCGTGTTCTCGCGTCATGGAGGCTGAGGACGGGGTTCTCGCCGGCCTTTCGCCGGGAAAGATCTGGATGGAAATGTCGACCACCGACGCCGCCGAGATTACCCGTCTCGGGGCGCTGGTGGCATCAACCGGCGCGCATGCGGTGGATTGCCCCGTCACCGGCGGCGTGCATCGCGCCGCGACCGGAAACATCTCCATTTTGGCTGGCTGCGAACGCGCCGTGTTCGAGCGCATCCTGCCCGTGCTGAAGGTGCTCGGCCGCCGCATCCTGCACACGGGGCCGCTGGGTTCGGCCTCGACGCTCAAAGTCATGACCAATTATCTGGCGACCGCCAATCTGCTGACGCTGTGCGAGGCGCTGACGACCATGAAGGCGGCCGGCATGGACCTCGCCACCACCTATGAGGCGATCCGCATCTCCTCGGGGACCTCCTTCGTGCACGAAACCGAGAGCCAGGTGATCCTCAACGGCTCGCGCGACATCCATTTCTCGATGGATCTCGTGCAAAAGGATATCGGCCTTTTCCAGTTGATCGCCGCAGGCCATGGCGTGCCGCTCGAGATCTCGCCGCTGATGATCGAGATCTTTCGCGACGGCCAGCGCCGCTATGGCGAGCGGGCGAACTCCGACGACATCATCCGGCGGCTCGAGGAGGCGACGGGTCTTTCCGTCACCGCACCCGGTTTTCCGGCCGATATCGTCGATGACGAGGCGGAGGAGCCCGGCTATGAAGTCGTGCCGCCCGGCCGCTCTTCGGGCCCGCGTCAGTTGCGGTAGGTCGAGCCTTCCTCGTCCAGAATGAGCTTCAACTCGCTGAGGTGCCGGGCCGCCGACGCGACCGGATAATTGTCCATCTGCTCGCCGACAGTCGCCGCCACCTTGTCGGAGAGAACCCGCAACGGCCGTCCGGTCCAAAGCGCCTTGATGTAGGTTTCGCAGGCGCGTTCGAAATAATAGAGACGGTCGAACGTGTCGGCGACCGTGTCGCCGATGATCATGACGCCGTGATTGCCCATGACCATGACCTTGACCTTGGGATCAGCGAAGAGCGTCGCGCAGCGCTCGCCTTCTTCCTCGAAGGCCAGCCCGCCGTAATTGGCGTCAACGACGTGGCGGCGGAAGAACGCAGCCGAATTCTGGTCGATGGGGGGCAGGGTCGAATCCTCGAGCGAGGCGAGCACCGTCGCGTGGACGGAATGCACATGCATGACGCAGCGCGCATGGGCGCAATGGCGATGCACCGCTCCGTGCAGGCCCCATGCCGTCGGGTCGGGCGCGTCGGGCCGCTCCATCGTCGCCGGATCATTGGCGTCGATCAGAAGCAGGTCGCTCGCCTTGACGCGTGAGAAATGCATCATGTTGGGGTTCATCAGGAATTGCGTGCCGTCCTCGTTGACGGCCAGCGAAAAATGGTTCGCCACCGCTTCGTGCATCTTGAGCCTTGCGGTCCAGCGCAGGGCGGCGGCCAGATCGACGCGCTCCTCATAGTAAGGCAGGTTGGAACGGCGTTCCGTGGCGAATTGGGCGATGCTCATGAATGACCTCCGAGTATTGTGCCCGGAGAATGCCGTGCCGAACGGACTTGGGCAAGCCCGAAGGAGTCATGGTGACAGTGTGCCGTCTGGATCGAGATGCTGCATCCCATCGCACAAGATCGTTGGGTTGCTTTACGTGGAGCCGGGCGAGGCTATCACTGACTGCAACTCGGTTGGGCCGATTGATGCCGGCGGCACGGCGACGAGCATAGCTGAATGTTGATTTGCGTGGTGAAGCAGATCAACCGGCGGTCGCAGAAAGCGACCGCCGGTTGAAGCGGGCAGTCAGTTTAGCTGGGGCAGCGCGATCATGCGCTCCGATAGAGCTTGGTCATGACAAATGCTCTTGCGCGGCCGGGAGAACGGCCTGCGTAGGATGGCCTGCCCTCCGGGAGAGAAAAGCCGCGCCATCGTATGGCATGGGGCGGTAAGGTATCGGCTTCCCTCTATCGCGCTCTATGATCCAGCCGGCTTGAGCGCGATCCTGGCTGCCTCTTCTCCGGCGATGAACCCGAAGGCGATCGCCGTGAGAAGACCGTTTCCGGAGAGATAGCCGGAGACGTCGGGTCCCGAAACGCCGCAGGCGGCGCCGCCTCCCGCAAACAGATTTGGGAACGCCTGCCCGCCTTCCGTGACGACACTGGCCGTGTCATCGATCACGAGGCCACCTTGTGTGTGAAACAGCGCGCCCGTTACCTTGACCGCGAAATAGGGAGGCCGGAAAGACGCGAAGGGCGAAAAGTCACGCCCGAACGGGTCGCTGGCCTCGCCCTTGCGGAAGGCTTCGCGGCTTGCCAGCGTTGCCGCGAGCGGGGTCTCCGGCACGTCGGTGAGCCGCGCGAGTTCCGGAATGTCCGGCGCCTCGAGCACGGCGCCCGCCGCCGCCGCTTCGCGATAGTCGGGAAACGACATGGCGAAGGCGTGGATGTCTTCGTCGAAGATGTCCCATGCGATGCCGCCAGGTTGTGCCAGCACCTTGACCGCCTGTTCGGAATAGCCGCCGCTTTCGTCCGAAAAGCGCTCGCCATCGGCGTTCACCTGGATCCCGCCCTTGGTCATGACCGCCCACGAGATCAGGATGCCATGCGGATGGGCGAGCGAGCCATGCCCCTGATAGCCCGACAGATGCTCGATGCGCGCTCCGAGCGCCTGCCCCCAGCAAAGCGCGTCTCCCTTGTTCCCCGCATGCCCGTAGTACAGGCCATCGGCGATTTCAGGGATGTGACGCCCAACGAGATCGCTATTGCCGCCAAACCCGCTTGACGCCAGGACAAGCGCCTTGCAGCCGATGGTCTCGGACAAACCGTCCGGCCGCTCGATCCCTACGGCCACAATGCGGTCATGGCCGTCGAGAAAGAGGCGTGTCGCGCGCGCGTTCGTGACGATCGGGATGCCGGCTTCTTCCGTTGCCGCCAGCAACCTTGTGAGAAGCGCCGCGCCGGTCATCTCGGGGACCGCGTGCATGCGATGTCGCGAATGTCCCGGATAGAGAAAGTCGTCGAGCACGCACCATTCGATGCCGTGCCGGTCGCCCAGCCATTCGAGCGCCGGGCCGATCGAGCGGCTGGCCAGCCGTGCCAGGCGCGGCGTAGACCGGCGGTGCGACTTTGCCATGATGTCGGCTTCGAAACGCTCGGGGCTATCGTCTTCGACACCCGCCGTTTTCTGGTAGCGAGTGTCCGGCGCGGGCACGAAGCCCGACGACATGGACGTCGATCCGAAGGGAGAAGCGTCGCGCTCGAGCACGATGGTTTCCGCGCCCGCTGCCTGTGCCCGAAGCGCCGCCGTCAGCCCGCAGGCGCCCGCTCCGATGATCACGACATCGGCAGCCGCGTCGATGCGCTCAGGCGCCGCTCGCGAGATTATCCCGGCTGCGGCGGCCATCTCAGAGATTGCCGATCCGCTTCGCCGCCTCGGCGCAGGTCGTCATCGTGGCGACGGTGGCGAGATCGGCGAGCGCGTTGTCGTGGGCGGTGCCGGAAAAGGCGGCGCAGCCATCCGCCAGCACGAACGTGCGGAAATCGCGCACATGCGCGTCGCGCACGGTCGAGGCGACGCCGCCATTCGTGACGATGCCGCAGACGAACAGCGTTTCGACGCCGGCCTTGCGCAGCACCCATTCCATGCGCGTCATGTAGAAGGCGGAATAGGCGACCTTCTCGACCGACAGATCCGCCGGTTGAAGCGTGTCCACCAACGCCTGTCCCCAACTGCCCGGCGCAAAATCGCCGCTGCGCAGGAAGGGCCGCATGGCGCGCAGATGCGGCGAGACGAACGGCTCCCCGCCCTTGCCCGGCACCAGCGTGAACTGGGTCGAGATGATCCATCCGCCCTCGGCCCGCAGCGCGTTGGCGACAGGCAGGATGCGCTCTGGCAGGAGGGCCATTTCAGGGCTGCCATGCCCGCCTCGCGCATAGGCGCCATCCGGATGCAGGAAATCGTTTTGAAGGTCGACGATCAGCAAGCCGGTCTTTAGGGGGTCGATATCCCCGGCAAGGGCGGTCATTGCGGCACCAGCGTAACGACGAGATTGCCGAATTGGTCGACCCGGGCTTCGAGGCCGGGATCGATGAAGATCGTCGTGTCGGGCTGTTCGAGGATCGCCGGGCCGGCGATGACCGCGCCCGTTTCCAGCGCCAGCCTGTCATAGATCGCCGCCTCGTGGCGGGCGCCATCGGCATAGACCATTCGCGTGCCGGTGCGGCATTCGGCGGGCGGCTTGCCGCCGGAGGGCGCGAAAACCGCCATATCGAGGTCGGGACGCCGCCCGATTACCGCCACCCGGTAGTTCATGAGCCTGAGAGGGATATTGTCCAGCAGCCGGCCATAGGCCTCACGATACGCCGCCTCGAATGCCTGCCGTATGGCGGACAAGGTCAATCCCGCCTCGGGCAGCACGAGCGGTACGCTGACCGTATGGGTCTGGCCGAGATAAAGCATATCGAGTTCGTAGACATGGTCGATGCGCTCGAAGCCCACGCCGCTGGCGGCAAGCAGCTTCTCGGTATCCGAGGCGACCTTCGCCATCTCCAGACCCAGCGCTGCCGGGTCGACCGCATCGAGAAGGCGGTTGACCGTTTGCACATTATCATGGCGCATGTCCGCGACCACGCAGCCGAGGGCGGAGGTGACGCCGGGAAAGCGCGGCACCAGCGCCGACCCGAGCCCGACTTCCTTGATGAGCGCGCCGGCGTGCAGCGCGCCGCCTCCGCCGAAAGGCATGGCGGTGAATTTCGCCGGATCATGGCCTTTCTCGATCGACACCAGGCGAATGGCGCCGGCCATCTTGGCGTTGGCGAGTTTCAGGATGGCTTCCGCGGCCGCGTCGATGTCGAGCCTCAACGGCACCGCCACATGCGTTTCGATGGCGCGCCGCGCCGCTTCGACGTCGAGGCGGTCGAGCTTGCCGCCGATCGGACGCGCCGGATTGATGCGGCCAAGCACAAGGTTGGCGTCGGTGACCGTCGGCCTCTCATTGCCGAGGCCGTAACAAACAGGCCCCGGATCGGAGCCGGCCGATTCCGGGCCTACCTGCAGCAACCCGCTCTTGTCGACGGAGGCGATCGAACCGCCGCCCGCGCCGATTGTCGTTATTTCGATCATCGGCGTGCGAACGACCATGCCGAAATCGATCGAGGTCTGCGCGGCGAGCGCCGCCCTGCCATCGGCAACCAGCGATACGTCGAAGGACGTGCCGCCCATGTCGCAGGTGATGATGTTCTCGAAACCGGCTGCCTTGGCGATGGCCGTCGCGGCGATGACGCCCGCCGCGGGGCCTGAAAGCGCTGTCCTCACCGGGTAGCGCTTGGCCGTGTCGACGGCCATCACGCCGCCGTTGGACTGAACGATCAGGATGTCGCCGGTGAATCCCCGGTTCGACAGCGCACTTTCCAGCCGCTCGAGATAGGAGGAGACGACAGGCTGCAGATAGGCGTTGAGCGTCGCGGTGGATAGTCGTTCGAATTCACGGATCTCCGGCAGGATCTCGGTTGCGCACGTGACGTAGTCGTTGGGCCAGACCGATCGTACGGCTTCGACGGCGCGCCGCTCGTTGTCATTGTTGGCGTACCCGTTGATGAAGAAGACGCACACCGCCTCGCAGCCATTGGCTGCCAGCACCTGCGCCTGCCGCTTGACTTCCTCCACCTCCACGACCCGCAGCACCGATCCGTCCGCGAGCACGCGCTCGGCGACCTCCACCCGGTCGGGCCGTTCAACGACAGGCGTAAAGGAACCTTTCAGACCCCATGTGGTCGGCCGGTCGCGGCGGCGCATTTCGAGCACGTCGCGGAAGCCCTCCGTCGTGACGATGCCGGTGCGCGCGCCCTTGCGTTCGAGGAGGGCGTTGGTGCCCACCGTCGTGCCGTGGACGACCGTGCGGATATCGGCGAAATCGCCTACCTTTCCGGCAATGCCTTCGACGAATCCCTTCGACTGGTCGTTCCTTGTCGACGGGACTTTGGCGGTCGTCACCGCGCCGCTGGTTTCATCGAGGATGAAGACGTCGGTAAAGGTGCCGCCAACATCGACGCCGATCACATAAGCCGGTCTGGTCATTCGGCTGCCTCCCTGCCACGCAACCCAGCGGTCGCCGACTCGTCGATCCGGCCATCGGCGGCAATGGCGACCTGATATTTCGCGCGCGCCTGTTCGGGAGAGACGAAGCCCAGGCGGACATCGCGCGCCACCGCCTCCGTGTCGCGCTCCCCGGCATGGCCGTAGCCGCCGCCGCCCGGCGTCTCCAGGCGGACGCGCTGGCCGCGTTCGATATGGATGCCGACCATCTTGGAAACCATCGGCGGCTCGTGCTCGCCGTCGGATTGCTCGTAGCGGAAACGATTGGTCGCCGCCGCATCGCCGCCGCAGACGCCTTGCGGCGCGAATTTACCCCGTTCGCCGAAGAGGAACACATCGGCATCTTCTTCCAGCAGGGCGATTTCGTAGATCGAGCCGAGACCACCGCGATAGAGTCCGGGGCCGCCGGAATCCGGCCGCAAGGCCCATTGGGTAAAGCGCACCGGATAGGCGGCCTCGAGGATTTCAAGCGGCGGTATGGTCGCCGTGGAGATCGGCGCATTGCCGTGGTTGAGGCCATCGCCGCCGCCATGCGCGCCGTGGCCGCCGCCGAAGAAGGAGAACATCACCCAGCGCCGGCCGTCGACGCGGTATCCGGCGAGCGACAGCGCGTTGATCGTGCCATAGGCGCACGCCATTGCCGGTTCGGGGGCGATTTTGGCGACGGCCTGGAAGATGACGTCGATCAGACGCAGGATCGTTTCGGTGTAGCCGCCGACCGGCTTCGGCGCCCTGACCGAGAGAAGCAAATCCTCATCGATGCGGAATTCCACCGGCTCGAGCACGCCGGCATTGGCGGGAACATCGCCGAAGATATGCTTCAACGCCACGTAGCAGGCGGCGATCGTCGTTGAACGGGAGATGTTCACCGGCCCGAGGCAGGCCGGCGAGGACCGCGTGAAATCCATGATCATGCGGTCGCCGCTCGATGGTCAGGTCGAGCGCGATCTTCAAGGGTTCATCCACGATGCCGTCATTGTCGAGGAAATCCTCCGCCGAGACGCTGCCCGAGGGCAGAGCGGATATCTGGGCGCGCATCATCTCCGCTGCGCGCGCCTTCAATTCGATCAGGGCCGACGCCACAACGGAATCGCCATAATCGTCGACGAGGGCGTTCATGCGTTTTTCGCCGAGGTCGAGCGCGTTGATCTGGCCGTTGAGGTCACCGTAGAGCGACAGTGGCAGGCGCGAATTGGCCGACAGGATGTCGACGATGTCCTGGCGGTACTCGCCCCGGTCGTAGAGCTTGACCGGCGGGATAAGCATGCCTTCCTGAAAGCACTCCGTGGCCGCCGGATTGTAGTTTCCCGGGACGTTGCCACCGACATCGTGCCAGTGGCCGACCGACGCCAGGAAGCAGAAGATGTCCCCGTGACGAAAGACCGGCTTCACCAGCCGGAAATCCGACAGATGGGTGCCTCCGTCGTAAGGGTCGTTGAAGATCCACACATCGCCTTCATGGATGCCGCCGGAGTGGGACGCCTTGTCGATGACGGCCTTTACGGCAAACGCCATGACGCCGACGAAGATCGGCAGACCGGATTTGCCCTGGACGAGGGTTTCGCCTGTCCTGGCGTCGTAAATGCCATGCGAGGCGTCGTGCGCCTCCGCGATGATCGGGTTGAACGCCGAGCGGAACAGGGTCGCGTCCATTTCGTCGGCGATCTGTTCGAGGCGGCCCTTGAGGATGGCGAGCGTGACCGGATCGAGAGCCATCAGGCAGGCCCTCCATCGTAGCGTTTGCCCTCGGCGAGCAATTCCGGCGTGCCGATGAGATCGTTCAGGCCGGAGAAGTCGAACATGCGGTTACGGAACGCCTCGTTCGAGCCCGCGACACCAGATTGGAATAATAGTCGCGCGCGGTGGCGGCGAGCGCGCGCACGATGCCGCCGGGGAAGATGACGAGGCTGAAGCCAAGCTCCTCCAGGCCGGCGGCGTCGACGATCGGCGTCTTGCCGCCTTCCACCATGTTGGCCATCAGCGGCACGCGGCCGCTAAACCGCTTCACGACCTGCTTGATCTCGTCGAGCGATTGCGGCGCTTCGATGAAGAGCATGTCCGCGCCGGCCTCGACATAGGCTTCCGCCCTCTCGACCGCCGCTTCGAAACCTTCCACCGCGATCGCATCCGTCCGGCCGATGATCAGGGTCTCGTCGGAGGCGCGCGCGTCGCATGCCGCCCTGATCTTGCCGGCCATCTCTTCGGTCGAAATCAGCGATTTGCCGTCCAGATGGCCGCAGCGCTTCGGCATGGTCTGGTCTTCGAGTTGCAGCGCGTTGGCGCCCATGCGCTCGAAGACGCGCACCGTGCGCTGGACGTTGAGCGCATTGCCGAAGCCATTGTCGGCATCGACGACGATGGGCAGCGCGATGCGGTCGCGCAGGACCGCGATCGTGTCGGCAACTTCGCTCATCGAGACGAGCCCGATATCGGGGCGGCCGAACCGCGTATAGGCGATGGACGCACCGGACAGATAGACGGCCTCGGCGCCCGCCTGTTCGGCGATCAGCCCGGTGATCGCGTCATAGACGCCGGGCGCCAGCAGGATGCGCTCTTTTCGGAGCCGCTCTTTCAAACTTCTACTCATATTGCCGTTCCATTGCCGCGCTCCGCCGCGAAGCGCTTCTTCAAATGCGGCACAAGCCCGCCATCGGCGAGCATGCGCTTGAGGTTGCCGGGCAGCGGTTCGAGGGAAACCGCCGCATTCTTGTCGGTCAGAACGCAGTCTGGCCCGTTCGACGTCGAGCCGCGCCGGATCGCCATCCTCGACCTCGGAGAGGTCGTTAGCCACCAGGACCGCGAGCCCGAGATTGATGGCGTTGCGGTAGAAGATACCGGCAAAGGAAAGCGCCACCACGCCGGCCGCGCCCAGATGCAGAAGCGCCTCGGCGGCCTGTTCGCGCGACGATCCCATGCCGAAGTTCCGGCCCGCCACGACGATGTCGCCGGGGCGGAGGATCCCGGCAAACCCCGGCCGCACTCCTTCGAGGCAATGCGCGGAGAGTTCATCGATGCCGCCGCGCATATAGTGCCCCGGCGCCAGTTGATCGGTGTCGATGTCGTCCCCGAACAGGAAAATGCGCCCGCTCATGAACCGGTCACCGCCAGAAGGCCTCTCGGATCGGCGATGCGACCCTCGATGGCGGATGCCGCGACGGTCAGCGGGGAAGCGAGCCAGACCTTCGATGAAGAAGCGCCCATGCGCCCCTTGAAATTGCGGGCGGTGGAAGAAATGCAGGTCACGTCCTCGCCCAGCCGGTGGGTGCCGTAGCCGGCGCAAATGCCGCATGCATTGGGCAGGATGCGCGCGCCGGCATCCTCGAAGACCTTCATGATGTCGTCCGCGGCGGCGCGGTCCTGATCGCAGCCGCGACGCCGGAGCGACCAGAAGCTCGATGCCCGGCGCCAGCGTGCGGCCTCTAAGGATGTCCGCGGCGCCTTTCAGATCGCCGTATTTCGCGCCCGTGCAGGCGCCGATATAGGCAACGTCGATGCGGCGTGCCCGCCGTCTCGGCAACCGGCGCCGAATTGGCCGGAGAATGCGGCGCGGCGACCTGCGGCTCGAGCGCCGCCGCGTCGAAGACGTGGTGCTCGAGGAGCGCCGCGTCGGCATCGGTGCGCAACCAGCCATAGTCGCCCGGATCGCTCCCTGCGCCGCGCAAAAACGCTTCGGTCGTGGCGTCGGGCGCGATGAGCCCCGCCTGCGCGCCGAGCTCCGCAGCCATGTTCGACAGCGTCATGCGCTCCTGCATCGACAGCGCCGCTATCGCCTCGCCGGTATATTCGACCGCCTGGTATTTGCCGCCATCCATGCCCAGCCTGCCGCATAGCGCCAGCATGATGTCCTTGGCGAGAACGCCGGGGCTCAACCGGTTGCGCCATTCGATCAAGATCGTTCCGGGAACCTTCAGCCAGATTTCGCCGGTCGCAAGAACGCCCGCCATCTCGGTCGCGCCGACGCCGAACATGTAGCAGCCGAAGGCGCCGCCGGTCGGCGAATGGCTGTCGCCGCCAACCACGAACATGCCCGGCCGCAAATGTCCGCGCTCGGGCAGAACCACGTGGCAGATACCCTCGCCGTCGTGGAAGGCGACCTGACGCTCCTTTGCCCATTGCCGCGTCAGTTCGAAGGATGCGCGCGCCTTCCTCGGTATCGCCCGGCACGAAGTGGTCGGAAATGAGCACGACCGCGAGGCGTCGAACAGTCCAGCGCCGAGTTCCTTCAGGATCGGCTCGACGCGACGCGGTCCGCCCGAATCATGGATCATCGCCAAATCGACGCGCGCCGTGACGACCTCGCCTGGTACTGGCGTGAGGCAGGCCCGCGGCGCGGGCGATGATCTTTTGCGCTAAGGTTGACGCCATCATGCCAGCCCCAGATAGGAGCGCTGCAGCTCCGGATCGTTCATCATGTCCACCGGCTTGCCCGACAGTTTGATCTCGCCATTCTCCATGACCAGTGCCGAAGTCGCGATTTCGAGCGATTGCAGCACGTTCTGCTCGACCAGCAGGATGGTCAGGCCGGTCTCGTTCAACTGCCGTATGAGGGCGAACATCTCCTCCACCAACAACGGCGAGAGCCCAATGGAAGGCTCGTCGAGGATGAGCAGTTCCGGTTCGGCCATCATCCCGCGACCGATGGCGAGCATCTGTTGTTCGCCGCCCGACAGCGTGCCGGCCTTCTGCGCCATACGCTCCTTCAAGCGCGGAAAAATCTCGGTAACGCGATCCATGTTGCGTGCGCGGTTCGGTTTGGCGCGCCGATAGGCGCCGAGTTCCAGGTTTTCGCGTACGGTCAGATTGGGAAAGACATGCCGCCCTTCGGGGACGTGGATGATGCCGAGCTCGACGATGGCGCGCGAACCAAGGCGATGGATCTCCGACCCGTTGAAACGGATGGAGCCACCGCGGCAGCGCACCAACCCCGACATGACCGAGGCGAAGGTGGTCTTGCCGACGCCATTGGAGCCAAGCAGTGCGACGATCTCGCCCGACGCGATGTCCAGATCGACGCCGCGCAGGACCTCGACCGCGCCATAACCGCCGCGAACGCCCCGCGCCTCAAGCATCGGCCGCCTCCCGGGCCGCGATGCGCTCGGCCATCCCCTTGCCCAGATAGGCCTCGATGACCTGGGGATCGCGCGCCACCTCGCCCGGCTCGCCTTCCGCAATGATGCGGCCCTGGTTGAGGACGAAGGCATATTCCGAGAGGCTCATGACCGCTTGCATCACATGCTCGATCAGGAGGATCGTCACGCCGGCGTCTCGTATGGCGCGGATGAGCGGGAGCACGTCGCGGATTTCGGATGGATTGAGTCCCGCCAGTACCTCGTCGAAGAGGACGAGCTTCGGATCGGTGGCGAGGGCGCGGGCGATTTCGAGCCGCTTGCGCCCGGCAACCGTCAGATCGGCGGCGTCCATGTCCAGCCTGTCGGCAAGGCCGACCCGTTGCGCGACCTCCTCGGCCTTGGCGAGCGCCTCGCGGCGTCGGCCGATGCGCAGATGCGCGCCGACGGCGATGTTGTCGCGCACCGATTGCCCGGCGAAGGGCTGCACGGTCTGGAAGGTGCGCACCATGCCGCGCATGGCGATCCGCTCGGGCGGCAGCCCGGTGATATCCTCGCCCATGAAACGAAGCCGAACCGCTGTCGGGCTGTTGAAAGCCGGTGATCAGGGAAAACAGGGTTGTCTTGCCGGCCCCGTTCGGGCCGATGAGCGAGATGATGCCGCCCTGCCGGCACGGTCAACGACACGGCCTCGCGCGGCCTGCAAGCCGCCGAAATTCTTGGACAGTCCGTCGCACCTCAAGCATCGCGCGGCTCCCGCCTCGACGATGCGGGCTGACCGGCGGCGGCGCGTTACCAGGCCCGCCAGCCCGCGCGGCATGAACAGGATCATGACGACGAGCAGCGCGCCATAGAGCGCAAGGCTGATGCCGGGCGCGTCGCCGATGACAGCGCGGGTCACCTGCGAAATCGCGTGCAGCGCCGCCGCGCCGAGCAGCGGGCCGAACAGCGTGCCCATGCCACCGATGATGGGAACCAGCAGGCTTGTCGATCGAAATCTCGACGCCATAGGCGATGTTCGGGTCGAGGTAGAGGAAATATTGCGCATAGAAGACGCCGGCCAGCCCGGAGAAAAGCCCCGACAGCATGATCGCGCCCATCTTCACCCGGAAGGCGTCGACGCCGAGCGCGCGCGCCGCATCCTCATTGTCGCGCACCGCCGTCAGTTGCGCGCCGAAGCGCGAATTGCCGATCCACCACGACCGCCAGGAAGGCGGCGAGGGCCATCGCCCAGATCAGCCAGAAAAAGCCTGCCTTGCCGGCGAACTGCAGATTGCGCCGCGCTTCGCTCAAGCGGGATGAGCAGGCCGACGCCCGCGCCGGTGAAGCCGACCGAGTTGGAGAGGATGCGCAACACTTCGGCGAAGGCCAGCGTGACCAGCGCGAAATAGGAGCCGCGCAAGTCCGTAGCGGAACGTCGCAAAGCCGATGAAGGCTGCGACGCGCGGCAGAGGAAGCGCGCCCGCCGACAAGAGCCGATCCACGGATTGACGCCGAGCTGCACCTGCAGCACCGCCACGGTGTAGGCGCCGGTGCCGAAGAAGGCGGCGTGGCCGAAGGAGAACTGGCCGCCATAGCCGCCCAGGATGTTCCATGCCTGGCCGAGAAGCGCGGCATAGAGCGTCATGATGACGACGTTCAGCCAGGATTCCGAACGTGATCAGCCAGCGGCCGCGGCGCGATCGCGGCGAAGACGAAGAGGAGCAGGGAAAGCGATCTGCATGCGGGCTCAGACCTTGTGCCCGAGCAGCCCGGTCGGCCGGAACATCAGCACCAGGATGAAGATCACGAAGATCCCGATCTGGCCGAGGCTTTCGCCAAGAAAGAGCCCGCCCAGCGCCTCGACCACGCCGATGATGAAACCGCCGATCAACGCGCCGACGAAGGACCCCATGCCGCCGAGCACGACGATCGTGAAGGCGATCAGCACGAAACCGTGCCCGACCTGCGGCGTGACATAATAGCTCGGCAGCAGCAGGCAGGCGGCGACGCCGAGGCAGCCGATCCCAAGGCCGAAGCTCATGGCGTAGACATGTTCGGCGTCGATGCCGACAAGCGCGCGCGCCCTTGCGCTCCTTGGCAAGCGCCCGGATGGCGCGGCCGAGATCGGTGCGGTCATCAGCAGCCAGAGCGCCGCCGCCGTCACCAGCGCGCCGAAGAAGGCGACAACCTTGGGAAGCGGCAGGAAGGCGCCGAAGATGTCGACCGTCGTCGAACGAATAGGGCGTGTCGATGGTGCGCGTGTCGGACCGGAAGAAGAACAGCGCCAGGTTCTCGATCACGATCGAAAGGCCGAGCGTGACCAGCAGGATGTTCTCGTCCCGGCCGTGGCCGGCGCGCCAGATGATGCCGCGCTGCAGCGCATAGCCGAGCGCGAACATCGCCGGCGGCACGATCAGCAGCGCCACATAGGGATCGATGCCGAGCTGCGCGTTGAGGAAATAGACCGCGTAAAGGCCGACCATCAGCAGCGCGCCATGCGCGAAATTGATGATGTGCAGGACGCCGTAGATCAGCGTCAGCCCGAGCGCCACCAGCGCATAGAGCGCGCCGGTGGTCAGCCCGTTGAGAAGCGACGGAATGATGATGCGAGCTATCGGGCATGGCTGGCCTGGATCCGGGCCGCGGAATGGCCGGCCGGGCGTCGCGCCCGGCCGGTATCGGCATCGTGGCGAGCTACATCTTCATCGGGAAGACCGGCTTCGCCGAGGCGAACTCCTCCGGATAGATCACCTCGATGTCGCCCTTCTGGACCTGGGTGTTGACCGGCTGCGCGCCCTCGTTCTGGCCGTTGACGATCTTGGTCGGGCCATAGGGCATGCCGTGCTGGTCCCAGGTCGAGGCGGCCAGCGCCGCGTTGACGGCATCCTTGTCGGTCGAGCCGGCGCGATCGATGGCGTCGGCAAGGAAGGCGACCGCATTGTAGGCGAGGAAGACCTCGTAGGTGTAGATCAGGCCCTTGGCCTCGGCCGCCTTGCGGCGGGCAAGCGCCAGGTCCGACTTCGGATCGTACCAGTGGTTGCAGTCCATGATCAGTTCGGCCGCTTCCGGGAATTCCTTGACGAACTTGTAGTTCGACGCCGCTCCGCCGAGCACCGAATAGATGCCCTTCGCGTCGATCTGCTGCTGGCGCAGCGTGCGGGCGAGCAGCACATATTCATTGTAGTAGTTGGCCGGGATGATCAGGTCCGGGCTTCTTGGACTTGATCTGCAGCGCGATGTTGGTGAAGTCGCGCGTCGGGTTGGCGTGCTTGATGACTTCGACGACCTCGATGCCGATGCTCGGGCAGCTGCTTGGACAGCAGCTTCGCCGTGCCGGTGCCGAACAGCGATTCCTCATGGACGATCATCGCGGTCTTCGCCGGCGAGCCGGCCGCCTTGTTGATCGTGTCGAGATTGGCGACCGCCATCTCGGCGACCTTGCCGTAGCCGGGCGCGAAGCGGAACGTGTTGGCCAGGCCGCGCGTGACGATTTCGTCGGAGACGCCGACATCGACGACGTGCGGCGTGTTGGTCTTGGCAGCTTCCTGCGAGGTGGCGAGCGAAATCGCCGAGGAATAGCCGGCGACGATGCCGTTGACGCCGGCTTCGGTCATCTTGGTCGACTTCAGCCGCGCCGATGTCGGGCTTGCCCTGGCTGTCGGCCGAGCATGGCCTCGAGCATGGCGCCGCCCATCGACTTGATGCCGCCCGCCGCATTGATGTCGGCGATGGCCATTTCGCGCGCCGGCGCGGCACTGCGTGCCGGAGAACGCGATGAAGCCGGAGACGGGATGGATCAGCCCGATCTTGACCGGCGCCGGCCTGTGCGCGCAGAACCGCCGGAAAGCCGGTGATGCCGAAGCCGAGCGCGGCAGCGCCGGTCGCCAGGAAGTCGCGGCGGCGAATCCCGCCGCGATTTGATTTTCGTTGTGAGTAACGTTCAGCCATAATTCACCTCCTGTTGGTTCGACCGGCGGTCGATTTCAGTGTTCCCCGGTTATTCTTGAATCAGTCATCTCCGCCGGCCGGGACCGGGGATGAGGTCTGGGTCGTCCACCGCATGCCGTCCTTTTCGCGGACCCGGCGCATGGACATTTCGAACCGGTAGAGATCGGGCCGGTAGAGGACGCGCAGATATTCCACCGGCCGGTCGGCGGCATCGCTCACGACGCGGCGCACCTCGATCAGCGGTGCGCCCGCATGGCGATCGAGAGCGCGCTTGCCACTGCCGCGTCGGCCATCGTCGCCGAAATGCGTCTGTCGGGCCGACGCGACGTTGACGCCGGCGCGCTCGAGCAGATGCAGCAGCGGGCATTGCGTTCAGGTCCTCGCGATCGAAGCTGCCGGCCGATGTCGCTCGGCACATAAGTCACGAGATAGGACATCGGCTCGCCGTCGAGCAGGCGCACGCGCACCGCGCGCTGTACCTCCATGCCCGGTGCCAGAGCCGAGCGCGCCAGCAATGTCCTCGCTCGCCGGCACATAGCCGAAATCCAGCACCCGGGCCTCGGTCGCCATACCCATCAGCGAAATGTTCTCGAGCCAGCCTTCGATCGACGACGTGACGGCCGGCGGCGGCGGACGCTTGACAACGCGCGTGCCGCGCCCGCGCTCGCGGATCACGAGGCCGGCGTCGGCCAGTTCGTTCAGCGCCCGCTTGGCGGTGATGCGCGAGACGCCGAATTCATGGCACGAGCTCCTGCTCGCCGGCGACCGATGTCGCCCGGCGCCAGCGTCGCCTCCATAGATGCGGTTTCGCAGGATGAGGAAGATCTGGTGGTAGAGCGGAACGCGGTTGTTGGCGTCGAGCCTTGCCTGGCCGCCACCGGTTTTCGGAACATCGTGAGGCTTGCTCGTCCCCGTTTTCATTCGGCGTTCCGATGGCTTGTTGCGCCTAATGGTATGTCAATATACCATTCAACCATCGGATTCACGCTGAGCAACCGCAGGGCCGAAGCCCGTTGGAACCGTCCAGCGGGAGAAGTCGGTTGCTGGCAAAGCGGGGGATGCGCCGCCCGGACCCGTCCTTGAACAGATAGTGCTCACCCGTTCCGTGAACGCCCGCGCCCGCTCCAGCACGCGTCGCTCGGAAGAACTGATGCAGGCAGTTGCTTGACCGATGAGTTCCAATGCTGATCGATTTGCTTCAGCGCGGTTTCATCGAAGTCCGACATGTGTTCCCAGTATCGGCCATCTTCGACCAGATATCCGAGCTCGGCTTCGAGCCTGCCGGCGCTCTCGATGGACATCGGATCGATAGAAGCTTCAAGGATCGCCCTGAGGGCTTTGATCCGAACCGAGGTAAGCCGATCGATAAACGTCAGGGTCACCCGCGGTATTGCAAGGCGGCTTTCGGGAAGGTTTGAAAGGTTCAGGCAGACTGTCCCGTGGCGCAGGGCTTTGGCAAACAGCCTTCCCGACTTTGCTTTCAAGTCTCTCAAGGTCACGTCGTCGCGTAGCGGGTCCGCCGTGCCAACGCCGTAGAAATGCGTCGGCGCGTTGCTCGGATACACCATGTCGCAGCCCAGAAACGCTATTATTTCAGGCTGGAGAGCCTTTAAGGCCCAATAGCCAGCGGTGAACGCCATCGTACCACCCGCGTAGACAAAGCCGCCGAAGGCGTTCTGCGCCGGGACGAAGTCCCCGGATTTTATGATCGATGCCACGCCGAGGCGTCGATCGTTCGGCAAACGTTCGGCAGGGAAATCATCGGCGTAAATCAAGTAATCCCAATCGGGCCGCACTGCCCACGCATTATTGATTGCAACGATCGAGGTAAACGATGTTCGGCGCCATTCCCTGCTTCTGACCGCATCTGGCGCGCTGCCGACGATCAAGACAATATTGGGCATGTCCGTACGTTCCCGCTTGCTCGTTGGATCAATATGCACCGACGGGTCATCGTCGGTCCACACTCTCCGGCAAACATCGCGAATGCCTGCCTCGCTACCGTTCGCCTTCGGAGGTCCGGTTTCGGGTGAGCTGGCTTGCTCGTAGCGATTTACGGCGACATTCGGCCTTCAAAGGCGGCGATTATGACGGCTTTTGTTTTTTCATGGGAATACGGTTGCCGGTCGGAATGCATCACCGCTGACTATCGATAGAAATCGTAAAGGCTGGATTAGGCGACGGGAGAGATACGATCCCGGAAGTGGACGATCCAGACGAACCGTA